>DASXML010000001.1:0-3525 GCA_036495715.1 Scandinavium sp.
CGAAGCACCGATTTCAATTGCGGGGCCGGAGGGATTGCAAAGGGGAATTCGGTCATTCCCCTTTGCCCGTTCACGGATGAAAGTGCAGAGGTGTCTGCGGACATCAGGTGAACGGAATAGCGACCACCGCGCTTAACTGACTGGCATTACGTACGTGCCGGGGCTTCAGGTAATAGCGTCAGTCAGTTGACCGGCGTTGTTTTTATTTCTTCTCAACTAATTGTTTCACCGCATCGGCATACTGTTGCACGAACACGTCCATGTTGCTGGTATCCATGCCTTGTGGGTTCAGCTGGTATTTTCCGTTTACGAACATTGCCGGAACACCCTGCAGTTGCAGGTCAGCTGCGGCCTTCTCCTGCTGAGCAACCAGAGATTTCACCACGAAGCTGTTCCACGCAGCATCGTAATCCTCGCCTTTAACACCAGCATTCACGAAGACCTGGCGAATATCAGCAACGGTTTGTACGGTTTGGGTTTTCTGCACAGCTTCAAACATCGGGGAGGTGATTTTATCTTCCACACCCAGCGCCATTGCTACCGCCCACGCCTGAGTAATTTCTTTGCCCAATGGGCCAAGGAACTCAACGTGATACTTCGTCATTTTGGTGCCTTCCGGCAGTTTTTTCTTCACGTTATCAGAAACATGGAGAACTTGTTCGAACTCATAGCAGTGCGGGCAATAGAATGAGAAGAACTCAAGTACCTGTGGCTCACCCGCGACAGGTTTCTCAAGTGTTGTGTATTGTTTACCCTCGGTGATTTGCGCGGCTGAAGCGCTGAATGCCAGAATCATTCCTGCCAGCGCCAGAAAAATCTTTTTCATTGTTAATTCTCTCCTGAAAATGTCTGTTAATACATCGGTGTTAATTGTAATGGAGGTTCCTGGAGAACTCTGACCTGTTCCAGGAACGTGTGGGTTTGCCTGCGCCAGTTATCTTCCTCGGTAAGCCAAGGGAAATTCACCGGAAAAGCAGGGTCACCCCAGCGGCGGATTATCCACGCCAAGTAATAAACCATACGCATAGCGCGTAAAGGTTCAATTAAGGCAAGCTCAGCCGTATCGAACGTGCTGAACTCTTCATAGGCTTCAAGAACAATATCAAGCTGCATCAGACGCTCGGCACGATCGCCGTGCAGTAACATCCATAAATCCTGGACCGCTGGACCGTTACGCGCATCATCAAGATCGACAAATAACGGCCCATCACGCCAGAGAATATTACCAGCATGGCAATCGCCGTGAAGTCGCAGTGAGTTGAAGCGAGTGTGCCACTGCTGCATTACAGCATCAATCAGCTTATCTGTTGCGGCAAGAAACTCAGTCTTTAATGAAGACGGGATAAGTCGTGTCGTTTCAAATATCTGACGTGGCTCCAGTAAATATTCCTGAATCCCAATACTCGGACGCGCGGTAAACAACGACTTACGGCCGGTCTGGTGGAGACGACCGAGATAACGGCCAACCCACTCCATCTGATCGATGTTATCCGGCTCAAACTGACGTCCGCCAACACTTGGGAATACAGCAAAGGTGAATCCCTGCTGGTTTAGCAGCGTTTCACCTTCAAATGCGACAGGTGCAGCAACGGGAACGTCATCGGCCTGCAGTTCAAGCGCGAACTGATGTTCCTCGCGGATTTGTTCCGCTGACCAGCGCTGAGGGCGATAGAATTTGACGACAAAGCGGCGCCTGTCTTCATCCTGAAATTGCCAGACACGATTCTCATAACTATTGAGAGGAGTCAGACCCGAATCCACCCGAATGCCCTGATCAAAAAGGGCATCGACGATGGTATCCGGGTGAAGAGTCTGGAAAGTAAAAGCCTTATTGTTCATCCGATTATCCGGAAATTACTGCGAATGATTCAGAATACCATTTCACAGCCTTTTCGGTTGCGCCACTTACAAGCTTTTACTCTTTAATTACGCCGCGAGCGCGGAGTAATGCGGTTTTGAAATCTTCTTCATAATCTTTCTTAATTCCCGGAATCGCGGCATCCTTTGCGGAGTCACGCATTTTCAGGTGGTAAATCAGAATATCATCGGAAAGATCCGTGAGTTCACCGGCAAAACCTGACTCCTTCGCCAGTTTCTGTAAGAATTGCATCAAATTCAGCTCTGGCTCTTTTTGCCAAGCCGGCTGGAGGAGTTCAATCACTTCATTCAGACGTTTACATTTCATTCATTTGCTCCTTACGCTTAACGCTCACACGTTAGCAGGGTCAAACCCACAATAAAAGAGGCGATATTCGTGAAGCAGTATCAGGGGATAACCGGAGTCGTACTGGCAGGCGGAAAGGCTAGCCGAATGGGTGGTAAGGATAAGGGGTTACAGGAACTTAATGGGATCCCACTATGGCGGCACGTCGCCAATATGCTGTCAGTCCAGACAGACACTCTGGTTGTTAACGCTAACCGATCGTTGGAGGCTTATCGTTCTAGCGGTCTGATAGTGATTCAGGACACTTTACCTGATTATCCTGGCCCACTCGCTGGGATGCTTGCGACAATGCAGCAATCAGCAGGAGAATGGTTTTTGTTTTGCCCGTGCGACACACCTTTCATTCCAGAATGTCTGACTGAACGCTTTTTACAGTATAAAGCCTGTGCCCCAGTAGTATGGGCTCATGATGGGGAACGCGATCATCCCGCTATCTCTCTTGTTAATCGCAGCGTGATATCGAGTCTGGAAGCATATATGGCGGCAGGAGAACGTAGAGTGATGGTATTTCTCCAACAATGCGGTGGCCATCGCGTTGACTTTAGCGATATGAAAACAGCCTTTATTAACGTGAACACTCTCGAAGATTTGCAAAATATGCAGGTGGACTCATGATCCCTGTTCTGGCCATTGTAGCCTGGAGCGGTACGGGCAAAACGACGCTACTAAAAGCGCTTATTCCACAACTTTGCGCACGCGGATTACGCCCTGGGCTTATTAAACATACTCATCACCGGATGGATGTAGACACACCGGGGAAAGATAGCTACGAGCTTCGTAAGGCGGGGGCTACCCAAACGTTGGTTGCTAGCGCACAGCGCTGGGCATTAATGACCGAAACGCCTGATGATGAAGAACTCGATCTACGTTATTTGGTGAGCCGTATGGATCTTTCTAAGCTGGATCTCGTGCTTGTTGAGGGATTTAAACATGAACCGGTCACGAAAATACAACTCTTCAGACAAGATTGTGGGCATAGCATCGAGGCGTTAATTCTGGACGAGCATGTGATTGCTGTAGCCAGTGACGTAGACATTGATGTGCAAGTGCCATTGCTTGATCTTAATAATATCAATCAGATAGCTGATTTTATTGAGCAATGGGTAAAACACAGATGAAGCGAGGAGATCGTTGTTGTCGTTTTTCGGATTATATTCGTAAACGCAAAAAGCCCGGTCTTTCGACCGGGCTTTCCACTTGTTTGATGCCTGGCAGTTCCCTACTCTCGCATGGGGAGACCCCACACTACCATCGGCGCTACGGCGTTTCACTTCTGAGTTCGGCATGGGGTCAGGTGGGAC
>DASXML010000002.1:0-46354 GCA_036495715.1 Scandinavium sp.
ACGGGAAAAATGCGAAGCTGATAATCGGGGCGATGATGCGGAAACTGGCGCAGGTTGCGTACGGCGTCCTGAAATCAGGACAGCCGTTCGATGCCACGCTGCATATGGAAAATGCTTGCGTGGCATAACAGTATCTACAAAACCGACTTACCTTCCTGTTTCATCTAACGCAAAGGTTGGCAATTTCAGGTGCCAGCGTATTGCCGCCAGACGTATCCCGAGCGTCACCAGCATGCCAAACATGGCTGCGTTTTCCAGCGAGACGTTGAAGGTGTAGTGCGCCGTGGCGTGAACAATTCCGCCAAGAATACAGGCGGTGGCATATATCTCGGTACGCAGGATCATCGGTATCTCACGCGCCAGCACGTCACGAATAATCCCGCCGCCGACGCCGGTTATCACCCCCATGCAGATGGCGACCAGCGGTCCGCTTCCCGCCACAAAGGCTTTGTTTACGCCGATACCCACGAATACCGCCAGGCCGACGGCATCCAGCACCGGTAAAATCCATTTCGGAATTCGGCGCGGCTGGCGTACCAACAAGATAGTCAGCATGCTGGTGATCATCGCCACCACCAGATCGGTAGGATCTTTAACCCAGAATACCGGGCCATTGGCGAGCGCCATATCGCGGATCGTGCCGCCGCCCACGGCGGTGACGACGCCGAGCACCAGCACGCCAAAAGGATCCATGCGCAGTTTACCGGCTAACAGTACGCCGGAGATGGCAAATACGGCTGTACCTACTATATCCAGCCAATAGACAAGCATTGATGCGTTTCCCGTTAATTGACCTGCGCCATCGCGGTGCAGAGTTGTTTTGCGGCGAGGATAATACGCGGGGAGGCGCGTTCAAACCAGTCGCTGTTGACGGGAATCACCGGAATATTAAGCTGACCACGCCAGTACTGCCCAATTTTCGCCACGTCGGCCTCGCCGCCTGCTGTGATAATTAATTGTGGCTGACGGGCAAGCACCTGTTCCCGACTCACCTGCGGCCACGGCACGCGGCTATCGGCGAAGAGATTTATTCCCCCGCAGGCTTCAATGACTTCGTTCTGGATTGAATCTTTATTGCTGGTAAACAACGGGTTAGTACCAAATTGCAGAAACACCGTTTTTTTCGGCGCGTGGGCGTGCTCTTGTTTGAGCATCTCGAAATCATGCCGCAATGACTGCGCCGCTTGTTTGGCCTGCTGAGGTTTTGGGCTCCAGGCGGCGAGCTGTTGCAAGGTACTGGCAATTTGTTCAACGCTGCCCGTTTCCACCCACAGCACCTTTATGCCTAACGCGCTGAGTTGATTGACCTGTCGCTCAGCGTTGCCGCCGCGCCAGGCCAGCACGATATCGGGTTTAAGGGCCACGATGCGTTCCAGATTCATCCCTTGCCAACTGGCGATTTCTTCTATACCTGCGGCCTGCGGGGGATAATCAGAAAAAGCGCTTACGCCGACCGGCGTGATGCCGGCAGCGAAAGCCAGTTCGGTGTTGGCAGGGGAGAGGGTGATCACCCTCGGCGCGGCGAACAGCCACGCCGGAAGGGACAACAGCAGGGCAAAAATGCCCGATGTCAGACGATTACGCATTCGCCAGTTTCTGGACCAGCGTTTCCACCATCAGGCTGGACTGCTTCGCCGCCACGGCGAGGAACTCGTCGAAGCTCAGATGTGACTGCTGATCGGCCACGTCAGAAATAGCGCGAACCACGACAAACGGCAGACCGAAGTTATGGCACACGTGGGCGATAGCGGTGGCTTCCATTTCTACCGCAACAGCCTGCGGGAAGTTGTGGCGGATTTTTGCCAGACCCACGGAACCGTTGATGAAGGCATCACCGCTGACGATAAGCCCGCGCACGGCGTTCAGATTGAGGTGTTTGATGCAGCTTTCGGCGGCTTCAATCAGCTTTGGATCGGCGGCGAAACCTGCCGGGCAGCCCGGAAGCTGACCAAATTCGTAGCCAAACGCGGTCACGTCAGCATCGTGATAGCGTGCTTCATCGGACACCACGATGTCGCCCACTTTCAACGATGGCGCAAGGCCGCCTGCGGAACCGGTGTTGATGATGGCGTCCGGTTTGCAACGTTCAATTAGCAGGGCGGCACCCATCGCGGCAGCCACTTTGCCGATCCCTGATTTCAGCAGCGCAACATCAGCGCCGTTCAACTGGCCGGTATAAATTTCGCTCCCGCCTACGGTGAGGGTCTGACGGTTCTGGATTTTGTCACGCAGCAGCGTCACTTCTTCTTCCATTGCACCAATAATGCCGATTTTCATAGATTTACTCGCGATGTGAAGGGTTTAAAGGCATAGTTTATCATGGAGCACGCATTTCCGGACCGGGAGAGGCTATGGCCGTAATTGATTTTCGCACAAAGATAAACTGGCGTCGGCGTTATCGCTCGCCGCAGAACGCCGCGACGGAACATGAGATCCTGCGCATCTTCGAAAGCGATCGCGGGCGGATCATCAATTCTCCGGCCATTCGGCGGTTGCAGCAAAAAACACAGGTTTTTCCGCTGGAGCGTAATGCGGCGGTGCGTACGCGCCTGACGCATTCAATGGAAGTACAGCAGGTCGGGCGTTATATCGCCAAAGAAGTGTTGAGCCGCCTGAAACAGCGCAAGCTGCTGGACGTGTACGGGCTGGACGATTTAACCGGGCCATTTGAAAGTATTGTTGAGATGGCCTGCCTGATGCACGACATTGGCAACCCGCCGTTTGGTCATTTCGGTGAAGCGGCGATTAATGACTGGTTTCGCCAGCGCCTGTGGCCCGCCGATGCGGCCAGTCAGCCGCTAAGCGAAGATCGCTGCCTTGTCAGCTCGCTGCGTTTGCGAGACGGTGAAGATACTCTGAATGAATTACGTCGTCGGGTAAGACAGGATCTTTGTCAGTTTGAAGGCAACGCTCAAGGTATTCGTCTGGTACATACGTTGATGCGTATGAATCTTACCTGGTCGCAGGTGGGCTGTATTCTTAAGTACACACGCCCCGCGTGGTGGCGTGGCAACCCGCCAGAAAGCCACAGTTATTTAATGAAGAAACCCGGCTACTACTTTTCTGAAGAGGCTTATATTGAGCGGTTACGTAAAGAACTTGATTTAGCCCCTTACAGTCGTTATCCATTGACGTGGATTATGGAGGCTGCCGATGATATTTCTTATTGCGTGGCGGATCTGGAAGATGCCGTAGAAAAACGAATCTTCAGCGTAGAGCAACTTTATCAGCACTTGTATGACGCGTGGGGCACTCATGAAAAAGGTTCCTTGTTCTCACAAGTGGTCGAAAACGCATGGGATAAATCGCGTTCTAATACCTTGAGCCGAAGTACAGAAGATCAGTTCTTTATGTATTTGCGGGTCAATACGCTGAATAAACTGGTGCCTTTTGCCGCGAAGCGATTTATCGACAATCTGTCGCAGATATATGCGGGCGATTTCAACCATGCGTTGCTGGAGGATGATAGCGATTACAGTCAGTTACTTGAATTATATAAAAACGTCGCCATAAAGCAGGTGTTCTGTCATCCGGATGTTGAGCAGTTAGAATTGCAGGGATATCGTGTGATCAGTGGGTTGCTGGAGATCTATCAACCGCTGTTGAAATTATCCCTTGCCGATTTTAACGAGCTGGTGGAAAAAGAGCGTTTGCGCCATTTACCGATTGAAAGCCGCCTGTTCCAGAAACTTTCTACGCGGCATCGATTGGCCTATGTTGAAGCGGTAAATAAAATCCCACGTGACGCTACCGAGTATCCTGTCATGGAGTACTATTATCGCTGTCGCCTGATTCAGGATTATATCAGCGGCATGACCGATCTCTATGCATGGGATGAATACCGGCGATTGATGGCCGTGGAATAACGTCGGAGTTTTGTAAAGACGGACAATAATTTTTTACTTTTTCCAGAAACTTAAATCCGGAACTTCGCGTTATAAATTGACTCTGACTGTTACGTACACAGCAACTTTTGCATTATCTGACATTCGAGATTACGACATATGAAAAAAACCACGTTAGCAATGAGTGCACTGGCTCTTAGTTTAAGTCTGGCCCTGTCCCCGCTGTCTGCATCGGCTGCGGAAACCGCATCCTCTGCAACCACCGCCACCGCGACAACCACAGCCCAGCAGATGCCAAGCCTGGCACCGATGCTGGAAAAAGTGATGCCTTCGGTTGTGAGCATCAACGTGGAAGGTAGCACCACGGTGAATACACCGCGTATGGGACGTAACTTCCAGCAGTTCTTTGGTGATAATTCACCGTTCTGCCAGGACGGTTCTCCGTTCCAGAATTCGCCATTCTGTCAGGGTGGCGGTCAGGGCGCACCGGGTGGCGGCAACGGCGGCAGCCAGCAGGAAAAATTCATGGCGCTGGGCTCTGGCGTCATTATTGATGCCGCGAAAGGCTATGTGGTGACTAACAACCATGTGGTTGATAACGCCAGCACCATTAAAGTCTCTCTGAGCGATGGCCGTAAATTTGACGCCAAAGTGGTGGGCAAAGATCCGCGTTCTGACATCGCGCTTATCCAGATTCAGAATCCGAAAGATCTGACCGCCATTAAACTGGCTGATTCGGATGCGCTGCGCGTAGGTGACTACACCGTGGCTATCGGTAACCCGTTTGGTCTCGGCGAAACCGTGACGTCAGGTATTGTGTCGGCGCTGGGCCGTAGTGGCCTGAATGTTGAAAACTACGAAAACTTTATTCAGACCGACGCCGCAATCAACCGCGGTAACTCCGGTGGTGCGCTGGTGAACCTGAACGGTGAGCTTATCGGTATTAACACCGCCATCCTCGCACCAGACGGCGGCAACATCGGTATCGGCTTTGCTATCCCAAGTAACATGGTGAAAAGCCTGACCGAGCAGATGGTCAAGTATGGCCAGGTGAAACGCGGTGAGCTGGGGATTATGGGCACTGAACTGAGCTCTGATCTGGCGAAAGCGATGAAAGTTGACGCTCAGCGCGGTGCGTTCGTAAGCCAGGTGTTGCCGAACTCTTCTGCGGCGAAAGCAGGCATCAAAGCCGGTGACGTGATCACCTCTCTGAACGGCAAGCCAATCAGCAGCTTCTCAGCGCTGCGTGCCCAGGTCGGTACGATGCCGGTCGGCAGTAAACTGGAACTCGGCCTGGTACGTGATGGCAAGCCTGTGAATGTGAACATTGAACTGCAGCAAAGCAGCCAGACTCAGGTTGACTCAAGCAGCATCTTCAACGGCATTGATGGCGCGGAGATGAGCAACAAAGGCGCTGATAAAGGTGTTGTGGTTAGCAGCGTGAAAGCCGGGACTCAGGCGGCGCAAATCGGCCTGAAAAAAGGTGATGTGATTATGGGTGCTAACCAGCAGCCGGTGAAGAATATCGCTGACCTGCGTAAGATCCTCGACAGCAAGCCGTCTGTTCTGGCGCTGAATATCCAGCGTGGCGACAGCACTATCTACCTGTTGATGCAGTAATCCCTACCGCCTCTCTCCACCCGGAGAGGGGCGTTTTCTTTTCCTCGCTTTCTTTCTGTGAACCTTCCCACAACTTCATATTTCCTCATCGCAGTTTGTGCATTTGCACAATGCACGGCCTGATGTACTTCTCTATTCTGTTGTTCTGCTGACGGGAGGGGTTATGGCTGGCTGGCATCTTGATACCAAAATGGCGCAGGACATCGTGGCGCGTACCATGCGCATTATTGATACCAATATCAACGTGATGGATGCGCGTGGCCGGATTATTGGCAGCGGCGATCGCGAACGTATTGGGGAATTGCACGAAGGCGCGCTGCTGGTACTTTCACAAGGCCGTGTTGTGGATATTGACGTTGCCGTCGCTCGTCATCTGCATGGCGTGCGACAAGGGATTAACCTGCCGTTACGTCTGGAAGGTGAAATCGTCGGCGTTATCGGTCTGACCGGTGAACCCGCGTCACTGCGCAAATACGGTGAACTGGTGTGCATGACTGCTGAAATGATGCTCGAGCAATCACGGTTGATGCATCTCCTGGCGCAGGACACCCGTCTGCGTGAAGAGTTGGTGATGAACCTGATTCAGGCGGAAGAGCACACGCCTGCACTCACTGAATGGGCGCAACGGCTGGGTATCGATCTTAATCAGCCACGCGTTGTCGCTGTGGTGGAAGTGGATAGCGGACAGTTAGGCGTAGACAGTGCGATGGCAGAATTACAACAGCTCCAAACGGCATTGACCGTACCAGAACGTAATAATCTGGTGGCGATCGTGTCGCTGACGGAAATGGTGGTGTTGAAACCCGCGCTGAATACGTTTGGTCGATGGGATGCCGAAGATCACCGCAAGCGCGTGGAACAGTTGATCGCACGGATGAAAGAGAACGGTCAGCTGCGTTTTCGTGTGGCACTCGGCAATTATTTCACAGGGCAGGGCAGCATTGCCCGTTCTTACCGCACCGCGCGCACCACCATGATGGTGGGCAAACAGCGGATGCCGGAAAGCCGGAGCTATTTTTATCAGGATTTAATGCTGCCGGTTCTGCTCGACAGTCTACGCGGCGGCTGGCAGGCGAACGAGCTGGCTCGCCCGTTGGCAAAACTCAAAACGATGGATAACAACGGCCTTTTACGGCGAACGTTGTCGGCGTGGTTTCGTCATAATGTGCAGCCACTGGCGACGTCAAAAGCGCTGTTTATTCACCGTAATACGCTGGAATATCGGTTAAACCGCATTTCTGAACTGACCGGATTAGATCTGGGTAATTTTGACGACAGGCTGCTGTTGTATGTCGCGCTACAGCTGGATGAACAGCGGTAGAAGGAATTTGCCGGGCGGTGCTGGCGCTAGCCCGGCCTACGATTCGTGGGGTTTGTAGATACTGTTAAGCGCAAGCGCCATCAGGCAAGACAAATCACACGCAATAACTTATTTACCTCGAGTCAGCTTCTCAAGATCGGATTCAATTTCGGTTATCTTGTTAGCAACCACGCTTTCGAGATGACGCAGATCGTCGAGGATCTTGCGTTTCAGATCCACCTCGGTGCGATCGCGTTTGCAAAGTTGATCCAGTTCGTCGATCACATAGCGCAGGTTCGGGCTGATTTCCTGTACTTCTTTATATCCCTGACCCACACCGTCGGCGACCACGGTTTTACGCTGGCGCGGATATTTAAACTTCACGCTTTTTGCGAAAAACTCGCCTTTATCCTTATGAAAATAGATTTTCAGGATATCGTTGTTGGCTTCCTGCCGGAGGCTGTAACGATCGATTTCATCAGGATTGGTAATGCCCAAACTTTTCAGATTGTCGTACATAGCGTTATCCTTGAAGTAAACTTAACCTTTGAATAATTAACGAAAAAATCCTTTTTCGCCAGCGTCAGATATAAAAAAGCGGGGTCGCCCCCGCTTTTTTAACAACTCAGTTAGTCGATCGTACGCAGCAGTTCGTTGATGCCCACTTTACCACGCGTTTTCGCGTCGACTTTCTTCACGATAACCGCGCAGTACAGGCTGTATTTGCCATCTTTGGAAGGCAGGTTGCCAGAAACGACAACGGAGCCTGCCGGTACGCGCCCGTAGAACACTTCACCGGTTTCGCGATCGTAGATTTTGGTGCTCTGGCCGAGGTAAACGCCCATTGAAATCACGGAGCCTTCTTCGACGATAACACCTTCAACCACTTCGGAGCGTGCGCCGATGAAGCAGTTGTCTTCGATGATGGTCGGGTTAGCCTGAAGGGGTTCCAGCACGCCGCCGATGCCGACGCCGCCGGACAGGTGAACGTTTTTACCGATCTGCGCACAGGAGCCAACGGTAGCCCAGGTATCGACCATGGAACCTTCGTCAACGTAGGCACCGATGTTCACGTAGGACGGCATCAGCACGGTGTTACGTGCGATGTATGCGCCCTGACGTACGGCCGCGGGCGGCACTACACGGAAGCCTTCTTTCTGGAAACGCGCTTCGTCATAGTCAGCGAATTTCATCGGCACTTTATCGAAGTAGCGGCTTTCCGCACCGTCGATAACCTGGTTATCGTTAATACGGAAAGAGAGCAGTACCGCTTTCTTCAGCCATTGATGCGTTACCCACTGTCCATCAATCTTTTCCGCCACGCGCAGTGCGCCGGAATCCAGCAGGGAAATAACCTGGTTAACCGCTTCGCGGGTAACGGTATCTACATTTGCCGGAGTGATCTCGGCGCGGCGCTCAAAAGCGGTCTCAATAACGTTCTGTAACTGCTGCATTGTTAAACTCTTTCCATTAAAAAAAACACACTACCCTTTATCGTTTGGATTGAGGGCCGCTGTCAACCGCTGTTGTACCTCTTGTTGAAGCACATTATTAAGGGCACGTCGGTCGGCTGTCGCGATTATAAATAAATCTTCTACTCGCTCGCCAATTGTCGTAATTCTCGCCCCGTGGAGCGAAATGCCGAGGTCGGCGAAGACCTGACCGACGCAGGCCAGCAGGCCTGGCTGATCGAGTGCGATAAGCTCAAGGAACGATTTTCTGTCGGTATGCGTCGGCAGGAAATTGACCTCGGTATCGACGGTAAAGTGACGCAGTTTTGCCGCCTGACGGCGTGGCGTCGGTGGCTGCCATGAACGCTGCGTAATGGCTTGTTCAAGGCCCTGACGAATGGCTTCATGACGATCGCCGGACAGCGGGCTGCCGTCGGGTTCGAGCACGATAAAGGTGTCCATCGCCATGCCGTCACGCGTCGTGAAGATTTGCGCGTCGTGAACGCTGAGATTGCGTCTGTCCAGTTCGGCACAGACGGCAGCAAACAGATAAGGGCGGTCGGGGCTCCAGATAAATATTTCGGTGCCGCCGCGTGTGGCCTGCGGGCTGAGCAAAATCAGCGGGTTATTCAGGTCATGCTTGAGCAGATGACGCGCGTGCCACGCCAGCTGAATAGGCGTATGGCGCACGAAATAGTTGGCACGACAGCGCGCCCAAATCTGGTGCAGCGCCTCTTCGTCGATGTTGTCCATGCGCAGCAGCGCCAGGGCCTGAAGTTGATGATGACGCACGCGCTCACGCATATCCGGCGTGCTCTGCATGCCGCGGCGTAGCTGTTTTTCGGTGGCGAAATAGAGCTCGCGCAACAGACTCTGCTTCCAGCTGTTCCATAGCGTTTCGTTGGTCGCGCAGATATCGGCGACGGTCAGACACACCAGGTAACGCAGGCGATTTTCGGTTTGTACCTCTTCCGCAAATTGCTTGATGACTTCTGGATCCTGAATGTCACGGCGCTGGGCGGTGACTGACATCAACAGGTGATGGCGCACCAGCCATGCCATGAGTTGCGTTTCGCGTGAATTAAACCCGTGTAGTTCGGCAAATTTTAAGACGTCTTGTGCACCCAGCACTGAGTGATCGCCGCCGCGGCCTTTGGCGATATCGTGGAACAGCGCGGCGATCAGAATAAGCTCAGGATGATTGAGGCGCGGCCACAACTCGACACACAGCGGATGGCGTGAACGCGTCTCTTCTTTGGCGAAACTTTCCAGTTTTAGCAGCACGCGGATCGTGTGCTCATCGACGGTGTAGGCGTGGAACAGGTCAAACTGCATCTGGCCGACAATATGCGACCATTGCGGCATGTACGCCCACAGCACGCTGTGGCGGTGCATCGGCAGCAATCCACGGCTGACCGCGCCCTGATGGCGCAACATGCTTAGAAACAGTTCGCGTGCTTCCGGGATATAGCACAGTGGCTGGCTGAGATGGCGGCGAGCGTGGCGCAGATGGCGCAACGTCGTCGAGTAAATACCGGTAATGCTGCTGTTGCGCACCATGATGTGGAACATGCGCAGGATTGCCTGCGGTTCGCGGATGAACAAATCGTCGTTGCGCAGATCGATAAGCGTGCCGCGCAGCTGAAAATCGTCGTCTATTGGGCGCGGTTTTTCGTCTTCGGTGAGCGCAAGGATCGCTTCATCAAACAGCTGCAATAGCATCTGATTCAGTTCGCCCACCCGGCGGGTGACGCGATAGAAATCCTTCATCATCTGCTCGACTGGCTGATTGCCTTCGCCGCTATAGTTCAGGCGCTGGGCAACATTCAACTGGCGGTCGAACAGCAGGCGGTTATCGTAGCGGTTAATTTCCAGATGCAGCGCAAAACGGATGCGCCACAGCAGATGCAGGCATTCGTTGAGTTCGTTACGCTCGGCTTCGGTCAGGAAGCCAAAACCGACCATTTCATCCAGCGAGGTGGCGCCGAAATGACGACGCGCCACCCATTGCAGGGTGTGGATATCACGCAGGCCGCCAGGGCTGCTTTTGATATCGGGCTCGAGGTTGTAGCTGGTGCCGTGATAGCGCTGGTGGCGCTCGTTTTGTTCTTCCACTTTCGCGGCAAAGAATTTCTCCGAAGGCCAGAATCCGTCGCTAAAAATGTGCTTTTGCAGTTCAAGAAACAGGGCAACGTCGCCGATCAACAGTCGTGATTCAATCAAATTGGTCGCGACGGTCAGGTCAGAAAGACCTTCCAGCAGGCACTCTTCGAGGGTGCGTACGCTATGGCCGACTTCCAGTTTCAAATCCCACAGCAGCGTCAGCAATTCACCAATTTTCTGCGCCCGTTCATCGGGCAGTTTTTTGCGACTCAGGATCAGCAAATCGATGTCAGAAAGTGGATGCAGTTCGCTACGGCCATAGCCGCCGACGGCAACCAGTGCGGCGTCTTCGACTTCACCAAAGCCGTAATGCAGCCACAGACGCTGGAGCATCTGATCGATATATTCCGTACGGGCGGTCATCAGTTCTTCGGCAGAGGTTCCACCGTCGAAGGCATCACTCAGCCAGCGCTGGAATGCGCCGAGATGTGCCTTGATATTGGCGCAGTTCAGCTCAGTCTCTGCCCAACTCACCGGGTTATCCGGCTGGCCTGGCAGAACAGGTAAGGCTGTGTCAGGTAAATAATTGCTCATCACACCACCCATAAGAAAAAACGATTACCCATAAAAAAAGCCGACTTACGTCGGCTCCAGACTGATGATGAACCTCATCGGTGTCATTCGTTGTGCGAGATTACCGCAGGAATGGTGTCATCCTTGCGTAACGTCAGTATTTCGCAGCCGTTGTCTGTCACCACAATAGTATGCTCATACTGCGCCGACAAGCTTCGGTCTTTAGTTTTTACCGTCCAGCCATCTTTCATGGTGCGGATGCGGTAGTCGCCAGAGTTGACCATCGGCTCGATGGTGAACGTCATGCCTTTTTGCAACACCACGCCGCCGTCGTCTGCGTCGTAATGCAACACCTGTGGTTCCTCGTGGAACACGCGACCGATGCCGTGCCCGCAGTACTCACGTACCACAGAGAAACCTTCTGCTTCGGCAAATTTCTGGATAGCGGCGCCAAGCGTACGCAGACGAATACCCGGCTTCACCATACGCAAAGCGAGGTACAGGCTTTCCTGCGTCACACGGCACAGACGTTCGCCCAGAATGGTCGGTTTGCCGACGATGAACATCTTCGACGTATCACCGTGGTACTCGTCTTTAATGACGGTCACGTCGATGTTGACGATATCGCCATCTTTCAACAGTTTTCCATCATCCGGAATACCGTGACAAACAATGTCGTTGATAGAGATACAAACGGATTTCGGGAAACCGTGATAGCCGAGGCAAGCGGAAACAGCATGCTGCTCGTTGACGATATAGTCGTTACAGATGCGATCCAGCTCGCCGGTGCTGACGCCCGGTTTGATATGGGATTCGATCATTTCCAGCACGTCGGCAGCCAGGCGGCCAGCGACGCGCATTTTTTCAATTTCTTCAGGTGTCTTGATTGAGATAGCCATGAATTCTGTCCATCGGGCCGATTTATCGGCAGTACGAGTGTAAGTGCTGACAATGGTAACAGCCGCCGCCGCCGACTGCCAAATTGAGAATCATTCTGAACTTCGCCTTTTGTGCCACACGGCATCTGTCTGCCGACTATGAATTGTAGTTTCTGACTGCATTTTGTAGTTTCTGCTCACGATTTATGGTATAAAGCGCGCCGAACTTCCATTCCGTTTGATATACACAGAAACGGTCTGGCAGCGACTAATCTCACTTTGTGTAATAACACACACGTATCGGCACATACGCCGGGGTGCCCTTCGGGGTCGGTCGTATGGGATACGTGGAGGCATAACCCCAACTTTTATATAGAGGTTTTAAAACATGGCAACTGTTTCCATGCGCGATATGCTCAAGGCCGGTGTTCACTTTGGTCACCAGACCCGTTACTGGAACCCGAAAATGAAGCCTTTCATCTTCGGTGCGCGTAACAAAGTTCACATCATCAACCTTGAAAAAACTGTACCAATGTTCAACGAAGCTCTGGCTGAACTGGGCAAGATTTCTTCTCGTAAAGGTAAAATCCTTATCGTTGGTACCAAGCGCGCTGCAAGCGAAGCGGTAAAAGAAGCTGCTCTGAACTGCGATCAGTTCTTCGTGAACCATCGCTGGTTGGGCGGTATGCTGACTAACTGGAAAACCGTTCGTCAGTCTATCAAACGTCTGAAAGACCTGGAAACTCAGTCTCAGGACGGCACCTTCGACAAGCTGACCAAGAAAGAAGCGCTGATGCGCACGCGTGAGTTGGGCAAGCTGGAAAACAGCTTGGGCGGCATCAAAGACATGGGCGGCCTGCCGGACGCACTGTTTGTTGTTGACGCAGACCACGAGCACATCGCTATCAAAGAAGCAAACAACCTGGGTATCCCAGTATTTGCTATCGTTGATACCAACTCCGATCCAGACGGCGTTGACTTCGTTATCCCTGGTAACGACGATGCAATCCGTGCAGTTAGCCTGTATCTGAATGCCGTTGCTCAGACCGTACGTGAAGGCCGTTCTCAGGATCTGGCTTCTCAGGCGGAAGAAAGCTTCGTAGAAGCTGAATAATAAGGTCTAAGCCCTTATTAGTACCGTGTATGGATAGGGGCCCTCTTAGCGGCCCCTTTTTCACTTTTAAGACCGTTTGGCTTCATGCCGGGCAGTCACAATTCCGAGGATTTTAGAATGGCTGAAATTACCGCTTCCCTGGTAAAAGAGCTGCGCGAGCGTACTGGCGCAGGCATGATGGATTGCAAAAAAGCACTGACTGAAGCCAATGGCGACATCGAGCTGGCAATCGAAAACATGCGTAAATCTGGCGCGATCAAAGCAGCTAAGAAAGCAGGCAACGTTGCTGCTGACGGCGTGATCATCACTAAGATCAACGGCAACTACGGCATCATTCTGGAAGTTAACTGCCAGACTGACTTCGTTGCTAAAGACGGTGGTTTCCAGGCTTTCGCTAACAAAGTTCTGGACGCAGCAGTGGCTGGCAAAATCACTGATATTGACGTTCTGAAAGCACAGTTCGAAGAAGAACGTGTTGCGCTGGTTGCTAAAATCGGTGAGAACATCAACATCCGTCGTGTTGCTTCCCTGGAAGGCGACGTGCTGGGTAGCTACCTGCACGGTGCTCGCATCGGTGTTCTGGTTGCCGCTCAAGGCGCAAGCGAAGAACTGGTTAAGCAAGTTGCAATGCACATTGCTGCAAGCAAGCCAGAATTCGTTAACCCAGAAGACGTGTCTGCAGACGTGGTAGAAAAAGAATACCAGGTACAGCTGGACATCGCCATGCAGTCTGGCAAGCCGAAAGAAATCGCAGAGAAAATGGTTGAAGGCCGCATGAAGAAATTCACCGGCGAAGTTTCTCTGACCGGCCAGCCTTTCGTTATGGACCCAAGCAAATCTGTGGGCCAGTTCCTGAAAGAGAACAACGCGACCGTGACTAACTTCATCCGCTTTGAAGTGGGCGAAGGTATCGAGAAAGTTGAGACTGACTTCGCAGCTGAAGTTGCTGCAATGTCCAAGCAGTCTTAATTATCCTAAAGGAGCCGCCTGAGGGCGGCTTCTTTTTGAGCCCCATCAAGTGAAAATCAGTCAGGCTCCTATAGGCTTGCACTGATGAGCGACATATCCTGTCGCGAGACATTTACTCATCTCAAACGTTGACCGTTCCAGGAAAGAAATATGGCTACCAATGCAAAACCCGTCTACAAACGCATTCTGCTGAAGCTCAGTGGCGAAGCACTGCAGGGAACTGAAGGCTTCGGTATCGACGCCAGCATTCTCGATCGTATGGCGCAGGAAATTAAAGAACTGGTCGAACTGGGTATCCAGGTCGGTGTGGTGATTGGTGGTGGTAACCTTTTCCGTGGTGCGGGTCTGGCAAAAGCGGGTATGAACCGCGTTGTGGGCGACCACATGGGCATGCTGGCTACGGTCATGAACGGCCTGGCAATGCGTGATGCACTCCACCGCGCCTATGTGAATGCTCGCCTGATGTCCGCCATTCCGCTGAATGGTGTGTGTGATAACTACAGCTGGGCGGAAGCCATCAGCCTGCTGCGTAATAACCGCGTGGTGATCCTCTCCGCCGGTACCGGCAACCCATTCTTCACCACGGATTCCGCAGCATGTCTGCGCGGGATTGAAATCGAAGCCGACGTGGTACTGAAAGCCACTAAAGTGGACGGCGTATTTACCGCTGACCCGGCAAAAGATCCGACCGCTACTATGTACGAGCAACTAACCTACACTGAAGTGTTGGATAAAGAGCTGAAAGTCATGGATCTTGCCGCGTTCACACTGGCTCGTGACCATAAATTGCCTATCCGTGTCTTCAACATGAACAAACCGGGCGCGCTGCGTCGCGTGGTCATGGGTGAGCAAGAAGGCACATTGATTACGGAATAATTTCCGTATCCTGCAAATAAAGGTAAGATTCCGCTTCACTATTGCCTTTGTTGCAAGCCTGCCGTTTTCGGCGGCAAGAATTATACGGACTATACTTAGCACACTCGCAAATCGGCGGGTGTGGTGTATGGTCAGCCTGAGACAAGATTTCAAGGATTCGTAACGTGATTAGCGATATCAGAAAAGATGCCGAAGTACGCATGGAAAAATGCGTAGAATCATTCAAAAGCCAGATCAGCAAAATCCGTACGGGCCGCGCTTCTCCGAGCCTGCTCGATGGTATTATTGTTGAATACTACGGTACTCCGACTCCGCTGCGCCAGCTGGCTAGCGTGACGGTAGAAGACTCCCGCACGCTGAAAATCAACGTGTTCGATCGCTCCTTGAGCCCAGCCGTTGAGAAAGCGATCATGGCTTCCGATCTCGGTCTGAACCCAAGTTCAGCGGGTACCGATATTCGCGTTCCATTGCCTCCACTGACGGAAGAACGTCGTAAAGATCTGACCAAGATCGTCCGTGGTGAAGCTGAGCAGGCGCGTGTTTCTGTACGTAACGTGCGTCGCGATGCAAACGACAAAGTGAAAGCCCTGCTGAAAGACAAAGAGATCAGCGAAGATGACGATCGTCGTTCTCAGGACGATGTGCAGAAGATGACTGACGCCGCTATCAAAAAAGTCGACGCGGCGCTGGCAGAGAAAGAAGCGGAACTGATGCAGTTCTGATTTCTGACATTATCTGATGAACGCCGTTCAGGAAGCCTTCGGGTTTTGCTGGCGGCGTTTTGCTTTTTAGCCTTTCTTCTTCGGATTTTTCATGAAGCATTTAACCGTTCTGGGTTCCACGGGCTCCATTGGTTGCAGCACGCTGGATGTGGTGCGTAACAATCGTGACCTTTTCACCGTGACCGCGCTGGTGGCGGGAAAAAACGTCGATCGTATGGTCGAGCAATGCCTGGAGTTCTCCCCGCAATATGCCGTAATGGATGACGCTCAAAGCGCGGCCGCATTGATAGTGGCGCTGCGTCAGCATGGGAGCCAGACGGAAGTTCTGAGTGGACAGCAGGCTGCCTGTGATGTGGCAGCGATGGACGATGTTGACCACGTGATGGCGGCGATTGTCGGCGCTGCCGGGCTAATCCCAACGCTTGCCGCAATTCGAGCCGGGAAAACCATTCTGCTGGCCAATAAAGAATCGCTGGTGACCTGCGGGCGCTTGTTTATGGATGCGGTGAAAGAGAGCGGGGCGCGCCTACTGCCTGTAGACAGTGAACATAACGCGATTTTTCAGAGTTTACCGGAAACAATTCAAAATCAGCTAGGTTACGCTTCCCTTGAGCAGAATGGCGTATCGTCGATTCTGCTTACCGGATCGGGTGGCCCGTTCCGCGAAACGGCCTTGCCTGAGCTGCGCGATATGACGCCGGATCAGGCCTGTCGTCATCCGAACTGGTCGATGGGACGTAAAATCTCTGTCGACTCTGCCACCATGATGAACAAAGGTCTGGAATACATAGAAGCACGTTGGTTGTTTAACGCTTCGGCAAAACAGATGGAAGTCATTATCCATCCGCAGTCCGTGATTCACTCGATGGTTCGCTACCGTGATGGCAGCGTGTTGGCGCAATTGGGTGAACCCGATATGCGCACGCCGATTGCCCATTCAATGGCATGGCCAAACCGCGTTGAATCTGGCGTTAAACCACTGGATTTCTATGCGCTGAGCGAGCTGTCATTTGCGGCTCCTGATTATGAGCGCTATCCATGCCTGAAATTGGCAATGGATGCCTTCGATCACGGGCAGGCGGCAACGACGGCATTGAACGCGGCTAATGAAGTAAGCGTTGAAGCATTTCTGAAGTCGAAGATTCGCTTTACGGATATCGCCGCTGTGAACCTCGCCGTTTTGGACGCATTGAATCTGCAAGAACCCGGCTGCGTTGATGAGGTCATGGACGTCGATGCGCGAGCCAGAAATGCGGCAAATCAACAGGTGACGCGCCTCGCAAGCTGATGATTATCCATCCAACGGATACGGCTTCATTTGTTAGCGCTGGGCTTCAGTGTTATAGTCTGCGCCACTCGATAACGCTGTAACGACAAAGTATTATCGAGTGAGCCGTGGATTTGCACGGCTTTTTTGCGCTAAGCGTCTGTATTCCGGTACCGCTAATTCCTTTTCATGGACTAATAACGCGTTATGTTGTCTGTTAACCAATCAATCAGCGAGAACCTGCCTGCCCACGGCTGTCATCATGTGGCTATTATTATGGATGGCAATGGACGTTGGGCGAAGAAACAAGGCAAGATCCGTGCCTTCGGTCATAAAGCCGGGGCAAAATCGGTGCGCCGCGCGGTTTCTTTTGCTGCAAATAATGGTATTGAGGCGCTAACGCTTTACGCTTTTAGCAGTGAAAACTGGAATCGACCAGAGCAGGAAGTCAGCGCGCTGATGGAACTGTTTGTCTGGGCGCTTGATAGCGAAGTCAAAAGCCTGCACAGACATAACGTACGCTTGCGTATTATCGGTGATACCCACCGTTTTAACGCCCGTTTACAGGAGCGTATTCGCAAGGCAGAGACGTTGACCCAGAACAACACCGGGCTGACGCTAAATATTGCCGCGAATTATGGTGGCCGCTGGGACATTATCCAGGGAGTTCAGCATCTGGCTGCACAGGTTCAGGAAGGGCGACTTCGTCCTGATGAAATCACAGAGGATTTGCTGGGTCAGCAAATCTGCATGCATGAACTGGCTCCCGTAGATTTAGTAATTAGGACAGGGGGAGAGCATCGCATTAGTAACTTTTTGCTTTGGCAAATTGCCTATGCCGAACTTTACTTTACAGATGTTCTCTGGCCCGATTTCGATGAACAAGACTTTGAAGGTGCGCTGTATGCTTTTGCCAATCGAGAGCGTCGTTTCGGTGGCACCGAGCCTGGTGGCGACAAAGCCTGATGGGGGTAGCTCTTGCTGAAGTATCGCCTGATCTCTGCTTTCGTTTTAATACCCGTTGTTATAGCGGCATTGTTTCTGTTGCCGCCTGCCGGCTTTGCTATTGTCACCTTAGTGGTGTGCATGGTGGCAGCCTGGGAATGGGGTCAATTAAGCGGTTTTAACACTCGTTCACAGCGAGTATGGCTGGCGGTGCTTTGCGGATTGATTCTCGCCGCAATGCTCTTTTGGCTTCCGGAATATCATCATAACGTCCATCAACCGTTGGTTGAAGCTGCCCTTTGGGCCTCAATGGGATGGTGGATTGCGGCGCTGTTGCTGGTCCTGTTTTATCCGGGTTCTGCCGCGCTGTGGCGTAACTCTAAAACGCTGCGCCTGGTCTTTGGTCTGTTGACCATTATCCCTTTCTTCTGGGGAATGCTGGCTCTGCGTGCCTGGCATTATGATGAGAATCATTACAGCGGCGCGGTTTGGCTACTGTACGTTATGATCCTGGTTTGGGGCGCAGATTCAGGCGCTTACATGTTCGGTAAACTGTTCGGTAAGCACAAGCTTGCGCCGAAAGTGTCTCCGGGCAAGACCTGGCAAGGCTTTATTGGTGGACTGTTCACGGCGGCCGTGATTTCATGGATTTATGGCCTGTGTGTGAACCTTGATGTTCCACCTGCAACATTGCTGATTTGCTCATTGATTGCTGCTTTAGCATCCGTTCTCGGTGATTTAACCGAAAGTATGTTTAAGCGTGAAGCAGGCATTAAAGACAGCGGGAATTTGATTCCTGGGCATGGTGGGATTCTGGACCGAATTGACAGCCTGACGGCGGCAGTTCCGGTCTTTGCTTGCCTGCTACTTTTAGTCTTCAGGACGATTTGACGGAAGGTTTTATGCTGAGCATTCTCTGGAATTTGGCGGCATTCATTGTTGCACTGGGTGTACTTATCACCGTGCATGAATTTGGTCATTTCTGGGTTGCTCGTCGCTGCAGCGTGCGTGTAGAGCGCTTTTCCATTGGTTTTGGCAAAGCGCTCTGGCGTCGCGTTGACCGTCAGGGCACCGAATTTGTCATCGCCCTTATCCCTTTGGGCGGTTATGTCAAAATGCTGGATGAACGCGTTGAGCCGGTTGCACCGGAAATGCGTCACTATGCCTTCAACAACAAAACCGTCGGCCAGCGCGCCGCGATCATTGCGGCCGGTCCGGTTGCGAATTTTCTTTTTGCTATCTTTGCCTATTGGCTGGTGTTTATCATCGGCGTCCCTGGCGTGCGCCCCGTTATTGGTGAAATAACGCCCAATTCGATTGCTTCCGAAGCACAAATTGCACCAGGAACGGAACTTAAAGCCGTAGACGGTATCGAAACGCCTGATTGGGATGCCGTTCGTTTGGCGCTGGTCACGAAAATCGGTGATGAGCAAACGACGCTCACGGTTGCGCCTTTCGGCACGCAGCAGCGTCAGGATAAAATTCTCAATTTGCAGCACTGGGCGTTTGAGCCTGACAAAGAGGATCCCGTTACGTCACTGGGGATTCGTCCGCGTGGGGCGCAAGTCGAAACCGTGTTGGCAGAAGTGCAAATTGACTCTGCTGCACGTAAAGCAGGTTTGCAAGCTGGCGACAGGATCGTTAAAGTCGATGGTCAGCCACTCACACAGTGGATGACATTTGTCACTCAGGTGCGCGACAATCCCGGCAGGCCATTGCGCCTCGAGATTGATAGACAGGGGAGTCCCTTGTCTTTAACGCTGATACCAGATACAAAACCCGGTAAAGGGAAAGCTGAAGGGTTTGCGGGAGTGGTTCCAAAAATTATCCCGTTGCCCGATGAATACAAGACAGTGCGCCAGTACGGGCCGTTTGCCGCCATCATTCAAGCCACGGATAAAACCTGGCAATTGATGAAGTTAACGGTTCAGATGCTGGGGAAATTGATAACCGGTGACGTAAAACTGAACAACCTCAGTGGGCCAATTTCGATTGCTCAGGGGGCTGGGATGTCAGCGGAGTTTGGGTTGATTTACTATCTGATGTTTCTTGCGCTCATCAGTGTGAATCTGGGCATTATCAACCTGTTCCCGCTTCCCGTTTTAGACGGGGGTCATCTGCTCTTTTTGGCGATTGAAAAGCTGAAGGGCGGGCCGGTATCCGAGCGAGTTCAAGACTTTAGTTATCGCATTGGTTCAATATTGCTGATGCTGTTAATGGGGCTTGCACTTTTCAATGATTTCTCTCGGTTGTAGAGAGAGTGTTAGGAAGAACGCATAATAACGATGGCGATGAAAAAGTTGCTCATAGCGTCGCTGCTGTTCGGCAGCGCGACCGTATACGGGGCTGACGGATTCGTAGTGAAGGATATTCATTTCGAAGGCTTGCAGCGTGTCGCTGTTGGTGCGGCCCTCCTCAGCATGCCAGTTCGTCCTGGCGATACGGTTACTGATGATGACATCAGTAACACCATCCGTGCGCTGTTTGCCACTGGCAACTTCGAGGATGTTCGTGTTCTGCGTGATGGTGATACGTTGTTGGTGCAGGTTAAAGAGCGCCCAACGATTGCCAGCATCACTTTCTCCGGTAACAAATCGGTGAAAGATGACATGCTTAAACAGAACCTCGAAGCCTCTGGCGTACGCGTTGGCGAATCTCTCGACCGTACCACTCTCGGTGATATCGAGAAGGGACTGGAAGACTTCTATTACAGCGTCGGTAAGTACAGCGCGAGCGTAAAAGCCGTTGTGACTCCGCTGCCGCGTAACCGTGTCGACCTTAAACTGGTCTTCCAGGAAGGCGTGTCAGCCAAAATTCAACAGATCAACATCGTCGGTAACCATGCGTTCAGTACCGATGAACTGATCTCCAACTTCCAGCTGCGCGATGAAGTGCCGTGGTGGAACGTGGTCGGCGATCGTAAATACCAGAAACAGAAGCTGGCGGGTGACCTTGAAACCCTGCGTAGCTACTATCTGGATCGCGGCTATGCGCGTTTCAATATCGACTCCACGCAGGTCAGCCTGACGCCAGATAAAAAAGGTATCTACATCACCGTTAACATTACCGAAGGCGAGCAGTACAAGCTGTCGGGCGTTGAGGTGAGCGGAAACCTGGCGGGTCACTCTGCGGAGATCGAAAGCCTGACCAAAGTAGAGCCAGGTGAGCTCTACAACGGTGCCAAAGTGACCAAAATGGAAGATAACATTAAGAAACTTCTCGGTCGCTACGGTTACGCTTATCCACGTGTACAGTCCCAGCCAGAAATTAACGATGCTGACAAAACGGTGAAGCTCCATGTGAGCGTAGATGCGGGCAACCGTTACTATGTGCGTAAGATCCGTTTTGAAGGTAACGATACGTCCAAAGATGCCGTCCTGCGTCGCGAAATGCGCCAGATGGAAGGGGCATGGCTTGGTAGCGATTTGGTCGACACTGGTAAAGATCGTCTGAACCGTCTGGGCTACTTTGAAACCGTTGATGTTGATACCCAACGTGTTCCGGGCAGCCCGGATCAGGTTGATGTTGTCTACAAGGTGAAAGAACGTAACACCGGTAGCTTCAACTTTGGTGTGGGTTACGGCACCGAAAGTGGGATCAGTTTCCAGGTCGGTGTCCAGCAGGATAACTGGCTGGGTACAGGCTATTCTGTTGGTATCAACGGTACGAAGAACGACTATCAAACCTACTCTGAGTTCTCTGTCACCAACCCGTACTTTACGGTGGATGGTGTCAGCCTCGGTGGTCGTATCTTCTATAATGACTTTAAAGCCGATGATGCGGACCTCTCCTCGTATACCAACAAGAGCTATGGTCTTGACGGTACGCTTGGCTTCCCGGTTAACGAATACAACACGCTACGTGCGGGCTTAGGTTATGTGCATAACGACCTGTCCAACATGCAGCCGCAGGTGGCGATGAACCGTTACCTGGACTCTATCGGTCAGGATGCCAGCACCTCGAAAAACGATAACAGTTTCTCGGCAGATGACTTCACCTTCAACTATGGTTGGACGTATAACAAACTGGACCGCGGGTTCTTCCCAACGGAAGGTTCACGCGTCAACCTGAACGGTAAAGTGACTATTCCGGGTTCTGATAACGAGTTCTATAAAGTGACTCTGGATACGGCGTCCTACTTCCCACTGGATAATGACCATAAGTGGGTTCTGTTAGGGCGTACGCGTTGGGGTTACGGTGATGGTTTAGGTGGCAAAGAGCTGCCGTTCTACGAAAACTTCTATGCCGGTGGTTCAAGCACCGTACGTGGTTTCCAGTCGAACAACATCGGTCCTAAAGCGGTTTACTACGGTCCAAACCAGGATAACTGCGGAAGCACTAGTACTGGCGTGTGTAAGTCTGATGATGCTGTCGGTGGTAACGCCATGGCGGTTGCGAGTGCCGAGCTAATCGTACCAACGCCGTTTATCAGTGATAAATACGCTAACTCAGTGCGTACTTCTGTCTTCTGGGATGCGGGTACCGTCTGGGATACAAACTGGGAAAACAC
This sequence comes from Scandinavium sp., assembly GCA_036495715.1. Classification (GTDB taxonomy): domain Bacteria; phylum Pseudomonadota; class Gammaproteobacteria; order Enterobacterales; family Enterobacteriaceae; genus Scandinavium. The sequence goes on from DASXML010000002.1 coordinate 22,174, forward strand.
CGCGCAGATGCAAGCCGCAGGGGTGCCGGATTATGGCGACCCGGGCAATATCCGTATGTCTGCAGGTATCGCATTACAATGGATGTCGCCATTGGGGCCGTTGGTGTTCTCCTACGCCCAACCGTTTAAAAAGTACGATGGGGACAAAGCAGAACAGTTCCAGTTTAACATTGGTAAAACCTGGTAATTGTTTTGTGCAAAGGAATGCTAGTGCAGTGTAGCGATGACATCTGACGATCACTCGCGTGGTTGCATGACTTCGCAAAGAACGGTGCCTTCGGGCACTCTTAGGATGGTAAGGAGTTTTATTGTGAAAAAGTGGTTATTAGCTGCAGGTATGGGTTTGGCAATGGCAGCGTCTGCACAAGCAGCAGATTCTATTGCAATTGTTAACATGGGTACTTTGTTCCAGCAGGTTGCACAAAAAACGGGTGTTTCCGCGACTCTGGAGAACGAGTTCAAAGGCCGCGCCAGCGAATTGCAGCGTCAGGAATCTGATCTGCAGAGCAAAATGCAGCGTCTGCAGCGTGACGGCTCGACTATGAAAGCGAGCGACCGCAGCAAGATGGAAAAAGACATCATGACGCAGCGCCAGGCATTCTCTCAGAAAGCTCAGGCTTTCGAGCAGGATCGTTCACGTCGCTCTAACGAAGAACGTGGCAAGCTGGTGACGCGTATTCAGGCTGCAGTGAAGAGCGTAGCGGCTGACCAGAAAATTGATCTGGTTGTTGACGCAAATACCGTTGCTTACAACAGCAGTGACGTTAAAGACATCACCGCTGATGTGCTGAAACAGGTTAAATAAGTAATGCCTTCAATTCGACTGGCTGATTTAGCTCAGCAGTTGGATGCAGAATTACACGGTGATGGCGATCTCGTCATCACCGCTGTTGCGTCCATGCAATCTGCTAAAACAGGCCAAATCACGTTCATGGTGAATCCTAAATACCGTGAACACCTGGCCTCATGCCAGGCCTCTGCTGTTGTGATGACGGCGGACGATTTGCCTTTTGCCAAAAGTGCGGCGTTGGTAGTGAAGAACCCCTACCTGACCTACGCACGTATGGCCCAAATTCTCGATTCCACGCCGCAACCGGCGCAGGATATCGCGCCCAGTGCGGTGGTTGATGCCACGGCAAAACTGGGCCAAAACGTTTCAATCGGGGCAAATGCCGTTATCGAATCCGGGGTCATTCTTGGCGATAATGTACGCGTTGGCGCAGGTTGTTTCGTTGGTAAAAATACGACTATCGGCGCCGGCACGCGCCTGTGGGCGAACGTTTCCGTTTACCATGAGATTGAGATCGGTGAAAATTGCCTGATCCAGTCCAGCACGGTTATCGGTTCAGATGGTTTTGGATACGCTAACGACCGTGGCAATTGGGTGAAGATCCCTCAGTTGGGACGCGTCATTATTGGCGATCGTGTCGAAATCGGCGCGTGTACCACAATCGATCGCGGTGCGCTTGACGACACTGTGATTGGCAATGGCGTTATCATTGATAACCAGTGCCAGATTGCGCACAACGTGATCATTGGCGACAATACTGCAATTGCAGGCGGCGTTATCCTCGCGGGTAGCTTGAAAATCGGTCGTTACTGCATGATTGGTGGCGCGAGCGTTATCAATGGCCATATGGAAATCTGTGACAAAGTCACCGTGACCGGAATGGGCATGGTTATGCGTCCGATTACTGAGCCTGGTGTATACTCCTCTGGCATTCCGCTGCAGCCGAATAAAGCATGGCGTAAAACTGCTGCGCTGGTGATGAATATTGATGGTATGAGCAAACGTCTCAAAGCACTCGAGCGTAAAGCCAGCCAACAAGACTGACGTTTCATCCTAAGCGCCAAACTTCCCGGCCTGTCTGATTTCTTATAATCTGGCAGGCCGTGTTATTATTGCATTTAAGTATATTTAGACAGGAAGAGTATTTTGACTACTGACACTCATACTCTGCACATTGAAGAGATTCTGGAACTTCTGCCACACCGCTACCCGTTCTTACTGGTGGATCGCGTGCTGGACTTTGAAGAAGGTCGTTTTCTGCGCGCAGTTAAAAATGTCACCGTAAATGAACCGTTTTTCCAGGGGCATTTTCCGGGCAAGCCCATTTTCCCAGGCGTGTTGATTCTGGAAGCCATGGCTCAGGCCACAGGCATTCTGGCATTTAAGAGCGTCGGTAAACTGGAACCGGGTGAACTCTACTACTTCGCGGGTATCGACGAAGCACGCTTCAAGCGTCCCGTCGTGCCTGGTGATCAGATGATCATGGAAGTTACTTTTGAGAAAACTCGCCGTGGACTGACCCGCTTCAAAGGCGTGGCAATGGTTGACGGTAAAGTTGTTTGCGAAGCGACTATGATGTGCGCGCGCAGCCGGGAGGCCTAATACGTGATTGATAAAACTGCCTTTATCCATCCTACTGCCATTGTGGAAGACGGTGCCGTTATTGGTGCTAACGCACACATTGGTCCGTTTTGTATTGTGGGCCCGAACGTCAGTATTGGCGAAGGGACCGTGCTGAAATCTCATGTTGTGGTTAACGGTCATACGACTATTGGCCGCGATAATGAAATCTATCAGTTTGCTTCCATCGGGGAAGTTAACCAGGATCTTAAATACGCTGGCGAACCGACTCGTGTGGAGATTGGCGATCGCAACCGCATCCGCGAAAGCGTCACCATTCATCGTGGCACCGTACAGGACGTAGGATTGACGAAGGTAGGCAGCGACAACCTGCTGATGATCAACGCTCACGTGGCGCATGATTGCATCATCGGTAATCGCTGTATCCTCGCCAACAATGCAACGCTGGGCGGGCACGTATCGCTGGACGATTTCGTGATTATCGGCGGTATGACGGCTGTCCATCAGTTCTGCATCATTGGTGCGCATGTGATGGTCGGTGGCTGTTCTGGGGTTGCTCAGGATGTCCCTCCGTACGTTATCGCGCAAGGCAACCACGCCACCCCTTACGGTGTAAACATCGAAGGGCTGAAGCGCCGCGGTTTCAGCAGAGAAGCGATCATTGCTATTCGCAATGCGTATAAAGTGCTGTACCGCAGCGGTAAAACGCTGGAAGAAGCCAAACCGGAAATTGCTGAACTTGCAGAGAAACATCCTGAAGTGAAAGCCTTCTATGACTTCTTCGAACGCTCAACGCGTGGTCTGATTCGTTAATGGCTGAACGTCCGCTAACGATTGCCCTGGTCGCCGGAGAAACCTCCGGCGATATTCTTGGTGCAGGTCTCATTCGTGCGCTGAAAGCACGTGTACCGAACGCTCGTTTTGTCGGCGTCGCAGGGCCATTGATGCAAGCCGAAGGCTGTGAAGCCTGGTACGAAATGGAAGAACTGGCCGTGATGGGGATTGTTGAAGTCCTCGGTCGTCTGCGTCGTCTGTTGCACATCCGCGCCGATTTAACCCGCCGTTTTACTGAGCTCCAGCCGGATGTTTTCGTCGGCATTGATGCGCCTGACTTCAATATTACCCTTGAAGGGAATCTGAAAAAGCAGGGCATAAAAACGATTCACTACGTCAGCCCGTCCGTTTGGGCATGGCGACAGAAACGTGTTTTCAAAATTGGCAGATCCACCGATATGGTGCTTGCGTTTCTGCCTTTCGAAAAAGCGTTTTATGACCGATTCAACGTGCCTTGCCGCTTTATCGGTCACACCATGGCAGATACCATGCCATTGGATCCTGATAAAAATGCCGCCAGAGACACGTTGGGTATTGCCTATGATGTTCATTGTCTGGCGTTGTTACCGGGCAGTCGCGGTGCTGAAGTAGAAATGCTCAGTGCGGATTTTCTGAAAACCGCACAGCTTTTACGTGCTCATTATCCCGATCTGGAAGTCGTTGTGCCGCTGGTGAATGCCAAACGCCGCGAGCAGTTCGAGCGTATCAAATCGGAAGTCGCCCCTGACCTGAAGGTCCATATGTTGGATGGCATGGGTCGTGAAGCGATGGTTGCCAGCGATGCTGCGCTACTTGCCTCTGGCACGGCAGCGCTGGAATGCATGCTGGCAAAATGCCCGATGGTTGTAGGTTATCGCATGAAGCCGTTTACCTTCTGGCTTGCGAAGCGACTGGTGAAAACCGACTACGTGTCGCTGCCTAATCTGCTGGCGGGCCGGGAACTGGTCAAAGAACTACTGCAGGATGAGTGTCAGCCGGAACGGCTCGCACAAGCGCTGCGACCGCTACTGGCAGATGGAAAAACCAGCCACGCGATGCATGATACTTTCCGCGAACTGCACCAGCAGATCCGCTGCAATGCCGATGAGCAGGCAGCCGACGCGGTGCTGGAGCTGGCACAATGACAGACATATTTACCTATCCGCACACGCATTTGGTTGCGGGTGTTGATGAAGTAGGTCGCGGCCCGTTGGTGGGCGCCGTCGTCACGGCAGCCGTGATCCTGGATCCGGCACGACCTATTATCGGTCTCAACGACTCCAAAAAACTGAGTGAAAAACGTCGCCTGGCGCTGTTTGATGAAATCATAGAGAAGGCGTTAAGCTGGAGTCTTGGACGTGCGGAACCGCACGAAATCGACGAACTCAATATTCTGCATGCCACGATGTTGGCAATGCAACGCGCGGTGGCGGGGTTACACATTGCGCCGGAATATGTGCTGATTGACGGCAATCGCTGTCCGGCATTGCCTATGCCCTCAATGGCGGTCGTTAAAGGCGACAGCCGTGTTGCGGAAATTAGTGCGGCCTCCATTCTGGCGAAAGTGTCCCGCGATGCGGAAATGACGACGCTGGATCACGCTTTTCCCGAGTATGGCTTCGCGCAGCATAAGGGATATCCGACGGCTTTCCATCTGGAAAAGCTGGCTCTGTATGGCGCCACCGAACACCACCGGCGCAGTTTCGGGCCTGTTAAACGCGCTCTGGGCATTGCCTGAATAAGTAAAGCGGGATCTGAAGATGGCTGAACCACGTTTCGTACACCTGCGGGTGCATAGCGACTACTCCATGATTGATGGGCTGGCGAAGACCGGGCCGCTGGTGAAAAAGGCGGCCGAGCTTGGCATGCCAGCGCTTGCGATCACCGATTTCACCAACCTTTGCGGTCTGGTCAAGTTCTATGGCGCAGGCCACGGCGCGGGCCTGAAACCCATTATCGGTGCCGATTTCCACGTTCAAAGCGATCTGTTGGCTGATGAGCTAACGCAACTGACCGTGCTCGCGACTAACAACGAAGGCTATCAGAACCTGACGCTACTCATCTCCCGCGCGTATCAACGCGGATATGGTGCACTTGGGCCGTATATCGACCGCGATTGGTTGGTTGAGCTGAAAGAAGGGCTGATTCTGCTTTCTGGCGCGCGGATGGGAGATGTGGGTAGAGCCTTGCTGCGTGGCAACACGGCGCTGGTCGAGCAATGCGTTTCCTTTTACGAAGAACATTTCCCGGATCGTTATTATCTGGAGCTGATCCGCACCGGTCGCGCTGATGAAGAAAATTACCTGCATGCGGCGGTAAAACTGGCCGAAGAACGCGGTTTGCCGGTCGTAGCGACGAATGACGTACGCTTTATCGACACCGGGGATTTTGACGCCCATGAAATCCGTGTCGCCATCCATGACGGCTTTACCCTCGATGATCCAAAACGCCCGCGTAATTATTCCACGCAGCAATACCTGCGTACCGAAGATGAAATGTGCGAGCTATTTGCCGACATTCCAGAAGCGCTGGCCAACACGGTAGAAATCACCAAACGCTGTAACGTCACCGTTCGTCTCGGTGAATACTTCCTGCCGCAGTTCCCGACAGGGGAAATGACGACCGAAGATTTCCTCGTTGTGAAATCCAAAGAGGGCCTGGAAGAACGTCTTGAATTCCTGTTTCCCGAACCAGCTGAACGCGCGGAAAAGCGTAAAGAATACGATGAGCGCCTGGATATCGAACTCCAGGTTATCAACCAGATGGGGTTCCCGGGCTACTTCCTGATCGTGATGGAGTTTATCCAGTGGTCTAAGGACAACGGCGTGCCGGTTGGCCCTGGCCGTGGCTCCGGTGCGGGTTCATTGGTCGCATATGCGCTGAAAATTACCGATCTCGATCCGCTGGAGTTTGACCTGCTGTTCGAACGTTTCCTTAACCCGGAACGTGTCTCAATGCCTGACTTTGACGTTGACTTCTGTATGGAGAAACGCGACCAGGTCATTGAACACGTCGCGGAAATGTACGGGCGTGATGCGGTTTCACAGATTATTACTTTCGGTACGATGGCGGCGAAAGCGGTCATCCGCGACGTAGGCCGTGTACTGGGCCATCCGTATGGATTCGTCGACCGAATTTCTAAACTGGTGCCGCCCGATCCGGGCATGACGCTGGCCAAAGCCTTCGAAGCTGAGCCACAGCTGCCGGAAATCTACGACGCTGACGAAGAAGTCAAAGCGCTGATCGACATGGCGCGTAAGCTCGAAGGCGTCACGCGTAACGCCGGTAAACACGCCGGTGGTGTGGTTATTGCGCCAACCAAAATTACCGATTTTGCGCCGTTGTACTGTGATGAATCCGGGAACCATCCGGTTACCCAGTTCGATAAAAACGACGTGGAATATGCCGGGCTGGTAAAGTTCGACTTCCTTGGTCTGCGCACCCTGACGATCATCGACTGGGCGTTGAAGATGATCAACCCGCGCCGGGCGAAACAGGGCTTAGAGCCGATAGATATCGCGGCTATCCCGCTCGAAGATAAGAAAAGCTTCGACATGCTGCAACGCTCGGAAACCACGGCGGTGTTCCAGCTTGAATCCCGCGGCATGAAGGACCTGATTAAGCGCCTACAGCCGGACTGTTTCGAAGACATGATAGCCCTGGTGGCCCTGTTCCGTCCGGGGCCGTTACAGTCAGGCATGGTTGATAACTTTATCGACCGTAAACATGGCCGCGAAGAGATTTCTTACCCGGATATCCAATGGCAGCACGAATCCCTGAAACCGGTGCTGGAGCCGACCTACGGCATTATTCTGTATCAGGAACAGGTGATGCAGATTGCGCAGGTTCTGGCAGGCTACAGTCTTGGCGGTGCGGATATGCTGCGTCGTGCGATGGGGAAAAAGAACCCTGTCGAAATGGCCAAACAGCGCGGCGGCTTTGAAGATGGCGCGAAGTCTCGTGGCGTTGACGGCGAACTGGCGATTAAAATTTTCGACCTGGTGGAAAAATTCGCCGGGTATGGCTTTAACAAATCACACTCCGCCGCTTATGCGTTGGTTTCCTACCAGACGCTGTGGCTGAAAGCGCACTATCCGGCCGAGTTTATGGCGGCGGTAATGACCGCCGATATGGACAACACCGAGAAAGTGGTTGGTCTGGTCGATGAATGCTGGCGCATGGGGCTGAAAATCCTGCCGCCGGACATCAACTCCGGGCTGTATCATTTCCACGTCAATGACGACGGGGAAATCGTTTACGGCATTGGCGCGATCAAAGGCGTCGGTGAAGGCCCGATTGAGGCTATCCTTGAAGCGCGTAATGAAGGTGGATATTTCCGAGAGCTGTTTGATCTCTGCGCCCGCGTAGATACCAAAAAACTCAACAAGCGCGTACTGGAAAAACTGATCATGTCCGGGGCGTTTGATCGTCTGGGACCGCACCGCGCAGCGTTGGCAAATTCATTGCCGGATGCACTGAAAGCAGCCGATCAGCACGCTAAAGCTGAAGCTATCGGTCAGGCTGATATGTTTGGCGTTCTGGCCGATGAGCCGGAACAAGTAGAACAATCTTATGCCAGCTGTCAGCCGTGGCCAGAACAAATCGTACTGGATGGGGAACGAGAAACGTTAGGGTTGTACCTGACCGGACACCCGATCACCCAGTATTTAAAAGAAATTGAGCGCTATGTCGGCGGCCTGAGGCTAAAAGACATGCATCCGACCGATCGTGGTAAAGTGACCACGGCGGCGGGGCTCGTGATTGCGTCGCGGGTAATGGTCACCAAGCGAGGCAATCGTATCGGCATCTGTACGCTGGATGACCGTTCCGGGCGGCTGGAGGTGATGTTGTTCACCGACGCGCTGGATAAATACCAGCATTTGCTGGAAAAAGACCGCATACTTATCGTCAGCGGACAGGTCAGCTTTGATGACTTTAGCGGGGGGCTTAAAATGACCGCTCGCGAAGTGATGGACATTGACGAAGCCCGGGAAAAATATGCTCGCGGGCTTGCTATCTCGCTGACGGACAGGCAAATTGATGACCAGCTTTTAAACCGTCTCCGTCAGTCTCTGGAACCCCACCGTTCGGGGACAATTCCGGTACATCTCTACTATCAGAGGGCGGATGCACGCGCACGGCTGCGCTTTGGCGCGACCTGGCGTGTTTCTCCGAGCGATCGTTTACTCAACGATTTGCGTCGCCTCATTGGGTCGGAGCAGGTGGAACTGGAGTTTGACTAATACAGGAATACTATGAGTCTGAATTTCCTTGATTTCGAACAGCCGATTGCAGAGCTGGAAGCGAAAATCGATTCCCTGACCGCCGTTGGCCGTCAGGATGAAAAACTGGATATTAACATCGACGAAGAAGTGCATCGTCTGCGCGAAAAAAGCGTAGAACTGACGCGCAAAATCTTCGCCGATCTCGGTGCATGGCAGGTTGCTCAGTTGGCTCGCCATCCGCAGCGCCCATACACCCTGGATTATCTGCGTCTGGCCTTCGATGAGTTTGACGAGCTGGCGGGCGATCGCGCCTATGCCGACGACAAAGCCATCGTTGGCGGTATCGCGCGTCTGGATGGGCGTCCGGTGATGATCATTGGTCATCAGAAAGGTCGCGAAACCAAAGAGAAAATTCGTCGTAACTTCGGCATGCCAGCACCGGAAGGCTATCGCAAAGCGCTGCGCCTGATGGAAATGGCAGAACGTTTCAAGATGCCTATCGTGACCTTCATCGACACCCCGGGCGCATACCCAGGTGTAGGCGCGGAAGAACGCGGTCAGTCTGAAGCGATCGCTCGCAACCTGCGTGAAATGTCTCGTCTGAAGGTGCCGGTTATCTGCACCGTGATCGGCGAAGGCGGTTCCGGTGGTGCGCTGGCGATTGGCGTAGGCGATAAAGTGAATATGCTGCAATACAGCACCTATTCCGTTATCTCCCCGGAAGGCTGCGCTTCAATTCTGTGGAAAAGTGCGGATAAAGCGCCGCTGGCCGCAGAAGCGATGGGTATCATCGCACCGCGTCTGAAAGAGCTGAAACTTATCGATACCGTTATCCCGGAACCCCTGGGTGGCGCGCATCGTAAGCCGGAAGTGATGGCGGCAAGTCTGAAAGCACAGCTGCTGGCCGACTTGGCCGATCTCGACGTGCTCAGCACCGAAGATTTGCTCAACCGTCGCTACCAGCGTCTGATGAGCTACGGCTACGCTTAAGCGTAAAGAGTGCTCCGAAAAGCCACACCAGGGTGTGGCTTTTTTTATGTCTGCGGTTCAGCTGCGCTATGATTAGCTAAAGTTTTTTTCCAGGAGGAATGCGTGAATATTATCGCCATCATGGGGCCGCACGGCGTCTACCACAAAGATCAACCGATTAAAGATCTGGAAGCGGCGCTCACCCAGCAGGGATTCAAAATTATCTGGCCGCAAAACAGCGCCGATCTTATCAAGTTTGTGGAGCAGAACCCGCGGATCTGCGGCGTTATCTTCGATTGGGATGAATACGGCGAGGATCTGTGCAGTGAAATTAATCAGCTTAACGAATATTTGCCGCTCTACGCATTCATCAACACCCATTCGACGCTGGACGTCAGCATTAACGATATGCGCATGGCGCTGTGGTTCTTTGAGTACGCGCTGGGCGCGGAAGAAGACATCGCCACGCGTATAGGCCAATACACCAAAGAGTATCTCGATAACATTACTCCGCCGTTTACCCGCGCGCTGTTCAACTATGTGAAAGAGGGTAAATACACCTTCTGCACGCCGGGACACATGGCGGGGACGGCTTACCAGAAAAGCCCGGTCGGCTGCCTGTTTTACGATTTCTTCGGCGCTAATACCCTCAAAGCGGATGTGTCGATTTCGGTGACTGAGCTAGGCTCGTTGCTAGATCACACCGGACCGCATCTGGAAGCGGAAGAGTATATCGCTCGCACCTTTGGCGCAGAGCAAAGTTACATGGTGACCAACGGGACGTCGACATCGAACAAAATCGTCGGGATGTATGCCGCTCCCGCAGGCAGCACATTGCTGATTGACCGTAATTGCCATAAGTCACTGGCGCATTTGCTGATGATGAGCGATGTTGTGCCGCTGTGGTTGAAGCCCACGCGCAATGCGCTCGGTATTCTCGGCGGTATTCCTAAGCGGGAATTTACCCGCGACAGCATCGCGCAAAAAGTGGAGGCGGCAGCCGGCGCGCAGTGGCCGGTTCATGCGGTGATCACCAATTCAACCTACGATGGGCTGCTCTATAACACTACCTGGATTAAAGAAACGCTGGATGTGCCGTCAATTCACTTTGATTCCGCGTGGGTGCCCTATACCCATTTTCACCCGATTTATCAGGGCAAAAGCGGCATGAGCGGCGATCGCGTGCCGGGCAAGGTTATCTACGAAACGCAATCCACGCACAAAATGCTGGCAGCGCTGTCGCAGGCGTCACTGATTCACATTAAAGGCGATTACGACGAAGACACCTTCAACGAAGCCTTTATGATGCATACCTCGACGTCGCCGAGTTATCCGATTGTCGCCTCGATTGAAACCGCCGCGGCAATGCTGCGTGGGAATCCGGGTAAGCGATTGATTAATCGTTCCGTCGAACGCGCACTGCATTTCCGCAAAGAGGTTCAGCGTCTGCGCGAAGAATCTGACGGCTGGTTCTTTGATATCTGGCAGCCAGAGAAAGTGGATGAAGCCGAGTGCTGGCCCGTTTCGCCGGGAGAGGACTGGCATGGATTTACGGATGCTGATGCGGATCATATGTTCCTCGATCCGGTAAAAGTCACGATTCTGACACCGGGTATGGATGAACAAGGCACAATGAGTGAAGAGGGGATCCCGGCGGCGCTGGTGGCGAAATTCCTTGACGAGCGGGGCGTGGTGGTCGAGAAAACCGGGCCGTATAATCTGCTGTTCCTGTTCAGTATTGGCATCGACAAAACTCGCGCCATGGGCCTGCTGCGTGGATTGACCGAATTTAAGCGTTCATATGATTTGAACCTGCGAGTCAAAAATATGCTGCCGGACTTGTATGCGGAAGATCCTGATTTCTATCGCAACATGCGTATTCAGGATTTGGCCCAAGGGATCCACAAACTCATCCGTCAACATCAGCTTTCTCATCTGATGCTTCGTGCGTTCGACGTGCTGCCGGAAATGAAAATGACGCCACATAAGGCCTGGCAGCGTCAGATCAAAGGCGAAGTAGAAACGATCGAGATAGAACAGCTGGTGGGCAGAGTGTCAGCTAACATGATCCTGCCGTATCCGCCGGGCGTGCCGCTGTTGATGCCAGGTGAAATGATCACCGAAGAGAGTCGGGCGGTACTCGATTTCCTGTTGATGCTGTGCTCCATTGGTCGCCATTATCCAGGCTTTGAAACCGATATTCACGGTGCGAAGCGCGACGACAACGGCGTGTACTGGGTACGAGTCTTAAAAGAGGCCTGATGGCTTGCGCCGGACCGCTCGCGACAGGTAACGTGCTGCGCAGTCGAATAAGGAGAAAACATGCTGGGTTTAAAACAGGTTCACCACATCGCTATCATCGCGAGCAACTATGCAGTCAGTAAGGCGTTTTACTGCGATATTCTCGGTTTCACGCTTCAGAGCGAATTTTACCGTGAAGAGCGTGACTCCTGGAAAGGTGATCTGGCGCTGAATGGGCAGTATACCATTGAGCTGTTTTCTTTCCCTTTCCCGCCCGCGCGTCCATCACGTCCGGAAGCCTGTGGTCTGCGCCATCTCGCCTTTAGCGTCGACGATATTGATGCTGCTGTGTCTCATCTTGAAAGCCACGGCGTGAAGTGCGAGGCGATTCGTATTGACCCCTTCACTGACCGCCGCTTCACATTTTTCAACGATCCGGACGGGCTGCCGCTGGAGCTGTATCAGCAATAAACCATGAACCTGAATTCTGTCACCAACGCATTGCCTTCGCCGCGTAAAATCCTGGTCGCCTTCAGCGGCGGCCTCGATTCGACGGTACTTTTGCACAAACTGGTGGACTGGCGCGAGCAGTCACCCGACGTCACGTTGCGTGCTATCCATATCCATCATGGGCTGAGCGTGAACGCTGACGCCTGGGCGACACACTGCCAGCAGGTTTGCCGCGAATGGGGCGTGCCGCTGGAGGTTGTGAAAGTGACGCTGGCAGAAAACGGACTTGGCGTTGAAGCTCACGCCCGTGACGCGCGTTATGCCGCTTTTCGCGCGTCGTTACAGCCTGGTGAGGTATTGGTGACGGCACAGCATCTGGACGATCAGTGCGAGACTTTTTTGCTGGCATTGAAGCGCGGCAGTGGCCCGGCAGGGCTGTCGGCGATGGCGGCCGAATCTGAATTTGCCGGAACAACACTTCTTCGCCCGCTACTGGATGAAAAGCGTGAAGATCTCGAACGCTGGGCTGTCGCACATGCACTGCGCTGGATTGAAGACGAAAGCAATCAGGACGATCGCTACGATCGCAATTTTTTGCGCTTGCGCGTGTTGCCGCTGCTGACGGAGCGTTGGTCACATTTCGCCGAAGCAACGGCCCGCAGTGCTGCACTGTGCGGTGAACAGGAACAACTGCTCGATGAACTTCTTGCCGACGAACTGGCCGCATTAATCGGCACGCAGGGACAACTCGGCATTGAACCGTTATTGAACGTGAGCGAGATCCGACGCGCCGCATTGCTCCGTCGTTGGTTGGCCCGACATCACGCCGCAATGCCTTCGCGGGCCATGCTTGAACGGATCTGGCAGGAAGTGGCATTGGCGCGCGAAGACGCAAATCCGCTGCTGCAAGTCGATCCATTCGAAATCAGGCGTTACCAGCAGCATCTCTGGTTGATCCCGACGTATGAGCGCCAAAGCGATACGCAGATTGCGTGGCCTGATATCACTCAGCCGCTGCTATTGCCCGATTCAAGCGAGCTTCGTTTGGTGACGGGCACAGAAATCCGTGCGCCGAATGAAGGTGAGCGCCTTAGCGTGCGGTACACCGCATCGGGCAATTTGCATATTGTTGGACGCAACGGTGGACGTAAGCTGAAAAAAATCTGGCAGGAGCTAGGCGTTGCGCCGTGGTTGCGTGACACCACGCCGCTGCTTTTTTATGGTGAAACGTTAATTGCAGCGGCGGGATATTTCGTGACTGTCGAAGGGCAATTCAGGGAAGGGGGCAACGGTTTCGCGATCGTCAGGCAAAGAAAAGGGCAGTAACACTGCCCTTCCAGGGATTACTCTTCGCTTACTACCACAGTACCGATTTCCGGGTGGCTAAAGCTCGCTATCTTGTCGAGTCGCAGTTCGCGGCTTTCGCCTGAGATGTCGACGACCAGATACTCGACGTTTTTGCGTGAGACTAAGTCACTGGCTTTCGCCTTCAGCACTTCGCCGTCTTTCAACTCCAGCGCCAAAACGAGATGGTGCTGGCAGGCGAGTTCGAGATTGTCATAGTCGTCACAGTTGATTGGTTGATAAGACTCATTCATTGACATAATCGCTCACCAGTAAGTTTGCCGCCGCATAGGCCGCTTTTTCCCTGACCGACTCTGAAATCGCGTCATCCGCCGCCACTTCATTCAATACTTTTAGCACACAACCCAGCGCATCCGGAACATATCCTAAGTCTCCGCTGGCTATTTCCGCATACCGCTTGCGTATTAACTCACAATACTTTTCCACATGCCCTCCTGTCAGTGTTCTGACTTAACTGTGGGATGCAAGTTTAAGCCTACGAAGATAAACTCTGTTTAGCAAGGTGACTATACCATACTCATTTAAGCAATATCAGCAGGATGAGCTGTCTTACGCTGAATTGGCGACAGCCTTTTGCGGCTGATTTCGGTACAATGGCCGCCAATTTTCAGGAGTAAAATCATGGCGCTGAAAGCGACAATTTATAAAGCAGCGGTTAACGTTGCCGATCTCGACCGTAACCAGTTCCTCGATGCCAGCCTGACGCTGGCCCGTCATCCGTCGGAAACCGAAGAGCGTATGATGCTGCGCCTGCTGGCATGGATTATGTATGCGGATGACCGTTTGCAGTTTACCCGTGGCCTGAGTGCCGACGATGAACCAGAGGTTTGGCTGTTAAACGATCATTTGGGTATCGATCTGTGGATTGAACTTGGCTTGCCTGATGAGCGCAGAATCAAAAAAGCGTGTTCACGTTCGACGCAGGTCGCGTTGTTTACCTATAACAGCCGCGCGGCGGAAATCTGGTGGCAGCAGAATCAGGTGGCGCTTAAAGGGTTCGCGAATCTCAGCATTTGGTATTTTGACGATGCCAAACTGACGCAACTGACGACATTTGCCGCCCGTAATATGACGCTCCAGGCGACCTTGCAGGAAGGGACGGTTTGGCTCTCTGATGCGCAGAACAATCTGGAAATCTTCCCGACAAGTTGGCAGCAGCCGCAATGATTGTTATCTCACGCCAGGTTTCTCTGGCTGACGACGAAGTGGAAATTACGGCGATTCGGGCGCAGGGAAATGGCGGGCAGAACGTGAATAAATCCTCAACGGCTATTCACTTGCGCTTTGACATTCGGGCCTCCAGCCTGCCAGAGTATTACAAAGAACGCCTGCTCGCGGCCAGCCACCATTTGTTAACGGCTGACGGCGTTATCATTATCAAGGCGCAGGAATATCGCAGTCAGGAAATGAATCGCGAAGCGGCCGTCGCGCGCCTGGTATCGGTTATCCAGACGCTGACCGTAGAACAAAAACACCGGCGAGCAACGCGGCCCACCAGGGCGTCGAAAGAGCGTCGGCTGGCGTCAAAATCACAAAAATCATCGGTGAAATCAATGCGTGGCAAAGTCCGGCACTCCGGTGATTGATCGACAGAATGAACAGCATAAGGACATTATGGTGAAGAAGGTACTGATTACCCTTGCAGCGATAGGCATGCTTTGTGCGTTGCCGGGCTGTAATAATCGTTCAGATGAACCCCTGAAACCAGGGCAGGAAGAAGCCCTGCAACCGATGCAGCAAAGCTGGCGTGGCGTGTTGCCATGCGCTGACTGTGAAGGCATTGAAACGTCATTGTATCTGGAAAAAGACGGCACTTGGGTAATGAATGAACGTTATCAAGGCGCGAAACGTGAACCCTCTTCGTTTGGTTCTTATGGCACCTGGGCACGAACGGCTGAAAAGTTGGTATTGACCGACAGCAATGGCGAGAAGTCTTACTATCGTGCGAAAGGCGACAAGCTGGAAATGCTCGACAGAGAAGGTAACCCAATTGTGTCCACGTTGAATTATACGCTTGAGCCAGTGAAATCCAGTCTGCCGGTTACGCCGATGGCGATGCGCGGCATGTATTTTTATAGGGCGGACGCCGCAATTTTTACCGACTGTGCAACGGGCAAGCGCGTACCAGTGGCGAACAACGCGCAGTTAGAACGTGATTATGCAGCGGCACGTGGAACAGAAAGCAAACCGATTCTACTGATGGTTGACGGGCATTTCACGTTGCAGGCCAACCCGGATACTGGCGAAAAGATGAAAACGCTGGTGGCGGATAAATCGACCCGCTTTGACGCGCAGAAAACCTGCAAAGATTAATTTCTGGTGTGGTAGCGACATTGAAAAAGCTCATCTTACGATGAGCTTTTTTTTGCCCCTCGTAACTGCTTCGGCTTATTGCCGTGCGGGTAACTTCGCATTGCGATCATCAAACGTTATGCCTGCACAAAGCCTCGTCATACGCAGATGCGTTCGAATTCTGCGTTTCATCTATTTCACTCGAAAATCGCTATCAACATCGTTTTATTCCTGCCGATAACCCCGCCATTGAGGTGGATATTCTGACGCTAATCGAAAGGAAGAACTTTGTGAAAAACGTAAAAATCAGCACTGGGCTGCTGTTTGTGGTGGGGTTGTTTACACTGCTACAGCTTGCTTCCAGCGGGCTTGGCCTGCACTTTCTGAAAAAAACCAACCATGACATTCAGGCGTTAAGTTACAACGCGGGTGAGCAAAAGGCGCTGAATGCGACGCGTGATGCCTTCGTTGTGAGTCGAACTATTTTCGACGCAGCGGCGCAGGCGCGGCTTCATCATGAGAGGGTTGATACCGTTCTGGAAGCAGAGAAGATCCGCGATCAGCTTCATATCGCGGCTCAGCAGTTTCAGATTTTTTGGGATATTCCCGGATTATCAACAACACAACCTAAAGTGGGCGATGCGGTAAAAAAAGCGTATGAGCTACAAATGGCCACTTTGGCGCAAAACAGTGAATTGCTCACTTCGATTGCCGATCCGGATGTTCTGAAGCAGGCGATGGACAGCAGAAGCGCTATTATATCTACCGCGCACGCCAGTTGGGATGCGGAGTATCGCACCTATATGAACGCTACCCAGCTCAATCTGGGAAAAGTCGTGAATGCCAGCAACAACGCGTACAGTTTCGCTACATGGGTGATGATTGCAATGCTGGTGGTTGCGGTATTTCTCTTCTTCGTTGTGCATTTCTGGCTTCGCAGTACGCTGGTTCGACCGTTGGATAAAGTGACGCAGCATTTCAATGACATTGGTAAAGGCGATCTCACGGGAGTGATTACCGTGGCCAATGGCAATGAGATCGGGAAATTGTGTGCGGCATTGCAGGAGATGCAAAGCGGGCTTAGCGAAACGGTACAAAGCATTCGTCAGGGGGTAGAGTCGATTAACATCGGCACCCGTGAAATTGCCGCCGGAAACGGTGACCTGTCCAGTCGAACCGAAGAGCAGGCCGCTGCAATCGTACAAACCGCATCCAGCATGGAGCAAATCTCTTCGACGGTGAAACTCAATACGGACAGTGCTTTACAGGCATCGAAAATGATCCGTGGCACCGTCAGCATCGCCAATTCCGGTGAAGTGCAGATGCAGAACATGATGAGCAAAATGAGTTCGATAAGCCAAAGCGCGCAAAAGATGGTGGAGATCATTAGCGTGATTGACAGCATCGCATTCCAGACCAACATTCTGGCGCTGAATGCGGCGGTAGAGGCCGCTCGTGCCGGACAGTCTGGCAGAGGTTTCGCCGTGGTCGCCGGTGAAGTCCGCAATCTGGCGAAACGGTGCACCGATTCCGCGAAAGAAATCACCACGCTGATTAATGAATCCACCGGCTATATTCAGGACGGTGCCGATCTGGCGAATAAAACCAGTCAGACTATCGGTGAAATCAGCCAGGCGATTGGGAAAGTGAACGCGATGATGGAAGGGATTGCGCTCGCCTCTGAAGAGCAGAGTAGCGGCGTGGAGCAGATTCGTGTGGCGATTACGCAGATGGATCAGGTTACTCAGCAGAACGCCGCGCTGGTGGAAGAGGTGGCAACAACCGCTTCTGGCGTGGAAGAACAATCAAATCTGCTGTCTCACTCGGTTGCGGTCTTTAAGCTGAAAAACGGCTGGTAAGCCTAAAAAAATGCCCGCCATGAAAATGACGGGCATGTTGATTTCAACGCCGGCGGGATTAACGCTTGATGTTGCTTACCAGGAAGTTCATCACCTCACCGGTTTTGATCATCTGCTTGTCGCCGTTACGACGGTATTTGTATTCAATTTCGTCGTTGTCGAGGTTGCGGTCACCAATCACAACGGTATGTGGAATACCAATCAGTTCCATATCCGCAAACATCACGCCAGGACGCTCTTTACGGTCATCCATCAATACTTCAATGCCTTGAGCGCGCAGTTCGCTATACAGTTTCTCAGCCAGTTCCTGAACGCGATAGGATTTGTGCATGTTCATCGGCAGGATAGCGACCTGGAACGGGGCAATGTTGTCCGGCCACAGGATGCCGCGCTCGTCATGGTTTTGCTCGATAGCCGCAGCCACAACGCGCGTTACGCCGATACCGTAGCAACCCATCGTCAGCGTCTGGTTACGGCCGTCTTCCCCCTGAACGGAGGCTTTCATCGCTTCAGAATATTTGGTGCCGAGCTGGAAGATATGGCCGACTTCGATACCGCGTTTAATCAGCAGTGTACCTTTGCCATCCGGGCTTGGGTCACCTGCGACGACGTTACGGATATCCGCGACTTCTGGAGTTGCGGTGTCGCGATCCCAGTTGATGCCGAAGTAGTGTTTGCCATCGACGTTCGCGCCTGCAGCAAAATCACTCATCGCAGCCACGGTACGGTCGATAACCACGGGCACGGTCATACCCACCGGGCCGAGTGAGCCAGGGCCTGCTTTCACCAACGCACGAATTTCTTCTTCTGTCGCGAAAGTCAGTGGACTTGCCACCTGCGGCAGTTTTTCTGCTTTCACTTCGTTCAGTTCGTGATCGCCACGCACCAGCAGCGCAATTAGCGGATAGGCGCTGTCTTCTACCGCTTTCACCAACAGGGTTTTGACGGTCTTCTCAACCGGCAGGTTGAACTGCTCAACCAACTCGGCGATGGTTTTCGCGTTCGGCGTATCAACCAGCGTCATTTCCTGAGTGGCGGCTGCGCGCGGTGCTTTTGGCGCAACAGCTTCGGCGAATTCGATATTGGCAGCAAACTCTGATTCATCAGAGAAAATCACATCGTCTTCACCGCTGGATGCCAGTACCTGGAATTCATGCGACGCGCTACCACCGATAGACCCGGTGTCCGCTTGTACTGCACGGAAATCCAGACCCATACGGCTGAAGATGTTGCTGTAGGCTGCGTACATCTTGTCGTAGGTTTCCTGCAAGGATTCCTGAGACGTATGGAAGGAGTACGAATCTTTCATGATGAATTCACGAGAACGCATCACGCCAAAGCGCGGACGCACTTCGTCGCGGAACTTAGTCTGGATCTGATAGAAGTTCAGCGGCAGCTGTTTGTAAGAGCTAAGCTCGTTGCGAATCAGGTCGGTGATCACTTCTTCATGCGTTGGACCGAGGACGAACGGGCGATCGCCGCGATCGGTGAAGCGCAGCAATTCGGGGCCGTATTGCTCCCAGCGACCGCTCTCCTGCCACAGGTCAGCAGGCTGAACCACAGGCATTGACACCTCAATGGCACCGGCGTTATCCATCTCTTCACGCACGATGTTTTCGACTTTTTTCAGGACGCGCAGGCCGGTCGGCAGCCAGGTGTATAACCCGGATGCGAGCTTGCGAATCATCCCGGCGCGCAGCATCAGCTGGTGGCTGATGACCTCGGCGTCGGCAGGTGTCTCCTTCAGCGTGGAGAGCAGATATTGACTAGTACGCATGATATTACGGTTCCATTTGAACGATCGGCGCAAGCGGGGGTGTGCCCGCCTGATACAAAAAAAGTGGTTTAGTTTATCAGCCTGGCAGAGTTGTCAAAAGAGAGGAGGAGAAAATTAGCGTGCTTCGAGGGCAAAGACTTCAAACCCAACGTCGGTAACGCGCCAACGGACGTTGAAGTCATGTAACCAAACGGCGTACGTTTTCCCCGTTTCTTCCCCTTTGCGGTACGCCGGACGCGGATCCTGCGCCAGCACATCACTGATAAAAGCGCGCAGATGAGGATAACGTTTCTCAAGCAATGGGAACTGGTTTTCCAGTTCGGCGGTAAAGCGGACACTTACACTGGCAACAGGTGCTTGTTGCGCGTAGCTCGCCTGGGCATCCGGCAGGGCTTCGGCAAAAGGCAAATAGGGTTTGATGTCGACGACTGGCGTACCATCAACCAAATCGAGACTGCCCAATTGCAGAATCACCTGATCTTTATGGCAGCGAATGTCTTTCAATTCAACCAGCGACATGCCAATGGGATTGGGGCGAAACGTAGAGCGAGTGGCAAACACACCCATTCTGGCGTTACCGCCAAGCCGGGGAGGGCGAACGGTCGGACGCCAGCCGCCTTCCATTGTTTGATGAAAGACAAACAGCACCCAAAGATGGCTGAATGCTTCGAGGCCGCGAACGGCATCGGGCTGATTGTACGGCGGAAGTAAGTGAAGTTCGCCGTTGCCATGTTGCACCAGACCCGGCTGGCGCGGCACGGCAAACTTCTCTTTATAAGGCGAGCGGATAACACCTATCTGCTCGAAGGAAAATTCACTCATTTTGCCGAAACGTTGAGCGCAGTCCCGAGGCAAACGGCCTGACGATAGCAACCTGGCGTGCCGCTGGTCACTTCACAGCTGTGCAGCAGAACTGCGTTTGCTTTCATTTTCGCCGCGTTGATCTGCAGGCGCTTACGGGCCGTTGGGATATTGGGTGGAGAGTCCTGGTTTGATGCCTGGCAGGATTCGCCGCTCACTTCGCCGAGATCGCGGAACGGTGCTCCGACCAGCTCTTCAGCGCTGTTATAAATTTTCACCGGAGCTGGGCGCGGCGCTTTCGGCTTGGCTGGCTCGGTTTTCGGTGGTGTTGCTGTGCTTTGTACAGGTTCTACGGGAGATCTGTTTAACATGGAACAGCCGCTCAGGATCAGCGCTAAGAAACAGACCGGTAAAGCACGCATAGTATTTCCTCAATGAATAAAAAACCGAACTTATTGAATCAGGTGCTCGCCAAAATGACAAGACGGGCAAAAAGCCCGTCCTGAATGATATTACTTTGTGAAAAGATTACCAGCCTTTAACGGCACCGCCATTGAAGATCTTGTTGGCGGCTTCGTACACTTCGTCCGACTGATACGCTTCAACGAATTTCTTCACATTTTCTGCGTCTTTATTGTCTTCACGGCTCACGATCAGGTTTACGTACGGGGAGTCTTTGTCTTCGACAAAGATGCCGTCTTTCGCTGGCGTCAGACCAATCTGGCTGGCGTAAGTGGTGTTAATAACCGCCAGTGCAATTTGTGCATCGTCGAGAGAACGTGGCAGCTGCGGCGCTTCCAGCTCAACAATTTTCAGATTTTTTGGGTTTCCGGTGACGTCCAGAACGGTCGGCAGCAGGCCAACACCGTCTTTCAGCTTGATCAAGCCCACTTTCTGCAGCAGCAGCAGGGAACGGCCGAGGTTGGTTGGATCGTTAGGTACGGCCACCTGAGAGCCAGGCTGCAGTTCGTCCAGTGATTTGATTTTTTTCGAGTAACCCGCAATTGGGTAAACGAAAGTGCTTCCAACTGGAACCAGTTTGTAGCCGCGATCTTTGATCTGCTGATCCAGGTATGGTTTGTGCTGGAAGGCGTTGGCGTCGATGTCGCCTTTGCTCAGCGCTTCGTTTGGCAGTACGTAATCGTTGAAGGTGACCAGCTCCACATCGAGGCCGTATTTCTCTTTTGCCACTTTCTGCGCAACTTCAGCAACCTGCTGTTCTGCGCCCACGATCACGCCGACTTTAATATGGTTAGGGTCTTTTTTATCAGGACCGCAACCCACCAGTGCCAGAGAACCAATCAGGGCACCCACTGCCGCAAAGGTTTTTAACTTGAACGTCATTTTGTTTCCTTAAACTCTTAGAGTTGTATGTTGTGTGTAACGTTACTTGTGAGTCACAGCTCGGACGATGCGATCGCCAGAGAATTGAATGAGATAAACCAGAACCACCAGTAATACCAGAACGGTATTCATTACCGTAGCGTTATAACCGATGTAGCCGTACTGATAGCCAATCTGACCCAAACCACCGGCACCGACGGCACCGCCCATTGCGGAGTAGCCGACCAGGGTAATGAGCGTAATCGTTGCCGCATTTACCAGACCGGGCAGCGCTTCTGGCAGCAGGACTTTGCGAACGATCTGCATTGCCGTTGCACCCATCGCACGAGAAGCTTCAATCAGGCCGGTTGGAATTTCCAGCAGCGCATTTTCCACCATACGGGCAATAAAGGGGGCAGCACCCACGGTCAGAGGAACGATTGCAGCTTGCAGGCCAATAGAAGTACCGACAATGACGCGGGTGAAAGGGATCATCCACACCAGCAGAATAATGAATGGAATCGAACGGAAGATATTCACCAACGCGGAAAGCGTGCGGTAGAGCTTCGCGTTTTCAGCAATCTGGCCTGGACGGGTGACGTACAGCAGCACGCCAACAGGCAGACCAATAACAAAACCAAAGAAACCGGAAACAAAGGTCATTGCCAACGTTTCCCAGACGCCACGCGCCAGTAACCACATCATCGGCTCAGACATAACCCAGTACCTCTACTTTCACATGGTTTTCTTGCAGCCAGGCAATTGCGGCTTGCGTATCTTCTTGAGTGCCGTGCATTTCGGTGAGCATGATGCCGAATTTAACGCCGCCTGCGTAATCCATCTGCGCACTGATAATGTTGTTGTTCACATTAAAGCGACGCGCGGTTTCTGACAGCAGCGGTGCATCAACGGACTGGCCGGTGAATTCCATGCGCAGCATAGGAACCGCGTTAGCCAGCTGTTCCGGCTTCAGACGAGCCAGGTAATCTTCCGGAATATCCAGATGCAGCGTGGACTGGATGAACTGCTGCGCCAGTGGGGTTTTCGGATGCGAAAACACTTCGCTGACGGTGTCTTGTTCAATCAGCTCACCATTACTGATGACGGCTACACAATCACAGATGCGTTTTACAACATCCATTTCATGAGTGATAAGCAGAATAGTCAGTCCAAGACGGCGGTTAATGTCTTTCAGTAACTCGAGAATAGAACGGGTTGTTGCCGGGTCCAGTGCACTGGTGGCTTCGTCACACAGCAATACTTTTGGATTGCTGGCAAGCGCACGGGCAATCGCCACACGCTGTTTCTGTCCACCGGACAGATTGGCCGGATAGCTGTCGTGTTTATCCGACAGGCCAACCAGATCCAACAGTTCCGTCACGCGACGTTTGATTTCTTCCTTCGGCGTGTTGTCCAACTCAAGCGGCAGGGCGACGTTACCAAATACGGTACGGGACGCCAGCAGATTAAAGTGCTGGAAAATCATGCCTATCTGGCGACGTGCTTTGACTAACTGTGATTCGGAAAGGGCTGTTAAATTCTGCCCGTCAACAAGAACGCTTCCCTGGGTTGGGCGTTCTAGTAAATTGACGCAGCGGATCAGGGTGCTTTTACCTGCACCTGATGCACCGATGACGCCGTAAATTTGTCCGGCAGGAACATGCAGGCTGACATCATTCAATGCCTGAATGGTGCGCTGGCCCTGCTGGAACACTTTGGTGATATTCGAAAGTTTTATCATTAGTTATTTATTATCGTATGGTGATTTGCCGTGGCATTTTCTGCTGCTGCAGAGGTGCAGCGACCTTCAATAAAATGGATGTTAAGGCATCCAGACGTCTAAATCAATCCGGGTCGGCAATAATGAGCACTTTATTGGCGTGGGAAAAATGAGATACTAGCGCTACAAGCCTTACTCAGGAGCAAACCGGTGGCAAAAACCGTACCCGCAATTTTCTTAGACCGTGATGGCACAATTAATGTCGATCATGGCTATGTCCACGAAATTGATGCATTTGAATTTATTGATGGCGTCATTGATGCCATGCGCGAATTAAAAGAAATGGGCTATGCGCTGATCGTAGTAACAAACCAGTCTGGTATCGCTCGCGGTAAGTTTACTGAAACTCAGTTTGAAACATTGACCGAGTGGATGGATTGGTCGCTTGCGGATCGTGGAGTTGATCTTGATGGCATCTATTATTGCCCGCATCATCCACAAGGAACAGTAGAAGAATACCGTCAGGTGTGTGATTGCCGTAAGCCGCATCCGGGGATGTTCATCTCTGCTCGCGATTTCTTGCACATAGATATGGACGCCTCCTTTATGGTTGGCGACAAAATAGAAGATATGCAGGCGGCCGCGGCTGCAGGCGTAGGGACAAAAGTGTTAGTGCGCACTGGCAAACCTGTGACCGATGAGGCTGAAAATACAGCGGATTGGGTGATTGATAGCCTGACAGCATTGCCTGCAGCCATCAAAAAGCAGAATAAATAGGCGCCAAGGCGAAAAAATGAGCGGTTGAAATAAAAAAGCATCTTTCCGCTTGTCATGCCTCGAGAACTCCCTATAATGCGCCTCCATCGACACGGCAGATGTGAATCACTTCACACAAACAGCCGGTTCGGTTGAAGAGAAAAATCCTGAAAAATAGGGTTGACTCTGAAAGAGGAAAGCGTAATATACGCCACCTCG
>DASXML010000003.1:0-1510 GCA_036495715.1 Scandinavium sp.
AAATGAGGTGTGTCTTGATATTCCCCCGCATAAAATTCAGTGTCGCGCATCTGTGCGCGGCGCTTCTAGTAACGAGCAGTTTTGTTCTCACACTATCGGCTTTCACCCAAGAACAGAGTTCTTCCCCATCAACTACCGCTCCTGACAATTCGGCGAAGAACAAGAATCACAATGTAACCGCTGATCAGCAAGGCGAGAATGCTGCGGATCGCGAGATGACGAAGAAGATTCGTCAATCCGTCATGGCGGATAAATCTCTATCCACCTATGCCCGTAACGTGAAGGTCATCACTTTGAATGGCATGGTTACTTTGAAAGGTCCGGTCAGATCGCAGGAAGAAAAACAGAAAATCGTTGATCTAGCAACTGACGTAGCGGGAAGTCCAGACAAGGTTATCAATAAGCTTTCCATCAAATCTTAATTGCAAAATCGCACCGCTCATATTGAGCCACAACATTCATTTGAAACAGGAGATTCACCATGGCAGGTAAAAACACAGCAGTATTCGGAATTTATCCGAACACGACCAGCGCAGAAACAGCAGTTGATCATCTGGTCGCAGCAGGATTTTCAAACCAGGATGTCTCGGTACTCATGGCAGATACCAATAGCGCAAAAGAGTTCGCGCATGAGAAGAACACAAAGGCACCTGAGGCAGCGACAGTTGGAGCAACGACCGGTGGAGTGGTCGGAGGAACACTCGGGCTGTTGGCGGGCATAGGCGCTTTGGCAATTCCCGGAGTCGGTCCGCTCATTGCCGCTGGTCCTATTATGGCCGCCCTAGCAGGTTTCGGCGTTGGTGGTGCTGTAGGTGGTCTGGTCGGGGCACTGGTCGGCATGGGGATACCGGAGTATGAAGCGAAACGCTATGAAGGTCGAGTAAAGGATGGCGGTGTATTGCTTTCCGTTCATTGCGACACGTCTGAGGAAATTACCCGGGCAAAGGATATCCTCAAAACCACCGGCGGTGAGGATATTGCATCATCCGGGGAGAAATCTGCCAGCACTCATGGTGTGGTGACGGATCAACGACACGATCCAACTCCGGTGAAAACTACCTATTGATTGACGTTTCACTTTATGTCTGACCCGTGGCTGCAGTAGGTGACGCATTCCTGCAGCCCGTCTCTTCGTTTTCGCGAGCGGGGTTCTGTTGCATTTAGGTTGTGGACACGATAATGAGTAGATGCAGAAACGCAAACGCCGAAGGGACCCAATATTTGCGAGACGTAGGTTTGGCGACGAAGTCATCCTCTTATGTGTGCGGTGGTATCTACGGTTCAAGCTCAGCTACAGGGATTTATCCAGAATTAAGTACGAACTGGGAATTGCAGTTGCGCCGTGCACCATTCTTCGCTGGGTCGTGCGCTATTCGATTGAACTGTCTCACCGTTGCCAGCGGTATCAGAAACCTGTGGGACGCTCCTGGCGCGCAGACGAAACCTATGTGCGGGTGAGTGGCCGGTGGATGTATCTCTACCGGGCTGTAGACGAGCTTGGCCACACAGT
>DASXML010000004.1:0-4452 GCA_036495715.1 Scandinavium sp.
GATCCTGCGTCTGTTCGTCACCGCAGGGGCGGCATTCGTGGCATTCGTTCTGTATGAGCCGCGGCGGCGTGATCCGCTGCTGGACCTACGTTTCTTTCACAGTGTGCCATTCTCAAGTGCGACGGTTCTGGCGCTTAGCGCTTTTTCGTGTTTTGCGGGCTTTCTTTTTCTGAATGCACTATATCTCCAGCAGGTGCGTGGATTTTCCGCCTTTCACACCGGGTTATTCACGCTACCGCTGGCGGCGACGATGATCGTGTGTGCGCCTTGGTCGGGACGTCTGGTCGGAAACTATGGAACGCTGCCTTCTCTGCTGGCCTCGGGCGCGGGATTTCTCTTGAGCACGCTGATGCTGACGAGACTAGGCGAGCAGACATCGGTGAGTTGGCTGCTCGCAGCATACGCGTTGTTTGGAGTAGGGCTGGGGATGGTCAATCCAGCGATCACGAACAGCGCGGTGGCGGGAATGCCACTGTCGCAGGCGGGCGTAGCGGCGGCGATCGCGTCGACCAGCCGGCAGGTGGGCGCAGCGCTGGGAGTAGCCGTGTCCGGAACGGTGGTTGCAGCGGGCCATGCGCGTGGTACGGATTTCACTACGGCGACGCACGCAATCTGGTGGGTAATGACCGCGTGCGGTGCGGCGGTGCTGGTGCTGGGGTTTACATCGAACACAGCCTGGGCGCGGGCAAGCACAGAGCGGGTAGCGCACCTCCTTGAAGAACGGCACTGATTCGCTATGGGTGCTGCTATTGCATAGAGACTTTCTTCTCCCTCTTGGAGATTTTGCGCTCCGTGTCCGATAGTTAGGGAGCCAAAGCTGTGAATCAATGTCACCATCACGCAGAACACAACGTAGTAATTTGGCCTGGCACCTGCCGGGCCATCTTTTTAGTTGGCGTAGTGATCGGCGATAGGAGACGGCAAGACGGGGTGTATTTCTTGCCTCATGCTGCGCTTAGTGGTATCGTTTCCAATAACACTCACCGAAATATATCGCCTCATATAGAACATCATCCGATCCTATCGAGGGAAATTGGTATCTATGGTTACGCGAAGGACATTCCTGGACAATAGTTACGCCTTATGCGACAAACACTCTTACCAATACTTACAGTCTGAAACATCCCGCATTTAAGTGGGAACCTGCGCCTCAGTCGCCTGGCAAGTGATTAGGCAGGGCACTTTATAAGATTGTCTCTCAACCTTATTTAGGTCTCAATCTACGTCTCAGACTCACTGCGCATGCCGTGGGAGCGATCGATTTTTAGCAATCCCGTAAAGCAATTTGCGGTCAGCCACACCTGCAGCACAGATTACCGAACCACACATAAGAAAAAATAAAAGGAGAATATTCAATTCGTGAAAATTCCTGGAGATCGAGCTTTACCAAGTTCAAAAAAAAGCAACGCAAAATTTTCAATCCAAACGTTGGGACAATACCCAATTCAAACATTTGTGCTCGCACTGGTTCTGTGCCTTCTGGCGCTCCTGGCACCAGAAGGGCTTCGAGCTCAAACTGCGACAAGCGTTACTGGTGTTGTGACGGACTCGTCTGGTGCAATCATCCCGGGTGTTACGGTAGTGCTGTCAAATCCTTCCACGGGTGTCAAATTTCAGGTCAAGACGGACTCGGCTGGCTCCTACCGATTGACCAATATCCCGCCGGGGCCCGGCTATAACATCGAATTCACTTCTGAGGGATTCTCGCCGTTCCAAGTCAAGGACATCTATGTGAATGTCGGAAGCTCTCGTACGCAAAATGCGAAGCTTCAACCAGGCATTTCAACGGTCGAGGTGCAGGTCACCGATACGGCAACGGTGACGTTGAACACAGACGACGCCAGCGTCGGTAACAACTTCCAGGTGTCTAAACTGCAGGACTTGCCGGTACAGGACCGTACCTCACCGGGCGCGCTTTTTACTCTGCAGCCTGGAATTACCTCCAGCGGTGCAGCAACCGGCGCGCGTACCGATCAGAACAGCACCACGATTGATGGCCTCGACGTCAATGACTTTGCAACCGGCAATTTCGTCGTAAGTACCGGCAATACGACCACCTCCCATGCGATCACCGGCGGTGCGCCTGTTGACTCTATTCAGGAGTTTCGTGGTACTACAGCTGGCTTTACTGCAGACAGTGGTCCTGGCGGCGGTGGTCAGTTCCAGTTGGTCACGCGCAGCGGTTCGAATCAGTGGCATGGGAATATCAACTTGTACCATCGCGACAATTCAACAACCGCGAACGACTGGTTTGACGCAAACGCCGGGGTTGGACAGCCGAAGCTTGTACGTAATCAGTTTGGCGGTTCACTCGGTGGTCCGATCAAGCAGGACAAGCTCTTCTTCTTCTTTAACTTTCTCGGCTCGCGTATCGCTCAGCAAACGGCCGTAGAGCGCACGGTACCGCTGCCATCATTTGCCGCGGGTAACATCGGCTACATCAACAACAACGCGGGCTGTACGGATAGTGCCCGTGCCAACACGACGCCAAACTGCATCTCCTATTTATCGCCTACTCAGGTGCAGCAGATAGATCCGGCACATATTGGTGAAAGTCCGCAGGTATTCGCACTGTTCGCGAGCCGCTATCCGGCTCCGAACGATTTGGGCTATGGTGACGGCATCAACTCCGCAGGTTTTCGTTTCAATTCGCCTGAGCCAGATGATCTGACAAATTATGTCGGACGCATCGACTGGGTATTCAACGACCGCATCAAGTTTTATGGCCGTGGTACCGTTGCACGCGAAAATCAGGTCAATGATGCAGAACAATTCCCAGGCGATCCCCCTTCGAGCCAGTTCATCGATCGCAGCTATGCTTATCTCGCCGGCATGACCTGGCAGATCAGCGACAATAAGATCAATCAGCTCGCGTATGGCAGCACCGTGGCGGATTATAATTTCCCGCGTCCGTCAAACCCTGAGGGTATTTATCAGCTTGGCTTCGGTAACGGCTTTACGCCTACATTGGTGGATAGTCCATACGCCAGCCCTTCGAATGCTCAGTACCGTCATGTGCCTATCTCGCAGGTGAACGATGACTTCTCGTGGACCCTGGGCCGTCATCAGTTACAGATGGGTGGCTACTTCAAGTGGATTCACTACACGGGCGGTGCGACGCTAGGTTACAACAGCTACGGCATTGGACTCGGTGGACATGTTTTCGGCGTGCCAGGGCTGGAACCAACGGATCTTTATCCCTCCGACACGGCGGCAATCTATTACGACAATGCGTTTGTGTCCTCGCTTGGGCGCATCGCTTCGATCGGCAGCACTTTCAACTTTGATGCCCAAGGGAATGTATTGCCTCAGCCTTCCACAGCGCTGCGCAAGTATGTCTACTATCAGACACAGCCCTACATCAGCGACAGCTGGAAAGTAACACCGCATCTCACAGTCAATATTGGATTGAATTATCAATATTTCACTGTGCCCTATGAAACCCAAGGTCTCGAGACGGTGCAGACTACAGGCTTCGATCAGTATTTCGGAGAACGCGTTGCCCAGAGCGCTGCGGGCGCCTCCGGCAATAACGCAGTGCCTTTCATTACCTATGTTCTGGGCGGACCAAAGAACCACGGGCCATCGTTCTATGCTTCGAATCCATACAACTTCGCGCCGCGTGTTGCAGTTTCCTATAACCCTGGCTTCGATCCAGCGACTGTATTCAATGCCAGCGCTGGCATCGTATATGACCGCACTGTTATCAACGCCGTGCAGTATCAGCAGACTCAGTATTCCTATCTCTTCCAGCAGAACTTCACAGTAAGCAATGGAAATAACTCCGATACGACTGGATCAGTGCAAAACGATCCTCGCCTCGCGGACCCTCCTCCAGCAGTGCCCCAGGCCACGCCGAAGGCGCCATATCAGCCCTGGGTCACCAATGGAGTGCCTACGGGACTGCAGCAGGGCTTCTTTAACTCGATGATCGATCCAAATCTCAAAACGCCATACTCGATCCTCCTTAATTTTGGTATGCAGCATCAATTCGCCGGCTCGACCATTCTCAAGATCAACTATGTCGGTCGTCTTGGACGCCGGTTGCTCGCACAGGCCGACGGCAGCCAGCTCATCGATTTTCCGGATACAGCTTCTGGCCAAACGATGAATCAGGCTGTCACGAATGTGGAAAGGGAGATTCGCGCGGGAGTGAATCCGGCTAATTTGCCTGCTGAACCCTGGTTTGAAAATCAGTTGTCGTCTTCGTACAAGGGGTCATATCCAAACAAGACTTCAGCTGCTGCGTATCCGAATTCTTCACTGTTGCAAAAGGGTGACTTTTCGGACTTCATCCAGGCAATTTCTCCCAACCTGCAGCCGAACGTTGGGATGGCCGCGCAGTTCGGCGAAAACACGGTATACACCAACAAGGGCTTTTCCAGCTACGACGGTTTGCTGGTGACCCTACAGAAGAACCTTTCTCATGGCCTGCAGTTCGACGTGAACTAC
>DASXML010000005.1:0-3292 GCA_036495715.1 Scandinavium sp.
CGAAGCACCGATTTCAATTGCGGGACCGGGGGGATTGCAAAGGGGAATCCGGTCATTCCCCTTTGCCCGTTCACGGATGAAAGTGCAGAGGTGTCTGCGGAAATCAGGTGAACGGAAAAGCGACCACCGCGCTTAACTGACTGGCATTACAGCGCGAGGCCGCCGTTTTCGATCTTGTTGGCCCAAATGGTTAGCCACCGGGCTGTAATAGTTTTAGTCCGGGCTGTCTGCCGGTGGCTCAGGGAAATCAGCCGGTGGCTGAGGCGCCGCTTCACCGTGTTGTTCAGGAGCCGCATCGTCTTGTGGCGCAATCGACTCGCCTTGCGGAGCAGGGATCGCCACATCGGGCACACCAAACATACCGACAAAATCCGCCAGCGGCATTTTCTGCCCATTCAGCGTGACCTGACCGTTAGCATATTGCAGGCTGGCCTGGATATTGTTGTCCTGCTGGGTAGTGATGCGGAACATCTGACCCATTGCCGCCAGGCCTTTCACCTGCTGGCTTGCCAGCTTCTCGGCATCGGCCTGCTGATACCCTTCCAGACGCGCGACCTGAGTCATAAACTCGGTTGCCATGTCCATTGGGATAACCAGTTTGCTGTCGAGCGATTTCACGCTGCGATCCACTTCTTGCGCCAGTGTTTGCGGTGCAACGGTGGCTTGCGACGGATCTTTCAGGAACAGTGACAGGTTAAAGGTGGTTTCACCTTTGCTGTTCTTCCAGCTCAGCGGAGCAACGGTGATCACCGGCTCGCCTTTCAGCAGCAGCGGCAGGGCGCTGAAGAACGCTTCGGTCACTTTCTGCTGATACACTTGTGGATTGTCCATCACTCCAGGCTGTGCGAGCAACGCCTGCACCTGGCCGTTATACTGCTGGCTGAACTGATGCCATGCCTGACCGTCAATCTGACCAATTTTCAGCGCCAGTTTGCTGCTGCCCATATCCTGACCCTGCAACTTCAGGCTATTGAGCGTGTAATCCAGCGACGTGTCGATGCTCTTGCCGTCTTTTGACAGATTGGATTTTCCGTCGATGGTCATGCCATCCAGCAACGCCAGCTCTTTGCCCTCGACAGCAATCGCCACTTTATCCAGCGTGACTTTCTGATTACCGATTCGCTCAGCGAAGCTGGTGAGCTTGCTGTCGCCGTCGGTTTTCAGATTATTGAAGGTCAGCTGTACTTTCTGGTTGTATTCATTGACCGCGTTGATAACACCGCTTTCGATGTTACCGTTCAGCGCAAAGACGTTGCCATCACGATCCGCATCGAGTTTGAATTCACCGCCGCTAAAGGCGACTTTCTCTTCACCTTTTTCGTAATTCAGCGGCTTGAGAGTGATGTCAGAATTCGTGTCGCCGGAATAGCCGATGCGGGTGCTGATATCAAACGGTGATTGGCCTTTGGCGAATTCGAAAAGATGTTTTGTCGCATCGTTATTGACCAGTTTCGACTCAACGGTCGCCATCGCCGGGGCGAGGTTAAACGATTTTAACGAAGCCAGTGGGAAAGGGCCGTGGGAAACGTTTTCATCCAACACGATGGTCTGTCCGGGTTTCAGCCAGCTGCTTTTCGCGCCGTCTGCCGGTTTTACCACCATCTGCAAATGGCTGCTGAACACACCACGCTGGTAATTTTGATACGCCAGTTGAATACCGGCTTCCGGCGCGGTACTTGCGAGCTGCGCATTCGCTTGCGCCACCATATCGGCCAGACGACCTTCCAGCTGTTTACCGGTGTACCAGGATCCCCCGGTCCACACCACTCCTAAAGCCACAATAATGCCAACTGCAACCAGCGATTTTTTCATAGCGTTTATCCATAAATGAAAACAGGCGGAATTATCCGCCTGTGATGTCGTTAGGCTGCCTCAAGCTTAGCAAGAGTTACCCCAATCTTCAGTAATTACTTGAGCTTATTATAAACGCGGGCCACACGGCCCACACCGCTCAGACTGACCGGAGACTCGTTGGCGGCAACGAATGCAGACTCTCCTGGTTTCAGCACCAGCTGTTGTTCGCCTTTGCGCAACACCGCTTCGCCTTCAAGGCAGAAAAGGATTGCCGCGCTCTGCTGCGCCACATCGGCACCCTGGGTGCTGAGGTCGTGCAGGGAGAAAGCAAAATCGTCTACCGGGATCGGGAAGTCGAGTTCAGCGCCGTGTTTGCTCGGCTGAGTCAGCAACTCGGCGGCTGGTTTTGGCGTGAATTTCACATTCGCCACCAGTTCCGGGATGTCGATGTATTTTGGCGTTAGACCGGCGCGCAATACGTTATCCGAGTTCGCCATCACCTCCAGCGCCACGCCCTGCAAATAGGCATGTGGCGTTTCCGCGAACAGGAACATCGCGTCGCCCGGGTTCAGTTTCACCACGTTCAACAGCAGCGGAGAGAACAGGCCGCTGTCGTCCGGGTAGAACTGGGCGATAAAGCGAATGGTTTCCCACGGCTCGCCTTGCTGACTGTTAAGCGCCGATTTCAGCACGCCCAGCGCACGGGATTTTTCTTCGCCCTGCATATTCAACAGGCTGGCGAACAGTTCGCTCAGACGTTCCGCGTTCGGTTCCTGCAAGAAATGGGCGATCGACGTATGTGCGCCGGACACCGGTTGCAGCAGCGACACGATGTCTGAGAATTCACGGAATGCATTCATCGCCAGGAATGGCGTGAGGGCGAAAACCAGTTCCGGCTTGTGGTTCGGATCTTTGTAGTTACGTTCAGCGGCGTCTAGTGGAATACCCGCCGCGTTCTCTTTGGCGAAGCCTTCTTCGGATGCTTTCTTGTTAGGGTGAACCTGAATCGACAGCGGGTTATCGGCGCACAGCACTTTAAACAGGAAAGGGAGTTCTCCGAAACGGTCGGCGACGTTTTTGCCCAACAGCGCGGTTTTATCGGCGTCGATCACCTCACGCAGGCTGCGAAGCTGACCGCTGGCATCGGTGATTTTTGAGCTGCTCTTCGGATGCGCGCCCATCCACAGTTCTGCCATTGGCAGGTTGTCCGGATTCGCGATACCGTAGAGTTCCGTTAACGCAGTTTGACTACCCCAGGCATAGTTCTGCACTGAGTTGATGAGTTTTTGCATTATCAAGCCCTGTATTTTTAAGAGAATTATCTTTGCGTATTAAACCAATAAACTACGCGGAAGTAACCTTCTCAGGGAAAAAGTCGTACTAGTCTCAGTTTTTGTTAAAAAGTTGTGTAGGATATGCGGACTCGCTGTTCCCAGGGCGTATGGAAAATCTGCCCGAGAGTCAATTTTGCCAATGTCGTAAGTGAGAGAACCATGTC
>DASXML010000006.1:0-18321 GCA_036495715.1 Scandinavium sp.
TTGGGGAATTTTTTGCTGCGGTGACGGCCAT
This sequence comes from Scandinavium sp., assembly GCA_036495715.1. Lineage (GTDB taxonomy): Bacteria > Pseudomonadota > Gammaproteobacteria > Enterobacterales > Enterobacteriaceae > Scandinavium. The sequence goes on from DASXML010000006.1 coordinate 32, forward strand.
CAGGGCGCAACAGGTCGACATCGAGCTTAGCTTTGGCAACATCAATGCCGATGAAATAAAGTTCATGTTCCATCGTATAACCATCCTTGCAAATGCGGGGTACCGGGGTAGCCGGTCCATGATACTGTTCGGTTTATCAGATGTGGAGAAGCGCAGTCCGGTGCAAATTATCTACGACACAGATTCGGGTATCTAAGGCCCGGTACGGCATCCGGACTGCATGGCAGAGAGAATTGGCCGGTTCTCTCTGTACGGAAGGGATAATACAAGGCCCGGTAAGCATAGCGCCACCGGGCATCAGAATATTATGCCGTGCCGCCCACCGTCAGGCTGTCGACTTTCAGCGTTGGCTGGCCGACACCGACCGGCAAGCTTTGTCCTTCTTTGCCGCAAACACCGACACCGTTATCCAGTTTCAGGTCATTGCCGACCATCGAGATCTGCTGCATGGCTTCAATGCCAGAACCGATCAGCGTGGCGCCTTTCACCGCTTTGGTCACTTTGCCTTTCTCGATCAGATACGCCTCTGAGGTAGAGAAGACAAACTTGCCGGAGGTGATATCCACCTGACCGCCACCAAAGTTTGGCGCATAAATACCGTAATCAACCGATTCGATAATTTCCTGCGGCGTGGATTTCCCGTCCAGCATGTAGGTGTTGGTCATACGCGGCATTGGCAGGTGCGCGTAAGATTCACGGCGACCGTTGCCCGTTGGCTTCACGCCCATCAGACGCGCGTTCAGCTTGTCCTGCATGTAGCCTTTCAGCACACCATTTTCGATCAGCACGTTGTATTGACCCGGCGTGCCTTCATCGTCGATAGACACGGAGCCACGGCGATCGGTCATGGTGCCATCATCGACCACGGTGCAGAGCTCAGACGCAACCAACTGACCCATTTGACCGCTGAACACTGACGTGCCACGACGGTTAAAGTCGCCTTCCAGACCGTGACCGACAGCTTCGTGCAGCAGTACGCCAGGCCAACCTGCGCCAAGTACCACGGGCATGGTGCCAGCAGGCGCGGCCACGGCGTTGAGATTGATCATCGCCATTCGCACTGCTTCTCTCGCCCACGCGTCGGCACGCACTTCGCCGTCCACGTCACCGAGGAAATAGTCATAGCCGAAACGACCGCCACCACCGCTGGATCCGCGTTCGCGCTTGCCATCTTCTTCCACCAGCACACTGACCGACAGGCGCACCAGCGGGCGAACATCTGCCGCCAACGTGCCATCTGTCGCCGCAACCAAAATCAGTTCATAGACACCGGTCAGGCTCGCGGTGACTTCCTGCACGCGCTTGTCTGCTGCACGCGCGGCTTTATCGACGCGGCGCAGAATATCGAGTTTCTCTTCGCGGCTCATACTTTGCAGCGGGTCAAGGCTGGTGTACAGCGGAGAATACTCTTTTGCACCGAGTGCATGGACTTTGCCATCGCCATTATCGCGAACGATAGTGCGGGCGGCCTGCGCGCTGTTTTCCAGCGCCAGCAGACTAATTTGATCGGCATAGGCGAAGCCGGTTTTCTCACCGCTGACGGCGCGGACGCCGACGCCTTGATCGATATTGTACGACCCGTCTTTGATGATGCTGTCTTCTAACACCCAGGACTCGTGATAGCTCGACTGGAAATAGAGATCGCCGTAGTCGAGGCGACGCTCGGCAAGTTGGCCAAGTATGGTAAACAGGTCCTGATGACTCAGGCCGTTCGCCGACAGCAGATGTTCACTTACCAGGTTCAGACTCATCGTTTTGCTACTCGTTGGTTGCCGCAAAGGTCGCGGGAATTCAGTTGTCTCTATTGAGAGTGAGGTAAATTGTAACGTCCGTCAAATCATTGCTTTTTATCGCCACGCGCCTGGCGCAGCACTTCATTGATTTGCGGTTGATCAATAGGCCCACTGATGTGGTAACGCAGAATCGACACTTTGCTCCACAGCGGCCCCAGCACTTGGCTGGCGGCAAACACGGCGGCACCTACAATCGGGTTGATGGCAAATGCGGTGGCGACACCGACGGTGGCGGAAATTTCCGGCGCAACAACGGCTTCCATATTCAGCTCACGGCGCACCAGATTGACCGAGCCTTTCATTGCGATATCCGCTTCAAGGCCATCCACCAGTGTGTCGTCGGTATGCAATGTGCCGTCTTTAATCCACGCCGTGCTGCGAATGGAATCGAAATAGAAACCTTCACTGAACGTGTCGCTAAAGTCGAAGCGCAATTTACGCAGCAGTGCATCGACGCTCAGCAGCCGCAGTAACTGGCCCGCATGACCGGTGCTGATATCGGTGAATTCGCCTTTGCCCAAATGCGCTTTCAGAATGCCATTTAGCGAAGCAACGTCCGGCGTCCAGGGTTTATCTCGCCAATGCAGGTCATAATCAAAATCGAAAGAGGAATCGCGGATTGGCGTTGATACGCCGAAGAAATTCACCGCAGAATCCACCTTTTTGCCGCTGAGTTTCCCTTTCAACGACGTGCGCTCACTGCCCGGCGCATTCACCCATTCACCATCCATCGTCAGACGCGCAAATCCGGTGTCCAGCAGGCCATTAGCCAGCGATAACGTATTCCCTTTGATGGAGAAATCGCCGTCAACGCGGCCATATTTTTGTCCCCATAACCAGCATTCCGCACAGCGTAACTGCACGTCCGGCCAGTTCTGGAAATCGACACGGTTATTGCTCATCAGCCCACTCCCGACCGGCTGCCCGGCGGTATTGTGAGTGGACGGGTTGTAATAGAGGTAGCGGATGGAAGCGAGCCACGGTGCGTTATCACGCAGCGTCAGTGTGCCATTAATTTCACGGCCTTGCGCTTCGATGCTGGTGCCATTTGCCATCGGCTGCGACACGATACTCAGGTTGTTCCAGCGCTGGCCGCCCATGGTTAATGCGGGCGTTCTCAACGTAATACGCTGAGGGAATTCAGCCGCACTGCCTACGCTATCCGCAGCCCCTTGACGGAACAACGCCAGCCATTGTGCGCCGTCCAATCGCGGTAAATTCAGTTCTACGCCGGGTGCATCCGGCAACGGCGGCACGCTACGGCTGTCAGATGCCCAAATAGCGCGGTCGAGTTTCAGCTTTTTGTTCAGCAACCAGCGGCTGTTGAGATGGTCTTTCGCCCCCACATTGCCCGTTAAATCGAAGTGATCGAGCCCCCCTTCGACATTCAGTTTCACCGGCAAAGGCTCGCCTGCTTTTTTGTCTACTGGCGCAGGTAAGCGACTGCTCACATTCTTCAAATCGCCCGTGATATCGACCTTATAACTGGCTTTGCCTTTATACGGTAACTCAATCGCCACTTTACTCTGCCACGGCACACTGCCGCTGATCGCTTCATTAATTTGCTTTGGCAGCATCCCGGTGCGGTTCGGCTGCCAGTTCGCATCCATATTGACCGCCACCTGATAAGCCTTTTGCCCTTCGGTGGTGGAGAAATCAACGTTCAACGGCTGATTAAACCAGTTGGCGGTCATTGGCCCACTTTTCAGATCGCCATTTTCAAAGGTGAACCCACCGCTGAGGTTTTTCAGGGTGCTGTTGAGCGGTTTGATAAACAGGCTGTTGTTATTGAGGCGCACATCGCCTTTCGCCAACACCTGTTTGCCATTGAGCGGAATATCCAAATGTAAGCGAGCATTCACATCGCCATCGAGCTGTAGCTCATCAAGCGTCGCCCCCAGAGAATCTTTCAGTGGGGATGCTTTAAAATACGGACCGACGGCTTGACCTGGCCCGGTGATCTGCGAATCAATAATCAGCTTTTCTTTCGAGTAGTCCGGAATAGCCGCGTTGAGGTTGTGCGCAGTCACGCCACCCAACGCCACTTTATCAGCCTGCATAAACAGACCGTCGTTGAGGAAATTGAGATCGATATTAAGATTGGTGAGCGCAGGCCAGTCCGGCTGGAAGGCGAACGTCGCATTGTGCAACGGCACCCACACCTGGAACTGGCCTTCGTTATGTTTATACGGGAACAGATGCGGATTGCCGCCGTAAACCAGCGTAGCGTTATCTGCCTGACCGCCTTTAATCGCCGAACTGAGATAATCGACCAGCGCTTTGCCCATCAGATTTTCCGGGAAATAGCGCCACGCCTGACCGCCGTCGTCGGTGCTGATCCCCGCGAGGATCCCCAGCCATGGCTCATCGCCCGCGGGTTGAAGCCAGCGGAATCCGCCGTGAGCATGGACGGCCTTCGCCTGCACATCGATATCGCGGCCATCTAACATGAAGCCTTTGTCATTTTTCACCCATGACAAATTAGCCACGCCTTTGGCTACCTCAAGCGGCGCACGGAACACCGTTTCGTAAGGCATTTTGGCGTTTTCCACGCTGACATTCACCGAGCCGTTCTCAACGCTCCCTTCTGCCCGACCGGAGAAATGTTCAGCGCCCGGCAGCAGCTTCCACTGTTTCCACTCAAGGTTGCTCCAGGCGGCCTGGAAGCGGGTTTTCTCAGTCGCCTGCAACGGAATATCCAGCGCGAGCGCGTCAATTTGCCCGACAGGCTGCATGGTTTCCCAAATCTCACCGAATGACGGCGAAAGTTTCTCGGCAATCGGCAGCAGGCCTGAAAGCCCGCTCAGTTCAAGGTTGCTGGCACGGATACGTAATTCATCACTGCGTTGGTTATCTTTGCCGCCAACATCCTGATTCGGCATCCAGGCCATCGCCAGCGCGCCTTGCGGCCAGCGTTTGCCATCAATCGCAATGCGCGTATCCGGGATATGGAATGACCATCCCGCATTTTCACGCGTGATGTGCGCCGTCAGATTATCAACCGAGAGGTCATGAGGTTGTTTGTCGCCCTTCCAGCTGGCACCGCCTTTCTTCAGCCATACGTCACCACTGGAAATATCCCCTTTGTCCAGGTCAATCCAGCCTTCAAGACTAAAGCGTGCCGACGTCAGCGCGATGTTGTCTTCCATCCAACGCCCCAACCACGGTTTTACATCGATATCGTCTGCCTGAACCCATAAACGCCCTTCGTTCAGCAGGCCATTCTCATCACGCAGATCCATACGGACTTTCATTAATCCGTGCTGGCCCGTGAGGCTCGACAGACTCAGTTCGCCCTCGGCACGGTGGCGATTTTTGCCGTTCATCCAGGTGAGTTGAGGGATGGCAAGTTCAGCGCGTTGGCCGGAAAGGGTCAGGAAACTAAGATGACTATCGCGCAGTGTGAACTGATCGAACTGGCGCAGGAACAGATCGCCAATGCGATCGGTCTTCAACTGACCGCTGCTGTTGTTGTGCTGTAAAGGGGTGTTGGTGCGGATTTGCAGCTGCCAGAACGTCAGTTCGCGGAACTGCCAACGGAAATGCAGGAGGCTTTGCCAGACATCAAGCGCCAGCGTGACGCGTTTGACGGACATCTGCCCGCCATTTTTCATCCCGGCTTTGATATCCCGAACTTCAAGCGTAGGGCCAAAATTTTGCCAACTGGCCTTGAGCTGAGAAGCTTCAACAGGATGCCCGGTCGACTCGGCAATTCTCTCGAGTAATTGCGGACGCCATTTGTCCAGCTGTGGCAAGACGAGACGCAAGCCACTGACCAGCAGCGCGACGATAACAACCAATGTTGCCACCGTGATCAGTAGGATTCCAGGCAAACGCCTCACGCATCTCTCCTTGTAACTGCCAGCAAACTACATCATTACCACGTCGAATTGCTCCTGATTGTAGAGCGGTTCAATCTGGACTTTTACCTGCTTGCCAACGAAGATTTCCACTTCCGCCAGCGCATGAGACTCTTCGCCTTTCAGAGTTTCGGCTACGGCCGCCGATGCGTAAACCAGGAAACGGTCGGAATCGTAAGCGTGATGAACACGCACGATTTCACGCATGATTTCGTAGCATACCGTTTCGACCGTTTTCACCGTGCCGCGACCATGGCAGGTTGGGCACTGGTGACATAATACGTGCTCAACGCTTTCGCGCGTGCGTTTACGGGTCATTTCGACCAGACCCAATTGTGAGAAACCATTAATACTGGTTTTCACACGGTCTTTGTTCAGCGCCTGTTCCAGCGAATGCAGCACCCGACGGCGGTGATCTTCGTTGCTCATATCGATAAAGTCGATAATGATGATGCCACCGAGGTTACGCAGACGCAGCTGACGCGCAATCGCCTGTGTTGCTTCGATGTTAGTATTGAAAATGGTGTCGTCAAGGTTGCGGTGCCCAACAAAAGCCCCGGTGTTAATGTCGACGGTGGTCATCGCTTCGGTTTGATCAATAACCAGATAGCCGCCGGACTTCAACTCTACCTTACGTTCCAGCGCGCGCTGTATTTCATTCTCGACGTCAAAGAGATCGAAAATCGGCTGACGACCGCTGTAGTGCTCCAGCTTATTGGTCATCTCCGGCATGTATTCGGCAGTGAACTCCATCAGCGCTTCAAACGTCAGACGCGAATCCACACGGATTTTGTCGAGTTGGGCATCGGCGAAATCACGCAACACGCGCTGAGCCAACGCCAACTCACCATACATTTGATAGCGGGTTTGAGGGCGTTTTTTACGCTCCATCACTTTGGTCCACACGCGTTTCAGGTACGCGGCATCAGAAGATAAATCCTCTTCGCACACGCCTTCTGCGGCAGTACGAATGATGAATCCACCCTGCTCGTCGCAGTATTCCGTGACCACGTTTTTCAGACGATCGCGCTCGGCCTCGCTTTCGATACGTTGGGAAACGCCAACGTGTGAAGCGCCCGGCATGAACACGAGATAACGAGAAGGTAAAGTGATGTCGGTAGTCAGACGCGCGCCTTTGGTGCCGAGTGGGTCTTTGACAACCTGGACCATCAAATCCTGGCCCTGGCGTACCAGCTCGGAAATATCACGCACGGTGAATTGCTTCTGTTCTTCCCCAGCCACGCATTCGGTATGGGGCATGATGTCGGAAGCATGAAGAAACGCGGCCTTATCCAGCCCAATATCTACAAATGCCGCCTGCATCCCTGGAAGGACACGGCTGACACGACCTTTGTAGATATTGCCTACGATCCCGCGTCGCGTTTCACGCTCAATATGAATTTCCTGAAGAATACCGCCATCGATATACGCCACACGGGTTTCCGATGGCGTTACGTTCACTAATAATTCAGCCGTCATGTTTATCTCTTTTCTCACGCAGTGAGTTGAAATTGCTCAGCAACTCATACGTCTCCACCAGTGGTAAGCCGACTACGGCGTGATAGCTGCCCTCTATCTTCCTGACAAAACAGCCACCCAGCCCCTGAATACCGTATGCACCTGCTTTATCCATCGGTTCGCCGCTGGTGACGTACCCGATGATATCGTCTTCTGACAGCACTCTGAATGTCACTTCGGTTGTCACCAGACAGTCGATAGTCTGTTGACTGTCCGCTAACGCGACCGCCGTCATCACCTGATGCGTATGCCCTGAAAGCTGGCGCAGCATAGCGGCTGCATGTTCAGCGTTCTGCGGTTTCTCCAGCACTTCACCGTTCAGTACGACAATGGTGTCAGCACCCAACACAGGAATGTCGCGTGCAGCAAGTGCAACACCAGCCTGGGCTTTCTCCCGCGCCAAACGCGCAACATAATGCTGCGCGCCTTCGTGAGGCTGACGCTGCTCTTCGATTCCCGGCACTAAACGTTCGAAACTGACACCCAACTGGGTTAACAGCTCCTGACGACGCGGGGAGCCGGAAGCAAGATAAAGCATTGTCATAGAAACCTTTACTGTACGGCGAATTGCTGACGCACTCGGCGCATCAGCAGGAAAATCCAGGGCCAGAGTACACCGTTAACAACGCTACTCCAGAACACTTCCGGTCGGAAAGAGACGTTGATCACTAAAAACTCTGCCCAGAAAACAACGATATCCACCGCTAATGACAAAAGCATCACCACCAGCGCCTGTTGCCACAACGCAAGGTTGCGGAACAGCTGATATTTCAGCGCCACCAGATAGGCAATAATGCTGAGAGACAGCGCGCGGACACCGAGCGTAGAACCGCTGATCAGATCCAGTATGGCACCCATAATGAAACCTGTACCCACATTGACCCGGTGCGGCAGAGCGAGGATCCAGTAGAGCAGGATCAGCAGAACCCAATTAGGCCGGTACACTAATAGATTGTCCGGCCAGGGCATGACTTGTAGCAGAAGGGCTATCAGAAAAGAGAGCCAGATAACCCAACGCCCCTGACTTCGGTAGCTCGCCACTACTGCCCTCCTGATGAAGGCACAGGAGGTGCAGCCGCAGGGGCGGGCTGAGTGATACCGGTTGCAGGCGGTGGAACCGGAGCCGGGGGTCCCATAGAATTTGCAGCAGGAAGAACCTGCGGCATCATCTGCATCAGACGTTCATTGGCAACACGATGCACTTCTTCCGGCGTCATCGGATTGGTACCGTTACGATCGGCACCCCACAGCAACAGCAAATAACGCAGACGTTGCAGACCCGCCGTTGGACGTGCCTGAATCACCGTATAGGCGCGCTGCGTATCCAGCTTCACGGACGAAACAACAGCAACCGGATACCCTTCCGGGAATCGGCCGCCAAGGCCAGACGTTACGAGCACATCACCGACACGGATATCGGTATTGGCAGGCAGATGCTCCAGCTGTAAATCGTCAGTACAACCGTTGCCGGCCGCAATCACACGGATGTCGTTACGCAGCACCTGAATCGGCAGTGCATGAGTCGCATCGCAAATCAGGAGCACGCGGCTGGTCAGTTTTGCGACCGCAACCACCTGACCGACGACACCCTTATCACTGATAACAGGTTGACCTTCGTAGACGCCATTGACGCTACCTTTGTCGATAACCACCTGATCGCTATAAGGATCGTTTACGGTCGAGATAACCTGGGTCACCATCTTCTGCTCGTCCTGACGCAGCGGCGAACCTAACAATTCACGCAGACGGGCGTTTTCCTGTTTGTACTGACCCATCATCAGCAGATCACTGTTTTTTAACAGCAGCTCCTGACGCAGAGCACGGTTTTCCAACTCAAGCTGATCGCGGGAAGCCAGAGTCTGCGAAATACCGTCGAGCAGTTCACGAGGACCGTTGGAAACGAAATAGAAAGGGCTAACAGCAGTATCCATGTACGTTCGAATTTGACTAAACGTACCGAGGCGGCTGTCGGCAATAATGACGCCAAGCGCCACCAGCACCCCCAGGATAAGGCGAATCTGTAGCGACGGGCCACGGCTAAAAATGGGCTTCATAGGCTATGCGTATTCTCGTGTCAGGGAAATCAAGGGGCAGCAACAACGCGACCCCAGACTTCTGGCTGACTACTCTTCGCTAAACAAGTCGCCGCCGTGCATGTCGATCATTTCCAGTGCCTTGCCGCCGCCACGGGCAACACAGGTCAGTGGATCTTCTGCAACTACGACAGGAATTCCTGTCTCTTCCATTAACAGGCGGTCGAGGTTACGCAGCAGCGCACCACCACCGGTCAGAACCATACCGCGCTCGGAAATGTCGGATGCCAGTTCCGGCGGGCACTGCTCCAGAGCAACCATCACCGCACTCACGATACCGGTCAGCGGCTCTTGCAGCGCTTCAAGGATTTCGTTGGAGTTCAGGGTGAAGCCGCGTGGAACGCCTTCTGCCAGGTTACGACCGCGTACTTCGATTTCACGCACTTCGTCGCCCGGATAGGCAGAACCGATTTCGTGCTTGATGCGCTCTGCGGTGGCTTCACCGATCAGAGAGCCGTAGTTACGGCGCACATAATTAATGATGGCTTCGTCGAAACGGTCACCACCAATACGTACGGAAGAGGAATACACCACACCGTTCAGGGAGATAACCGCGACTTCGGTGGTACCACCGCCGATATCCACAACCATCGAACCGGTTGCTTCGGAAACAGGCAGACCCGCACCGATTGCAGCAGCCATTGGCTCTTCAATCAGGAACACTTCACGCGCGCCTGCACCTTGCGCAGATTCACGGATCGCACGGCGCTCAACCTGCGTTGCACCTACAGGTACACACACCAGAACACGTGGGCTTGGGCGCATAAAGCTGTTGCTGTGAACCTGTTTGATGAAGTGTTGCAGCATCTTTTCAGTCACGAAGAAGTCAGCGATAACGCCGTCTTTCATTGGACGAATAGCTGCAATGTTGCCTGGCGTACGGCCGAGCATCTGCTTAGCTTCATGACCGACGGCCGCTACACTTTTAGGTGAACCGGCACGATCCTGGCGAATGGCTACAACGGAAGGCTCATTCAGTACGATGCCTTGTCCTTTCACGTAAATCAGGGTATTCGCAGTACCCAGGTCAATGGACAGGTCATTGGAAAACATGCCACGAAATTTTTTCAACATACTAAGGGATAATCCTGAAAGCTGGGGCGGAAACAAAATCCGCTTACTTTACCAACCACACGCAGCAGCGACAAGGCGCAAAAATCATCTGCAACGGTGAAAATTAGTGCAGCTCGTTTCCTTTGTTACATTTTAGACCTGACACCGTCAGGACCGCAGCACTCATAGCCTGCATTGCAACCTGTTAAAGGACGATCACTGGCTCGTTATCTGTTACATATCGGCGGGCATTCAATCACTCCCGCGGAGAAACAGCGCGCGTTATTCTACGTGAAATCACAGTAAACGGCAGATCAAACAGAGTATCTTTGCGAATATTTTTTTACGCTAGTGTCAAGCGGTTGTGACGAAGCAAAAAAATCGCCCTGTCCACCCAGCACACCGCACTCTCTCAAAACTTGCCACTCACTGCGACTCCGCAACCCGGTAGCGAAAACCTGCGTCGAGGTGCCCTTACAGGCTTCGACCAGACTTTGCACCAACAGTTGATTCTCGCTACGCTTTTCAATATTACGCACCAAGCCCGGGTGCAGCTTGACGATTTCTACCGACAACTCTTTGATCCAACTGGTGCTGACCAAGGTCAAACCCGCCTGAATCACGACCACTCTCACCCCTAAAGCGTTAATCAAACGCATCACAGGCTGTAACCGGCTGATATGTTGACAGACATCCGCCTCTGCAAGTTCAAAAATAATCCGTTTTCGCTGTGATTTTTCACATTGCATCAACGTATCTCGCAGCCAGCGCTGGAATCGAGGTCGAATGACCGATTCCACTGTCACCTGTAATGCCAGATTTTCCTCAGGCCAGAACGAAAGGAAAGGTAGCAACCGAGTGATCTGTAAACGGTCATACTCTTCTGCCAGACCGAACTCCAACACCATCGGCATATATTCAGCGGATATTACTTCTTCTTTACCATCATAAATGCGACACATCAATTCCCGATGGTGAACGCGCCCGTCGTAATGAATCGCGGGCTTTTGGTAAAGACGCGGGCCACCACGGCTAAGCATCTGTTCGATGAGCGTCCGCCAGCGCACGTTGCCGCGCCCTTTTTCTGGCAATGAGTCATCATAAACGGCCCAACTGTTGCTGCCCTGAAGCACGGCATTACGCACCGCCGCATCCGCATGTTCCATAACCTGATTCGCAGTTTGCCCGCTACGCCAGGCACAGATGCCGATATGCATCATGTCATCCTGATCGAGGAGTTTGGTCGACGGCAAGGAATCCAGGGCTTTCAATAATTGCCCGGCAATACTATCGGCTTCTTTCAACGTGCGATGTGGCAGCAGAACCGCGAAATCACTGCGGTGATAGCGAGCCAGCAGTGCGCCAGGATAGCGCATCATGAAAGTCGACAACATGTTAATCAGCATGAAAAAATGTTCTTCAGAGGCCGTGCGCCCCCACTGGTCACGCACCATGTCGAGTTCCGGCAAGCGAATCAACATTACGATGCCATGTGCGCCCACTTTTTCCTGATCGTCAAGCAGTGTCGCCAGCTGATTATCAAAAAACATGCGGTTACTGAGGCCGGTTTTGGTGTCCTGCGCGGCGTAGGAGCGGATTAGCGTATCCATACGGCTACGTTGCTCACCCGCAAACTGAATTTCAGAAAGTAACATATCAAGCGCACTGCTGGTCCGCGCAGGCCATTCATGCACAGAGCCACGCACCTGCTGCCCACGTTCACCATTAAGAATACGTGTGGCACGCAGTTCCAATAATTCCTGGCCCGCCAGCTGATGACGTAACCAGCGTACCGAAAAGAAGATAACCAGCACCATAAAACCAATCGCTAAGGTCAGTGGCGCAGTGGTCAGCAGCGAGTGGAAATAATTGACCATCGGATCCAGATACACCATATGAATGGTCATACCCGGATGTTTAACCGACTCAACGGTCAACTCACGATATTGATAGCTGCTGCCCATTGGGCGATAGCTGCTCTTACGCGAATGACTGAAAATCGTTTTGTCGTTGACGATGAAATCGACACGCACGATATCAACAGGCACCAGAATTTCGTCCAGCTGATTGTCGAGTTGATCAAAGGGCATGTTGAGCAGGCGGGAATCCAGCACCGTGGCCACAGCCCGGGCGCGATAATCCACCTTAAATTGAATACCGTTATAGAAACTCAGCGAACAGCCAATGAGGGTGACAAAGATAGTCAGGCCCGTCAGCAGAGCCACAAAAGCTGAAAATTTCGTCGTTAATCGCATCCCTGTATTAACTCCGTTAATGAAAAACAGCCCGGTTTTGACCGGACACCCGCGGTGGCTCGCAAATATTAGTAAGCACTAACTAGCACGCCGAAAGGACCCTGCATACTACCAGAGTTGGTGAATCTGGCAATTTATTGCGGTAAATCGGAAACACGTTTTAGTAAGCAAGTATAGTTGTTGAAATATTTTCCCCCATCATTGAACAACTGAGGAACGATTATGCAGGCGTTAATCTTAGAACAGCACGACGGTAAAACGCTCGCCTCGGTGCAGGCCATTGAGGAAAGCCAATTGCCACAAGGTGATGTCACCGTCGATGTGCAGTGGTCGAGCCTCAACTATAAAGACGCGCTCGCCATTACCGGTAAGGGCAAAATCATCCGTAACTTCCCGATGGTGCCAGGCATCGACTTTGCAGGGACCGTCCATAGCAGCGAAGACCCCCGCTTTCATGCGGGTCAGCAAGTCCTGCTGACCGGTTGGGGCGTAGGTGAAAACCACTGGGGCGGCCTGTCCCAACGCGCACGCGTTAAGGGCGATTGGCTGGTTGCACAGCCGCAAGGGATGGACGCTCGCCAGGCCATGATCATCGGCACCGCCGGCTTCACCGCCATGCTGTGCGTGATGGCGCTGGAAGATGCCGGTGTTCGCCCACAGGATGGCGAAATTGTCGTGACCGGTGCCAGCGGCGGCGTGGGTAGCACCGCCATTGCCCTGTTACATAAACTCGGTTATCAGGTCGTTGCCGTTTCGGGCAGAGAAAGCACGCACGATTATCTGCGCAGCCTTGGTGCAAACCGCATTATCAGCCGTGATGAATTCGCTGAAACACGCCCGCTGGAAAAACAGCTGTGGGCCGGTGCGATCGATACCGTCGGCGATAAAGTGCTCGCTAAAGTGTTAGCGCAAATGAACTACGGTGGCTGCGTTGCCGCTTGCGGTCTCGCCGGTGGCTTTGCGCTGCCAACGACCGTGATGCCGTTTATTCTGCGTAACGTTCGTCTGCAAGGCGTAGATTCAGTAATGACGCCTGCCGCGCGGCGCACTCAGGCCTGGGAGCGTCTGGTTCAGGATTTGCCAGCGTCCTTCTATAACCAGAGCGCCACAGAAATTACCCTCGCGCAGGCACCGGAATTTGCCGACAAAATCATGAACAATCAGATTCAGGGCCGGACGTTGGTCAACGTCGCCTAATCTTCAAATTTTCGTGACATATTCGCGTTAATCAAACACCTCCGTCATGCTTAGGAAAAAAGCATGACGGAGTAAGCCATGAAGTCGAGAAAACTAACGGAAGCTGACGTAACGGCGGAATCCGTTTTTATGCTCCAGCGCCGCCAGGTGCTGAAGATGTTAGGCATTAGCGCGACGGCAATGACGCTCGCCCCCACCGCGCAGGCCGATATTCTTAGCTGGTTTAAAGGTAACGACAGGCCGCCTGCCCCTTCTGGCAAACCGCTGGATTTCTCTCGCCCTGCCGAGTGGCAAAACAAACTGACGCTTACGCCAGAAGATAAAGTCACCCGCTACAACAACTTCTATGAGTTTGGGCTGGATAAAGCCGACCCTGCGGCAAACGCTGGCAGCCTGAAAACCGATCCCTGGACCCTGACCATTGACGGTGAAGTGAATAAACCCCTGACGCTCGATCATGACGCACTCACCAAACGCTTCCCGCTAGAACAGCGAATCTACCGTATGCGCTGCGTCGAGGCCTGGTCGATGGTGGTGCCGTGGATTGGCTTCCCGCTGCATAAACTGTTGGAATTGGTTGAACCCACCAGCGACGCCAAATATGTCGCTTTCAAAACCATTTTCTCGCCGGAGCAGATGCCGGGCCAGAAAGACCGCTTTATCGGCGGCGGCCTGGCTTATCCTTATGTAGAAGGCCTGCGCCTTGATGAAGCCATGCATCCTCTGACGCTATTAACCACCGGCGTTTACGGCAAAGCGCTGCCTCCACAAAACGGCGCGCCGATTCGCCTGACCGTGCCGTGGAAATATGGTTTTAAAGGCATCAAATCCATCGTTAGCATCAAACTGACGCGCGAACGCCCGCCCTGCACCTGGAATCTGGCCGCGCCCGATGAATACGGTTTTTTCGCCAACGTGAATCCCCATGTTGATCATCCTCGCTGGTCGCAGGCGACGGAACGTTTTATTGGCTCAGGCGGTGTGCTGGATGTGAAGCGTCAGCCGACGTTACTGTTTAATGGTTATGCCGATCAGGTGGCTTCGTTGTACCGTGGGCTTAATTTACGGGAGAATTTCTGAGTGCGATTAACCGCAAAACAGATAATCTGGCTGAAAGTGGCGCTGCACCTGGCCGCTTTTTTGCCGTTCGTTTGGCTATTTTGGTCTGCTTCCCAGGGCTATTTCAGTGCCGACCCCGCGAAGGATATTCAACACTTTACCGGTCGGATGGCTCTGAAATTGTTGCTCGCCACCTTGTTGGTTTCCCCGCTGGCACGCTACGCTAAACAGCCTTTATTGATACGAACGCGCCGCCTTTTGGGGCTATGGTGCTTTGCCTGGGCGACGCTGCATCTCACCAGTTATGCGTTGCTGGAGCTTGGGATCAACAATCTGGGATTGTTAGGACGGGAAGTGGTGACGCGGCCCTATTTAACGCTGGGCCTGGTGAGTTGGCTGATTTTGCTGGCATTGGCGGTCACCTCCTTCCAGCGTGCGCAGCGAAAACTGGGGCCGCGCTGGCAAAAATTGCATAACTTCGTCTATCTGGTGGCGATACTCGCGCCGATTCATTATCTATGGTCGGTGAAGATTCTGTCACCTCAGCCTATCCTGTATGCCATTGCGGCATTAGCCCTTTTGGTATGGCGTTATAAGAAGTTCCGCCAATGGTGGCGTTAATTCACGATTGTGTGCAGTTTCCCGCAGTTCTCCCGCAGTGCGTCAGGCTTTTTCGCGATTGAGGTTGATAATCTTCCCTGATAAGACCAGTATTTAGCTGCCAAATGCTACGAAATCATTATAATGTGCGACTTTGGTTTTCCTGACAGGGGTTTTTGGCCTCTGAAAAGGTGACAAGCGCGCATCGAAGGTATATTTTGTTTTTTACCGGAGAATGGCAGGAGATAGCAGCACAATGGCCAACAAGTCACGCATTTTGCTTTTAAACGGACCGAACCTGAACATGCTCGGAACCCGTGAGCCTGAGAAGTATGGCACCCAGACGTTAACGGAGATTGTGAGCCGTTTAACGACGGAGGCCGAGGCTCTGAATGTGTCACTGGACCATTTGCAATCGAACGCGGAGTTCGCGATTATCGACCGAATTCATCAGGCTAAAGACAACATTGACTATATCCTGATTAATCCGGCCGCATTCACGCACACCAGTGTGGCAATTCGCGATGCGCTATTGGCGGTCAGTATCCCGTTTATCGAGATTCATCTGAGTAACGTGCACGCTCGCGAGCCGTTCCGCCATCACTCATATCTCTCTGATATTGCTGTCGGCGTCATCTGCGGATTAGGCGCTGACGGCTATTCATACGCATTACAGACGGCAGTAAAACGCCTGTCACAATCACACTAAACAAAGAGTACGGAACCCACTCATGGATATTCGTAAGATTAAAAAACTGATCGAGCTGGTTGAAGAATCAGGCATCTCCGAACTGGAAATTTCAGAAGGTGAAGAGTCTGTACGCATCAGCCGCGCACCGGCCAATGCGGGCTTCCCGATGATGCAACAGGCTTACGCTGCCCCAATGATGCAGCCGCAAATGGCACCAGCCGCTGCTGCACCAACCGCCGCTGAAGCACCTGCCAAAGCTGAAATCAGTGGTCACATCGTACGCTCCCCGATGGTGGGTACCTTCTACCGCACCCCGAGCCCGGATGCTAAAGCGTTCATCGAAGTGGGTCAGAAGGTGAATGCGGGTGATACCCTGTGCATCGTTGAGGCCATGAAAATGATGAACCAGATCGAAGCCGACAAATCAGGCACCGTAAAGGCTATCCTGGTCGAAAGTGGTCAACCGGTAGAATTTGACGAGCCGCTGGTCGTCATCGAGTAACGAGGCGAACATGCTGGATAAAATTGTCATTGCCAACCGTGGCGAGATTGCACTGCGTATTCTTCGTGCCTGTAAAGAACTGGGCATCAAGACTGTCGCTGTGCATTCCACTGCGGATCGCGATTTAAAACACGTACTGCTGGCGGATGAGACGGTCTGTATCGGCCCGGCTCAGTCCGTAAAAAGTTATCTGAATATCCCGGCTATCATCAGCGCCGCTGAAATCACCGGCGCGGTGGCAATCCATCCGGGTTATGGCTTCCTGTCCGAAAATGCCAACTTTGCTGAGCAGGTTGAACGTTCTGGCTTTATCTTCATCGGCCCGAAAGCCGACACCATTCGCCTGATGGGCGATAAAGTGTCTGCGATCACCGCAATGAAGAAAGCAGGTGTACCAACCGTACCTGGCTCCGACGGCCCGCTGGGCGAGGATATGGATGCTAACCGTGCCCATGCGAAACGCATTGGCTACCCGGTTATCATCAAGGCCTCTGGCGGCGGCGGTGGTCGCGGTATGCGCGTTGTGCGCAGCGACGCCGAATTGGCGCAGTCCATTTCCATGACCAAAGCAGAAGCCAAAGCGGCTTTCAGTAATGACATGGTGTACATGGAAAAATATCTGGAAAATCCTCGTCATATCGAGATCCAGATACTGGCAGACGGTCAGGGTAACGCTATCTATCTGGCAGAACGTGACTGCTCCATGCAGCGTCGTCACCAGAAAGTCGTCGAAGAAGCACCAGCGCCGGGCATTACCCCGGAACTGCGTCGCTACATCGGCGAGCGTTGTTCTAAAGCCTGTGTCGATATCGGCTACCGTGGCGCAGGTACTTTCGAGTTCCTGTTCGAAAACGGCGAGTTCTATTTCATCGAAATGAACACCCGTATTCAGGTAGAGCATCCGGTGACCGAGATGATTACTGGCGTTGACCTTATCAAAGAGCAGCTGCGTATTGCTGCCGGTCAACCACTGTCGATCACGCAGGATGAAGTTCATGTTCGCGGCCATGCGGTGGAATGCCGTATCAACGCCGAAGACCCGAACACCTTCCTGCCGAGCCCGGGTAAAATCACCCGTTTCCACGCACCAGGCGGTTTTGGTGTGCGTTGGGAATCTCATATCTACGCTGGCTACACTGTGCCGCCGTACTATGACTCAATGATCGGTAAGCTCATCTGTTACGGCGAAACCCGTGATGTGGCGATTTCTCGCATGAAAAATGCTCTGCAAGAGCTTATCATCGACGGCATCAAAACCAACATCGAATTGCAGATGCGCATTATGAGCGACGAGAATTTCCAGCATGGTGGTACCAACATCCACTATCTGGAGAAAAAACTCGGACTTCAGGAAAAGTAAATCCTGAGCACTGCGCAAAAGGCCGGATCTTCCTAATGCCGATCAGTTAAGGATCGGTTGACCGATCCAGTGGCTGGTGTAAAAAGGGTTCATGCTCATCATGGACCCTTTTTAAATGGAACTTTCACAAGCCCTCGGCATTATCAATGTCACCTCCCCAGAGCACGCCCGCAGCCTCTCTGACCTCATTCCCTCTGAATTCATTCAGAAGGCGTTAACGCTGACTGATACTGTTACGCTCCGCAAACGTAAACTTCCTCTTGAATCCATGATCTGGCTTGTCGTTGGCATGTCCATCTTCTGCAATCG
>DASXML010000007.1:0-2110 GCA_036495715.1 Scandinavium sp.
GTCAAGCGAGCCACCAGAGTTACCCTCGCCATGTGTGGACTGCGACACTTACGACCGGCACAGATGAGGCAACTCTACCAGGCCTGTGTGACCCCTGTGGTAGATTACGCATCGACGGTATGGCACAATCCGCGCAGAGACAAGACCCACCTTCGGGTTCTACAGACCGTACAGAGAACTGCCTTGATCCGGATCTTGTCCGCATTTAAGACTGTAGCAACACCCACCCTTGAAGTAGAATCCCATGTTCTCCCCACTCGGCTACGGTTGAAGAAGCGGGCACAGGAAGTAGTCATTGGTCTCTGTACATTGCCTAAAAACCATCCAATACACACGACTCTTGTGAGAGCAAAAAGACGCAGTGAAAATATCAAAGCATCACCGATTTTCCCTCTCGCAGAGACGATTAAAACCATGGATCTAGGACGTCTTAACGCCATTGAAACTATTGATCCAAGGCCCCTGGTTCCATGGGCCTTACCAGCGTTTGAAGAACTCAGAATCGACTCAGATAGGGATCAAGCAATTGAAGGCACCAAGGCCCTTGCCTCGATTCCTAATACAGTCATCTATTCAGATGCATCGGAAACCCAAGATCACCTAGGTGCAGCAGCGGTCATAATAGACCGTAACGGGAATATTACCGACTCTCGGCAGTCCAGCATTGGACCTAAGACTCACTGGTCAATTCATGCAGCAGAACTCATTGGGATACACCTAGCACTTGAACTAATCAAAATCCGTAGCTCATCAGAGGAGAATGGAATCGTACCACTTCCATCGAAGATAACAATTCTCTGTGATAGTCAGTCTGCACTGAAAGCAATTGCTAATCCATTGAACAGGGCGGGCCAACACATTGTACGTTCCATTTTCAAGATCGCTATGGATATCAAGTCACTTGGTGTTTCTCTTCACCTACAGTGGATCCCTGCGCATTGCGATAATCCAGGAAACGATACAGCAGATCGACTTGCAAAAGAAGCAGTAGGCTTAAAAAAGTTACATTCATTTCAACATCTCAGCTCACGAGAGAAACAACTCTATCAGAACAACATTTTCACAGAATGGCAGAATGAATGGAAAGGTTTAAATAAAGGCGAACATCTTCGCCACATCGATGCAAAACTGCCATCCAGACATACCAGGCGGCTTTATGATACTCTTCCACGTAACCGGGCTTACTTACTAACACAGCTACGAACAGGCCACTCTTGGCTCGCGACACATGCCAAACTTCATCGGTTTCGAGATGACGATAAATGCATATGTGGCGGGAAAGAAACGGTGGTCCATGTCCTAGTAGACTGTCCTCGGCTGCGGGAACCACGACAGAAACTGCGGGACAAAATTGGGAATAGCTTCAACAATATATCATCCATGTTAGGAGGAGAAGGTAAAGAAGTCCTCAATGCGGTAATTGATTTTGCGGAGGCGTCGCGGAGGTTTTATAGTCGCGTGCCGGTAAGACCGCGATCAGAAGACGCAAGCCAATCTGAATAATACAGGCCCCGACGAGGCACCAATTTCGTCTGTATGTAGTGGAACATCAGACTAGTTAGATAGGGATAGTCACAATTGTGGTAGCCTGCATATCGCCTACGGCGAGAGGTCAGGGTAAATGAAATACCACCACCACCACCACCGACTGTAGCCTAATGGTATGTAGTGGAACATCAGAATAGTTAGATAGGGATAGTCACAATTGTGGTAGCCTGCATATCGCCTACGGCGAGAGGTCAGGGTAAATGAAATACCACCACCACCACCACTACTGTATCCATGCGCGCATACGCGCTCGGGTACCAAAACAATCATTAAATTACCAAATTCTCTACTACACCGGCCTCAACAGCAACGTAATTAAATCAAAAATAAAGCAAATTAATTACGCGATTGACGTCTTGTCTTTTAAATGGTATAACTCCGAAGAAAACTGGTAGTGGTTTTGGTCGATTTGTTAGTTGTGAAATAAGATGACTTAAAATGTAATGCATTTTTATGTAGGGCTTTTTAAATTTTCGATCTTAAAACTACCAAAGCTAACAACTCAACCAAATCTTAACTAAATAACTTCAAAACAGCACTAATCGAAAGCTCTCACTTTATA
>DASXML010000008.1:0-26601 GCA_036495715.1 Scandinavium sp.
TCATTGGCGAAGACGGCACCTGGACGTTCACCCCGGAAACCGGCCTTGAAGACGGCGAGCATGAGGTCAGCATCATTATTCAGGATCCGGCGGGCAATCAGTCCGAACCGTCCGAACCGTGGGTCGTGATCGTTGACACCACCGCACCGGATGCGCCAGTGATTGGCAGTCTGTATGACGACGTAGGCAGCAAAACGGGCAACCTCAGCAACGGCGAAAGCACTGATGATACACGCCCGACCCTGAATGGCACGGCGGAAGCCGGAGCGGTTATCACCGTATACGACAACGGTGAAAAGCTCGGCGAAACGACCGCCGACCAGGACGGCAACTGGAGCTTCACGCCAACGGAAGAGCTGGATGCCGGCAAGCACAGCCTGACCGTCACCGCGACAGATGCCGTGGGCAACACCTCTGGGCCATCTGATGTCTGGGAAACACAGATCGTGTTAAGTCTGCCTGATGCCCCTGTCATTGAAAGCGTAATGGACGACGTCGGCCCGCAAACGGGTGAACTGAAATCCGGAGACGTCACCGACGATCGTCGCCCGGAAGTTAAAGGCCAGAGCGAGCCTGGCGCAACCGTGATCCTCTATGACCGAAACGTTGAAATTGGCCGTACCCAGGCCGACGGCGAAGGTCACTGGAGTGTCACCCCACAGAGCGATCTGAACGATGGCGTCTATCAGTTTACCGCCGTAGTCCAGGACGATGCGGGTAACATCAGCCCGGCATCAGATGCCTTCGAAGTGGTAATTTATTCCGGTGACGGTCCAACGCAGATTGCCCGCGTCGGCCAGATGGGTAAAGACTCTGGCTACGACGGTAACGACTTTGTGACCGACAACGGCGATGCGGGTCGACTGATGTACGGCACCCTGAGTGCTGAACTGACCGCCGGCCTGCGTTTGCAGGTCTCGACCGACGGTGGACGTACCTGGAGTGATGCCATGGTGGAAGGCACCCAGTGGGCCGCTCAGGATCAGTATGAGCATGCCATCAGTTGGAACATCCAGACTCGCGTGGTCGATCAGTCCGGCAATGCTGGCTTTGTGATGCAGCAGGCCGTCACGCTTGACGTATCTGCACCACGTGCGCCGTCAGCCGTACAACTGGACGGAACCAGTCTGGTGGTTGACTTTGCGTCAGCAGGCCTAGTGGCAGGCGATCGCCTAAGCGTGGTCACCGACAGCGGTGCCCATCGCTTCGAGCACACCCTGACCGCCGACGATATCGCAGCAGGCAGCGTCAGCGTAGACGTAGGTACGGCCAGCACGGCCAGCGCCGCTCTGATTGACATGGCCGGTAACCAGTCCAGCTTTGTCACCACTTCGGGCCTGGCACCGAGCGTCAATATGGATGTGAAAGGTGACGTCAGCGAACTCTATGGCCAGGGCCGGGATAACGTCTTCTCAGTAGCAGACGTCAATACGCTCGACAATGTGAAAGTGATCGAGGGCAACGGCGGCGTCGATACGCTGAAGCTGACCGGTGCCGATCAGGTGCTGGATCTGTCCAGCTGGCAGGGTCGTCTGAGCTCTGTCGAGGTGATTGACATCACCGGGTCCGGGAACAACACCCTGAAACTCTCTCTGGGGGATGTTCTGGATCAGGGCCACACGGGTGCCTTTATCAACGATGACAGCGTCCAGATGGCCGTGAAAGGCAATGCTGGAGACGTGGTTATGTTGAGCGACCTGCTGCCTAATGGGATGGACGTCGGCGACTGGGAAAACCTCGGCGAAGTGGTTGCCGCAGGCGTTTCCTATGATGTGTACCACCACAGCGAACTGGGTGCGGAGCTGCTGATCCAGCAGGGCGTCACCGTTCAGTTCAGCTAACGTAATACTCAGTGGCCTGCCCTGCGGGCCACTGAATTAATTCGATTAATTGAAAGAGAAGTCACATGTTTTTACAACGTAGTTTTTCCGTTATTTCCCTTAGCGTAGCGCTGCTGTCCTCCACGTCGGCACTCGCCAAAATCTCGACAGAAGAGGCAAATAAGCATCTGTTTGGTGCATCCTGGCAGGACGTATCAGCCCCGGCGCCGGACCGAAGCAAAATCGTCTATTACCGTGAAGGTCCACAGCAGAGTGACCACAGCGGAGCCAACATCTACATTGACGGGCGTTTTCATACCGCACTTCAGGCGGGCGGCTATACCGTGTTTTGCCTCGTTCCGGGCAATCATACGTTAGGCGCCTATCAGCATGAGGCCCCACTTTATCAGGGCAAGACTGACGAACTGTACCGGGTGAAGCTGGAAGCGGGTAAAACCTATTTCATCAAAGTGGCCAACGACGGCAGTTCGGCCCCGGTCCCTGTTCTGCGTGAAACGGCTGAAAATGCGCTTAAAGGCGCCCTTTTGCAGAAACACGCCCTTTCCAGGGCGATGATTGTGGACTGTATCCGCCCTTCGGCAAAATAACGTTATCTCCCTGACCGCGGGTCACCAGGGTCAGGGAAACGCCCCGGCGCAGATTACTGGCCGCTCGTCATTCCGGATTCAAAAGCATAGCGGAAAAGATCGGCGTCGCGCGTAATCCCAAGCTTGCGCATCGCCGCGGCTTTTTGCGAACTGATAGTCTGCTTGGTACGGTTCAATTGTGTGGCTATTTCATTAACGGACATGCCGGAAATGTAGAGGCGAAGCACCTCCATTTCGCGTTTCGTCAGGGTGGCCTGCTGTGACGGGTCCTGGCTGATACCGCTGTGCCCGGTATTGAGATCGTGGGTCGGGAAGTAGTTAGATCCAGCATAAATCGCATGAATGGCAGATATCAGCTGGCTGGTGTGCTGCGTTTTGCCCAGCACGCCGTTCACGCCAAGCTTTGCTAATTCCTGCGTCAGTGCCGGGTTTTCAAGGGTAGTGAACACCAGCGTTTTGAGCCGCGGCTTAATGCGCCGGATATAGGCCAGCAGCCCCATGCCATCGCCGTACTTACCGCCCGGCATAACGTAATCGGTGACCAGGACATCAGCATCTTGCTTTGCGACAAGATCCACCAGCGAATCGGAGTCCTCCGCCGTGCCGACGATATCCAGCGTCGGCAGCTTAGCCAGTTCGTGCATGAGCCCCGCGAGCAACGCCGGGTGGTCGTCAGCCAGTAAAACTTTAATTTTCATTATGTTACAGCATCCTTTGTGGCATTTTTCTGCGTGTTGCGATTGTAGTGAGTATAGGCAGTAATGCGTATGTTGACCTGTTTCTGTTATCTCCTGAACGCGCAATTCACTTATATAAAACAGAAGTCCGGTAAATTAAAAATCGTTCCGGTACGAAGTTAATTAAATTCGCCTCGTACCGGTTCTCTTTTTAAGTTGTCAGATTCAACCCTACCGATATTTACGCCATAATTTTTTCTTTTCATGAGGGCGGACAGAGCTCCGTTAACGATTGTGGCAACCTCACATATCAAATCACTTATTCGTTTCAGAACCTGGCAGCGCCTGTTTATTTTTGGTAGCGGTGCTTTGGTTTCGCTAATGTTGTTGATTATTTTTTTCATCAACACTAGGGTGGCCATCCTTAATCATATAGAAGTTCTTCGACAGAGTTTTATTTCCGAACATGCACTGCTGGAGCAGGAAATAGCGGAGCGAAAAAATACCTTCAGGAATATTTTAACTGGAATGGACATTATGCTGGCCGAAACGGGTAAACAGCGAAGCATTCCGGAATACCAGCCTGCGATATCACCCCCGCTCCTGCGCTATATCCCACTCTCCCTCCAGGCGCCGCACGCCTTTTTCCTGCCCGACGATTTACAAAGCCAGCGGGCTGACATTGCGCTGTTTCAGGAACTTGCGGGCTGGGTGGCACGTTTCATGGCAAAAGATGACACCACCAAGAAAGGCGAAGTGCTTTCCGGCTATCTCTTTCATCCTCGCCACGGCATCATTGATATCATTACAAACAAGATGCCTCATGACGGCAGCGCAGACATCATCCGACTGAACCGGTTGATTACGGAGATAGCAAAGGCACGGCCTGGCGAGAACTCTGTTGCCGCAAAGGTCCTGACGCAGAGGATTCTCTGGCTGCCGCCACAGCCGATGGCTGAAGCAGGCTCTCAGGTATTACGCCTTGCCGCCCCGGTGCTGTGGGATAACCACCCATTCGCTACGCTGGTTATGGAGTTCCCGTCTCCTGCCCTGACCTCACCTCTCGCGCAGGACACTCAGCCTGGCGTCCTGAGTATCAGAACGCAGGACGGCGCGCTGATTGCTGGCCACAAAGCTCACGCCCTTAGCATGTCCATGCTTGATGCGCTGATGTCGGCCGCTTACGCTCAGCCAGAATCAGGGCGAGCGGAAGCATATGACGCCAATGGCCTGGTGTTCCTGGCCGTTCTGGGTGATACCGGCTGGGAGCTGTTGTTCCAGTGCTCCTGGGCAGAAATCCTCTCCGTCGTCGGCCGCCAGATTGGCGAGGTGGCGGCGGCGACCTCCGGTCTGCTGCTACTGATTTGGTGTCTGCTTATCATCTTTAAACTGCGCATCTTCCGCCCGCTGATCGAGCAGTCCCGTCAGGTAATCGATAGCGAGCAGCTGAGCCGGACTCTCATTGATACCGCGCCATTAGGGCTCGGTATTCTGGACAAGAGCAGGCAAACCTTCCTGCTGAGCAGTCCGATGATGCAGCAAACCGCCACCCGGCTTCACACCGACTGCAACACGCTGGCAAACGAACTGATGCAGGGTTTCACCCAACAGGAAAATCAATGTTTGGCGCAGTTTGAACAAACGCTGGCGCTGAACGCAGATGAAACAATCAATCTCGCAGTCAGTATGGCTCCCGCCCGCTATCACGGTGATGACGTGATGGTCGTCGCCTTTACTGACATCACCAGTAAAAAACGTCTTGAACAGCAACTGATGGCTGCAAGGGAAGCAGCAGACAAAGCAAGTGCCGCAAAATCAGCCTTTCTTGCGGCAATGAGCCATGAAATTAGAACCCCGCTGAACGCCATACTCGGAAATATTGAACTGCTAGCCCGCGCGGTTCCACCGGAGCTTCAAGGGAGACTTGAGATTATTCAGCGCGCCTCGGACAACCTGCTACTGACCATCAGCGATATCCTCGATTTCTCAAAAATTGAGGCCGGGGAACTGCATCTGGAGCAAGTCGAGTTCGATCTTTTTACCGTTACCGCTGAGGTGCTGGCAATCTTCGCGCCTCTTGCCCGGGCAAAAGGCGTTCTACTGACCGGGGAAACCGGTACCACTACATCGCAGCTCATGCGTGGGGATCCCACCTGTTTGCGCCAGATCCTCAATAATCTGCTGACCAATGCCCTGAAATTCACCGATAAAGGGGTAGTCAGGCTGTGTATCAGGGTCGATGCCATCAGTAACCAGGTCGTTATCCGCGTCGAAGATACCGGGATCGGCATGACGCCCGCTCAGCAGGAGCAGGTCTTCCACGCGTTTCGGCAGGCAGACGAAACCATCAACCGGCGCTACGGCGGAACCGGGCTTGGCCTTGCACTCTGCACCGGGCTGGTAAAAGCGATGTCAGGCGAAATGTCGGTTACCAGTGATGTGGGCAAAGGCAGCGTATTCAGGGTTTCTTTACCCCTGGGCGAAGGCGTTTCCTGCGCTGAAGCGCTCCGTTTTAACCATGAACCTATCACATTACTTTGTAGTGATACCCGCAGCCGAACGTGGTTGACGGACGTCCTGCGCGACTGGGGATTATCGGTAAGAGCCTTTCAGCATCCGGCACAAATTACCCAAAAATTGGGGAGTGTAGATACTCTGATTATCTGGGGCGACCGCTCTACCTGGCACTGGCAGAACGAAAAACTGTTGATAGTCCGCGCTAAAAGTATCATTGACTGCCGCTACGAAGGCCCTGCTCTCCCCACGCTTCACGAGAATGTGTTCAGCACTTCAGTGGGAAGTCTGATGGGATTATTCACGGCACTGACAGCCTGCCTGTGGCATCAGCCACTCCCGGAACATCCCCCTGCGCAAATGCAACAACCGGGCACACTTCATGTCCTGGTGGTTGAAGACAACCCGGTTAACCGCCGCCTGTTCAGGGAACAGCTACATCTGCTAGGCTGCCGTGTTACCCTGGCGAGAGAAGGAAAAGAAGCCATCACGAGCCTACAGCTTCAGGCCTTTGATATAGTTTTGACCGATCTCTGTATGCCGGGTATGGACGGTTATATGCTCGCGAGAAAAATACGTACCGACTGGCCGACACTGCCCGTTGTGGCGGTTACCGCTACAGTAACTCAGCAGGAGTTTGAAGAGTGTCAGAAGGCAGGAATGGTGAGAGTGCTAACCAAACCATTGCTTTTGAATGAACTTGAAAAGGTTCTGCTGGAGATTTGTCAGCCAGAGGATTCCCTTCTGCACGGACGGCTGTTTGGGTTAAAAACGGCAGACGTATCGGCTGGATTGCTCGGTGGCAATGAGCTTCCCGACGATATCCGGCAACTTTTTGAACAGGCTTGTCAGGCATCAATTGGCGTCATTGTAGAGGCTCTGAGCAATCGCAATGTTCCGCTTATACTACGTGAACTGCACTCTCTTAAAGGGGCATTTGGTGTGTTCGGGCTGAACAGCCTCAAGGAGGAAACATCGGCACTGAGTGAACAACTCAAGTTAGCAGGTCTGGCTGCGGCCTCAGATGCGCTATGGCGCTTTTGTCAGAAACTCGATACCCAAGCGGGAAATGCGCAAAATTAGCAAAGTAGAAAAACCGGCGTAAGGCGCCGGTTTGTTTTATCCAATACTCTTCATTCCCGTTTCAAAAGCAAAGCGGAACAAGTCGGCATCGCGAGTGATTTGCAGTTTCTTCATGGCGCTGGACTTTTGCGAGCTGACGGTTTGTTTGGTCCTTTTCAGATGGCTTGCAATATCGTTCACCGACAGTCCTGAGACATATAGTCGAATCACCTCAGCCTCCCGGCGAGTGAGCTTACTATGCGAAGGCCGTGTAGTTTCCGCACCGTCAAGCACGTTGGCAACGGAGTTGAAGTGCGGAGAAATATAGGTCGCTCCGGCATACACGGCGTGAATAGCCGAAATAAGATGACCAATATCTTCGCCCTTATTCAGCACCGATCCGATCCCCAGCTTCAGCAGCTCCGCCACAATGGCCGGGTTATCAATAATGGTGAAAACAATAATTTTTAAGTTCGGGTAATGACGTCGCAGGAAAGAGAACATGGCGATGCCGTCACCTGCTCTGCCCCCCGGCATGACATAGTCTGAAATCAGCACGTCACAGGGAGACTGATTTAAGACATCGATGATCTCAGTAGAGTTTTTCGCCTTCCCTACGATATTTAACGTACGAATGGTGGATAACTCATAGGCAATGCCTGACAGTATCGCCGGATGGTCATCTGCTATTGCAATATTAATATTCATAATCGGTCGAATCTCTAATAAGAAAATCCGGCACTCCGACTGCGTCAGAGTGCCCGGGTCAGTCACACCGCCCACGGCAGTGTTACTGAACGTCTCCCAACAGCCAGCGGCTCAGCATACCGGTGCTTCCGTAGGCCTTCAGTACCGCCAGATAGCTGTCAAAACGGTAGGTAACTTCGTTAATACGGTTGTTGTTGTAATCACTTTCCGCAATCAAAACGTCCAGCAGCGTACGGCGCCCCAGGTGATACCACTGGTCAAAAAAGGCGGTCTTCACCTGCCCGGTCTCTTTAATCAGACCGGTATAGAGATTGGCCCTCGCCAGAAGCGTGGTCGCATCCTGAACCGCCGCACGGGTTTCAAACTCAAGCTCCAACTGCTGATTCTCTTTGTTTTGGAAGCCTGCCTCAGCCCTCAACATTGCGGCCTCCCGGGCCGCGGTTGATGAGCCGCCGCGGAAAATTGGCCAGCTGACGGTCACCATGGTCTGCCATGGATCTTCGCGGCCGTAGTCATTGCCGCCGACGGACTTGGTGACAGCCCAGTTGAGCTGCGGCTTCTCACCGGCTCGCAGGGATTCCGCCTGCAGCCGGGAGGCTTTTGCCTCTGCTTCCGCCTGACGCAGCGCCGGGTGGTCTTTCGCCAGCGCCAGCAGGCGATCCAGCTCAGCTTGTGGCAGAATCCACTGAATGTTTTTTGGCAGATTCAGGGCCGCATCACCGATAAGCTTACGTAGCTTGATTTCAGTATCACGTTCTTTCGCCAGCCAGTTATCGCGGCTTGCTTCAGCTTCCATGAGCCTTGCCTGCGCCTGGACCAGCTCGCTGGCGCGACCGCGGTCGGTCATTACGATGCTTTCAAGCATCCCCACCAGCTCCTTCATTCGCTCGACGTACTGCTGGCTGATAACGCTTGCCCGGCGGGCTTTCTCTTTCTCCAGTACGGTACTGGAGACGTCCTGCGCCAGCACTTCAAGATTCACCAGATATTTCTGCGTCGCCGCTTCACCCAGCTCCTTACGGCTGTCGATGGTTTTTTCAGTACGGCCCCAGTCAAACACGTTGGTGGTCATATTGACGTTCAGGGACTGCCCCGTTTCATCATATTTGTTAGTGCCCCCGAACGATTTCGAACGGGAATTGGCGCTGACATCAACCTGCGGCCAGCGCTGGCCTTCCGCCTCACGGACATCGGCTTTCGCCGCACCGAGTTCGGCATCCGCCTGCTTCAGCGACGGGCTACGCGCAACGGCCAGTTTCAGCGCCGTGGCGAGAACCATTCTGAGATTGCCGCCGCCCTCAGTCACACGCTGGCGGCTTTCCTGATGCCCGTTTTGCTGTGGCAGGCTGTCATAAGCGAAGTTTTGGCCTGCAACAGGCCGGGGCGCGGCCGGGCTGATGCGCCCTTTCGGCGTTTCAGCGACTGTATTTTTAACCGGGCTTTGCGGCGCTGCTACGCTGCGTGTGTCAACTTCGGTCGCCAGAAGATTCACTTCTTTCATCGTGGGGGCTGCATGCGCAACAGCGGTAAAACAGGTCCACACGCACGCCAGTTTGCAAATATGTCCTAAAGCAGAAATACGGGACTGTGCAATTACGTTAACTTTATTCAACTTCATGACTCATTATCTCTCGCGGAATGCTTCTCTGGCTTTAAACACAGGTTTCAGCAAATAATCTAAAATGGTTTTTTCACCGGTACGAATTTCTACCGTCGCTGTCATCCCTGGAATAATTGGCAGTCGCTTGCCGCCTGACTCAAGCCAGCTGGTATCGGTCAGAACCTGAACCCGATAATAAATAGCGTCAGGTCTGCCAGCAGCGAGTTTCTTTTCATCCTGAAGCGTGTCCGGACTAATAAGCACCACGGTGCCTTTTAATCCACCATAAATACCGTAATCGTAAGCAGAAACTTTAACCGTTGCCGGTAATCCCGGCCTTAAAAAGGCCACGTCCTGTGGTTTAATTTGCCCTTCAACAATGAGCTGATCTTCCAGTGGCACAATTTCCATAATGTCTTCACCCGGCTGAATGACCCCGCCAATGGTGCTGATTCGTACGTTTTTGACCGTGCCGTAAACCGGGGCCGTAATGGTGGTACGCTCCAGTACATCTTTACGTCCGACCAGGCTTTCGGTGAGCTGAGCCACCTCCAGTTCCGCTTTGGTCAACTCGGTATTGGCTTCTCCCTGATAGCGGTTCTGTCGTTCAACCATCTGAATTTCCAGATCGTTTGCCTGGCGCCGCATGCGCAGCAGCTCAACTTCAGAGATGAGGCCTCGCGCCGCCAGCGGCTCGGTCATCGACAGCTCTTTCATGATCAGCTTGCGGCTGGCCTGCAGGGCATTCAGACTGTCTTCCAGTAACTTCTTGCGTGATTCGTAAACCTTCGTTTCCTGGGCAATCAGTGCCGGGTACTCTTTCAGGTCATCCGGAAACACCAGCGGCGCCTGATAGGCTTCTGACTGCAGTCGCGCAATCATCGCCTTCATGCCCATCAGCTTGGCGTTCATTTCCTGGTAGGTTGAACTGGCCCGCGTCGGGTTAATTTTTAATAACGGCTGTCCTTTCTGAACAATATCACCTTCACGAACCAACATTTCATCAATAATACCTGCCTCAAGGCTCTCAATAACCTGCTCACGGCTTTTTGAAATAATTTTACCTTCACCCTGCGTTATTTCTTCCACTCTTGCAAAGTGCGCCCAGGCAATACCTACAACAATAATCACAAAAACAATATAAAGAACAGCCCGGGAGCCTGGCGTTGACTGAATAAGCAGCGACTCACGCAGATCACTCATAAAGGCGGCGTCGCCAGATTTTAATTTCGCAGCCTTAGGGTTGCGCCTGAACAGGCGCATAATTTTACTCAACATTCTAAATACCTTTAACACGTCCCGCTGAGGGTGGGTGTAATTAACAGAAGCGCTAAACAATACGTTGCGGTTAAATCATCAGGCCGCTGAGGCTTTATCCCCTGGATTCACACTCAGCGCGGCAATAATCTCTTTTTTCGGACCATCGGCGACAACGCGCCCTTCATCGACCACCAGTATCCGGTCCACCAGATTGAGCAACGAGGTCCGGTGGGTAACCAGAATCAGCGCCTGTCCCTGAGTCGCGTGATGCAGTCGCGACATAAAAATGGCTTCGGTCTGGGTATCCATCGCGCTGGTAGGTTCGTCCAGCAGCAGGATTTGTGGCCTTGCCAGCAAGCTGCGCGCCAGGGAAACCAGCTGACGCTGCCCGCCGGAAAGCCCTTCCCCCATCTCTCCGATGGGCAGATTGATGCCCATCGGGTGCTTCTGCGCAATCTGGTCCAGGCCGGTGAGCTGTAGTACGCGCAGCAGCTCATCCGTTGACGCCTCAGGGCGGCCAATCATGATGTTTTCTCGCAGCGTGCCGTAAAACAGACGCGCATCCTGACCGACGTACCCTACGGCTTTTCGCCAGTCCGCAGGATCGACCTGCGCCACATCAATTCCCCCAATCAGCATCTGCCCTGCCGTCGGCTGGTACAGCCGGGCTATCAGGCGCAGCAGGGTGGATTTACCGCTGCCAATTTTGCCCAGAATCGCCACCCGCTCATGGGGCTGAATTGTCACATTGACGTTGTCCAGCACCGGAGGATTCGGCTTATCCGGCGGTGAAGGGTAAGCAAATTTCACCCCCTTCAGCTCCAGCTTGCCCTGCAGCGCAGGCATCGGTAAGTATTTCTTGTCCACTTCACGGTCCAGCGGCATCGCCATCAGACGGTTTAAAGAAGCCATTGCCGCTTTTGCCTGCTGGAAGCGGACCGCCAGACCGGCCACCTGGGTCAGCGGCGCGGTTGCACGCCCTGCCAGCATTACGGTACCAATCAGCGCCCCCTGAGAAAGCGAACCATCGCCAATCAGATACACCCCAACCACCACCAGCGCCACCGTCTGAAGCTGCTGCAGGAACGTCACCAGATTAAGCGCACTGCTGCTCAGCTGACGTGACTTCATCGACGTGCTCGCCGCGGCGGCGCTGAAGGCTTCCCAGCGTCGGGTCATATAGCCTTCACCGCTCACCGACTTCAGAGTTTCCATTCCCTCAATCGACTCCAGTAACACTCCCTGCTTCAGGGATGATTCACGCAGGTTTTCACGCATCGTTCTGGCAAGCGGCCACTGAATCAACACGCTGATCAAAATAATGCACGGGATCATCAGCAGCGGGATCCAGCCCAGCGGGCCGCCAATCATAAAGATGACGCCAACAAACAGCAGCACAAACGGCAAGTCGGAAATTGCAGCAAGCGTTGCCGAGGTAAAGAAATCACGTACTGACTCAAACTCTCGCAGCTGGTTGGCAAATGCCCCCGGTGACGCGGGCTTATGCTCCATCCGCACGCCTAACGCCTGACGAAACAGTCGCGATCCCAGCACCAGGTCGGCTTTTTTCGCCGCCACATCCAGCAAGCGGGCACGAATAAAACGCGTACTTGCCTCAAAGCCCATGGCGATGGCAACACCTATCGCCAATGACCACAGCGTGACATACGCCTGATTGGGTACAACGCGGTCATAGACGTTCATGGTGAAAAATATACTCGCAAGCGCCAGAATATTGACAATAACGGCCGCTAATGCCGCGCTGCGATAATAACTGCGGTAGCGCCACAAGGTGCTGAATAACCAGTGACCTGCGCCGTGCGGCGTTTCCTCACCTGCGCGGGTATCAATTTTGGCCCCCGGCTTAACTAAAATCGCATGCTCTGAATACCATTCGCTTAATTCTTCGTAATTAATTTCAACGGGTTTATCCAGACTAAGTTCAGGGAATAAGACCTGATAAATTAATTTTCCCTTTTCGTCGCGACGCGTAGAAAGCAGAATTGCCGCACCACGGTCTTTACGTAATAAAATAATCGGCATTAAATGCGCCGAAAACTCATGGGCGCGTCGGCGAACCATTCCCGCTGTCAGGTTCGCATTGCCCAGGGCACTCATCGCCTGTGATGGCGTCAGCAGATTCCCCTTGGGGATACCTGCACAAAGGCTCTCGGCGCTGCGTGGCATGCCCTGGTACTGGCTCATCCACATCGTACATTCCAGAAGAGTATCCACTATCCGCTCTGGTGCAGGGAGCGAGAAAGCTTCTTCCTGTTCGTTTACTGTTGGTTGTTCTAACGACATCTGTTCGTATTTCCTGTGGTGTTAAAATGGCTCAGCCTTTTACGAGGCTGGGCGATTCATTTCTTAACGTTCATGCATTTTCTGAGTCGCGTTCGCAGAGTTCGAAATTAATTTCTTCTGCTCACTGGCTATAGGTCAGTACTTTAATCGCGAACTTCTTTTGAGTCTGTCAGGCTTGTTCGAATTTGAATTAGTGGTAATAGGACCGGTACTAAAGATGCGTTTTCTTGCTTTCAGATAACGACGAGCCGTTAAAAACATGGCGCAACCCAACAATAACCCTACAAAACATGCAAATTAGCTCGAAAGGATAATGCGAGATTCATTTTTCTGCTTATTCGTACAAGTCATAAAGACTTTATTGAAACCTCTGCCAGTGGATGGATTTTACTGACGTTTTCCCTTAACTATGGGTTGGCAGATACCGGTTTATGGAAGGCTCTTTCTTCTTTTATTACCGCGGTACTGACAAAAAAACAGCGATCCCGTTCATTGGTGTACGCTAATCACATAGCGTACAAAATCCTGAGAGTCCGCTCCTTATGATAAGCCTGCAAAAAGTCGGTATTCTGAAACAGCTCCGTCGCCACCATTATTTGATGATTAACGGTGGCGGTATTCTGATCACGCTCTGCGTACTGTTGACCGGCGCGCTGGAAGTCTGGGCACTGATACGCGACTACCAGACCCGAATTCAGCAGGAAATGTCGGCAGAAGTCTCCCAGATGTCTGATTTACGGACCCGTACTGTCGCCACGCTGCGCAATGGTATCCAGAACATCGAACTGTTTATGAATGCGACGCCCCAGGAACAGCCTGGGTTAGTGCAGACATTCAGAAACAATAACGGCAGTTCCGTTATTCAGACCGCACCCGAAGCTCAACCCATTATGATCCTCGCAACGCAACCTTCGGCGGCACAGGGCGATGCCTGGCCTGCTCTTGCTCTGGCGCAAAATATCTCACCGATGGCGGCTAAGATCAGGGACAGAAACGACGGGGAGCTTAGCGCTTTTATTTACAGCAGCGATGGCGGGTATCTTCTTGTGGCTGCGGCTCCCTGGACTGAGGAAATCCACAACCGACTGCTTGCCCGGCAGTACAGCAACCTCGTGGCAAACATAGGCCATGATATTGAGCCCCGTTTAGAAGCAGACAAGGAACATGCACGCCCGGACAGGCCTCTCCTGCACTGGTTCCCGGTGTCGGAAAGCCTGTTGACCCATAAATCTGTTTTTCGTATCGCCACTAAGCTTTGGCGTTCCGATACGCAGCGCTTCGGTACCCTCGTGTTCGAACTGCCAGCGAAAGAGGTCGAGGCCCTGCTACCAACGATAAGCTCCGGGAGCGAGTGCCTGATTCTGGATCGACAAGGGCAGCTGGTGTTGCCCTGTAGCCGTCGCGCGGCACAAAGCCTTTTGCCGTTGATGCGAAACATCGACAAAGTAAAAACGGCGGAGAAACGCTGGGTCAGTTACCAGGCTGGCCACATTGTTCGTGGCTGGCAGCTCAATAGCGGAGACTGGACGTTTGTCTACTCGCAGTCCTGGGGTGAAGTCCTCAAAGACAACCGCCTGGCGCTTATCGTCATCCTGCTCTCCTCGTGCCTGATTATCTTTATGACCTGGTTTTTGCTTCTGCTGGTAAAGCGCCGGGTCCTTGCCCCTGCCGTTCGCCAGTCGGAAGTCGTTTTCGAAAGTGAACAACTCAGCCGCACCCTGATCGATACGGCCCCGGTCGGATTAGGTCTCATAGGGCTTAACAATGGCAAACCCCTTCTGCGCAGCCCGGTAATGAAACAGATGCAAACCCGTCTTCGCTTGAGAAACTACAGCTTACCCGTTGAGCTGATTCGCAGCTTTCTGCGTCAGAATGACGCCTCGCCAGGTCTCCCTCATAAGGGGCCGATTAGCGACGAGCTCACGTTTGGCGATCGCGAGGATGCCTCCATCAGCTTATCGGTTTCTGCCACCCCTGTTCGCTACCGGAATGAAGACGCTCTGGTGGTCGCCTTCATGGACGTCACGAACCAGAAGCTGCTGGAGAAGCGCCTTCTCACGGCGAAAGAGGAAGCAGACCGGGCCAGCGCGGCAAAGTCATCGTTTCTGGCCACCATGAGCCATGAGATCCGCACCCCGCTGAACGCCATCCTTGGCAATCTTGAGCTGCTGGAGTATTCAGCGCTGGATTCTCAACGCGATCGGCTGACGGTCATTCGCCACGCCTCCGATAATTTACTCGCCACCATCAGCGATGTTCTTGACTTCTCAAAGATCGAAGCGGGTGAAATGCACGTTGAGCACATCGAGTTCGATCTGGCGGATATTGCCACACGCGCCCTGGCTATTTTCGCCCCCGTGGCTCAGGCCAAAGGGATCACGCTCGTCGGTGAACCCGGCAACATGGTGACCCTACCAATAAGCGGCGATCCCACCTGTCTCCAGCAGGTTCTCAATAATTTGCTGTCCAATGCCCTGAAATTTACCGAGAGAGGACAGGTTGTACTGCGCCTGCGCGTTGATGATAAGGCCGGAGAACTGCACATTGAGACCGAGGACAGCGGCATCGGCATGACCACCGCGCAGCTGGCGCTGATTTTCAATCCCTTCAGCCAGGCGGATGAAACCATCAACCGTCGCTATGGTGGAACCGGTCTGGGGCTGGCGCTATGTATGCGACTGGTGCACACCATGGGGGGAGAGATTTCCGTTACCAGTGAGCCCAATAAAGGCAGCCTGTTTCGCATTACCTTCCCTCTCTCCGTTTGCACCGGGCAGGCAGAACGTCCCTGCTTTGACGGCAAAACGGTGACCCTTATTTGCGCCAATCCGCAGCATCGTGCCTGGCTAGTTCAGGCATTACAGACATGGGGACTGAGCGTTGAGGACTTTCAGCATCCTGCGCTTCTTGATGTCGGAGCATTATCCCGCCTGTCGACCCTGATATTGTGGGGCGATCGCAGCACCTGGCATCCGGACGACGAAAACCGGCTGGTCGAAGAGGCCAGCCAGGTTATCGATTGTCTTCTCAGTGGGCCGCAAACGCCCGTCAAAACCGGGCGACTGCTCAGCACCTCGGTGTATGGCCTAAGAGGCCTGGCGCAGGCCCTGGGACATGTGATGGCGGGGGCGCATTTACCGGCCGGAGAGAGTCCTAAAACCGGTTTCTCCCGCGCGCTGCGCGTCCTGGTTGCAGAGGATAACCCAGTTAACGCCCGACTCTTCGAAGAGCAGCTGCAGCTGTTAGGTTGCTATGCAGCGCTGGTCACGGAGGGAGAAGAGGCGCTGCGACAGCTGCGACGGGCAAAGTTTGACATTCTGCTCACTGATTTATCCATGCCGGGAATGGACGGCTACACCCTCGCCAGACACGCCCGGGCGGAATGGCCCAGGTTGCCGATAATGGCCGTCACCGCCAACGCCACCGAACAGGAATATCAGGCCTGTGAAGCCGCCGGTATGACGCGGGTGCTCACCAAACCCCTGCTGCTGGCGGAGCTCAAAGATGCCCTGCTCAGCGTATCAGACGCGCTTTATGAGGGCTCTTCGTTGACCGAAAGCGGCGATCCGCTACCGTTGTATATCCCACCGCGCCCCACATCTGCATCGGGGTTACTGGGTGGACAGGCGCTGCCTGATGACGTGCGCATCATTTTCGAGAAAACCTGTGCGAACTCACTCATGGCTATTGAGGAAGCGCGCCGGGGTGACGATGCCGGCTCCATACTGCGGGAGCTGCACTCCCTGAGCGGAGCCTTCGGCGTCTTTGAGATGCAAAGCATGATTGTTCGGGTGAATGACGCAGCACATCAGGTCAGAACGGCCGGAGTCCGTGCAGCAGAAGCCTCACTCGACATACTCTGCGCCGCGCTGCGTGATATAACCCTGGGGAAAAATGGCGAGCATGAGAACCTCAACGGTAAACCTGAAGCGGATGCCCTTCTTGATGAGTTGAGGACACTTGCGGCTTCCGTTACGGACCCGGAGATACACGCCCGGTTAACCGCTTTGCACCAGCAGTTGAAGATAACGCTTTCATCACGCCATCACGTTTAAGCAGAGCAAAAAAAAACGGTAAGCCGGGCATACCGGTTTACCGTTTTTATCATTATGCAGGTACCTCTTGTGAAGTGCCTGGAAGCTGAGATTACATCACTGTTACGTGGATATTCTGTTCAACCAGCACTTCCGTTGAGCCAGACACCCAGGTGTGATAAACCACGCCACCGACTTCAGCGGCACCGGTCTCCGTCCAGTTTTCCGTCTGGCTATCAACCAACTGCAGGCTGTTGGAGCCATCGCCGTTCACCACGAACTGGTTCTTACCGTCAGCAACCATCAGATCCTGCTGGCCGAGACCTTCCAGAGCATCCGCGCTCAGGCTCAGGCTATTGGCGTTCCCCTGGCCGAGATCGATCTTCTCGATACCGGTGATACGGCTCACCAGCGCATCCAGATCCAGCGACATGTTTTTACCGTCCAGCAGCAGAGTGTCCACTCCGTCACCGCCGCTGATTGAGGTAAACGCCGTGCTGGAGATACCAATCACGTCATCACCCGCACCACCGCGGACCGCCGTCAGCGAGTCGCTGCTGAGCAGCAGACCGTTTGATGAGCCGTCGTCAAACAGCATCCACAGATCGCTGTGGGCGGCGCCCTCGGTCAGACTGAAAGCTTCGATACCGGCATGAGCCGCATTGGTGTCAGGCGTAACATCCAAATTAAGACTGGTATCCAGATCGATAATACGTCCCTTCACCGCTGAACCACTGCCGTCGCTGACGCCACTTTCGGTGTCGGTCCAGGTTACGAACAGTCGTCCGTCCTCCATGAAGGTTGCCATCGGGCTTATCTGATCACCCTTCATTAGCTGGTTCACACGAATTTCCTGTCCGACACGATGTCCTGCATCATCAAAGAACTGGGCGTAAATACCGAAGGTTCCGGCACCAGGGGCAATATCAGCTTGCGAAACATACAGCGTCACAAAACCGCCGCCCGGACGAGAAACTGTCACTGGCTGCTGTTGATCACCCGGCATGTAGGAGTTCACCAGGAATTCATCGCTCACCGGCATACCTTGCGGTGTGTAAATTCGTCCCCAAGTGCTTCGGCCTGACTGATCCAACCCGCCGTTATTATTGCTATCCCAGTTGATGACAAAATTACCATTGGCTAGTTTGGCTACGCCAGGCGTGCCCTGATTGCCAGCAACCGTCTGATTAGCAAGAATTTCATTACTGAATGTCTGAGTTTCGCTGTCATAGATCCGGAAATAGATATCTCCAGCACCCGAATCTTTTTGGTATGAGATAACAACAATGCCGTCATCCAGCGTGGCTACGGTGGCTTTAGACGGGGTATCAGCGCTTCCGCTATACCCCATGGTACCAACAAGCATTTCACTGCCTGGCACTAAATGTCCATTGGCGTCATATTGTGCCGACATCACTTGCCACGCTGTTTTTGCCTTATTTGCTCCCTGCCAGACGACCATATACCCACCATCATCCATTGCCGAGAGTTCAACATTTCGGTTGACGGCCACGCCGTTGCCAGTAATGAGCTGATCGCTACCAATTTTTACTGCGCCCGTAATATTCCCATCCAGATCGTAGCTATATCCATAGTGCTGAAGACGGACCACATCCGCCCCCTCGAAACTATGGTAACCCACAAGGAATGTACCGTCGGCCAGGGTGATAACATTCGGTTGCCCCTGATATTCAGTACTCGCTGCATTAACCTGGAACTCGCCGCCAACAGGCATTCCTGAGGAATTAAATATTTGAGCGGTAACGTCGACGTTATTATTCACGCTGTTCTGCCAGACAACGACAAATCCACCGTCAGGAAGAGAGGTTGTGGAAGCAAAGTTTTGATAACCAAGAGTCGATGTATTGACCTGGAACTCAGAATAGAAGCTGGCGTCAATATCGATGGTTACTCCCTCAATACCGTATCCGTTGGTATCGATTTTGTCACTGTGCCAAGTGACAAACACATCGCCATTATCAAGCAGCGTTGCATCCAGGATATTTTTCAAGTCTACGTCATCCCCGCCGGAACCTTGGTTACCCAGCGTGGTGGGGTTAACCAGAAACTCGTGCCCAACCTTATTACTGTTGGCATCGAAACGCTGAGCATAGATACCCGATCCATCGCCATCACCGCCTTCTGAACCCCAAATCAGAATGTAACCACCGTCATCCAGGGCTACACCAACCGGCTTGTACTGCTTTCCTGCACGATATTCATTGACGATAAAATCGCCGGTGCTTTTCGCGCCCATAATCCCGGTAACAGGGTCGAACGTATAGTGAATCGCGCGAACATCAGAGCCTATTGCCTGCGAATCATTGCTATCCCAGAACACCACGAAGCTGCCATCTTTTAGTGTGATTGCATCCGGGTAGTTCTGACTATTATCCTGAGTGGTGTTCAGTGTCAGAATAGGTCCTGCAAAAGAACCATCTGTTTTACGCAATTGGCCAAATACGCCTGTCGAATTGCTGTCATTGCCATTCCATACTGTCAGATACCATCCTTCATACTGACCGTGTTCAAACAGCACCATTTCCGGCGCGCCGGCGACACTAACGGCAGGCCCAACAACAAATTCGTTTCCTTGTGGATTATCGTTAGCATCATAAATGCGCTGCACAATAGATCCACCGCTCTGCACGCTATACCAGGAAATGATATAGCCGCCGTCTGGCAGACCTAAAATGGCGGCCATTCGCTGGGAACCCGCTGTCGTCTGATTCACCAAAAACTCATCTGTTTGCGCGGCGCCATTAGTATCATAGCGGCGAGCCATCACCCCATCACCGTTATTGTCCGGTTGGGTGTTATAGCTCTCCCAGGCAATGACAAAACCGCCATCCGCCAGGGCAGTCACCGTTGGGCTGTCCTGGTTATTGAGGTTGCGCTGGTTAACGAACTGCTCGGTACCTACCTTGTGGGTGCCTGTCGAATCCATCAACTGCATCACGATATCGTAACCCGTCCCAACATCCTGCTGCCAGACCACCAGCAGATTGCCGTTGGCAAGTTTGGTCACCTGTGGGTTGTTTTGATTGCCCACAACCGTGGTGTTGATCAGCTGCCCTGCAGCCTGACTGGCGCCAATGTCATATCCACCCACTGCATCCTGACTGGTAACGGTGACGGAATAGCCTGAGCTTGGCGCTGTCGCATTCCCTGCGGTGTCTACCGCAACGGCGGTGAAGGTATTCATACCGTAGTTCAGCATACCGCTGACATGCACGGACCAGTGGCCATCGCTGCCAACGCGCACGCGTCCAACTTCACGTTGCCCGCTCGCTTCAGTAACGTAAATCACCACATCTTCGCCCGCAGGAGCGGTGCCGCTGATGGTTGGTGCCCGATCGTCGGTACGTCCACCGGCAGTGACGTTGCCCGTCACGGTGCCAACATCATCGTACACGCCGGTAATGTGCAAATTAGATGCGTCCGGTGGAGTCATGTCCAGGATCAGCTCAAAGGCTGGCGTCAACAGGCTTGGGGAATGAGTGCCGTTTAGCGCCTGAGCCTGCAGGGAATGCAGCCCTTCAGACAGCTCAGTTTGCGGCGTAAACTCCCAGCGCCCCTGCGCATCCGCAGTGACTTCACCAATGACGGTGCCGTTGTCGTAGATGCGAATGGTATCGCCCGGCTGAGCCTGACCGTGCAGGGTTGGCGTTGCATCGTCGGTCTGAGCACCGCTCAGCAAAATCCCCTGAACCGCGCCGACATCATCGGTCACGCCGCTAATCACAGGTGCTGGCGTGCGGTCTTCACCGAACAGCAGCGTAAAGTTATCGCTGACGGTACTCTGGTTACCCGCCGGATCGCGCGCTACCGCGTTGAACTGATGCTCGCCATCAAGCAGGTTCGCCGCTGGCGTAAAGCTCCAGTTACCTGTGGCATCAGCAGTCGTTGTACCCAACAGCTGTACGCCATCGTAGACAAATACGGTAACACCCGCTTCCGCTTTACCATGCAGCGTCGGTGTACGGTCGTCAGTCAGATCGCCTGACGCCAGGCTCTCCTGCATCGGACCCACGTTATCATCCGCGGAAAGAATAACCGGTACCGCGGGTGGAATGGTGTCGATGGTAATTTTGTAGGCCGATGAAGCCAGACCGGTGTTGCCGGAGAAGTCGATCGATTTCGCAGTCAGGGTATAGTCACCGTCCGGGAAGGTGAACGGTGAGGAGAACGTCCATGTGCCTGATGCATCGGCAAAACTGGTGCCAATCAGCGTTTTACCGTTGTAAATCGCGATCATGCTGAACGCTTCACCGTGGCCGTTAATCACCGGGGTGTTGTCGCTGGTGTGTTGGTTAGTCCCGACCAGTACGCCACCCGCCTGATCGTTGATCACGCTGTCGATGATGGCACGGGAAGGCGCCACGGAGTCAACGATCAGCACGAAGCCATCGGAAGTCTCACCGCTGGCAGTATCCACCACCGTAAAGACGTGGCCGCTCTCGGCCAGACGTTCTTCCGGCATAAAGCTCCAGTTACCCTGCGCATCAGCCTGAACCTGACCAATCACCACGCCGCTATCGAGAACGTTGAGGATCGTGCCTGCGCTGGCAGTTCCTTGCAGAACGGCAAGTTTATCGTCCGTCACGCTGCCGGAAGCCAGCGAGCCCGTACGGGTACCCAACTGGTCGATTGCGTTGGTAATTTTCGGCGCTTCGGAAACGGTCAGGGCCGCCATCATCACCATCGGTGCTACCGGCTGAGCAGCGTTTCCTGCAGGCTGAGGTTCAGCGATGGCAGGTGTCGGGTCAGCAGAGAACAGCGCGTTGCTGAGCATGCTTACCGGCTGCGTCTGCGGCAGCTCAGCGATGGCATCAACTGGCTGAGCCTCAAAAGCGACCGAGCCCTGCTGCGGGTAATCCTGTGCCGCAACGATGCGGACGACATCCGCCTCCGGACGAGCCAGATAAAGCTGGCCGTTGCCGGAGAAAAACTGTTCGATATTCAGAGAACCGTTCCATTTCGACGCATCGCGAGAGGTGATAACCAGATTATCCCCCACGCGTTCTGCCTGCAGGATATCCTCAATAACGCGACCGTCGGCCTGGTGGATAACATAAACACTGGAGGAGGCGTACAGTAGATCCTGCGCCGGGTTATTCAAACTTGCGTCCAGAGAATAACTCTGGACAAGTGATTCTTCATTGATAATGGAGAAGTAGAGAGAACTGTCAGTAATGTTTTTCATTTAAATACATATCATCAGATAATAAATAAAGGAGCTTCTAAGATGGCCAGCAAAAACCATGATTTCCCCCTGTGGGGGACATGGAGCAAAACGGCTTGAGCGATACCAGCAATAAATAATCAATATGCTTACCGTTTTCTTCAGACATACCGGACTGAGGATGCTTAGAAAATGTCGCGACTTGGCGCGATGAGAAGGTTACGGTGAGCAGCATAAAATAAATACCTGACCAGTTCGAAATCACTTCAATGAAATGGCTTACCAGGAATGATTTTCATAACCTGAGCCACAATTGGTTCAACTTGACCATTAATCAAAGCATTTTCAGAGTCGACTGACTTGGCTTACCCATATTTGTGGTAAGTGTAATGTGACATCAAAGTACAGCGTTTTTAGTACTAGTAATATTGTGACCCTTTCCCTTTGAGGTTATTTTTTAACCACCCCAGTTCCTCTTAAAATGTTAACCTGAAGTAAATTATTATGAACCACCCTTTATTTATACTATGTGTTTTGTTTTTATTAATTTTCTGCGTTGAGGCGAGAGCCTCAAAATTCCATATTAACACCGAGCGAAAACCCTCCGCATTAAAAGTAAATGAAGATGAAATTCGTAAAAAAATACTCTCTCAATACTCACGCTGGCAGGGCGTAAAATATCAGTTTGGCGGTACATCTATAAAAGGAATAGATTGCTCTTCTTTAATGCAGCAGATTTTCCATTCGGCATTCTCAGAAACACCACGCAATCGCCTTCCACGTACCACGTCGGAACAGATAAAACAGGGCGTACAAGCCTCTGTCGTTGAACTCAAACCTGGCGATCTTCTTTTTTTCCAGATGTCACCCAATGAACGGCACGTGGGCGTTTATATTGGTGATGCACAATTTGTGCATGCATCAACTAGCAAAGGCGTCATGATTTCAGATCTGAAAAATGATTACTGGAAATTGCGATTTAAAACTGCCCGCAGAGTTATTTCATAATGGCACTATCTGAACTCTTAACCTGAAACTAGAGAAAACCAGATCGATATAGGGTAACGACCAGAGAGAAAGTTTCCTTCCCAGTTGTAATCGCTAACCGGCTTCACAGCAGACAT
Organism: Scandinavium sp.; assembly: GCA_036495715.1. Taxonomy (GTDB): domain Bacteria; phylum Pseudomonadota; class Gammaproteobacteria; order Enterobacterales; family Enterobacteriaceae; genus Scandinavium. The sequence continues at coordinate 22,897 of DASXML010000008.1, forward strand.
CCTTAACGGTACGTCCGGCTTCGACGGACTTCATAACGGCAACAATCTGATGTTCAGTGAATCGGGCTTTACGAATGGCGATTCAAACTTATATCTTCCAGATGGGATGAGCGGCTCACCCTTGTGGAATACAAGATATACTGAGATAACCAATGCAGGTGGTATATGGACCCCAGGTGATTCTCGCATTACAGGAATAGTATGGGGGCATTCAGCAAAAATGACTCGACTCTTTGCCACGCCAGTAGAGTCATTTAAAAATTTACTTTTTAAGTAAGAGAATCTTTTATCGATTCTGCTAAATCGCCAGTATAATCATGTAACAAAGTGGTTAGATGATAGTCAGTCTGGCGAGTCTAAAACAAATGTAGACGCTCCCCGCCTTAAATGCCGTGCATTGAATGTCAGAGGGGAGCCGGTCAACCACATCAAACGGCTCTGTATCGAAGCTACTCCGCGCAGATAACAATGCCATTAAGCGGTAGCGTTAATTGGTAGTGATAAAGAGAATTGGTTTTTCGATACGAATCAATAATACAGCCTTGAGCGTACAAAATAGCCCTTCTCAGGGCTTATTTTGATTTTCTGGCAACCAGCAGTCCAGCGTGTTTCCTGTCCTTAGCTCTGCGATTATGCTGAGTTATCGTTCCGCTACCAGAAATGACCGGGATAAACTGTCCGGATTTTGCATCATAAGCAAAAACCTGCCCGTGCTTCGGAGCAATCCCTGAATGGTCAAGATATACTTCCACCGCCTGAGTTTCTCCACGAAAATGTGCAGCAGCTCTTACACGCATGGGATGACGAAGTGATGTTTGTACTGAGGCTGCAGCAACACTTTTCCGGCTGCCCTTCCATTCGCCATTATCCTGTTCACCACCCCCTATCCAGACGGGAACCAGTGGCCTTGTTTCCGCAGACTTCCGGGTGAACGATGGCAATGGAATAGCACCATGGCTTCTTCCCTTGCTTATTGCATTTTCTGCATTGGCCTCTTCCAGCACGCTTGCCGGTATTATTCTGCCGTTGTGCATCACGTACTCACCGGACTCGAGTTTTCGCTTAGCAATATTGGAAGAGGCTGTCTTAAGCTTACGGGTAACTTCTTCGTATAGCTGATCGGCTGTAGGGTTTTCAGTAGTATTTCGTGATGATGGCATAACCCCTCCCGTTCTCGCCTAACTGATTGAGGTTTTCTGTTAAAGGTAAAGGCTTCAGCTTTAACGTCTTTTCCGGGACCAAGCCCAAAGCTTTATCATAGATGCTGACTAGTTCTTCTCTGGCTGCAATCCAGAAATAAAGACCCGCTTTAGAAACATTGTAATGGTCATAAAGTGCACGAGCAACACCCTCCACTAAATTCCTTAGAGCTCTGGGGTCAAGCTCAACATGCTCATAGCTATTTTCTCCATCAGCCAGGTCAAACGAGACCACCCAAGCACCACTTTCTGGTATGGTCAACGACTTGCCGTTGTGTTGGGCATTCCCTAAAAAGCTATTAAGCATGCTATGGTTTTCGGACTTTACAAAACCGATAGCATAGCGATGACCAGTGGCAACTGAGCCCGCCCAAAATTCTCTGGTCACTACATCACTTTTTTCAACATCAAAACTGTATTGGTCGAATTCATCAGCCTCTGCTTCAGTGCTCTCTTGATCAAAGTCATGCCATTCCCAGCTGTGCAAGTTTCACCTCAGACCACAATGCTATTTTGGATCATTTAATCAAATCATGATGTTGTATGCAATTTGTCTGCAATCAGGTTCCGATCACATTGAGGGGTGCCTCTCAAATATGTAGACGATGGCAACGCTTCTCAAAGGGCTCTTGTTCGTCCCTATGGTCGCTTCGTAAGCAAACCTCGTAGATAGCCTTTCTCGAAACCAGTACCAACATGTTGCCACCAGATAACGATAAGACCAACACACATCGCCTTTTTTCTGTTAGTTCATGAAGTTATCTATGCGGTAAGTAGAATTGTTAGTTTAAATGATGTTTTAAAACAATATGATACTGATATTTCTTTCATGAACTGGATTCTCACGCAACATAAGTTAAATTGATTATTTTAGAATGAAGGCACGCCTGACAAGGCATCCCCCTCGTCGCGAGACTCTTATCAGCTATTTCCCTTTCGGAAAACGGCTGACATGCCCAGAGGATTAAAACGGCCAGGTTTTAAAACGCCTGGCTTGATGTTGATTCAACCATGCGGTCCCATTCGTCAGTTTTCGCCTGGTTCAGTGGTGCAATGGACATCAATCCGGCATTGTTGACCATCACATCCACCCGCCCGCCCAAACACGTCAATCGCTTTATCGTATAGAAAGTTGGCCCTGCACGAGCCTATTGATAACCCCCCCTGACTATTGGGTATCCAATTTTTAGGGGGGCGTTAAGGCGATATCAGCCACAATGGAATTGTGGCCTAATCCTTACCAAGAGTAGGAATAGTTGATGCCAGCCTGTGCCGCATCAGCATTATAGTCCGTTTCTTGCCAGCCGAGGTCGAGGCTGATGGTTGAATTGTCCATTATATGCGCATTCACTCCTACATATGCGTAGGGTTTAACTGCGTTTGTTTTTTTAGAATCAACAGCAGTAGCCCCTATGTAATCAATCTGGGCGGTGAACTCATCACTGTTCTGATGCAGACGAACGTTCGTTCCGAAACCACCTTTAAGCTCAATACATTTAAATGGATCCGCATGGAAATAATGCACGTCTTAGATATTTTATTTACGTAGTTTGATCCAAGCGAATTACAGAAATAAAAAATACGTGCATTTTCTTTACTGGCAATCTCCATAATCTTTTGCGATAGTTGGTAATTATTTATCGACAAAAAAATAACATCACCGTTTTTAAATTCCACATTTACGTCATTTGTTGGTGACGAAATGTTCACATCCAGCTCCTCTTTCTTTAACTGATGTTGGAGACCTAGCGCTAAAAAATAATTATCTGTAATGACATGAATCATTCAAACACGTTCTCTTCACTGATGACATAGAGTTTACGAATCATATTCTCTTTTAAGTAGTAGCCCTTGTTCTCGACCTTCATAATGAACTGGTCTGGAACTCCTACCATATTGAGTTTGATTTTTAACTGCTGCATCACGTGCCATAACCGCGGGCCAGATGAACTCAGCCCATAAGCATCCCATACACCCGATAGGATGTATTTAGTTGGTGTAATTGAACCATTAGCATTTTCAAGAAGGAACAGCACCAATCTGAGCATCGTATCTCGCAGAGTGACACATTCAACAGACTTACTATTATTCTTTGAATTCACATTGAAGATACGTTTGCCGCTAATGCCCACATAAACGTCAGCCCCGATGCAGTAACCAAATAGTGTCTTATCCATAATGAAATGTCCTCCGTGAATAACACGATGAAATTTGTCTTGGTGTAGCGTCCTTGTCCCTACACTTTATGTTTGTATGCTTGCGCTATGCAAGACTTCAAAATACCAACTCATTAATCGCGTGATAATTAGACATTTTAATTAAATAATCTAAAAAAAACGCAACTGACAGTGTAATAAACTACATGGGCTTTGTTGAATAAATCGAACTTTTGCGGAATTGAATGATCAGATCACGCATCATTCAGGCAGCACAGGCATTAACGTGGCAAAGCATAAGTTCAGGATCACCAACTGGCACACCTACAACAAAGCCCTCATCAACCGTG
>DASXML010000009.1:0-8673 GCA_036495715.1 Scandinavium sp.
CCTTCATGCCAAGCATGCGACGATAGATCCAGTTCTTGACCGATAGAATCGGGCAGTACCGTGACAACTGAATCCAGATAAAGTTACGCACGCCTTTCCACGGACTTACTGTCTTATAGATATGCCAAAGTGCGTTATGGCCTTCTACGGGATAGCGGGTTACTTTTCTCATGAACGTTCCGTTTCAATCAGCTTAAGCAAGTCCTTCATGTCGTGCAAAATGTAATCCGGGTTATAGCCGCTCAATACAGCTTCTCCCTTAAGCGACCAGGCTACGCCTGCCGAAAGTGCACCCGCATTCTGTGCCGATTGAATATCGACCGGACTGTCGCCCACCATCAATGTTTTGGAGGGATCTGCACCCAACTCCTCGATTGCTTTCAGGACAGGTTCAGCATGCGGTTTGGGATGGGTTACATCAGTAACCGTCACAATCGATTTCATATATTTCAACAGGTCGAAACGCTCCAGCACCTTTAGTGAAGATGGACGAATCTTCGTTGTGACCACACCCATCACAATTCCTGCCTTATGAAGAGCTTCAACGACCTCAATCACGTGAGGAAACGGCTGCACCATCGCCTCATGATGAACATCGTTGTACGCCCGATATCCTTTGACATACTCCGCAACATCCTCTTTCCCAGAGAACGTACGCATCTGATTCTCTAGTGTTCCCACCATATGTGGAATGATCTGTTCACGTGTCCAAGGGGTTGATAATTGCAAATCCTCCATCACATGAAGGAAAGAGTTGATAATTAGCTCATTTGTATCGATAATCGTTCCATCCAGATCAAACAAAACCGTGTCAATCATGTTGCATTACTCCTTTTTCTCTTCAGCTTGCTTCAGATCCTCTTTGGTCGAGACTGGAGTTACCGTGTCCTCTTTGCCTGCAACCGGGCCTGTATGCACCATATCATCCGATGATTCTGAAGGAACTTTGGAAGATACAATTGGATCGCTATACCGTACTTCTGCCTTGCCTGTCATTCTTCTCACAACGATGAAGACTATCGCAACAATAATGATTCCAATAGCCAGCAGCTGCGAAATTCTTACGTTACCATAAGCTGGATCAAGATATCCTTGCTCGAAGCCCATAGCTGTCATCGGTGACCATAACCCATTAACCATGGAGGCAACCCATTGCGGAGCCTGGAATCCCAGACTGTCGGTACGCAGCGCTTCGATAAAGAATCGACCGATCGAGTACCAGATAAAATAGGACATAAATAGCTCACCAGCACGCAGGAACTTCTGACGACGAAGCACCAGTAAGATGACCAGACCAACAAGACTCCACATCGATTCATACAAAAATGCAGGATGATGGAATACACCTTCCACGTTCATCTGATTCACAATAAAGTCTGGCAAATGAAGCTTGTCTCTCAAAAATGATTCTTCTACAGGACCGCCATAAGCCTCTTGGTTTACAAAGTTACCCCAACGTCCGATCATTTGTCCAACAATCAGTCCAGGTGCACAGATGTCGGCCATACGCCAGAAGTTATACCCTTTACGACGGAAGAAAATGACTGCACATATGATCGCACCAATCAGTGCGCCATATATCGCGATACCACCATTCCATATTTTAAAGACATCCCAGAAATTATCCTTATAATCGTTCCACCGAAATGCAACATAGTATATGCGGGCACCGATAATGGCAGAAGGCACACCAAGCAGAACCATGTCCATGAACACTTCCTGCGGAATGTTATACCGTTTGCCTTCCCGGATGACGAGCAGCAAACCTACAAGTGCCGCTGTTCCGAGAATGAGCCCGTACCAGTGAACCTTTAGCGCTCCGATGGAGAACGCAATGGGGTTCAACAGTAATAATGTATCCATTCATTCACACTCCTATAAATTCACTCATCTGTATGCATGACCAAATGGGACCTGCTCCAAATCCCGTTAGAAGTAGAGCAGGACGAACTTGGTCTTTATTTTAAAACAATTAAATATGTTCCTACATTTCTATATTCCTAGTCCATGTCTTCCATGTCTTCCGAAATCGTTGCTGTCAGCTTGTTCGTAAATTGCAGCGCAGCGTTAAGTCCCATTTGCTTAAGACGATAGTTCATCGCCGCAACTTCAATAATTACAGCCAAGTTCCGTCCTGGACGAACAGGAATGGTTACCAGAGGTACATCTGTATCGATGATTCGTGTTGTCTCCTCATCCAGACCGAGGCGATCATACTGCTTATCCTGCTGCCAAGCCTCAAGACGCACTACGAGGGTGATCCGTTTATTATTACGCACAGCCCCTGCACCAAACAATGTCATCACGTTGATGATCCCAACTCCCCGAATCTCAAGCAGATGACGGATAAGCTCTGGTGCTGTTCCGTGCAGCTGGAAGTCTGATGTTTGCCGGATTTCAACTGCATCATCCGCAATCAAACGGTGTCCACGCTTCACCAATTCAAGTGCCGTTTCACTCTTACCAATACCACTGCTGCCCGTAATTAGCATACCGACTCCATTCACATCACACAGTACGCCATGAATCGTTGCCGTTGGCGCAAGCTTACGCTCCAGGAATCCGGTAATACGGCTCGATAAAATGGTTGTAGCCATATTGCTGCGAAGCACGGCCAGATTCTGCTCCTCACTGATATCGATTAGCTCCTGTGGTACTTCCAGTCCACGAGTCACCAAGATACAAGGCGTTTCTTCCGTGCATAGGCGCTGCATCCGATCACGACGCTCGGCCTCAGGCAACATGGAAAAAAAGGCCAGCTCTGTTCTCCCAAGCAGCTGTACCCGTTCTTGTGGGTGGTATTCAAAATAACCGGCCATTTCGAGGCCAGGACGGTTTAAGTCATCTACAGTAATGACTCTCTTCAAACCTTGAGATCCGGAAACGACCTCAAGCTGGAACTGCTGTACCAATTCAGATACTTTCACTTTTTTCGCCATTTGTCTCTTCCTTTCAGCATTCGCTGCTTCTCTATGTACATCAGCATTTTTGCGTCAATTCCATTCCATTATTAGCGCATTCATTTTGTTTGTTTCAGGTTACAGTTTTTACAAAACAAAACCAGCCTTCAAATAATCTTAAATGAATTCAGTGTTGAATGCAATCGCGAACCATGGCCGCCCATTAATCAAAAAAGCCCCTTCCAGCAATAACGGAAGGGGCTCAGATTACAATGTATAATTGCGTTAACTGATAGATTCCATCGTTACCGATGAACCTCAGTACTATTAGTCTTGAAGAAGAACGTTTACTTCAGTCTCTTTGTCAAAGATATGAACTTTGTTCATGTCAATTGCCATTTTAACTGTGGAACCATCACGAGTGTTGGAACGTCCGTCTACACGTGCGATTGTAGTGTCGTTACCTACACCGCTCAAGTAGAGGAGCATTTCGTGACCCAGGTTCTCTGTTACATCTACGTGTGTAGAGAATACAGAGTTCGGGGATGCTTCCAGGAATACTGGCTCTTCGTGAATGTCTTCTGGACGAACACCCAGAATCACTTCTTTGCCAATGTATCCTCTTGATTTCAGCACTTGTGCTTTACCTTGTGGGATTTCAACGTCCACACCAGGAGCTACGAAATGCAGGCTAGCACCTTGCTCAGCCAGTTTACCCGAGATAAAGTTCATTGTCGGGGAACCGATGAATCCAGCTACGAACAGGTTCGCCGGGTGGTTGTAAAGCTCTTCCGGAGAAGCTGCTTGTTGGATGATACCATCCTTCATAACAACGATCCGATCACCCATTGTCATTGCTTCGATTTGGTCATGCGTTACGTAGATAACAGTTGTTTCCAAACGTTTCGCAAGTTTAGTAATCTCAGCACGCATTTGACCACGCAGTTTGGCATCCAAGTTGGAGAGAGGCTCATCCATCAAGAACACTTGTGGATCACGGACGATCGCACGTCCCAGAGCGACACGCTGACGTTGACCACCGGACAATGCCTTAGGTTTACGCTCAAGCAAATGCTCGATATCCAGGATTTTAGCTGCTTCACGTACACGTTTGTCGATCTCATCTTTTTTCACTTTACGCAATTTCAAACCAAACGCCATGTTTTGGTATACGCTCATATGCGGATACAAGGCATAGGATTGGAATACCATCGCGATATCGCGGTCTTTAGGAGCAACATCATTAACGACACGGTCACCGATATAGAGTTTACCTTCAGAAATTTCCTCAAGGCCTGCGATCATACGCAGTGTTGTTGATTTACCACAACCGGACGGACCTACCAGTACCAGAAACTCTTTATCTTTAATGTCCAGGTTAATATCAACTACTGTTGCTTTATCAGAACCCGGGTATTTTTTGAAAATATGCTCTAAACGTACACCAGCCATGATTATTGCCTCCTCAGAGATCATTTTGTAATCGAATACATTTTGTAGTTTTATATTAACCCATTTGCATGATGTTTGACTATTCGCAAACTGCACAAAAATATCAAAGCTTTTTCGTCACTTTGTACATAAGCAATAAAAGTCGTACCAGAACAGCACTTTCGAAGTTCCTAACATCATATCCGATTTCCTGTTTGATCTTATCCAAACGATATACCAAAGTATTTCGATGAATAAAGAGTCGCTTTGCCGTCTCACTCACATTACAATCGAGATTGAAGAAGGTCTCCAGCGTAGCCAATGTCTCACTATCACTAAATAACACAGTACCTTTGCCCGTTTCCTGTATAAAACGAAGACGTTGTTGCACAGGAATGCTATCTACCAAACGTTCGAGTTGCAGATTCCAAGGGAGATGGATGTGTTGTGCGACATGGAAAGCCCTGCCCAAGTGTACACTCTCTTGAAGAAGTGCCGTGACAGGAGATAGCTGCTTTGCAGGGATACACGGTAAGGATGCAGACAAATGAAAGACACCTGCCCATTCACTGGCTATCAATTCATAGAGCCCCTGACAAAAGGCATTCAGTAGATCCTTTCTGGCTTCTATAGTATCCTCTTCCTCTTCGCCAGTGACAATCTGTTCATCACCCAGAAACACCCATTCCTGCTCCTCTACAGGAATCAGCATGATTTCTTCACCGAAATAACTTTCGAGTAACTTGTTCAGTTCCTTGGAACGAATGCGATGAGCATCAGGCGTCTCACATTGCAGTAGAAATGGGATTTTCTCTGTATTCAATTCTCCGTCCAATGAAAAATGATCTGGAATAGGTTCCTGCTGGACTGTTTGCTCAACCTGCTTCCGAAGCCACTGTCCCAATTCAGCAAGCTGCTGTTCTCTATCGTTTTCATATATCACAGGTTGTCCTTCATCCAACGATTCCCTATGACTACTAAGGAGAAGTTCAATTAAACGCTGTACTTCCAGTGTTACAGCATCAACAGAACATGCCCAATATAAAACAGTACCTTCTTCCTCGTTCATCCCGATTTTAAAATATATAAGGTCTTGTGTACGCCAACTGCTTACATCCTTAGCCAAACCAACCATCGTCTTATCATTACGTATGAAACCTTCAGCCTCTTTTGTATGAGTATTATGAGCCACTGGAACAGTTCTACGATAAGCTGAGCTTAATCCATATTTATTCCATTCTTCTATAGTTATCACGGATTCGTCCAATGTAGTACCTATAATTGCTTCGATTTGTTGTTTTAGTTCAGGTATGAGCTTCATATAATGAACGCCACCACTCTGCTTTTTTCTATTATTTTATCATATCTTACGAAGCATCGCCTTTTTCAGTCCTTATTATGCTTATTATGATTTTTCACAATATTAATTGATTTATCCATAACAAAAAAGAGTGACTAATCAAATTAATGATCAATCACTCTTTTTCAAAAGATGAGTCATGAAGGGCTCGAACCTTCGACACCCTGATTAAAAGTCAGGTGCTCTACCAACTGAGCTAATGACTCGAAAAACTGGTGGAGGATGATGGATTCGAACCACCGAACCCGTACGGGAGCAGATTTACAGTCTGATGCGTTTGGCCACTTCGCTAATCCTCCAGGATTAAATGGTGGCTCGGGACGGAATCGAACCGCCGACACGAGGATTTTCAGTCCTCTGCTCTACCGACTGAGCTACCGAGCCATATTCAATTATGGTATTAATGGCGGAACCGACGGGATTCGAACCCGCGATCTCCTGCGTGACAGGCAGGCATGTTAGGCCAACTACACCACGGTTCCAGGCATTAATGGTGCCGGCGAGAGGACTTGAACCCCCAACCTACTGATTACAAGTCAGTTGCTCTACCAGTTGAGCTACACCGGCGTATATGGTGGAGGCTGAGGGGATCGAACCCCCGACCCTCTGCTTGTAAGGCAGATGCTCTCCCAGCTGAGCTAAGCCTCCTGGGTAATATGGTAGCGGCGGAGGGGATCGAACCCCCGACCTCACGGGTATGAACCGTACGCTCTAGCCAGCTGAGCTACACCGCCATATTAAAAACCAAATCCTAATTGCTTGTCCATCTTAAGGTAAAGATGGCGGAGAGAGAGGGATTCGAACCCTCGCACCGCTTACGCAGTCTAACCCCTTAGCAGAGGGTCCCCTTATAGCCACTTGGGTATCTCTCCAAATAGACAATCATGAACAATACTTACAAGGATTGCTCCCTGAAAACTAGATCCGAAACGAATTTGCGTTTTATAACCTGCATATTTTGGATAAGCCCTCGACCGATTAGTACTGGTCAGCTCCATGCATTGCTGCACTTCCACCCCCAGCCTATCTACCTCGTCGTCTTCAAGGGGTCTTACATACTGGGAAATCTCATCTTGAGGGGGGCTTCACGCTTAGATGCTTTCAGCGCTTATCCCGTCCGTACATAGCTACCCAGCGGTGCTCCTGGCGGAACAACTGGTACACCAGCGGTACGTCCATCCCGGTCCTCTCGTACTAAGGACAGCTCCTCTCAAATTTCCTACGCCCACGACAGATAGGGACCGAACTGTCTCACGACGTTCTGAACCCAGCTCGCGTACCGCTTTAATGGGCGAACAGCCCAACCCTTGGGACCTACTTCAGCCCCAGGATGCGATGAGCCGACATCGAGGTGCCAAACCTCCCCGTCGATGTGGACTCTTGGGGGAGATAAGCCTGTTATCCCCAGGGTAGCTTTTATCCGTTGAGCGATGGCCCTTCCATGCGGTACCACCGGATCACTAAGCCCGACTTTCGTCCCTGCTCGACTTGTAGGTCTCGCAGTCAAGCTCCCTTATGCCTTTGCACTCTTCGAATGATTTCCAACCATTCTGAGGGAACCTTTGGGCGCCTCCGTTACTCTTTAGGAGGCGACCGCCCCAGTCAAACTGCCCACCTGACACTGTCCCCGCACCGGATTACGGTACCAGGTTAGAACCTAGATACGATCAGGGTGGTATCCCAACGGTGCCTCCACGCAAGCTGGCGCTCACGTTTCAAAGGCTCCCACCTATCCTGTACAGATCGTACCCAAATTCAATATCAAGCTGCAGTAAAGCTCCATGGGGTCTTTCCGTCTTGTCGCGGGTAACCTGCATCTTCACAGGTATTAAAATTTCACCGGATCTCTCGTTGAGACAGCGCCCAAGTCGTTACGCCATTCGTGCGGGTCAGAATTTACCTGACAAGGAATTTCGCTACCTTAGGACCGTTATAGTTACGGCCGCCGTTTACTGGGGCTTCGGTTCACAGCTTCGGATTGCTCCTAACCGCTCCCCTTAACCTTCCAGCACCGGGCAGGCGTCAGCCCGTATACTTCGCCTTACGGCTTCGCACAGACCTGTGTTTTTGCTAAACAGTCGCTTGGGCCTTTTCACTGCGGCCCCCTCGTGCTATTCACACTACCGGGGCACCCCTTCTCCCGAAGTTACGGGGTCATTTTGCCGAGTTCCTTAACGAGAGTTCTTCCGCGCGCCTTAGAATTCTCTTCTCGCCTACCTGTGTCGGTTTGCGGTACGGGCACCATCACCTGGCTAGAGGCTTTTCTTGGCAGTGTGAGATCATGACCTTCGCTACTATAATTTTCGCTCCCCATTACAGCCCAGCCTTACGATGTGCGGATTTGCCTACACATCAGCCTCACTGCTTAGACGGACATCCATCAGTCCGCGTCACTACCCTGCTGCGTCCCCCCATTGCTCATAACGGCTTACGGTGGTACAGGAATTTCGACCTGTTGTCCTTCGACTACGCCTTTCGGCCTCGCCTTAGGTCCCGACTTACCCTGAGCGGACGAGCCTTCCTCAGGAACCCTTAGGCTTTCGGCGGATCAGATTCTCACTGATCTTTTCGTTACTCATACCGGCATTCTCACTTGTATAATGTCCAGCGCTCCTTACGGTACACCTTCAACCCTTATACAACGCTCCCCTACCCCTGATGCAAAGCATCAAGCCATAGCTTCGGTGGTGTGTTTAGCCCCGTTACATTTTCGGCGCAGAGTCACTCGACCAGTGAGCTATTACGCACTCTTTCAATGGTGGCTGCTTCTAAGCCAACATCCTGGTTGTCTGTGCAACTCCACATCCTTTCCCACTTAACACACACTTGGGGACCTTAGCTGATGGTCTGGGCTGTTTCCCTTTTGACAATGGATCTTAGCACTCACTGTCTGACTCCCGGAAGTAAGTCTATGGCATTCGGAGTTTGACTGAGCTTGGTAACCCTTGCGGGCCCCGCACCCAATCAGTGCTCTACCTCCAC
>DASXML010000010.1:0-85826 GCA_036495715.1 Scandinavium sp.
TGAAGGGTGACGGTGAGCGCAGTGCGAAGCACCGATTTCAATTGCGGGGCCGGGGGGATTGCAAAGGGGAATTCGGTCATTCCCCTTTGCCCGTTCACGGATGAAAGTGCAGAGGTGTCTGCGGACATCAGGTGAACGGAATAGCGACCACCGCGCTTAACTGACTGGCATTAGCCCTCGGGCGCGTTTTCACATCACACTGACTTAGTGTTTTTTCACATCTGAACTGAATTCACGTTTTTCGTAGCCGGTGTACAGCTGGCGAGGACGCGCAATTTTCATGCCTTCGTTGTGCATTTCGCTCCAGTGTGCAATCCAGCCGACGGTACGTGCCATGGCGAAGATAACGGTAAACATGGAAGACGGAATGCCCATCGCTTTCAGGATGATGCCGGAATAGAAGTCTACGTTCGGGTAGAGTTTCTTCTCAATGAAGTACGGGTCGTTCAGCGCGATATGCTCAAGCTCCATTGCTACCTGCAACAGGTCGTCTTTGGTGCCCAGCTCTTTCAGCACTTCGTGACAGGTTTCACGCATCACGGTCGCGCGCGGGTCATAGTTTTTGTAAACACGGTGACCAAAGCCCATCAGACGGAACGAATCGTTCTTGTCTTTCGCGCGGCGAACAAATTCAGGAATGTGCTCAACGGTGCTGATTTCTTCCAGCATCTTCAGTGCCGCTTCGTTGGCACCGCCGTGCGCCGGTCCCCACAGGGACGCGATGCCCGCAGCGATACAGGCGAACGGGTTCGCGCCGGAAGAGCCTGCGGTACGTACGGTAGACGTGGACGCGTTCTGTTCGTGATCCGCGTGCAGGATCAGAATACGGTCCATCGCGCGTTCCAGAACCGGGTTCACCACATAGTCTTCACACGGCGTGGAGAACATCATGTTGAGGAAGTTGCCGGCGTAGGAGAGGTCATTGCGCGGATAAACAAAAGGCTGACCGATGGAATATTTGTAGCTCATCGCCGCCATGGTTGGCATTTTCGACAGCAAACGGAATGCCGCGATTTCACGGTGACGTGGATTATTCACGTCCATGGCATCGTGATAAAACGCCGCCAGTGCGCCGGTCACGCCACACATCACCGCCATGGGGTGCGAGTCACGACGGAAGCCGTGGAACAGACGGGTAATCTGCTCGTGGATCATGGTGTGGCGGGTCACGATGGTACAGAATTCGTCGTACTGCGCCTGAGTCGGCTTTTCACCGTTCAGCAGGATGTAGCAGACTTCAAGGTAGTTAGATTCTGTCGCCAGCTGATCGATAGGGAAACCGCGATGCAGCAGAATACCTTCGTCACCGTCGATGAAGGTGATTTTCGATTCGCAGGATGCGGTGGAGGTAAAACCAGGGTCAAAAGTGAACATCCCTTTTGAACCGAGGGTACGGATGTCAATAACGTCTTCGCCGAGTGTGCCTTTTAACACATCCAGTTCGATAGCAGCATCACCGTTGAGAGTGAGCTTTGCCTTTGTATCAGCCATTTACGGTCTCCTTAGCGCCTTATTGCGTAAGACTGCGGATCCCGGATTTGCTTTCAGGGGGAAGTACGACGTTACCAGTTTGTTATTCGGCTCACCGCTCAGCTCACGAGGGAAACCAGGGTACAGAGCAAGGGGCGCCAGGGGGCATACGGTCAATCCACCATGAAACAACAGCAAATCAGAGTCTTAGCAGTCCGTTTATTCAAACCTGTCTATCACTATTAACTGTCGGCATTACATCGGTCAATACTTTCTCACTGTTATATCCATCATCTTTCAGGTTGCAGATGCGTTAGCGGCGTTCACAAACCCGAATCACTTACCTGAGTAAACTCATCGGGATTCGCGCTCTTGCTGCCTTTTTGCATCGCAAAATCTCTCGGATAGATACATAACTTATTTCTCAAGAGAAAGCGTGACCCCATAACTTTTACGCATTATATGCCTTTTCGGATGTTGGTTGTAACAATAATGTTTAATCTTTGTCAAATATGGTGAGTAAAATTTAAAATAATGTTGTTATCGTGACCCTGATCACTGTTCCGCATAAAACCCGACAAACTATATGTAGGTTAATTGTAATGATTTTGTGAACGTCCTATACTGCCGCCAGGTCTCCGGAAACCCCTGCAATCCCGAGCCACCCAGCGTTGTAATGTGCCGTTTTAGCTCTTCTTTGTGGAGTTTTTACATGACGCGCAGTTATAGTAAGGACGCTGTCTGACCCGCATGCAGACCGGAGGAAGGAAATCCCATAGTCTTTCGTGCTACAGGTGCGTTGGCTGCGCCCGCTCTCCCCGGTCACATAGCTTTCTATGTTTTCGGGTTTCCCGGACTTGCCGCCTTCCTGTAACGCGAAATCCCAAAGGGAATAATAAGAACAGCATGTGGGCGTTATTCATGATAAAAAATGTGAAAAAACAAAGACCTGTCAATCTGGATCTCAAAACGATCCGATTCCCCGTAACGGCGATAGCGTCCATCCTCCACCGCGTTTCTGGCGTGATTACCTTTGTGGCGGTTGGCATCCTGTTGTGGTTACTGGGCACCAGTCTCTCCTCTCCTGAAGGCTTCCAGGTCGCCAGTGCGATCATGAGCGGCTTCTTCGTTAAATTCATCCTCTGGGGCATTTTGACCGCACTGGCGTATCACGCCGTGGTGGGCATTCGTCATCTGATGATGGACTTTGGTTATCTGGAAGAGACCCTCGAAGTGGGCGTCCGGTCTGCCAATATTTCTTTTGTTATTACTGTCGTGCTTTCACTTCTCTCAGGAGTCCTCGTATGGTAAGCAACGCCTCAGCACTAGGACGCAACGGCGTACATGACTTCATCCTCGTACGTGCCACCGCGATTGTCCTCACCTTGTACATTATCTACATGGTGGTGTTCTTCGCGACCCACGGCTCGCTCACCTGGGAAGTCTGGACGGGTTTCTTCTCTTCCGCTTTCACCAAAGTCTTCACCCTGCTGGCTCTGTTTTCCATCTTAATCCATGCCTGGATTGGCATGTGGCAGGTGTTGACCGACTACGTTAAACCGCTGGCTATTCGCCTACCGCTGCAACTGGCTATCGTCGTTGCTCTGGTGGTTTACGTGATTTATGGATTTGTTGTGGTGTGGGGTGTGTAATGAAACTGCCAGTCAGAGAATTTGATGCTGTAGTTATCGGTGCAGGTGGCGCAGGTATGCGTGCCGCGCTGCAAATTTCCCAGAGCGGCCAGACCTGTGCGCTGCTCTCTAAAGTCTTCCCGACCCGTTCCCATACCGTGTCTGCGCAGGGTGGTATCACCGTCGCACTCGGTAACACCCATGAAGATAACTGGGAATGGCACATGTACGACACCGTAAAAGGGTCGGACTACATCGGTGACCAGGACGCAATCGAATATATGTGTAAGACCGGCCCGGAAGCGATTCTGGAGCTGGAACATATGGGTCTGCCGTTCTCCCGTCTGGACGATGGCACGATTTATCAGCGCCCGTTTGGCGGCCAGTCGAAAAACTTCGGCGGCGAGCAGGCGGCACGTACCGCGGCGGCGGCTGACCGTACCGGTCACGCACTGCTGCACACGCTGTACCAGCAGAACCTGAAAAACCACACCACGATTTTCTCCGAGTGGTATGCGTTGGATCTGGTGAAAAACCAGGATGGCGCGGTGATGGGTTGTACCGCTCTGTGCATCGAAACCGGTGAAGTCGTGTACTTCAAAGCCAAGGCCACTGTGCTGGCAACCGGCGGCGCGGGCCGTATTTACCAGTCCACGACCAACGCGCATATCAACACCGGTGACGGCGTGGGTATGGCTATCCGCGCAGGTGTGCCTGTGCAGGATATGGAAATGTGGCAGTTCCACCCAACCGGTATTGCCGGTGCGGGCGTACTGGTTACCGAAGGCTGTCGTGGTGAAGGCGGTTATCTGCTGAACAAACACGGCGAGCGCTTCATGGAGCGTTATGCCCCGAATGCGAAAGACCTGGCGGGTCGTGATGTGGTGGCGCGTTCCATCATGATCGAAATCCGTGAAGGTCGTGGCTGCGACGGCCCGTGGGGTCCGCATGCCAAACTGAAACTCGATCACCTCGGCAAAGACGTTCTTGAATCGCGCCTGCCGGGTATCCTTGAACTCTCTCGCACCTTCGCGCACGTTGACCCAATCAAAGAGCCGATCCCGGTTATCCCAACCTGCCATTACATGATGGGCGGTATTCCGACCAAAGTGACCGGTCAGGCGCTGACTGTGAATGAGAAAGGCGAAGATGTCGTTATCCCTGGTCTGTTCGCTGTAGGTGAGATCGCCTGCGTATCGGTACACGGCGCGAACCGTCTGGGCGGTAACTCGCTGCTGGACCTGGTAGTGTTTGGTCGTGCGGCCGGTCTGCATCTGCAAGAGTCTATCGCCGAGCAGGGCGCACTGCGCGATGCCAGCGAATCTGATATTGACGCTTCTCTGGAACGTCTCAACCGCTGGAACAACACCCGTAGCGGTGAAGATCCGGTGGAAATCCGCAAAGCACTGCAGGAATGTATGCAGCACAACTTCTCGGTATTCCGTGAAGGTGACGCGATGGCGAAAGGTCTGGAACAGTTGAAAGTGATCCGCGAGCGCCTCAAAAACGCCCGTCTGGATGACACGTCAAGCGAATTCAACACCCAGCGCGTTGAATGTCTGGAGCTGGATAACCTGATGGAAACCGCGTTTGCGACCGCGGTGTCAGCGAACTTCCGTACCGAAAGCCGTGGCGCACACAGCCGCTTCGACTTCCCGGAGCGTGATGACGCGAACTGGCTCTGTCATTCCCTGTACCAGCCGCAGTCTGAATCCATGACACGTCGTGAAGTGAACATGGAACCGAAACTGCGTCCGGCATTCCCGCCGAAAGTGCGTACCTACTAATTGCGGAGACAGGAAAATGAGACTCGAGTTTTCAGTTTATCGTTATAACCCGGATGTCGACGATGCTCCGCGTATGCAGGATTACACCCTCGAAGCGGAAGAAGGGCGCGACATGATGCTGCTGGATGCGTTGATCCAGCTGAAAGAACAAGACCCGACGCTGTCGTTCCGTCGTTCCTGCCGTGAAGGCGTTTGCGGCTCCGACGGCGTGAACATGAACGGTAAGAATGGCCTGGCGTGTGTGACCCCCATTTCTGCACTGCAACGTGCCGGACAGAAAATTGTGATTCGCCCGCTGCCTGGTTTACCGGTGGTGCGCGATTTGGTGGTAGACATGGGGCAGTTCTATGCCCAATATGAGAAGATTAAACCTTACTTGTTGAATAATGGGCAAAATCCACCCGCTCGCGAGCATTTACAGTCGCCTGAGCAGCGTGAAAAACTGGATGGCCTGTACGAGTGTATTCTCTGTGCATGTTGTTCCACGTCTTGCCCATCATTCTGGTGGAACCCGGACAAGTTCATCGGCCCGGCCGGTCTGCTGGCAGCGTATCGCTTCCTGATCGACAGCCGCGATACCGAAACCGACAACCGCCTTGAAGGGTTAAGTGACGCTTTCAGCGTATTCCGCTGCCATAGCATCATGAACTGCGTCAGTGTATGTCCTAAAGGACTTAACCCGACGCGCGCCATCGGTCACATTAAGTCGATGTTGCTGAACCGTAGTGCGTAAGTAGTCATGCCGGATGGCGCTGTGCTTATCCGGCCTACAACATCTGTAGGCCCGGTAAACGCAGCACCACCGGGCAAAAAAGGAATTGCAGGAAACCTCTAAAAACTGCCGTATTTGGCATCTATAACCGAGATGTTCAGCGCGAAGCAAGGCGCGACTGAACGAATCCCAGGAGCATAGATAACTATGTGACTGGGGTGAGTGAGAGGCGCAACGCAGTTGCAGCCTGAACAGCGACGGTTAGAGGGCGGTTTTTAAAGGTTCCTTCGCGGGCCCGACTAGAAGAGCTCGCAAGTGAACCCCGGCACGTACACCTTGTGTACGTGGTTGTTTCTACGGCGAAAGTAAGCATAAAAATGCTTAAGGGATCACGATGCAGAACGGCGCAATGAAAGCCTGGCTGGACTCTTCTTACCTCTCTGGCTCCAACCAGAGCTGGATAGAACAGCTCTATGAAGACTTCTTAACCGATCCTGACTCTGTCGACGCCAACTGGCGTTCAATGTTCCAGCAGTTACCTGGTACCGGAGTCAAACCGGATCAATTCCACTCTACTACGCGTGATTATTTCCGTCGTCTGGCGAAGGATGCGTCACGTTACTCATCCGCGATCTCCGACCCTGACGCTAATGTGAAGCAGGTTAAAGTCCTGCAGCTGATCAACGCTTATCGCTTCCGTGGTCATCAGGACGCTAACCTCGATCCATTAGGACTGTGGAAACAGGAGCGGGTGTCTGATTTAGACCCGGCTTACCACGATCTTTCCGAGGCGGATTTCCAGGACAGCTTTAACGTTGGCTCGTTTGCCATCGGTAAAGAGACGATGAAGCTGGGCGAACTGATTGCCGCTCTCAAGCAGACGTACTGCGGCTCCATCGGCGCGGAATACATGCATATTACGTCTACGGAAGAGAAACGCTGGATCCAGCAGCGTATCGAATCGGCGGTCGGTCACGCGAACTTTAGCGTTGAAGAGAAAAAACGCTTCCTTACCGAACTGACCGCAGCGGAAGGCCTGGAGCGTTATCTGGGCGCGAAATTCCCGGGTGCGAAACGTTTCTCGCTGGAAGGCGGCGATGCGCTGGTGCCAATGCTGAAAGAACTTATCCGCCATGCGGGTAAGAGCGGCACCCGTGAAGTGGTGCTGGGTATGGCGCACCGTGGTCGTCTGAACGTGCTGATCAACGTGCTCGGTAAAAAGCCGCAGGACCTGTTCGACGAATTCGCCGGTAAGCATAAAGAACACCTTGGCACCGGTGACGTGAAATACCACATGGGCTTCTCGTCAGACATCGAAACCGAAGGCGGCCTGGTGCACCTGGCGCTGGCGTTCAACCCGTCGCACCTTGAAATCGTGAGCCCGGTGGTTATCGGCTCCGTGCGTGCGCGTCTTGACAGGCTCGAAGAGCCAAGCAGCAACAAAGTGTTGCCTATCACCATTCACGGTGATGCGGCGGTTGCCGGGCAGGGCGTGGTTCAGGAAACCCTGAACATGTCCAAAGCGCGCGGATACGAAGTGGGCGGTACTGTTCGCATCGTTATCAACAACCAGGTGGGCTTCACCACCTCTAACCCGCTGGATGCGCGTTCCACGCCGTACTGTACCGATATCGGTAAGATGGTGATGGCGCCGATTTTCCACGTGAACGCGGATGACCCGGAAGCAGTGGCATTTGTCACCCGTCTGGCGCTCGATTTCCGTAATACCTTCAAACGCGATGTGTTCATCGACCTGGTGTGTTATCGCCGTCACGGCCATAACGAAGCCGACGAGCCGAGTGCAACGCAGCCGCTGATGTACCAGAAAATCAAAAAACATCCGACCCCACGCAAACTCTACGCTGACAAGCTGGAAGGCGATAAAGTGGCGACGCTGGAAGATGCGACCGAAATGGTCAATCTGTACCGCGACGCGCTGGATGCTGGCGAATGTGTGGTGAAAGAGTGGCGTCCGATGAACATGCATTCGTTCACCTGGTCACCGTATCTCAACCACGAGTGGGATGAGAGCTACCCGAACAAAGTTGACATGAAGCGCTTGCAGGAATTGGCTAAGCGTATCAGCACCGTGCCTGACGCGGTTGAAATGCAGTCTCGCGTAGCGAAAATCTACGGCGACCGTCAGTCGATGGCCGCAGGCGAGAAAATGTTCGACTGGGGCGGTGCGGAAAACCTGGCTTACGCCACGCTGGTTGACGAAGGCATTCCTGTTCGTCTGTCCGGTGAAGACTCCGGTCGCGGAACGTTTTTCCATCGTCACGCGGTGATCCACAACCAGACGAACGGTTCCACTTATACTCCGCTGCAACATGTGCATAACGGTCAGGGCCAGTTCAAGGTCTGGGACTCCGTGCTGTCAGAAGAAGCGGTACTGGCATTTGAATACGGCTACGCCACCGCAGAGCCGCGAATCCTGACTATCTGGGAAGCGCAGTTCGGTGACTTCGCCAACGGTGCGCAGGTGGTTATCGACCAGTTCATCAGTTCCGGCGAGCAAAAATGGGGCCGTATGTGTGGCCTGACCATGCTGCTGCCACACGGTTACGAAGGCCAGGGTCCGGAGCACTCCTCCGCACGTCTGGAGCGTTATCTGCAACTGTGTGCTGAACAAAATATGCAGGTGTGCGTGCCGTCTACTCCGGCTCAGGTCTATCACATGCTGCGTCGCCAGGCGCTGCGCGGGATGCGCCGTCCGCTGGTGGTGATGTCACCGAAATCGCTGCTGCGTCACCCGCTGGCAGTTTCCAGCCTCGACGATTTGGCCAATGGCACCTTTATGCCTGCAATTGGCGAAGTGGATGCGCTGGATCCGAAAGGCGTTAAACGCGTGGTGATGTGCTCCGGTAAGGTTTACTACGACCTGCTGGAACAGCGCCGCAAGAACGATCAGAAAGATGTCGCCATCGTGCGTATCGAACAGCTTTATCCGTTCCCGCATCAGGCGATGCAGGACGTACTGAAAGCTTATTCTCACGTGCATGATTTTGTCTGGTGTCAGGAAGAGCCGCTCAACCAGGGCGCCTGGTATTGCAGCCAACATCACCTGCGTGAAGTGATTCCATTTGGGTCTGCCCTGCGTTATGCAGGTCGCCCGGCCTCCGCCTCTCCGGCGGTAGGGTATATGTCTGTTCACCAGAAGCAGCAACAAGATCTGGTCAATGACGCGCTGAACGTCGATTAATTAAAGGATACAAAATGAGTAGCGTAGATATTCTTGTTCCCGACCTCCCAGAATCCGTAGCCGATGCAACGGTTGCGACCTGGCACAAGAAGCCAGGTGATGCGGTTGTTCGCGATGAAGTGCTGGTAGAAATCGAAACTGACAAAGTGGTACTGGAAGTACCGGCGTCGGCTGACGGCATTCTTGATGCAGTACTGGAAGACGAAGGCACCACCGTGACCTCTCGCCAAATTCTGGGTCGTCTGCGTGAAGGTAACAGCGCGGGCAAAGAGTCCGGTGCGAAATCCGAAGCGAAAGATTCGACGCCAGCCCAGCGTCAGCAGGCTTCTCTGGAAGAGCAGAGCAACGACGCGCTCAGCCCGGCTATTCGTCGTCTGCTGGCTGAACATAACCTCGACGCCAGCGCTATCAAAGGCACCGGTGTGGGCGGTCGTCTGACCCGTGAAGATGTTGAAAAACATCTGGCGAAAGCACCGGCTCAAACCGAAGCCAAAGCCCCTGCGGCAGCAGCAGCGGCGGCTCCAGCGCCGTTGGCGGGCCGTTCTGAGAAACGCGTTCCAATGACCCGTCTGCGCAAGCGCGTAGCCGAACGTCTGCTGGAAGCGAAAAATTCTACCGCCATGCTGACGACTTTCAACGAAGTCAACATGAAGCCAATCATGGACCTGCGTAAGCAGTACGGTGATGCGTTTGAAAAACGTCACGGTATCCGTCTGGGCTTCATGTCCTTCTACGTGAAAGCCGTGGTTGAAGCGCTGAAACGCTACCCGGAAGTGAATGCCTCTATTGATGGCGAAGATGTGGTTTACCACAACTATTTCGACGTCAGCATGGCGGTCTCCACGCCACGTGGTCTGGTCACGCCAGTGCTGCGTGACGTTGATGCGCTGGGCATGGCAGACATCGAGAAGAACATCAAAGCGCTGGCGCTGAAAGGCCGCGATGGCAAGCTGACGGTAGAAGACCTGACCGGCGGTAACTTCACCATCACCAACGGCGGTGTATTCGGTTCCCTGATGTCTACGCCAATCATCAACCCACCGCAGAGCGCGATCCTGGGTATGCATGCCATCAAAGACAGGCCGATGGCTGTGGATGGCAAAGTTGAAATTCTGCCAATGATGTATCTGGCACTGTCCTACGATCATCGCCTGATCGATGGTCGTGAGTCCGTGGGCTTCCTCGTCGCCATTAAAGAGCTGCTGGAAGATCCGACGCGTCTGCTGCTGGACGTTTAGTTTTTCTCGAATCACCTGTCCTGCAAGCCTGTCCAGGCTTGCAGGTAAAATGATAACGATTCTGCCCTAAATAGTTCGAGTTGCAGGAAGGCGGCGCCGCAGTAAATCCCCAGTCACTTACTAAAGTAAGTGACTGGGGTGAGCGAGAAGCCAACGTACATGCAGCTTGAAATATGACGGGCATACCTGAAAAGTGGATAGAACGCATGAACTTACATGAATACCAGGCCAAACAGCTGTTTGCCCGCTACGGTTTACCTGCGCCGGTAGGCTATGCCTGCTCAACTCCGCGTGAAGCTGAAGAAGCCGCTTCCAAAATTGGCGCAGGCCCTTGGGTCGTGAAATGCCAGGTACACGCTGGCGGCCGCGGTAAAGCGGGCGGCGTGAAAGTCGTTAACAGCAAAGAAGATATTCGTGCTTTTGCAGAGCATTGGCTCGGCAAACGCCTGGTAACCTACCAGACAGACGCTAACGGTCAGCCGGTAAACCAGATCCTGGTTGAAGCGGCTACCGATATCGCAAAAGAGCTGTACCTGGGCGCGGTTGTTGACCGTAGCTCTCGCCGTGTGGTCTTCATGGCGTCCACCGAAGGCGGCGTGGAAATTGAAAAAGTCGCGGAAGAAACCCCGCATCTGATCCACAAAGTAGCTATCGATCCACTGGCGGGTCCAATGCCTTATCAGGGCCGTGAACTGGCGTTCAAACTGGGTCTGGAAGGTAAGCTGGTTCAGCAGTTCACCAAGATCTTCATGGGTCTGGCGAACATCTTCCTCGACCGTGACCTGGCGCTGATTGAAATCAACCCACTGGTTATCACCAAGCAGGGCGACCTGATTTGCCTCGACGGCAAACTGGGCGCTGACGGCAACGCACTGTTCCGTCAGCCTGATCTGCGCGAAATGCGCGACCAGTATCAGGAAGATCCACGTGAAGCACAGGCTGCACAGTGGGAACTGAACTACGTGGCTCTCGACGGCAACATCGGTTGCATGGTTAACGGCGCAGGCCTGGCGATGGGCACCATGGACATCGTTAAGCTGCACGGCGGCGAACCGGCTAACTTCCTTGATGTAGGCGGCGGAGCGACCAAAGAGCGCGTCACCGAAGCGTTCAAAATCATCCTCTCTGATGACAAAGTGAAAGCCGTTCTGGTTAACATCTTCGGCGGTATCGTGCGTTGCGACCTGATTGCTGACGGCATCATCGGTGCGGTGGCAGAAGTGGGTGTTAGCGTACCGGTCGTGGTTCGTCTGGAAGGTAACAACGCCGAAATCGGCGCGAAAAAACTGGCTGACAGCGGTCTGAATATTATTGCAGCGAAAAGTCTGACGGATGCCGCTCAGCAGGTCGTTGCCGCAGTGGAGGGGAAATAATGTCCATTTTAATTGATAAAAACACCAAGGTTATCTGCCAGGGCTTCACCGGTAGCCAGGGGACTTTCCACTCTGAACAAGCGATCGCTTACGGCACCAACATGGTTGGCGGCGTAACGCCAGGCAAAGGCGGCACCACGCATCTGGATCTGCCGGTGTTCAACACCGTGCGCGAAGCGGTAGAAGCAACGGGCGCTACCGCGTCTGTTATCTACGTTCCGGCTCCGTTCTGCAAAGACTCCATTCTGGAAGCTATCGACGCAGGCATTAAGCTCATCATCACCATCACCGAAGGCATCCCGACGCTGGATATGCTGACTGTTAAGGTGAAACTGGATGAAGCAGGCGTACGCATGATTGGCCCGAACTGCCCAGGCGTTATCACCCCAGGTCAGAGCAAAATCGGTATCATGCCAGGCCACATTCACAAGCCAGGCAAAGTGGGCATTGTGTCCCGCTCTGGTACGCTGACGTACGAAGCGGTTAAGCAGACCACCGATTACGGTTTCGGCCAGTCCACCTGTGTGGGCATCGGCGGTGACCCGATCCCCGGCTCTAACTTCATCGATATCCTGAAAATGTTCGAGGAAGATCCACAGACTGAAGCGATCGTGATGATCGGTGAGATCGGCGGAAGCGCTGAAGAAGAAGCGGCTGCTTACATCAAAG
This sequence comes from Scandinavium sp., assembly GCA_036495715.1. Classification (GTDB taxonomy): domain Bacteria; phylum Pseudomonadota; class Gammaproteobacteria; order Enterobacterales; family Enterobacteriaceae; genus Scandinavium. The sequence continues at coordinate 12,083 of DASXML010000010.1, forward strand.
AACACGTGACCAAACCGGTTGTCGGCTACATCGCCGGCGTAACCGCGCCGAAAGGCAAGCGTATGGGCCATGCGGGCGCGATCATCGCGGGCGGTAAAGGCACTGCAGACGAGAAATTTGCAGCCCTGGAAGCGGCCGGTGTGAAAACCGTTCGTAGCCTGGCGGATATCGGCGAAGCGCTGAAAACCATCATTAACTGATAATCCTCTCTGCTCCCCACGTGGGGAGCTTTATATGTCCGTTTTCGACATGTTGGCCACCCTCGCGGTGGCCTTTTTTATCTTCATTTACAAGCGATAGCCCCGGTTTAAACCCGTATCTGTCACTTTGATGTTATCGCCGATGGCGCTAATTTCGGCGTGATTCTCTCCGCTGAAATCGGTTACGAACACCAGCGTCACCTGTGGCTCGTGGCTGCGTGCAATCAGGTAATCAATCATCGACGTCGATGGATTATTCGGCCCCTTCGCCTGAATTAAACGGGCGTTATTTGTACTGAAACAACTCACAGTGACGGACGTATCGGCGTGACAGGCAATATCAATTTGTCCTTCCAGCGGCTGCTCTGTCGTGTGTTTGACATAGGGATAGCAAATACTGAGTTCGGCCTGATTTTCCGCTCGCGATGTGACGGCGTTAATAAGATAAATAGCGTCCACGCACTGCTGATGCGGGTTCTCAATCTGCCATTTGTCGATCAGCATATTAACCGTCACCACAATCGTTCGGCGGAAAACGACGTCGCGATAAGCGTCGCAATCCCATTCGACGCGCGTTTTACTGTCGGGCAATGTCGCCTGCGTTTTCCAGTCAACTTCCATCACAAGTCGTGTCTGTTCTGGCGCCTCCTGCCATTCCACAATGCGCGGAATAGCGGGGGGTTGATTCAGTCCGTTGACGCATAAGGTGTTATGGGAAAACGAATTTTTATAGTAACCGTAGTGCAGCGGTGCGCCGTAGCCGGTGGTGCCGAGATCGGGAAACAGCGCGTTGCCGTTGTTGAACACGATAAGGTTCAGGCGATCGTAATGATCGTGTTCACCACCATACGGGCCGTGTTTCAGGCAAATGGCGCGGCCCGGCGCGGGTCTGATTATTGTGAATCCGGCTCCGGGGTTGTGCTCGTTCGCCTGCGGCACGGCCAGTGGTTCCGCGGGTAAAAATTGACCGTAGAATAGCGCATCCAGATTATCTCTCGGCCTTTCACGATAAAGGAAAGACAGCACACGGCCATACTCTGCATCAGCATAATAAGACCAGGCAAATTCATAGATATCGCTGTGATTGAGCTTTTGCTGACCGTCCACGCAGTCGTTCACTTTCGGCAGGCTCATATCCGGCATCAGCAAGCGTAAGGGCAGGGAAAGCATCTGCGGATAAAAGGGCTCATCCAGCAGGCTGAACGGCGTGTGGTGGGCGAACTTCTCAAAGGCCATAAACGCCTGTAAGGCGTAGAAATGGTAATGCAGCGAGCCTTCAAACCATAAGCCACCCGGCAGGAGCGCATGTTGCAGCTGATAGCGCAGGCCGTAGCGGCTGTTTACTGCGAAGTTCAGATAGGCGCTGTCGTTAAGTACCGCCCCGATCATGCCAATTGTCGCACCGATTTTAACTTCATGATTATGGATTTGATCGCCACGGTGGCGCATCAAAAAATCGGCCCCGCAGCGCAGCAGGCGCACGGCAATGTATTCATGCTGTTGCGGCGTTAACTCGGCGGCGATGAGGTCAAAACCACGGACAAAATCGGCATGGCAGTTGGCTTCACACAAGGTCTGGGCATTGGCTTTACCGGGGCCGTTGTAGGGAATGCCGCCATGCTCCTGATAATCAGGGTAATAGCGGGCGTACTGCATCAGGATCTCAATCACTTTATCGCGATAATGTTTTTCACCGGTCAACAGCCATAACACCGCAAGTTCATAACTGGCTTTGGCATTTAAGCCATTCAGCCAGCGCCACCAGGCACCGTAATAGGGTTCACCGGTAAACACTGCGCCATCCACCGGGCAGCGATGTTTGTTCGGCGATTTTCGATCCCATATCAGGCGCACACTGTGTTCCGGGCAGAAAAAATAGTGGTTCCACGTCGCACATCCGGTTTCCGGAACTAATATTTCATGGTTAAGCACATCGGCATTGTTGTCGATTAAGCGTTGCAGAATGCCAGGTGTGGCCTTGTCTCTGGCGGCCTGGATCTGTTCGGGGGTAAATTGCTTCATTCTTTCTGCTCCCGATTAATTCACTAAAGCGGTGCCCGGCATCAGGCGGTTAATGTCGGTCGGGTTTTCTTTCACCAACGCTGCGGCGCTGTTGCGAAAAGCCTCGCTGTTATAAGCTCGGGCCGCCGCGAGCAGTGGGCCGGTGGCTTCATCGGGGGTAAATTTCAGCTCCGGATATCGCCACTGTGCCGCCGGTTTTCCGACCTGCTGAGCGACGACCGCAAACGCATTTTCCATTTTGCGGCCGTCCAGTTCGAAGCCCCAGAGATCGTTTCCGGCTATCTCGCCATAGCGACCCATCCGGGCATACGCGGCGAGGGCGAAATTGGTGTAATGGAATGAGCGGGTGCGTTCAAGTTCAGCGGGCAGTTCGCCCTTGGCATTGACCTGTGCCGCAAGGTGGCGATATTTGAAGGTTTCGATTTGCTGTGTGGCCTGTTTTTTATCGCCGGTGAACAGCGAAAATGCCGTCACCTGCGCGTCGTACCAGGCCCCATGATTGTTGTACCAGTTACCTTCTTCGCGTCCGTTCGGGCTGTTCAACAGCCAGCGGGTGTACTCCGCGTACCAGCGCTGATAGGCCTTAAAGTCGTTATCCGTAAGATTGCCGGTGTGATGCAGGAGGGCAATGCTATCGGCGACATCTATCAGAACGCGGGTGTCGATGATCCCGATTCCGCGTCCGTTGACGACGCCAGGGATCGCCTGCGCATAGTTGAGATTGGGGTTCATGCGGTTTTTTTTATCGAGAAACCAGGTGTTCAGCAGGGCGTTTGCTTTCACTGCAAAGCGAGCATCCTCACTGTAAAACGCGGCCAGCGACAGCACCCGAACATCGTTGGCAAACTGCACCATCCGTTTGCTGTCGGTATCATCCGTTTTTGACGATGGGTTGATTTGCCCGTCTTTGCGAATATAGGGCAGCGTACTTTTGGTTTTCGGGTTCGGCCACCAGTACGGCCCAAAGCTGTAGTAATCGTGCTTATCGCCAGAAGCGGGCAGCAGCGTTTTTTCAGTGACGGAATAGGTGGCATGCTTGAGCGCGCCGGTCGCTTTCGTCATCAGTGCCTCATAAGCCGGAGCATAATCGCCGCCGCTGTGCGTTATCGCGGTTTTGATGTCCGTCATTTGCGAAAAGTCATAGGTCAGACATGCACCGTCCGCTTTGCTTTCAGCCTGAGCGGTGGCGCTGAATGTCAGCACTATTCCTATGGCAAAGCCTGCGTATTTTTTCATTTTCGTCTCCCTGAAAATCAGGCGATAGCCGGTTTGAATTCTGTGGACGGTTTTTTGATAAGCACCCACAAGAATGCCGCACCGATGAGGTCAAAAACGCCCAGTCCAATGAAGAACATATTGTAACCAACCACGGCCACCATTGCGCCAAGGAACAGGCTGAAACCGAAATTGCCCATGCTGCCGGTAAAGGCGGCAAAGCCGGTGGCTGTCGCCACTTTTTGTTTAGGGAACAGGTCGGAAGACATGCTGATCACGGTAATCGACAGGCACTGATGGGCAAAACCGGCAATGCAAAACAGTGCGATAGCGACATAAACATTGCTGGCATAACCGACTGCGGCCATTGCCAGCATCAACAGCGCGGCAAAGGTGAAGGTAATGCGTTTGGCGTTAATGATATGAATGCCCCGATTGTTGAGGAATTTAGAGATATAACCGGCGGCCAGACAGCCGAGATCGGCGGTCAGGAACGGCAGCCAGGCAAACATCGCAATTTCGCTCAGATTCATATGACGGACGGTGACCAGATACAGCGGCATCCAGTAGTGCAGCGTTCCCCACGCCGGATCGGCCATAAAGCGCGGTAGGGAAATGGCCCACAGATTTTTATCTTTAATCATGGTGCCTAGCGACACTTTCTCGACCGGTGCCGAAATGTGGTCGGCCTGCGCTTCCTCATATTCCGCTTTCAACAGCGCCGGATGCGTTTCGGGTGAGCGATAGCAGACAAGCCACAGCACGCTCCAGATAATGCCGATGCCGCCGGTGACGACAAAAGACATTTCCCAGTTGTAGTTAATAATGGCCCAGACCACCAACGGCGGAGCAAGCATCGCGCCCAGCGAGGTGCCAAGACTGTAAATGCCACACGCCAGCCCGCGCTCTTTGGCCGGGAACCACTCGGCGGTGACTTTCATGCCTGCCGGGTTAAAAGCGGCTTCGGTTAAACCTAGTCCACCGCGCAAACAGGCAATCGGCAACCAACTGCTGAACAGGGCAGTCAGCATATTACAGGCCGACCAGATGGCGGCGAGCAGCGCAAAGCTGAAGCGCAGGCCAAACTTATCGATGATAAAACCACAGGCAATGCCGCCGATGGCGTAGGTAAACGGAAACACGGAGACTATCCACGAGTATTGCTCACTGGATAGCTGCAAGGTTTTCATCATTTCGGGGGCAGCCACGCCCAGAGTGCTGCGGGCCAGGTAGTTGATGATCGTGCCGAGCATAACCAGCGAGATAATGTACCATCTCAGCTTCTTAATTTTCACATTGATATCCTTGTTGGTTTTGATGAAATAGTGGTTATTTAAAAATAAAACATAATTTCATTTTATGTTATGAAAAAGACAGGCTTCTTTTCATGATTGGCATCACAAATTCAAAATTGTATTTAAAGAGTAGGTCCAACCTTACTGAATATAGGGTTTTATGTGCGTTGAATGTATTGTTTGTACTATAGGGTTGATCTTTTTTGATTAGAATGAAAAACGTATTCAGAATGTATATGGATTACAGGTTTATATAGGCTGAAATGATCTATTTTTTATAAATATAAAAACAAAACCATCATTCAAATTTAATTTGTGAACTTGCTCTTACTTTCAATAAGAGAAGGGTGATCTGTTTTGTCGAATCAATATTATCCGCTTCCAGTTATTTTGAAGTTACTTTTGGGGTTTTAGCCGTATTCATAATATTCATTTAATTAAAGGAACCTGTTATGCAAAAGAAATTGCTATGGATTTCACTCGCTTTTATTTCTGTCGGGCCGAGTGTCTCTCATGCGCTGACGTTCGACGTGCGCGGTGGCTACAAGGCCGGTAGCCATACTTATGAATCTCGCTTCAAGGTTAGCCAGAGCTGGAAGAGTGGCTGGTGGGGAAGCATTGAAACCGATAATAAAAATAATAAGAATAATGGTCGAGGGAACAACGGGGCAGATAAATCAGACAGCGCACATTCATTAGGTGACACGACAACAGACTATAATGAGATCGAAACCAACTACACCTTACCATTGTCGGATAAATGGGATTTTCAGCCGGGCGGAATTTATCATTGGAGTAGTAACGGCACACAGTTACGGCCTTATCTTAGAGTAAACTATAAAATAACCTCAGACCTGACGACTGGTTTTCGCTATCGCTATGACTATAATGATTATGAGACAAAAGATACTTCAGGTGAATCGCATCGCGACAGTGTAAACCGCTTCGATATTTTCCTTGGCTATAAGATTAACCCGCAATGGAGTGTGCTGTATCAGGGAACAGCATACAAACATGTTAATGATGATTATAAATATAAGAATGAAAAATCCTGGGCCACGGAGAATGCTTTTACGTTGCGTTATAAATGGAACAGCTGGTTTAGTCCTTATGTAGAATATGACTATCTCGATCAGCAAGGGTATTACGAGGGAGAAGAGGGTATCTCAGAATCGCGTTACCGGATTGGTATGACCTTCACGATATGATGACAGCCGCGAAATGCCCGGCGGCAGCGCCTCCGGGCACTCTGGTCTATTGGCGGCGCTTCGCCACCAGTGTGAATTTGTAGTCGTCACTTTTGAACGCATTACGGCTGTATTCGAACACGCGACCGTCGCTGAGAAACCCGCGTGAAATTTTTTCGAGGATTGGTTGGTTGGGATCTAACCCAAGTAAGGTAACCGCTTCCTCCGAAGGCATGATGGGAGCGATTTCCTGTTCACTGCGATCGATTACCATCTTTTTGACCTGCTCGATAAAGTGATATTTGGAGTTTTCCATCACTTGCCAGGTGAGATCTGGAAACAGCGACAGCGGCATCCAGGTCTCCTCCAGCGTCACCGGTTTTTGCTTGATAAAGCGCACGCGTTTAACGTGCCAAATTTTTTCGCCCGGTTCTACCTGTAACGTGGCAGCAAGACTGTCACGGGCATCGATCGCTTCAAAGACGCGAACGTCGCTGTGTGTTTCCACATTCCGGTCGGCGAGCTTTTCATAAAAGCTGGTGAGCTGATAAATGTCGTAATTGACTCGCTCTTCTTTGACGTAAGACCCGCTGCCCTGGATGCTTTCAATAATCGCTTCCTGAGTCAGTTGCTTCAACGCCTGCCGCACGGTCACGCGGCTGACGGCAAATTCTTCCTGTAGCGCTGATTCCGTCGGTAGGGCATCACCAGGCTTTAGTTCACCACGCTGCACCCGCTCGCGCAGGACATCGGCGATCTGTCTGTACATCGGTTTTTTGCTCATGCTGCCTACTGACCTCATACATCTTTAATACCAATGTAGGGATTATGCCTGTCTTCATTTTTATGTAAACAATACAAATTAAATACAAATTATACGTATAAGAGAAAGTGATCACATAAATGTATTATTTTATCTGGCAAGATCCGTTTAACTGATCGGCCATTGGCTGCTCTTACACTTTCACAGTGAGGATCGTGATGAACCTGACGACATTAACGCACCCGGATGCGCTCTGCTTACAGGCCAATTTTGCCAGCCGTGATGAGGCCATTTATGCGCTAGCTGAACGATTGGCGGCGCTGGGTAAAATCTCCCGCCTTGAAGATTTTCTTCGCGATGTGATGGCGCGCGAAAGCGAAGGACCGACGGCCCTCGGTGAAGGGCTGGCTGTTCCGCATGGCAAAAGTGAGGCGGTGAAGGAAGCCGCTTTTGCCGTTGCTACGCTGCCGAAACCGATCCTTTGGGAAGGCGTCGACGGCGAAGAAGAAGTGAATCTGATTGTGCTGTTGGCGATTCCGCCCGCGCAGGCGGGATCGACGCATATGCAGTTGTTGACGGCATTAACCTCCCGGCTGGTCGATGACGATGTACGCGCAGCGGTTTGCGCGGCAACGACTGCCGACGCGTTGTTACAGGCGCTCGACGCACCGTTAATGAGCGTGGATAACGCGCCGAAAAAGGACGCACCGGTTATCGTCTGCGTGACCGCCTGTCCGGCCGGGATCGCGCACACCTATATGGCGGCTGAATACCTGGAAAAAGCCGGGCAGAAGCTGGGTATCCATGTTTATGTTGAGCGACAGGGGGCGAACGGTATCGAAAATCGCCTGACTGCCGAACAGCTCAATACCGCGCAGGCCTGCATTTTCGCGGCTGAAGTGGCGATTAAAGCGTTGGAGCGTTTTCAGGGTATTCCGTCGATAAGCGTGCCAGTGGCAGAGCCGATTCGTCATGCCGAAGCGTTGATTCATAAGGCGCTGGCGTTAAAGCCATCTGCTGAAAATCGTAAGATTCAGACAGAGGATCACGAACAGAAGAAGAGTGTTAAGACAGAGCTTAAGCAGGCGCTGTTGAGCGGCATTTCGTTCGCCGTGCCGCTGATTGTGGCCGGTGGGACGGTGCTGGCTGTCGCTGTGTTGTTGGCACAGATGTTTGGGCTTCAGCATTTATTCGATCAGGAAAATTCGTGGCTGTGGATGTATCGCAAGCTGGGCGGTGGGATGCTGGGTATCTTGATGGTGCCCGTACTGGCAGCGTACACCGCGTATTCGTTGGCGGATAAACCCGCGCTGGCGCCGGGCTTTGCGGCGGGGCTGGCGGCAAACATGATTGGCTCCGGCTTCCTCGGCGCGGTGGCGGGTGGCCTGATCGCCGGTTATCTGATGCGCTGGGTGAAAAACCATATTCGTCTTAACAACCGTTACAACGGCTTCCTGACCTACTACCTCTATCCGGTACTCGGCACGCTCGGCGCAGGCAGTCTGATGTTGTTTGTGGTCGGTGAACCGGTTGCATGGATTAACAACAGTCTGACCGCCTGGCTAAATGGGCTGTCAGGAACCAACGCGCTGGTGCTCGGCATTATCCTCGGATTTATGTGTTCCTTCGATTTAGGCGGCCCGGTCAACAAAGCATCCTATGCCTTTTGCCTCGGCGCGATGGCAAACGGTGTTTATGGCCCGTATGCCATTTTCGCTTCGGTGAAAATGGTGTCCGCGTTCACGGTAACGGCTTCCACAATGATTGCGCCACGGCTGTTTAAAACCTTTGAAATTGAAACCGGAAAATCGACGTGGCTATTGGGCCTTGCGGGGATTACCGAAGGGGCGATTCCAATGGCAATTGAAGATCCGCTGCGCGTTATCGGCTCGTTCGTGCTCGGCTCGATGGTCACCGGTGCGCTGGTGGGATCCATGAATCTTGGTCTCTCTACGCCGGGCGCAGGTATTTTCTCGCTGTTCCTGCTGCACGACGGCGGGCTGGGGGGCGTTCTCGCCGCCATTGGCTGGTTCGCCTCTGCCATTATCGGTGCCGCCATTTCAACTTGCGTGCTGATCCTCTGGCGTCGCCAGGCGGTGAAAGCCGGTAAATACATTCCCGATAGCGTCTTGCCTTAACAGAACAGGAAACGAAGATGAAAGCTGTATCTCGCGTTCACATCACGCCGCACATGCACTGGGACCGTGAGTGGTATTTTACCACCGAAGAGTCGCGCATTTTGCTGGTCAATAATATGGAAGAGATCCTGACGCGTCTGGAGCAGGATGCTGAGTACAAGTATTACGTGCTCGATGGGCAGACCGCGATTCTGGAAGATTATTTTGCCGTGAAGCCGGAAAACAAAGCGCGCGTGAAAGCGCTGGTGCAGGCCGGAAAACTGATTATCGGCCCGTGGTACACGCAAACCGACACTACGGTCGTTGCCGGAGAATCCATCGTCCGTAATTTGATGTACGGGATGCGTGATTGCCTGGCGTTTGGTGAGCCGATGAAAATTGGCTACCTGCCGGACTCGTTTGGCATGTCAGGGCAGTTACCGCATATCTACAATGGATTTGGCATCAAACGGGCCATGTTCTGGCGCGGTTGCTCCGAGCGCCACGGTACCGATAAAACCGAATTTTTGTGGCAGAGTCAGGATGGCAGCGAAGTTGCGGCACAGGTGCTACCACTGGGCTACGCGATTGGTAAGTACTTACCGGAGGACGAAGCGGGTTTGCGTAAACGCCTCGACGGTTACTTTAATGTGTTGGAAAAAGCGTCGCAAACCAAAGAGATTTTACTGCCCAACGGTCACGACCAGATGCCGCTTCAGCAGAATATTTTCGCCGTGATGGGCAAGCTGCGGGAAATTTATCCGCAGCGTGAATTTGTGATGAGCCGTTTCGAAGAGGTTTTCGAGCGTATTGAACAACAGCGTGCGTCACTGGCGACGCTGAGCGGTGAGTTCAACGACGGTAAATACATGCGCGTGCATCGCACGATTGGGTCGACGCGAATGGACATTAAAATCGCCCACGCACGGATAGAAAACAAAATTGTCAATGTGCTCGAACCACTGGCGGCGCTGGCGTGGACGCTCGGCTTTGAGTATCACCACGGTCTGCTGGAGAAAATGTGGAAAGAGATCCTCAAAAATCACGCCCATGACAGCATTGGCTGCTGCTGTAGCGATAAAGTGCATCGTGAAATTATGAGCCGCTTCTGGCTGGCGGAAGACATGGCCGATAGCCTCATTACCTTCTATATGCGCAAGATTGTCGACAACATGGCGCACAGCGAAGGCGATAAACTGACGCTGTTCAACCTGATGCCGTGGCCGCGCGATGAAGTGGTCAATACCACCCTTCGTCTGCGCGCCAGCCAATTCCGGCTGCTCGACGGTGAAGGACAGGACGTGCCGTACTTTATTCGTGATAAACGTGAAATCGATCCGGGGTTAGTCGACCGCCAGATTGTTCATTACGGCAACTACGAGCCGTTTATGGAGTATGACATTCAGCTACGTCAGGTACTTCCGGCAATGGGGTGGTTGACGCTGCATGTGCTGCCGGGCGCTGAAGGGCAACAAATGAGTGTGCCGAAACACAGCGATGCGCTGCTGGAAAACAGCTGCTGGCGTATCACGCTCAACGGCGACGGCACGTTGAAAATGGAAGATAAAGAAAGCGGGCTGGTGTATGACCGGGTGCTGGAATTTGAAGATGGCTCCGACGATGGCGACGAATACGATTACTCGCCTTCGCGTGAAGAGTGGTTACTCACAAGCGTTGAGGGCAAGCATCGGCACAGCGTGATTCATGATGCCTGGCAGAGCAGGGCGGTGCTGCGAAGCACGCTTGCGGTTCCGCTCAATCTGGCAGAGCGCTCGGCCCGTAAAACCAGCGGTCAGCTAACGTTTGAAACCACCGTCACGCTGAGCCATCACAGCCGTCGAGTGGAATTTGATATTAAGGTGCTGAATCAGGCCGACGATCATCGTGTGCGGGTGCGCATTCCGGTGCCGTATAAAACCGACCGCGTGTTGACCGATACGCAGTTTGGTTCGTTGAATCGTCCGGTGCATGACGAGGCGATGAACGTCTGGCAGGAAGAGGGCTGGAAAGAAGCGCCCGTGCCGGTCTGGAACTTGCTGAATTATGCCGCGCTCCAGCAAGGGCAAAATGGGCTGGCGTTGTTCACTGAAGGATTGCGTGAAGTAGAAATTATCGGCGAGACGCACAGCACGTTCGCTCTTACTTTATTGCGCGGCGTGGGGTTACTCGGTAAAGAAGATTTACTGCTCCGTCCAGGGCGTCCTTCGGGCATCAAATTGCCCGTACCTGATTCTCAGGTGCGCGGTGAATTACTTTGTCGTTTCAGCGTGATGCCGTTCATCGGCTCGGCGCTCAATGCGGGTGTGGCGCAGCAGGCGCGGAGTTGGCTCACGCCGGTCCAGTGCTACAACAAAATCCCGTGGGATGCGATGAAGCTGAATCGAACGGCGATTGTTGTACCTGAGAGCTACAGCCTGTTTACGCTTCCGGCAACGGGGTGTCAGCTCAGCGCACTGAAAAAAGCCGAAGACGATAACGCGTTGATTGTCAGATTGTTTAACCCTTCCGATAGCGAAAATTGCGAATCGATGATGATGTTTAATCGCCATCAACCCGCATGCCAGGAAACAGGCATGGATGAGCAGGTGTTGGAGGGTGGGAACAACATAATGGGCAAACCGGTGAACCTCAGACCGGGGCAATCACGGACCTGGCGTATCCGGATTGGTGAATAACCCGGCAAACGATACTCGGCCACGCACTGCGTGGTCGCTTTGTTTTATCCGATAATTACGACGTGGTGTTAATTTTAAAATTCATTGCAGTGAATGAAATGTAATAAAAAGCAGCTATACTTATCCGCGTAAAAAAGAACAACGCTCGCCGTATCTACTCAGAAATCTCTCCTCCGTTCAGCGTCCTGCGACGGTGGTTAAAATTGAATGGCCTCTCATCCTCATTCAGTCTTATTTGATAACTATCCATGTCATCAAGAGAACATGTTTTTAACATGGATTTCACGATGATTCATCAAATGCATACACAATTAACATGTGAATGTAAAATTGATTTAAATCAATATGTAATCCTTGGAAAAACATGAAGGAAAGCGGTAAATTGTCGCGGATCAAAGTGGTCGAAATGTGTCATCTTAGCTATATATTGATCAACGTCGAAAAACGTAAATCCGGTTCAATAAAAACCTGTTTATTGTAAGGGTTTTACGGCGTAATATATTCAAGGGATCAATTTGGGTTTTTTATTAACGTATTTGTAACCTTTGCTCATCGTCGTTTTCACAATGTGACTGCGGCAGCGAAGCGGGAAGCAAATAAATTTGTATTGGGGCATGCGTGTGAATCCTTTCTAACGGGATCCACTCTCGGAGTCTTCATGCGATGAGCAAGGAGTCATGATGTTAGATATAGTCGAACTGTCGCGCTTACAGTTTGCCTTGACCGCGATGTACCACTTCCTTTTTGTGCCACTGACGCTCGGTATGGCGTTCTTGCTGGCCATCATGGAAACGGTCTACGTCCTTTCCGGCAAACAGATTTATAAAGATATGACCAAGTTCTGGGGCAAGTTGTTTGGTATCAACTTCGCACTGGGCGTGGCTACTGGCCTGACCATGGAGTTCCAGTTCGGGACAAACTGGTCTTATTATTCCCATTATGTGGGCGATATCTTCGGTGCGCCGCTGGCCATTGAAGGGCTAATGGCCTTCTTCCTCGAATCCACCTTTGTAGGTCTGTTCTTCTTCGGTTGGGATCGTCTGGGCAAAGTTCAGCACATGGCGGTGACCTGGCTCGTGGCGTTGGGCTCCAACATGTCCGCACTGTGGATCCTCGTCGCGAACGGCTGGATGCAAAACCCGGTCGCGTCCGACTTTAACTTTGAAACCATGCGCATGGAGATGGTGAGCTTCTCCGAGCTTATCCTTAACCCTGTCGCGCAGGTGAAATTCGTTCACACCGTGGCATCTGGCTACGTTTGTGGCGCGATGTTCATTCTGGGTATCAGTTCCTATTACATGCTGCGCGGTCGTGATTTCGCTTTCGCTAAACGCTCTTTTGCTATCGCGGCGAGCTTTGGTATGGCGGCAATCCTGTCTGTTATCGTACTGGGTGATGAATCCGGTTACGAAATGGGGGATGTGCAGAAAACCAAACTGGCGGCAATTGAAGCCGAGTGGGAAACCCAGCCAGCACCGGCTGCGTTTACGCTGTTTGGTATTCCTGACCAGGATGCGCAACAAAACCACTTCTCTATTCAAATCCCATACGCGCTCGGCATCATTGCCACTCGCTCCGTCGATAAGCAGGTTACTGGCCTGAAAGATCTGATGGTGCAGCATGAAGAGCGTATCCGTAACGGGATGAAAGCCTACTCACTGCTGGAGCAGCTACGTTCTGGCTCAGCCGATCAGTCCGTTCGCAATCAGTTCGAACACGTGAAAAAAGACCTCGGTTACGGCCTGTTGTTGAAACGCTATACCCCGAATGTCTCTGATGCGACCGAAGCACAGATTCAACAGGCGACCAAAGACTCGATTCCTCGCGTCGCGCCGCTGTACTTTGCGTTCCGTATCATGGTCGGCTGTGGCATCATTATGCTGCTGATTATCGCCGCGTCCTTCTGGACCGTGATTCGTAACCGTATCGGCCAGAAAAAGTGGCTGCTGCGCACCGCACTGTACGGGATCCCGTTACCGTGGATTGCAATCGAATCAGGTTGGTTTGTCGCGGAGTATGGCCGTCAGCCATGGGCCATCGGTGAGGTACTGCCGACGGCAGTGGCGAACTCATCGCTGACAACAGGCGATCTGCTGTTCTCCATGTTGCTGATTTGTGGTCTGTACACCCTGTTCCTGATTGCTGAAATGTTCCTGATGTTCAAATTTGCGCGTCTGGGACCAAGCAGCCTGAAAACCGGTCGTTACCACTTTGAGCAGACCCCAGCGTCTACTCAGCCGGCACGCTAAGACAGGAGTCGTCAAATGTTCGATTATGAAGTATTGCGTTTTATCTGGTGGCTGCTGGTTGGCGTTCTGCTGATTGGTTTTGCGGTCGCCGACGGTTTCGACATGGGGGTGGGCATGCTCACCCGTTTCCTCGGTCGTAACGACACCGAACGTCGAATCATGATCAACTCCATCGCCCCGCATTGGGACGGTAACCAGGTGTGGCTGATCACCGCAGGCGGCGCGCTGTTCGCTGCCTGGCCGATGGTCTACGCTGCGGCGTTCTCTGGTTTCTATGTGGCGATGATTTTGGTTCTGGCGTCGTTGTTCTTCCGTCCGGTCGGTTTCGATTACCGTTCAAAGATTGAAGACACTCGCTGGCGTAACATGTGGGACTGGGGCATTTTCATCGGTAGCTTCGTGCCACCGCTGGTGATTGGTGTGGCGTTCGGCAACCTGTTGCAGGGCGTTCCGTTCCACCTCGATGAGTACATGCGTCTTTACTACACCGGTAACTTCTTCCAGCTGCTGAACCCGTTTGGTCTGCTGGCCGGTATTGTTAGCGTGGCGATGATCCTGACGCAGGGCGCGACCTATCTGCAAATGCGTACTGTAGGCGAGCTGCATCTGCGTACACGTACGATTTCACAGATTGCGGCTCTGGTGACGCTGGTGTGCTTCGCGTTGGCCGGTGTTTGGGTGATGTACGGTATTGATGGCTATGTGGTGAAATCCGCACTGGACCATCATGCTGCGTCTAACCCGCTGACCAAAGAAGTGGCGCGTGAAGCAGGTGCATGGTTGGTGAACTTCAACAATATGCCAAGCCTGTGGGCTATTCCGGCATTGGGTGTTGTGCTGCCGCTGTTGACCACGGTCATGTCGCGTATGGATAAGGGCGCCTGGGCGTTTATCTTCTCCTCACTGACCCTGGCATGCATCATCCTGACTGCGGGTGTGGCAATGTTCCCGTTCGTGATGCCGTCGAGCACCATGATGAACGTTAGCCTGACCATGTGGGATGCGACATCAAGCCAGCTGACGCTGAACGTGATGACCTATGCGGCGATGGTGTTTGTGCCAATCATTCTTCTCTACACCACTTGGTGTTACTGGAAAATGTTTGGTCGTATCACCAAAGAAGACATTGAACGCAACACCCATTCTCTGTACTAAGTAAGGAGCAACATATGTGGTACTTCGCATGGATTTTGGGAACGCTTCTGGCTTGTGCATTTGGCGTGATCACGGCGCTGGCGCTTGAACACGTTGAAGCTGGACAGCAAGAAGATCATTAATGAATAAAATTATCGCAGCATTGTATGCGGTAATGGACAAGGGCCCGTTAAGGGCCCTTTCGTTACTGATGGCCTTAGTGTTGGCAGGATGTGTTATCTGGGATCCGACGCGCTTCGCGGCGAAAACCAGTGAGCTGGAAATCTGGCACGGTTTTCTTATCATGTGGGCAGTGTGTGCTGGCGTGATTCACGGTGTGGGTTTTCGCCCGAAGGCGATACTCTGGCAGGGGATATTCTGCCCGCTGATTGCTGACCTTGTTCTCCTCGCCGGACTGTTTTTCTTTTTCGCCTGATTCAGAAACGTCCGTTAATCACTATGGGCTTGTTCAAGCCCATAAAAATTTACTCTCCGTTTACTTTCTCCCATTCCAAACCAGCATTCCCGCGCGTATAGTAGCGAAGTTTGAAAGCCCTAAATTTTTTTTTGCATTACCGGGATGTAAAGTGAATACAACGCTGTTTCGATGGCCGGTTCGTGTCTATTACGAAGACACCGATGCCGGTGGTGTGGTTTACCACGCCAGCTACGTCGCTTTCTATGAAAGAGCACGCACTGAGATGCTGCGCCACCATCACTTTAGCCAGCAGGTTTTGTTGGCTGAACGCGTAGCCTTTGTGGTGCGCAAGATGACGCTGGAGTATTTCGCCGCCGCCAGACTCGATGACATGCTCGAAGTCCAAACGGAAATTACAGCGATGCGGGGCACCTCACTGGTGTTCACGCAGCGGATTGTCAACGCAGAAAACAAAGTACTCAACGAAGCTGAAGTGCTGATTGTCTGTGTTGATCCACTCATAATGAAGCCTCGTGCGCTTCCCAAGTCTATTGTCGCGGAGTTCAAGCAGTGACTGACATGAATATCCTTGATTTGTTCCTGAAGGCTAGCCTTCTGGTTAAACTTATCATGTTGATCTTGATTGGTTTTTCAATCGCATCCTGGGCTATCATCATCCAGAGAACGCGCATCCTTAATACGGCAACCCGCGAAGCGGAAGCTTTCGAAGACAAGTTCTGGTCGGGGATCGAACTGTCTCGTCTGTATCAGGAGAGTCAGGCCCGTCGTGACAATCTTGCCGGTTCTGAACAGATTTTCTTTAGCGGTTTTAAAGAGTTTGCTCGACTGCATCGCGCCAACAGCCATGCGCCGGAAGCGATCGTTGAAGGCGCGTCGCGTGCGATGCGTATCTCAATGAGCCGTGAGCTGGAAAGTCTGGAAAACCATATTCCATTCCTTGGCACCGTCGGTTCCATTAGCCCGTATATCGGTCTGTTTGGTACGGTGTGGGGGATCATGCACGCCTTTATCGCGCTTGGCGCGGTAAAACAGGCAACGTTGCAAATGGTTGCACCGGGTATTGCAGAAGCGCTGATCGCCACCGCGATTGGTCTGTTCGCGGCAATTCCCGCGGTCATGGCGTATAACCGCCTGAACCAGCGTGTGAATAAGCTGGAGCTGAACTACGACAACTTTATGGAAGAGTTCACCGCAATTCTGCACCGTCAGGCGTTTACCAGCAGCGAAAGCAATAAGGGGTAAACCATGGCCAGAGCACGTGGGCGTGGACGTCGCGAACTGAAGTCCGAAATTAACATCGTTCCGCTGCTGGATGTGTTGCTGGTGCTGCTGCTTATCTTCATGGCGACAGCGCCGATCATCACGCAGAGCGTGGAAGTGGATCTGCCAGATGCGACCGAATCGCAGGCCGTCAGTACCAATGACGATCCGCCCGTTATCGTCGAAGTCTCCGGTATCGGACAGTACAGCGTCAATGTGGGGCAGGATAAAATGCCGCAGTTGCCGCCAGAGCAGGTGGTGGCTGAAGCTCAGCGCCGACTGCAGGCGAATCCGAAAACAGTCTTCTTGATCGGTGGCGCGAAAGATGTGCCTTACGATGAAATCATTAAAGCGCTAAACCTGTTGCACAGTGCGGGTGTGAAATCAGTGGGTCTTATGACCCAGCCAATCTGACCCGGCTAACAGGCTAACAGTTTTTGGGAACCGAGAGTGTCAAAGGCAACCGAACAGCAAAACGAAAAGCTTAAACGCGCGATTATCATCTCAGTCGTACTGCATATCGTCATGATTGCACTGCTGATTTGGAGTTCGTTCGATGAGCACATAGATGCTTCGGCAGGCGGTGGCGGTGGCTCGTCTATTGACGCGGTGATGGTCGATCCAGGTGCGGTCGTACAGAACTACAACCGTCAGCAGAACCAGCAGGCCAGCGCGCGTCGTGCCGAAGAACAGCGTGAAAAGCAGGCTCAGCAGCAGGCGCAGGAGATGCGTGAAAAGCAGGCCGCTGAGCAGGAGCGTTTGAAACAGCTCGAACAAGATCGTCTGAAGGCCCAGGAAGACGCTGCAAAGCAGGCTGATGCACAAAAGCAAGCAGAGCAGGCGACCAAGCAAGCACAGGAACAGCAGAAGCAGGCGGAAGAAGCCGCGGTGAAAGCCGCCGCGCTGGCGAAAGTCAAGGCTGCCACAGAAGCGAAAGTTGCCGCCGAAGTCGCGAAAAAAGCGGCTGCCGATGCACAGAAAAAAGCAGAGGCAGAAGCGGCTGCTGATGCACAGAAGAAAGCAGAAGCCGAAGCGGCGAAGAAAGCTCAGCAAGACGCTGAGAAAAAAGCCACTGCAGATGCGGCCAAAAAAGCGGCTGCTGCTGAGAAAGCTGCCGCTGCCAAGGCAGCAGCAGCAGAAAAAGCCGCGGCCGATAAAGCCGCAGCAACCAAAGCTGCCGCAGCGGAAAAAGCCGCTGCAGCGAAGGCTGCCAAGGCTGCTGCCGCTAAGAAAGCAGCCGAAGCGAAAGATGCTTCCGGCGTTGACGATCTCTTAGGCGATCTCAGCTCAGGTAAGAATGCACCGAAAGCGGGTGCAGGGGCGAAAGGAACTGGCACACCGTCCAAAGACAGTGGTACAAGCGGTGCTAACGGCGGCGCAACCGGGGCTGATATCAGTGGCTATGCTGCACAGATAAAAGCTGCGATTCAAAGTCGCTTATACGATTCAAGCCTTTATGCGGGCAAACAGTGTGATTTGCATATCAGCCTTGCCCCAGATGGCAGGCTAAAAAGTATCGAATCTGCCGGAGGTGATCCTGCTCTTTGTCAGGCTGCATTAACCGCAGCTAAAACTGCAAACATTCCTAAACCGCCGAGCCAGGCTGTTTATGAAAAAATAAAAGATTTCACTTTGGGCTTTAAACTGTAATGCATCACGGGTGAAGTCAGAGATTGGCCTGGGCTGGTCACAGGGTTTTGGTAGTTTTGTGTATTTGAGTTTGTTAACATTCTGCTAAATTATCGTGGGCTTTCCGCCTGGATAAGGGAGATATGATGAAGCAGGCATTACGAGTAGCATTTGGCTTTTTAATGCTGTGGGCAGCTGTGCTGCACGCAGAAGTACGTATCGAAATCACCCAAGGGGTGGATTCGGCTCGCCCGATCGGCGTTGCGCCTTTCAAATGGGCAGGTCCGGGTGCGGCACCTGAAGATATCGGCGGCATCGTTGCTGCTGACTTGCGTAACAGCGGCAAATTCAATCCGTTGGATCGTTCTCGTCTGCCACAGCAGCCGGGAAGTGCGCAGGAAGTTCAGCCAGCCGCATGGTCTGCGCTCGGTATTGATGCCGTGGTCGTAGGGCAGGTGACACCGAATCCGGACGGCTCTTACACCGTGGCTTACCAGCTGGTGGATACCGGTGGTGCGCCGGGTACCGTTCTGGCTCAGAACTCGTACAAAGTGAACAAGCAGTGGCTGCGTTACGCGGGCCATACTGCCAGTGACGAAGTATTCGAAAAGCTGACCGGCATCAAAGGTGCATTCCGTACGCGTATCGCTTATGTGGTTCAGACCAACGGCGGACAGTTCCCGTATGAACTGCGCGTATCTGATTATGATGGCTACAACCAGTTCGTCGTTCACCGTTCTCCACAGCCGTTGATGTCTCCGGCCTGGTCTCCGGATGGCTCTAAACTGGCTTACGTGACCTTCGAAAGCGGTCGTTCAGCGCTGGTTGTCCAGACGCTGGCAAACGGTGCGATTCGTCAGATTGCCTCGTTCCCGCAGCACAACGGTGCGCCAACGTTCTCACCGGATGGTTCTAAACTGGCCTTCGCCTTGTCGAAAACCGGTAGCCTGAACTTATACGTGATGGATCTGGGGTCTGGTCAAATCAGCCAGGTAACCAACGGTCGCAGCAACAACACCGAACCAAGCTGGTTCCCGGACAGCCAGAACCTGGCCTTTACCTCTGACCAGGCCGGTCGTCCGCAGGTGTATAAAGTTAATGTTAACGGCGGTACTCCGCAGCGTATTACCTGGGAAGGTTCGCAGAATCAGGATGCTGATGTGAGCACTGACGGTAAGTTCCTGGTAATGGTGAGCTCGGCTAATGGCCAGCAGCATATTGCCAAACAAGATCTGGCAGCGGGTGGCGTACAGGTTCTGTCGTCAACGTTCCTGGATGAAACGCCAAGTCTGGCACCGAACGGCACAATGGTTATCTACAGCTCTTCTCAGGGGATGGGATCTGTGCTGAATCTGGTTTCTACAGATGGGCGTTTCAAAGCGCGTCTTCCGGCAACTGATGGACAGGTCAAATTCCCTGCCTGGTCGCCGTATCTGTAATAATAATTAATTGAATATTATAGGAATCAAAGAAATGCAACTGAACAAAGTGCTGAAAGGACTGATGATCGCTCTGCCAGTTATGGCTATCGCGGCGTGTTCTTCCAACAAGAATGCCAGCAACGATCAGAGCGGTGAAGGCATGACAGGCGCCGGCACTGGTATGGATGCTAACGGTAACGGCAACATGTCATCTGAAGAGCAAGCTCGTCTGCAGATGCAGCAGCTGCAACAGAACAACATCGTTTACTTCGATCTGGACAAGTACGATATCCGTTCTGACTTCGCTGCCATGCTGGACGCGCACGCTAACTTCCTGCGTAGCAACCCGTCTTACAAAGTCACCGTAGAAGGTCATGCTGACGAACGTGGTACGCCTGAGTACAACATCGCCCTGGGCGAACGTCGTGCAAACGCTGTTAAAATGTACCTGCAAGGTAAAGGCGTTTCAGCTGATCAGATCTCTATCGTTTCTTACGGTAAAGAAAAACCTGCAGTACTGGGTCACGACGACGCGGCTTACTCCAAAAACCGTCGTGCCGTACTGGTTTACTAAGAGAATTGCATGAGCAGTAACTTCAGACATCATTTATTGAGTCTGTCGTTACTGGTTGGCATAGCGGCCCCTTGGGCCGCTAATGCGCAGGCGCCAATCAGTAGTGTCGGCTCAGGCTCGGTCGAAGACCGTGTCACTCAACTCGAGCGTATTTCCAACGCTCACAGTCAACTTTTGACCCAACTCCAACAGCAGCTCCAGGATAATCAGGCCGATATTGATTCTCTTCGTGGGCAAATTCAGGAAAGCCAGTACCAGCTCAATCAAGCCGTCGATCGCCAAAAACAGATCCAAACGCAGCTCGATGGGATGAGTAGCGGCGGTAACGCGACACAGGCTCAGCCAGCCGCAGGTGATCAGAGTGGGGCAACTGCCGCGACTCCGGCACCAGCAGCGGCTGCTGCGGCCTCTGGCGTGCCTGTACAGAGCGGTGATGCCAACACGGATTACAATGCAGCGATTGCCCTGGTGAAAGATACCTCTCGCCAGGATGATGCCATCGGCGCATTCCAGAACTTCATCAAAAAGTACCCTGATTCAACGTACCAGCCAAATGCCAATTACTGGCTCGGACAGCTGAATTACAACAAGGGTAAAAAAGATGATGCGGCGTATTATTTCGCCTCAGTGGTGAAAAATTACCCGAAATCGCCGAAGGCAGCTGACGCGATGTTTAAAGTCGGCGTGATCATGCAGGACAAAGGTGACACTGCGAAAGCCAAAGCGGTTTATCAGCAGGTTGTGACTAAATATCCGGGCACTGATGGTGCCAAACAGGCGCAAAAACGCTTGAGTGGACTCTGATGCTGACGGCATGACCTGAAATCGAATTATTTCTGGTCATGCCGCATGAATCATAAGCAGTTAAGCGCGGTTATTCGAAATTTTAGTTGCGCTCAATTCTGAAACCAGTAATATATGCCGCCGTTGCCAAGGGATATCAAACATCCTGAAAGTAGCGGAAATAGTGGGTCGTTAGCTCAGTTGGTAGAGCAGTTGACTTTTAATCAATTGGTCGCAGGTTCGAATCCTGCACGACCCACCACTAACTACTTAGGTGGAACGGTAGTAAAACGTGAAGGATAACGTTGCGTGAGCAACGGCCAGAAGGGCGAGACGAAGTCCTGCACGACCCACCACTAAAAGTTCGAAAGAACTTACCAGCGCAGTATTGGGTGATTAGCTCAGCTGGGAGAGCACCTCCCTTACAAGGAGGGGGTCGGCGGTTCGATCCCGTCATCACCCACCACTCGGGTCGTTAGCTCAGTTGGTAGAGCAGTTGACTTTTAATCAATTGGTCGCAGGTTCGAATCCTGCACGACCCACCAATTTAACATCGAGTTCTGATGTTAGGCGTGAAGGATAACGTTGCACAGCAACGGCCCGAAGGGCAGACGAAGTCGAGTCATCCTGCACGACCCACCAATATAACTATTGGTGCCGAGTTTCAGCAGTAAATCTTCGAAGCAAGACCCTATGGGTCGTTAGCTCAGTTGGTAGAGCAGTTGACTTTTAATCAATTGGTCGCAGGTTCGAATCCTGCACGACCCACCACTCTTTTGGTGGCGTCTTCGAAGAAATCCCGAAAGGGGTCGTTAGCTCAGTTGGTAGAGCAGTTGACTTTTAATCAATTGGTCGCAGGTTCGAATCCTGCACGACCCACCAATGTAGAAAGGCGCCCTAAAGGCGCCTTTTTGCTATTCTTGATTCGTGCTGGATAAGAACCTGCTGCAGGTTCGAGTCGAACGGAGTGAGACACTGGAGTCGCTTGCGGCGACGGCCCGAAGGGCGAGTGAAGCGAGTAATCCTGCACGACCCACCAATGTAGAAAGGCGCCCTAAAGGCGTCTTTTTGCTATTCTTAATTCGTGCTGGATGCGAACACTGCTGCTGCAGTGTTTGCCTGGATAAATATAAGCTATTCCTGTAGGCGCTGATCAGCGCAGCTCCTTCAGGCAAAATTCCTGGCACCACACCATTAATCCCAATCGCGCAGGCCTGATTTGCCTACCCTAAATTCCCCACGACAATTCCCCTGAATTTCGCTATCTTGTTTAGTATATAAAACATCATCGTTAAAACCGCGCTACATAGCGCCAGCCTTCGGTGGTTTGGTTAAGCCAGTAAAACGAGAAGTCATGATGAGCGTAATGTTTGATCCTGAAGCCGCAATTTATCCTTTTCCGCCAAAGCCGGTTCCACTCAGCGTGGACGAAAAGCAGTTTTATCGTGAAAAGATAAAGCGCCTGCTCAAAGAGAAAAATGCGGTGATGGTGGCGCACTACTACACTGACCCGGAAATTCAGCAGTTGGCAGAAGAAACAGGCGGCTGTATTTCTGATTCACTAGAAATGGCCCGTTTCGGAGCCAGACATTCAGCTTCCACGCTGCTGGTCGCCGGGGTGCGCTTTATGGGCGAAACGGCAAAAATCCTCAGCCCAGAAAAAACCATACTAATGCCCACGCTGAACGCCGAGTGTTCGCTCGATCTTGGCTGTCCGATAGATGAGTTCACTGCGTTCTGCGATGCCCATCCGGACCGCACCGTTGTGGTGTATGCCAACACTTCTGCGGCAGTGAAGGCGCGCGCTGATTGGGTGGTCACCTCGAGCATCGCTGTGGAGTTGATTGAGCATCTCGACAGTCTTGGGGAGAAAATTCTGTGGGCGCCGGACCGTCATCTCGGGAAGTACGTGCAGAAGCAGACAGGCGCGGACGTCCTATGCTGGCAAGGTGCGTGCATTGTGCATGACGAATTCAAAACGCAGGCGCTGGCGCGGATGAAAGCATTGTACCCGCAGGCCGCTATTCTGGTGCACCCTGAATCACCGCAGGCGATTGTTGATATGGCTGATGCGGTGGGGTCGACGAGTCAGTTGATTGCCGCGGCAAAAGCGTTGCCGCACCCGCAGCTTATCGTCGCCACTGACCGTGGTATTTTTTACAGAATGCAGCAGGCGGTACCAGAAAAAGAACTGCTGGAAGCACCGACCGCAGGCGAAGGGGCAACCTGTCGCAGCTGTGCGCATTGTCCGTGGATGGCGATGAACGGCCTTAAAGCGCTTGCTGATGGCCTTGAACAGGGTGGGGCGGATCACGAAATCCATGTGGACGCCGCGTTGCGTGAGGGCGCGCTCCTGCCGCTTAACCGGATGTTAGATTTTGCGGCTACACTACGCTCATAGATACGCACTTAGATAAGCTCATTACAGACTGGCAGGACGGAGATTAAATGGATTTCTTCAGCACGCAAAATATTCTGGTACACATCCCTATTGGCGTGGGAGGATACGATTTATCGTGGATTGAAGCAGTAGGCACGATAGCGGGCTTGCTGTGCATCTGGCTTGCAAGCCTTGAGAAAATCAGCAACTACGCGTTCGGCCTGCTCAACGTCACGCTGTTTGCCATCATCTTCTTCCAAATCCAGCTCTATGCCAGCTTGCTATTACAGCTGTTTTTCTTCGCGGCGAATATTTATGGCTGGTATGCCTGGTCCCGGCAAACCAGTCAGAATCAGGCTGAATTGCACATCCGCTGGCTGTCGCTGCCAAAGGCTGTTGCCTGGCTGGCGGCTTGTGTCGTCGCTATCGGTTTGATGACGGTCTTTATTAACCCCGTTTTTGCTTTTCTGACCCGCGTGGCCGTCTCCGTGATGCATAACATTGGGCTTAATGTGGCAATGCCCGATCTTCAACCTGATGCGTTCCCGTTCTGGGATTCCTGCATGATGGTGCTGTCGATAGCGGCGATGATCCTGATGACCCGCAAATACGTTGAGAACTGGCTGCTATGGGTGATCATCAACGTCATCAGCGTGGTGATTTTTGCGTTGCAGGGCGTCTATGCGATGTCGCTGGAATATCTGTTGCTGACGTTTATCGCACTCAATGGTACCCGAATGTGGATGAACAGCGCACGTGAACGGGGTTCACGCGCGCTTTCCCATTAATGATGGTGATGATGCGCGTGTTCGGCTGACGTCTCATTGAGATGGCATTCCGGGCCGCTGCACGGCTGGTACTCCATCTGAACGGTGGCATGCGCTATCTGATAATGATGTTCCAGATAGTGCTGAATTTTACCCAGCAGCGCATCGTGATCGTGCGGGGGGATAACGTGAACATGCAGCGTCATGACGGGTTTCTCACCGACCAGCCAGACGTGAACATGATGCACATCCCGCACTTCCGGGATTTCCCGACGTAATCCGCGTTTCAGCGCGTCGAGATCCATCGAGCCTGGTGCGCCTTCCAGTAGTTCGTTCACGCTTTCTTTCAGCAATGACCATGCGCTACGTAGCACCAGGCATGACACCAGCACTGACAAAATAGGGTCGATCGGTGTCCAGCCTGTGGTCAGAATAACGATTGCCGCAGCGATCGCACCGACTGAACCCAGCAAATCCCCCATCACGTGTAGCGCCGCTGCGCGAACGTTGAGGTTTTTCTCCTCGCTACCGCGATGCAAAATCCAGAATGACACAATATTGGCCAGCAAACCCGCCACCGCAATCACCATCATCGTCGCGCCCGCGATGGGCTGGGGATGACGAAATCGCATGGCCGCTTCCCAGACAATGAAGATGGTTATCAACACCAAAGCGATAGCATTCACAAATGCGGCAAGCGTGGTCAGACGCAGCCAGCCAAAAGTGTGTCGGGAATTGGCAGGACGGCGGGCAAAATGCACTGCCAGCAGGGCGAACAGTAGGGCTGCTGCATCGGTCAGCATATGTCCGGCATCAGCCAGCAAGGCCAGCGACCCCGAAACCAGGCCACCGACCACTTCGAGCACCATGAATCCGGCGGTGATGATGAATGCCAACAACAGGCGGCGACCGTTACCGTCATCGGGCTGCTGCGACGGGGCATGGGAGTGTGATTGCGGCATGCACAAATCCTGTAAAGTTTAAGAATTAGTGTATGACATCATTACAGATTTTCAGCATTTTCGTATACAGGGAAAAGAGAAACGAGGCTCTTTTTAAGAATATTAATGCCAAATCCTGCCTGTTAGCACAGATGTCGGACACTAACATACTCACCAGGACTCAACGTTGAGTGTTCAATGAAAATCAGGAAGAAAGAAAATGGCACTTTTCCTTCTTCCTGTTAGCGTTCAGCGGAAGGGCGGAACGGGTTTATTGCGACGTACCATCGGTTTTGCTATCAACATCGTTATTCATACCGCTGCCAGTTTCAACTTTCTTGTTGATATCCGGGCATTTACCGTCTTTACACATCGTATTTTTGTGGATCTCATCTTTGCTCATGTGTTCAGCATCGCTGCTGGAACCGTTGGGATGCAGCATTGTTCCGCTCGATTGCGTGTTCACATTGCCGTTATCCACGCCGTTAGGGGCCAGGTTCTGTTGGGCATCAGGTGCCGTTTGGCCCGCCGCGGCGGCAGAATTTGCCTGACCGTTATTATCCGAAGCGCTGTCTGCGGCCAGGGCCACACCACTCATCATGGAAAGCGTAGCGGTCAGAATAAGGGTTACCAGTGTGTTGTTTTTCATGGGGATGCTCCTGTTATGGTCGTTACGTCGGATAACTTCTTCCAACAGTGCATATCTGTGTGCACGTACGGCACAGAGGCTAAAGATTCCGCAGTTCTGATTTATGTCAGTCTGTAATCTTGTTAATTAGATAAATCTCAGCATTTACCTTTAAAAAGTGTAGCCGCTAACTCCCTTCTCGCTACATTCTGGCGTTTTTTAGGGTGATTCCAGGAATTATCCGGCCCAAGTGTAAAATTGCGTTTACACTTTCTGGCTGACGAGATAGATTGAGGGGATTGCACTCATTTATATAAGTATGGCAACGCTGGAAAGATCATGAATTATCAGAACGACGACTTACGTATTAAAGAGATCAACGAGTTATTACCCCCTGTAGCGCTCCTTGAAAAATTCCCCGCGACTGAGAATGCCGCGAACACGGTGTCCCACGCCCGCAAGGCTATCCACAAGATCCTGAAAGGCAACGACGATCGCCTACTGGTGGTGATTGGCCCGTGCTCGATTCACGATCCGGTGGCGGCGAAAGAGTACGCGAACCGCTTGCTGACGCTGCGCGAAGAGCTGAAAGGCGAGCTGGAAATCGTCATGCGCGTCTATTTTGAGAAGCCGCGTACGACCGTGGGCTGGAAAGGGCTGATTAACGATCCGCACATGGACAACAGCTTCCAGATCAACGATGGCCTGCGTATTGCCCGCAAACTGCTGCTGGAAATCAATGACAGCGGCCTGCCTGCGGCAGGTGAATTCCTCGACATGATAACGCCGCAGTACATGGCTGACCTGATGAGCTGGGGCGCCATTGGCGCGCGTACCACTGAATCTCAGGTTCACCGTGAGCTGGCTTCCGGCCTGTCCTGTCCGGTCGGCTTCAAAAACGGCACCGACGGCACGATCAAAGTGGCTATTGACGCCATCAATGCGGCGGGTGCGCCGCACTGCTTCTTGTCTGTTACTAAGTGGGGCCATTCCGCGATTGTGAACACCAGCGGGAACGGTGATTGCCATATCATTCTGCGCGGCGGCAAAGAGCCAAACTACAGCGCGCATCACGTGGCGATGGTCAAAGAAGGGCTGCACAAAGCGGGTCTGCCTTCGCAGGTGATGATCGACTTCAGCCACGCGAACTCCAGCAAGCAGTTCAAAAAGCAAATGGATGTCGCTACGGATGTGGCGAGCCAGGTTGCGGGCGGCGAAAAAGCGATTGTTGGCGTAATGATTGAAAGCCATCTGGTGGAAGGCAACCAGAATCTGGAAAGCGGCGAGCCGTTGACCTACGGCAAAAGCATCACTGACGCCTGC
The DNA here is from genome assembly GCA_036495715.1 of Scandinavium sp. Lineage (GTDB taxonomy): Bacteria > Pseudomonadota > Gammaproteobacteria > Enterobacterales > Enterobacteriaceae > Scandinavium. The sequence continues at coordinate 39,085 of DASXML010000010.1, forward strand.
ATCGGTTGGAACGACACCGACGCGGTGCTGCGCCAGTTGGCGAACGCAGTAAAAGCCCGTCGCGGCTAAACCCAACATCTGAAAACTGGGTTAATTTGGGCAATAAAAAAGCGTGGAGCGATCCACGCTTTTTTTACATCTGGCGAAAACTTACTTCGCTTTACCCTGGTTGGCGACGGCGGCGGCTTTCGCTGCGATTTCGTCGGCATTTCCCAGATAGTAGTGCTTGATAGGTTTGAAATTTTCGTCGAACTCATACACCAGCGGCACGCCGGTTGGGATGTTCAGTTCGAGGATTTCGTCTTCGCCCATATTGTCGAGGTATTTCACCAGCGCACGCAGGGAGTTACCGTGCGCGGCGATAATCACGCGCTCGCCGCTTTTCAGGCGCGGCAGAATGGTTTCGTTCCAGTAGGGCACAACCCTGTCGATAGTCAGCGCCAGACTTTCGGTCACTGGCAGCTCTTTATCGGTCAGTTTCGCGTAGCGTGGGTCATGACCCGGGAAGCGCTCATCGTCTTTGGTCAGCTCTGGCGGGGTGATGGCGAAGCCACGACGCCACTGCTTAACCTGCTCGTCACCGTATTTCTCGGCAGTTTCCGCTTTGTTCAGACCTTGCAGCGCACCGTAGTGGCGCTCATTCAGTTTCCAGGATTTCTCGACCGGCAACCACGCCTGGTCCAGTTCATCCAGCACGTTCCACAGGGTGTGGATAGCGCGTTTCAGCACAGACGTGTACGCAAAATCAAAGCTAAAGCCTTCGTCTTTCAGCAGTTTGCCTGCCGCTTTCGCTTCGCCAACACCTTTCTCGGACAGATCTACGTCATACCAACCGGTAAAGCGGTTTTCATTATTCCACTGGCTTTCGCCGTGGCGAACAAGCACAAGCTTAGTAACAGCCATACTCTGACTCCTGAACTAGATTGAATGATAACAATTCTCATTATATTGCCGTTGTACCGCTAGCGGCAACGCATATCCCTAACCATAGCGAAAATAGCGACGTAGTGTAAGCAGCTTGTGAAATGGTCGTTATTTTCTGTCGGTAAGTGACGCGACTTTCACCGACATGGCAAAAAAAAGCCCTCCGAAGGGAGGGCAGAGATTACAACGAGGTGAACTGGTATTCCGTCACGCTGACGTACTCTTCACCCGGCAACAGTGTGCAGTCCGGCTGCGGCCATTCCGGGTGATTTGGGCTGTCGGGCAGGAATTCGCTCTCCAGCGCCAGCCCTTGCCAGTCGGCGTACGGCACGGGTTCACGTGACGGTGTGCCACCAAGATAGTTACCGGAGTAGAACTGCAACGCAGGGGCGGTGGTGAAGACGTTCAGCTGTAGTTTTTCATCTGCTGACCAGACAGTCGCGACCGGCTGTGACAAATCACCGTTGCCCGAAAGCAAAAAGGCGTGATCGTAACCCTTCATTTTGCGCTGATCGTCATCGCTTAAAAATTCGCGGGCGATTGTTTTTGGCTGGCGGAAATCAAAGCTGGTCTGCGTCACCTCTTTAAGGCCCGCTCGCGGAATGCCCATTTCATCGACGGGTAAATAAGCGTCTGCGGCCATCTGCAATTTATGCAGGCGAACATCGCTCTGACCGCCATCAAGATTGAAATAGACGTGGTTGGTCATGTTCACCGGGCAGGGTTTATCCACCGTTGCGCGATATTCGATGGCAATGCGGTTATCGTCGGTGAGGCGATAGTGCGCCGTTGCGCTCAGATTGCCAGGAAAACCCTGATCGCCATCGGCGGATTCCAGCGCAAACAGCACCGATTCATCGTTTTGATTGAGCACTCGCCAGCGACGTTTATCAAATCCGTCTGGGCCGCCGTGAAGTTGGTTCGGGCCCTGACTTGGCGCGAGTTCATAAGTCACGCCCGCGAGCGTAAAACGACTGTCGGCGATGCGATTAGCGTAGCGACCAACGGATGCACCCAGAAACGCCGCCTGATGCGGATACTGTTCCGGGCTGGCGCAGCCGAGCAGCGCCTCACGCACCGAACCGTCTTTCATCGGAATGCGAGCGGACAACAGCGTTGCGCCCCAGTCCATCAGCGTGACCACCATCCCCGCGCTATTGCGCAGAGTTAGCAGGCGGAAAGGCAGGCCGTCTGGGGCCAGAGTAGGGGTTTCGTTCAGCACTGGCCCGCTCCCTGTGACGCTTTGCACACATAGAAGGTTTCTTTAATGCCGGTTTTCGCGTGATACTGCGCGGCAACCGCATCTTTGACCGCCGGGACTAACGCTTCCGGCACCAGTGCCACGATGCAGCCACCAAAGCCACCGCCAGTCATACGAACGCCGCCTTTATCGCCGATGGCCGCTTTGACAATCTCAACCAGCGTGTCGATTTGCGGGACGGTGATTTCGAAATCGTCACGCATCGACGCGTGAGATTCTTCCATCAGTTCACCCATGCGTTTCAGGTCGCCTTTTGCCAGAGCAGATGCCGCTTCCACGGTACGCACATTTTCTGTCAGCACGTGACGCACGCGTTTAGCGACAATCGGGTCCAGCTCGTGCGCGACGGCGTTGAATTTTTCCAGCGATACGTCGCGCAGGGCGGGCTGCTGGAAGAAACGCGCGCCGGTTTCACACTGCTCGCGGCGCGTGTTGTACTCGCTGCCAACCAGCGTGCGCTTAAAGTTACTGTTGATGATGATAACTGCCGCACCTTGCGGCATTGGTACCGCCTTAGTGCCAAGCGAGCGGCAGTCGAGCAGCAGGGCGTGGTCTTTCTTACCCAGCGCAGAAATCAGCTGGTCCATAATGCCGCAGTTACAGCCGACAAATTGGTTCTCCGCTTCCTGACCGTTCAGCGCAATTTGCGCGCCGTCGAGCGGCAGATGATACAACTGCTGGAAAACGGTGCCGACCGCCACTTCCAGAGATGCGGATGAACTCAGGCCAGCGCCTTGTGGCACGTCGCCACTGATCACCATATCCACGCCGCCGAAGTTGCGGTTACGCTTTTGCAGATGTTTGACGACGCCACGCACATAGTTAGACCACTGCTGTGTATCGTGACTGATGATTGGGGCATCGAGGGAGAATTCGTCGGTCTGGTTTTCGTAATCGGCGGCGATCACACGCACGGTGCGATCCTGGCGCGGCGAGCAGCTGATCACGGTCTGGTAATCAATCGCGCACGGCAGAACAAAACCGTCGTTGTAATCGGTGTGTTCACCGATCAAATTCACGCGGCCAGGCGCCTGAATCGTATGGTTGGCAGGGTAGCCAAATTTCTCAGCAAACAGGGACAGGGTTTTCTCTTTCAGACTCATTATTTTTAGACTCCTGATTCGCGATAGTGAACATCATTGACGGCGCGCAGGCGTTCTGCGGCTTGCTCCGCCGTCAGGTCGCGCTGGGTTTCCGCCAGCATTTCATAGCCGACCATAAATTTGCGCACGGTAGCCGAGCGCAGCAGAGGCGGGTAGAAATGGGCGTGCAGCTGCCAGTGTGAATTCTCTTCGCCATTGAACGGCGCGCCGTGCCAGCCCATAGAGTAGGGGAAGGAGCACTGGAACAGGTTGTCGTAACGGCTGGTCAATTTTTTCAGCGCCAGCGCCAAATCGGCACGTTGGGCTTCAGTTAAATCGGTAATACGCAGCACATGTGCTTTCGGCAGCAACAGCGTTTCAAACGGCCAGGCGGCCCAGTAAGGAACAAGCGCCAGCCAGTGTTCGGTTTCGACAACGGTACGGCTGCCGTCGGCCAATTCACGCTGCACGTAATCCACCAGCATCGGTGAACCTTGCTCAGTGAAATAGGATTTTTGCAGGCGGTCTTCACGCTCGACTTCGTTCGGTAAGAAGCTGTTGGCCCAAACCTGACCGTGCGGATGCGGGTTAGAACAGCCCATCGCCGCGCCTTTGTTTTCAAACACTTGCACCCACGGATAGCGTTGACCTAACTCTGCGGTCTGCGCCTGCCAGGTTTGCACCACGTCTTCCAGCGCGCTGACGCTGAGTTCAGGCAACGTTTTGCTGTGGTCAGGCGAGAAGCAGATAACCCGGCTGGTGCCGCGCGCGCTTTCAACACGCATCAGCGGATCTGCGCTTTCCGGCGCGTCCGGCGTATCGGTCATCAGCGCGGCAAAATCGTTGGTGAAAACATAGGTGCTGCTGTACTGCGGGTTTTTATCCCCGGTGACACGGGTGTTGCCCGGACACAGGAAGCAATCAGGATCGTGCATCGGCAGCGTTTGTTTGGCTGGCGTTTCCTGCGCCCCTTGCCAGGGGCGTTTAGCGCGATGCGGAGACACCAGGATCCACTGCCCGGTTAACGGGTTAAAGCGGCGGTGCGGATGATCAACGGGGTTAAATTGTGTCATGACAAATCCTTAGTCGGGATAACCCTGCGGATGGCGTGACTGCCAGTGCCAGGTGTCCTGTGCCATTTCGTCAAGAGTACGGGTTACGCGCCAGCCGAGTTCACGGTCAGCTTTGTTGGCATCAGCCCAATAGGCCGGAAGATCGCCATCGCGGCGCGGGGCGAAATGATGATTCACCGGCTTGCCGCAGGCTTTGCTGAACGCGTTAACCACATCCAGCACACTGCTACCGACACCCGCACCAAGGTTATAAATATGCACGCCCGGTTGTGCGGCAAGTTTTTCCATTGCGGTAACGTGACCATCGGCCAAATCCATCACGTGGATGTAATCGCGCACGCCGGTGCCGTCTTCGGTTGGGTAGTCGTTGCCAAAGATAGCCAGAGATTCGCGGCGGCCCACGGCAACCTGTGCGATATAGGGCATCAGGTTATTCGGAATGCCCTGCGGATCTTCGCCCATATCGCCTGACGGATGTGCGCCGACCGGGTTGAAATAGCGCAGCAGCGCAATACTCCATTCCGGCTGTGCTTTTTGCAGATCGGCCAAAATTTGTTCGACCATCAGCTTGCTTTTGCCATACGGACTTTGCGGCGTGCCGGTGGGGAAACTTTCAGCATAGGGGATTTTAGGCTGGTCGCCGTAAACGGTGGCGGAAGAGCTGAAGATGAAGTTTTTGATGTTAGCGGCGCGCATCGCAGCAATCAGACGCAGCGTACCGTTAACGTTGTTATCGTAATACTCGAGCGGTTTAGCGACGGATTCGCCGACGGCTTTCAGGCCGGCGAAGTGGATCACGGTGTCAATCGCGTGATCGTGCAGCACTTCGGTCATCAGCGCTTCGTTGCGAATATCGCCTTCCACGAAAAGAGGTTGCTTGCCACCCAGACGTTCAATCACCGGTAACACGCTGCGCTTACTGTTACAGAGGTTATCCAGAATGATAACGTCGTGACCTTGTTTCAGTAATTGCACACAAGTATGGCTGCCTATGTAACCGCTACCACCTGTAACCAATACTCTCATTTTTCGCTCCGTTAAGCCTATGGTATGGAATAAGACTAGCATAACAGAGATGAAAAAAGTGTGACATGGAATAGATTAGTGGAATCGTTTACACAGCGTGAGTTCTTCTGAAACGACGGCAATTTTGCATTATAAATCAAGGCGGGTCAGAAGGGGGGATGCTCTTTATCTGAAAAGCGGGAGCGCATAGCTCCCGAAGGGTCTGTCAGAGCTTGCCGATGGCGTACCCATAGCCATTGTCCTGGGTAACAAACTCCAGCCGATGGGTGATGCAGTCTGGTGCGTCTTCGGCGTGATGGGAAACAAACAGCAACTGCGTTTTCCCTTCGCTAATCAATACGTCGATGAAACGCCGTACCAACTGGCGGTTTAGCGGATCCAACCCCTGCAACGGCTCATCAAGGATCAGCAGCGTAGGGTGTTTAACCAACGCACGAACAATCAATGCCAGTCGTTGTTGTCCCCAGGAAAGGCTGTGGAACGGTGCATCGGCTGTACGGTTGTCAATGCCCAGAATTTCTAACCAGCCCTGCGCCAGTTTGTGTTGCTTGTCAGAAACCGCCTGATAAATGCCAATTGAATCGAAAAAGCCTGACAGGATCACATTGCGCACGTTTGTGCTGACACGGTAATCGAGGTGCAAACTGCTGCTGACATAGCCGATGTGCTTCTTGATATCCCAGATGGTTTCGCCACTGCCGCGACGGCGGCCAAACAGCGTTAAATCGTTACTGTAGCCCTGCGGGTGATCGCCGGTCACAAGATTGAGCAGCGTGGATTTTCCCGCGCCGTTTGGCCCGATAATCTGCCAATGCTCGCCAGCATTAACCGTCCAACTGAGATCGTTGATGATCGGTTTGTCGTTATACGACACGCTACCGTTGTTCAGCACAATACGCGGTTGATCTTCCGGTAATGAAAGACGGGCAGATGGGGCATCCGGCTCTGGCAGCGCGATCCCGGAAAGTTGTTCACTGTGCGCAAGTTGAGCAATCAGCGCCTGTTCGAGTAGCGCTTTTTTGGCTCCTGTTTCCAGTAATGTGCAGTCGGCCAACACACCAGCAAACTGCACGAAATCAGGAATTTCGTCAAAGCGGTTCAGCACCAGCACCAGAGTTAATCCGTCGTGATGCAGCGTGGCGAGAAGCTCGGCAAGCGCCTTGCGCGAGGTCACATCCAGACCATCAAAAGGCTCATCCAGAATCAACAAGTCCGGATTGCTCATCAGCGCCTGACACAGCAGCGTTTTACGCGTTTCCCCTGTGGACAAGTATTTAAAGCGCCGGTCGAGCAACTGAGCGATACCAAAACGGTTCGCCAGCGCTGCGCAGCGGGCTGGGTCTTTCACCTCTTCCTGAATGATTTCGGCGGTAGTGCGCCCGGTGTCTTCTTCGCCCGGGCTAAGCATATCGGTGTTATTGCGCTGCCACTCGTCGCTGACCAGTTTTTGTAATTGCTCAAAGGAGAGGCGAGTGGTGCGCGTGAACTGGCTTTCACGGCTACCGTTCAACAGTGTCAGTTCGCCGGAGAGGGCGCGCGCCAGTGCGGATTTCCCGCTGCCGTTGCTGCCCACGAAGGCCCAGGACTCACCTGAACGTAGCGTCAAATTTTCAATGGAGAGCGTTTTAGTATCGCTAAGACGAAACGTGCCTTGCGAAATTTGCAATGATGACATTGTGTATCCCGTTTATTGCAGCGAGTTTTTATCAGGGATACGTCTTATGGCGAGCAAAGTCAAGCCATCCCGCGTTGGGCATAGAAGAGGAGATAAAAAATGCCGCCCTGAAGAAGGCGGCATTGTGAAAGGGTTAGCGAACCAGATGTAAGAAGTGAAGATGTTTTTCGTACTGGTCGAGAATATCGTTAATCAGCTGTTCCTGATTCCAGCCCATCACGTCGTAATTCTGACCGCCTTCTTTCAGGTGGATTTCCGCGCGGTAATACTTGTGCTGTTCGGACGATTGCTCATCGCTATCCAGACCGCCCAGAGCGAACGCCGGAGAACTGTAACCGCGCAATCTGACTTCATAGATGAAGTTCAGCTCATCCCCTAAATTCACCTCAAAACGAAGGTGATCTTCAGCTGAAATATCAATGTCGCTGTGGGTTCCTTGCTTGTTGAGCTCTTCCTGCACCAGCGTCATCGCTGGCTGAATCACCTCATCCATAAAACGTTTTACTAACGAACGTCTTGGCAGATGCGCGATGTTACGCAGTCTGCGCTGCCACGGAATGGGGTTACGCGCCGCCGTAGGTGCGATTGTGGCCATATTTTGGCTGTCGCGCTTGGTGATGTCGCGACGAAGCGCTTTAAACAAGCCGTATATCGACACCAGCAAAATCATCGAAAACGGTAGCGCACTGGCTATCGTCACGGTTTGCAGTGCGCTCAGGCCACCCACAATCAACAGCACCACGGCGACAATACCCATCAGTGCCGCCCAGAAAATACGCTGCCAGATTGGCGTATCGCTCGACCCGCCAGAAGCCAGCGTATCCACCACCATGGCGCCTGAATCTGCGGACGTCACAAAGAAGACGATAACCATCGCCATGGCAATAAACGACAGTACGCTGGAGAACGGGAAATGCTCAAGGAAGTTAAACAGCGCCAGTGCGGTATCGGTTTGCACCGTCGTCGCGAGATCTTTTGCGCCTTTATTCATGATGAAATAAATGGCGCTGTTACCGAAAACGGTCATCCATAACAGGGTGAAGCCCGCCGGAACAAACAGCACGCCGGTCACGAATTCGCGGATGGTTCTGCCGCGCGACACGCGGGCGATAAACATACCAACAAAAGGAGACCACGAGAGCCACCAGCCCCAATAGAGCAGGGTCCAGCCGCCTAGCCAGTTGGTGGATTTCGGCTCATAGGCATAAAGATTGAAGGTTTTGCTGACCAGTTCTGACAGGTAACCGCCGGTGTTTTCCACAAAGGATTTCAGCAGCAGAACGGTCGGGCCGAGCAGCATCACCAGCACCAGCAACAACAGGGCGAGGCTTAAGTTTATTTCAGAAAGAATGCGAATGCCTTTATCGAGCCCGGACACCACCGACAGGGTCGCCAGCGCGGTGATCACGACGATTAAAATCACCTGCACTGTTTCGTTAACCGGCACGCCGAACAAGTGGTGCAGCCCCGCGTTGACCTGTAAAACGCCATAGCCGAGCGAGGTCGCCACGCCGAAAACAGTGCCGATGACGGCAAAAATATCAACGGCGTGTCCGATCGGCCCGTAAATACGATCGCCGATAATCGGATACAGCGCTGAGCGCAGCGTCAGAGGAAGTCCGTGACGGTAGCTGAAGTAGGCCAGAATCAGCGCGACGATGGCATAAATCGCCCACGCGTGAAGACCCCAGTGGAAGAAGGTCAGGCGCATCGCCTGCTTCGCGGCTTCAATCGTTTCGGGCGTGCCGACGGGTGGATTAAGGTAGTGCATGACAGGTTCTGCCACGCCAAAGAACATCAGGCCGATGCCCATGCCGGCGGAAAACAGCATCGCAAACCAGGAGCGATAGCTGAAGTCAGGCTCTGCGTGATCCGGGCCAAGCTTAATATCACCGTAGCGGGAAAGACCCAGAAACGTCACGCTCATCAAAATGAGGGCAACGGCCAGAACATAGAACCAGCTGGCGTTGGTGAAAATTTGCTGCTGCAGCAGTTTAAAGTTTTTATCGGCAACGTCAGGAAACAGCGCTGCAAAGCCGACTAAAAGAAAAATCAAAATTGCCGAGGTAAAGAAAACCGGCTTATTAATCTTGCTGGAGGATGGTTTAAGGGGGGTATCTTGTTCACTCATAACTACGTTCATTCCATTTTTGTAAGATTATCGCCCTGAATAATTGAGACGTACTATGTGTTATAGGGTAGCAAAATATGCGGCCTGGTGCAGGCTAAGCGGCCCCGAATCATCCTTTTCATCAATATTATTGTGCAGAAAACGTCATGTTCGCGGTTTTTTAACGAGGAGTGTCTGAAAAAGACAACGCTGCCGCAGAATGCGACAGCAGAAGGAAGGGCAAATTAGCAAAGCGTCGCGAGGATAACCCGATCGGCATTAAACCAGGCGATGGCCGGTTCGCCTTCCTGTAAATCGGCGGTGTCTTCTACCGGGATGGTGGCGCAGAGTACTTGTCCGTCAGGCAGATTCATCAACACTTCGCATTGCGCTTTGCCGCGCTCGATGTGGCTGATTACGCCCGAAAGCTGGTTGTCTGCGGCTGCGGCAATTTTTTCATCGCGCGTAATGCCGACCCAAGGCGCTTTCAGCAACACCAGCACTTCTTTGCCTTCTTCCAGCCCAAGGCGCTCGCCGCTTTGAGCGGTGATGGCCACTTTCAGACGCGTTTCGCCATCGGCCAGCAGCACGTCAACATGTTCCTGCACCTGCTGGTGGTCGCGGCGAGTGAGGGTGCCAAACCATTGGTTGCGGGCGCTGGTTTGCAGCGAGAAGCGAGATATGGCCGCCAGTAGACTGTTGAGCGGCAGGGCGTCGTCGTCGCTGAGCACGTCGAACGCTTTTTGCTGAATTTGCGCGAGCAGGTCATACAGCTGAATCAGGCGCTGTCCGTAGCGGGTGAGCACTGCGCCGCCGCCACCTTTGCCGCCGGTGGCTCGGTCAACCAACGGGTGTTCGCTGAGCTGATTCATCTCGTTAATAGCATCCCAGGCACTTTTGTAGCTGATCCCGGCATTCTTCGCTCCTTGGCTGATGGAGCCGGTGATGTCGATTTGCTTCAGCAGCGCAATGCGGCGCGGATCGGCAAAAAGACGCTGCTGGAGCTTGAGAGTAAGAAGAATTTCGGCCTGCATATCAGAGTCCTGCTCAGGAGATAGGGTTTCGTGCAGCGGTATTATTGCACAGGGCACCGCACAAAAGGACAGTGAATTTCTGGATTATCAGGTTACAATAAGGGAATCACAATGTCTGGAGCTGACCATGTTAGAGTTGTTGAAAAGTCTGGTATTTGCCTTAATCATGGTTCCCGTGGTGATGGCTATCATCCTGGGGCTGATTTACGGTCTGGGTGAAGTGTTTAACGTTCTGTCGAACGTCGGTCATAAAGATAACGACCGCCCGCAACATCATTGATTTCGAGACGCCCGGCACCGCCGGGCGTTTTTTTATTCTCTCTTCGTATTTAAGTTCCTCTTCTTCCTGCCGATATTACCTCTGCATTAACCCTATTTAGCACTGGGAAAAGCGGGGGCTTGCCGCTATATTGTTGCGTACATAACGATATTCACTGGAGTCAAAGATGAAACGTACAGGGTTACGCCTTATTGCGAGCGCTACATTATCCCTTGCTGTTGTGGGTCACGCGGCCGCCGCAGATGCGGGCAAAATCACTGTTTTCGCGGCAGCCTCGCTGACCAACGCGATGCAGGACATTGCGAAAGAATATAAAAAAGAGAAGGGCGTCGATGTTGTCTCTTCTTTTGCCTCTTCTTCCACGCTGGCACGCCAGATTGAAGCCGGCGCACCGGCTGACCTGTTCATCTCTGCGGACCAGAAATGGATGGATTACGCGGTAGAGAAAAAAGCGATGGACACGGCAACCCGTGAAACGCTGCTCGGTAACAGCCTGGTGGTTGTCGCGCCAAAAGCGAGCGAACAGGGTGAAGTTGCCATTGATGCGAAAACCAACTGGACCAGCCTGCTGAAAGGCGGTCGTCTGGCGGTCGGCGATCCGGACCATGTTCCTGCGGGCATCTACGCGAAAGAAGCATTACAGAAACTGGGTGCATGGGATACGCTGTCACCGAAACTGGCTCCGGCCGAAGACGTGCGCGGCGCGCTGGCGCTGGTGGAACGTAACGAAGCGCCGCTGGGTATCGTTTACGGTTCTGATGCCGTTGCCAGCAAAGGCGTGAAAGTGGTCGGAACCTTCCCGGAAGACTCGCACAAAAAAGTTGAATACCCGGTTGCCATTACCGACGGGCATAACAATGCCACGGTAAAAGCCTTTTACGATTACCTGAAAACCCCTCAGGCATCAGCCATCTTTAAACAGTACGGATTTACTACGCACGAATGATATTGACCGATCCCGAATGGCAGGCGGTACTGCTGAGCCTGAAAGTTTCATCCCTGGCGGTGGTGTTCAGCTTGCCTTTTGGGATCTTCTTTGCCTGGCTGCTGGTGCGGCGTAATTTCCCGGGCAAAGCGCTACTCGACAGTCTTATTCATCTTCCTCTCGTGTTGCCTCCGGTGGTGGTCGGCTATTTATTGCTGATTGCCATGGGGCGACGCGGGTTTATCGGCGCCTGGCTGTATGACTGGTTTGGTCTGACGCTGGCCTTTAGCTGGCGCGGCGCGGTGCTGGCGGCGGCGGTGATGTCCTTCCCGTTAATGGTACGTGCTATTCGTCTGGCGCTGGAAGGCGTGGATATCAAGCTCGAACAGGCGGCCCGCACCCTCGGTGCCGGGCGCTGGCGGGTGTTTTTCACTATCACTATGCCGTTAATGCTGCCGGGAATTATCGTTGGCACCGTGCTGGCCTTTGCCCGTTCGCTTGGCGAATTCGGCGCGACCATCACCTTTGTGTCAAATATTCCAGGTGAAACGCGCACCATTCCCTCGGCGATGTATACGCTAATTCAGACGCCGGGTGGCGAAGGGGCGGCCGCACGGCTGTGCCTGATTTCCATCGTGCTGGCGCTGGTTTCCCTGTTGATATCGGAATGGCTGGCGCGACTCAGCCGTGAGCGGATAGGGAAATAATTATGCTGGAACTCAATTTCACGCAAACGCTCGGTAACCACACGCTGAGCATCAATGAAGCGCTTCCGGCGTCAGGGATCACGGCCGTGTTTGGCGTATCGGGAGCCGGGAAAACATCACTGATTAACGCGATTAGCGGGCTGACCCAACCTCAGCAAGGGCGCATTGTCCTCAATGGGCGAGTGTTAAACGACGCGGAGCAAAAGATTTGCCTGTCGCCGGAAAAGCGCCACGTCGGTTATGTATTCCAGGATGCGCGCCTGTTTCCGCATTACAAAGTGCGCGGCAATCTGCGCTACGGCATGGCGAAAAGCATGGCCGGGCAGTTCGACAAACTGGTGTCATTGCTTGGCATTGAAGCGTTGCTGGACCGTCTGCCCGGAAGCCTTTCCGGCGGCGAAAAACAGCGTGTCGCCATTGGCCGCGCGCTGCTGACCGCGCCAGAGTTGCTGTTGCTCGACGAGCCACTGGCCTCGCTGGACATTCCACGTAAACGCGAACTGCTTCCATATCTGCAGCGTCTGGCGCGTGAAATCAACATCCCAATGCTGTACGTCAGCCATTCGCTGGACGAAATTCTGCATCTGGCCGACAAAGTGCTTGTGCTGGAAGAAGGCAGTGTTAAAGCGTTTGGCAATCTGGAAGAGGTGTGGGGCAGCAGCGTGATGCACCCGTGGCTGCCGCAGGATCAGCAGAGCAGCATTCTGAAAGTGACGGTGCTGGAGCATCATCCGCATTATGCGATGACCGCACTCGCGCTGGGCGATCAGCATATCTGGGTCAGTAAACTTGAACGTCCAGAACAATCATCCGTGCGCATCCGTATTCAGGCGTCCGATGTGTCATTGGTGCTTCAGCCACCGGTTCAAACCAGCATTCGCAACGTGCTGCGCGCGAAAGTCGTGCAGTGTTACGACAACAATGGTCAGGTGGAAGTGCAACTGGAAGTGGGCGGGCGCACGCTGTGGGCGCGCATCAGTCCGTGGGCCCGCGATGACCTGGCGGTGAAGCCAGGTCAGTGGTTATACGCACAGATAAAAAGCGTATCCATTACCGCCTGATCACAGCAGGCGAGTAGAGATAAAGTCGGCGATACTGCGGGTGGTGTTATCGCCGATCACCACGTTAGCGCGGGCTTTCACCGCGTCATCCGCGTTACCCATCGCCACACCCATTCCGGCGCTTTCCAGCATACTGATGTCATTGAAATTATCGCCAAACGCGACGACATCCTGCATCGACATCCCCTGAGATTCCACCCAGCGCTTGAGGCGATAGCCTTTGCTGTTGCCTTTGCGCGCAATATCCACCTGATCGTGCCACGACCATTCGCATTCCAGATCCAGCGTCTGCGCGGCGTGGTTGGCGAAAATATGCAGCTTTTCCGTGTCTTCGTCGGTCAGGGCGAATTTCCAGATTGCGTTCACTTCCTGCGCGGCCTGCGCCAGGGACTCGACATGCGTGAAGGAAGGGCGTTGCGCTTCGGGCAGCGACTGCGCCCAACTCAGTGTGCGTGTCACCGTGCCCAACAGATGCTCGTACATGACGGTGTTGTCGACGTACATCAGACCGTGAATGTTGTTTGCGGCCAGCAGACTCACTAATGCCTGCGCTTTCTCTACCGGCATCGGATCGCTTTCCAGAACCTTTTTCGCCTGAAAATCATACAAATAAGTGCCATTACAGCAAATTGCAGGTGTATCGATCGCCAGTGCCTGATAAAAAGGATGGATAGCAACGTGATGTCGACCGGTGACGATAAGGATCTGATAGCCCGCCTGTTTGGCTCGCGCCAGTGCGTCAAGGGATTCAGGGAGAATGGTTTTTGCTGGAGTGAGCAGAGTGCCGTCCAGATCAAGGGCTATCACGCGAGATGTCATGTTGCAGTCCAGGTTAATGTTGAAAAATGTGCAGTTCACGATGGTACACCGCAGCGCGCGCAGGGCAAATTTTTCAGCACTAACTATCCTGTAATTTGCTTCCACGTGCAGTAAGGAAAGGAGTTTTCATGAAACAAACCGTATATACCGCGAGTCCGGAAAGTCAGCAGATCCACGTCTGGAGCCTGAAACAAGACGGCAAATTGACGTTGGTGCAGGTGGTGGATGTCCCAGGTCAGGTTCAGCCGATGGTCATCAGCCCGGACAAGCGTTATCTGTACGTTGGCGTGCGCCCCGAATTCCGCGTGATGGCTTACCGTATTGCGCCGGACGATGGCGCACTGACCTTTGCCGGTGAATCTGCATTACCGGGCAGCCCGACGCATATTTCAACCGATCATCAAGGCAAGTTCTTGTTCAGTGGCTCTTACAATCAGGCCTGCGTCAGCGTGACGCGTCTGGAAGATGGCTTGCCAGTGGGTGTGGTTGATGTGGTTGAAGGCCTCGAAGGCTGTCACTCGGCGAACATCACGCCGGACAACCGTACGCTGTGGGTGCCTGCGCTGAAGCAAGACAGAATCTGCCTGTTTACCCTGAGCGACGACGGTAAACTGGTTGCGCAAACCCCAGCGGAAGTGACGACGGTGGAAGGCGCAGGCCCGCGCCACATCGTGTTCCATCCGAATCAGCAATACGCTTACTGCGTGAACGAACTGAACAGTTCAGTAGATGTCTGGGCATTGAAAGACCCGCACGGTGACATTGAGTGCGTACAGACCCTGGACATGATGCCGCCACATTTCGACGGCACCCGTTGGGCGGCAGATATTCACATCACCCCGGACGGTCGTCATTTGTACGCCTGTGACCGTACCTCCAGCACGCTGACGGTATTTACGGTGTCAGAAGACGGAAGCGTGCTTGAAATTCAGGGCTTCCAGCCGACAGAAACGCAGCCGCGTGGTTTCAATATCGATCACAGTGGAAAATTCGTGATTGCCGCCGGTCAGAAATCGCATCACATCGCGGTGTATGAGATTCAGGGCGAACAGGGGCTGCTGGAAGAGAAAGGGCGTTATGCCGTCGGCCAAGGCCCGATGTGGGTGGTGGTTAACGCGCACTAAACCAACGTTCTGTAGATAAAGAAAAACCTCGCCGAAGCGAGGTTTTTTATGTATTTGAGCGGACTGCCTGCTGTTGCCGTAGGCCCGCGCAAACGAAGTGCCGCCGGGCAATGTCACGGCGAACAGACTATTTCTTCGGCTCAGCCACAACATAACTTCCCACGCCGCGGTTGTTGTATTCCCACATGCGGTTGAAGTTGGTGTCGTTCAGGTTACGTTCCACCTCACCTTTGTCATTCTCAGCGCCGGTATTGCCGCTGAAAGGACGTTTAGAGGCAGCGGCGTCCGCCCACGGCTTCGCATTGTTGAAGCCTTCGTTGATAGCGCTGTCACGAATAACAACCTGACCGTTGGTGTTGCCGTCGACGTCCAGAGAACGACCGAGTTGCGCCACGCCGTCACCGGCTGCGTTAAAGCGGCTATTGGTGGCGAGGAAACCATAGAACAGGTTGGACTGGGTTGCCGGAGCAAACACGTAACCTTCCTGCTGTGTGCGGGAGTTCACCACGTGGAAATCGGTGTTATCGAACACCACTGCGCCGCGGCCGGAGACGATATCGACATCGCCTTCAAGGTAGCTGTTGGTGACCAGCGTACGGGTGATGCGATCGTTTTGCAGTGTGTTCTGCACACCGCTGTTGGTGACGAAGAAGGTATTCTGACGACCCAGAATATTAACCTTGTTCAGCTGAACCTGGTCGCCATCGCTGCGCAGTGCGACAGCCTGATGGTTCCCTGCGTCAACGCTGTCGCCGAGGCTGTTAGCGATGGTCAGGTTCTGCAATTGCAGACCGTTGTTCTGTGACCAGAAGACGGCAGAACACATTACGCCCACGGTAGCGGCACGCTTGCTCTGACAGGTGTCGAACATATACCACGACGGTTTGCCTGGCATGTATTTGCCTGCCGGGTTAACCAGACGACGCCAGGTGTTGGTGTCGATTTCAGAATCGATAGCCAGACCGATTTTCACGTCTTCCGCTTTGTCACCGAGTCCATAGACGGTCACGCTGCCCGGTGCGGCTGGCACATAGACGGTGCCCTGATAATCACCCGGCATCACGGCGATATAAGTGCGCGAGCTGCTGTGACGGGCAATGGCGGCATCAACGGCAGCCTGAATGGTGGTATGCGTTACGCCTTGAGTCCCCGCAGGGCCAACAACGAAGTCAGCTTTTGCCGGGGTTGCGATGGCAGAAGGCGACCACGGGGCCGCATTGGCGTCCATGGTGGTGAAATAATGCGCCTGTACGAAGTTTTTCGCTTCGCCTGCAGTCAGAATTGGACGAGAAGACGTCCCCGGCGCGGCTTGGGTTGACGGCTGCTGATCGGGTGGCGTTGAGCTACAGGCGGTCAGCGTCACACCAAAAGCGAGCGCCAGCGCCAGACGGGAAACCGAGAATGTGTTCATGGTGCTCCAGGCTGATTTAAATGGAAAGAGTCCCTAAAACCTGACTTTTTATACTAAGTTGAGCGAAACGGAAAGCAATGCCGCAAAAAAGTTGCTCACGGGGGATAACGGTCTCGCGCGGAATATCACAAAAAAGCAACATATCCTGCCAGAAGGTTGACATCTCTCGCACGGCATTCAATAAATGTCTATACAACCCATGACAAGTGATCTGCTCATGTCTGAACCTGCTGATAGCAACGTAATCTGGCATAACGCCCGGCTTGCGACCTTCGATCCCAAACAACCCCAGCCTTACGGTTTGGTGGAACATCACGCGCTTATTGTTCGGGAAGGGCGCATCGTCGACATCATCCCTGAATCGTCGCTGGGATCTATAAAAGGAAAGCGTATCGACCTGCAAGGGCGGCTGGTGACACCGGGACTCATCGACTGCCACACGCATTTAGTGTTCGGTGGCAGTCGCGCCACGGAATGGGAGCAGCGGCTGAACGGGGTTTCTTACCAGACGATCAGCGCGAACGGCGGTGGCATTAATTCTACGGTGCAGGCGACGCGTGCCGCCAGTGAAGAAGAACTGACTCGGCTGGCACAGCAGCGACTGGAACGTCTGATGCGTGAAGGCGTGACCACCGTTGAAATCAAATCCGGATACGGACTTGATGCCGAGAATGAAAGCAAAATGCTGCGCGTCGCGCAGCAGCTCGCTCAGAATAACGCGGTCGAAATCAGCCCAACGCTGTTAGCGGCGCACGCCATTCCTGCGGAATATAAAGGCCGCGCTGATGATTACATCACGTTGGTGTGCGAAGACATTATGCCGACGCTGTGGCAAGAAGGCCTTTTCAAATCGGTGGATGCCTTCTGCGAAAACGTCGGCTTCACGCCGGAACAAACCGAGCGCGTGTTTTGTGCCGCGCAGGTGCTTAATATTCCGGTCAAAGGGCACGTGGAACAGCTGTCGTCGCTCGGCGGCGCGCAGCTGGTTAGCCAATACAAAGGGCTTTCAGCCGATCATATTGAATACTTAAGTGAAGAGGGCGTTGCGGCGATGGCCGACAGCGGCACCGTGGCTGTGTTGCTCCCCGGCGCGTTCTATTTCCTCAACGAAACGCAAAAACCGCCCGTTGACGCTTTACGTCGCCACGGCGTCCCCATGGCGGTGGCGACGGATTACAACCCTGGCACTAGCCCGTTTGCCAGCCTCCATCTGGCGATGAACATGGCCTGTGTGAAATTTGGCTTAACGCCGGAAGAAGCCTGGACCGGTGTCACGCGCCATGCCGCGCGCGCATTGGGACGTCAGGATTCTCACGGTCAACTGGCGGCGGGGTTTGTCGCCGATTTCGTTATCTGGGATGCCGAACATCCGGTTGAAATGGTGTATGAACCGGGGCGCAATCCGCTCTGGCAGCGCGTGTTCCGCGGTGAGGTGAGCCAATGACACTGTGGCAACCGACTTCACCCGATTTATGGCAAGGGCGCGATGACAGCGCTGAATCGCCCGACGCGAAACGTCTTTTTCAGACGGTAACGGTGACGCGCGACTTTGCGCCTGAGCAGCATCGTGGGAAAATAGCGCTGATTGGCTTTGCCTGCGATGAAGGCGTCAAACGCAATCAAGGGCGGCCCGGCGCACAACTTGGGCCAGACGCACTGCGTAAAGCATTGGCGAACATGGCGAGCCATGAGGGGCACGACAGGCTGGTCGATTTCGGCAATGTGAACGCAGAGCCGGGAAAACTAGAACCGGCCCAGCAGGCGCTTCATGATGCGGTGTTCGCGGCCCAGCGTGCGCAGATGAAAACCCTGGTGTTGGGTGGCGGTCATGAAACGGCCTTTGGTCATGGCTCAGGCGTACTTGACGCGTTCCCGGATGAAAACGTGGCGATTGTGAATCTCGATGCACATCTGGATTTACGTCACGCCGCCGAGGCGACGTCCGGCACACCGTTCCGCCAACTGGCGTTACACTGTGAAAGCCAGAACCGCCGTTTTAGTTACACCTGTTATGGCGCGAGCCGGGCAGCGAATACCCAGGCGCTGTGGCAAGAGGCGCATCAGCGCAATGTCACGGTGCTGGAAGATTTAACCCTGCTGGATACGCAAACTTCTGCGTTACAGGAAGATCTGCAACGGGTGATTGCGGCACATGACCGTATTTATCTGACCATTGATCTCGATGTGCTCCCGGCGTGGGAAATGCCCGCCGTATCAGCGCCCGCAGCGTTAGGTGTCCCGCTGGCAATCTTGTTGCGGATAGTCATGCCGCTGTGTCAGAGTGGCAAACTGCAGGCGGTTGATTTGGTTGAATTCAACCCGCACTACGACAGAGACGGACAGGGTGCCCGCACGGCGGCCAGACTGGCCTGGCAAATTGTTCATTGCTGGCAGGCGTGAGCGGACCTGAAACCTTAAAGGATGACCCATGTATTCACCACAAAACGGCGCACCTGCGCCGTTCTATGAGAAGATCAAGCGCGTAATCAGCGACAACATTGCCGCCGGTATCTGGCGCCCGCATGACCGCATCCCCTCTGAAGCGGAGCTGGTGGCGCAGTTTGGTTTCAGCCGCATGACCATCAACCGCGCGCTGCGGGAACTCACCGACGAAGGGCTGTTGGTGCGTTTGCAGGGGGTTGGCACGTTTGTCGCCGAGCCGAAAGGGCAATCGGCGTTGTTTGAAGTGCACAGCATCGCCGAAGAAATTGCCGCCCGTCAGCACCAGCATCGCTGTGAAGTGCTCTTGCTGGAAGAAGCGCCCGCCAACAAACAGCAGGCGCAGGCCCTGAATGTCGCGGAAGGCACCCGCATTTTCCATTCCATGATGGTGCATTTTGAAAATGACGTCCCGGTGCAAATTGAAGATCGCTGCGTGAACGCCACCGTGGTGCCGGAATACCTGCAACAGGATTACACCGCGACCACCGCGCATGACTATCTTTCACTGATAGCGCCGCTCACCGAAGGGGAGCACATCGTCGAAGCGGTGAAAGCTAGCGCCGAAGAGTGTCGCTTGTTGAGCATCCATGAACACGATCCGTGCCTGTTGATCCGTCGTCGCACCTGGTCACGCTCCACCATCGTGTCCCACGCTCGCCTGATTTTTCCGGGCAGTCGTTACCGTTTGCAGGGCCACTTCGGTTCGTAAATAGTCTTCATCCTTCCCGCGGCAGACGCGTTGCCTTCCTCACTCACCCCGGTCACGTACTTCGGTACGCTCCCGGGAATTAATGAGAGACATCCTGTCTCTCACCGGGGGCCAGCCTATGGCCGGGCAAATTCGTTCCCGACGAATGTGTCGCTGCGTCGCCGCCTTCCTGCCATGCGAATGATTTTGACTATTTGCCATGTTCAGCAAAAGCGTGATTGCTGACGCAAGATAGCAAAAATGTATCGAACTTGTTAACACCTGGCTTGCGCATGATTGTATAGACAAGTATATAAGTTGCTATCTTCATCGTATCCGTCAGGAGTTCCCCGATGTCTCAGAACAAATACCGTCCGCAGGAAATTCGCGCCCCACGCGGCACAACACTCACTGCCAAAAGTTGGCTCACCGAAGCGCCGCTGCGCATGTTAATGAACAACCTTGACCCTGATGTTGCGGAAAATCCGCACGAGCTGGTGGTTTACGGCGGCATCGGGCGCGCGGCGCGCAACTGGGATTGTTATGACGCCATCGTGGCAGCACTGACCACACTGGAAAACGATGAAACCCTGTTAGTGCAGTCCGGTAAGCCGGTGGGCGTGTTTAAAACCCACGACAATGCGCCGCGCGTGCTGATCGCCAACTCCAACCTCGTGCCACACTGGGCAACGTGGGAACACTTCAATGAACTCGACGCCAAAGGGCTGGCGATGTACGGTCAGATGACCGCCGGGAGCTGGATCTACATCGGCAGTCAGGGCATCGTGCAGGGCACTTACGAAACCTTCGTCGAAGCCGGGCGTCAGCATTACGACGGCAACCTGCAAGGGCGCTGGGTGCTTACCGCAGGGCTTGGTGGTATGGGCGGCGCACAGCCACTGGCGGCAACGTTAGCGGGGGCTTGCTCGCTGGTGATCGAATGCCAGCAAAGCCGCATTGATTTCCGTCTGCGCACCCGTTACATCGACGAGCAGGCCGACAATCTCGACGATGCATTAGCCCGCATCAAAAAATACACCGCCGAAGGTCGCGCTGTTTCCGTGGCGCTGTGCGCTAACGCAGCTGACGTGGTGCCGGAACTGGTTAAACGCGGCGTGCGTCCGGACATGGTTACCGACCAGACCAGCGCTCACGACCCACTGCACGGCTACCTGCCGCAGGGCTGGACGTGGGAAACGTATCAACAGAAAGCTGAAAGCGACCCGCAGGGCACCGTGAAAGCGGCAAAAGAGTCGATGGCGGTACACGTCAGCGCGATGCTGGCGTTCAACGCAATGGGCGTGCCGACGTTCGATTACGGCAACAACATTCGCCAGATGGCGAAAGAGATGGGCGTCAGCAACGCGTTTGATTTCCCGGGCTTCGTGCCGGCTTACATTCGTCCGTTATTCTGCCGTGGCATCGGCCCGTTCCGCTGGGTGGCGCTGTCCGGCGATCCGGAAGATATCTACAAAACCGATACCAAAGTGAAGGAAATTGTCAGCGATGACAAGCACCTGCATCACTGGCTGGACATGGCCCGCGAGCGTATCAGCTTCCAGGGATTACCGGCGCGTATCTGCTGGGTCGGCCTCGAATGGCGGCAAAAACTCGGCCTGGCGTTCAATGAAATGGTGCGCTCCGGTGAAGTGTCCGCGCCGATAGTGATTGGCCGTGACCACCTGGATTCCGGTTCCGTCGCCAGCCCCAATCGCGAAACTGAAGCGATGCGCGACGGTTCCGATGCTGTGTCCGACTGGCCGTTGCTGAACGCGCTGCTTAACACCGCCAGCGGCGCAACCTGGGTATCGTTGCATCACGGCGGAGGGGTAGGAATGGGCTTTTCACAACACGCCGGAATGGTTATTGTCTGCGACGGCACCGACGAGGCTGCGGCGCGTATTGCCCGCGTGCTGCATAACGACCCGGCCACCGGCGTGATGCGTCATGCCGACGCAGGCTATGAAATCGCGGTAGAATGTGCCGCTGAACAAGGACTGAATTTACCGATGATTGCTGCAACCCAGGGGCAGAAAAAATGAGCACACTTAACCTGATTCCGGGCCAACTGACCCTCTCACAGTTGCAAGATATCCACCGTCAGCCGCAGACGTTGACGCTTGATGACAGCGCCATCGCAGGCATTAACGCCAGCGTAGCCTGCGTGAACGCGATTATGGCCGAAGGGCGCACCGCCTACGGTATCAACACCGGTTTTGGCCTGTTGGCGTCGACGCGTATCGCCACCGAGGACCTCGAAAATCTCCAGCGTTCGCTGGTGCTATCTCACGCCGCAGGCGTGGGGGAAGCGCTGGATGACGCGATGGTGCGCCTGATCATGGTGCTGAAAATCAACAGCCTGGCGCGTGGTTTTTCCGGCATTCGCCTGAGCGTGATTGAAGCGCTGATGGCGCTGGTGAATCACGAGGTGTACCCGTGTATTCCGGCGAAAGGTTCCGTCGGCGCGTCTGGCGATTTAGCGCCGTTGGCGCACATGTCGCTGACGCTGCTCGGTGAAGGTAAAGCCCGCTGGAACGGCGAATGGCTGCCAGCTAAAGAAGCGCTGAAAAAAGCCGGACTTGAACCGCTGACGCTGGCGGCAAAAGAGGGGCTAGCGCTGCTCAACGGCACGCAGGCGTCTACTGCATTCGCCCTGCGTGGCCTGTTTGAAGCCGAAGAGTTGTTTAACTCGGCGGTGATTTGCGGGGCGTTGACCACCGAGGCGGCGCTCGGCTCTCGTCGTCCGTTCGATGCTCGTATTCATGACGCACGCGGTCAGCGCGGGCAAATTGACGCGGCGGCACTGTATCGCCACGTGCTGACCGATTCCAGCGCCGTGTCGCAGTCACACGCTAAATGCAGCAAAGTGCAGGACCCGTACTCATTGCGCTGCCAGCCGCAGGTGATGGGCGCGTGTCTGACTCAATTGCGTCAGGCAAAAGAAGTGCTGCTGGCCGAAGCGAATGCGGTGTCCGATAACCCGCTGGTGTTTGCCGATGAAAACGAAGTGATTTCCGGCGGCAATTTCCACGCCGAGCCGGTGGCGATGGCGGCGGATAATATTGCGCTGGCGATTGCTGAAATTGGTTCGCTGGCAGAGCGCCGTATCGCGCTGCTGATGGACAGCCATATGTCGCAGTTGCCGCCGTTCCTGGTGAAAAATGGCGGGGTGAATTCTGGCTTTATGATTGCGCAAGTGACGGCTGCGGCGCTGGCGAGTGAAAACAAAGCGCTGGCGCACCCGCACAGCGTCGACAGTTTACCCACTTCTGCCAATCAGGAAGACCATGTGTCGATGGCACCCGCTGCCGGACGTCGTCTGTGGGCAATGGCCGATAACACACGCGGTGTGATTGCGGTGGAATGGCTGGCGGCAGTGCAGGGGATTGATATGCGTGAAGGGCTGACCACCAGTCCATTGCTGGAGCAGGCGCGTCATTTGTTGCGTGAAAAAGTGTCGCACTACGTTCAGGATCGCTATTTCGCGCCGGATATCGAAGCGGCGATTGAGATGCTGGCGCAGGGCCAGTTGCAGAAACTGGTGCCTTCGGTGTTGTAACAAAATGCCGGATGGCGCTGCGCTTATCCGGCCTACGGGGTGTGTAGGCCGGGTCAAGCGTAACCGCCACCCGGCAGGGAATTTGTAGGTCGGGTAAGGCGTAGCCGCCACCCGACATTATCTCAGCTAAACATCGCCGTAATCGACGCGTTGGCAATACTGTGAAAATGCACGTTGAAGCCCACCATCGCCCCGCTCGCGCCTTCGTCCACGTCTAATTTCACCACATCCAACGCATGTACGGTAAAAATGTAGCGATGCGTTTCGCCTTTCGGCGGAGCTGCGCCGCCGTAACCCGCCTTGCCAAAATCAGTGCGCGTCTGAATCGCGCCCTCCGGCAGGTCGGCAATGCCCGAACCTGCGCCCTGTGGCAGTACGCGGGTGTCGGCCGGCAGATTTGCCACCACCCAATGCCACCAGCCGGAACCGGTTGGCGCGTCCGGATCGTAACAAGTGACGACAAAACTCTTGGTGCCTGCGGGCACATCATCCCAGGCCAGATGCGGCGACAGATTATCGCCGTCATAGCCCATGCCGTTGAACACCTGGCGGTGCGGCAATTTGTCGCCATCTTTAAAATCGTGACTGATCAGTTTCATTTGGGTAGCCCTTCAGGGTGCTGAATAATCACGAAGTTTAGCTCAGGACGCAAAAAGCGTGTTGTCATTGAGAGCGTATTTCACCGCGTCCGTCAGCCGTGTCAGCTGCGCCGGAGTGATGATATATGGCGGCATCAGATAGATAAGTTTGCCAAACGGCCTGATCCACACCCCTTGCTCAACGAAGAATTTTTGCAGCCGCGCCATGTTCACCGGCGCTTTGGTTTCGACGACCCCGATAGCCCCCAGAATACGCACGTCAGCCACCTGTTCAGACGTCCGCGCGTCGGCGAGTTCATGTTTCAGCTGCGCTTCGATATTCGCCACCTGCTGCTGCCAGTGACCTTCTTCCAGCAGCGCCAGACTTTCCGCTGCCACGGCGCAGGCCAGCGGATTACCCATAAACGTCGGGCCATGCATGAAGCAGCCCGCTTCGCCGTCGCTGATGGTATCGGCCACCTTGCGGGTGGTGAGCGTCGCTGACAGCGTCATGGTGCCGCCGGTTAATGCTTTGCCGAGACACAAAATGTCCGGCGCAATTCCCGCGTGTTCACAGGCGAACAGCTTGCCGGTGCGGCCAAATCCGGTGGCGATTTCATCGGCAATCAGCAGAATGCCCTCACGGTCGCACATCTTGCGTAACCGACGCAGCCATTCAGGATGGTACATCCGCATTCCCCCCGCGCCCTGCACAATCGGTTCGACGATAACCGCCGCGATGTCGCTGCGATGTGCCGCCATCAGGCGGGCAAACGGCACCATATCCATCTCATCCCATTCGCCGTCGAAACGGCTTTGCGGGGCGGGCGCGAACAGGTTTTCCGGCAGATAGCCTTTCCACAGGCTGTGCATCGAATTATCCGGATCACAGACCGACATCGCGCCAAACGTATCGCCGTGATAGCCGTTGCGGAAAGTGAGAAAACGTTGGCGCGACTCGCCTTTGGCCTGCCAGTACTGCAACGCCATTTTCATTGCCACTTCCACTGCCACCGAACCGGAATCCGCAAGGAACACGCACTCCAGCGAATCTGGCGTCATCGACACCAGTCTGCGGCACAGCGCCACGGCGGCGGGGTGCGTTACTCCGCCGAACATCACGTGTGACATCTGCGCAATCTGATCCGTCATCGCGGTATTCAGGCGCGGGTGATTGTAGCCATGAATGGCCGCCCACCATGACGACATGCCGTCAACCAACAGCTCGCCGGAAGCCAGTTCCAGTTCACAGCCACGCGCCGCGACCACCGGGTAAACGGGGAGCGGGGCGGTCATCGACGTGTAAGGGTGCCAGATGTGGCGTTGATCGAAAGCGAGATCGTCCTGGGTCATAATCGACTTGTAAACCATTTTGAAAAGTTTTAGGTTTACGATCCTACACCGAACCGAGAAACAACTGAACCCCTTTTGGAGACGCCAATGGCTCACCACACTCGCTGGACAATGTCGCAGGTCACTGAACTGTTTGATAAACCTTTGCTGGAACTGCTGTTTGAGGCGCAGACGATTCACCGTCAGCACTTCGACTCGCGCCAGGTTCAGGTCAGTACGCTGCTGTCGATTAAGACCGGCGCCTGCCCGGAAGACTGTAAATATTGCCCACAGAGCGCGCGTTATAAAACCGGGCTGGAAGCCGAACGCCTGATGGAAGTGGAGGAGGTGCTGACCTCCGCGCGCAAAGCGAAAAATGCCGGGTCGACCCGTTTCTGCATGGGCGCGGCGTGGAAAAAACCGCACGAGCGCGATATGCCGTATCTCGAGCAGATGGTCAAGGGTGTGAAGGAAATGGGCCTTGAAGCCTGTATGACGCTCGGCACGCTGTCGGATACACAAGCGCAGCGCCTGGGGGAGGCGGGGCTTGATTACTACAACCATAACCTCGACACCTCGCCAGAGTTTTACGGCAACATCATCACCACCCGTACCTATCAGGAGCGCCTCGATACGCTCGGAAAAGTGCGCGATGCGGGGATTAAAGTCTGCTCTGGCGGCATTGTGGGCCTGGGGGAAACGGTTACCGATCGCGCCGGGCTGTTGTTGCAACTGGCGAATCTGCCAACGCCGCCGGAAAGCGTGCCGATCAACATGCTGGTGAAGGTCAAAGGCACGCCGATGGAAAACAACGAAGACGTTGATGCCTTTGATTTTATTCGCACTATTGCGGTGGCCCGCATCATGATGCCGACCTCCCACGTGCGCCTCTCTGCCGGGCGCGAAAAAATGAACGAACAAACCCAGGCGATGTGTTTTATGGCGGGGGCCAACTCGATTTTCTACGGCTGCAAACTGCTCACCACGCCGAACCCGGAAGAAGATAACGATTTGCTGCTGTTCCGCAAACTGGGGATCAATCCGCAGCAGACGGCGGTGCTGTCGGGTGATATCGAACAGCAGCAAAAACTGGAGCAGGCGTTGCTGACGCCGGATACCGAAACGTATTACAACGCGGCGACGGTATGAGCTGGCAGCAACGTATCGACAGCGCCCTGAACGAACGGCGAGCTGCCGACGCTTTTCGTCAGCGGCATCCCGTTAGCCACGGCGCGGGACGCTGGCTGGTGCGCGGCGAAGGGCGCTGGCTCAATTTTTCCAGCAACGATTATTTGGGCTTGAGTCAGCATCCGCAGATTATCGCCGCGTGGCAGCAGGGCGCGGAACGTTACGGCGTCGGCAGCGGGGGTTCCGGGCACGTCACCGGCTACAGCGAAGCGCATCAGCAGTTTGAGCAGGAACTTGCCGAATGGCTCGGTTTTCCCCGCGCACTGCTGTTTATTTCGGGCTTTGCTGCCAATCAGGCGGTGATCGCGGCGTTGATGCACAAAAACGATCGCATTGTGGCCGACCGACTCAGCCACGCGTCGTTGCTGGAAGCGGCTAGCCACAGTTCGGCACAGTTGCGACGCTTCGCGCATAACGACAGCGAGCAACTGGCCAATCTGCTGGCGAAACCCGTGGATGGGCTGCAGTTGACGGTGACAGAAGGCATATTCAGCATGGACGGCGACAGTGCGCCACTGGCTGACATCGCGGCAGTAACCCGCGCTGCCAGCGGGTGGTTGCTGGTCGATGACGCCCACGGGATTGGGGTGAATGGCGATGAAGGGCGTGGGAGTTGTGCTGAACAGAACGTAAAACCGGATCTGCTGGTGGTGACCTTTGGCAAAGCCTTTGGCCTGAGCGGCGCGGCGGTTTTATGTCGTGAAGAAACTGCGGATTATCTGCTGCAATTCGCCCGTCATCTGATTTACAGCACCAGTATGCCACCCGCGCAGGCCGTGGCGCTGAGCGCGGCGCTGCGAGCGATCCGCAGTGAGGAAGGCGAGGAACGGCGGCAGGCGTTGCGTCACCGTATCTCGCGTTTTCGCCAGGGCGCAGAGCAACTTGACATGCAATTAACGTCTTCGAATAGTGCCATTCAGCCGCTGATCGTCGGCGAAAACAGCCGTGCTTTACGGCTGGCGGAACGCGCGCGTGAAGCGGGATGCTGGCTGACGGCGATTCGCCCGCCCACCGTACCCGCAGGCACTGCACGCTTGCGTGTGACGCTGACGGCTGCGCATCAGCATGACGATATCGATACGTTACTGGAGGTGCTACATGCCACCCGTGAATAAACCGGCGATTGCGGCGGCGTTTGGTCGCGCCGCCAGCCAGTATCAACAACACGATGAACTCCAGCGCCAGAGTGCGGCGGCGTTATTGGCGCAGCTTCCACCGCGCGCGTTTGCGCAGGTGCTCGACGCGGGCTGTGGGCCGGGCAGTATGAGCCGCTTCTGGTCGGGAACGGGGAGCAACGTGACGGCGCTGGATCTCTCTTCATCGATGCTGGAAGAGGCGCTACGGCAGAACTCGGCGCAGCATTATGTGCAAGCCGATATTGAAGCCATGCCGCTTACTGACGGGCAGTACGATTTAGCCTGGAGCAATCTGGCGGTGCAGTGGTGCGAATCGCTGACATCGGCACTGAGCGAGCTTTATCGCGTGGTGCGTCCGGGGGGATGTGTCGCGTTCAGCACGCTGGTGGCGGATTCGCTGCCGGAGCTGAATCAGGCGTGGCAGGCGATTGACCGCCAGCCGCACGCCAACCGATTTTTAACCGAAAGTGCAATCCTCGCAGCATTAACCGGTTATCGCTGTCAGCAGCAGATTCATACGCTAAGTGTGACCTTCGACGATGCCCTAAGCGCGATGCGTTCGCTGAAAGGCATTGGCGCGACGCATCTGCACGAAGGCAGGGCGGCGCAAACCCTGACGCGCCACCATTTGCAGCAGTTGCAATTGGCGTGGCCTAAACAACAGGGGCGCTGCGCCCTGACGTACCATATTTTTACAGGAGTGATTGACCGTGACTGAACGCTTTTTTGTCACCGGAACCGACACCGAGGTCGGTAAAACCGTCGCCAGCTGTGCGTTGTTGCAGGCGGCGAACCGTGCCGGATTTCGTACCGCAGGTTACAAGCCGGTGGCGTCCGGCAGTGAAATGACAGCCGAGGGGTTGCGCAACAGCGACGCGCTGTCTTTGCAACGCAACAGCGGCGTAGCGCTGGACTATGATGAGGTCAATCCGTATACCTTCGCAGAGCCTACATCGCCACATATCGTGAGTCAGGACGAAGGGCGACCGATTGATGCAAATACGCTGTCTGCCGGGCTACAGGCGTTGTCACATAAGGCTGATTGGGTGCTGGTGGAAGGGGCGGGCGGCTGGTTTACACCGCTTTCAGCCGATTGCACGTTTGCCGATTGGGTACAGGCTGAACAGTTGCCGGTTATCCTCGTCGTGGGCGTGAAGCTTGGCTGCATCAACCATGCGGTGCTGACGGCGCAGGCGGTCGAACAGGCGGGCCTGCGGCTGGTGGGCTGGATTGCCAATGACGTTATCCCACAGGGGAAGCGCCACCGCGAATACCTTGAGACATTAACGCGAATGCTGCCCGCGCCGCTGCTCGGTGAGATTCCTTATTTTGAACAAGGGCCAGAGGCCGCCGAACCGGGCCAGTATCTCGACCTTACGGCGCTTCGTCCGGCGTCATAAACTGCTCCAGCAGCCGGGTATCGAGCTGATTGACCGCACCTTGCGCCACGTTACGGCCACGGTGCAGCAGGCAGAATTTATCCGCCACCCGACGAATAAACGGCAGGTGCTGCTCGGCGAGCAGCACCGTCAGCCCTACCTCGCGATTCAGGCGCAGCAGGCATTCGCCCAGCTTATGCATAATTCCCTGGCCCATACCGCGCGTCGGTTCGTCGAGGATCAGCAGTTTCGGTTTTGTCACCAGGGCGCTGGCGAGCGCCAGCTGATATTGCTCATCGTCAGAGAGGGCTGCGCCTTTCACCTGACGCAGCGGGTAAAGCGCCGGCATCAGGTCGAAAATATCACTGCTGAACGCGCCGCTGCCTTCGTTTCCCGCCATCATCGCAATCTGTAGATTCTCCTCTACCGTCATCTGCGAGAAAATGCGTTTGTCCTGTGGCACGTAGCCGATGCCCATCGCCGCCCGAAGTGGGGGCGCAAGGCTGAGCAAATCACAGGGCGGGCCGTTGGCCTCCTGCCAAGAAATACTGCCGCTTTCGACGGCCTGAAAGCCAGCGATGCAGTTTACCAGCGTCGTCTTGCCCATCCCTGGCAACCCTAACAGGCACGTGCACTCGCCTGGCGCAAGGTCAAGATCGACATTCCACAGAATATGCTGATTACCGTAATAGTGATTCACTGCGCGCAGACTCAACATCGACTCTTCCTTACGTTTTGCCGGTATCGACGAAAAGAGTGTGCAATTCCCTTGCCAGAAGAAAGAACACTGATTGAAGTGACCTCTTTTTCGGATTTAATCCTAAAGAAAGCCGGTCACACCGGGGGATTAGCATCATCTTTGCACGCTTCCAGTGCGGCAAAAAGGATCAATATGTTGGCTTGTGGTGCAGAGGATAAGCGGCTTTTGTGAGCAATCTCTCATTGCGCAACGAGGGGGTTTTTTGATGATTAAAGACAAAAAATAGCGATAAATAATTTTTATTGAGTGCCCGGATCATTGCGGTGTGTTTTGTGCGAGTAGCAGGGGCGTTGGGCTGAGGATAGTTATCCACTATTTCTGTGGATAACTATGTGCATTAGAGTTAGAGAACTTGCGATAGGCGAGAGGATACGCGGCCTGCGCGTAAATTGATGCGAAACGCGGCTTTTCGATATTTTCTTTTTATATCAATGCGTTCAATAAAATCAATGGCTGTAAGAAAAGTGTCACTCGCCGCCACTAAAGATGCATTACGCATCTTGACAAATGTTAAATACGGTAATGTTCTGGGGATAACCCTGTTTGCCTGGTGTTTTATCTTGTCGCAGGGGAAATTTTCGCCGCAGTTGCTTGCTTGTGGAAGCGGTAACACAGATACGATAATGTGTTACTGTTTTTTTATCCAGTATTTCTTATTGGCAAATTTTGGTGCGAAGAGTAGAATTAATCGTCTGCCCGTTTACCCTTCACCAGGTTGTCGTTCATGAGTAAACCGTTAAAACTGAATTCTGAATTTCGTCCTTCTGGCGATCAGCCCGAGGCCATTCGTCGTCTGGAAGAGGGGCTTGAAGATGGCCTCGCTCATCAAACGCTGCTCGGCGTAACCGGTTCAGGGAAAACGTTTACCATCGCCAACGTGATTGCCGATCTCCAGCGCCCAACAATGGTGCTGGCCCCGAACAAGACCCTGGCGGCACAGCTTTATGGTGAGATGAAAGAGTTCTTCCCCGACAACGCAGTCGAGTTTTTTGTCTCCTACTACGATTACTACCAGCCAGAAGCCTACGTTCCAAGTTCGGATACCTTTATCGAAAAAGATGCCTCGGTAAACGAGCACATTGAACAAATGCGTCTGTCGGCGACCAAAGCCCTGCTTGAACGTCGTGACGTGATTGTGGTGGCATCGGTTTCTGCTATCTACGGTCTGGGTGACCCGGATTTGTACCTCAAGATGATGCTGCACCTCACCGTCGGCATGATAATCGACCAGCGTTCGATTCTGCGCCGTCTGGCTGAACTGCAATACACCCGTAACGATCAGGCATTCCAGCGAGGTACCTTCCGTGTGCGCGGCGAAGTTATCGACATTTTCCCTGCGGAATCTGACGATATTGCGCTGCGCGTTGAACTGTTTGATGAGGAAGTGGAGCGGCTGTCGCTGTTTGACCCGCTGACCGGGCATCTGGAATCCACTATTCAGCGCTTTACGGTTTACCCGAAAACGCACTACGTCACGCCACGCGAGCGTATTGTGCAGGCGATGGAAGAGATCAAAGTCGAATTGGTCGACCGCCGCAAAGTGCTGCTGGAAAATAACAAACTGCTGGAAGAGCAGCGCCTCTCTCAGCGTACCCAGTTCGATCTGGAGATGATGAACGAACTGGGATATTGCTCGGGCATCGAAAACTATTCACGCTACCTTTCCGGGCGCGGGCCGGGCCAGCCACCGCCGACGCTGTTTGACTATTTGCCCGCCGATGGCCTGCTGGTTATCGATGAATCCCACGTTACCGTGCCGCAAATCGGCGGGATGTACCGTGGCGACCGCGCGCGTAAAGAGACGCTGGTGGAGTACGGTTTCCGTTTGCCATCGGCGCTGGATAACCGTCCGCTGAAATTCGAAGAGTTTGAAGCCCTGGTCCCGCAAACCATCTACGTATCCGCGACGCCGGGGAATTATGAACTGGAGAAGTCCGGTGATGAGATTGTCGATCAGGTGGTGCGTCCAACCGGCCTGCTGGATCCGATTATTGAAGTGCGCCCGGTCGGCACGCAGGTCGACGATCTGCTGTCGGAAATTCGCCTGCGCGTTGAGATTAACGAGCGCGTGCTGGTGACAACGTTAACCAAACGCATGGCAGAAGACTTAACCGAGTACCTTGAAGAGCACGGCGAGCGCGTGCGTTACCTGCACTCGGACATCGATACCGTCGAGCGTATGGAGATCATTCGTGATTTACGCCTCGGCAAGTTCGACGTACTGGTGGGGATCAACCTGTTGAGGGAAGGCCTCGATATGCCGGAAGTGTCGCTGGTGGCGATTCTGGACGCCGATAAAGAAGGGTTCCTGCGTTCGGAGCGTTCACTGATTCAGACCATCGGGCGTGCGGCGCGTAACATCAACGGCAAAGCGATTCTCTATGCCGACAGAATAACCGCGTCGATGGCGAAAGCGATGGGTGAAACCGAGCGTCGTCGCGAAAAACAACAGCAGCACAATGAAGAGAACGGCATTGTCCCGCAGGGCCTGAACAAGAAAGTGGTCGATATTCTGTCATTGGGCGAAAGCCTGGCGAAAACGCGCGGCAAAGGGCGCGGTAAGTCAAAGTCGGTAGAAGAGTCACAGGCCGCGGCGCTGTCACCGAAAGCGTTGCAGCAGAAAATCAATGAGCTTGAAGCGCAGATGATGAAGCATGCGCAGAATCTTGAATTTGAAGAAGCGGCGGAAGTTCGTGACCGTTTACATCAGCTGCGAGATTTGTTTATCGCGGCGTCGTAAAGTCGTTTCTTTTCTTAAAACAAGACCCCGCTCACTTATTCTCGGCGGGGTCTTAATGTTCAGTTAATCTTCTTCGGCGACACTGTTTTCATACTTATGAGGATAGCGCCATGCAAAAAGAAAATGTCTTAACCCTTCTGACCGTACTCGCTACTTTTGCGATCGTGATTGGCTTTTTCCACCAGTGGATCCTGACCTACTGATTAACGCGCTCGTCGCGGAAATTTGACCCACGCTTTAACCCCTGGACCCGGTTTACGGTTATGCAGGAAGAACTGCGCATCGTGCAATTGTGCTATGCGGGTGACAATGCTTAATCCAAGGCCAATTCCACCGTAACGACTGTCCATGCGCACAAACGCTTTGCTGAGTTCGCCGCTTTTGGCTTCATCAATGCCTGGACCTTCATCCTCAACCGCTAACATTCCCGCTTCAGCGACGACCGTAATGGTCGAGTTTTCAGGGCTATAGCGGTGGGCGTTTTCCACCAAATTTCGCAGCAGCACACGCATCAGCGTGGCATCGCCGGATACCGTCACATCATGATCTTCGGTTGGCAAACAGAGCGTTTGTCCGCGCTGCGCCAGCATCGTTTCCAGTTCACCCTGAATCGGCAAAATCACTTCTTTGACTAACGGCACTTGCTGATAACTTCCCGCAGAGAAAGACTGGCCCACGCGCGCCAGTTGCAACAGTTGCGCAATGCTTTCCGTCATCTGATCCAGACGCTGTAACAGCGGCTCAACCATGACGCTGTGGGATTTCGCCATCAGTTCGAGATGTAAACGTAATCCGGCAAGCGGGGTGCGTAGCTCATGTGCCACGTCGGCGGTAAACAAGCGCTCACGCTCGAGCGTCTGATTCAGGCGCTCGACAAGCTGGTTGATAGCCGACGTTACGGCGTCTACTTCGCTGACTGATTGGGGTAATTCGATGGGCTGGAGATTATCCGGCGTGCGGCTGTTCAGTTCCTGCTGTAAATCCCACAAAGGGCGGGTGATGCGTTTCACTGCCTGCAAGCAGATCCACAGTGCCAGGCCGATGATCAGCATGCTCGGGATCAGCAGACTGGCGACGGCTTCACGCACTTCGTGTTCGATGTGTTTGCGGTTGTTATGCCCATTGATGGCACTTTGTACCAGCAGCTGAATTTGCTCCTGGCTCTCGTGCCATAGCCAGAACACGCTTATCACCTGACACACCAGCAAAATACTGGCAATCGTCAGTAATAACTGGTGGCGCATGGTCCATTGCACGTCGCGAAAGAATGGCAAATTCATTTAGGCATCCTCGATGGTTTTCACCAGCATGTAGCCGAAGCCGCGTACCGTACGGATGCGGGACTTGCCGATTTTTTCTCGCAGGTTGTGAATATGCACTTCCAGGGTGTTGGTCGACGGCTCGTTGTCCCAGCTGTAAATATCGTTATAAAGAATTTCGCGGTGTACCGGACTGCCGGCTTTAGTCATCAGTCGAGAGAGCAGGGCGTATTCTTTTGGCGTCAATTCCAGCTGGGTGTCGCCCAACGATACCAGCCGGCGGGTGACGTTGAGTTTCAGCTCGCCAATGCTGATTTCGTTATCGCCCTGGTTATTATGGCGGCGCAGCAGAGCGCGAACACGGGCGTTCAGCTCTTCAAGCGCAAAAGGTTTAACCAGATAATCATCGGCACCGGTATCCAGCCCGGTGATGCGATCGATAACGGTATCGCGCGCGGTAAGGATAAGCACTGGCAGGCTGATTTTTTCGCGACGTATGCGGGCCAAAAACTGCAGACCGTCTTCGTCGGGTAAACCGAGATCGAGCACAATCAGGCTGTAGTGCCCGTTCGCAAGACACAGCGCAGCTTCGTGCGCCGTCGTCACGCCATCGCAGACATAGCCTTCGCTTTGCATCGCGAGAATAAGCCCTTGCAGCAATAGTGAATCGTCTTCAACCACCAGCACTTTCATTTACTTCGCTCCTCTGCACGGCGACAAAATATCGTCGCTCGTCTGATATTCCTTGGTACTCACGCCCGCCAAGCCTAGCATGGTTGAGAACAGATTATCGTGGGAATAGTGGTTCGCACTGGCGTGGTTTTTCAGGCACGTATAGTCCACGTTATAGCGCTGCTGATAATCATCGGACAGCCAGATAAGCATCGGCACGTGTTTTTGCGTATCGGGCGCAATGGACCACGGCAGACCGTGCAGATACACACCGTTTTCGCCCAATGATTCACCGTGATCGGACAGATACACCAGGCTTGTGGTGAAGGTGTTCTGTTTTGACTGCAATAATTTAATGGCTTTATCGACAATGTAATCGACGTTCACGATGGTGTTGTCGTAGGTATTGACCAACTGCTCCTTCGAACAGTTTTGAATTTCATTGCTGTCGCAGGTCGGTGAGAAAGTCCGCAAATCTTTCGGGTAACGGTTGTAATACGTCGGGCCGTGGCTGCCGATGGTGTGTAAGACGATGACGCCATCGCCTTTCAGGTTGTTGATATAGTCTTCCAGACCGTGGAACAGCACGTCGTCGTAGCACTCGCCGTTGATGCATTGACCCGGCAGATCCAGACGCGTCATGTCCTGATGTGGAACACGATCGCACGCACCTTTACAGCCGCCGTCGTTTTCATTCCACAGCACGTTTACACCGGCACGCTGAATCACATCCAGCAGGCCTTCCTGATGCTGTGCGAGCTGTTCGTCATAGTGGTCACGTGGCATGTTAGAGAACATACACGGCACGGAAATCGCCGTCGCTGTACCGCAGGACGTGGTGTTCGGGAAATAAACCACATTATCTTGTTTCAGGCGCGGGTTGGTTTCGCGGGCATAACCGCCCAGCGAGAAATTATCCGCGCGGGACGTTTCACCGAGCACCAGAATGGTCAGATTGTGACGCGGGCCATTTTTCATGACGGGATTTTGCGTCGCGTCTTCGCCAATACGCACCAGCGGTAAATGCGCCAGGCGGTTATGGGAATACCAGGAGTTGACGGCCACGATGCTGTTCGACGGGTTCAGCGATTTCACCAGTTCTTTGTTATTACGGAACAGCGACGCGTAATCTTTATAAAAGAGCAGGGCGATAAGCACGATAAGCAGCGCGGAAATCACGATACTGGTGACGCGCAATGCGATGCTCTTCCAGGCGCTCAGCGGTTTTTTCACGCGGATCCACCAGGCGATCAGCACCGCGAATAAGCCGGAGAGCAGCAGCGTCAGCACCATTTTCGTCGACATCAGCGCAAAGCTTTCAGCTGGCGTGGTGTCGATAATGTTAGCGATCATCGAGCGGTCAATCACCACGCCAAAGGTCATGATGAAGTACTGCGCCGCGGCGCTGACCAGAATAAACAGGCTGATTAACAGTCGTTCAAGCCATAAAAATGATGCCAGAGTGACAAGGATATTGATGACGCAGAACGCGACGATGGGCATGGTGGCGAACACCAAACCATTGTGCAGCGAATCAACGGGCAACAGGGCAAACGCTTGTTTGTAGAAGCTGATATTGAGGAACAGCGAGATATACAGGGCAAACAGCATCAAGTAGAAAATGTGCCCCATCGCAGGGCGACGAAGGGAGAATCGTGACATCACGGGTATCCGGCAGAATAAGATGACGCAATGATGACAAGGGAGCTTTAAGACAACCTTAAGAAATTAAGGAAAGGCCTAAAACTGTACGAAAGGCGCGGTAATCATAAGGATATTCAGTGAAGCAAACAACCCGATTGCAGCGACGCAACCGGGAGCCGCATTTTTAGCCTAAAGCCTGAATGGCCTGCTCCAGCGCCTCGCGCAGCAGGTGCCTGTCGTGGCGGTAGCGAATATCGCTGGCCTCAAGCGGCGACTGGATCACGACCCGATCGCGCATATCAGAAACGTCTACCGCTGGCCCGACGACGACGGCGTCAATCACCCGTTTACCGACATAATGTTCCATGATCTCCAGTTTGTCTTTTAGCGACAGACTGGCGGCGGCCGGACTCAGTTCACGTCCCAAATTACCGATATACACCATCGGCGCGGGGGTTCTTCTTAAGGCCTGCGCCATTTCATC
The DNA here is from genome assembly GCA_036495715.1 of Scandinavium sp. Classification (GTDB taxonomy): domain Bacteria; phylum Pseudomonadota; class Gammaproteobacteria; order Enterobacterales; family Enterobacteriaceae; genus Scandinavium. Next base: position 75,458 of record DASXML010000010.1, read on the forward strand.
CAGCAGCAATATCGGCATCAGGCTAGTGTAAAAACTGCCAGGACCAATCAAAATCAAATCCGCTTCGGCGATGGCCTGAACCGCTTCGCGGGTTGTTGGGACAGACGGCGTCAGCATCAGTTCTGTGGGCGGTAGCTTTAATTGGTCGATATTGACTTCACCGTAGATTTCATGGCCTTCGTCGTCAATCGCCATCAGATCAACCGGGACTTCCGACATCGGTATCAGTGCGGCATCGACTTTCAACAGATTTCTGATCAAGTTGATCGCTTCCAGAGGCCGCACACTCAGGTGATCCAACGCTTTTAACATCAGATTTCCGAGGTTATGCCCGGAAAGTTCGCCATTACCGCCAAAACGGTACTCAAACATCGCCGAGGCAACGCTCGGTTCGGTGATGAGCTGGTTAAGGCAATTGCGCATATCGCCCCAGGCAATCCCGCCTTCAGCACGGCGAATGCGGCCCGTAGACCCGCCATTATCCGTGGTGGTGACGATACCTGTCAGGCGCGAACCCAGCGAGGAGAGAGAAGACATGACTCGCCCCAGACCATGCCCGCCGCCGAGGGCGACAACACGATCGAGATCCGCAAAAGTACGATTACGCATAAAATTCCTTATTAAAGACGCACGACACCACCTTAGCGTAACACCCTCTAAAAGACGATGGTCAGATCTCGCCAGAATGACACATATCAATGCAAAAGCATGATTTTTGCGTATTCTGTAGCGAAAGTGCACGATCAGGTCGCTATGTATAAGATTATATAGCGAAAGGGCAAAATGGCGGAAGTGCCATTTACACGCTACTATCGGCATAACCCGCTTCTGAAAAAAACAGAAGCTACACTCTAGCCTTAGCGCCTAAGTTTACGGATATGGCGCTCTGGCCGTGACGATGTCACCAGGGTACAGGAAGAAATGACTGTGCCTCCCTTATTTGGAAAGGTGTATGGCCCCACAACTTACCGATGCATTCGCACGCAAGTTTTACTATTTGCGTTTGTCGATTACCGATGTGTGCAATTTCCGCTGCACCTATTGCCTGCCCGACGGTTACAAACCGGGTGCGGTCAGTAACAACGGCTTTCTTTCCGTCGATGAAGTGCGTCGCGTGACCCGCGCGTTTTCCGCCATGGGCACTGAAAAAGTGCGTCTGACCGGCGGCGAACCTTCATTACGTCGTGATTTTACCGACATCATTGCCACCGTGCGTGAAAACGACGCGATCCGCCAGATAGCGGTCACCACCAACGGCTATCGTCTGGCGCGTGATGCGCAAAACTGGCGTGATGCGGGGCTGACCCACGTCAACGTGAGCGTTGATAGCCTCGACGCCCGCCAGTTTCAGGCCATTACCGGACAAGATAAATTTCAGCAGGTCATGGACGGAATCGACGCGGCCTTTGACGCCGGTTTTGCCAAAGTGAAGGTCAACACCGTGCTGATGCGTGATGTGAACCACCACCAGCTCGACACCTTTCTTGCCTGGATCAAACCTCGCCCCATTCAACTGCGCTTCATCGAGTTAATGGAAACCGGTGAGGGCAGTGACCTGTTCCGTAAACACCATATCTCCGGCATGGTCCTGCGCGAAGAACTGCTGAAACGAGGTTGGATCCACCAGATTCGTCAGCGCAGTGACGGCCCCGCGCAGGTCTTCTGTCACCCCGATTACGCCGGGGAAATCGGGCTAATCATGCCCTATGAAAAAGACTTCTGTGCCAGCTGTAACCGCCTGCGCGTTTCGTCGACCGGAAAACTGCATCTGTGCCTGTTCGGTGACGGCGGCGTCGATCTTCGCGATCTGCTCGCTGAAGACGCACAGCAGCCTGAGCTTGAAGCGCGAATTTCCGCAGCATTGGCGCAGAAAAAGCAGACCCATTTCCTGCATCAGGGCCAGACCGGCATTACGCAGAATCTTTCGTATATCGGCGGCTGAGCCGTTAGAAGAATAAGGAGATTTTTTTATGAGCCAGGTCAGTGCTGAATTTATCCCGACCCGCATTGCTATTCTTACCGTCTCCAGCCGTCGCGGCGAAGAGGACGACACGTCTGGTCATTATCTGCACGACAGTGCGCATGACGCGGGCCACTCTGTTGTTGAAAAAGCCATCGTGAAAGAGAACCGCTACGCCATTCGCGCGCAGGTATCTGCATGGATTGCCCGCGACGATGTGCAGGTGGTGTTGATCAACGGCGGCACCGGTTTTACCGAAGGCGATCAGGCCCCGGAAGCGCTGCGACCGCTGTTTGATCGTGAGGTCGAAGGCTTTGGTGAAGTGTTCCGCATGCTGTCATTTGAAGAGATCGGTACGTCTACGCTGCAATCCCGCGCGATTGCAGGCGTCGCCAACAACACGTTGATTTTCGCGATGCCAGGTTCGACTAAAGCGTGCCGCACCGCATGGGAAAACATCATTGCCCCGCAGCTGGATGCGCGTACCCGTCCCTGTAATTTCCACCCACATTTGAAGAAATAAATCATGTCGCAACTGACGCACATTAACGCCGCCGGTGAAGCCCATATGGTGGATGTCTCCGCCAAAGCCGAAACGGTGCGCGAAGCCCGCGCCGAAGCCTTTGTCACCATGCTGCCAGACACGCTGGCGATGATTATCGACGGCAGCCATCACAAAGGTGACGTGTTTGCCACTGCCCGCATCGCAGGGATCCAGGCCGCCAAAAGAACCTGGGATCTTATCCCGCTGTGCCACCCACTGATGCTCAGTAAAGTCGAAGTGAATCTACAAGCGCAGCCCGAACATAACCGGGTACGTATTGAATCACTTTGCCGCCTGACCGGGAAAACCGGCGTAGAAATGGAAGCGCTGACCGCCGCGTCGGTTGCCGCGCTGACCATCTACGACATGTGTAAAGCGGTGCAAAAAGACATGGTGATTGGCCCGGTTCGTCTGCTGGCGAAAAGCGGCGGCAAATCCGGCGATTTCAGGGCACAGAAAGATGATTAAAATTCTATTTTTCGCCCAGGTGCGCGAGTTAGTTGGCACCGACAGTTTAACGCTGGACACCGACGCGACGACCGTCGAACAACTGCGCCAGCAGTTGGCAGCGCAAGGTTCTCGCTGGGAACTGGCGCTGGAAGAGGGCAAATTGCTGACGGCGGTCAATCAGACGCTGGTGAGTGCCGATCATCCTCTCGCACAAGGCGATGAGGTCGCATTCTTTCCACCGGTTACAGGGGGCTAATCATGAGCGAGACCCTGATCCGCGTCGATTGCGCACGTTTTAATGTGGGTACAGAATATGCCTGGTTGGCTGAACGCGACGAAGATGGCGCGGTAGTCACCTTTACCGGCAAAGTCCGCAATCACAATCTCGGTGACAGCGTGAAAGCACTGACCCTGGAACATTACCCAGGTATGACCGAAAAAGCGCTGGCTTCAATCGTTGAAGAAGCCCGTGGGCGCTGGCGGTTGGGGCGCATTTCGGTTATTCACCGCATCGGTGAAATGTGGCCGGGCGAAGAAATCGTCTTTGTCGGCGTCACCAGCGTACATCGCGGGAGCGCGTTTGCCGCCGGGGAATTCATCATGGATTACCTTAAAACCCGCGCCCCGTTCTGGAAACGTGAAGCCACGCCGGAAGGCGAGCGCTGGGTTGAGTCCCGCGAAAGCGACCAGGAAGCGGCCAAGCGCTGGTAAAACACCTTTTTCATCTATGCGCTGATTGCGCTTGTGATACGCTTACAGAACACACACCTTTTATCTGAGGTATTCATCATGGACCGATACACGCGTCCCGATTCAATAGTACAGGTACGCTCTGGCGTGCAGACCTACATGGCGCAGGTTTACGGCTGGATGACCTGCGGGCTGCTGCTGACGGCATTCGTTGCCTGGTTCGCGGCAAGCACACCGGCAGTGATGATGTTCATCTTCTCCAGCAAAATCACGTTCTTTGGCCTGATCATCGCCCAACTGGCGCTGGTGTTTGTGCTGTCTGGGATGGTTCAGCGCCTGAGCGCGGGCATGGCGACGACCCTGTTTATGCTCTATTCAGCGCTAACGGGGCTAACGCTTTCCAGTATTTTCATCGCCTATACCTACAGTTCTATTGCCAGCACCTTCATCGTGACGGCGGGAATGTTCGGCGCGATGAGCCTGTACGGCTACACCACTAAACGCGACCTGACCGGCATGGGTAAAATGCTGTTTATGGCGCTGATTGGTATCGTTCTGGCGTCACTGGTCAACATTTGGCTGAAAAGTACGCCGCTGATGTGGGCCGTGACCTATATCGGTGTGGTGGTGTTTGTGGGCCTGACGGCGTACGACACCCAGAAACTGAAACGAATTGGCGAACAGATCGACACTCGCGACAGTAGCAACCTGCGTAAATACGCGATTCTGGGTGCGCTGACGCTGTATCTCGATTTCATCAACCTGTTCCTGATGCTGCTGCGTATCATGGGTAACCGCCGCTAGTGTGTGGTGCCGGGCGGCGCATAGCTTGCCCGGCCTATATGTGGCCAGATTTTGTAGGCCGGGTCAGGCGCAGCCGCCACCCGGCAATCAATTAGACTCTTCTCATTCCGCCATCGCCTTCTGATTCTTCGCTTTCAGTTTCTTCGCCCGACTTTCGAGCAGCAGATAGGCCACCGTCGCCAGGGCTAACGGAATAAAGTAATACAGCATCCGATAAGCCAGAAGTGCTGCGATTATCGAGCCTTGCGAAGTCTGTTCACCCGCCAGTAACGCAATAAATACCGCTTCCAGTACCCCAATTCCCGCCGGAATATGCACAATAACGCCCGCAATACTGCTCACTAATAGCACGCCGAGTACGAAGAAATAGTTCACCTCCTGAGCGAGCAGCAGCCAGATAATCGCGCCCATTGCCATCCAATTGGCGCTGGAAATCAGCATCTGTAACAGCGCGAATCGCCACGATGGCAGGACCAGCTTTTGCCCTTTAATCGTCAAATGGCGGCGCTTTGCAAATGCGCAGGCCCACAGATAAACCGCAATCATCAACAGCAGGCCGCCGCCGATCATTCGCAGCGTGGTATCGCGGATATACCAGTGAGCGGGCAAATCGACCACGCCGATGCTGAAAATAACGCCGCCGAGCAGAATGTAGCCAAGCCAGTTGGTGGTGATGCTGAGTGAAAAAATGCGGGTGATGGTGCCGCTGGGCAACCCGAGGCGTGAATAGAGGCGATAGCGCATGCCGATCCCGCCGACCCAGGTGCTGAGCGTCAGATTAAAGGCATAGCAGATAAACGACACCAGCATCACCTGACGCTTCGCCAGTTTATGCCCGCAATAGGCGCGGCCGAGTAAATCGTAGCAGCCGTACAGCAAGTAACTGACGACAACCAGCGCCACGGCGCCAAGCAGGGCAGCGCGGTTATAGTCGCGGATGACGCTCCATACTTCCTGCCAGTCGACCTTCTGTGCATACACCACCAGCAGTACGGCAACGGCCAGGAAAAACAGCCACGTCAGAATTTTTTTCGCCAACCGCCAGCGTGGGTGAGAGTGGCTCATCAGGGTTTTACTCCTGGATTGTCAGGCTCGATACGGTCTTGTGCTTCAAGCGTGGTTTGTACCGGTGGGCTAACCTGCGCGAGTTTCGGCGTATGCGCGGGCAGCCAGCCGACCATCGCCGGGAAATGGCGCAGGAAGTGGAATGCGACCACGCTTTTACCCAGATTCCACCAGCTGCGTTTCGGCACCATCGTGCGGTCAACCTGCTGGCAATCCTGGGCAATAATCGCGTCGAGATTATCGCGTAGGGTCTGATTAAATTCGCGGTCGTGAATAATGAGATTGGCTTCGAGGTTCAGCGACAGGCTCAGCGGGTCGAGATTACTGGAGCCGACTGTCGCCCAATGATCGTCCATCAGCGCCACTTTGCCGTGCAGCGGTCGGCGTTTGTATTCGAAAATATGCACACCGCCTTTGAGCAGATAGCGATACAGCAATTGCGCGCCAACTTTAACGATAGGCATGTCTGGCTCGCCCTGGACCACCAGTTTGACCCGCACACCACGACGCGCGGTTTTGCGCATCGCGTGCAGCAAGCGGTAGCCAGGGAAAAAATAGGCATTAGCGATGATCACTTCCCGCCGCGCATTCGCCAGCATTTTCAGATAGTGGCGCTCGATGTCATCGCGGTGTTCGTTATTGTCACGCCAGACAAACAGCGCTTGCGCCTCGCCTGGCGTACGGTTTTCTTCCGGACGATGACGCCGCCGCCAGAAGCGTCGCGCTTCGGCATTGCCGGGCAGGTTTTCCAGTTCAAATTGCAGAATGTCCTGCACCACCGGGCCTTCCACGCGCACGGCGTAATCCTGTTTAGCCTCGGGGCCGTAATCCGACATGTGCTCAGCGGAATAGTTAATGCCGCCGACAAACGCGACCACGCCATCCACCACCACAATTTTTCGGTGCATCCGGCGGAACAGGTTGGTGCGCATACCGAACAGGCGAGGGCGCGGATCGTAATAGCGGAAAATGACACCTGCCGTCGTTAATTCACCGACAAACCGATCGCTGAGATCCGGCGAACCGTAGCCGTCCAGCAGTACTTCAATATGTACGCCACGCTGCGCGGCTTTCAGGAGAGCATCGTGTAACTGCCAGCCGACGCTGTCTTCAAACCAGATGAACGTTTCGAGGATGATTTTACGTTCTGCTTTCTCAATCGCGCTGAAAACCGCCGGATAGTATTGGTCGCCGTTTTCCAACAGCTGAATTTGATTGCCTTCACGCCAGCCGCATTTCATAAGTGGATCTCCGCACTGAGCGGCGCATGGTCGGAAAGATGCCGCCACTCGCGCAACGGCAGCGCCGTCGGGCTGCTGGCATGGGCATTTTTGACGTAGATTCGGTCAAGGCGCAGCAAAGGAAAACGCACGGGGAAGGTTCGTACCGGTCGACCCATTGCTGTCGTGAATATTTCTTCCAGACTGGCCTGCGTTTTTAACGGCAGATTGGCCTTCTGTCGCCAGTCGTTAAAATCCCCCGCGACGAGGACGGGTTCATTTTCCGGCAAACCGTTCACCCACTCGCTGAGCATGGTGAGTTGCGCCTGGCGATGGGCTTCACGCAGCCCTAAATGGACGCAAATCACATGGACCGGCGTCGCCAGTTCCGGTGGCACAATACGGCAGTAAAGCAGGCCGCGCTTTTCACTTTCTCCAACAGAAATGTCCAGATTTTCAAAGTGTTCAATCGGAAAGCGTGACAGCACCGCGTTACCGTGATGGCCTTCGGGATAGACCGCGTTGCGCCCGTAGGCGTAATCGCTCCACAGCGTGTCGGCGAGGAATTCATAGTGGCTGGTGTTTGGCCAATTCTCGACCCGAAGGGACCAGGCATCGTGCGCGCCCAGCACTTCTTGCAGGCAGACAATATCTGCGCCGACGGCTCGCACCGCGTCACGAAGCTCGGGCAAAATGAAGCGGCGATTAAACGCGGTAAAGCCCTTGTGTGTGTTGATCGTCAAAATTTTTAATGAAAAATGTGGCGACGACTGAGTCATATTTCTCCTGTCCGTGTCACTATCCTGAATGAAATAGTGTAGTAGTCGTCACAAAAAGGTGCGGTGTTACGGAATTTTCCGTAAAGTTCGGTACTCTAAATAACAGTTGAAAATGCTTCGGGAGAGAAGACATGAAGTGGCAACAACGAATTCGTGTCACCACTGGCCTGAGCTGCTGGCAGATTATTTTGCATATGCTGGTTGTCGCAGCGCTGGTGATGGGATGGATGCACGGCGCGCTGGTGCGCGTGGGGTTAGGGCTGTGCGTCCTTTATGCTGTGACGGTGATATCGATGCTGGCACTGCAGCGCCACCACGAAGAACGCTGGCGCGACATCGGTGATTTTCTGGAAGAACTTACCACCACCTGGTACTTCGGCGCGGCGGTGATTGTCCTGTGGTTGTTGTCCCGCGTGCTGCAAAACAACGTCTTGTTGGCCCTGGCTGGCGTGGTTATTCTTGCCGGACCGGCCATTCTTTCACTGTTGGTGAAAGAGAAAAAAAGAACCGCTAAATCATTCAAGTTACATCGAGGCGGCGACGCAGCGAATCCTCATGAGCATAGATAACTATGCGATTGGGGTGAGTGAGGAAAACCAATAAAAGTGTAGCGTGAAGGATGACGAGGCTACGCCACGTTACGCCGAAACATCGCATACGGCACTGATCCCGTCGTGGTCGCTATCACCCGTAGCGGCCACAGCTTTCGTCCTTCAGGTAAATCTGCTTAGTCCTCATCATGTCTCTAATCATTAAACCGTCTATCATTTCATGTGATGGCTGATTTTTCGCCCTGTCCACATCCACCGGTAAATTATTTCGCAGAAAAAGAGTTGAGGGATATTTTATGCGGTGCGTCACAAAAACTGCTACACTGCGCATCTTGCGACATTATCGTTTTTGTTTTTTCGAATTATCACTATCACCCTGAAAACGATACCTGCGATGGTCGGGGCGGTTCGGAGTTGTTATGTCTTTTGAAACCCTTGGCCTGAATCCTGAGATCCTGCGTGCCGTCGCAGAGCAGGGTTATACCCAGCCAACCCCCATCCAGCAACAAGCTATTCCTTGCGTACTGCAGGGCCGCGACCTGATGGCCAGCGCCCAGACCGGTACCGGTAAAACGGCGGGCTTTACCCTGCCGCTGCTGCAACTGCTGTCTCAGGAAGAACCGCATGCCAAAGGCCGTCGCCCGGTGCGTGCGTTGATCCTCACCCCAACCCGCGAACTGGCGGCTCAGGTGGGCGAAAACGTTCGTGAGTACAGCCAATATCTGAACATTCGTTCAATGGTCGTTTTCGGCGGCGTGAGCATCAACCCGCAAATGCTGAAACTGCGCGGCGGTGTTGATGTGCTGGTGGCAACGCCGGGTCGTCTGCTCGACCTGGAACACCAGAATGCAGTGAGCCTCGATAAAGTCGAAATTCTGGTGCTGGACGAAGCCGACCGCATGCTGGACATGGGCTTTATCCACGATATCCGTCGTGTGCTGGCAAAACTGCCTGCGAAACGCCAGAACCTGCTGTTCTCCGCGACCTTCTCTGATGAAATCAAATCCCTGGCCTCGAAGCTGCTGCACAACCCGCTGGAAGTGGAAGTCGCACGCCGTAACACCGCTTCTGAGCAGGTCAGCCAGCTCGTGCATTTCGTTGATAAGAAACGTAAGCGGGAACTGCTGTCCCAGATGATCGGCGAAGGCGACTGGAAACAGGTGCTGGTGTTTACGCGTACCAAACACGGCGCGAACCATCTGGCCGAACAGCTGAACAAAGACGGTATTCGCAGTGCCGCTATCCACGGTAACAAGAGCCAGGGTGCACGTACTCGCGCGTTGGCTGATTTCAAATCCGGCGATCTGCGTGTGCTGGTGGCAACCGACATCGCCGCGCGTGGCCTGGATATCGAAGAGCTGCCGCACGTGGTGAACTACGAGTTGCCAAACGTGCCGGAAGATTACGTGCACCGTATCGGTCGTACCGGTCGTGCTGCGGCAACGGGCGAAGCGCTGTCGCTGGTGTGTGTCGACGAACACAGACTGCTGCGTGACATCGAACGTCTGCTGAAAAAAGAGATCCCGCGTATTGCGCTGGAAGGCTACGAAGTGGATCCGAGTATCCAGGCGGAGCCGATTCAGAATGGTCGTCAGGGTGGTCGTGGTGGCCGCGGTGGTCAGAGTCAGGGCCAGCCACGTCGTAACGACGGTGGTCAGGCGCGCCGCAGCGACAAACCAGCGGGTAACGGTCAGGCTCGTCGTAGCGATAAACCGGCCTCCGGCAATGGTCAGGGTCGTCGTAGCGAAGGCGAACAGCCACGTAAAGCTGCCGATGGCGCTGCGCGTCGTCGTCGTCCGCCGCGTAAACCTGCCGCCGCGCAGTAATCGCAGCAAAATGATAATGGTCGCTTAGGCGGCCATTCAGAAAAATGATAAACATGCATTTTTCACCAGACTGACAGACGATAAAATAAGAAAACCAGGAAAATCAATTTATTGATTTTCGGCTGATAACCACAAAGAAGGAAAAATCACGTTTTTTCCTTCTTTGTTAGCAAGATTAATGGTCGCTTAGGCGTAATGCCAGTCAGTTAAGCGCGGTGGTCGCTTTTCCGTTCACCTGATGTCCGCAGACACCTCTGCACTTTCATCCGTGAACGGGCAAAGGGGAATGACCGAATTCCCCTTTGCAATCCCCCCGGTCCCGCAATTGAAATCGGTGCTTCGCACTGCGCTCACCTTCACCCTTCACCCTTCACCCTTCAGCCTGAGGCCGGCTCGTCTCGACATCCTGTCTCGTTTCGCCTCAGTCCGCCATCCCTGGCGGCCTGACCTCGTCTTCAGAATGCCGACTCGCCGATTTCA
>DASXML010000011.1:0-82733 GCA_036495715.1 Scandinavium sp.
CACGGTTGATGAGGGCTTTGTTGTAGGTGTGCCAGTTGGTGATCCTGAACTTATGCTTTGCCACGTTAATGCCTGTGCTGCCTGAATGATGCGTGATCTGATCATTCAATTCCGCAAAAGTTCGATTTATTCAACAAAGCCACCCGAGCGCTGAAAGTGTTGGTCATTGGGCAAAGGATGGATTAGGTGGTGGAATACCTGATTTTAATAAAGCAAAAAATCCACCACAGTTTATTCATTTTTGTTGGGACTCGGTGATTGATAAAAAAATCTATGAGACGCGAATCACCTTTAGCGGCGATGTCTGGAAACAGATGTTAACACCGTATTTTGCTCCCTATGAAGAGGCTGAAAGTAAATATCATAACGGAGCGAAAGGTGAACAACGCTATCACCGTTTTATGGTTATTGGTCTTGCGCCAGAAGGCAAGGTTCGAGCCTGGTTGCAGAATGATCGTAAGCCGAATATTCCTTTGACGAATGTGTTAGTGCAGACGGTTTCAGGTGATCGGTTAGATATGTGCAAGTGTATTTAAAGTTTCAAACGTGGCTATAAATATACTGAAGGAACTATCAGTTTTATCAAAAATAAAAAATACCCTTATGGTCGGTGGTGAGGCCTGTTTTTGTATTGACTTGAATGGTGAGTATTAATTACAAGCATGGATTGCAATAATGAAATTAATTATAATGCTGTTTCCGTTTTTTCCTATGTTAGCATTTTCTAGCATGCATTCTGCATGTGGTAATATGCAGGGGCAATACCAGCGAGCTGAGTCAAAAGTTGCATCTCAAGAGCCTGGTGAGCTGACTTTATATTTAAAGCATATCCCGGGTTCACACAGTGGTTACTATGGAATGATATATCCTAATTCCAAGCCTAATCCATTGCAGCCTATAGTCAAAGAGAACCCTGCTTGTACGGCTATGTTCGAAAATATGACGTTGAAATATGTTGGTAATGACAAGCATTTTGATTGTGACTATATAATCAGCGCAAATGTCGATAAAACACAGTTCTATTGTATGAAAAAAGTGTCAAATTCAATCTCTGAAAAAACAAGTCAGGACTTTGATAAAACCAAACTCGACCCCTGGTATGAAGATACTACTGAAACTGATAGCGTTATTCAGTGGTGTAAGAAACTACACAACAGTAGCAACCAGGATAATTAATTAAATTTTACTCTGATACTAATTTGCTGAGTATCCGGCAAGGAGCTTATATGTCTAAAGGTTTTGTTCTACTGGGTGATAAAACGACACATGGTGGTTCGGTAATATCTGCATCTTCAACCATGATTGTTAATGATAAGAAAGTCGCTCTTGTGGGTGATATGGTGAGTTGCCCTGTTGACGGCCACGGCACCAATCCTATTATTGAAGGCTCAGCTGACTGGACATCTGATGGTAAAGCGGTTGTCGTAGATGGCTGCAAATGTCAGTGCGGTTGTCAGGTTATTTCAAGTGCCCCGGATTGCGCAATAGGTTAATAAATGAGCTGGGAAAGAACTAAAGCAACAACCAGAGAACTGTCAGAAGCACCTTCACTACCAGGTTGGTTATTAGGTGGCCTTCTTGCCATTATCGTCGGTGTTTTATTGTTTGTTTTGCACGCGTCCGGGACGTTGAGAATTTTATCAGGTTTTAATATCTGGTGGCTTTCAATGGCACCGCTTCTTTGCTGGTTTTTTCTGTTTTGCCTCAGAGGATGGCTCTGGGGGCGAGAAGTTGCTGAGTACCAGTTTTTGCAAAAAGAAGCCGCATATGGGCAGACGCAGTGGGAAGCATGGGCTGAACGCCATCTCGCAGTGATTGGCAGTTGTATCTTTCTCCCGAATGAAGTTTCTGTGGCGTGCATGCATAATGAAATGGTTCAGCAATATGGTCTGACGAGCAGGATAGATTATCTTCCCGAAGAGTACCCGGTAACTGAAAGTGCAATAAACGTTCTTATTAAAGGCATAGAAAAATCAATTAATAACCTGCCGAAAGATTTGCCATTCAACATCACTTTGTTGACCGATGATCTGTCTCCCACGGTGGAAACGTCATTTATTTCAGTATGGAAATCTATTTTTCCAGAACGGTCTGTCCCTCTGAATATTGCGATGAAAGATTCACTTTCTGTAGGCTGGGTCGAAGAACGCCTCAGGCAACCGGTTCTCGATGTTGATTTACTGGTCATCCTACAACTTAATGGTGGCGAAGCGTACTCAGATGGGCTGGCTGCGTTGTTACTCACCAGTGATGATGTCGCGCAGAAATATCTCCTACCTCACTCCACCCGCATCCTTCGCCCTATGGCGCTTGATTTAACGGCATTTAAAGATGAGCTGATGCTGTTTCTCGAAACTCAGACCGTAGCCTGTCGCTCATCAACCCTCTTTTGCGACAACAAAGCCTGGCATGAGCAGTTTGCCAACTTGTTGACGGTTGGTCCTGCGCATAACGCCCCATGGAAACCGGAAGAAACCGGTGTGCTGGAAAAATGGATCGGTATCCCGGGGCCAAGCGGTGCCTGGCTGCTGGCGGCCTTGATTGCTGATGTGGTTAATATCAGTAAAACGCCTGTTTTAGGTCTGTTCACCTGCGGGACGGATCATTTTGTCAGTACCATTACCCCAGGGAGTGAAAATTAATGATGCCGGGTCTTTCATGGAGCAGGCTGAGTCTTACGGGCATTGTGCTCTTTATTTCTGTTGTTATCGGCTGGCTGGTTATTCACTTTGGCCCTCAATACGGTATTGATACTCGCTTTAAACAGGCCTGCATTTTTATCGCAGTCTAGTGTGTGTTGCTGCTGAGCCGCTATGGGAAGGTTATCGTCAGGAACATGCAGGAGACGTTTCATCGCTGGAAAGAGCAGCGTAGTAGCGCACTGCCGGGTGATGAAAACCGTGTGGCACAGACCGCCCCCCGTAACGTCACGGTCATTAAAATCCGTAGCGCCATACGTAACTTATACGGTCGCCGTTGGGGGCGTAAAGTCCGAATTCTGCTGCTCACCGGCGGTCTCGATCTGAATCAGGTCAGTGAACAGAACCAGGTGATCATGTCGGTGCTCGACAACATGCAGCGGATCCTTAATTGCCGTGCGGGTACGCTGGCGCACATTCCTGATTTTGGCCTGCCGGATATGACGACTATTTTGCAGGGGCTTCCGGGCACCGCGCATCAACTGATGCGCGTGCTTTCAGACGTCCTGCTTAAATATGAGCCGCGTCTGAAAAGAATTGAAGTGGTTATGCAGGAACAGTCGATCCCCGGCGAATTGCGCTACGCCATTGATGCCGAGTTGAAAGGCATCGGGCTGGTGCGCTACGGCACCGAATTTATGCCGGAAGGGCGGGTACTCATCCGCCATATGCGTCAACAGAACTATCTCGATCCGCACAGCCATTTATAAGACGTCATTAGCAGGAACACATGTCAGCAAAAGCACAGTTTCTAAAAAAACTTCAGGAGCACCAACCCCGCAGTGGCACTTTCGACTCACGATATGAGGCCGATATCGCTGAATTTTGTCAGCGGATGGAACAACTACAGGAACAGATAGCCGAATGGCTCACCGAGACCGGGATCCAAATTGAATATACGGTCGTTCCTGTTGTTGAACTGCTGGCGAGCGGAACGCCCTTTAACGTGCCAGGCATCGTGCTCGTCTGGGGAAACAGAAAGATAAAGTTCACGCCGTTGTTTTTATACGGGCAGGGCGTCACGGGCTGCGTAGAGGTGAGTCTTTGCGTTGATCGAGATACGACGGCGCAGTCCCGCTTGTTTATGCGTTCAGGTGAGAGCACTGAGTGGACATGGCAAAAGATAGGAACCACCTCAGGCCAAAGGAAAGTATTCTGCGAGGATGCCTTTTTTGGCATGATTGACGGGCTATTGGCTTAGTGCTGACCCATCCTTGTGGATTAATGCATTAATAATATTGTTTAGCACGGATCACTTACACAGTTGAAAATGTTCTGCACTACGCTTTTTCGCTATCTATGATTTCAGCTGTCACGTTACGACCGCAGCTTTACCCGCAGACCTACAATGATTATACCTAAAGCCGTTTTTCTTCAGCAGACATACCTTCGAAATAAAACAGATCTCCACATTCGCCTGAAGAACGAATATACCCTTGCGATGAGCTTAATTGTGGGGTCCCTGCGTTTACCACAAAATCACAAACTGGGCGCGCTGTCGGTACTTCTGTCTGCGGACAGCTTTCCGCTTTTGTGCAGCGGTGAGCAGGACGAGACGCTGGGTGAGATTCAGAAAACCCTGGAAGCGGAAGGTTATAGTATTGTCCGCGAGATTCAGCACAACGGCATTCTTTTCCGGATTGACTGGACGGGCGAAAGCCAGCGTTATGCAGACCGCTGACAGGTGGGTTCCTGTTGCGAAACTGTCCACTGTCTTTCTCCAAAGACACGCTCATGGAGTACATCCGAAATTGTTGCCGCAAGGAAGCCGGGTCAGGAGGACAACATCTTTTTATATTTTTATCTGGGGGCAAGTCTCTGGGCCTTGTCTCTGGTTGTTTCACTCTTTTTTGAATTCTTCACTGCATGCCTGGTTGCGGCATTCTCGGTAAGTTCATTTTTTGTGTATTTTATGAAAGAAGGGAAAACGGATATGTTCGGGAAAAAGAATACGGATAAAGAGGCGAGCAACCTGACTATCGCGTCAGCATCATCGGCGGTCTCAATATTGAATAATAACGAAACAGACAGTTCTTGCCAGAATACGATTATTGCAAGAGATGTGTGCGTTGAAGGTAATATTCGCTCCACCGGTCTGCTTTATATTTACGGTGAATTTAAAGGTGACATCAACGCAGCGAACGGGCAAATACACGTGATGCGCAGCGGTAAGGTGACGGGAAACATCACGGCTCCGGTGCTTATCGTCGATGGGCTGGTGGTCGGTGAATGCGATGCAGAGAAAGTCGATATTTGCAGACACGGTAATGTGCAGGGGGTGATTCAGTACTCCACGCTATCGGTGGCTACCGGAGGTATATTCTCAGGTCGAGCAGAACAACGGTGTGACATGCAGGCTCAGGATACTAATGTAGTGGATTTTACTCCAGAGCCTGATCCACGCGAGCTGCATTCCGCAAACGAGCATTAATCTACAAAAGTACAGCCTAACTGCTCGTGAATTCTTTTTTTTATTTTCAGGGACATGAAAATGTTTGATACAGATTCCCGGCACATCCGAACCGGCGCTGATCCTCGCTCGCTGCCCGATTTCGCCGCTCTTCGTGAGGAGATGGGCAAGCTGACACATCCAGCGCGTCCAGATGTGGATTGGGTGCAGGTCGAAAGCCTGTCGCTGTCGTTGTTTAAGCAAAACGGTGTGGAACTGCAAACCGCGGCTTGGTATACGCTGGCTCGCAGCTATCTTGCGCGAGTCAGTGGCATGAATGAAGGCCTGACAATTCTTAATGCGCTGTTGAGCCATCAATGGATACAGCTCTGGCCACAACAGACTCATGCTCGCGCAGAAATTATCTCTGGCCTGAGCCAGCGCCTGCAAAAGACATTTCGCACCTTTACCCTGGGTCATGATGATCTCCATCCGTTGTATGAAGCCGAGAAATTGCTGCGTTCACTGGATGACATTCTGGGGCGTCAGGAACTTAAACAGGTCTGCCAGTTGGCTCCGCTTATTCAGCAAATCTGCGCTGCCACGACTCGCCTCGAAAACAGTGCTCCACAAAGTATGACAGCTCCTGCCATTGCTTTACCTGAACAGGCGCTGGTGGAGCAGGGTACAACGCTTTCTCCTCCTCCTGAAAGCCGTCTGGTTTACGTGATCCGCCCGGAACCAGAGGTGAATGTCGAAGTGATACACGATGTTCCACCGCCGCCTAAGCGCTGGCCCATCTTTGCGGCAGGAATGTTGTCAGCATTCCTGGTGAGTGGGGCAACGTGGTGGGTAAATAGCTGGCTGCACAAAACGGATGTGGCAGTGCAGGCGCTGACAGACTCCGTAGCCCCATTGCCCCGGACGTTAACGACTGATGAACTCCAGACATTACAGCGTTCGGACAAACTTCCACAGGATGCGAATGGCTGGCTGAAACAGGCATCGACACAGCTTGACGCCGTGGCGGCATTACCGCATGACTGGCAGCAACAATATGGCGGGCAATTAATTAGGCAGGCTGAGGTGCTGTGGCCGGGTAATGCGCAGGTTGCTGAGCTTAAATCTGAATGGCAACAGAAAATGGCAATGGAGACTCTGCCAAACAACGCGTTGAATGGATGGCATGATGGGATGCAGCAGCTACAGGCCCTGTCAGACAAACTCAATGCGCTGGATGGTCAGAAGGGCAAATACATCACGGTCAGTGAACTGAAATCCGCGGTGTTCGGCATGATGACCAGTTTTCGGCAAACCGTGCCGGTGGAAGAACAGTTACGGCAGGCTCAAGAGCAAGCCACGCCAATGCAGATTCAGCAGTTGGAACAGCATATCAGCGGGTTGAGCGTTGCCCTGGGGAATTTGAAGCAACCTTCCTCAGATAGATAATTACGCTCGTATTAAAGAGGAAAAAAGGGGTTAGCCTTTCGGTTAACCCCTTTTTTTGTATGATAATTTGGTCGGCACGGAGAGATTTGAACTCTCGACCCTCAACACCCCATGCTGATGCGCTACCAGGCTGCGCTACGTGCCGATGCAGAGAAATTATACTACCGTTTCCCCGGCTGAATGCAAGACGGTTTCCACCAAGTGATTCATAAATAATCAATCAGTTAGCGATGAAACGTTTCTCTTCCGTCAGTACCTGAAGCAGCAGGCTGAGTTGCGGTTTCTGGTTGTCAATTTTCTCATCGTTACGATCCCACGTACGATAATTGCCGTTGTGATTCAACACCACGGTTACCTGCGGAGTCGTGATCGCCAGATCGGTGCTGCTGGCTGCGGTAACCCAGTTATGCCGACGGGTGGCGCTGAACAAGTCCTGGCCTTGTGAGTATTCATTCGCTGGCGTGCTGACGTGTAACAGGCGCTGCATCAGCGTTGTCATCACATCTTTGTGGTCTGTCAGCGTGGATATTTCCTGGGCCGGTGTGCCTGGCCAGTGAATGATCAATGGGACCTGAAGTTGTGCGCGTGACCAGTCAAAATTAGCGCCTTGTTTATCCAGCGGTACGCCGTGTGCGGCGGTGATGATGACCACGGTTTTATCGAGCTTGCCCGATTCTTTCAGGGCGGTCAGCACACGATCAATTTGCTTATCAACATCGGCTGCGGCGCGCGCATAGCGACGATTGAAGCTTTGCTTCTGACCGTCAGCAAGCGTTGTGCCATTGAATGAAATCCAGGAGAACCAACGGTTTTCTTCCTGCGCGTAGCTACCCAGCCAGTTAATCCACTGGCTTGCAGTGTCCGCATCTTTCTGCGATTTCGACGGCGGTAGTGAGAAGTCAGAGAGCAGCGCCTGGCGGTACATTGGGCTGTTAAAGCCATCAGACGAGAACAACCCAAGCTGGTAACCCTGCTGGTTTAGCGAAGAAATCAACGCCGCAGGCACACGTGATGACAGCACGCCATCCATATAGCTCGGTGAGATACCGTAGAACAACCCGAAAATTCCGCTATCAGCGGCATTGCCGGCGCTCATGTGCTGGGTGAAATTGATGTTCTGCTGGGCGAAACTGCTCAGCGCTGGCATCTGCTTTTCAAAGCGCGAATAGTTGAGCGCGTCGACCGTAATCAGCAGCACATTTTGCCCGGTCCCCAGATCGCGGAAGCGCAGGTCACTCAACGGATATTGCACGGAAACAGCTTCCGGATCGCCTTGTTCAACCAGACGACGCTGATAATCCTGTGCATCGAGCAGGCCGTGTTTTTCCAGAAAACGCCGTGCGGTCATCGGATACGAGAGCGGTAAATTCGCGCGCTGCATGGTTATTGGGCGATAGAAATTCGCATCGGCCCAGATGTACATCACATGGGTTGCGACAAACGCAGTAAACAGAAACCATGCCACGGGCCGGGCATAATGGCGGCGGCGCGTCAGGCTACGCAGCTTCTGCCAGCTCCAGGTGGCGAACAGCATCTCAATCAGCAGGATGACCGGCACGCTGATAAACATCAGTTGCCAGTCACGGGCCATCTCATTCTGATCGGGGTTGATGACCAGCTCCCAAACCACAGGGTTGAGGTGCAGGTGGAAACGGGTAAAGACTTCGCTGTCGATGAGCAACAGCGTCATGCCGACGGTGGCAAGGATGGCGGATAAGAACCGCATCAGCCTTTGCGACATGACAATAAATGTCAGCGGGAAGAGGATCAGCAGGTAAGTGGCGAACACCAAAAAGCTAAAATGCCCGACGAGGCTGATATACGAGTACAGGCGACCCGAAAGCGTCGTCGGCCAGTCGGCGACAAACAGATAACGGCTACCGAGAACTGCGGCCAGCAGAATGTTGAACAGGGCAAACCAGTGCCCCCAACTGACCATCTGGGACACTTTTTCTCGATAGGGCTGACGATGAGTCACCATAAACTGTTTGTCGTCTTCCTTAAGTTGCTTAGTGCGCCGAATCGTCGCTAACAGAAGATTGCAGCGCCTGAGCAAACGAGCGAGCAATCGCCGAACGCTGGGCTGGCGCGACGCTTGTGTTAATCAGGTTAGTCACCATATTGCCCAACACCATCAGTGAAAGGTCAGTCGGTGTCTTATGTTTTTCGAGCACGTTGGCAAGCTCAGTCAGCAGTTGTTCAACGTGTTCATCACTGTAGCGGGAGATTTGCGGCATAAATCCAGAATCTGTTTGTTCATGAAAGGGCAACATATTACCGTAGCAGCAGCTTTTTTTCCGCTTTTTTTCGCCTTTACACAGTTGCGTCTGCGGTGGTTGAATACCGCCGAGTCTAAAAGGAGAGTTTAACATGAGTCTGGATATCAACCAGATTGCCCTGCACCAGATGATCAAGCGTGATGAACAAAACCTTGAACTGGTGCTGCGCGATAGCCTGTTGGAGCCAACGGCAACGGTCGAAGAGATGATGGCCGAGCTGCATCGGGCCTACAGCGCGAAGAACAAAGCCTATGGCATGTTCACCGAAGAAAGTGAGCTTGCCCAGTCTCTGCGCCTGCATCGTCAGGGTGAGGAAGATTTCCTGGCCTTTAGCCGTGCGGCGACCGGTCGTCTGCGCGACGAACTGGCGAAATACCCGTTTGCTGATGGCGGCATCGTCCTGTTTTGTCATTATCGCTATCTGGCGGTGGAATACCTGCTGGTGGCAGTGCTCAATAATCTGAGCAGCATGCGTGTGAACGAACAACTGGATATCAGCTCCACGCATTATCTGGACATCAACCACGCCGATATCGTGGCGCGCATCGATTTGACTGAATGGGAAACTAACCCGGAATCCAGCCGTTATCTGACCTTTCTGAGAGGACGCGTCGGGCGCAAAGTATCCGATTTCTTTATGGATTTCCTCGGTGCGGGCGAAGGGCTGAATGCCAAAGCACAAAACCGAGGTTTGTTGCAGGCGGTTGATGATTTCACCGAGGAAGCGCAGCTGGATAAATCCGAGCGCCAGAACGTTCGCCAACAGGTGTATACCTATTGCAATGAACAACTGCAGGCCGGAGAAGAGATTGAACTGGAGTCACTGTCTAAAGAACTGTCAGGCGTCAGTGAAGTCAGTTTCCATGAATTCACCGCAGATAAAGGTTATGAACTGGAAGAGAGTTTCCCGGCGGATCGCAGCACGCTGCGTCAGTTGACCAAATTTGCGGGGAGCGGTGGCGGTTTAACCATCAATTTTGATGCGATGTTGCTCGGTGAGCGTATTTACTGGGATCCGGCAACGGACACGCTGACGATTAAAGGCACACCGCCAAACCTGCGTGACCAGCTCACGCGCCGCAGTAGCGGAAAATAAGCCATAAAAAAACCCCGCCGAAGCGGGGTTTTTTACAACTTGTCAGCGATTACGCGCGAACGAAGTCGATGTGAGTCAGTTTTGGCTTGAACGGGTGACGCTGAACAGCCTGAACCTTCACTTTCTCTTCTTTACCGTCAACAACGATGGTCAGAACTTCGCTGTAAAATTCAGCTTTAGTCTGGGTGTTCCATACTTTGTCGTGGTCCAGTTCCAGAGCAACAGGCGCTGCTTCGCCACCGTAAACGATAGCCGGGAACTTGTTCGCAATGCGCAGACGGCGGCTCGCACCCTTACCCTGCTCTTTACGTACTTCTGCGTTAATAGTAATCATTGACGTCTCTCTTTATGTAGTCCTGCTACAGGCGACCCAGCAACAGGTAAATGATCTGCTTTGCACATGCAAAAGCGGGCGGCATTATAGCCTTCTATCCACACAGGGGCAATGGAAACTATCCCTCTGCGGCAGGCATTTACCGCGCATTCGCTTAAAGCTGGCTGATTTTACCCTGAAATACCACCGGCCCAGATGGTCCTGCCAGTTTTGAACCGCCCACAGGCTCAAGGCTTATCGCCAGCACCGATTGATTATCCAGAGATTCTGAACCCAGCTTGAATTCGTTGCGATCGTTGTGGGTAATCAAGCCCAGTGAGCGCGGCGGATTGTTGCCTTTAATCAGCCAGATCTGAAGATTCTTGCTCTGCGGTAGCGTCACGTTCAGCGCGGAAACCTGAATCAGCGACGCAGATTTATTCACGCTGACCACAAATTGTTCATTCGGCTGTGCACCGCTCAGCACGGCGACAGGCTGCATAAGCGACGCTGGTTCCGGTCTCGTCACATAGGTGAAGACCAGCACGCCAGCTAATGCCGCCGCACAAGCCCAGCCAAGCCAGGTTGCAGGGCGCAGACGGGCAGGGGTTTTAGCCAATGAATGAACATCCTGATGTAAGCCGCGCTCGATACCCCGCCAGATTTCTGGCGCAGGGGTGACTTCTTGCGTTGTCATGTCCATGCCGCTAAACGCTTTTTGCCAGCGGGTTACCTGCTCGGCAAATTCGGCATCGTCAGCCAGGCGCTTGTCGAGCCGCTTGCGTGTGAGTTCATCGACCACGCCAAGCACGTATTCGGCGGCGAGAAAGTCATCATTTTCCTGAATGTTCATAGGCCCACACACTCCCTGAGTTGTGCCAGCGCACGGCGGATCCAGCTTTTAACGGTGCCTTCTGGCTGGCTCATTGACAGTGCGATTTCGGTCTGCGACAGCCCACGATAGTAAGCCAGCGCAATGCTTTGCCGCTGCTCAGAGGGCAGATGTTCAAGGCAATGCTGTAAGCGTCGGGCTTCCTGATGAATATCTTCCGCAGGCAGCGGTGCCTGAAAGCTCTCTTCTGCTTCGGTAATGTCCTCCACCGAGCAGCAGCGATTTTCATGTTTTCGCAGATAATCAATGGCCCGATTGCGCGCGATATGGCTGAGCCAAATCTGCGGTTCGCTGCGCGCTTCATCGTAATAGGTTGCTGACTGCCAGATTTGAATAAAGGTATCGTGCAGGATTTCTTCAGCCCAGTCACGACGCCGAACCATGCGCAAAATAATCCCAAACAGGCGGGGAGACATCGTGTGATAGAGCTGGGCCAGGGCGTCTTTATCGCCACAGGCTATTTTCGTCATCAATCCGGCATGAATATGAGGCGCGTGGGTTGTCATCAGTGTCCCTGTTAAAGCTGCAGCCACATCAACGTGGCTGCACACAGTATAGGCAACGCTTTACGGCATCAGCACGGTATCGATCACATCAATCACGCCATTACTCTGATTTACATCGTAAGTGGTGATATTGGCGATGTTACCGCGGGCATCTTTCAGCTGAATATTATGCGGCCCGTTGGCCATCACCCACAGCGAGCCGCCGTTAACGGTTTTCAGCTCGGCTTTGCCGCCACCGGCCTTAATTTTTTTCTCCAGCGCTTTCATATCGTATTTGCCCGCCACCACGTGATAGGTCAGAACGGCGGTGAGTTTTTGTTTATTTTCGGGTTTAAGCAGGGAGTCAACGGTCCCTGGAGGCAGTTTTTCGAAGGCCGTATTTGTGGGTGCAAAAACGGTAAATGGCCCGGTGCCCTCCAGCGTTGGCACCAGTCCGGCGGCTTTCACTGCGGCAACCAGCGTGGTGTGGTCTTTGGAGTTAACCGCATTTTGCACGATGTTTTTCGATGGATACATCGTCGCACCGCCTACCATCACGGTGTTATTGTCCATCATTGCGGCCTGAGAAACGCCGCTGAAAACCAAAGCAGAAAAAAGCAGAGATGGCAGAAATTGTTTCATTTTCACTTCCCTCATTCACGTTTTCGGTTCGAGCTAGTGTGTGCCCTCAATGGTTAATACGAATGAGCGAAGAAAACGGATGCAAGAAAATGAAAAAAAAGTGCCTGACAGATAAAAAAATTAGCGCAGCTCGTTAGCCCGACGGAAACGGCCTTCATAATCAAAGACTTTTTCACGTACCTGCCAGAAGTGGCCCTTTTTACGCGCGACCACAAAATCGGGATGGCGCAGTAAAACCTGTTGGGCGAGAATATTGGCAGGCGTTATCCAGCGTAGCGGAATACCGGGCGTGCGGGTATGCGGGCGCATGAACAACTGTTCAAAAGCAGTTTTCTGCGCGGGCGTTTGCAGACGGAAGCGCTCACTCACATCGGTACCGTCTTCATCGAAATAGGTCACTTTCAGCCACGGGCCTTTTTCATCGGCACCGTCCTGTAACGTCATACCGCCACAGCGCAGCACCAGCGCGTCTTTGAGTTTCAGTGCCGCTTTCAGCATATCGTCCGGGTCGACGAGGATCGTGTCGCACTCCCGGCAGCGACGGGCGGCGATGTCATTTTCGGCATTACATTGCGGGCAGTTTTTAAAGCGGAAGCGGAAATCGCACTGTTCGCGATGGCCTTCGTCGTCTTCCAGCCAGCCCTGACAGCGCCGACCAAAATGTTCAATAAGCGTGCCATCTGAAGTGGTTTTCCCCCAAAACGTATTGGCAAATCCGCAGGATGGGCAGAATACCTGTACCGGAACGTTGTCACTTTTGCCTTTCGGCGAGCCGACTTCCGGGGAGAATAAATCGTGCGGGTTGCCTGCGTAATCGAGGATCAGGCAATCTGTTTTACCCGGTGACAGGCGCAGCCCACGGCCGACGATTTGCTGATACAGGCTGACGGACTCCGTTGGACGCAGGATAGCAATCAGGTCAACGTGCGGCGCATCAAAGCCGGTGGTCAGCACCGCAACGTTCACCAAATAACGAAACTGTTGCGCTTTAAAGGCTTCAATCAGCCTGTCACGTTCGGGCGTGGGCGTTTCACCGGTGATCAGCGCCGCATCCTCTGCGGGCAACAGCCCGGTAATTTCTTTGGCGTGCTCGACGGTAGAGGCAAAAATCATCACCCCTTTGCGATCCTGCGCAAACTCGACAATCTGGCTGATGATGTGCGGCGTCACGCGCTGCTGTTTTTTCAGTTCACGGTTCAGGTCTGTTTCGCTGAACAGGCCGTTGCTTTGCACCTGTAAGCGGCTGAAATCATACTGCACGACGGGCATGTCGAGCCGCTCAGGCGGCGTCAGGTAGCCGTGTTTAATCATGTAGCGCAGCGGCAGTTCGTAGATGCAATCGCGGAACAGTGCTTTTTCATCGCCACGCACCATGCCGTGATAGTGGAAGTGGTAAATCCAGCCTTTGCCCAAACGAAACGGCGTGGCGGTCAGCCCCAGCAGACGTAAGTGAGGGTTCACCTTTTTTAGATGGCCCAGGATTTGCTGATACTGGCTGTCATCGTCGTCGCTGATGCGGTGGCATTCGTCGACAATCAACAGCGAAAATTCGGCCTGAAACTGTTCCAGATTGCGAGCCACCGACTGCACGCTGCCAAATACCACTTTGCCGTGGCTCTCTTTACGTTTTAACCCGGCGGCAAAAATATCGGCCTCAAGCCCCAGCGCAAGGTATTTAGCGTGGTTTTGCGCCACCAGTTCTTTTACGTGAGCAAGTACCAACACACGTCCACGCGCCAGACGGGCGAGCTCGGCGATCACCAGACTTTTACCCGCACCCGTAGGCAGAACAATCACCGCGGGCTGTTGGTGTTGGCGAAAATGGGAGAGGGTGGCGTCCACCGCTTCTTGTTGATAAGGGCGAAGAGTAAAGGTCATGGTTCCGGCATCAAGCGTTACAGGTCATCAGTATCAGAGGGGTAACAAACTTCATTGCGATACAAGATGAACAGCGGCCATTCAGTAAAAAATAAGGAAAATCAATTTATTGATTTTCGGCTGATGCTGACAAAGAAGGAAAAACCACGTTTTTTCCTTCTTTGTCAGCATTCTAATAGTATGCCATGAATCTTTTCACTTGAGTGGCTTAGCAGGGCCGTTATACTTGAACCCTGTTATCGCTTCATTTTCGGGCTATGCCCGACACCGCACTCTTACAGGCAAAAAATACTTCATGCGACTCGATAAGTTTATCGCCCAGCAGCTCGGCATCAGTCGTGCCATTGCCGGGCGTGAGATTCGCGCCAGCCGCGTTACCGTGGACGGCGAGATTGTCAAACTCACCGCTTTTAAGCTCCTGCCGGAACACGATGTGGAATATGACGGAAATCCGTTGACCCAACAGACCGGCCCACGCTACTTCATGCTCAACAAACCCCAGGGTTATGTGTGTTCCACCGACGATCCTGATCACCCGACGGTGCTCTATTTCCTTGACGAACCGGTCGCGCATAAGCTGCACGCTGCGGGACGTCTGGATATCGACACCACCGGTCTGGTGCTGATGACCGATGACGGACAGTGGTCGCACCGCGTCACTTCGCCGCGCCATCATTGCGAGAAGACCTATCTGGTTACGCTGGAATCACCGGTGTCCGATGACACAGCGGAACAATTCACCCGTGGCGTTCAGCTGCATAATGAAAAAGATCTGACGCAACCCGCTGTGCTGGAAGTGATCACCCCGACGGAAGTGCGTCTGACCATTACCGAAGGGCGCTATCACCAGGTGAAACGTATGTTTGCGGCGGTGGGTAACCATGTGGTCGGCCTGCACCGCGAACGCATCGGTGAAATTAAGATGGATGACGATTTAGCGCCGGGCGAATACCGGGCGCTAACGGAAGAAGAAATTGCTAGCGTAGGTTTAGCGCCGCGCTGACGTAAGGAGTGAATTTGTGACCACCAGGCAGCAATCCTCGCTGGGAATTGTGTTCATCCTTGGCTTATTAGCCATGCTGATGCCGCTTTCAATTGATATGTATCTCCCGGCGCTGCCGGTTATCTCTGCGCAGTTCGGCGTTCCGGCGGGCAGCGCGCAGATGACGCTCAGCACCTATATACTGGGTTTCGCCTTTGGTCAGCTGCTGTATGGCCCAATGGCCGACAGCATCGGGCGCAAGCCGGTTATTCTCGGTGGTACGCTGGTGTTTGCCGCCGCCGCCGTGGCCTGTGCGTTGTCACAAACTATTGATCATCTGATTATCATGCGCTTCTTCCACGGTCTGGCCGCAGCGGCGGCCAGTGTAGTGATTAACGCGCTGATGCGCGATATTTACCCGAAAGAAGAGTTCTCGCGCATGATGTCCTTCGTCATGCTGGTGACGACGATTGCACCGCTGGTGGCGCCGATGGTTGGTGGGGCCGTGTTGGTGTGGTTCAGCTGGCATGCGATTTTCTGGATCCTGGCGATTGCCGCACTGCTGGCGTCGACAATGATCTTCTTCTTTATTGATGAAACGCTGCCGCCAGAGCGCCGTCAGAAATTTCACATTCGCACCACCACCGGTAACTTTGCTTCTTTGTTCCGTCACAAGCGAGTGCTGAGTTATATGCTGGCGAGCGGGTTTAGCTTCGCCGGAATGTTCTCTTTTCTCAGCGCCGGGCCGTTTGTCTACATCGAACTGAACCACGTTTTGCCGCAGCATTTCGGCTACTATTTTGCGCTCAACATCGTGTTCCTGATAATCATGACGGCCATTAATAGCCGCTTTGTTCGTCGGGTGGGCGCACTGAATATGTTCCGCGCCGGGCTGTGGATCCAGTTTGCCATGGCCGTGTGGATGGTCGTTTGCGCCTTGTTCGGCGTGGGTTTCTGGTCTCTGGTGTTGGGGGTGGCAGCGTTTGTTGGCTGTGTGTCAATGGTGTCGTCCAATGCGATGGCGGTTATTCTCGACGAATTCCCGCATATGGCGGGAACCGCATCGTCGCTGGCAGGTACTTTCCGCTTCGGCATTGGCGCTATCGTTGGCGCATTGCTGTCGATGGCAACCTTCACCACCGCGTGGCCAATGCTCTTTTCCATCGCCTTCTGTGCGACGTGCTCGATCCTGTTTTACCTCTACGCCAGCCGTCCTCGCAAAGCAACACGTTAAACCTCTTCTTAACATTAACAACTGGGGCCACACTCGGCCCCCTTTGTTGATGTATATCAATCAGTAAGCGTTTCGCACTGCTCATTAATGTGTATTTTGTGTAAAATTAATTAGTACATAAAGTCACTGTCTTGTAGATAAAAAGGTTGTTTTAGATCACATAAACGGGTACATATAGCGCCGTTATGCCTCCAGGCATGCGAGTGACGATAAAAACGTACGTACCCTTTGCTGGATGCAGGACGATTTGTCAACAATGTGTTAAAATGGATGTGAATATTTGTGAAGCGTTTTGCTTCCGGGGAAATAGACGTGAATACACTGCAACTCTCTATCGTACACCGACTGCCTCAGAGCTATCGCTGGTTAGCCGGTTTTGCGGGTTCAAGAGTTGAACCGATTCCGCAAAACGGTAACGCTGATGATAATTCACTGGTGGCACTAAAGTTATTAAGCCCAGACGGTGAAACAGCGTGGCCTGTGATGCAGAAACTGAGCCAGGCGTTAACGGATATCGAACTCTCCAGTTCGGTGCTGGAATGCGAAGGTGAGCCGTGCCTGTTTGTGAACATGCAGGACGAATTCGCCGCAACCTGTCGCCTTAAAAATTTCGGCGTGGCTATCGCAGAGCCATTTTCTGGCAACAATCCTTTCTGAGCGTTAGCTTAGCGTAATCAGCTGACGGGTATATTCATGCGCTGGTGTGGCAAACACGCGCTGACACTCTCCCTGCTCAACCACCTCTCCCTGTCGCAGCACAATCACCTGATGACACAATGAACGCACGACGTGCAGATCATGGCTGATAAAAATATAGGCCAAGCGATGCTTTTGCTGAAGTGATTTCAGCAAGGCGAGAATTTGCGCCTGTACGGTTCGATCAAGAGATGAGGTGGGTTCATCGAGCACGATCAACTGAGGTTTCAGGATCAGCGCCCGCGCTATGGCGATGCGTTGACGCTGACCGCCGGAAAACTCCGCCGGATAACGCCAACGGCTCTGCGGATCAAGCCCCACTTCTCTCATCACACTAACCACGTCTTCTTCTCGCACCTTCGCGGAAAGTTCGGGGCGATGCACGCGCAGACCTTCCTCGATAATTTGCAGTACGTTTAGTCGCGGGTTAAGAGACGAATTCGGATCCTGGAACACCACTTGAATACGATGACGCAGCGGCAGCATCTGTTTGCGTGAACGGTCCTGGATCTTCTGTCCATCAAATGTAATGTCCCCCGCGGAGGCGATCAGTCGCAGCAGCGCCAAACCGGTGGTACTTTTCCCCGATCCCGATTCTCCCACCAGACCCAGCGTTTCACCTGTTTTCAGGGTGAAGCTGATGTTGTTCACGACCTTATTTTCAGCAGCGATACGGCGGAAAACGCCTTTACGAATCGGGAATGCGACCTGCAAATTTTCGACCTGCAGCAGCGGTTTGCTTTCCGCTGGCAGTGGCACCGGGTCGCCCGTGGGTTCGCTATCGAGCAGTTTGATGGTGTAAGGATGCTGAGGGCTTGCGAAAAGCTTCGTGGCAGTATTCTGCTCTACGCAGCGCCCGTTTTGCATCACTGCGACGTTATCCGCCAGTTTGCGCACGATGCTCAGGTTATGGGTAATAAACAGCAGGCCCATGTTGAGTTCATCCCGCAATTCACGCAGCAGGTGCAGAATTTGCGCCTGTACGGAGACATCCAGTGCGGTGGTTGGCTCGTCGGCTATCAACAACTCAGGGCGCGTCAGCAACGCCATTGCAATCATCACGCGCTGGCGTTCGCCGCCTGAAAGCTGATGTGGGTAGTCGTTCAGACGTTGGCGGGTGTTGCGGATCCCAACGCGATCCAGACAAGTGAGCATTTCGCCTCGCGCCGCTTCTTTACGCATTCCTCTGTGGATCGACAGCACTTCATACAACTGTTTTTCCAGAGTATGCAGCGGATTGAGCGATATCATCGGTTCCTGGAAGATCATCGCGATGCGGTTCCCGCGTATGCCTCTCAGCACGCGTTCGTCGGCGTGCAGCAGCGATTCACCGTGAAAACGAATATCGCCGGTCGGATAACTCACGGGCGGGGCGGGCAATAGACGCAAAACAGAGAGCGCTGACACGCTTTTACCGGAACCGGATTCGCCCACTAACGCCAGCGTTTCCCCGGCTTCTACCTGGAGCGACAGTTCGCTGACCACAGTGCGGGTTTCGCCGCGAGCAGTGAAGGCGACAGAGAGATTATCGATAATCAATAATGGGTTTGTCATGTCACACCACCTTGCTCGGGTCAAAGGCGTCGCGCACGGCTTCACCAATAAAAATCAGCAACGACAGCAACACGGCGACGGATAAAAAGGCGGTGATGCCCAGCCACGGTGCCTGCAAATTGTTTTTCCCCTGCAACAGCAGTTCCCCGAGCGACGGTGACCCGAGCGGCAAACCAAAGCCGAGAAAATCGAGCGAGGTGAGAGTGGTGATTGAGCTGCACAGAATAAAAGGTAAAAACGTCAGCGTTGCCACCATCGCGTTTGGCAACATATGGCGGAAGATAATGCCGCTGTCGCTCACGCCCAGCGCTTGGGCTGCGCGGATATAGTCGAAATTGCGTGTGCGCAAAAACTCCGCGCGCACCACGCCAACCAGCGTCATCCAGCCGAACAGCACGGTTATCGCCAGCAGCCACCAGAAATCAGGCTGGATAACGCTGGAAAGCAGAATGATTAAAAACAGGGTTGGCATACCGGACCACACTTCGATAAAGCGCTGGCCCCATAAATCAATTTTACCGCCGTAATAGCCCTGTAACGCGCCTGCCAGCACGCCCATCACACTGGAACAGAGAGTCAGCATCAGGCCAAACAATAAAGAAATGCGGGTGCCGTAGAGAATGCGTGCCAGCACATCACCGCCGTTGGCATCGGTGCCCAGCCAGTTTTGTGCCGATGGCGGAGCAGGGAAGGGGCGATCGGTGGAGAAGTTAATCGATGTTGCACCAAAGCGCACCGGTGCCCACAGCACACGCCCGTGATCGTTCAGCTGCTTTTGCAGCCACGGATCCTGATAATCGGCAGCGGTGGCAAACTGTCCGCCAAAATCCTTTTCGCTGTAGGTTTTCAACGCAGGAAAATAAACGTCGCCGTGATATTCGACGATAAGCGGGCGATCGTTGGCGATAAGCTCCGAACAGAGGCTACAGGCAAAGATAATAAGAAACAGCACCAGCGACCAAAAGCCACGGCGGTTGTGACGAAAACGTGCCCAGCGGGCCTGATTAACGGCGCTTAAACGTGGCATCAGCGGCCCTCAAAATCGATGCGCGGATCGACCAGCGTGTAGCTGATATCGCTGATGATATTCAGCAGCAGGCCAATCAGGGTGAAGATATATAGCGTGCCGAACATCACCGGATAGTCGCGGGAAACGGTGGCATCATAGCCCAGCAGTCCGAGCCCGTTGAGCGAGAACATCACTTCAATCAACAGGGAGCCGGTGAAGAACATGCTGATAAACGTGGCCGGGAAACCGGCGATCACCAGCAGCATGGCATTGCGGAAGATATGTTTCCAAAGGATGTTTTTTTCGCTCACCCCTTTGGCACGCGCGGTGACAACATACTGTTTACGAATTTCATCGAGAAACGAATTTTTGGTCAGCATGGTCAGCGCGGCGAAACCACCAATTACGGTTGCCAGCACTGGCAATGTGATGTGCCATAAATAATCGGTGATTTTTTGATACCACGGCAGGGTGTCGAAATTTGAAGAGACCAGCCCGCGCAGCGGGAACAGATCGTAATAACTGCCACCCGCAAAGAGCACGATCAATACGATGGCGAACAGGAACGCCGGGATCGCGTAGCCAATGATGATAAAGGCGCTGCTCCAGATATCGAACCGGCTGCCGTTATTGACGGCTTTGCGGATCCCTAATGGAATCGACACAAGATAGATAATCAGCGTGCTCCATAATCCGAGCGTGATGGAGACCGGCAGGCTCTCTTTGATCAGTTGCAGGACTGATGAGCTGCGAAACAAACTGTCGCCAAAGTCGAAGCGCACGTAGTTCCAGAGCATGTTGAAATAGCGTTCATGCATCGGTTTGTCGAAACCATAACGGTGTGTGATTTCGGCGATCACTTCCGGGTCAAGCCCGCGTCCGCCGCGATACTGACTTTCATTAATATTGCCCACGCCGGTACGCGCGTGGGAAGCTCCCATGCCTTCTGCACCGCTGCCCGGCATTCCGCCTTTGTTGCCGAACTCTATCGCCGCAATAGCCTGATCGACCGGGCCACCGGGAGCAATTTGCACGATAAAAAAGTTGATGGTGATGATGGCCCACAGCGTCGGGATAACCAACAGCAGTCGGCGGGTAAGATAAGCGCCCATCTTGACTCCTTAACGCCGGGCTTCCGGCAGTTTCGCCGCTTTGTTCACGTCGTACCACCAGTTATCAAAGCCCAGCGAATAAACAGGGCGAACGGTCGGATGAGAGAATTTGTCCCAATAGGCCATGCGGTCCGCAGCCATATACCACATCGGGAGTTGGTAATAATTCCAGGTTAACACGCGGTCCAGCGCGCGTCCAAGCGGCAGAAGCTTCTGCTTATTGCCTTCCGCTTTAATCATCTGGGCTATCAAATTATCAATCACCGGACTGCTGACGCCGGGACCATTGTAGGACGCGTTGATATACGCTGAAGCCCAGTAAATTTGCAGGTCACTGCCGCTCGGCCAGGGCATTGCCCGAACTAATCGCGGCATCATGTCGTAATCACGGGTGCGCATCCGATTGGTGACCTGTGACATATCCACCTGGCGAATATCCATAGTGACGCCCAGGCGTTTTAAATTATGCTGGAACGGCATCACCCATTGGTTATTACCCGCAGACGGCAACAGCAATTCAAACTGCAAGGGCTTACCGGTTTTAGCATTTACCCGCTGCTGGCCTTTTAACACCCAGCCTGCATCAGTCAACAGCTTGTCCGCTTTCAACAGGTTTTCGCGATCGAAGCCGTTACCGTTTGATTTTGGCGGCTCGTAAATAGAAGTGAACACCTCTGGCGGCAGATCCTTTTTCATCGGCCCCAATAGCATCAGTTCATCGGCATTGGGATAACCACGCGCCGCATATTCGGTATTCTGGAAATAGCTGTTAGTCCGGCTGTAAGCGCCATAGAACAATGCCTTGTTCATCCATTCAAAATCAAAGGCCAGGCCAATGGCTTCTCGGACGTTACGATCGGCAAACACCGGGCGCTGGATGTTAAATGTCAGCCAGCGAGTGTCCTGTGCCGATTCGTTTTTCTCTTCTTCTTTGACGATGTAATGGTTGCTGAAATTTTTACCGATGTAGCGGGTGGCCCAGTTTTTTGGGCTACTCTCGGTGCGGAAATCGAAAGCCCCGGCTTTGAATGCTTCAAACGCCACATTGTCATCGAGGTAATAGTCGTAGCGAATGGAGTCAAAATTCCAGCGACCGCGATTTACCGGTAAATCTGCCGCCCAGTAATCTTTCACCCGAGAGTAGACCACGTATTGCCCCATGCGCCATGCGGTGATCTTATAGGGACCGTTCGCCAGAGGCGGAGTTGAGAGCGGATCGCTGAGTTTGTGGTTACGCCAAAATTTTTCTGGCATCACAGGAAGCGTAAACAGGCTTAGCATGTCCTCTTTGCCTGGTTTTGCCAGTTCGATACGCACGGTCAATGGCGCAATGGCTTTTACCGTCGTGCCTTTGTAAAGCAGACGGAACTGCGGCACGCCTTCGGTCATGAATTTATGAAAAGTAAAGGCGACATCTTCAGCCGTGACTTTGCTGCCGTCATGGAAACGAGCGTGAGGGTTAATCGTGACCTCCGCCCAGGAGAAATCATCGGCGTAGCGAGCCATATCGGCAATCAGAGGATAATAGCTGCCGGGTTCGTCATCGGAAGTGGTAAAGAGAGAATCATAAAGCGAGTCGGTGCGCTCGGCGGCATTGCCACGCAGCGCAAAACGGTTGAAATTGTCGAAAGCGCCCAATGCCGACAGCGTCACGGCGCCGCCTTTAGGGGCTGCCGGATTGGCATAGTCATAGTGACTGAAATTAATGGCGTACTTTGGTTCACCGATGACGGCAAACGCGTAGCTTTCCTTAATGGTTTGAGCTTGCGCCGTCAGGGCTAGCAACGCGAGCAACAGCAGAGCCGTACGCACAATGATCACCGATGGGTTTCCTTTAGACTATTCACTTATCTTGTTGAATCATAAGTGAGGTTCAGGCCGATGTGAAATAATTCTCGGGCTTTGCGTGGGCGTCTACCAGTTTTTCGAGCGTCAGCGGGCGGCTTATCCAGTAACCCTGCAGGAAATTGACCCCATGCTGACGCAGCCAGTTGGCCTGTTCCTGCGTTTCAACCCCTTCTGCAACCGTCACCAGATCCATCTTTCTGGCGAGTGTCAGCACTGCATCAAGTACCGGAGAGGTTACGGTCTCCGTTCCGATCGCATTGACGAAGCCACGATCGATTTTGAGGTAGTCAAACGAGTAGCGCTCAAGATAAATCAGCGCGCTGTGACCGGTGCCGAAGTCATCGATCGCAATTTCATAGCCTTCGTGATGAAGCCACTCAAATAGCGCGACGGCCTGACGCTGATTGAGCATATCGCGCTCGGTAATTTCCAGCACGAGCTGGAAGTAGTTTGGTGGCAGCATTGCGGTTAGATCCCGCAGATCCTGCTGGAAACTTTCAGCCAGTAAATGAGCGGGTGCGATGTTGATTCCCACTTTAGCGCCCGGTGGCAGCATAGTTTGTAATACTGGCGCATCTTTCGCGATAAGCTCAAACAAATGGCGGGTCAGCGGCACAATCAGCTGCTGTGCCTCAGCAAAGTTAATGAACGCATCAGGGGGAATTTCGCCTGCAGTCGGATGCTTCCAGCGCATAAGCACTTCGATGCCACGGATCTGCATATCTTCGGCGTCAACCACCGGCTGATAAACCACATAGAACTGGTTACGCTTGATGGCGGTAGTTATTTCTTTTCCCGGGCGTAGCCGCACGGTCAATACGTAATAGCAGAGCAGGCCCGCGAGCAAGCCGCACATCATGCCCATCAACAGGGAAAACTGCATATTCTCTGTCGCCCATCCGTCGCCATATACGTTCACCGTCATCGGCAGTCCGTTTATTTTAGCCGAACGGATTGGCGTACCTTTAAGCTGGCTAACGGGCTGTGGATGCGGGCTGAAAGTAGAAATCGCAGTACCGTTGGCCACGATCGCTATCCCACTGAATTGATTCTGTCGTGAGGAGTAGAGGATCCACGGCATCAGGCTGGCGTTAATGGAGGTAAAAACGCCCCGGTTTGCCAGCAGTGGGCTGCGGACCCACAGCGCAAAAGCGGGGCGCTGAGGCATCATCGGTGTGCCGGGAAGGATAGCGATATCCAGGGTTTTACTGACATCAACCTGCGGCACCAGCTGTTTCATCGGCACGTTCATTTCACCCGTTGCCGATGAGCACATCGCGTTATTGTCTACAACTAACAGAAACGCGCGCACGTTGAGACTAAAGGCCGCGCGCGAAGTGAGTTCAGAGGCTACATCCGCGCAGCGGCTGATGGTTAATGGCTGCAGCTTATCCACGGTATTCAGCAGTTCACCGAAATAACCGTTCAGGTATTTCTGCAAGTCATGAATGATGATATCGAACTGATCGGCGCGTTTATGATGGAAAATCATCAGCTGAGCACTGCCTGCCAGCAGAGCAACCACCGTTCCCAGCAACAGGCTGGAGAAGAGGATCTTGCGGCCAAGCGAGAAGTAGCGCGTGAACATAGCTTCCTTTTATCCGTGATATTTGAAACGGTAATTCAACGCTTTGGGACGCAGGGCTGCGTCTTTCCAGCATAGTCTATTTAGCCATCCTGGCAGGGCACGGACGGAGAAGAAAAAAAAAAGCACTGCTTAGCAGTGCTTTTTTCTGATTCTTGCTGTCAGCCAAGGGGAAACCGACAGCAAGAAGGACATCAGGAACGGCTCAGGACACGTCGCGCTTCGTTGTAGCGCTTGTTCCAGTACGGCTCATCCATGTTGGAAATCGTCACACCACTGCTGGTGGATGCATGAACGAACTGGTTGTTGCCAATGTAGATGCCTACATGGCGACCCGTCGATCCGGCGCGGAACAACACTAAATCACCGGTGCGCAACTGGTTGCGTCTAATCGACTTACCCATTTCCTGCTGCTCATACGTTGAGCGAGGTAAATCCATACCAAACTGTTCACGGAAAGTGCGTTGTACAAACGCAGAACAATCGATACCACGTTTTGTTTCGCCACCGAGGCGGTAGCGTACGCCTTTCCAGCTGGCGTATTGATCCATCAGGCGCGACTTAACGTCGAGATTACGCACCATAGATTCAAATTCATCCTGAGAGGCTTGCAGTGACGAAGGATCTTCGTTACCCACAGCATGCGTCTCAGAATGCATATTCTTTGCGGTGTTTGTCGTACTACATGCGGAAAGCAAAACCGCGACTGCTACAGCGGGTATTGCCCGCAGGATGTATCTCAAAAATGGTTGAGATTTGACCATGTTATTTATTTTCCCTTGAAGTCCTTAACGATAAAAACCGTTATAAAAATGCCAACCGTGACGAGACTAAATACCTGCCACCAATGAGACAATTCCCGAAGACCAAAAATGTGCAGTACTGCACAAATTTATTCACCTTCTGAATAATTTATCTCTGGAAAGGCAAAACGAGAATGAGATTACCCTATCAAAACCGGGCTGGCTAGCGCTTTTCCGGGATTTTTTATAAGAAATTATGATAGCCAAAACGCGGGTTCTTCTATGGGGAGAAATAGGGCCAAAAGTGGTCGTTAAATAGCCAATTATCTCATTTTGAAGCAGATTCGGATGACAGGAAAATGACTGGAGTGAATATGTTGCACCAGGAATCTTCTCAGGGATCTAAAACGATCCCTGATGATAAAGATTCATTTCGGTTAGAAACTTGTTTAAATTTTGTTGTGAGACGTTGGGAGGTGGCGATCAAACAGCGCAATTATTTTATCGCTGAGCGGCGTTAACAGGATCCATGACATGCCAATCAGAACGGCGGCCAGTGAGCCGACGGCAATATCAGTAAACCAGTGAGCACCGATCATTACGCGTGGGAAGGCAAAAACCACAAAAATAATCAGGGCGACGGCAAACGCTTTATGGCCAAAATATCGCCACATAAAGGTGGAAAATATCAGCAGCATCATCCCATGATCGCCTGGGAAACTGTCTTTTGATGCGTCCTTAGTCGAAATATTCAGCAGATCGCTAACCCGATTGGCGTTAGGGAAAAAGAGCGACGGACTTGCGTGTTTAACCGGCATCAAATGCTGGGCCAGCTGATTGACGATCACGGCGGCAAGCAGCATCACGATGCCGATAATCATGATTCGTCTGCGTCCCTGAGCCTGTTCTTTGAGCCAAAAGCTCAGCATCAGACTGCCCATTGCGACTAACGAGCAACCATCAAAAGCGCGATTGTTAGTGATAGCCAGGAACCATACGTATGCACGACTCTCAGTCAGGCCCTGATTAAAGAAGCGGAAAATGCCGGTATCCAGAGGAAACCAAAAACCGTGGTTAGTGGGTAAATACCAGCTAAAAAAGAGAGAAATACCGGCAATGTTCAGCAGTAATATAAGCGGAATTCGAGTTTTCATAGCACATTCTTTGGGGAAAATAACGCGGGCAACATACCGATGTTAACGTAAACGAAGCTTCAACAGCGTGGACTGCAATGCGTTCCAGTCAGTGTCACCATCATGGATCAGTTCGATACGGCTGTCGGGAGGCGCAACGGACTGCGTTTCGATGTGGAAGTCAGCACCTTGACGGTTAATTCGTACCAGGCCTTCTGCAATGCGCATCACACCTTTTACCCGGGAAACCGGTGCCAGCCGCGCCCATTCCAGCAAACCAATGGTATCAAACTGCGTGTCAGCATCGAAAATCCAGCCGCAGGCGTGATATCCCTGACCGCTATTGATGCAGCGACGCCAGCGCTGATGTTCGGGCAAATTTAACGCCGCCAGGCCTTTATTCGACGGATGGCTATGCGAATGCGCGGCACTTGCAGGCAATTGGGCAAGATTACGGCGGGGTAAATCTAACAGTGAACCGTCGATAGCGCCCTGAGTGGCTTCTACAGATTGGCGTTCGCCGCCATAGTTGGCCCACCAGGTACTGAAAGCCTGCTGACTCTCCGCTGTCGCACGATCGTGCTTATTAGCGACGATAATATCGGCTGCAGCGAGCTGATCGCGGAAGTTTTCATTCGCCACTACTTTTTCGTCGAGCAATTGGCGCGGATCCAGCAGACAAAGTGTGGCGCGGAGATCAATCCAGGGTTCGTATACCGGAGCCGTAAGAATATCGAGAATTTGTTTTGGATGACCCAGGCCCGTAGGTTCGATCAGCAGACGATCCGGTTTTCCCTGACGCAGAAGCGTATTGAGTCCTACCTGCATCGGTAAACCATTCACGCAGCACATACATCCGCCGGGGATCTCTTTTAGCAACGCGCCGCTTTCAGCCAACAGCGCGCCGTCGATACCGACTTCACCGAATTCATTGACCAGTACCGCCCATTTTTCATCAGCCGGTTTGTTCGCCAGTAAATGAAGAATGGAGGTCGTTTTACCGCTACCGAGAAAGCCGGTAATCAGGTTTGTCAGCGTCACGTTGTCTCCAGGATGAGCAGCTGTAATAGTGTAACAGATGCGCAATATCCTGACGAAAAACGACGGAGAAGTGAAGTCCCATCGCGGACAGATGATCTATCTGTCCGCTAAATAGCAGGAACTGCTAAAGATTGAGCGTGGAAATGATTGCCTGACGGGCACCCTGAGTGGCCAGACGCTGCCAGGCTTGTTGGATTTGGCTAACGAAAACGGTGTTTTGCGGCAGGTCAGTGCCGAAAATCTCGTTCAGCGTGAGCAGGGCGGTGACGCGACAGGCTTCATCGCTGCTTGCCACAATGGTCTGGATTTTATCAGCCAATGGATCACGCACATCAATCGCGTTTCCGCGCTCATCTTTGCCGCTGACGTAACGCATCCAGCCTGCCACGCCAAGCGCCAGCAACGACCAGTCACTTCCCTGTTGAAGATGGATGCGGATCCCTTCCAGCATACGTTGGGGCAGTTTCTGGCTGCCGTCCATCGCGATTTGCCATGTGCGGTGCTTTAACGCCGGATTGGTAAAGCGCGTAATCAGGCTGTCAGCATAGGCCTCTAAATCCACGCCGGTGATGCGCAGCGTCGGCGCTTGTTCCTGCATCATCAGGCGTAGCGCCGCGCGGCGGAAATTAGCGTCCTGCATACAGTCGCTGATGTGCTCGTACCCGGCCAGATAACCAAGATAAGCAAGGAAAGAGTGGCTGCCGTTCAGCATCCGCAGTTTCATTTGTTCCCACGGCAGAACGTCACTCACCAGCTGTACGCCAGCGATTTCCCATTCAGGGCGACCGGCCACGAAATTGTCCTCAATAACCCACTGGATGAACGGCTCGCAGCTAATCGCGCAGGGATCGTCGACGCCGATTGCCTGTGTAATCTCGGCCAGAGATTCTTCGGTTGCTGCCGGAACAATTCTGTCGACCATGGTGCCAGGGAAGCTCACGTGCTCGGCAATCCACTGCGCCAGTTCAGGTGAACGCTTGTTTGCCATACCCAGCACGGCATTTTTCACGACATGGCCGTTGTCGGGGATGTTATCGCAAGAGAGTACGGTAAACGGCGTTAGTCCACGTTCGCGGCGACGATGCAGCGCTTCGACCAGAATGCCTGGCGCGGAGTGGGGTTCGGAAGGATTCTCCAGATCGTGAACGATCCTTGGCTGCGTAACATCCAGACGCCCCGTAGCCGGATCAATGCAGTAGCCTTTTTCGGTGATGGTCAGCGAAACAATTGCCACCTGCGGTTCGCAGAATTTCTCGATGATCGCGGCGAGGGAATCCAACTTAGCGTTCAGGCACTCATTCACTGCACCAATAACAATCGGCTGGTTACCGTCGGCGCCTTTCTCAAGCACCGTATAAAGATTTCCCTGAGCACGCAGCTGGCTCATCAGCACATCGCCGCTGAATAGGCTTATCTCGCATATCCCCCAGTCACCGCCTTTGGCATTCAGTACGCGGTCCGTCAGCAGCGCCTGGTGGGCACGATGAAAAGCCCCAAAGCCGAAATGAACGATCCGCGAACGGAGCTGTTGTCGGTCATACTGAGGCAGTTGCACGTTGTCGGGCAGCGTGGCGGTGGCGATCGTCTTCATTATGTAAACACCTGCTTAACCATTAATTAACAATGGGCAGTGTAAAGTTATATGACAGCAAATCAAATTGGTGTGCCGTGTTTATCCGGGGAATGTGAGCTGGATCAATCAATGCAGGGGCAAAAATTGACCCTGGAAAAGAAACATGTATGGTAGTCGTCATATCCATCATAAACATTGGTATAACAACTTAAGAAGGTGAAACATATGGAACAAACCTGGCGTTGGTATGGACCGAATGATCCGGTTTCTCTTGATGATGTGCGCCAGGCTGGCGCCACCGGCGTTGTGACCGCGTTGCACCACATTCCAAACGGTCAAGTTTGGCCGGTGGAGGAGATCAAAGCGCGTCAGGCGCTGTTAGCTGAAAAAGGGCTGACCTGGTCCGTGGTTGAAAGTATTCCGGTTCACGAAGATATCAAAACCCAGTCCGGCGACTGCAAAACCTGGATTGCCAACTACCAGCAGAGCATCCGTAATCTGGCGGTCTGTGGCATCGACACGGTTTGCTACAACTTCATGCCGATCCTCGACTGGACCCGTACTGACCTCGAATATCAGCTACCGGACGGCTCTAAAGCACTGCGTTTCGACCAAATTGCGTTCGCTGCTTTTGAAATTCATATTCTCAAACGCCCAGGGGCTGAAGCAGATTACAGCGCCGAAGAACAGCAGCAGGCGCTGGATTACTTCAACGCCATGACGGCCGCAGAAGTGGAAAAACTGACCCGCAACATCATTGCAGGCTTGCCGGGGGCGGAAGAGGGTTACACGCTCGACCAGTTCCGTCAGCGTCTGGCTGAATACGACCACATCAGCAAAGACAATCTGCGTGAAAACATGGCGGTGTTCCTGCGCGCTATCGTTCCGGTTGCGGAAGAAGCGGGCGTGCGACTGGCGGTTCACCCGGACGATCCACCGCGTCCAATTCTCGGTCTGCCGCGCATTGTTTCGACTATTGAAGACATGCAGTGGCTGAAAGAGACCGTCAACAGCATCTACAACGGTTTCACTATGTGTACCGGTTCATACGGTGTTCGCGAGGATAACGACCTGGTGAAAATGATTGAAACCTTCGGCGACCGTATCCACTTCACCCATCTGCGCGCGACCTGTCGCGAAGGCAACCCGAAAACCTTCCATGAAGGTGCACACCTGCACGGTGATGTGAACATGGTGGCTGTGGTTGATGCGATTCTGTCCGAAGAGTCACGCCGTAAGAAAGCGGGCGACCTGCGTCCTATCCCATTCCGTCCGGATCACGGGCATCAGATGCTGGACGATCTGAAAAAGAAAACCAATCCGGGCTATTCGGCGATTGGGCGTCTGAAAGGGATGGCGGAAGTGCGTGGCGTCGAACTGGCGCTGAAAATGACCAAATATCCCGAATTGCTGTAGTTCTGTGTAGCTAAGCAAATTGCCCGGCAACACTTAACGGTAGGCGCGGTAAGCGTAGCGCCACCGGGCATAAACGGCAGAGATAAAAAGGGCAGCTCATTGAGCTGCCCTTTTTCGTTGCGGCTGAAATCAGTCAGCGCGGCCCATATAACGGGATTCTTCGATATGAATACGGATTTTCTCACCGGTCGTCAGATACTCCGGCACCTGAATCACCAGGCCAGTGTTCAGCGTCGCAGGCTTAGTACGCGAACTGGCGGAAGCGCCTTTAATGCCCGGTGCGGTTTCCACGATTTCCAGGTCAACAGTCTGCGGCAATTCAAGCGCCAGCAGCTGGCTGTCCCACAGCAGAACCTGCATGTCAGGCATTCCGCCTTCTGGAATGAACTGAACTTCTTCTTCAATCTGATCTTTGGTGAAGGTGTATGGCGTGTAGTCTTCTTTATCCATGAACACGTATTCGTTGCCATCAATATAAGAGAAGTCAACAAAACGGCGGGTCAGGGTTACAGTATCGACAATATCGTCGCCTTTAAAACGCTCCTCAACCTTCATGCCGGTGCGCACATCGGCAAAACGCATTTTGTACAACGTTGCAGCGCCACGGGCGCTCGGTGACTGAATATCAATGTTTTTCACAATCAGCAGTTTGCCATTGTGATTCAGCACCATACCTTTTTTGATTTCATTCGCTCTTGGCATTGCAATAATCCTGTTTCAGGGAAGTCTAAAATATCGCGTAAAAGTACTCGTGCCGGGGCTTTCAGGCAAGTGGAATTCGCGGGTTTTGTGAAAAGGTGATAAGGTGCGTTTCCAGATAAATGCGAGAGTGAAAGATGGATTGCCGACCGGACTGTGGCGCGTGTTGTACCGCGCCTTCGATTTCCAGCCCAATCCCGGGAATGCCCAACGGCAAGCCTGCTAACACGTCTTGTATTCAGCTTGATGAAAGCCTTCGTTGCAAAATCTTTGGCTCACCGCTGCGCCCGAAAGTGTGTGCCGGGCTCCAGCCTTCAGCGGAGATGTGCGGCGTATCGCAACAGCAAGCCATGACGTTTCTCATTCATCTGGAAGCGTTAACCGCCCCCTAAACATCCTTAATGCGCCACAGCCCGTAGCTGCTGATCACGCACATCACCAGCGCAATCCAGAACACCGCATGATAACTCCAGATTTCAGCCACGACGCCCGCCATTGAACCGGCGATTATCCAGCCTACGCGAGTAGTGTTGCTGTATAGCGTGGTGGCGGCGCCTGCCTGACCGGGCATTAAATCCTGAAAATAGAGCATCCCTATCCCGGCGAGAATGCCGATGTAAATCGCGTTCAACAGTTGCATTGCCAGCAGCAGCGCAGGGGAGTGGACGGTCAGCATGCCGACATAGAACAGCAGCCCGGCAACAACCGCGATGCGCATCAGAAAACGCTTACCAAATCGCTTCGCATAATAACCGGCGATCAGCATTGTCGGGATTTCCAGCCCAGCGGCGGTGCCCATCATTACACCCGCCAATTTCTCCGGCAGATGCAGCTCGTCAATAATGAACAACGGCATGTTAATGATGTAGAGACTGTTGGTCCCCCACATCAGCGTACAGATGCCAAACAGCAGCAGCGCGTCGCGGCGATTGGTGCGCGGCGCTTCTAAATGTGTACCGGAAGCCGGGCGCACTTTGCGCATGCTCGGCAGCAAT
Source organism: Scandinavium sp. (assembly GCA_036495715.1). Lineage (GTDB taxonomy): Bacteria > Pseudomonadota > Gammaproteobacteria > Enterobacterales > Enterobacteriaceae > Scandinavium. Next base: position 31,743 of record DASXML010000011.1, read on the forward strand.
AGCCATACCACGGCCCCGCAAATGACATATGCCACAGCGGCAGACAGATACATGGTTGTGAAACCGAATCCCATCGCCAATGCATATGCCACCGGCGGTCCAATGACCCACGCCAGAGACACCTGCGCACGCAGAATGGAGCTGAACATGACGGCTTCACGGCCTGTTTTGTCGGCATGTTCACGGGCGAGGGCAAACATCTGCGGGTTAGACGTTGAGCCAAAGCTGCTCAGGAATACGCCGACAAACAGCAGAATGAAATAGTCACGGTTCCAGGCGAACAGCACACACGCCATCGCGCCGAGCACGCAGCAGAACACGATAAGTTTTTTGCGATCGCCCTGGCGGTCTGAACGACCGGCGAGAAACTGGCTGACCAGAATGCCAATCACCGCACTGCCGGTAAAGAAGAAGCCGACCATCGCCGGGCGGACGTGGACTTCATTGGTCAGAAACAGACTCAGCGTCGGCGTCTGTAATGCGCCAGCAATGCCTGTCAGAAAGGCGACCAGCAGGAAGGCTGATGACGTCAGATCAAATCCCCGGCGCGGGGCAGCAACGGTAGTGTTGGACATGTTGTGTTATCAAAAAAACAGGAAGACGCAGGAGTTTACGCTGGCTGGCCGAAAATAAATAGCGGGCGAATCAAGTTATGCATAAAAAATCAAAATGGCATTTCATAATGAGAATCACTCAGGCTGACGGTGCTGAACGCAGCGGCTGAATGAGGAAGATAGCGTCAGCAAATGTGGCAATAATGATAACAAAATGTGCAGTGTGTCTAACTTCTGCAATCAAAAATTCAAGTTTACTTGCACATTAATCAACCCTGACACAGACTCATTGAAACGTTTCAGCGTCATCTTTTCATCGTACATCAGACAGGGTGACGTATTTTTTCTCATAGCAGCTGAAACGATTCAATTCAGCGAGAGAGGAGAACCATGTTCCAGTTATCAGTTCAGGATATCCATCCCGGTCAGCAGGCCGGTAATAAAGAAGAGGCGATTCGCCAGGTTGCGTCCGCGCTGGTCAGCGCTGGTAACGTGGCTAACGGTTACGTCGACGGCATGTTGGCTCGCGAGCAGCAAACCTCCACGTTTCTTGGCAATGGCATCGCCATCCCTCATGGCACCACCGACACCCGCGACCAGGTACTCAAAACCGGCGTTCAGGTTTATCAGTTCCCACAGGGCGTGACCTGGGGCGAAGGGCAGACCGCGTATGTGGCGATCGGCATTGCCGCCAGCTCCGATGAACATCTCGGCCTGCTGCGTCAACTGACGCACGTGCTGAGCGATGATGAAGTGGCTGAACAGCTGAAAACCGCAACGACGGCGGAAGAACTGCGCGCGCTGCTGATGGGTGAAAAACAGAGCGACGCATTGAAACTCGACAACGACACGCTGACGCTGGACGTTGATGCGAGCAGCCTGATGACGTTGCAGGCGCTGAACGCTGCACGTCTGAAAGAAGCCGCTGCTGTCGATGCTGTCTTTGTAGCGCACGTCATTAATGACCAGCCGCTGAATCTGGGGCAGGGCATCTGGCTGAACGACAGTGCTGAAGGCAACCTCAAAAGTGCCGTCGCCGTCAGCCGCGCTACGACACCGTTTACTGTAGAAGGGCACTCTGCTGCACTGCTGGTGACGGTGGCAATGGCTGATGAACAGCCTACTGCGGTGCTCCGTCGTCTGAGCGCATTGCTGCTCGACAATAAGGCTGAACGCTTGCTGAACGCTGATGCCGCTACCTTGCTGGCATTGCTGACCCGCGACGATGCGCCAACCGAAGATTTGCTGAGCGCTGAATTTGTGGTCCGTAACGAACACGGTCTGCATGCGCGCCCCGGCACAATGCTGGTGAATACTATCAAACAATTTAACAGTGAAATTACCGTCACTAACCTCGACGGCAGCGGAAAACCGGCTAACGGTCGCAGCCTGATGAAAGTCGTGGCGCTCGGCGTGAAGAAAGGCCATCGCCTGCGCTTTACCGCGCAAGGTGAAGATGCCCAGGTGGCACTGAACGCGATTGGTGATGCTATCGCCTCCGGTCTTGGGGAGGGCGCGTAATGAGCAGACGTGTTGCCACAATCACCCTCAATCCGGCCTATGATCTCGTAGGGTTTACCCCGGAAGTTGAACGCGGCGAAGTGAACCTGGTGCGTACCACCGGTCTGCATGCGGCGGGTAAGGGCATTAACGTTGCGAAGGTGCTGAAAGATCTCGGCATTGATGTGACCGTTGGCGGCTTCCTCGGTAAAGACAACCAGGATGGCTTTCAGCAATTGTTCAGCGAACTCGGCATCGCTAACCGTTTCCAGGTCGTGCAGGGCCGTACCCGTATCAACGTCAAATTGACGGAAAAAGATGGCGAAGTCACCGACTTTAACTTCTCAGGTTTTGACGTCACCCCAGGCGATTGGGAGCGTTTTGTTACCGATTCACTGTCCTGGCTCGGTCAGTTCGATATGGTTTGCGTCAGCGGCAGTCTGCCTGCGGGCGTCAGTCCGGAAGCCTTCACTGACTGGATGACGCGTCTGCGTAGTCAGTGTCCGTGCATTATCTTCGATAGCAGCCGTGAAGCGCTGGTGGCGGGGCTGAAAGCGGCTCCGTGGCTGGTGAAACCAAACCGTCGCGAACTGGAAATCTGGGCCGGACGCAAGCTGCCAGAAATGAAAGACGTGATTGAAGCCGCGCATGCACTGCGCGAACAAGGTATTGCTCATGTGGTGATTTCACTGGGTGCCGAAGGCGCGCTGTGGGTCAACGCATCCGGCGAATGGATTGCAAAACCGCCGTCAGTTGAAGTGGTAAGCACCGTGGGCGCCGGGGATTCGATGGTCGGAGGTCTGATTTACGGCCTGCTGATGCGTGAATCCAGTGAACATACGTTACGTCTGGCGACAGCCGTGGCAGCATTGGCCGTCAGCCAGAGTAACGTAGGGATTACCGATCGTACCCAGTTGGCCGCGATGATGGCGCGTGTTGACTTACAACCCTTCAATTAACAGCAGGAGAGGCACAATGAAAACGCTGCTGATTATCGATTCCGGGCTCGGACAGGCTCGCGCTTACATGGCGAAAACCCTGCTGGGCGCGGCGGCTCAAAAAGCCCATTTAGAGATTATCGACAACCCGAACGACGCCGAACTGGCGATTGTTCTCGGCTCTGCACTGCCCGCTGACAGCGCGCTGAACGGCAAACAGGTTTACCTGGGCGATGTGAATCGCGCCGTGGCACACCCGGAGCTGTTCCTGGGCGAAGCCAAAGGGCATGCAACACCGTATGTCACCCCTGCGGCGATTGCGCCGGTCGCCAAAACCGGAGCCAAACGCATCGTGGCGGTCACCGCGTGTCCGACCGGCGTAGCGCATACCTTTATGGCGGCGGAAGCGATTGAAACCGAAGCCAAAAAACGCGGCTGGTGGGTGAAAGTTGAAACCCGTGGTTCCGTCGGTGCAGGCAACGCGATTACGCCAGAAGAAGTGGCCGAAGCGGATCTGGTTATCGTCGCGGCAGATATCGAAGTGGATCTGGCGAAATTCGCCGGTAAGCCAATGTATCGCACATCGACCGGTCTGGCGCTGAAGAAAACCGCGCAGGAACTGGATAAAGCGGTTGTTGAAGCAGCGCCTTACCAGCCAACAGGCAACGCTCAGGCGGCGCAGGAAGGCAAGAAAAAAGGCGGCGGGGCATACAGCCACCTGCTGACCGGCGTGTCTTACATGCTGCCGATGGTGGTGGCGGGCGGTCTGTGTATCGCGTTGTCCTTCGCGTTCGGTATCACCGCATTTAAGGAAGAAGGCACGCTTGCTGCGGCGCTGATGCAAATCGGCGGCGGTTCAGCCTTCGCGCTGATGGTGCCTGTTCTGGCCGGTTACATTGCCTTCTCAATCGCAGATCGTCCAGGCCTGACGCCAGGTCTTATTGGCGGTATGCTGGCGGTGAGCACCGGGTCTGGCTTTATTGGCGGGATCATCGCCGGTTTCCTCGCCGGTTACGTTGCGAAGATGATCAGCACTAAGCTGAAATTGCCGCCAAGCATGGAAGCGCTGAAACCGATCCTGATTATTCCACTGCTTTCCAGTCTGGTTGTCGGTCTGGGCATGATTTACCTGATTGGTAAACCGGTTGCGGGCATTCTGGAAGGGCTGACCCACTGGCTGCAAACCATGGGGACGGCGAATGCGGTTCTGCTCGGTGCAATTCTTGGCGGAATGATGTGTACCGACATGGGTGGCCCGGTGAACAAAGCGGCGTATGCCTTTGGCGTCGGTCTGTTGAGTACCCAAACGTACGCACCGATGGCGGCGATTATGGCGGCAGGTATGGTGCCACCGTTGGCACTCGGTCTGGCGACAATTGTGGCGCGTCGTAAATTCGACAAAGCGCAGCAGGAAGGCGGCAAAGCGGCGCTGGTCCTCGGTTTGTGCTTTATCACCGAAGGGGCGATTCCGTTTGCAGCGCGTGACCCAATGCGTGTTTTGCCTTGTTGTATCGTCGGTGGCGCAATCACCGGGGCTATCTCGATGGCGATTGGCGCAAAACTGATGGCACCGCACGGCGGTCTGTTTGTGCTGCTGATCCCTGGCGCAATCACGCCGGTTCTCGGTTATCTGCTGGCGATTATCGCTGGTACGCTGGTGGCAGGTCTTTCTTACGCGGTGCTCAAGCGCCCGGAAGCTGAGGTTGTGGCTAAAGCGGCGTAAACGACGCTGACGTGAAAAGGGCCGACATTGTCGGCCCTTTTAGTTTGCAGACAAAGAAGGATAAAACGTGGTTTTTCCTTCTTTGTGGTTATCAGCCGAAAATCAATAAATTGATTTTCCTGGTTTTTATTTTGGTGTCATATGATAAACCTGCATTTGGATTAGGTTTGTCATCGACTTCAAAGGGCCGACATTGTCGGCCCTTTTTGCATTTATGCGGCCACTTCGGCCGTCTGCTGCGCTTTCAACCACGCAATTTCTTCTGCCCAGATATCCGGATTCACGGTTTCCAGCACTAACGGAATACCGTCGAAACGGCTGTCCTGCATGATCCAGCGAAACGCGTCGTGGCCGATATTGCCTTCGCCGAGGCTGTGATGACGGTCAACGCGGCTGCCGAACGTGCTTTTCGCGTCATTCAGGTGCATACCGCGCAGATATTTGAAGCCCACGATGCGTTCGAATTCAGCGAAGGTTTTTTCGCACTCTTCGGCGCTGCGTAGATCGTAGCCCGCCGCAAACGCATGGCAGGTATCAATACACACACCAACGCGAGATTTGTCTTCCACGCCGTCAATGATTGCCGCCAGATGTTCAAACTCAAATCCCAGGTTGCTGCCCTGACCGGCGGTGTTTTCAATCACTGCGGTAACGCCTTCGGTTTGCGCCAGCGCGATATTGATGGATTCCGCGATCCGTGCCAGACAGTCGTCGATCGGGATTTGCATCAGATGGCTACCAGGATGGAAGTTCAGCAGCGTCAGTCCTAACTGTTGGCAGCGGCTGAGTTCATCGACAAAGGCTTCGCGAGATTTTTCCAGCGCGTCGGCAACCGGGTGTCCGAGGTTAATCAGATAGCTGTCGTGCGGCAGGATTTGCGCGGGTGTGAAATGGTATTTTTCGCAGGCGGCTTTGAAATCGTCAATAACGTCGCTGGTCAGCGGGGCCGCGCGCCACTGGCGCTGGTTCTTGGTGAACAGGGCAAATGCGGTGGCTTCGAGTTCCGCTGCGCGAAGGGCGGCATTGGCGACACCGCCGGAAGCGCTTACGTGTGCTCCGATGTATTTCATAAAAAACTCCTGTTAAACCCGCCAGGGGGAAGTGCAGTGCAAGTGCTAATGATAGCGGGTTAACAGGAGAGTGATACAGCGCTTTATGCCATCAGGGCATGAACGGCGACGTTAATCATGCCACCGCCGACGATAAGCCAGACGAACAGTACCAGCGCCATCAGCAGCGGTTTCGCACCCGCTTTTTTCAGTGCGCTAACATGAGTGGTTAAGCCCAACGCCGCCATTGCCATTGCCAGCAGCACGGTATCCAGCGTCACCAGCATGTCCACAACCGCTTTTGGCAGCAGGTGGAACGAGTTGAAAATAGCCACCACGATGAACAAAATCGCGAACCACGGAATGGTGATGTTGCTTTTCTCACCGTTACCCGCAGGCGCCAGCTGTTTCACGCGCGCCGCCAGAATCAGCAGGAACGGAGCCAGCATCATCACGCGCAGCATTTTGGCAATCACCGCCGCGTTTTCAGCTTCCGGCGTAATGGCATGACCGGCAGCGACGACCTGTGCCACTTCATGCATCGTTGAGCCGATATAGATCCCGTAAGTTTCCGGGCTGAACCAGTGTGCCAGTACCGGATACATCGCTGGGTAGAGAAAAATAGCGATGGTGCCGAAGATAACGACGGTGGCAACCGCCACGGTCACTTTGCTGGATTCCGCTTTCAATACCGGTTCTGTCGCCAAAACGGCTGCGGCGCCGCAGATGCTGCTGCCCGCACCAATCAGCCAACTGGTGTGTTTATCGAGACCAAACACTTTTTGTCCGAGGAACGAGGCCAATAAAAAGGTGCTGGAAAGCGTCAATACGTCGATGGCAATGCCGCTAAGGCCGACGTCAGCGATTTGCGAAAACGTCAGGCGGAAGCCATACAAAATTATCCCCAGGCGCAGTAAATGCTGTTTGGCGAAAATCACACCGCCGTCACAGCGCGGCCAGATTTTTGGGTAAATCGTGTTGCCGACGACCATGCCGAGCAAAATCGCCATCGTCAATGCGCTAAAACCCGCACCCGCAATAGCCGGAATACTGCCGGTCCACAGGGCAACGCCGGTAATCAACGCACTGAGCGCAAGGCCCGGGACGAAATGTCCCAGTGAATGACGGTGTTTGTTAAGCGTGAGTGCTGTCATAACCTTCTCCTTTATCTGGGTAAAAGGTTACGCCTCGCTGGTTAAAAGATAAAATTGATTATATATTTATAATCTATCTGAATAAGTGGTATATCCGTCATACTTCAAGCCACCAGTGCGTCGGTTCGACTCGAATTATTTAAGGTATAAAAGAGGATCTTATGCATATCACTTTACGCCAGCTCGAAGTGTTTGCCGAAGTGCTGAAAAGCGGCTCGACGACGCAAGCTTCACAAATGCTGTCCCTGTCGCAGTCGGCGGTCAGCGCGGCATTAACCGATCTGGAAGGCCAGCTCGGTGTTCAGCTCTTCGACCGGGTCGGTAAGCGGCTGGTGGTGAACGAGCATGGCCGTCTGCTGTATCCGCGTGCACTGGCGACGCTTGAACAGGCGACCGAAATTGAGCAACTGTTTCGTGAAGACAACGGTGCTATCCGCGTGTTTGCCAGTAGCACCATCGGTAATTATATTTTGCCGGAAGTGATTGCCCGCTATCGCCGGGATTTCCCATCGCTGCCGTTGGAGCTGAGCGTCGGCAACAGCCAGGACGTGATTAACGCTGTCACGGATTTTCGCGTGGATATTGGCCTTATCGAAGGGCCGTGCCATGCCGCGGAGATAGTTGCTGAGCCGTGGCTGGAAGATGAGTTAGTGGTGTTTGCCGCGCCGGGCTCCTCGTTGTTGACTGGGGACGTTACGCTGGCAAGACTTGCCGAAGCGCCGTGGATCCTGCGTGAGCACGGCTCGGGTACGCGCGAGTTGGTTGATTATCTGCTGCTTTCGCATTTGCCGGAGTTTCATCTCGGCATGGAGCTTGGTAATTCCGAAGCCATTAAACATGCGGTGCGACACGGCTTGGGCATTAGCTGCCTTTCGCGTCGGGTAATTGCCGAGCAGCTCGACAGCGGATCGCTGGTAGAAGTGCCGGTTCCACTCCCGCGTCTGACACGCATGCTCTGGCGTATTCATCACCGACAAAAACACCTCTCTAATGCCCTCAAACGGTTCCTGCGTTATTGCGATAATTAAACGACCCTATTAGGGCTTTGCTTATAATCCGCGTTCCATCATGAAGCTATCTTATAAGTGCGCATTTGTGCCGGAAGGAACGGCAATCGTCTGCTAAAATTGCGCCTCATTTTTTGGAAGGACAGCATTTTCCCATGGTTTGTGAAACTAAAACCACAGAAGCGCCCGCGCTACGTCGCGAACTCAAGGCGCGTCACCTGACGATGATCGCTATTGGCGGCTCCATCGGTACAGGGTTGTTTGTTGCCTCAGGGGCAACCATTTCGCAGGCGGGCCCAGGCGGCGCACTGCTTTCGTATATGCTTATCGGTCTGATGGTGTATTTCCTGATGACCAGCCTCGGCGAACTGGCGGCATTTATGCCAGTGTCAGGCTCTTTTGCGACCTACGGTCAGAACTATGTAGAAGAAGGTTTCGGCTTCGCGCTGGGCTGGAACTACTGGTACAACTGGGCGGTCACCATCGCCGTTGACCTCGTCGCAGCCCAACTGGTGATGAACTACTGGTTCCCGGACGCGCCAGGCTGGATTTGGAGCGCACTGTTCCTTTGCATCATGTTCCTGTTGAACTGGATTTCCGTGAAAGGCTTCGGCGAAGCGGAATACTGGTTCTCGCTGATCAAAGTGACCACCGTTATCATCTTTATCATTGTTGGCGTGATGATGATTTTCGGCATCTTCAAAGGCGCACAGCCCGTCGGCTGGAGTAACTGGACGACCGGCGATGCGCCGTTTGCCGGTGGCTTTGCGGCGATGATTGGGGTGGCGATGATCGTCGGCTTCTCCTTCCAGGGCACCGAACTTATCGGTATCGCGGCGGGTGAGTCTGAAGATCCAGAGAAGAACATTCCGCGTGCGGTGCGTCAGGTGTTCTGGCGTATCCTGCTGTTCTATGTGTTCGCGATTCTGATTATCAGCCTGATCATTCCTTATACCGATCCGAGCCTGCTGCGTAACGATGTTAAAGACATTTCCGTCAGCCCGTTCACGTTGGTGTTCGAGCACGCTGGCCTGCTTTCTGCGGCAGCGGTGATGAACGCCGTTATCCTGACTGCGGTGCTGTCTGCGGGTAACTCCGGCATGTATGCATCCACGCGTATGCTCTACACCCTGGCCTGTGACGGTAAAGCGCCGCGTATTTTTGCGAAACTGTCCAAAGGCGGCGTACCGCGTAATGCGCTGTATGCCACGACGGTCGTTGCGGCGCTGTGCTTCCTGACGTCAATGTTTGGCAACCAGACCGTGTACCTGTGGCTGTTGAACACTTCGGGAATGACTGGCTTTATCGCCTGGCTTGGGATTGCTATCAGCCACTACCGTTTCCGTCGCGGTTATGTGAAGCAGGGGCTTGATCTGAACAATCTGCCGTACCGTTCGGGCTTCTTCCCGGTTGGGCCGATCTTTGCGTTCATTCTGTGTCTGGCTATCACGCTCGGCCAGAACTACGAGGCCTTCCTGAAAGACACCATTGACTGGGGCGGCGTCGCGGCAACCTATATCGGTATCCCGCTGTTCCTGATTATCTGGTTCGGCTATAAGCTTTCGAAAGGCACGCGTTTCGTGCGTTACAGCGAAATGCATTTCCCGGAACGTTTCAAGCAGTAATTGCGTCTGAATGACGTTGAAAGCCCTTCACCTGTGAAGGGCTTTTTTATGCCTGTAATATAGGCCGCTGACATAATTGCTCACAATTGAATTGATAATTGTTATCATTCTCTTTATCATCATCACACTTTCAGGATGAAGCCACTCCCCCATCTTGTCCGAGGACGCCAGCGGACCAGGGTGACCAGCCACATCTCTAAAAAACACATTACCTTTACGCACGTCGCAACAGGCGGGCGAGATTCAGCTTTTGGTTGTTGTTTTTATCTCATGGAGAAATGGAATGTTCAGGTTAAATCCTCTTGTTCGGGGCGGGCTGTGCGCATCCGCATTCACGCTGGCACTGCCGGTAATAGCCGCAAACGACGGTGAAACAATGGTTGTTACCGCCGCGGCGACGGAACAAAGCGTTAAAGATGCTCCCGCCAGTATCAGCGTGATTACCCAGCAGGATCTTCAGCGCCGTCCGGTGCAGAATCTGAAAGATGTTTTGCAGGATGTACCGGGCGTGCAGCTCACCAACGAAGGGGATAACCGAAAAGGCGTCAGCCTGCGTGGCCTCGACAGCAGCTATACGCTGATTCTGGTCGATGGCAAGCGCGTCAACTCCCGCAATGCCGTGTTCCGTCATAACGATTTTGACCTTAACTGGATCCCGGTTGATGCCATTGAACGCATCGAAGTGGTGCGCGGGCCGATGTCTTCGCTGTACGGCTCCGATGCGCTGGGTGGGGTGGTCAACATCATCACCAAAAAAATCGGCCAGAAGTGGCACGGCTCACTGACGGCTGATACCACGATTCAGGAACATCGCGATCGCGGTGACACTTACAACGGACAGTTCTTCACCAGCGGCCCATTGATTGACGGCGTGCTGGGCATGAAAGCCTACGGTAATCTGTCTAAACGCGAAAAAGACGAACAGCAAAAATCGTCTACAGCCAGTACGGGTGAATCACCGCGTATCGAAGGCTACACCAGCCGCGATGGCAACGTAGAGTTCGCCTGGACGCCGAATGACAATCACGATTTCACTGCCGGTTACGGTTTTGACCGTCAGGACCGCGAATCTGACTCGCTCGATAAAAACCGCCTTGAGCGCCAGAACTATTCCCTCAGCCACAACGGACGATGGGATGTGGGCAACAGCGAGCTGAAGTTCTACGGCGAAAAAGTAGATAACAAAAACCCTGAGCAGGCGGGCGTGATCACGTCCGAAAGCAACTCTATTGATGGCAAATATGTGCTGCCGCTGGATGCGATTAACCAACTGCTGACGGTGGGCGGGGAATGGCGTCACGATAAGCTGAAAGATCCGGTGAATTTGCAGGGCAGCGGCAATACCTCGGCCAGCCAGTACGCGCTGTTTGTCGAAGACGAATGGCGTATTTTCGAGCCGCTGGCGCTGACCACCGGCGTGCGTATGGATGATCACGAGACGTACGGCGATCACTGGAGCCCGCGTGCCTATCTGGTATACACCGCCACCGATACCATTACCGTAAAAGGCGGCTGGGCGAACGCTTTTAAAGCGCCGTCATTGCTGCAACTCAGTCCGGACTGGACTACCGGTTCCTGCCGTGGGGCGTGTGAAATTGTCGGTAGCCCAGACCTGAAACCAGAAACCAGTGAAAGCTATGAGCTTGGCATTTATTACGCCGGGGAAGAGGGCTGGCTGGAAGGTGTACAGGGCAGCATTACCACTTTCCAGAATGACGTGGATGACCGGATTAGCATCAGCCGTACCTCTAACGTCAATCAGGCGCAGGACTACCCGAACTACGTCGGGCTAAATGCCGACGGCGAGCCGATTTTCCGCTATTACAACGTCAATAAAGCGCGTATTCGCGGCGTCGAAACGGAGCTGAAATTCCCGCTGGCGGAAGACTGGAAAGTGACGCTGAATTACACCTATAACGACGGGCGTGACCTCAGCAACGGCGGCAATAAACCGCTGTCCGAACTGCCGTACCACACGGCAAATGGTGTGGTCGACTGGCAGGCAACGCAGGACTGGTCGTTCTACGTGCAGGCAAACTATAGCGGTGAGAAACGCGCGTTGACCACGGCAGCAACCACGCCGGGCGGCTATGTTATCTGGAATACCGGCGGCGCATGGCAGACCACCAAAAACGTGAAGCTACGTGCCGGGGTGATGAACCTGACCGATAAAGATCTCAGCCGTGACGATTACAGTTATAACGAAGATGGACGGCGCTACTTTGTGGCGGTGGATTATCGCTTCTGATGCGTTGAGGGATTTTCCGGTGGCGGCTTCGCCTGACCGGGACTACAACGGCTGTGGTTATGGGTTTGGCATGCCCTGGTAGCCCCGGCAAGCAACGTGCCGCCGGGGAAACTCGACACTTACTTCAATAAATGCTGCGCATGGAAGCGCAGATGATCTTCTATAAAGGACGCAATAAACCAGTAGCTGTGGTCGAAACCGGACTGAATGCGTAGCGTCAAAGGCCACTGAGTCTGGCGGGCCGCTTCGGCTAATACGGCCGGTTGCAGCTGATCGGCCAGGAATTGATCGGTATCGCCCTGATCGATGAGCGTCGGAATGGCGCTATTGGCATCACTTTTCAGCATCAGCGCACAGCTGTCCCATTCTTCCCACAGCGCTTTGTCATCGCCGAGATACGCGCTAAACGCTTTCTGTCCCCACGGCACGCGGCTTGGGTTGACGATCGGCGCGAAGGCCGACACGCTGGTGTATTTGCCTGGGTTTTTCAACGCCAGAATCAAGGCACCGTGTCCACCCATTGAGTGCCCGGAAATCGCGCTGCGTTCGCTGACGTTAAACTGAGACTGAATCAACGCAGGCAGTTCGTCGCGAATGTAGTCATACATGCGGTAATGCGCGGCCCACGGCGTCTGTGTGGCGTTGAGGTAGAAGCCCGCGCCTTTGCCGAGATCGTAATTTTCATCATCGGCGACGTTATCACCGCGCGGGCTGGTGTCTGGCATAACCAGCACAATGCCCAACTCTGCGGCAACGCGCTGCGCACCGGCTTTGGTGGTGAAATTCTCGTCTGTACAGGTCAGGCCTGATAACCAGTACACCACCGGCGGCGGCGTATTATCACGCGGCGGCGGTAGAAAGATGCTGAATGTCATGGCGCAGTTCAGCGTTGTGGAGTCGTGCCGCCAGCGTTGCTGCCAGCCTTCAAAACAGCGGTGCTCTTCGAGCAGTTCCATGCCAGGCTCCCGGATGAGTGATTGAAAATGTTCTGTTTCATCATACAGATCATGTGTGGCGATGAGTAACTTTCACTTCCGCATAAAGATGACATGCTGCATCATAAACACAACTTTACATTAACATGTGAGATGAACATGGCGCTACGTGCCGCGCTGAGTGGTTTTGTCATGCTGGTGGTGGCAATGGGGATAGGGCGTTTTGCCTTTACGCCTCAGGTGCCACTGATGATCGCTGACGGACAACTCACCCTGACCAGCGCCGGGCTGGTGGCAACGATGAACTACCTTGGCTATTTGTTGGGGGCGTGGGATGCGATGCGCGCGCATCGCGGTGTGGAAGGGCGCTTGTATACCGGAGTGCTTGGCGCCGTGACGTTGACGTTTCTTTCTGCCTGGGCAGATAACGCCTGGCTACACGGTCTGCTGCGGTTGGTGATTGGCGCGATGAGCGGTTGGGCGATGGTGCTAACGGCTGCGTGGACCAACGAACGGCTGGCGCACGCCGGGCGACCGGGACTGAGTGCCGCTGTGTTTGCCGGACCGGGGGCGGGCATTGCGCTGAGCGGTCTGCTGGCGGTGTATATTCATTCACAGCAGTTAAGTGCCTCCGCGGGCTGGCTGCTTTATGGCCTGTTAGCGCTGGTGCTGATCGCCTTTGTTTCCCGCTGGCTGCCACGACCGGGGGATTTTCATCGTCCGGGCGGTCAGCCTGAGCCGCTTACATTGACCACCGGGCTGAAACGCCTGGTCTGGAGCTACAGCCTGGCGGGCTTCGGCTATATTCTGCCTGCGACGTTTTTATCGCAAATGGCTGCGGCGCGTTTTCCTGGCAGCCTGTTTGCTCAATTTCTTTGGCCAGTGTTTGGCGCTGCGGCGGTGGTCGGGATTGGGCTGAGTATTTTGCTGCGGGGTGTGGGCCACAGCTATCAACGGCTGGCGATTGTCCTTTGGCTACAGGGCGCTGGCGTATTATCGGCCTGGCTGGTGCCGGGAATGAGCGGATTAGTCATTGGCGCGCTGCTGGTCGGCGGCGGTTTTCTGTGTGCGGTACAACTCTCGTTACTGTACGGACGCGAACTTGCACCACAGCACACCCGGTATATGGCGGGTTTACTGACCACCGGATATGCTGTTGGCCAGTTAGTTGGGCCGATGACGTCGGCGCTTTCGACCTGGCTTACACAGCGCCTTGAACCGGCTCTCGGTGTGGCGGCAATCGCGCTGCTGGTAGCAGGCGCGCTGGTCTGGCGTTCACCGCAAGAAAGGTTAAACCAATTTCAATAATTATCGCCGCGCATACTGGATTCTGTGCGCGGCCTCACGCACAATGAGTGCTCACTTTGCCCTCAGAGTGCAAAGGTCGCCACACCTGCTGGAGAACAAAAATGTCATCACTGAGTAAAGAAGCCGCCCTGGTTCATGAGGCGCTGTTAGCGCGTGGTCTCGAAACGCCGCTGCGTCCGCCTGTTGATATGGATAAAGAGTCACGTAAGCGCCTGATTGCGGGTCATATGACCGAAATTATGCAACTGCTCAATCTCGATCTCAGCGATGACAGCCTGACGGAAACGCCGCATCGCATCGCCAAGATGTACGTCGACGAAATCTTCTCCGGTCTCGATTACGCCAATTTCCCAAAAATCACCGTCATTGAGAACAAAATGAAGGTCGATGAAATGGTTACGGTGCGTGATATTTCGATGACCAGCACCTGTGAGCATCATTTCGTGACCATCGATGGCAAAGCGACCGTGGCGTATATTCCGAAAGATACCGTGATCGGTCTTTCGAAAATTAACCGCATCGTACGGTTCTTCGCCCAACGCCCGCAGGTGCAGGAACGTCTGACACAGCAGATCCTGACGGCGTTACAGACGCTGCTTGGCACGAATAACGTGGCAGTGTCCATTGATGCAGTGCATTACTGTGTGAAAGCCCGCGGCGTGCGTGACGCGACCAGCGCCACGACCACCACGTCACTCGGCGGCCTGTTTAAGTCCAGCCAGAACACTCGCCAGGAGTTCCTGCGCGCCGTGCGTCACCACAACTGATCGTCAAGCAGGTACATAATGGAGCGAAACGTCACGCTGGATTTTGTTCGCGGCGTTGCCATTTTGGGGATCCTGCTGCTCAATATCGCTGCCTTTGGTTTACCGAAGGCGGCTTATCTCAATCCCGCCTGGTACGGTGAAATCACGCGCCGTGATGCCTGGACGTGGGCCATTCTCGACTTGTTTGCGCAGGTCAAATTCCTGACGTTATTTGCTTTGCTGTTTGGCGCGGGTTTACAACTTTTGCTACCCCGCGGTAAACGCTGGATCCAGTCTCGTCTGTCACTCCTCGCTTTACTCGGCTTCGCCCACGGATTGCTGCTGTGGGATGGCGATATTCTGCTGGCCTATGCGTTGGTGGGGCTGGTGTGCTGGCGGATGGTGCGGGAAGCGCACAGCGTCAAATCGATGTTTAACACCGGCGTTGTGCTGTATCTCATCGGCATCGCGGTACTGGTGTTTATCGGGCTGATTACCGGTGATGCACCAAACCGTTCGTGGGTGCCGGATGCCGCCAATCTGCAATATGAACAGTTCTGGAAACTGAAAGGTGGCATGGAGGCGGTCAGCAATCGCGCCGATATGCTGTCCGATAATCTGCTGGCGCTTGGTGCGCAGTACGGCTGGCAGCTGGCGGGAATGATGTTAATGGGTGCGGCGCTGATGCGCAGCGGCTGGCTGAAAGGCCAGTTCAGCCTTTCTCATTATCGCCGGGTCGGCGCTTTGCTGATTACCCTTGGCGTGCTGATTAACCTGCCTGCGGTGATTGCGCAATGGCATTTCGCCTGGTCTTATCGCTGGTGTGCGTTCTTGTTACAGGCTCCGCGTGAACTGAGCGCGCCGTTTCAGACCATCGGCTACGCCGCGCTGGCCTATGGGTTCTGGCCACAAATCTGCTCATCGCGACTGGTGGGGGCCGTGGCCTGCGTCGGTCGAATGGCGTTGTCTAACTATCTGCTGCAAACGCTCATCTGCACCACGCTGTTTTACCGCTTTGATTTGTTTATGAAATTTGACCGGTTAACGCTGCTCGCCTTTGTACCGGCTATCTGGCTGGTGAATATTTTGTTCTCCGTTATCTGGCTGCGTTTCTGCCGTCAGGGACCCGTGGAATGGCTGTGGCGGCAGTTGACCGCACGCGCCGCAGGGGTATCCATTTCTAAAACATCTAGATAACGATCTGGATCACAATCATTAACAAAACGGATGTAACCGTTTTCATCAGTGTGACCTTCTTCACGTAGTCTTCCCCGCGTCGCTGCCAGAATAGCCACCTTGCTCAACACAGGGGGTGACTGTGAGTTGCTGCCATTTTCAACAGGACGGTGGTTATGATCACCATTCGTGATGTAGCCCGCCATGCGGGTGTTTCCGTCGCGACCATTTCCCGCGTGCTGAATAACAGCCCGCTTGTCAGTCCTGAAACCCGCGAAGTGGTGATGAAATCCGTTTCGGAGTTGGGCTATCGACCTAACGCCAACGCCCAGGCATTAGCGACGCAGGTCAGCGATACCATCGGCGTGGTGGTGATGGACGTGTCCGATGCGTTTTTTGGCGCATTGGTGAAAGCCGTTGATACCGTTGCTCAACAGTTCCAGAAAAACGTGCTGATTGGTAACAGCTATCACGAAGCGGAAAAGGAACGAAACGCCATTGAGGTGCTGATCCGTCAGCGCTGTAATGCGTTGATTGTGCATTCCAAAGCATTGAGCGACGCTGAAATTAGTGAATTCCTGCAACAGATCCCCGGTATGGTGCTGATCAACCGCATCGTGCCAGGTTACGAGCATCGCTGTGTGGGTCTGGATAACGTCAGTGGCGCGATGATGGCGACGCGAATGTTGCTCAATCAAGGTCATACGCGTGTCGGCTATCTGGCGTCCAGCCACTCTATTGAAGATAACCAGATGCGTCATGAAGGGTGGCTGCGGGCGATGAGTGAGCATGGCATCGTCGCGCCGGAATCGTGGGTTGGTACCGGTTCTCCGGATTTGCAGGGCGGCGAAGCGGCGATGGTTGAGCTGCTGGGGCGCAATCAGGGGCTGACCGCCGTCTTTGCCTATAACGACAACATGGCAGCGGGCGCATTGACGACGTTAAAAGACAACGGCATTGCAGTGCCACAGCATCTGTCACTCATTGGTTTCGATGATATTCCAATCGCTCGTTACACCGATCCGCAATTGACGACGGTGCGTTACCCGATCGTTTCAATGGCCAAACTGGCAACCGAACTGGCATTGATGGGGGCGGCGGGGAAGCTGGATGCGACGGCAACGCACTGTTTTATGCCGACATTAGTGCGTCGTCATTCGGTGGCCGTGAAGCAATCTGTGGGGTCGATCACTAACTTATAACGTGCCGGGATGTAACCGCTTTCAATTTGTGAGTAAATTCACAGTATCTTAACATTCGCCTGACTATGATGTCAGCGTTTGTAAGGCTGAAACGCTATGTAACGGTGATTAATCACTTTTACTTGTGTAATAAAGCGCTAAGCAATCATTTTTACGCACGTTGGAGCGTTACCGATCACGGAAGAGGTTTTTTTGATAATTTTAACTTCGGCGGTCAGTAACAATTTTATAACGTTGTGCCTGCCGATAAAAAAGCTACCCTGCATAAAAATAACCGGAGATACCATGAATAAGAAGGTGTTAACCCTGTCCGCTGTGATGTCTTGCATGTTGTTCGGCGCTGCTGCTCACGCAGCGGATACCCGTATCGGCGTAACCATCTATAAATACGACGATAACTTCATGTCTGTGGTGCGCAAAGCGATTGAGAAAGACGGCGCAGCGGCCCCGGACGTTAAGCTGCTGATGAATGATTCGCAGAACGACCAGTCAAAACAGAACGACCAGATCGACGTACTGCTGGCAAAAGGCGTGAAAGCGCTGGCTATCAACCTCGTTGACCCGGCAGCGGCAGGCACCGTCATCGAAAAAGCACGTGGTCAGAATGTGCCGGTGGTGTTCTTCAACAAAGAGCCGTCCCGCAAAGCGCTGGACAGCTATGACAAAGCCTTCTATGTCGGCACTGACTCTAAAGAGTCTGGCGTGATTCAGGGTGACCTGATTGCGAAACACTGGGCGGCAAACCCTAACTGGGACCTGAACAAAGATGGTCAAATCCAGTACGTCCTGCTGAAAGGCGAACCGGGCCACCCGGATGCAGAAGCGCGTACCACCTACGTTATCAAAGAGCTGAACGCGAAGGGTCTCAAAACCCAGCAGCTGCAGATGGATACCGCAATGTGGGATACCGCTCAGGCGAAAGACAAAATGGACGCATGGTTGTCCGGTCCTAACGCCAACAAAATCGAAGTGGTTATCGCCAACAACGATGCGATGGCAATGGGCGCAGTAGAAGCGCTGAAAGCACACAACAAATCCAGCATTCCTGTGTTTGGTGTCGATGCATTGCCAGAAGCGCTGGCGCTGGTGAAATCCGGTGCAATGGCCGGTACCGTGCTGAACGATGCTAACAATCAGGCAAAAGCGACCTTCGATCTGGCGAAAAACCTGGCTGACGGCAAAGAAGCGGCAGCGGGCACCAACTGGAAAATTGAAAACAAAGTGGTTCGTATTCCTTACGTTGGCGTTGATAAAGACAACCTGGCACAGTTCATCGGTAAGTAATATTTCGGGTGCGCTCGCCGTGCCCGTTACGTAGTCAATGAAATATCTCCCGTGCTGGATGGTCAGCACGGGAAAACATTCGCGCAGCCAAGGTTAACTATGGTCAGCAATAAAACAGAATCGTCAGGTGAATTCT
Organism: Scandinavium sp.; assembly: GCA_036495715.1. Classification (GTDB taxonomy): domain Bacteria; phylum Pseudomonadota; class Gammaproteobacteria; order Enterobacterales; family Enterobacteriaceae; genus Scandinavium. The sequence goes on from DASXML010000011.1 coordinate 50,328, forward strand.
TGTTGGAAATGAGTAACATCAACAAGTCATTTCCCGGCGTCAAAGCGCTTGATAATGTTAATTTGAAAGTCCGTCCGCATTCCATTCACGCATTAATGGGAGAGAACGGGGCTGGCAAATCGACATTATTAAAATGTTTGTTTGGGATCTATCAAAAAGATTCCGGTAGCATTATTTTTCAGGGTAAAGAAATAGATTTCCATTCCGCGAAAGAAGCACTGGAAAACGGTGTTTCAATGGTGCACCAGGAATTAAACCTGGTTCTCCAGCGCTCGGTAATGGATAACATGTGGTTGGGGCGTTATCCGACCAAAGGTGTGTTTGTCGATCAAGATAAGATGTACAACGACACCAAAGCGATTTTCGATGAACTGGATATTGATATCGATCCGCGCGCTCGCGTGGGGACATTATCCGTTTCGCAAATGCAGATGATCGAAATTGCAAAAGCGTTTTCCTATGACGCGAAAATTGTGATCATGGATGAACCGACGTCTTCCTTAACGGAAAAAGAGGTCAATCATCTGTTTAAAATTATCCGTAAGCTGAAAGAACGTGGCTGCGGTATTGTTTATATCTCGCACAAAATGGAGGAAATCTTCCAGCTGTGTGATGAAATCACCATCCTGCGTGACGGGCAGTGGATTGCCACTCAGCCGTTGGAAGGGCTGGATATGGACAAGATCATCGCCATGATGGTTGGCCGTTCATTGACGCAGCGTTTCCCGGAGAAAAACAACACGCCGGGTGAGACCATTCTCGAAGTGCGTAATCTGACGTCGCTGCGTCAGCCGTCGATTCGTGATATCTCCTTTGATCTGCGCAAAGGCGAAATTCTGGGCATTGCGGGTCTGGTGGGCGCGAAACGTACGGATATCGTGGAAACGCTGTTTGGTATCCGCGAAAAGTCAGGTGGCACCATTACCCTGCACGGCAAGAAAATTAATAACCACAGCGCCAACGAAGCGATTAACCATGGTTTTGCGCTGGTGACCGAAGAGCGTCGTTCTACCGGTATTTACGCCTATCTCGATATCGGCTTTAACTCGCTTATTTCGAATATGAAGAAGTACCGTGGGAAAGTCGGCCTGCTGGATAATTCGCGCATGAAAAGCGATACCCAATGGGTGATTGATTCCATGCGAGTAAAAACACCAGGGCATCGCACGCAAATTGGTTCGCTTTCGGGGGGTAACCAGCAAAAGGTTATTATCGGACGTTGGTTGTTAACCCAGCCGGAAATTTTAATGCTTGATGAACCCACGCGCGGTATTGACGTCGGGGCTAAGTTTGAAATTTATCAGCTGATTGCGGAGCTTGCTAAAAAAGAGAAGGGAATCATCATTATCTCTTCTGAAATGCCAGAACTGCTGGGCATTACCGACCGAATTCTCGTGATGAGTAACGGGATGGTTGCCGGCATTGTTGACACTAAAACTACCACGCAGAACGAAATTTTACGTCTTGCGTCTTTGCACCTTTAAGATCAGGGGCTCCTCATGAGTGCGTTAAATAAAAAAAGTTTTCTCACTTATCTGAAAGAGGGCGGTATTTACGTCGTTCTTTTAGTATTACTGGCCATTATTATTTTCCAGGACCCGACATTCTTAAGCCTGCTGAACTTAAGTAACATTCTGACTCAGTCTTCCGTGCGCATTATTATCGCCCTCGGCGTGGCCGGGTTGATTGTGACTCAGGGGACGGACTTGTCCGCCGGCCGTCAGGTCGGTCTGGCCGCGGTAATCGCGGCAACAATGCTGCAATCCGTTGATAACGCAAACAAAGTGTTCCCGGATCTGGCGACGCTGCCGATTCCGTTGGTGCTGCTGATTGTCTGCGCTATCGGCGCGGTGATTGGCCTGGTGAACGGGATTATCATCGCTTATCTGAACGTGACGCCGTTTATCACCACGCTCGGTACGATGATCATCGTTTACGGCATCAACTCCCTGTACTACGACTTCGTGGGCGCATCACCGGTATCCGGCTTCGATTCGCACTTCTCGACGTTTACCCAAGGGTTTATCGCGCTGGGCACGTTCCGTCTCTCGTACATCACTTTCTACGCGCTGATTGCGACAGTGTTTGTCTGGGTGCTGTGGAACAAAACGCGCTTCGGTAAAAATATTTTCGCTATCGGTGGAAACCCGGATGCGGCACGTGTATCAGGCGTGAACGTAGCCCTGAACCTGCTGATGATTTATGCGCTGTCGGGTGTGTTCTACGCCTTCGGTGGGATGCTGGAAGCGGGCCGTATCGGCTCGGCGACCAACAACCTCGGCTTTATGTACGAACTGGATGCGATCGCCGCCTGCGTGGTGGGTGGGGTGTCATTCAGCGGTGGTGTGGGAACCGTTATTGGCGTAGTGACCGGTGTTATCATTTTCACCGTTATCAACTACGGCCTGACCTACATCGGCGTAAACCCGTACTGGCAGTACATTATCAAGGGCGCGATCATCATCTTCGCCGTTGCCCTTGATTCCCTGAAGTATGCCCGCAAGAAGTAATCTGTCGTGTAGCAGCGATAAAAAACCCGCCGTGTGAACGGCGGGTTTTTTCGTTTCTTATTTACTCTTCTGCAATTCCAGCAATTGATCCGGTGTCACTGCGGGATAACCCTGCGCGTCTTCCGGGACTTCATGTTGAGAAGGGATCGGCACTAGCGGGCCGAGGAAGCGTGGTTCACGTTTGAACAGATAGAGGTCAGCAAGTGCGCCAAAACGTGCGCCAAATTCACGTACGCGGACGTTCCACATGTCTTTCGGCGATGGCACGGCATAGCACTGCGCCTGAATGCCCATATGCAGAGCGATAAACAGCGCGCGTTCGCAATGGAAGCGCTGGGTGATGATGATGAAGTCGTTGGTGTCGAACACTTTACGCGTGCGAACAATCGAATCCAGCGTCCGGAAACCGGCGTAATCAAGCACGATGTCAGCCGGATCAACGCCGCCAGCAATCAAATCTTTCCGCATGGTCATCGGTTCGTTATAGCTTTGCAGCGCGTTGTCACCGCTTAGCAGCAGGTAGTTTACCTTGCCGCTGTTATAGGCGTTCAGCGCGCCCTGAATGCGGTAGCGATAATACTGATTGATAACCCCGGTACGATAATACTTGGCGGTGCCGAGTACCACGCCGACCTGGCGGTAGGGTAAATCCTGCAGTTCATCGTAGATATAGGGGGCGGTTTTCCAGCTCATCCAGCGGTCAAGTCCGAGTACGGTCAACAGCAGCAGGCCGATCAGGACTAACAGGCTGTATAACACGCGCTTTAACATGGACTTGACTCGATGGCGGAAGAATATTCACTCAGGCTACTGTACCGGCGCGGCAAGAGCAAGAAACAGTAGTTTAATTGGGGGGATTTTCAGCAATGCGGGCCAGATGACCCGCACAGAGGAATCAGGCCAGCAGCGCGCGGTCGATATTCTGGCAGCCTAGCGCTTTCAGGGTCGCAGCGGTGGCATCCCACTGAATCAGCGGTGCATCGGCACGTTCTGCCAGTATGGCGCGTTGAATATCAGGATAGTCGTAGCCGTTAAGGCTCAGCAGGTTGAGTGCGCCCTGCAACGGTGGCAGCGTCGGGTTGAACGCGGCGTTCTCAGCATAGCTGCCCGCGAAAATCGTGCCGTCGCGTAATTCCAGCGCGACACCCGACGGTGATTTACTGTATGGCGCATGGCATTGATTCGCGGCTTTAATCGCGGCCTGCGTCAGTTCGTCGCCTTCGAGCGGATAGCCGTGATCCTGCGCATCCATCAGCAGCGTTTTGATGTCCAAATCTTTCGGGCCAAACGCGTCCGGCAGGTAATCTTTCAGCGTATGCATCTCGCGGCCTGGCAGATTGATTTGCAGTTCAAGACCGCTGTTCAGCTCATTCATAAATTGACGACAGTGCCCGCACGGCGTGTAGTTCACGGTAATCGCTTTTAGCGCTTTTTCACCGCGAAGCCATGCGTGACTGATGGCACTTTGTTCCGCATGAACGGTTTGCTGCATGGTTGCGCCGATAAATTCCATATTACCGCCGAAATACCAGGTTCCGCTCACACCACGGGCGATAGCGCCAACGTTGAAATGCGAGAGGTCAGCGCGGGCGCAGGCAGCGGCCAGCGGCAGCAGCGCGAAAGCCAGTGCGTCTTCGTCCAGTCCAGTGGCTGATTTCAGCGTGGAGACTTGCCCGGCGCTCAGCATCGCAGGGAAATGCACGTCAGCCAGCATCGGAGCCAGGGCTGATTGCAGTTCTGCACTGAGTTGCGGGAAAGCAGATTGAAAACGTGGATGCATGGCAATGCCTCATTACAGGTTAAGGGATCGTAGTGTACGGACCTGTTACGCTTTGATATGTGACTTAGATCTGATTTTCCATGCAACTTATGAAAGTTAAACGAAAATTGTGTGACGCGTCGCGTTATCCGACGATCGCCAGAATCACCGGGAACAGGAACGGTGCCAGCAGGGAAGTGATTATCCCGCAGATAACCAGCGCTAAAGAGCTGAACGCCCCTTCCTGATAATCGAGTTCAGCGCAGCGTGAGGTGCCGAGCGCATGCGACGCAGTGCCCATCGCTAAGCCACGTGCGGCTTTGGTGTCAATGCGCATCAGGTTCAGCAATGTATGACCAAATACGGCGCCGAGGATGCCGACGAAAATCACGCATACGGCGCTGATCGCCGGAATGCCGCCGATGCTGCCGCCCACCGCCATCGCAATCGGCGTGGTGACCGATTTCGGTAAAACCGACGCGGCGATTTCAGGTGTCGCCCCCATCAGCAGCGCCACGGTGGTGCCGCTAACCATCGCCACCACGCTACCAATAAAGCAGATGGTGATAATCGATTTCCAGCGGGCGCGGATCTGATGCAGCTGTTCATACAGCGGGTACGCCAGTGCGACCACCGCCGGTTGCAGCAAATCGTTAAGCACTTTGCTGCCCTGGAAATAGTGATCGTAAGGAATACCGGTCAGCAGCAGAATGGGAATGATCACCACCATCGCCACCAACAACGGGTTGAGCAGCGGAAATTTAAAGCGAGCGGCCAGTTTACGCGCGGCAAAGAATACGGCGAGCGTTAACGGCAGAGACCACCAGATATAATGCATCATTTGTTATCCGCTCCTTTCTGACCGATCACTTTGCGTTCACCGTGTACGATGTGGGAACTCCAGCTGACCACCAGCAGGACGATCAGCGTACTGACGGCACAGGACACGACCACCGGGCCAAATTGCGCGCGCAGCAGATCGACATATTGCATCACGCCCACGCCAATCGGCACAAACAGCAGCGCCATATAGCGGATCAGCACGTAACAGCCAGGGTTCACCCATTTAGCGGGCAGAATTTGCAGCGCCAGCAGCACGAAAAGGATAAGCATCCCGATAATGCTGCCGGGAATGGTGATTGGTAAGAGCGAAGCGATAAAAATGCCAGCGTACAAACAAGCGTAAATCAATACGAAAGCACGCAGATATTGCCAGATGATGTTCAGTGTTTTGCTCATGGTCATAGCCCTTGATGAAACGCATTCATCATACAATTAAACCCTGGAATGTGCTACCGATCACATCATGAATTCTGAGCATACAAATTATTCCTTTTTGGCACCCTGGGCAAACGGATAAAAAGCAGCATAAATCTATGACTTTCAGTGTAGTACACAGGGGGCTTCAAACCGGGCGACAACAACGCTACCATAGCGCCTCTTTTTTCTCCGGATACTGATATGCGTGTTCTGCTGGCGCCGATGGAAGGCGTGCTCGATTCACTGGTGCGCGGGCTTCTCACCGAAGTGAATGATTACGATCTTTGCATCACCGAATTTCTGCGGGTGGTGGACCAACTGCTGCCGGTGAAATCGTTCCAGCGTCTGTGCCCGGAGCTGTTAAACCATAGCCGCACGTCGTCCGGCACGCTGGTGCGCGTTCAGTTGCTGGGCCAGCATCCGCAGTGGCTGGCGGAAAACGCCGCTCGTGCGGTGGAACTCGGTTCGTGGGGCGTCGATCTCAACTGCGGCTGTCCGTCAAAAGTGGTGAATGGCAGCGGCGGCGGGGCAACGCTGTTAAAAGATCCGGATCTGATTTATCGCGGAGCGAAAGCAATGCGTGAAGCCGTGCCTGCGCATCTGCCGGTGACGGTGAAAGTGCGCCTCGGCTGGGACAGCAGTGACCGCCAGTTTGAAATCGCCGACGCCGTTCAGCAGGCGGGTGCAACCGAGCTGGTCGTACACGGACGCACCAAAGACGATGGCTACAAAGCCGACCGTATCGACTGGCAGGCGATTGGCGACATCCGCCGTCGGTTGTCGATCCCTGTTATCGCCAACGGTGAAATCTGGGACTGGCAAAGTGCGCAGGATTGCATGGCGGCGACGGGGTGTGATTCAGTCATGATTGGTCGCGGCGCGCTGAACATTCCTAACCTTAGCCGGGTCGTGAAATACAACGAACCGCGTATGCCGTGGGCGGATGTGACGGAACTGCTGCGCAAATACAGCCGTCTGGAAAAGCAGGGCGATACGGGGTTGTATCACGTGGCGCGCATCAAACAGTGGCTCGGCTATCTGCGCAAAGAATATGACGAAGCCACGACGCTCTTTACCACCGTTCGAACCTTACAGGATTCCGTTTCTATCGCTAATGCGATTGAGAATTACGCCCAGCGGGCCTGATTTTAACCCGTCGCTGGCCGGGTAATTATACCGCTCCTGAACCAATTCTATTTTAAATATAAATGTGTTCGCGCATTTCATTGTTTATGCAAATACTATGGAGAACATTATCGGGATATGTCTGGCTATTGCTTTTTATTCAGTGCCACGCTTTCCTAAACACCATCCCGCGTTTTTGTAATAAAATGCGCCTTCATTCCGAAAACAGACCTCCAATATGAAACGTACTGCACTTGTCGCTGCAATGCTCGGTTTTCCGCTGGCTGCCGTCCTGGCTGGCTGCGCGCCCTCTCATGACACCGGCGCGCCTGTAAAACAGCAATTACCGGCTTCCCATGTGGAAAATTCGCTGCCAACCGCCTTGCAAAATGGCTGGCCGCAGAGCACCTGGTGGCAGGATTATCACGATCCGCAACTGAACACGTTAATCACCAACGCATTGAGCAATGCACCCGACATGCAGGTCGCGCAACAGCGTATCAAACTGGCTGAAGCCCAGGCGCAAATGGCGCAATCGCAGCTCGGCCCGGAAGTCGATTTCGGCGCTAACGTTGAGCGGCAAAAAATGTCCGCAGAAGGCCTGATGGGGCCGTTTGCCACTGACGAAGATGGCATGACCGGCCCGTGGTACACCAACGGCACGATCGGTTTGACCGCGGGTTGGGATCTGGATCTGTGGGGCAAAAACCGCGCGCTGGTGCAATCACGTATCGGGATGGTAAAAGCTAAATCAGCCGAACTGGCGCAAACGCGTCAGGTGCTGGCGAGCGGCGTGGCGCGTCTTTACTGGCAATGGCAGACCGAAGCCGTTATCAAGCAGGTGCTTGAGCAGGTGAAAAACGAGCAGAACAGCATTATTTCTGTCGATAAAGCGCTGTATTCGCATGGCATCACGTCGTCCGTGGAAGGGGCTGAAAACGACATCAACGTCAGCAAGACCGATCAGCAGTTGACCGAAGTTGCGGGCAACATGAAAGAGATTGAAGCCCGTCTGATGGCGCTGACCAACAGCCAGAGCAGCGCTTTGTCATTGCATCCGGTTGCGCTTCCGGCGGTGAAAACCCAGATGCCTGCCTCGCTTGGCTATGAACTGCTGGCGCGTCGTCCTGATCTCCAGGAAGCAAATTGGTACATTCAGTCGTCAATGAGCGAAGTGGATGCAGCCAAAGCGGCGTTCTACCCGGATATCAATATTATGGGCTTCCTGCAACAGGATGCGTTGCACCTCAGCGATTTGTTCCGCAGCTCCGCACAGCAGATGGGCGTGACCGCCGGTTTAACGTTGCCGATTTTCGACAGCGGTCGCCTGAATGCGAATCTGGATATTGCCGATGCTCAGCGTGATTTGTCCGTCGCAAACTACAACAAAGCGGTTGTTGATGCGGTGAATCAGGTGGCGAAAACCGCAAGCCAGGTCGAAACGCTGATGGAGAAAAACCAGCAGCAGCAGCAGGTGATGAAAAATTCTGACCGCGTCGTGCAGCAGGCACAGGCGCGTCTGTCTGCCGGTATCCTTTCGGGTTCTCAGGTGAGTCTGGCGAAACTGCCGTCGTTGAAAGAGCAAATCGGTTCATTGCGTCTGCAAGGGCAATGGGTAGATGCCAGCATTCAGCTGACTACCGCACTCGGTGGCGGTTACCACTACACCGGAAAATAATCCCCCTCCGGCTTCCTTTCCTATACTTACCTCCTGGGTTAACGCCAGGAGGTACTCATGACGACAAAAGTCGCGGTCGTTACCGCATCCGATTCCGGGATTGGCAAACAGTGTGCGCTGCAGCTGGCGCGTAAAGGTTTCACGCTCGGCGTGACGTGGCACTCTGATGAGCAGGGCACACGGCAAACCGTGCAGGAACTTAATTCATTAGGCTGCCAGGCGCAGGCCATTCAACTCGATTTAAGTCATCTTCCGCAAGGCGCGCAGGCGCTGGATACGCTGATTCAACGGCTCGGGCGCATTGATGTGCTGGTCAATAATGCCGGACGAATGACCAAATCTTCCGTTCTCGATGTCACGCTGGATGACTGGCGGGCCACATTTTGTGTCGATGTCGAAGGGGCGCTGCTGTGCTCGCAAATTGCGGCAAGGCATATGATTGCGCAGGGTGAGGGCGGACGGATTATTAACATTACGTCTGTGCATGAACACACACCGTTACCCCAGGCAAGCGCTTACACCGCCGCCAAACATGCGCTGGGTGGGCTGACGAAATCACTGGCGCTGGAACTGGTACAACACAACATTCTGGTGAATGCGGTGGCGCCTGGCGCTATCGCCACGGCGATGAATAACCTTAAGGACGATGATGTGAAACCCGGTTCGATGCCGTTGATCCCGATGGCAAGGCCCGGTAAAACCGAAGAGATCGCCGGAATGGTGGCATGGCTATGTTCTGATGATGCGTCGTATGTGACTGGACAATCGTTGGTTGTCGATGGCGGATTTACGCTGGTGAATCCGCAGTATCTGATGTCAAAACAGGGATAGTGGCTTTTGCCCGGCGGCGCTGCGCTAGCCGGTCCTACAAAACCGGGGCTACCGACCCGGCGATATTGCGCTGGTCGGCCCTACAAAAGCTGAACCGCAGGCCCGGCAAGCTTGCGCTGCCGGGCGTTTAACCTACGTCATTTTATTCGTCTGATTCTGATGACACCCGATCGCGGTGCTTAAACCACAAACGCACCGCAATCACGGCGATCACCACGATAATCAGCCACGCCCAGTGCTTGATGTGCTGATCCAAATGATGCAGCCACGGGCCGACAACTTCTCCGCCGAGATAACCGAGCGTCGTAAACAGCAGCGCCCACACCAGTGCGCCAAAAATATTCAGCGGCAGGAAGATTTTCGGCGGCAGGCGGCTGGCCCCAATCAGCACCGGGCCGATGACGCGAAAGCCGTACATAAAACGACTGCCAATCACGAACAGCCACGGACGATTCTGGATCAACTGCTGTGCTTTGCGAATTTTCTTTTGATGACGAGAAAAACGTTTGAGCAGGCGGCCGCCGAAATGGCGTCCCAGCAAATAAAGCACCTGATCGCCAATCATCCCGCCAAGTGCCACTGACACCACCACCAGCCAGAAACGCAGTAATCCCTGGTGTGCCGCCACGCCGCCGAGCAGCGTGACGGTTTCACCTTCTGCCAATGCCCCCACAACCAGTGCCGCATAGCCGTAGTGGCTAATCAGATTATTGATATCCATACAGGTTTTATCGTCTCCCTGGAACGCGATTCCCTTAAGCATACACCCCTGAATGGCAATCACCAGGCAACGGACGAATCGGCAGAGTGCTCTTTTTATCGCTGTACAAAAAATAATCTCCAGTCTGCATTATACTTACAAGGTGCTGTACGAAGCCGTGAAGAGGGGGCTTTATGAATCATGTCTGGGGACTTTTTTCCCATCCCGATCGTGAAATGCAGGTTATTCAGAGCGAGAACGAAACGGTCTCGCATCACTATACCCATCATGTTCTGGCGATGGCGGCGGTGCCCGTCATTTGCGCGTTTATTGGTACGACACAGATTGGCTGGAATTTTGGTGATGGCACCACGGTCAAACTGTCGCTGTTCACCGGTTTCGCGCTGGCAGTGCTGTTTTATGCGTTGATGCTGGGTGGTGTCGCGGTGATGGGGCGGGTGATTTGGTGGATGGCGCGTAACTATCCGCAAAGGCCGTCACTCAAGCGTTGTATGGTGTTTGCGGGGTATGTCGCCACCCCGATATTTCTCAGCGGACTTGTCGCGCTCTATCCTTTAGTGTGGCTGTGTGTGCTGGTGGGCGCGATTGCGCTGTGTTACACCGGCTATTTGCTGTATATCGGCATCCCGACGTTCCTCGGCATTAACCGGGAAGAGGGGATGAGCTTTGCCAGTTCGACGCTGGCGATAGGCGTATTAGTGCTTGAAGTGCTGCTGGCGCTGACCGTGATCCTCTGGGGTTATGGTTATCGTTTATTCTGATTTAACGCATAGCTGGCGTTGATGATTTCATCGCCAGCTATGCAGCATTTATTCACGATTATCTTATGGCACAAGAAAGCTCTGGCACGGTATGATGCTCCGGCTCGCGTTTGTTGACGTGCGAACAAATGCCCCGAAACCATAACTTGCGTAAATAATTACCAGACTCTCACGATGCTAAAATTCCGAATTTCCCTGCTCAGCCTCGCGCTGATGCTGGCAGTACCTTTTGCGCCCCAGGCGAGTGCTAAAACAGCAGCGACGGCGAGTGCATCGCAACCTGATATCGCCTCCGGCAGTGCAATGATTGTCGACCTGAACACCAACAAAGTTATCTACGCCAGCGAACCCGATCTGGTGCGCCCGATTGCGTCGATAACCAAGCTGATGACCGCGATGGTGGTGCTGGATGCCCATCTGCCGCTGGATGAAATGCTGAGTGTCGACATCAGTCAGACGCCAGAAATGAAAGGGATTTATTCGCGCGTACGTCTGAACAGCCACATCAGCCGCAAAAATATGCTGCTGCTGGCGCTGATGTCCTCCGAAAACCGCGCAGCGGCGAGCCTTGCGCATCATTATCCGGGCGGCTACGACGCGTTTATTCGTGCCATGAATGCAAAAGCGAAATCACTGGGCATGTCCCACACTCGCTATGTCGAGCCAACCGGGCTGTCGATTCACAACGTGTCGACCGCGCGTGACCTCACGAAGCTGCTGATCGCCACCAAGCAGTACCCGCTGATTGGCCAGTTGAGCACCACCAAAGAAGACATGGCGACCTTCAGCAGCCCGAATTACACGCTGCCGTTCCGTAATACCAACCATCTGGTGTATCGCGACAACTGGAATATCCAGCTGACGAAAACCGGCTTTACCAATGCGGCAGGCCATTGCCTGGTGATGCGCACGGTGATGAACAATCGCCCGGTGGCGATGGTGGTGATGGACGCGTTCGGGAAATACACCCATTTTGCAGATGCCAGCCGTCTGCGTACCTGGGTGGAAACCGGCAAAGTGATGCCTGTGCCACCGGCGGCATTGAGCTATAAGAAACAGAAAGAAGCGCAAATGGCGAATGCCATTGTGAACGCGGAGCCTGCAACCCAGGCGGATTGATAAGCGCGTTGCCCGGTATCGGCGTTGCCTTACCGGGCCTGTGTTTCGAGAGAGAGTCGGTGTTCTGTAGGCCCGTGCAAGCGCAGTACCGCCGGGCAATAAACAAGAATAATTACTCCGGCAACGTCCAGTCACCGTCGTTGAGTGGGCGCTGTACAATCAACGTATCCCGCCAGTCACCCATTTTATACCCCACGCTGCGCAACTGTCCGACCACCTCAAAACCGTGCTTTTTGTGCAACCGCAGCGAGCCGGAATTATTGCTCCCGTCGCCAATCACCGCCACCATTTGCCGCCAGGGTCCCTGTTCGCATATCTCAAGCAGTCGTGTCAGCAGCGAACTGCCTATGCCGCGTCCGCCCATGCTGGCATCGACATAAATAGACTCTTCGATGGTGAAACGGTAGGCGGGGCGAGGGCGATACTGATTGGCATAACAATAGCCGACGATAATGCCGCGATACAGCGCCACCAGCCAGGGCAATCCCTGCTTAGTGACGGCACTCATGCGCTCGCGCATTTCATCGACCGAAGGGGGAACTTCTTCAAAAGAGGCACGACCGTTCAGTACATGCCAGGCATACAGGGCGGCGATCGCGTGTGCATCGTCGGGCTTTGCTTCGCGAATGTCGACTTCCGCGCCGTATAACACATCTACCGCTGACATGATGTTAACTCCCCAGTCTGCCGGGCCAGAGAAACGTTTCTCTGGCCTTTTGACCTACTGTAATCGGAGTTAAGCCGCAATACACTACTCCCTATTATTTTAGGGGGGCTTCCGCTGGCGTTACGCTATCAGCTTGTTCGGGCGTAGAGCCTTCCCCCCAATATTTCTGCTTACTGGTCTTACCAATACCGGGATTCATGCTGTTGGTGGGATCATTTTCACGATAAAACTGTTTTAAGGTGTCAGCCGCTTCGTAGAGATGTCCTACGTTATGTTCGGCAGGATATTGTGCACCACGCTCGCGTAGCAGCGTCAGCATTTGCTCTTTCAGCGCATGCGCGTCCACGCCTTTCTTCACGATGTAATCCTGATGGAAGACGTGACACATAAAGTGGCCATAGTAGAGTTTGTGGGTGACCTGGCTGTCGATTTCCGGCGGCAGCTTTTCAAACCATTGGTTGTCGTTGCGACGCAGCGCGATATCCAGCGCCAGAATGTCTTCCACTTCATCCGAATGCACCGCCTGATAGCGGATCGCCGCGCCTGCTGCGGCAAAACGATGCAGAAATGCTTTGCTGCCTTCTTCGGGTGTACAGGCGAAAAATGCGCCTTCCGCGGTTTTGAAGTAGTCACTCAACCAGGTTTGCGCTTCGTCGATCCCGTCACCCGCCATCTTCAGCATTAAATGGTGCTCGTACTGGTTACGGTAATCTTTCATGCGTTCCGGGAGATGCGCCGGGAAAACGTGCCCCAGTTTCTGCATAAAGCGATCGGTAAAGTGCGGTTTAAACAGCGGCACTTTCGTCAGCATCGCGTCGGTGCGGCCCTTCATCGTAAAGAAGAACGGCATTTTGTCGGTGCCGAGTTTGTCGATCATCAGGAAGGTGTCTTTGCCATACTGTTCCGCGATGTCGTAAATGTCGCGGTGCATATACTCCCCGGCGACGGGCAGATGGGCGAAATTCGCCAGCATATGACGGCGAATTTCGGCCAGTACATCCGGTTGATTGGTGCCAATGTAAAACACCTGCTGGCGTTTTTCGGCTTCAAACGTATCCAGACGAACGGCGAAAACCGCTAACTTCCCGGCACAGCCGGAGGATTCAAACAAACGTTCCGGGTCCGCGTTGTAGCGCGCTGGCGTGTCCGCATCGACATCACGCACGCGGGTTACGTAGTCGTGATCATGGGCGTGGCGGGAATCGTGCTTCACATCGCTGTCTTTCAGGCGATCGTCATCCAGCTTGCTGAGGATCTGCTCGGGCGTTTCGCCCAGATCGATGCCCAGATGGTTAACCAACTGGAGTCTGCCCTCTTCGGTGATACGCGCGAACAGCGACATTTCGGTGTAGGCCGGGCCACGCTGCACCAGAGAGCCACCGGAGTTATTACAGATCCCGCCGATCACTGAGGCGCCAATGCACGACGATCCGATCACCGAATGCGGCTCACGGCCAAAGGGTTTCAGCGCTTTCTCAAGTGAGTAGAGCGTCGTGCCCGGATACGCCAGCACCTGCTGGCCCTTGTCGAGCAGATGCAGTTTATCCAGACGCAGGGTGCTGATAATCACAATCTGGCGGTCGTAATCGTTGCCGTTTGGCGTAGAGCCTTCGGTCAGGCCGGTGTTGGCGGCCTGCATCAGAATAATTTTGTCGGCCTGAACACAGGCGCTCAGCACGCGCCACAGTTCAAGCAGCGTACCGGGAAAAACAACGGCAAGCGCATCGCCATTGCCTGAACGAAAGCCCTTGCGATAGCGGGCGGTTTTGGCCGGGTCGGTCAGCAGGTGTGAATGACCCACCAGACGGGTCAGTTCAGAAAGAAAAGAGGTGTTATCGATTGTTGTTGTGGAAGACATCTTCTCACTCCTTGTGATGCAGAAAGTGCGGTAATGCATTTTTTATAGTGACTCAAGGATAGCGCTTTGTATGACAATTTCATGCAGGAAATCGGTGAAAATTAGGAGCATCACCATTTCATTGTGTTCGCACCCTCCTCAGGCTTATGGCAAACTGCTGTTTTTTGGCAGGCTTTTGCCGAGATACCCGGTCTGAAGAGAGAGAATATAAGATGAAATGGCTTTGTTCTGTAGGCGTGGCCGTGAGCCTTGCGCTGCAACCTGCGCTGGCCGACGAGATGTTCGGCAACCATCCGCTGACGCAGCAGGCGCGCGATGCGTTTGTCACCTGTCTGCTGAAAAAGATGACCGTGGATGAGAAAATCGGTCAGCTGCGCCTGATAAGCGTCGGCCCGGATAACCCGAAAGAAGCCATTCGCGCGATGATCAAAGACGGTCAGGTGGGGGCGATTTTCAACACCGTGACGCGGGAGGATATTCGCGCCATGCAGGATCAGGTGATGCAGCTTAGCCGCCTGAAAATTCCTCTGTTCTTCGCCTACGATGTGGTGCACGGTCAGCGTACCGTGTTCCCGATTAGTCTCGGCCTTGCCTCTTCATTTAACCTCGACGCGGTGCGCACCGTGGGCCGCATTTCCGCCTACGAAGCCGCCGATGACGGCCTGAATATGACCTGGGCGCCAATGGTCGATGTATCACGCGATCCGCGCTGGGGCCGCGCCTCTGAAGGTTTCGGCGAAGACACGTATCTGACGTCGATGATGGGTAAAACCATGGTTGAAGCGATGCAGGGCAAAAGCCCGGCAGACCGCTATTCGGTGATGACCAGCGTCAAACACTACGCCGCTTACGGCGCGGTAGAAGGCGGTAAAGAGTACAACACCGTCGACATGAGCCCTCAGCGTCTGTTCAATGACTACATGCCGCCGTACAAAGCCGGGCTGGATGCAGGCAGCGGTGGGGTAATGGTCGCTCTGAATTCCCTGAACGGCACGCCAGCGACGTCCGATGCGTGGCTGCTGAAAGATGTGCTGCGTCAACAATGGGGCTTCAAAGGCATCACCATTTCCGATCATGGCGCGATCAAAGAGTTGATTAAGCACGGTGCGGCTTCCGATCCGGAAGACGCGGTGCGCGTGGCGCTGAAAGCCGGCATCGACATGAGTATGAGCGACGAGTACTACAGCAAATATCTGCCGGGTCTTATCAAGAGCGGCAAGGTGACAATGGCTGAACTCGACGATGCGACGCGCCACGTGCTGAACGTCAAATATGACATGGGGCTGTTTAACGATCCGTACAGCCATCTGGGGCTGAAAGAGTCTGACCCGAAAGACACCAATGCCGAAACGCGTCTGCATCGTCAGGATGCCCGTCAGGTCGCACGTGAAAGCCTGGTATTGTTGAAAAACCGCCTCGACACGCTGCCGCTGAAAAAGTCCGGCACCATTGCCGTGGTTGGCCCACTGGCCGACAGCAAACGTGACGTGATGGGCAGTTGGTCTGCCGCCGGTGTCGCTGACCAGTCGGTGCCGGTGCTCGACGGTATCAAAACCGCAGTGGGTGATAACGCCAAAGTGATTTACGCCAAAGGCGCAAACATCACCAACGATAAAGACATTGTTAACTTCCTCAACCTGTACGAAGAAGCTGTGAAGGTCGATACCCGTTCGCCACAGGCGATGATTGATGAAGCGGTTGCTGCGGCGAAACAATCCGATGTTGTTGTCGCGGTAGTGGGTGAAGCGCAGGGCATGGCGCACGAAGCCTCCAGCCGTACCGACATCAGCATTCCGCAGAGCCAGAAAGACCTGATTGCCGCGCTGAAAGCGACCGGCAAACCGCTGGTGCTGGTGCTGATGAATGGCCGTCCGCTGACGCTGGTGCAGGAAGACCAACAAGCGGACGCGATGCTGGAAACCTGGTTCGCCGGTACAGAAGGCGGTAACGCCATTGCGGATGTGCTGTTCGGTGACTACAACCCGTCGGGCAAACTGCCAATGTCCTTCCCGCGTTCCGTGGGGCAGATCCCGACCTATTACAGCCACCTGAACACCGGTCGTCCGTATAACGCCGACAAGCCGAATAAATACACGTCACGCTACTTTGACGAAGCCAACGGCCCGCTGTATCCGTTCGGCTATGGCCTGAGCTACACCACGTTTAGCGTCTCTGACGTGAAACTCTCTTCGCCGACGATGAAGGCCGATGGCAGCGTGACCGCCAGCGTTGACGTGACCAACACGGGCAAGCGTGACGGGGCGACGGTGATGCAGATGTATGTGCAGGATGTCACGGCGTCGATGAGTCGTCCGGTGAAACAGCTGCGCGGCTTCAAGAAAGTGACGCTGAAAGCAGGCGAAACCCAAACCGTTAGCTTCCCGATTGACGTTAACGCGCTGAAATTCTGGAACCAGCAGATGAAATACGCCGCAGAGCCGGGTAAATTTAACGTCTTTATTGGCGTCGATTCTGCCCGCGTGAAGCAGGGCGAGTTCGAACTACAGTAAATAAAAAAAGCCCCTTCCCGATATTGGGAAGGGGCCAAACCCCACACCTCAATACTCCCTTTTATTCTTATCCCTTTCCCTGCTTCATATTTGATGGCGACACGCTGTAGCTGCGCGTATTGCCCGAATCGGTAATCACGTCATAAACCACTTTTTCCCCGGCGGTGAGCGGGGCGCTGAGCGGCACATCCAGCCAGGCTTTCGGTGCCACCATTAGCCCGCCAACGGCTTTTTGCGCGCCAGGGTGAATGGTCAGGCTCATAAACCACGGTGTCGGGTTTTCAATCCTCAGTTGGTTGCCGTTCAGCGTGAAACGCAGCTGTTGTTCGTCACTTTCCTGTGGCACCGCCAGTCCGGCGGGGCGAATCAACACCTTCAACCGCAGGCGCAGTGGCAGTGGCAGAATGACTTTACGTGCGCCGCCGCTTGCCGCCTGAGTATTCGGTGGAATTTGATAGACGTTGAGCCAGAACAGACTCTCCCGATCGCTGGCAAGCGTATGGCGCGAACTCAGCATCAATCGCAACGAGCGCAGCTCTCCGGGCAACATGCGAAATACCGGCGGCACCACCACTACCGGGGTACTGCTGCTGTCCGGTGATGAATCTGCATCGCCCTTATCGGTCCAGGCCTGAATCAACATTGGTGTGCCGCTATCGTTGGATAAATTCAGAGACTGCACCGCATCCGACGACGAAAAAATAAGCCGCGTGCGATCGATATTCACGGCTGCATTGGCCTGGACTGTATACAGCGCCAGCGCAGCAAACGCACTACTGAAAACTGACCACCACCTGCAACTGCGCATTCACGGTTCCTGCTGTCACTGTTTGTCCACTGAGCGCCTCAAGGGAGGCGGTAAAATCGCCGCTGTAGGTATTAACCGTATCGGAAGAGACCAGCGTGGTCAGATTCTGATAGGCATACCAGCCACGGCTGTTGCCCGTCCCGGTACTGGCACGGTCTGGCAGGAGATTCAACGCGGAACCGCTGCGGTCATACAGGCGAATGCCTACGCCAGAGGCCACGCCGCTGGCGCCATAGTTGTTGTCCAGCAGCCAGGTTAAGCCGCCGCCGGAGGTCACCAATCCGAGCGTTTTGGCGGCAGAAACAGCGGTGGGCTGATTGACCAAAAAACCCATCGCTACGTTGGCAGCACTGGTGGTGGAAGCGCTGACGCTGGATTTCGCCCCCGCTTCGCATTGCAGGCTAACGGTAAACGGCGCCTGGCTACTGCCACCGGACTGTAAAGTGGCGCTACTGATGGTTGGCAGCAGCACCACTGCCGGGTAATCCTTCACTATGCATAACGCGCCGCGCACATAGGTCACATTGCCATAGGTGCTCCACGCGCCGGGCCAGTTGCCGTACCAGCCATAGAAGTAGGAGAGGCTGTCCATTCCGGCATTCAGCGAATTGGTATCCAGCCCCGGTCCTTTAAACGCGATATAGCCGCGCGGCTGGGTGTAGGCGTCTTTGTACATATTCGAGGCGTTGAGGTAGTAGCTGGTAGAGGTGATTTTGTACATTTCGTACAGCACGTTGCTGAACGCGCTCGCCGGAATGTAAATGTAAGTGTCATCCTGGAACCAGCTGTCGGCGGTGAGCTGGCGCTGCTTCCAGTAACGGCTGTAGTACTCACCGGAACTGAGGTTGGTCATCCGTACCGCCACGTTTTTCGCCACATCATAATACGCGCCGTCGACTTCGCTGGTGGTGTACTGCCCGGTATAGGCGTTGTCGCCGTTGGTGGCATACATCTCATACAGGCTACCGGCATCGGCCAACTGGCAGCGATAGAGGATCTGATTGCTGGTATAGGCTTTGTTAGTCGCGCTGGTCAAAAAATTCCCCACTGCGCTGGCGATAAGCGTGACGGAGGGCTGGAAATTGCTGCCGCTGTTGAGGCTGATGGTGGCGGGCAGGCCGATATTGCCGTTACAGGTATCGCACGCGCCGGCCCAGCTGGCGGCGGTATAGCCTGCCGCAATGGCCGCTGCCGACAGCGATGAGGTGGCGGTGACTTTGGTGCAGGCTGCCCATAGCGAAGCGCTGCACAGCAGGCTCGCGATAAACAGAAGCGATCGGGCGTTGAAACGCATACCGCTACTCCTTCTCACAGGTTTTATTCAAATGGATGATGTCGTCCGGGCTATCGATATTCAGCTGATAACGGACGTGACAGGCCTGGTTTGCCGCATTTCCCCAACGCACTTGCAGTGAGCCGGAGGCGCTGGCGATGCGGGCGTAAATCTGCCCGCCCTGACCGACCATACCGATGACCGTGCCTTCTGCGTCGAGCACGTCGGCACCCATCGGCGGCACGCGACCGTCGGCGGCTTTGAGGTTTATCAGCACCGCTTTGCCTTTCAGCGTGGCAAAGTTGACGCGCGTAATGGCACCCGCGTAAGGCACGACGCGCTGGCTGCCGCCGGTCAGTTCCGCTTCGTTATTCATCGTGCGGCTGTCGAGGCTGACGTTATTGCTGCGGTAAGGGGAGAGCGACGGCATGATGGCGTAGCCGAATCCGTCGATGACCGCGCCCTGGCCGTTTTGCACCACCGCACCCTGCGCGCCCTCGGCGTGGATCAGCGCAAAGGTTTCGCTGGTATAGGGTCCAGCCGTCAGGCCGCCCGAATGCAGCACCAGCGTACCGGAAGCACCCAGCGCGCTCTGGCGATAGTTTTCGCCCTGGTCATAGCTCGCGCGCACTGCGCCTATCCGGGTATTTTCCTGCACGCTACCGCCGAAAGTGCTCGAACTGCCGCTGGTGCCGTTGCGGTAGCGTTCATAGCCGCCATAGGTTGACCATGAAAAATCGTTGTTCTCTCCGGCAGAGCCGCTCATTGAGAGCGTTGACGAGCGGCTCTGGCTCGACTGGTTATAGTTCATGGCAATCGACGAACGGCTGTTGCCCCAGTCGAACGGCACGGAGACGTTCAGGGAAATCGTCGTTTCACTGTATTTTTGTCGGCTACTGCTGTCCTGCGGGTCGTCTACGCTGCTGTAAAACCGGGTGTTGTCCCAGTGGGTGCGCTGTCGGGCGACGTTTACACCGTAGCTGATACGGTTCCACTGGTTGCTGTAGCCCAGCTGCAATTGGGTGATGCGCGACTGATTGCCGTAGTAATCCGCGCTGCTGGCGCTGAGATTTAAGGTGCCATAGTCGCCCAGCGGCTGGCTTACCGTGGCTGACAGGCGGTTACGCTGCTGGAGTGTGTCGGAGTAGTAATCCGAGCCGGTTGCCTGTTCGCGACGTACCCCGAGCACATCCTGTAACTCACGAAAACCGCGGGTGGAATAGCGATAGGCGGCCAGCACCAGGTTGGCGCCGGAAGTAAAGGTTTTGCTGTAGCTGAGTTCCGCACGCCAGCCCTGCTGACGCTCGTCATTCTGCACCCGGGCGTTCGACCAGGTGGCGTTCATGCCGAAGGCCCCGAAACCGGTCGCCCACACGCCGCCTGCGAGCCATGCCTGATAGTCTTCGGCAACGCGTGACCCGAGGTTGACGGTGACGTTGTTGTTGACCCCGCGTTGCAGCGTGCCTTCGAAGAAATCGTTGTTCACGCTGTAATACTGACGCACACGACCCAGCGCCAGCGAGTAATGCCAGTTGCCGGGGCGAATGGAGTCCGGCACGGCGGAGTAGGGCACGGTGAACGACGATATTTTGCCGCTGGCTTCGATAACGTCGACGGTCAAATCGCCCTGATTACGGGTGTTATACAGATCGTCAATGACGAACGCGCCTGGCGGTACATGGGTTTCATAAATGACTTTACCGAGCTGCTTGATGACCACATGCGCACTGCTGGCGGCCACACCACGAACTTCCGGCGCGTAGCCACGTTTCCCCTGCGGCCACATCCGTTCGTCGGTCGCGAGCTTCACCCCGTTGAATGAGATGCTGCCAAACAGGCTGGAATCGGTGTAGCTGTCGCCCAACGTCATCACGCTGTTGAGTGACTCGACGGGGCGCTGAACCCAGGTGCGAACGGCGTTATAGCGATACGCGCTGCCGCTCTGGCTGCTGTCGACGTAGCGCAGATTGCCCTGATGACGAACCTGCCACAGACCGATATTGGTGCCTGCGTTAATGCCGCTCCACAGATACTGATAGCGATAGTGGCTGTCGGTATTCTCCGTCAATGTGTAGCTGGTGTTGTGGCGTAAAAACAGCGCCAGTGCGCCGCTGTCCCATTCCGACGGCGAGATAAAACCGCGAGGCTGGCGTGACAGGGCAGCCATCGGGATCGTCAGCTGTAAGCGCAGCGTGGATGATTCAAACTGCCAGCTCGCACCGCTTGCCCATGCGGTCAGAGAGCGACACGCATCGTCCGCCACATTGTCAGCCATTGCTTTCAGCTGTACGGCTTTCATCAGTGAAGCGGGCAGACAAGGCTCAGGTTCACCGCCGTTTGCAGGCGCGGTGAAGGTGATTTTGACGCCGGTTTTGACGCGTTCGTTATTGACCCAGATATCGACCAGATAGCTGCCTGCGGCGATATGCTGCTGGTTGAACTGGCCCAGACTCTGCCCATAGGCAGAACCCTGAAACAGGGCCGGGTCGAAGTAATATTCTTCTCCCCATGCCGCATTCGCCGTCATCAGACCTATCAATACTGCCAGGCCTTTGGGCGGGAAATTATTGCCAGGTGACAGCATAATCTTCACTTACGCGAGCGCCCTGATCGTTAACCAGCGTGACTTTTACGCGGCCGTTTCCTTTCGGCATGATGGGTTTGCCGCTAAGCCAGAAACGCTGGCTTGAGAACGGGGCCACCATATCGGTGGTCAGGCTGTGGCTGACGCCGTTGACCTGCGCGTTCAGATTGCCAATTGAAGCAAACCACGGCGTTGGGTTGGTAATCTCCACGCCTGCGCCTTTTTGCGGATCGGTCACGGTTTTCAACTGGAGTTTTTGGGCTAAATTACCCGGCGCGCCAAGGCTTGCCGGGCGATAAAACAGTTTGATACGCGTGCGCAGCATCACCAGCATCTTGTTTTGTTTCTGCGCGCCGCCAACGTTGGCAGGCGGCACCTGCAACGCATTAAACCAGTACATCGTTTCCCGGTCTTCGGGCAGGGATTTCGTTTTGCTGTAGACGATGCGCACCACTTGACCGGTTTTCGGTTGAATGCGGAAAATCGGCGGCGTGGCGATAAACGGCACTGCGCTGCTGTTCTGCGGGCTGGCATTCACGTCGCCGTCGTCGAACCAGGTCTGGACGACGTAAGGAAAGCTGTCGCTGTTTTTCAGTTGCACATCGACGGAGGAAGCCGAAGCGGTGTAGATAATGCGGCTGCCCATGATGGTCACGCTGGCCTGACTGGTCGCTACCGCAGCCAAAAACAGTGCCGCGCTGAGCAGGGGGCGAATTCCGTGGCGAAGAAGGTCCTTCATCATCTCAACAACTCCATGAGGCAGGCTATCTTCCGGGGCAGTGCCACCCCGGAAGATAAAATCGAACTTACTGGTAAGAAACGGCGTATTGCAGCGTGGCTTCTACCGTACCGGCAGTGGCTTTCCCGGCGGCGAAGTACTGCGCGGTGTAGGACGCGCTGGCTTCGCTCGCACCTGCGGCCACGTTCAGATCACCATCACCGGTGAAGCCGTCGGTCAGGTTGATTTCTTTGCCGGTGGTATCCAGGATCTGCACTTCAACGTTGGTTGCGGTGCCTGTGTTGCCGAGGTTGCCGTTGGTAGTGACCTGGTTGCCGACGAACACGGTAGAGATTTTGGTTTCGTTGGCGGAATCACCAGTACAGCCGGTCAGGCCGATGTCGAAAGTGACCGGCCCTGCGGTATCGCCGCTGGCGGCCAGATCGGTACTGCTAACCGTTGGCAGAAGCACGACTGGTGTGGTCTGGTTGCCGTTGATGGCGACAGAGCAGGTTTCATCGGTCACTTCACCCTGGAAGCTGATGGTGTTGTCAGACAGCGCCAGTGCGTTTGCCGAGACCAGCAGCGCGCTGGTCAGAATAGTGAGATAACTTTTTTTCAACATGATGCGTTTCCTGTATGTCCTGTTGAGACAATTAAGCGATGACTCATGGCTACCTTGCCCGGCTCAGGGGCGGTAATGCGCCGTTGAAGCCGTCCGGTATCATGTGAGAAAAATCCTAAGCCATTTGCATCAATGTGTAATCATTAACTATTAACTGGCGTGTATTAAGTTTTTAATCCTGAATAACTCGAAATTAACGTGTTTTAAAAGGTGTTAATTCCGTTGTTTCATTCGAAGATGTAAACATGATGTTGACGTTAAACGGAGAAACCAGATAAACAGAGTGGGAATGGCGCAGGGGATCTCAAAGGAGATCAAAAAGAGTGGAGTGGCTGTTGTGCGAGAAAGTGATCCAAAACAATTTCAGCATTCATTGGATATAAAAAAGCCCGATGATGACATCGGGCAAAAGGACATTAAGTGAGTGACTCTGTCAGGAGGTGCCAGAATTAATCGGCTGGTTCAGGCTCCAGCAAATCTCTGCTTTGTTTTCGCGCAAATTTCCGCAGCGCATAAAGTAGAGGCGAGACAACTCCTGACTCCAGGTTTTATAGGAGCGGCTTTTAATCACCAGAAGATATTGATCGCTGCGGCATTGTGGATTGAGATCCTGAGCATAACGCAACAGCCCCTCTTTAAAACTTAATGCATCCGTGATGTGCAACAAATCTTCTGAAATGAGTACGCTACAGGTCCCGGCCCTACCAATAAACACTTCCTTACGATCCAGCGGGCGATTGTTGTACCAAAAGCCGGCGGAGGCCAACAGTGTGGTCACGGCAACGATTATCGTGACCCAATTCAGAAGCCGTTCGGGTTTACGCCACAAAGAGGATGACGTCTTAATCTCCGCCAGGGCTGTATGTGGCGGTTCAGGGGGCGATTCCTCGGCGAGAACGTGTTCATTCTGTGCGGCAGAAACACAAGATTCGTCCGGAAATTGTTCGACTTCTATTTCTTCCTGAAACAGAAATCCCATTTTTGGCACGGTGGTAATGATTTCTTCTTCCATGCCTAAATTACGTAGTATTCGTCGTAATTTACTAATGCAGTGGTTGAGATTGTTATTGCTGGATACCATACCAAAGTCGTCCCAGACTTTTTTAAATATCACTTCCCGGTTGACCACTTCACCTTGATGATACAAGAGGAGTAGTAATAATCTTTTGGTGGGGTTTGAAATCTGAACCGGGTCGTCCTGCTCATCATGAACAGCAAGCAATCCGGTATCAGAATCGAATATAACTTGTTTATTAAAAAGGAATTTCATATCACGGATCCGTCTGGTCAATGCGCTATGCAAAATGGGGGCGATAAATAGCCCGAAGCATGGATTACTCCTTTATTGTTAGAATCACTTTTCGCGCGGTTGATGCTAATTTTAATGTGTTAAGACAATTCTTAACATCTTAATTTTAACCGTGCGAGTCGTTAGCGTTTTATATCATTAAATGTTTTGTTTGTAGTTTGTTTTACCTAACCATGCAAAAAGTTAATGTTTTTCTATGATCAAAAAGAAAACAATTAATAGATTGTCAGAAAAACAGACGCGTTATGCGGTATTCAGCTTAGCTACGCTTAATGTCAGAAAATGACGTATTTTTATGATAAATTGTCTATTCGCGTCTACGCTTTCTCTAAGCGCCTGTAAACGAAGGCTTATAAGGAAAAGAGAATGAGAAATACAACGAAGTGGTTAGCGGGCGTTTCACTGCTGGCGGTGGTCAGTCTTCCACTGATGGCGGCGGAGCCGATAAAAGTAGGTTCGAAGATTGATACTGAAGGTGCTCTGCTCGGTAATATCATTTTGCAGGTACTGGACAGCCACGGCGTCAAAACCGTGAACAGAGTTCAGCTGGGAACGACCCCGGTCGTGCGTGGCGCGATTACCTCTGGCGAGCTGGATATCTATCCGGAATATACCGGTAACGGCGCGTTTTTCTTCAAAGATGAAAACGATCCGGCATGGAAGAATGCGGCGCAGGGCTACGAGAAAGTGAAAAAACTCGATGCCGAAAAGAACAATCTGGTTTGGTTGACGCCTGCTCCGGCGAACAATACCTGGACCATCGCAGTGCGCCAGGACTTAGCCGAGAAGAACAAACTCACGTCCTTAACGGATTTGGGCGCGTATCTGAAAAAAGGCGGCACGTTTAAACTGGCTGCATCCGCGGAGTTTATCGAACGTGCGGATGCGTTGCCCGCCTTTGAGAAAGCCTACGATTTCAAACTCGACCAAAGTCAGCTGTTGTCCTTAGCGGGCGGTGATACTGCCGTGACCATCAAAGCCGCCGCGCAGCAAACGTCTGGCGTGAATGCGGCGATGGCTTACGGTACTGACGGCCCGGTAGCGGCGCTGGGGCTACAAACCCTGACCGATCCGAAAGGCGTTCAGCCGATTTATGCACCGACGCCGGTTGTGCGTGAGTCGGTGCTGAAAGCCTATCCGCAAATACCTGAATGGTTGAAGCCAGTGTTTGAAAAGCTCGATGAAAAGACGCTGCAACAACTGAATGCCAGCATTGCGGTAGAAGGGCTGGAAGCCAAAAAAGTGGCGGCTGACTGGCTGAAACAACAAGGACTGGTGAAGTAAGTACGT
Source organism: Scandinavium sp. (assembly GCA_036495715.1). GTDB lineage: Bacteria > Pseudomonadota > Gammaproteobacteria > Enterobacterales > Enterobacteriaceae > Scandinavium. Next base: position 75,734 of record DASXML010000011.1, read on the forward strand.
GCGAATATCCTGTCATAATCGGGTTCTGCTGCTGTTGGTGCTGATTGCACTGGCAGCCGCATTTCTGCCGTTCGTAAATTATGCAGCCAATCGGCTGATGTCTGGCGAAAGCCGCCAACTGTGGCAAATCTGGACGTTTCCTCCTGCGTTGTTGCTTGCTGTACCGCTGGTCTTTGTGGGGCTGAGTTTTCTCCCCGGACGCGGCGCGCTGACTGTGACGCTCATTCTGGCCCAGGTATTGTTTATTCTCTTGCTGTGGAGCGGGGGAAGGGCGGCCACATTGTTAGCGCAGACGGGAAGCCCGCTGGCGCGAACCTCGCCCGGCAGCGGCCTGTGGCTGTGGCTGGGCGTCACGCTGCTCATCAGCAGTGATGTCATTCGTCGGCTTACACCGCGCTCGCTGTGGCGCTGGCTGCTGAACGCACAGCTTTGGATCCTGCCGGTGGCCCTGCTGTGGTCCGGTGAGCTGGATTCACTCTCGCTGATGAAAGAGTATTTCAACCGTCAGGACGTGTTTGACAGTTCGCTGCAACAGCATCTGATCCTGCTGTTTGGCACACTCATTCCCGGACTGTTGATTGGCGTCCCGCTTGGCCTGTGGTGCTGGCGTCATCAGGGGCGGCAAACTCGCGTGTTCACCGTCCTCAATATTATTCAGACTATCCCGTCGGTTGCGCTTTTTGGTCTGCTGATTGCGCCGCTGGCGGGGCTGGTAAAACATTTCCCGTGGCTGTCGTCATGGGGGATAGGTGGGACGGGAATGACGCCTGCATTAATTGCGCTGGTGCTTTATGCACTGTTACCGCTGGTGCGCGGTGTGGTGGCCGGGATGCAACAAGTTGCCGCCGATGTGCTGGAAAGCGCGGCGGCAATGGGCATGAATCGTGCTCAGCGCTTCTGGAAAGTTCAGTTACCGCTGGCATTGCCGGTGCTGTTGCGCAGCCTGCGCGTGGTGACGGTTCAAACGGTCGGCATGGCGGTGGTGGCCGCCCTTATCGGCGCGGGGGGGTTTGGCGCACTGGTGTTCCAGGGCTTGCTGAGTAGCGCGCTCGATTTAGTGCTGCTTGGCGTGATACCGGTTGTGGCGATGGCGGTGGTCGTCGATGCGCTTTTCAGCCTATGGATAGCCTTACTGGGAGGAGAAGCCCATGATTGAATTTCAGCAGGTTAGCAAAATTTTTGACGGCAAAGCCGCAGTGCAGAATCTCGATCTGCATCTGAAAGAGGGGGCTTTTTCGGTGCTGATCGGCACGTCAGGCTCGGGGAAATCCACCACGTTGAAGATGATCAACCGTCTGGAAGAGCACGACAGCGGCACTATCCGTTTCGCCGGGGAGGATATTCGTCAACTGCCCGTGCTGGCCCTGCGTCGGCGAATGGGCTATGCCATTCAGTCTATCGGGCTATTTCCGCACTGGACGGTAGCGCAGAACATCGCCACCGTGCCGCAGCTGCAAAAATGGACCAAAGCACGCATTAACGATCGTATCGACGAACTGATGGCACTGTTAGGGCTGGAGGCTTCAATGCGTGACCGCTTACCGCATCAGCTTTCCGGCGGCCAGCAACAGCGCGTGGGCGTGGCTCGCGCGCTGGCAGCGAATCCGGAGGTGTTGTTAATGGATGAACCTTTTGGTGCGCTCGATCCGGTGACGCGTGGCGCATTGCAACAGGAGATGCGACGCATTCATCAGCTCCTGGGGCGCACAATCGTGCTGGTGACGCACGATATCGATGAGGCGCTGCGTCTGGCGGATCATCTGGTGCTGATGGACAACGGTGAAGTGGTGCAACAGGGCACGCCGTTATCGATGTTGACCGCGCCTGAAAACGATTTTGTGCGCGAATTCTTTGGCCGCAGCGAACTGGGCGTGCGCCTGTTATCGCTGCGTGGCGTGGGCGATTATGTGCGCCCTGAGGAACACACTGCGGGCGAACCGTTACGCGCGTCGATGTCGCTGCGTGAAGCACTGTCATTGTTTGTGGCTCGCCGTCGCGAAGTGCTGCCGGTCGTGAATGACGACGGTACGCCGTGCGGGTCGCTGCATTTTGCCGATTTACTGCGCGGGGAGGATCCCCGTGAAAGCCGTGCGTGATCCGCTCATCTGGCTGTTGCTGCTGTTTATTGCGCTGCTAACGCTGATGCCTTATAGCGGGCCGCTGTTCAGCGCGCTGTTTCCTGAACTGTCACGTCCGTTATACCAACAGCAAAGTTTCTGGTCGCTGACGCTGGCGCATTTTGGGCTGGTCGGAATTTCGAGCCTGATTGCGACGGTGATTGGCGTTGGCGCGGGGATTGCTGTCACGCGTCCGGCAGGCCGTGAATTTCGCTCTCTGGTGGAAACCATTGCCGCGATGGGGCAGACTTTCCCGCCGGTGGCGGTGTTGGCGATTGCTGTTCCGGTGATGGGCTTTGGCCGCGAACCGGCGATTATCGCGCTGATCCTGTACGGTGTGTTGCCGGTGTTGCAGGGCACATTAGCGGGGCTCGCTTCGGTGCCGTCGAGTGTGCTGAGCGTGGCGCAGGGCATGGGCATGAACGGCTGGCAGCGGCTGCTGAAAGTGGAATTACCGCTGGCAGCACCGGTGATGATTGCCGGGATTCGGACGTCGGCTATCGTGAACATCGGCACGGCGACCATTGCGTCAACGGTCGGGGCGAATACGCTGGGCACGCCGATTATCATCGGCCTGAGCGGGTTTAATACGGCGTATGTGATTCAGGGCGCGGTGCTGGTGGCGCTGGCGGCTATTCTGGTTGACCGGGCGTTTGAGCGTTTGGCGCGGTTGCTCAGCCGACACCACCGCGGACGATAAAGGAGTAGCCCGCGAGCATCACGCCGCCAATGCCACCGATGGCCATCAGAACGAAGAGGGTGATCATAGCCAGTTTGGCAGGTTTCATCATGTGCTCCTTATGTTAATCCGGGGATTATATGATGAAGCACGCTTGTTAATGAACCCTTAATTTCCCAGTCGTAGCACGTTTAGCCCCTGTTCACGCCACTGCTGCAGTTGCTCTTGCTGCCCCACGGTGGACGTGTCGCCGCACCATACCAGCAGGGTTTGTCCGTCAAAAAGCTCCGGGCGAAGGTGGTGTAACGAATGCGCGAGCACATCCACGCGCCACCCTTGTTCACAGGCCACCCAACCTTCAAGCCACAATCGGGTGGTGTCGGTAATGTCCCAGCCGATAACCAGCGCATCGCGGCCCTGGCGCTTACGCGCGGAGGCCATACAGACAGAGATGTAATTGATGAGCACCCCGTCGAGTACGCTCAGCAACGCCTGAAGCGTGGGTTGAGAACTTTGTAGCCGGAGTCGAAGCGGAATAAAAAGATGGGAGACCAGCGTCTGCGCGGGATAATCTCGCCCACGCTCTTTGATCCACAGTCGTAGCCGATTCAGATTCCCGCCTTGCAGAAAACGGAGCAGCGTTTCCTGATGTTCCCGCCAGCCGCTTTGTTGTTCAGCGGTGGCTTCAATGAGCAGCGTTTTGACTTTGCTAACCTGTACGCCGGTTCCTATCCAGCGTTTGATTTCGCGAATACGGTCGATGTCATCATCATTAAATAGCCGATGTCCGCCGTCGGTTCTCTGGGGCTTGAGCAGTCCGTAACGCCGCTGCCAGGCACGCAGGGTCACCGGATTCATATCACACAGCAGAGCCACTTCACCAATTGTGTAAAGCGCCATGTATCACCTCAGCTCGCGCATCCCCATCATAACTGTAGACGGTGATCGTCGAACCAGGAAAATCTGATCGTTTTTTGTTCGGATAAGTTCTGAAAAGCGAGGAGAAAGTGTGACGGCACGCAGGGATTTTTGCGTTTTGCCCGAGGCATCAAGGAAAGTCCTGGTCGCAACGTGTATGTTACGCGCAGTTAACGTTTACGTGGTTGATGGGTATGTACGAATTTAATCTGGTGTTGCTGCTGCTTCAGCAGATGTGTGTGTTTCTGGTGATCGCCTGGCTGATGAGCAAAACGCGCCTGTTCATTCCCTTAATGCAGGTCACCGTTCGTCTGCCTCATAAGTTGCTGTGCTACATCACCTTCTCCATCTTTTGCATTATGGGCACCTATTTTGGTCTGCACATCGAAGATTCTATCGCCAACACGCGCGCGATAGGTGCGGTGATGGGTGGCCTGCTCGGGGGGCCGGTTGTCGGTGGATTGGTTGGACTAACCGGCGGTTTACACCGTTACTCGATGGGCGGGATGACCGCGCTGAGTTGCATGGTGTCTACCATCGTTGAAGGTTTGTTGGGCGGCCTGGTGCACAGTGTGCTGGTGCGTCGCGGGCGCAGCGACAAAGTCTTTAACCCGTTTACCGCCGGTGCCATTACCTGCGTTGCCGAAGTCGTGCAGATGCTGATAATCCTGCTGATCGCCCGCCCGTTTAGCGATGCGCTCCATCTGGTGCAAAGTATTGCTGCGCCAATGATGGTCACTAACACCGTCGGCGCGGCGCTGTTTATGCGTATTCTGCTCGATAAGCGCGCCATGTTTGAGAAATACACGTCGGCGTTTTCTGCCACTGCGTTGAAGGTGGCCGCCTCGACGGAAGGGATATTGCGGCAGGGGTTTAACGAAGAAAACAGTATGCGCGTGGCGCAGGTATTAATTCAGGAACTGGATATTGGCGCGGTGGCGATCACCGATCGTGACAAACTTTTGGCTTTCACCGGGATTGGCGACGATCATCACTTGCCCGGTAAACCTATTTCATCAAGCTATACGCAGAAAGCCATCAACAGCGGGGAAGTGGTGTATGCCGACGGCAACGAAGTGCCGTACCGCTGCTCGATTCACCCTAATTGCAAACTCGGATCGACGCTGGTAATCCCGCTGCGCGGCGAAAATCAGCGGGTGATTGGCACCATTAAGCTTTATGAAGCCAAAAATCGGCTGTTCAGTTCCATTAACCGAACGATGGGCGAAGGCATTGCTCAACTGCTGTCGGCGCAAATACTTGCCGGACAATATGAACGGCAAAAAGCACTGCTAACCCAATCAGAAATTAAGCTGTTGCACGCGCAGGTGAATCCGCATTTTCTGTTCAATGCGCTGAATACGCTGAAAGCAGTGATCCGCCGGGACAGCGAACAGGCCGGGCAACTGGTGCAATATCTGTCGACATTTTTCCGCAAAAACCTCAAACGTCCGTCGGAGATTGTCACCCTGGCCGATGAAATTGAGCATGTGAATGCCTACCTGCAAATTGAAAAGGCGCGTTTTCAGGCGAAATTGCAGGTACAACTCAACGTGCCGTCTGCGCTGGCGCACTATCAACTTCCGGCTTTCACCCTGCAGCCCATTGTTGAAAATGCGATCAAGCACGGTACATCGCAACATCTCGGTATCGGCGAAATTACGATTCAGGCCAGCCTGCATAAACGTTGGCTCCAGCTCGATATTGAAGATAACGCCGGGCTGTACCAGCCAAATCCGTCTTCCAGTGGGCTAGGGATGAATCTCGTGGATAAAAGACTGCGCGCGCGCTTTGGTGATGAATGCGGCATTACCGTGACCTGTGAAACCGAAAAATTTACCCGTATAACCCTGCGACTGCCGGTGGAGGAAAATGCATGCTGAAGGTGTTAATTGTCGATGATGAGCCGCTGGCGCGGGAAAATCTGCGTATTCTGCTGGAGAAGCAGGCCGACATCGACATTGTGGGCGAATGTGATAATGCGGTAGAAGGCATTGGTGCGGTGCATCGTCTGCGCCCCGATGTGCTGTTTCTCGACATTCAAATGCCGCGCATCAGCGGGCTGGAAATGGTAGGCATGCTCGATCCTGAGCATCGCCCGTGGGTGGTGTTTCTCACCGCCTTTGACGAATACGCGGTGAAAGCGTTTGAAGAGCACGCGTTCGACTATCTGCTTAAACCGATTGAAGATAATCGTCTGGAGAAAACCCTCGGACGGCTGCGCCAGGAACTGAGTCGCAATCAGCAGGATTTATCGCTATTGGGTGAAAGTCAGCAGCCGCTGAAATTTATTCCCTGCACCGGGCACAGCCGGATTTGGCTGTTGCAGATGGACGATGTGGCGTTCGTCAGCAGCCGGATGAGCGGGGTGTATGTCACTGACGACGAAGGTAAAGAGGGTTTCACCGAATTGACGCTGCGCACGCTGGAAAGCCGCACGCCGCTGCTGCGCTGCCATCGGCAGCATCTGGTGAACATGTCGCATCTGAAAGAAATACGTCTTGAGGAGAACGGTCAGGCGGAGCTGTTGCTACGTGCCGGGCAAACCGTGCCGGTGAGTCGTCGCTATCTTAAGAGCCTGAAAGAGGCGTTAGGGCTGTAAAAAGTGATACACTTCGCCTTTGCCCAAATACAAGTTTAAGACGCTATGATCAGTAACGATATCATCCGTAGCCTGCGCTACATCCTGAAAACCAATAATGCCGGACTGGTGCGCCTGTGGGCACTGGCGGAAGCCGTTGCCACGCCTGAGCTCATCGATGGCTGGGTGCGTAAAGAAGACGACGCCGGTTTTCAGCGCTGCCCGGACATTATGTTGTCGCTGTTGCTCAACGGACTTATCTACGACAAGCGCGGGAAGGATGAATCCGCTCCGGCGCTGGTTATTGAACGTCGAATGACCAATAACATGGTGCTGAAAAAACTGCGTATCGCGTTTTCTCTCAAGACCGACGATATTCTGGCTATTCTGACCGAACAGCAATTCCGCGTGTCAATGCCGGAAATCACCGCGATGATGCGCGCGCCAGACCATAAAAATTACCGCGAATGTGGCGATCAATTCTTACGCTATTTCTTGCGCGGATTAACGGTTCGCTTTAATCCTAAACCAGCGCCGAAAGCATAAAAAAAGCCGGGAGAATTTCCTAATGCTGGTCACTTAAGGTGATCAGCATTTTTTCTCACCGGGTATTTCTGGGCTTTTACTCTTACTTCCCGAGGGTAACTTCGCTCTCTTCTTCCCGCTAATACCAGCCATTTTGCTTTCTCATACAACGTTCTTAAC
>DASXML010000012.1:0-65235 GCA_036495715.1 Scandinavium sp.
CGGGCGTGCTCTGGGGAGGTGACATTGATAATGCCGAGGGCTTGTGAAAGTTCCATTTAAAAAGGGTCCATGATGAACATGAACCCTTTTTACACCAGCCACTGGATCGGTCAACCGATCCTTAACTGATCGGCATTAGGAGAATTTCCCGGCCTTCTTATTTATTTCACCTGCTGACCAGGCTGTGCACCGCTGTCCGGGCTTAACAGGAAAATATCTTTCCCGCCAGGGCCTGCGGCCATCACCATGCCTTCCGAAATACCGAAGCGCATTTTACGTGGCGCCAGGTTCGCGACCATCACCGTCAGACGACCAATCAGCGCCTGCGGATCCGGGTAGGCAGAACGGATGCCGGAGAAGACGTTGCGTTTCTCGCCGCCGATATCCAGCGTCAGACGCAGCAGTTTGTCTGAACCGTCGACAAATTCAGCGTTTTCGATAAGCGCAATGCGCATGTCGACTTTCGCGAAATCGTCAAAGCTGATGGTTTCCTGAATCGGGTCATCTGCCAGCGGGCCCGTCACCGGCGCACTCAGGGCTTTCACTTCCTCTTTCGACGCGTCAACCAGTGCTTCAACTTGTTTCATGTCGATGCGGGTGTACAACGCCTTGAAGGTGTTCACCTTGTGGCTAAGCAGCGGCTGGGCAATGCTGTCCCAGCTCAGTTCCGTGTTCAGGAACGCTTCTGTGCGTTCTGACAGTGACGGCAGAACCGGTTTCAGATAGGTCATCAATACACGGAACAGGTTAATGCCCATTGAGCAGATAGATTGCAGGTCGGCATCGCGGCCTTCCTGTTTCGCCACAACCCACGGTGCTTGTTCGTCAACATAGCGGTTGGCGAGGTCGGCCAGTGCCATGATTTCACGTACCGCTTTACCGAATTCACGCGCTTCCCACGCCTCGCCAATGGTCTGTGCGGCGTCGATGAAGGTTTGGTACAGCGCTGGGTCAGCCAGTTCAGCGGCCAGTACGCCATCAAAACGTTTAGCGATAAAGCCTGCGTTACGTGACGCCAGGTTAACCACTTTGTTGACGATGTCTGCGTTCACACGCTGCACGAAATCTTCCAGATTCAGGTCGATGTCGTCGATGCGGGACGACAGCTTAGCGGTGTAGTAGTAGCGCAGGCTATCAGCGTCAAAATGATTCAACCAGGTGCTGGCTTTGATGAAAGTACCGCGAGATTTGGACATCTTCGCGCCGTTCACCGTCACATATCCGTGTACGAACAGGTTGGTTGGTTTACGGAAGTTGCTGCCTTCGAGCATCGCAGGCCAGAACAGGCTGTGGAAGTAAACGATGTCTTTGCCGATGAAGTGATACAGCTCGGCGGTAGAATCTTTCTTCCAGTATTCGTCGAAGCTGGTGGTGTCGCCGCGTTTGTCACAGAGGTTCTTGAAAGAACCCATGTAGCCAATTGGCGCGTCCAGCCAGACGTAGAAATATTTACCCGGCGCATCTGGAATTTCGAAACCAAAATACGGCGCATCGCGGGATATATCCCACTGTTGCAGGCCGTGTTCAAACCACTCCTGCATTTTGTTCGCGACCTGCTCCTGCAATGCACCGCTGCGGGTCCATGCTTGCAGCATTTCGCTGAAAGAAGGCAGATCGAAGAAGAAGTGTTCAGATTCGCGCATCACTGGCGTTGCACCCGATACCACGGATTTCGGTTCGATAAGCTCGGTTGGGCTGTAGGTTGCGCCACACACTTCGCAGTTATCGCCGTACTGATCCGGGGATTTACATTTCGGGCAGGTGCCTTTCACGAAACGGTCTGGCAGGAACATGCCTTTTTCCGGATCGTAAAGCTGGGAGATAGTGCGGTTTTTGATGAAACCGTTCTCTTTCAGGCGACCGTAGATAAGCTCAGACAATTCACGGTTCTCGTCGCTGTGCGTCGAATGGTAGTTGTCATAGCTGATGTTGAAGCCCGCAAAATCGGTCTGATGTTCCTGACTCATTTCGGCAATCATCTGTTCCGGGGAGATACCGAGCTGCTGAGCTTTCAGCATGATCGGCGTGCCGTGGGCATCATCGGCGCAGATGAAATTGACCTGGTGGCCGCGCATTCGCTGGTAACGGACCCAGACATCAGCCTGGATATGCTCCAGCATATGACCGAGGTGGATGGAGCCGTTGGCGTACGGCAGTGCGCACGTTACCAGAATTTTTTTCGCGACTTGAGTCATAGTGAACATTACTTCCTGCTTTTGAAAGGGGTGTCGATATTACCAAAACGCCAATTATTCCGCTATGCGAGCGGGACATTAATCCCTATCTGAATAAATGTTACCTCCGCGCCGCACTCGCAGTTACAATTACCACTTCCAGAACAACGAAAAAGGAGTCGGGATGAGTTCACAATCCCAGGCCAAATCCCCGGAGCGTCTGCGTGCAATGGTCGCAGGTACGCTGGCCAATTTTCAGCACCCAACCCTGAAGCATAATCTTACCGCCCTGAAAGCGTTACACCACGTGGCGTGGCTCGACGACACCGTTCACGTTGAAATCCAGATGCCTTTCGCCTGGCACAGCGCTTTTGAGGAACTCAAAGAGCAGTGCAGCGCCGAACTGCTGCGTATTACCGGGGCGAAAGCGGTCGACTGGAAACTGTCGCACGCTATCGCGACGCTAAAGCGTGTTAAAAATCAGCCGGGCATTAACGGCGTGAAGAACATTATTGCCGTGAGCTCAGGCAAAGGTGGCGTCGGTAAATCGTCTACAGCAGTTAATCTGGCCCTGGCTTTGGCGGCCGAAGGCGCAAAAGTCGGACTGCTGGATGCCGATATTTACGGCCCTTCTGTACCGATGATGATTGGCTCTGAAGGTGAACGCCCAACGTCACCCGATGGCACTCATATGGCGCCAATTATGAAATATAACCTGGCGACCAACTCGATTGGCTATCTGGTCACCGATGACAACGCGATGGTCTGGCGTGGCCCGATGGCCAGCAAAGCGCTGATGCAGATGCTGCAAGAGACGTTGTGGCCGGATCTCGACTATCTGGTGCTGGATATGCCTCCGGGCACCGGTGATATTCAGCTCACGCTTGCGCAAAATATTCCTGTTACCGGCGCGCTGGTGGTGACGACACCGCAGGACGTGGCGCTGATTGATGCGAAAAAAGGCATCGTCATGTTCGAAAAGGTCGAGGTGCCGGTGCTCGGCATTGTCGAAAATATGAGCATACATGTCTGCAGTAACTGCGGTCACCACGAACCGATTTTTGGCACCGGTGGCGCAGAGCGTCTGGCGCAGCAGTATCACACCCAGCTGTTAGGGCAGATGCCGCTGCACATCAGCTTGCGAGAAGATCTCGACCGCGGCACGCCAACGGTCGTGGCACGCCCGGAAAGTGAATTCACCACGCTCTATCGTCAGCTTGCGGGCCGCGTTGCTGCGCAGCTCTACTGGCAGGGTGAGGTTATCCCGAGTGAGATCTCCTTCCGCGCGGTGTAATGCCTGAAGCGTTGAATTGAAAGCCACCTTTGGTGGCTTTTTTTATACGCATTTTTTATGCAATAGGCTGTAAACCTAAAGGCGTGGTTAACCAACGCGGTGCCAGCATGGTGTCGGCCATAAAGCAGGTTAACTCATACAGTAAGCCCTGCAGCGTTTCTTCCACGTTAATGCTCAGCGGGTTGCCGGACAACAAATGGCTTAGCGCCAGACAATATTCACACAACAACTCGGTTTCCGTGTCCATTGCCGGACGCGCGCGCGGCATGACATCGACAGTGAACTGCGCAATCTGATTTTCAGGAATAGGGTCGATAAGCGTTGGCTGTAGCCGTATCAGGCATTCATGTAGACGCTGGTAGAGTGCATGTTGGGTGCTCATGTGTTCGGACTCCAGCGCACTGGCAGCAAGATCCTCACAGTGTGTCGCGGCTGCGGTAAAGTCGCTTTCCGGTGCTACGTCGACGTAGAGCAAAGGGTGAGTCCATACAGCGGTCGCTTCCATCGTTTTTATCTCCAGGGACAACGATAACTGGTTATGCATACAGTTATTATAATCACTGGGGCAGCACCGACAAGATGTATTCCTGGAAGGAAGCTCGCAAAATCAAATGAAAAAAATGTACGTCAGTGCAGGGGCGTTGACGCGGAAAAAAAGGACGACCAGAAGCAGGGGCTTGAGCGAGGTATCTTGGATTTCTGTAGGGGATTTAAAAGACGCTGTGAGCGCCATCAGCAACGCTCACAGTCGCAGGGAAATTAACGATGGTAGAAAATTTCGCCGTCGTAGATTTTGCTAATTTTGCCGTCGGTATCGCCGATCAACACATAGTTTCCGCCCATATAGGTCCAGTGAGTACCCGCATCAGGCGCTGGCAGATTACGCAATTGCCACTGTTTGATGTTGTACTCTTCGGTGCGGTACATCTCTGGCGCGTTATCCCCAATGTTGAAATGGGTAAAATCGGCAATAAACTCTTTCAGCTCATATTTCTGAATCCCAGAAGTCGACACAGTTGCCGGTGCAGCTGATACCGCACCCGCTGTCGCCAGCAGCACGCCCAGAAGCATCATTTTTGTTTTACGCATACCTTCTCCACATAGCCTGGACTTAAAATTACCACCCCGTATCATTCCCGATGCACCCGCCTGCTGACAAGTCCCTTGCAGGCAAAAAAGTGTAAGCAAACCTCGAAATGCTGCCGCGAGTACTCAAGTTGGGCCTTGTTAGCGGGTTTTTGGGACGATTCCGTGTTTCATGCTTACAATGCACAGAGTCATTGGTGGAGAGAAAAATGTTCAGGCTGGAAGATTTGACCTTGTTTGTCCGTGCGGCGGCGCTAAACAGTTTTAGTGATGTGGCACGCGAAGCCGGCTTGCCGCCTGCACAAGTGAGTTCAGCCATCAAACGCCTGGAGACGCATCTCAATATTCGGCTGTTTGCGCGCTCAACCCGCAGTTTGCGGTTGACGGCGGAAGGGGAGACCTGGCTTCCTTTTGCGACCCAGATGCTCGATACCCTTCAGGCCGGTCTGCAAAAAATTCAGGCACCGGAAGATGAAATCCACGGCACGCTGCAAATCGCCGTCCCGTCCGATCTTGGCCGTAACTTATTGTTATCGGTATTCCAGGCATTCCGTCGTCGCTATCCGGCGTTACGTTTGCGCATTCTGTTTTCCGATCATCTGACCGACGTTTTCAAGGATCCGGTGGATGTCGCTTTCCGCTATGGCGTTAATGACGATGCATCATTCATCGCTTTACCTGTCGCGGCGGAAAATCGTCGAGTGTTAGTGGCGTCACCGGCGTGGATTGCGCACCACGGCGAGCCGCAAACGCTGGAGGAATTGGGGCACCATAATGCGCTGACCTATATTTTACGTGGCAGACTCTACGATCGTTGGACGCTGTTCCGCGAAGGTAAAAAGCATGATATTCAGGTGACGAGCAGCATGATGAGCGATGATGCCGAAGTGATCCGTCGGCTGGCGATTGCGGGCGAAGGTATAGCGAATAAGTCCTGGCTCGATGTCAGTGACGATATTGCGCAAGGGCGACTGAACATCATATTGCCGGATTACTATGGTGACAGTGTACCGCTGAATATGATTTGCCCGCACCGTAAACAACTCTCAACAGCCGTTCGTTTATTGTATGACGCGGTTCGGGAGAAATGCGAATTAATATTGCAGGATATGCCAGGGCGTTAATAGACGTTTCTCAATATAATATGATGTAATAATAACAATATTATTGTGATTTCCATTGATTAGAGTAAATAGCACATCCCAATATAGATGTACTAAATTTGAGAATATTTATTTTCGGATGTCTTTATGTTTGTTTGAGGAAACAGAGGTGCGTATTATTTACGCGCCAACCCTGTCTGCATCGGGCCGTTCCCCAAGAGTCAACTAAGACCAATGCATAAATTGACGATTCATCCTTCAGCGCTGTTGAAGGAGGAAAATACGCTATTTAATACTATCGCGCTAATGGCTGCGACGCTTGCGGTGTATCTTGCCAGCAACCTGTCGCAGACGCCGGGGCATCTAGCGCTCTTTTGGCCGCAGAACGCGATAATGGTTGGGGTAATACTGCGATTTCCTTTTTTAAATCGGCCTCGTTATTATTTTTCCTGTGTATTTTCAGTGCTGTTTTGCAATATCGTGATAGGCCATAACAATATTGGCTCAGTGCTGATAATTCTGTCGAACGTCGCTTTCATTTTTATTCTCACCAATGCCATTTTGCATGTGCGAAAGCTGCCGACTGATCCCCTGAAAATTAATGTATTGCGTCTCTATAGTTACTGCCTGATTACAGCATTAATCTGCTCCTTTCTGGGCAGTTTTGGTTTTAGCCTGGTCAGTGGCAAGCCATTTGAGTCGATTTATCCCGTCTGGTTTAGCGAACAGTTCTCAACCAGCGTATTGATCTTACCTTTTCTGCTTACCTGGACCGGCTCCCTGCTGCCTAAGTCGTTCGACTTTCGCCAGGCAATGCCTGTTGTGCTGCTGGTTTTATCCCTCACGGCATCATCGCAAAGCGGTGGGATTGGTAGCCTGGCGGTCACGCTGCCCGCGTTGATTTGGTGTGCGATCAGTTATTCCCTGCCGGTGACCTGCTTGTTGACGCAACTGACGGGGATTGCAGAAGTATTGATGGTGGATGCGCACTGGATGTATGCCAGTTTTGAGGGCCATGTCGCCCAGATAGTGTCGGCGCGAATGGGGATCGCCTCAATTGCCATCAGCCCGGTGATCGTTGCCGTGAGCGTGCAGGCCATCAATACGCTCGTTAAACAGCTTTCAGCCCGCGCGAATTACGATTTCCTGACCCGTGTCCATTCGCGTTTTGGCCTGTATGAAAAACTCCGCATACAAAATGAAAAAGCAGGTAACACTGCGCTAAATGTCTTGCTCCTGGATATCGATCATTTCAAAACGATTAACGATACCCACGGTCATGACTGCGGTGACAGTGTACTTACCGAATTTGCCCGTCGGGTAAAAGAGGTGGTCGGTGGGGAAGGCATCGTTGCGCGCATGGGCGGTGAAGAATTTGCCGTTGTGATGCCAAATGCCTGCGGTGACAACGGTTACCGTCTTGCCGAAGAAATTCGCGCTGAAATTGAACAAATGGAAGTGCAATGGGGAAGCGACACGCTTTCTCTGACCGTCAGTATTGGGCTGAGTCATGGACAGGCTGCACGCCGACAATTGGTAGACGCGTTCGATAAGCTGCTCTCGGAAGCAGACAGATACTTGTATCAATCGAAAAAGACAGGGCGAAATCGCACCTGTGCCGCGGCATCCGTCATGGAAAAATATCTGGAGCCTTCTGCCGTTTAAGGCCAAAGGTTTTCCGCATTTTATCTCATTGTTTAGAGCAAACTCAGTCCTTCGATCTATGGAAAAGTCTTCCTTGAAAGCCTACCCGTTCACTTTGCTGAAAAGTGTGATGTTCATTTTACTGGTCGCGTTGATCGCGGTTTTCCTGTGCACAACCGGGCTGCTTGATTTTCAGTCGCGCCGGACAGGCGATCTTATCAATCAGCAGTTGTTGGACACACAGAGTGAGATGGCCCAACTGCGGCTGGAGGATTTACTCGACAATCCGCACCAGCTCAGCCACCTGATGCAGCAATTCCTTCAGGGCAACCAGACCGCACTGAGCGATGAGGTGATTCGCCCGCAGCTGGTTTATTTAGGTTCACGGGCTTTTGCGGATATTCCGGCATTGCAAAGCTTCAACTGGGCCGATGCCAATGGAAATTACTTTTGCGTACGTCGCGATGGCAGCACGGGGCGCATATACCTTGAGCGCACGAGCCAACAAGATCCCACGCAGTTGGTCAGCTACAGCGGATTGAGCGAACAAACAAACATTGTTAAATCCATCGACAATTTTAAAGTCAGCAACCTGGCGTGGTTCAATGTTGCACGCCACCAACGCAACCCATGGTGGGCGAAAGAGCAGACCGCACAAGGCTATGTCATCACTTATCATCTGCCGGTGTATACCAAAGAAGGGCAGTTTGCGGGCGTGATTTCCAGTAGTCTGTTACCGGCCAAAATGAATGGCTATCTGGAGCAACTTTTGCCGGGTAGCGATTATTCGATAATCATTCTGGATGAGCATTATCAGGTCGTCACCCGTACGGATAACGCTCTGGCGACGGATAACCTTCCTGCGTCACTGATGAAGCCCGATGAAAGCCTGCGCGGTAAAACCCTTCCCTTTAGCGTGGAGGGTAAGCGCTATTTTTCCACCGCGTTTGAGGTACATGACCCCGAATATTTGCTCAAATGGCATGCATTGCTGATAGCCCCTCGGCAAACAGCGTTGGCCGCGATTAATCAGCGCCATATGACGGTTTCCTACGGCAGCAGTATCGTCATCATATTGCTGATGGTGGCGCTCAGCGTGGTTATTCTGCGCTTTATGGCCGCGTTAAACGAGATCGTGGAAAAAGCCAAAGAGATTGGCTTCAAATCTTGGGTGAAAGAACCGAAAAAACGAGTATTTCCGGAACTGGTGGCGCTCAATGAAGAACTGTCGCGTGTTTCCCAGCTCATGCCTTCGGGAAATTTCCAGCGCACCAGCCTTGAAGAAGACACGGAAACGGGATTACTGACCCTGGGGGGTCTGACGCGTACGCCTGCGCTGTATGACAACCGCAACCTGTTGGCGATGATTAAAGTGAGCAACTTTAATTCCGTCAAAAATGCGCTAGGCAGCGCGCTGGCGAAAGAATTTATTCAGTCTTTCGCCGAACGACTGCTCAATATTTTGCCGGAAGGTGCACTGTGCTGTCGTGACCGTGAAGATACGTTCATTATTGCTTTTTCAGGAACTTATGGCGCTAAAGACGTAGACTGGTGTCGCTCTGTGATGTCGTCCGTATTCCGCGAGCAGGCGACGGAAATCGCCGGAGAGTCGCACATCTTTACCGGGCACGTGGGCATGATAATCGAACCGCTGACCGAGGAAAGTTTCAGCGAAAGCCTGCGCAACGTAAGCCTTGCGGTACAGCACGCGCAGAGCCAGCGTAACGGCGCGTGTGAACTCTTCACATCAGAAATGCGTGAAGAAGAGGTTAACAACCTGCGTCTGCATCAGGCGTTGCGCGACGATCTGCAAACGGAAGGTTTTCACCTTGTGTTACAGCCGATCGTCCCCTTCGGCGAGTCTGTGGCGTGTGTTGAAGGCGAATGTCTGATTCGCTGGCAGTCCAACGTTCTCGGTTTCGTTCCGCCGGATAAATTTATCGCGCTGGCTGAACACACCGGGATGATTGTCCCGCTGGGCAAATGGATAATCGACACCGCCTGCCGTGAACTGGCGACGTTTATCGCCCGTGGCGCGCCAGCTGATTTCAAACTGCACGTCAATATTTCCGCCGTGCAGCTGCAACAGCCCGATTTTTCGCGTCATTTGCTCGAATGCATTCACCGCTACGAACTGCACAACAGCAACATCTGCATTGAGATAACAGAAAGCGTATTGCTGCACGACACTCATCGTATCGTCGAAAGCCTGGCTTACCTGCGTCGTCTGGGGATTTCCGTGGCCATTGATGATTTTGGCTCTGGCTATTCCAGCCTCTCTTATCTGCATTCCCTGCCGTTTGACTGCCTGAAAATTGACCGAGGCTTTGTGCGAAACGTACTGGACGATACGAAAAGTGAAGCGGTGATCGCCTCGGTGCTGATGTTGTCCCGCAGCTTTAATGTACCGCTGGTCGCCGAAGGGGTAGAGACGGCAGAAATGGCCGCCAAACTGCATGACATGGGATGTGACCTGGCACAGGGATACTACTACTCACGACCGAAGCCTTTTACCGAGTTTGTACCGGTTGATGGCCAGTTTGTTGTGCAGCCCGAATAACGGGCTCACTGGAAACCGAGGCGCGCTATGCAAATCCTGAAACAACAATTTTCCGTCGACACGTATCCGCTGTCGTTAACGAAAACCATCCTGTTAACGCTGCTGGTGACGTTTTTTGTCGTGCTGGTCACCATGTTTACGTTCCTGAATTATAAAGGGAATGCTTTTCTCGGTACCATCAGCGAGAACATCCTCAACGTCAGAAAGCAAACCATTGAAAGAACGATCAATAACTATATAAACGTTCCTCAGCAGTCGAATGCAATTGTAGTGCACGCCATCAGTCATGAAGATGTGAATACCCTCGCGGTGCGTGATTTAAGCGGCTTGCTCATCAATAACATCAGTAATGTTTTTTCCGAGCGCGACTATCTCGACATGGTGGAGTTCGGCAGCGCTAACGGCGATTTTGTGGGTGTCTCACACGACCGATTACAGGAAAATTATCTGGCGCTGAAAGATGCCAGTACCAACCATAAACTCACCTTTTATAGTGATTTCAGCCTTGATTCAACGGTTGATAAGGTTATCGACAGCTTCGACACCCATTCACGCGAATGGTACAAAGCGGTGAAAGCCGACCACCGCTCACACTGGACGCAACCCTTCCGTGATTATGACGATACGCAAACGGCGGGCATTGCCTGGAGTTCCCCTGCGTTTGATCGCAACGGTGTTTTCGCCGGTGTGGTGGCCAGTGAACTGCATTTTTCCGAGCTGAATAATAACCTGGAGCGATTCAAGCCGTTCCCGGAAAGCATTCTGCTGATTGTGAACGAAAAAAATGAGCTGGTGGCCTCGTCGATACCGTCGCTGTCTAAAGCCATGTTCAAAGGCAATCGCTATGAGCTGGCGCTGCAAACGCTGGCCCAGACGGGCGTGCCAGAAATCGTTGCGGCCTCTGACGCACTGGCGCGACAGGCAACGCCGGGCATGTTGTCGGTGAAGATAAAGGGCAAACCTTTTTATGTCGACACGTTCAACGTGCAGGATCAGGAAGCACAGCTGAACTGGAAAGGGGTCATTATTAGTCCCGCAACGGCGATCACCCAAACCATTCTCAGTTACGGCCAGATGGTGATGTTGGCGCTGTTAATCACCTGTGGTTTAGGAGGGCTTGCCGTCGGCATTGTGCTTTCCCGCGCGACGCGACCGTTACTGGAGATCGCCCGTAAAGCCGATGAACTGGTCACGCACCGCTGGACGCCGTCAAACCATCGACGCCATTTCCCGGAAATTGCGTCGCTCGAAACGACCTTTATGGCGTTGTCACATAAGCTGGCGGAAAGCTTTGAATTGCAGCGTAAAAAGATTGAAGAAGATGAAGGTACCGGGCTGTGGACCCGCGTGGGTTTGCAACAACAGCCTTCACTGTATAAGCGACGCAACATGGTGGGGCTGGTTCATATCAGCAACATGTACAGCATCGTGAATGCGTTGGGTACTGAATTTGGTGATGCGCTTATTAACGAATTTATTTCACGCCTGCGTGATTTGTTGCCGACCGATACGCTGATCGCCCGTGATACCACGGACAAACTGCTGGTGATTTTCCCGGGGATTAACCAGCACAAAGATTACCTGCGCTACCGGCGTGTGCTGGCGTCAATGTTTATGGGCGAGGCCAGTGAACAACACGCGAGCGATAAAAAATACGTATACACCGGTAATGTAGGTGTCGTTCTGGATACGCTCAGCGATGAGAATTTCATCACCATTCGCCGTGGCGCGGGCATGGCGCTGCAACAGGCGCAAGCAAGCGGCAATGGCGTGGTCATGCTGTTCTCACGGGAAATGTACGAACGCGAACTGTACAATATTAAGCTGCATGAACACCTGAACGATGCGATTCATCAACATGAGTTCCATCTGGTGCTGCAACCGATTATTGACCAGAACAATGAAGCGCACTGCAGAGAAGGTGAGTGTTTGCTACGCTGGCATTCTGAGGAACTTGGCGACATTCCACCGACGCGCTTTATTCCGTTAGCGGAAGAGAGTGGCCTGATTATCCCGCTGGGTAAATGGGTGATTGAAGAAGCCTGCCGTGAACTGGCTGCGATGATTGCCCGTGGCGCGCCGCACGATTTCCTGTTGCACATTAACGTGTCGGCCATACAGCTGATGCAGCAAGATTTCGCCTGGCATCTGATGGACGCCGTGCGGATGCATGGCCTCTCAAACAGCAATATTTGCATTGAAATCACCGAAAGCGTGTTGATGCAGGACATGCATCGCATCAGCAAAATGTTGGGGTACTTACGCCGCCACGGCATTTCCATTTCGCTGGATGATTTTGGTTCCGGGTTCTCAAGCCTGTCGTACCTGCACGCACTGCCGTTCGACAGTATCAAAATTGACCGCAACTTTGTGTTAGGCGTGATGGGCGACGAAAAAGCGCAGTCGGTAATCAACTCGCTGATTATTCTCGCCAGCGGCTTTAATGTGCCGTTGATCGCCGAAGGCATCGAAGATGAAGACGTGAAGCTGAAACTCAAAGCGCTCGGCTGCGATAAAGCACAGGGTTACTATTTCCGCCGCCCGGCGGAGTTCGCCACCTTCCGCTGCGAAGCCGGGGAGTTCTACTATCAGGCCCCTGAAGGCACAACAGACAACGAACCTATCTGATACTGTTAACGGAAAGCGGGGCAGAATAAGCCTCGTTTTTCGTTAATTTATCTCTGCTATTACTCCTTTCGCCGAATTCTGCTAAAAATGATGAACCTGTCTGTCGGAGTTCATTTCATGACTGAAAGTTACACGTTTATCGACACCGTCCCATCCGTGGATGATTTTTGCCGCTTGCGTCAAATTGCAGGACTTTCACCCCGTCCCACGCAAGCCGTTCGCAAAGCGCTGCCGAACAGCTGTTATGGCGTACACATTCTTTGGCAGGGCGTACCCGTGGGAATGGGGCGAATAGTGGGCGACGGCGCGTTGAATCTGGAGATTGTTGATGTGGCAGTCGATCCCGACCATCAGGGTAAAGGACTAGGCCGAGGCATCATGGAGAAAATCGTGGCATGGCTTGATACCCAAGCCTGCGAAGGTGCTTACGTTACGTTGATGGCGGATGTGCCTGAGTTGTATGAGAAGTTTGGTTTTGAATCCGTGCACCCTGAAAGTGAGGGCATGGCTCGGGTCTGGAAATAGTCGCGGCTGAATGAACTGGCGTGGCCAAGCCCAACAGTTTGCCGTAGCTTTTACAAATAATGTATGGAAAAGCGCGAGAAGCGTTTTGAAGCGTATTGATTAATATGGAGCTACTAGAAAAATGACCATAACACCACAGATGACCACCTCAAGACTTATTCTAAAACCGCTGTGTTCAGAGGATGCGTTGCAAATTCAGGAAAAATTTCCGCGCTGGGAAATCGTACGCTACCTGGTCTCTTCCGTGCCCTGGCCTTTTCCCGAAGGTGCGGCACAACATTACGTGGATAACATTGCGCTGGAGGCTACACGAAAAGGCACCGGATGGTTCTGGTCGCTACGCAGGAAAGAAAACGAACAAGAGTTAATCGGTGTCATATCGTTGATGGACCTGCCGGATAACAACCGTGGCTTCTGGCTCGTACCAGAATGGCAGGGGAAAGGATTGATGAGCGAAGCCTGTCAGGCAGTGAACACGTTCTGGTTTGAAACGCTCGGCAAAGAGGTGCTCAGGGCACCGAAAGCCGCTATCAACGAGCGATCACGAAAGCTTTCCAGCCGCAGTGGAATGCGGTTAGTGCGCACTGAAAAAGCGCAGTATGTCTGTGGTGAACTGGATTCGGAACTGTGGGAAATCACACGGGAAGCGTGGCGGGATAGCCAGCGTTAGGGGCTAACGTTGAGCATCATCCTCCACGAAGGTTAACGTCACGTTATCCACTGAATTTGTTGTTCAATGACTCCGGGGTGCCCTTCTTGTGAAGGCTGAGAAATACCCGTACCACCACAACGGCCAGGAAGAAAACTATTTCACTACGACACTGGAAAACGTAAAAGTTTGCCATGTTGTGCCTGTCATGTACGACACTAAAGATCCCGACTTTGAGAAAATGGGCCACATTGAACACGTCGGCCTGCGCTATGGAAAAATCGACTGGCATTATTCAGACGGGAACATAAAACATTCTGATAGCTGGAACGAACGCAAAACCGCATAAGGAGATCACGATGGCTTCATGGAAATATAAACAAAGTACGGGCGAACTTTTCCGCAACGGAAAGTTAATAGCGACAGGTTATTCCGGTGTTTTGACCAATAAAAATAATCCCGATCGTGAACAGGTTCGCGGAATGGGGCCGATACCTCGCGGCACCTGGAAGATCGGAAGCACAGGAACCAGTAAAGGCCCGCTAACGATCACCCTTAAACACATCAGCGGCGCGTCATATTCCCGCGATATGCGAACTTTCCGAATGCACGGTGACAAACGCCACGGCGTCGCCGGATTCGCCTCTGAAGGCTGCATCATTATGGGGCCGTCAACGCGGTTACTCGTCAGTAAAGACCACGGCGCGATCTTAGAGGTGGTGCGATGATCCACCGTTATGCGCTAATGCTGGTGCTTGTCCCGATAATGGGTTATGCCGCTGCCGATGCGCCTGGTAGCGAATGCGCTGTACGCGGTCATTACGGCGAAGAGATGCTCTTGTCTGCCGTGACTAAAGACGGGGTGAAGGCTATCGAGCGCGATAAAACGTCGGTCGAAGTCCTGGGTCTTTCACCTGTTTCGGATACGCTCGCCCGCCAGTATGCACAGGCTGACGCGAAAGCCGGTTCTGGTTTGACGGTTAAAGATTATTACGGGATTTATCACGATAACGGTGCTATGGCTCTGACGACGAAATATACCTACCGAAATGCGAAGGGCGCGAGCAATGTTTATATTGTCTCCAGCCTGCTAAATAACGATGAATGCTCTGTACGGTTTAACGGTTATTTGACGCTTTCGCGTGAGTTCTAAAAAAAATAAGCCCGCGTCGCGGGCTTCAATGGTGTTTATTCGGTAGCTGATACACTCCCAATATAACGCTGTCGTCGTCTTTATGTTGTTGCAGCACTGTAACGATGCCAACGCGTATCAGGTCGCATAATTGCGTGTCGGTTGCACCTGCCCGGATAAGTTCAGCCGCCGAAGCGGGGCCAACGTTCAGACGCGCGATAATCTCTTCAACAGTCATTTAAAAAATGCTTTCAGTTTGTTGCCGAGGACGAGTAAACCGCTTTCCTGAATGGGTTTAGGCGCGTCAGCCAATTTTACGACTTTTCCGGTCGATTTCCCGGCGTCAGTTTTCACACCCGCGCGAGTTTTAGCGCTGTTATGCTGCGCAAACAATGTCGATGCTTGCGCCGTGGTAACGGTCGCGGCCTCGCTGGTGTCTGCGTTCAGAATGGCGCGTTTTGCTTCGACTAAATTGTTCATGGTCTGTCAGTTCTCCAGTTTATCGGCGCTTGCGCGTCGTTTTTAAGCGTGACCTGCGTAACGCTGGCATCGATGATTTCGCCGTATTCGTTGCGCCGTATAGCAATACGACGCCGCCGCTGCTGTATACGTAGTCGGCGATGTGGCGGGCCAGTTCAAGATGCCGCCGTTGCAAATAAACGCGCGGTCGGTGTTCGTTTTGCCAGTCACGCAGCGCGAACGGTTTCAGTGACGGCGGGAGATTCAGATCGACGACTTCGGATCCGCGCGTAACGAACACAAAGGAGGTGTTAAGGTATTCGTGGCGCTTAATTTTCAGTTCTTCGGCCTCGCTGGCGTACTGCTCTACCTTTCCTTCGTCGCCTTCGTCCGGCTCCCAGCCAAGATCAGCAGGCCAGGTTTTAACTACTGGTTTGAAAAAGTCGACAGGCACCATGTCGGATCCTGCTGGTGGTTTACGCATGGCGATCTCCTCAGAGGACATAATCAGTATGTCGGAAGATCTCTAAAAGTGAATGGTTCGGTTTAGCGGGATACTTATAGGGACACATGGCTATTTTTCAATCGAAAAGGTCGATTTTAAAGGGGTTGTGTCTTTGGCTTCCCGCTGGCATGATCCTGAACAGGGATTAATGTGGAGCATTAATCGCAAGTTTTTGATTTTGATTCAAATGACTCGGGGTGCCCTTCTTTGTGAAGGCTGAGAAATACCCGTACCACCTGATCTGGATAATGCCAGCGTAGGGAAGTCAGAAACCCTCGCAGGGGATCGCTTCTTACCGACTGGCAGGAGCGTACCATGCAATCTAATCTGCTAAGTTCCGCGCAACTTGCGCACACTTCACACCTTTTTCGCGCTCATTCGCCGCTCGTTCACTGCATGACCAATGATGTCGTTCAAACCTTTACGGCGAATGTTTTACTGGCGCTCGGCGCTTCTCCGGCGATGGTGATTGACGTTGATGAAGCCGCGCAGTTTGCGGCGTTGGCCGATGCGCTGCTGATTAACGTTGGCACCCTGACGCAGGAGCGTGCGGCGTCGATGCGTTTGGCGGTAGAAAGTGCGGGTGCGAATAACAAACCCTGGACACTGGATCCCGTTGCGGTGGGTGCGCTGACGTTACGCAGTGAATTTTGCCAGCAGCTGTTGTCGCTTCAGCCCGCGGCCATTCGCGGCAACGCCTCTGAGATTCTGGCTCTTGCAGGCATAAGCCACGGCGGTCGCGGTGTAGACACCACCGATACCGCCGCCGCCGCACTTCCGGCGGCACAGGCGCTGGCCCGCCAAATCTCAACCATTGTGGCCGTGACCGGCGAAGTGGATTACGTTACCGATGGTCATCGCACGATAATGGTTTCAGGGGGATCGTCGTTGATGACGCGGGTGGTCGGCACCGGTTGCGCGCTATCGGCGGTTGTGGCGGCCAGCTGTGCGCTGCCGGGCGATCGTCTGGATAACGTCGCGGCGGCCTGCGGGATGATGAAACAAGCCGGAAGCGTTGCGACAAATAACAGCAACGGCCCGGGCAGTTTTGTCGCTGCCTTTCTTGATGCATTGTATGCGCAGGTGCAGATATGAAGCGGATCAATGCATTAACCATCGCCGGAACCGATCCGAGCGGCGGCGCGGGGATTCAGGCCGATCTCAAAACCTTTTCGGCGCTTGGGGCGTATGGCTGCTCGGTCGTGACCGCGCTGGTGGCGCAAAACACGCAGGGCGTGCAGTCGGTTTACCGTATTGAGCCAGATTTCGTCGCCGCTCAGCTGGATTCGGTGTTCAGCGATGTGCGTATCGACACTACCAAAATCGGTATGCTGGCGGAAACGGACATCGTCGAGGCGGTAGCCGAACGTCTGGCGCGGTATCAAATGCAGAACGTGGTGCTCGATACCGTGATGCTGGCGAAAAGCGGTGATCCGCTGCTTTCTGCTTCTGCTATCGCCACATTGCGCAGCCGTTTGCTGCCACAGGTTTCCTTAATCACCCCAAATCTGCCAGAAGCGGCGGCATTGTTAGATGCGTCCCATGCGTGTAATGAACGTGAGATGTTGCAACAGGGAAGGGCGCTGCGGGCGCTGGGTTGTGAAGCGGTGTTGATGAAAGGCGGGCATCTCGACGATGCCGAAAGTCCGGACTGGTTATTTACCGCTGAGGGCGAGTACCGTTTTACTGCGCCGCGTGTGCAAACTAAAAACACCCACGGAACGGGATGCACCCTTTCTGCGGCGCTGGCTGCTCTGCGCCCGCGCTATAACAGTTGGCGGGAAACGGTGCCGGAAGCCAAAGTTTGGCTCTCTGCGGCGTTGTCTCAGGCGGATTCGCTGGAAGTCGGTCGGGGTATCGGTCCGGTGCATCATTTTCACGCGTGGTGGTAGTATACTGGATGAAACTGTCTGCCAGGAAAACCAGAGATGGAACAAGCGCATACCCGGCTTCTCGCCCAACTGAATGAGCGCATCGCCGCTGCCGACAACACGCCGCTGTACCTGAAATTCGCCGACACGGTGAAAAATGCAGTACGCAGCGGCTGGCTGGAGCATGGCAATATTTTGCCCGGTGAACGCGATCTCAGTCAGCTCACGGGGGTGTCGCGCATCACCGTGCGTAAGGCGATGCAGACGCTGGAAGACGAGGGCGTGGTCACGCGCGCGCGCGGCTACGGCACGCAGATCAACAACATCTTTGAATATTCGCTGAAAGAGGCGCGCGGGTTTTCCCAACAGGTGGTGCTACGGGGGAAAAAGCCGGACACGCTGTGGGTCAACAAGCGCGTGGTGGAATGCCCGCCGGACGTGGCTGAACAGCTGGCGCTGGAACCGAAAAGCGACGTGTTTTTGCTGAAACGTATTCGTTACGTAGATGAAGAAGCGGTGTCCATCGAAGAGTCGTGGGTGCCGTCGCATCTGATTGCCGATGCCGAAGACATCGGGATTTCACTGTACGAGTATTTCCGCAGCCAGCATATTTTCCCGCAACGCACCCGCTCGCGCGTCAGCGCCCGGATGCCGGACGCTGAATTTCAGTCGCACATCAAAATGGATGACAAAATCCCGGTATTGGTTATCAAACAGGTGGCGCTGGATCAGCAGCAGCGGCCGATTGAATACAGCATCAGCTACTGCCGCAGCGATTTATACGTTTTCGTGTGCGAGGAGTAGTTCCTCGCGTGTCGGCGCGCAGTCACCGCCACGGTGGCTGACGACCCATGACGCCACAGCATTCCCGAGCGTAACCGCTTCAGCCAGTGACCAGCCCGCCGCTAAACCCGCCAACACGCCGCCTGCGTGGCTGTCACCCGCGCCGATGGTATCAACCACCGTGGCAGGAAACGCCGCCGCTTGCCCATGTGCTTCTTCGCTGAAATACCAGGCACCGTCTTTATCCTGGCGCACAATCAGCGGTGCGTTCCAGCGTGCTAACCATGCCTTACCGAATGACGTTATTTCGCTGGGAAGTTGCAGTTGATCGGCCACGATTTCGGCTTCCTGGCGATTCAGCGTGATTATCGGTTTACAGGCCATCACACGGGCAAAAAGCGCGGGAGAGATATCCGCAATGCGCGGCCCGAAGTCGATTAACGCCGTCACGCCGGGAAAGGCTTCCAGCCAGTGAATCAGCAATTCAGCACATGGAGCCGT
Source organism: Scandinavium sp. (assembly GCA_036495715.1). Lineage (GTDB taxonomy): Bacteria > Pseudomonadota > Gammaproteobacteria > Enterobacterales > Enterobacteriaceae > Scandinavium. The sequence goes on from DASXML010000012.1 coordinate 18,915, forward strand.
TAGCTGATAGCCAGAAAGATACACCAGTCCGTCGGCGTGACGTGGCAGGCGCGCCAGCCAGTCGTCGTTCCACGCGTTTTCCACGCCGGTGAATGACATAAACGTGCGTTCGCCGTCCGGTTCAACCAGCGCCAGACACCAGCCGTTATCGCCTTTGTCTGTTTCAATAATACTGTTAATGCCCTGGCGCTGGAGGCTGTTGCGCACGATATTGGCCCACACGCCCTGACCGAGGGGTAAAGCGTTACACGAATCGATCCCAAGGCGTTTCAGCGCGACGGCGACGTTCAGCGCGCAGCCGCCAATATTGACGCCCTGCTGTTGCAATTCGATATCGCAACCCCGCCACGGCAGGGCGTAAGCGTCGGCGATGACGTCAATCACCGCCGAACCGATTACCGTCACCGGACGTTTTTGCCGGAGCTGGCTCAGTTTGTCGCTCAGCATCGTTCCTCCCGCTGTTGGCGATAGCGCAGCAGCGCGCTGGCGTAGCGGTCAAAGTCCAGTTGGTTCACCGCATCCAGTTCCCGTTTTAGCGCTGGGTCTATCCCGTCAATGCCGTGCAGCGCGCCGCAAATAGCGGTCGCCATTGCGCCGATAGTGTCGGTGTCGCCACCGAGGTTCGCGCATAGAATGGCGCAGCGGTTGGGGTCCGTTTCTGCCAGTTCGACCATCGCAATCGCGCAGGCCACGGACTCAATGGTGCTGGTGCCCGCGCCGACCAACTGATAGAGCTGTTCGCAAGCAGATTCCACGCCGTGAGCTTCGCGTACGGTTTTTAACGCCAGTTCGATGCGCAGAGAAAGCGATGCGCTAAACGTCGTAACCCGTTTTTCCTGTGCATGACGGGCAACCGCAGGCAGGGCATCGACAATGTTCTGCCAGCTGTCGCCGTCAACGGCGCGAGAAACGGCCCAGCCAATAGCCACGGCACCCGCGATGGCGAGGTCGGATTTGTGCGTCGGGCTGGAGGCCAGCGCAATGGCGTCAATAAAGGCGTCCAGATCGCCGGTCGGTAAAACACACCCGAGTGGCGATACGCGCATCGCTGCGCCGTTGGTCACGCCGTTGTTTTCAAGTTGGCTGACCGGTTTGCCGTCACGAATGGCATTCAGTGCAATTTTTGACGTCGGGCCAAGCACGTTTTTATTGAACGCGTCAAAGCTCTCGGCCCACGCCAGAATGTGGCGACCAATCGCGTCCGGGACGATTTCGCCGTCGCATTCGATCAGCGCATCGGCCAGACAGAGCGCCATGGAGGTATCATCGGTAAATTCGGCGCGATTGAAATAGCAGGCGGCGTTGTTTTCCGCCGGGCCATCGAGAAAACGGTCAATCCAGCCGAAGTGCGCTTTCACGCGGGAACGCGGCCACAGTTCAGATGGCATACCCATCGCATCGCCTAACGCTTGTCCGTACAGCGCGCCGAGAATTCGTTGGTGTTTCATTTCACTTCCTCATGTGTCATCGCCATGTCGCGCTCGTCGTTGCCGACGGGAATGGCGGTAATTTCTCTGTCCGATTCGCGGAAGAACAGCATAAACAACACGGCAATCACTGCGATCATCACCGCGCCGAAGGTCCACATGCCCGCCCAGTTGAAGGTCAGCCCGTTCACTGGTTCTTTATAGGCGAACATTTTCTCCATCATGACGCCGCCAAGACGGTAGCCCAGCAGACTGCCGAAGCCCTGACAGCACAGCGTAATCAGGCCCTGCGCGGCATTGCGCATTTGTACCGGTGCTTTTTTATCCACGTAGATGTACGCGGTGACGTAGTAAAAATCGTAGCTCACGCCGTGCAGCAGAATGCCGAGGAAAAGCAGGCCATAGGTAAAGTAATGTTCTGCGCCGCCGTAGACGAAAAAGCCGTAGCGGATCGCCGCCGTGACCAGACCTAACAATAATACCTTTTTAATACCAAATCGCTTAAGGAAGAACGGCAGCGCCAGCATAAAGAAGATTTCGGAGAACTGGCCAAGCGTCATCCAGCCGGTGGCGTTATGCATCCCGACTTCGGTCAAATAGCCGTTGGCGAAGATGTAGTAGAACGCCAGCGGCATCGCGAACAGGAACGAGCAGAAGAAAAAGACGAGGAAGTTTTTGTCGCGCAGCAGCACCAGCGCATCCAGCCCCAACATCACTTTCAGGCTCAGTTTGCCGGTACTTTTTGGCGGCGTGTCCGGCAGGAACAGCGCGAAAACGCCCAGCAGCGCGGAACTGGCAGCCGTTATCAGCAGCGGAATGCTGGTCGGTGAAATATCGTTGTAGCCCATCATCTGCGGCAGGAAGCCGCACACCAGGCCGGATCCAATCCAGCCGACGGTGCCCATCACGCGAATACGCGGGAAATCGCGCTCAACGTCTGGCACATGGGAAAAGGCGATACTGTTGGTCAGCGCGATGGTTGGCATATAGGTCAGCGAGTAGCCCAGCAGTAGCGGGAAGAAGCCGCTGAACGTGGTTTGCTGCGCGGCGAAATACATCAAAATCGCCCCGGCAAACATTAGCACCGCCAGCACTTTTTGCGCCGGGAAGAAGCGGTCGGTCAGTGAACCAACGAGAATGGGCGAGACGATCGCCGCAATCGCCGTGCAGGCATATGACCAGCCGATTTCTCCGGCGCTGAAGCCGTTTTTGCTGAGCCATAACCACAGTGGCACAAACCATGCGCCCCAGATAAACCACTCCACGAACATCATGAACGACAGCTTGGCTGTAGTTTTCATCGTTAAATCCTTCATGACAGGTAAGGTACGTCTGCACACTACCATTAGATAATACCTTTTAAATACCTTTAAGGCGTTTCTTTGAGCGGCTTAACACTTTAATGCACCTGAATCGTGCCAGCGGATTGTGCTTAAAACGCACGAATAGGCTGGAAAAATCAGAACCAGAGGTCCAGGCTTAGGGTTGCCTGAAATCAGGCTCAGGACATTCATGGCCGGCTATTGGCTGGCACTTACGGGAGTTATCGCTATGACTGATATTGCGCAGTTGCTTGGCAAAGACGCCGACAGCCTTTTACAGCATCGTTGTATGACCATTCCGTCCGGACAGCTTCATCTTCCCGGCGCCGATTACGTCGATCGCGTGATGATTGACAACAACCGTCCCCCAGCCGTTCTGCGTAACATGCAGACCCTGTACAACACCGGGCGTCTGGCGGGCACCGGTTATCTCTCTATTTTACCGGTTGACCAGGGCGTTGAGCACTCCGCGGGCGCATCCTTTGCGGCAAATCCACTCTATTTCGACCCAAAAAACATCGTCGAGCTGGCGATTGAAGCGGGCTGTAACTGCGTGGCCTCCACTTACGGCGTGCTGGCAAGCGTGTCACGCCGCTATGCGCACCGCATTCCGTTCCTCGTGAAGTTAAATCATAACGAGACCCTGAGCTATCCGAACACTTTCGACCAGACGCTGTACGCCAGCGTAGAACAGGCGTTCAACATGGGGGCGGTGGCCGTGGGGGCGACGATTTATTTCGGCTCCGAAGAATCACGTCGGCAGATTGAAGAGATCTCTGCGGCGTTTGAGCGTGCGCATGAACTGGGTATGGTCACCGTGCTGTGGGCCTATCTGCGTAATCCGGGCTTCAAGAAAGACGGCGTCGATTACCACGTTTCTGCTGATTTAACCGGGCAGGCCAACCATCTGGCGGCGACTATCGGCGCGGATATCGTGAAGCAGAAAATGGCGGAGAATAACGGTGGCTATAAAGCGGTGAATTTTGGCTACACCGACGAGCGCGTCTACAGCAAGCTGACCACCGATAACCCCATCGATTTGGTGCGTTACCAACTGGCAAACTGCTACATGGGGCGCGCCGGGTTAATTAACTCCGGCGGTGCAGCGGGGGATAACGACCAGGCCGATGCAGTGCGTACGGCGGTGATTAACAAACGCGCGGGCGGGATGGGGCTTATCCTGGGGCGTAAAGCGTTCAAGAAAACGATGGCCGACGGCGTGAAGCTGATTAACTCGGTGCAGGATGTGTATCTTGACGAAAAAGTGACGATTGCCTGATAAAATATGGCCTCCTTGATGAGGGAGGCCATTGTCTTATTTCAGCAGAGGACAACCCGGCGGCAAGCGACAGTGCAGGGCATCCGGAAAAATTTCAATGCGGAATTCCCGGCCGGTCATCGGTTCGCCGTCGAGGTTAAAGGTAATATCGTGCGGCGCGGTAACTTCAAACCATGACGACACGCCGTCAACCAGGTTTGGGTTTTCGTCGGGGCGAGAAAGTGTATTGAACAGCGCCGGAAGCAGTTCCTCGCCCGTGAAAATTCGCAGATGCAAAAGACCGTCATTGATTAATGCGTCCGGGCAAAGCTGCTGTCCGCCGCCGGCCTGACGCCCGTTGCCGATGCCAATCACCAGCGCATCTCCCTGCCAGTGAAAATCTTCACCACGAATTTCGCAGCGGTCTGCTTTTAGTGTGTCCATACGCATCAGACCATGAATCAAATAGGATACGCCGCCCAGCGCCGCTTTAAGCTTCTCCGGCGTTTCAGTCGTAATGCGCGTGCCAAAACCGCCCGTCGCCATATTGATAAAACAGGTGCGGTCATTCACCCGGGCGATATCGATTGCCGTCGCATTGCCGGCAATCGCCAGTTTCAGCGCTTTATCCAGTTCATTCGGCACGCCGACGCTGGTGGCAAAATCATTGGCAGTGCCGAGCGGAATCAGACCCAGCGCGGGAATATGGCGCTCTTCGCAATGAATCATTGCCGTCGCGACTTCATTGATGGTGCCGTCACCGCCGCCCGCGATAACCGTCGCCACGCCCAACTGACAGGCTTCTTTCAGATAACGCGCCGCATCGCCTTTCTCCCAGGTCACGCGCACGTGGATCTCCACGCCTTCTTCACGTAACTGGTTAATGGCTTCACGCAGCTCCGGATTCCCGGCACCTTTGCCATTTAAGATCAACAAGCTTGGGGGAAAGTCAGTCATCCTTTTTATCCAAATTATTCAACATGATAAAAAGTGTACCTCATGAGAGAGAGTTGTGCCGGAGGATTAGGCTGAATTATGACGGACAAAAAATAAGCCCGCGTAAGGGAGATTACGCGGGCCAAGGAGGTGGTTCCTGGTACAGCTAGCATTTATGGGTTATGTTTTTCAGCGATTCGAATAATACCCGCATCAAGCGAGGCGGTATGTGATCAGATTCGAAGAATCATACCAACGGAAAAAATAACCCAAATTAACTATTTGCCGTGCGGGTTTTGCGTCGTCTGACCGTTGAAATTGCGCATCAGCAGGGCATAGTCCAGCTCAATCTCTTCTGGCACGGGGATCCACACGGTGTGACCGTCACCAGGTGCGACGTCTGTCGGCTGGCCTTTGTTGTTTTCCATGTGTTCCAGAGTGAAATTGACGTTGCCCTGAGGGGTCATCAGCTCAAGGCTGTCGCCTTTCAGGAACTTGTTTTTCACCGCCACGGCCGCGAGATGGCCTTTGCGCTCACCGGTGAAATCACCGACAAACTGCTGACGGTCAGAAACGGAGAAACCGTATTCGTAGTTCTGATAGCTGTCGTGGGTGTGACGACGCAGGAAGCCTTCGGTATAGCCGCGATGTGCCAGGCCTTCGAGGGTTTCCATCAGCGAAGTGTCGAACGGTTTGCCCGCGGCGGCATCGTCGATCGCTTTACGGTAAACCTGCGCGGTACGGGCGCAGTAATAATACGATTTGGTGCGGCCTTCGATTTTCAGCGAGTGCACGCCCATCTGCGTCAGACGTTCCACGTGCGCGATAGCACGCAGATCTTTGGAGTTCATGATGTAGGTGCCGTGTTCGTCTTCGAACGCGGTCATGTATTCGCCCGGGCGCTGTGCTTCTTCCAGCATAAATACGCTGTCGGTTGGCTGGCCTTCACCGAGGGTTGGCTCGACGTTTGTCACCGGGATCGGCTCGTGCTTATGCACGATATTACCGACGTCGTCCTCTTTGCCTTCCTGAACGTTATATTCCCAGCGGCAGGCGTTGGTACAGGTGCCTTGATTCGGGTCGCGTTTGTTGATGTAGCCGGAAAGCAGGCAGCGACCGGAATAGGCCATGCATAGCGCGCCGTGTACGAAGATTTCGAGTTCCATTTCTGGCACCTGGGTGCGGATTTCTTCAATCTCTTCCAGCGACAGTTCGCGCGAGAGGATCACGCGAGTCAGGCCCATCTGCTTCCAGAATTTCACGGTCGCCCAGTTAACGGCATTCGCCTGTACGGACAGGTGAATATCCATCTGCGGGAAGTGTTCGCGCACCAGCATAATCAGCCCCGGATCGGACATGATCAGCGCGTCCGGCCCCATATCCACCACCGGCTGCAAATCGCGAATGAAGGTTTTCAGCTTGGCGTTGTGCGGCGCGATGTTAACGACGACGTAGAATTTTTTGCCGAGCTCGTGGGCTTCGTTGATGCCGAGCTGCAAATTCTCGTGGTTGAATTCGTTATTGCGCACGCGCAGTGAGTAACGCGGCTGGCCGGCGTAGACCGCATCGGCACCATAGGCGAAAGCGTAACGCATATTTTTAAGCGTTCCCGCCGGGGAAAGGAGTTCCGGTTTAAACATGATTTTCTCGTTCTGATGACAGGTCAGACTCGCTTCGCGGTGAAGCGATCGGGGAGGTTCCCCTACATTAAGGGCGGGAATTGTAGCGCTGTGGGGGAGGGGAGTAAACCTTTTGCTGGTGCGGGATTGGCTTCACAGCCGTTGATTGCCTGGCGGCGCTTCGCTTGCGCAGACCTACATTTTTGGGCGTTTTGAACGTCGGCATCTGATGTGTCGTAGGCCCGGCAAGCAAAGCGCCGCCGGGCATAGCAGCCGGTTACATCAACCGACAGGAATCGGCTTCCCAGCGATACCCCACGCCATACACCGCGCGAATAAACGACTGCTCGGCGTCCTGCGCTTCCAGTTTGCGGCGCAGGTTTTTGATGTGGCTGTCGATGGTGCGGTCCGTCACCACGCGATAGTCATCATAAAGATGGTTGAGCAACTGCTCGCGGGAGAACACTTTTCCCGGCTCCTGCGACAGCGTTTTCAACAAGCGAAATTCCGCAGGTGTGAGATCCAACAGTTTATTGCGCCAGGAGGCCTGGAAACGGCTTTCATCCACAATCAGCGGGCTTTCGGCATCGAGCGCTTGCAGCTCACGATGCGGACGGCAGCGGCGCAGAATGGTTTTCACGCGCGCCACCACTTCGCGCGGGCTGTACGGTTTGCAGATATAATCATCGGCCCCGATCTCCAGTCCCAGCAGGCGGTCGATTTCTTCGATTTTGGCGGTCACCATCACAATCGGCACTTCAGAGAAGCGGCGAATTTCGCGGCACAGCGTGAGGCCGTCGGTGCCCGGTAGCATCAGATCGAGCAGAATCAGATCCGGCGGCGTCTGGTGGACGTAGCTCAATACTTTGTCGCCATGATTAATCAGCGTCGGCGCATAATTTGCCGCTAACAGATAATCAATCAGCAGCTGCCCAAGCTTGGGTTCGTCCTCAACAATCAGGATGCGCGGGGTTTTATCATCAATCGGTAATTCGGTCATACGGTTCCCGGTAAGTCGCGGTCCAGAGGTAACTCTACTTTAATGCTTACCCCACCAAAAGGCGAATGCTCGGCGCGCAGCTGTCCACCGTGTGCGGCGACGATGTTAACGCAAATCGCCAGCCCTAACCCCGAACCGCCGCTGGCACGGTTGCGCGAGCCTTCGGTACGGTAGAAACGTTCGCACAGCATCGCCAACTGTTCGTCGGTGACGCCGGGGGCGCTGTCGGCGAACGCCAGCGTCAGGTTGTGTCCGGTTTTTTCAGCTGAAATATGCAGCTGACCGCCACTGTCGGTGTAGCGCAGGCTGTTTTCGAGCAGGTTATTAAACAGTTGCATCAGTCGGTCGCGGTCGCCAAATACGATGGCGCTTTCCGGCAGTTTGAGGCTGATTTTCAGCCCACGGCTGGCAAAGCGTTCACGGAAGACGCCCGTGGCCATTTCCAGCACTGAAATGAGATCCAGGGACGTTTTCTGGTATGCCAGTGCGCCTTCGTCGGACATCGACAATTGGTGCAGGTCATCCACCAGTTTGGTCAGCGTGCCGACTTCTGCTTGTAACGAGGCCACGGATTCCGGCGTGAATTTGCGCACGCCATCCTGAATCGCTTCCAGTTCGCCGCGTAACACCGCCAGCGGCGTGCGCAGCTCGTGGGAAATATCAGCCATAAAGTCGCGACGCATCTGCTGATTCCGCTCCAGCGTGCTGGCGAGCTGGTTAAAGTCTTGCGCCAGACGGCCGAGTTCATCAGCACCCGTCGCCGTCACGCGGGTCGAAAAATCGCCCGCCGCCAACCGGTGTGTGCCTTCGACCAGACGCTTAACGGGGGCCAGCAAACCGCGAGCGAGTGGGAAGGTTGCGAGCGCCGTCAACAGCGTGGCGAGGCAGACAATCAGCCAACTGGTGCGCTTTTGCTGGCGGTCAAAATTGATGTCGGTATTGCGCGTCAGACGTTCGACCGGAGAAGCGATCACCGCGCCCACTTCCATGCCATTCACCATAATACTGCGGCGCGTCCCGTCCGACGGAACAGGAGATCGCGGGCCAACCATCACTTTTGCATTTTGATCGACCACCCAGAATTGCGTGCGCCAGCCGTGCGGTGGCATATCCGGCGGCCCGCGTCGATCATCGGAAGGGGGAGCGCGCTTGTCATCAGGCGTATCGTGTTCAAATGAACGCAGGATCTGGAAGACAAAGCGGTCATTGCCGCGCAGAAAACGCCAGTTGTTATCATGCGTGGCGTACTGTTCCGCCAGCGCGTCACTTAACAATTGCAAACGTTGTTCGTTGCCGCGTTTGATGTAATCGATAAAACCGTGCTCAAAGCTCAGGCGCACCGCCCAGTGCATGCTGATCAGCAGCACGATGCAGGTGGTGAGAATGGCAAGAAACAGTTTTGCAGTAATGCCGGGGCGCCAGAGTTTCACGGCTCGCTCCTTTTACGTCGTGCGATAATCATGTTTTGGCTGATGTCGTCAGGCACACGCGCGAAAATCAACGCCGGAAGCGCGATGATCACCGCCATGCTGAGGTAGGTATATAAAAAGACCTGATGCGAAACCGCGCTGTCGATGCTGACGTGATGCTGACCGTACATTCCGAGCAGCAGGCCTGCCACCGTCACGCCGATACTCATCGACAACTGCATTACCATTGACAACATGCTGTTGCCGCTGCTGGCGAGATCGTCGGGTAAATCTTTCAGCGTCAAGGTGTTCATCGATGAGAAGCGGCTGGAGTTGATCATCCCTTGCAGGAACAGCACCAGCGGCAGCAGCCAGTACCAGCCCATCAGCGCGACAACCATAAACAGCAGGCTAATCAGCGCCAATCCGAGGGTGGCGAAAATCAGCACCCGGCGATAGCCAAAGCGGTTAACCACCTGCACCACAATGCGTTTCATGCCCATGCTGCCGAGCACCATCGGGATCATCATCAGCCCGGCGTGGAACGGTGAAAAGCCAAGGCCAATTTGTAAGAAGACCGGCGTCATAAACGGCAACATGCCGCTGCCAATACGTCCGACGAAGCTACCGGACAGCCCCAGCGAAAACGTGTGGGTTCTAAATAAATCGAGGCTGAACAGGGCATTTTCATTTTTACGCGCGTGCCAGAGATAAACCAGCAACGCCAGCACGCCTGCGGTGACGAGCAGCCCCAGCATCAGCGCTGAAATGCCTAAACCATGCTGCCCATCAAGCGCCAGGGTAAGCGTCGCCATCCCCAGCGCCAGCATAATAAAACCGGACATATCGAAGCGTCGGGTTTGCATGGTGTAGTTAGGCATCAGCCATAAAGTGGCAATCGCACCGACAATGCCGACCGGAATGTTGATCAGGAAAATCCAGTGCCAGGAGGCGTATTCCACCAGAATACCGCCAAGGGCAGGGCCGACTAACGGCCCAATTTGTCCGGGAATAGTGACAAACGTCATCGCCGCCATGTATTGCGCACGCGGGACGATTTTCATCACCGTCAGTCTGCCGACGGGCACCATCATCGCCCCGCCCACACCTTGCAGCACACGCGCCATCACCAGCTCATTGAGCGTGTTCGCGCTGGCGCAGAACACCGATCCGGCGGTAAACAACACGATGGCGGTGAAGAAGATATTGCGCACGCCGACCCTGTCCGCCAGCCAGCCGCTGGCAGGCAGCATCACCGCCACCGTCAGCACATAGGCGACAATCACCATGTGCATGTGCAACGGGCTTTCCCCCAGACTTTTCGCCATTGAGGGCAGGGCGGTGTTGACGATAGTGGTGTCGAGCGCCTGCATAAAAAAGCCGAACGCCACTATCCACAATTGCCAGCGCACGCTGGCGGGCAGCTCTTCCATAGTTACTCTGTTATCGATTGACGAGAATGAGATCCTGGCCCATTAGGGCTATTTTATTTGCCATTTTGAACCTGGGCAGTGCTCAAAATTCTCACGTACTGCGTGTACGCTCCGATTTTTGTGCGCTGTCCGTGTTCAAACTGCCTGCAACAATAACGCCTACTAGGCCTGGCTCTTACGCGTAAAACGCAGCCGCAGTCGGTCGAAGAACAGATACACGACCGGCGTGGTGTACAGCGTTAACAGTTGGCTGACCACCAAACCGCCGACGATGGTTATCCCCAATGGCTGACGCAATTCAGAGCCGTCGCCGCCGGAAAGCACCAGCGGCAGCGCACCAAACAATGCCGCCAGCGTGGTCATCATGATCGGGCGGAAACGCAACAGACAGGCCTGGAAAATGGCCTCTTCCGGCGACAGATTGCCGTTACGCTGCGCCTCAAGGGCAAAGTCGACCATCATGATGGCGTTTTTCTTCACAATGCCGATTAAGAGCATGATACCGATTAACGCGATCAGGCTGAACGGCGCGCCGAATAATTCCAGCGCCAGCAGCGCACCCACGCCCGCAGATGGCAGCGTTGAAAGAATGGTCAGCGGGTGAACGTAGCTCTCATACAGCATGCCCAGCACGATATAGACCGTGAGGATCGCCGCGATAATCAGGATCACCTGTGAGTTCATGGTCTGCTGGAACACCTGCGCTGTCCCGGCGAAGCTGCCGCGAATGGTTTGCGGCACGCCGAGTTGGGTCATGGTGCGGTCAATCACATCGCTGGCTTCCGACAGTGATTTACCCGTTGGCAGGTTAAATGAAATGGTCGACGCCGCCGACAGGCCCTGATGGTTCACCGACAGCGGCGCATTGGCGGGCTGCCATTTGGCGAAGTACGACAGCGGAATGGCTTTGCCTGTGCTGTTGATGACGAACATCTGGTCGAGCGCACTGATGTCTTTGGTATAAACCGGATCGACTTCCATCACCACTTTGTACTGGTTAAGTGGCTGATAAATTGTGGAAATTTGCCGTTGGCCGAATGCGTTATTCAGCAGACTGTTGGCGTCCTGAACGCTTATTCCGAGGCGCGACATGGTTTCACGGTCATAGACCAGATCCATTTCTGCGCCGTTGTCTTGCTGATCGGAGTTCACATCGGCCAGTTCCGGCAGTTTAGACAGCGCGGTAGTGATTTTTGGCGTCCATTCGCGGAGATCGGCGAGATTATCCGACAACAGCGTGTACTGATAGCCTGCATTGGCCTGACGCCCCCCGACACGAATATCCTGAACTGCCATCAGGAACAGGTTAGCGCCGGGTTCTTTGGCGAGTTTTTTACGTAGCCTGTCGATCACCTGCTGCGCCGTTTCGTTGCGGACAGCGCGTGGTTTCAGAGTGATAAACATCATGCCGCTGTTGACGCGCGAACCGCCGGTAAAGCCGGTGACGTTATCCACGGCTTTGTCTTCACGAATGATTTTCATGAAGTCCTGTAACTTGCCGCGCATCGCCTGGAACGAAATGCTCTGGTCTGCCTGAATATTGCCCATCACCACGCCGGTGTCCTGCTCCGGGAAGAAGGTTTTTGGGATCGAGATATAGAGCCAGATATTCAGCGCAATTGTCGCCAGCAGTACCAGACCGACCAGACGGGCGTGGTTCAGCACCCACTTCAACGATTTACCGTAACCACGCTGCATACCGACCAGCAGACGCCCAAAACCGCGATCGCGCGTCGGTTCGTGGCGACGAGAGGCTTTCAACATCCAGCCGCACATCATTGGCGTGAGGGTCAGCGACACGACGAGCGAAATCCCAATCGCGACGGATAGCGTGACCGCAAATTCACGCAATAGCCGTCCCGGCAGCCCGCCCATCAGCAGCAGCGGCAGGAACACCGCCACCAGAGAAAGACTCATCGATAACACGGTAAAACCGACTTCGCGACTCCCTTGTAAAGCGGCCTGTAGCGGTTTCATGCCTGCTTCCAGATGGCGTGAAATGTTCTCCAGCACCACGATGGCGTCATCCACCACGAAACCGGTGGCGATGGTCAGCGCCATCAGCGAGAGGTTGTTAAGGCTGAATCCGCACAGGTACATGGCGGCAAACGTGCCGATTAACGACACGGGGACTGCGACAGCAGGAATAATCGTGGCGCGCCCTGAACGCAGAAACAGGAACACCACCAGAATCACAAGGCCAACGGAAATCACCAGCGTTTGCTCCACTTCTTCGAGCGATGCGCGGATGGTTGGTGAGCGATCCTGGGCGATTTGCAGATCGATAGAGGCCGGAATGGTTTCTTTCAGTTCAGGTAATTGGGCGCGAATGGCATCGACGGTCTGAATGATATTGGCTTCCGGCAGTTTGCGGATCATCAGCAAAATCGCCGGTTTGGCGTTGGTCATCCCGGCGTTACGCACGTCCTGTACCGAGTCCGACACGTTCGCCACATCGCTTAAACGCACCGAAGAACCGTTATTGTAGTGAACGATCAACGGCTGATACTCTGCCGCCGTTTTTAACTCGTCGTTGGTCGCCAGTTGCCAGCGCTGACCGTTGTTTTCAATCGCACCCTGGGGTTTACGCACGTTAGCATTGCTGATGGCGGTGCGAACATCATCCAGCGATACGCCCTGATTAAACAAGGCTTGTGGGTTGAGATCGACCCGTACGGCAGGCAGCGAACTCCCGCCGATATCGACGTCACCGACGCCGTCAATCTGCGAAATGGTCTGCGCTAATTGTGTGGACGCATAATCATACAACTGGCCCTGGGAATAGGTGTCCGAGGTGAGCGTCAGGATCATGATTGGTGCATCCGACGGGTTCGCTTTGCGATAGGTCGGACGGCTCGGCATCCCGGTTGGCAGCAGGCTTTGTGCGGCATTGATAGCCGCCTGTACGTCACGCGCCGCGCCGTTGATGTCACGGTCAAAATCAAACTGCAAAATAATACGCGCACTGCCGAGTGAACTCATCGAGGTCATTTCATTGACCCCGGCGATGCGTCCAAGCGAGCGTTCAAGCGGTGTCGCGACCGATGACGCCATGGTTTCTGGTGACGCCCCCGGCAGCGAGGCACTGATCATGATGACCGGATAATCGACCTGCGGCAGCGGGGCGACCGGCAACAGCCGGAAGCCCAGCACGCCGCACAAGGTGATAGCGAGCGAGATCAATATCGTCGCTACCGGGCGGTAAATGAAGAGGGCGAAAAACTTCACTTACGCCTCCTCTTCACGCGCAGGGAGTCGACTTTTGATGTACAGCGACAGGCGGTCAAACAGCAGATAAATCACCGGGGTGGTAAACAGCGTTAACACCTGACTGACCAGCAGACCGCCAACCATGCCGACGCCTAACGGACGACGCAATTCTGCGCCCACGCCGGTGCTCAGCATTAGCGGCAGTGCGCCGAGCAGGGCCGCGAGCGTCGTCATCAGAATCGGACGGAAACGCAGCAGACACGCCTGGTAAATCGCTTCGCGCGGCGGCATTCCCTGTTCGCGTTCAGCGGCCAGCGCAAAGTCGATCATCATGATGGCGTTTTTCTTGACGATACCGATCAACAAAATGATCCCAATGATGGCGATAACGTCGAGTTCACTGCCCGAAACCCACAGCGCCAGCAGCGCGCCCACGCCCGCGGTCGGCAGCGTCGAAAGAATGGTAATGGGATGAATAAAGCTCTCGTACAGAATGCCGAGCACGATATACATCGCGACCACCGCCGCGACGACCAGCCACACGGTACTGCCCAGTGCTGACTGGAAGGCCAGCGAACTGCCCTGGAATTCGGTGCGAATATCGGTGGGCAGATTCAGCGTTTTTTCCGCATCGGTGATGGCTTTCACCGCATCGCCGAGCGAAGAATCCTGCGCCACGTTGAAGGAAATCGTGGTCACCGGGAACTGGTCGAGATGGTTAATCGACAACGGTGCAAAACGTTCTTCCACTTTGGCGATGGTGTTCAGTGGCACTATTCCGCCGCTGCTGCTGGTGATACGAATATTGTCCAGCGCCGACAGCCCTGGCGTGTCGCTGGTGTCATGTTCGAGCACCACGCGATACTGGTTGGACTGGGTGTAAATAGTGGAAATCAGGCGCTGACCAAACGCGTTATACAGTGCGTTATCGACATCGGCCATGCTAATACCCAAACGGCTGGCGCTGTCGCGATCGACATTCACATACGCCGATAAACCCTGGTCCTGCCAGTCGCTGCTGACGTCCTCCAACTGCGGCAACGTTTGCAGTTTGGTCATCAGCTGCGGCACCCATTCACTGAGCGCATCAAGCGAGTTGGCCTGTAAGCTGAACTGATACTGCGTACGGCTGACGGTGGTATCAATCGTCAGATCCTGCGTAGGCTGTAAATAGAGTGAAATCCCCGGCACGCGGTCGATGGCATGTTGTAGACGGCGAATGACCTTCTGCACGCGATCGTCCCTGTCAGCCAGCGGTTTGAGGTTAATTTGCAGACGTGCGCTGTTTAGCGCCGGGTTGGTGCCATCGACACCGACAAACGAGGTCAGACTCTCCACCGCCGGGTCTTTCAGGATGATGTCAGACACTTGTGCCTGGCGCTGGGCCATGCTGGCGAACGACGCCGACTGCGGTGCCTGCAACGTGCCCTGAATAATGCCGTTGTCCTGAATTGGGAAGAAGCCTTTCGGGATGAATACCCACAGCATAATCGACAGCGCCAGCGTGCTGAGCGCCACGCTAAGCGTCAGCCACGGATGGTTGAGCACTTTGGTGAGCATTCGGCCATAGGCGGCAATCACGCGGTCAAAGAAACGCTCACTGGCGCGGGAAAAACGGTTCTGCTTACGCAACGATTCATGGCTTAGCATACGTGCGCACATCATCGGCGTGAGCGTCAACGACACTATGGCGGAAATCAGTATTGCCACCGCCAGAGTGATGGCAAACTCACGGAACAGACGCCCGACGATATCGCCCATAAACAGCAGTGGGATGAGTACGGCAATCAACGAGAAGGTCAGTGAAATAATGGTAAAGCCGATTTCGCCCGCGCCCTTTAGCGCTGCGGCCATCGGCTTTTCGCCTTTTTCGATGTAGCGCGAGATGTTCTCGATTACCACGATCGCATCATCGACCACGAAACCGGTGGCGATGGTGAGCGCCATCAGCGTCAGGTTGTTAATCGAGAAGTCGAGAAACACCATCACGGCGAAGGTGCCTACCAGCGACAGCGGCACTGCGACGCCGGGAATAATGGTTGCGGGCACATTTCGCAGGAACAGGTAGATGATCATGACGACCAGCGCTATCGCCAGCAATAGCTCGAACTGGGTGTCGCTGACGGACGCACGTATATTGTTGGTACGGTCAGAAAGCACGTTGACCTGCACCGATTTGGGCAGGCTGCTGGTGAGTTGCGGCAGCATCTGGCGAACGCTGTCGGCGGTGGCAATAATGTTCGCGCCAGGCTGGCGCTGGACGTTCATCACAATCGCCTGCTGCTTGTTGGCCCATGCGCCGAGCCAGGCATTTTCCGCACCTTGTTCGATGGTCGCGACATCGCCCAGACGAACCGGCGCGCCGTTCTGATAAGCAATAATTAGCTTGCGGTACTCTTCGGCGGATTGCATCTGATCGTTAGCCGAAAGCGTGACCGCGCGGGTCGGACCGTCGAGACTCCCTTTTGCTGAGTTGACGTTAGCATTGGTGATCGCCGTGCGAACGATTTCGCTGGTTAGCCCCAGCGCGGCAATCGCCTGTGCGTTCAGTTTTACGCGTACTGCCGGGCGTTGACCGCCAGCCAGCGTCACCAGACCGACGCCGGAAACCTGAGAGATTTTCTGCGCCACGCGGGTTTCAACCATATCTTCGACCTGGGTCATCGGCAGGGCAGAAGAGGTGACCGCGAGCGTCATGATTGGCGGATCAGCCGGGTTTACTTTGCTGTACACCGGCGGGTTCGGCAGGTCGCTCGGCAGCAGGTTTGTAGCAGCATTGATAGCGGCCTGCACTTCCTGCTCGGCGACATCCAGCGACAACTCAAGCTGGAACTGTAGCGTGACGACCGACGCACCGCCCGCGCTCTGGGAGGACATCTGTTTCAGACCGGACATCTGGCCGAATTGACGTTCGAGCGGTGCGGTAATGGAAGAGGTGACGACATCCGGGCTGGCACCGGGATACAGCGTGACCACCTGAATGGTCGGGTAGTCAACTTCAGGCAGCGCGGAGACCGGTAAAAAACGGTAGCCGATGATCCCCGCGAGCAGAATCGCCACCATCATCAGCGTGGTGGCGACTGGGCGCAGAATAAACAGGCGGGAAGGCCCGCCGGTTTTGTCGGGAGGTAAAACGTGCATCAGGAGCGGGCTCCTTTTTTGCCGCTGTGCTCCGCTGCCGGTTTGTCATCGGTGGCGGCGCTATGGGCTTCAACCACTTCGACTTTGGCCCCTTCGGTCAGACGGTCAATACCATCGGTCACGACTTTGTCGCCTGCGGAAAGGCCGGCGGAGATAACGACTTTCTGGCTGTCCTGAATACCCGGTACCACGATGTGTTTACTGAC
This sequence comes from Scandinavium sp., assembly GCA_036495715.1. Classification (GTDB taxonomy): domain Bacteria; phylum Pseudomonadota; class Gammaproteobacteria; order Enterobacterales; family Enterobacteriaceae; genus Scandinavium. The sequence goes on from DASXML010000012.1 coordinate 35,876, forward strand.
TTTGTTTTCGTCGTTCAGCACCCACACAAAGTTGCCTTCGTTGCCCATCTGCAAGGCGGCGGTGGGTATGACGACGGCATTTTGCTCGGTATCAACCAGCAGGCGTGCGTTGACAAACTGATTCGGGAACAGGGCGTCGTCGAGATTGTTGAACCGCGCTTTGAGTTTGATGGTGCCCGTCGTCGTATCAATCTGGTTGTCCAGACTTAACAGCGCGCCGTCGCTTAACTTCTGCTTGTTAGTACGATCCCAGGCTTCTACCGTCAGGCTTTGGCCCGTTTTCTGTGCTTTCACCACCGTCGCAATGTCGTTTTCCGGCAGGGTGAAAATCAAATCAATGGGATGGGTTTGCGTCAGCACCACAATGCCGGTGGTGTCGCTGGTGGAAATCTGGTTGCCGATATCGACCTGTTTCAGGCCCACGCGACCATCAATTGGCGCGGTGATACGCGTCCAGTCGAGCTGCAATTGTGCGCTGGCAACGGCGGCTTCATCGGCTTTAACGGTGCCTAAACTTTCAGTGACCAACGATTGCTGGGTATCGAGTTCCTGACGAGAAACGAGATTGGTTTTCACCAGTTGTTGATAGCGAGCCAAATCACGGCGGGCATTGGAGAGCGTGGCGTTATCTTTCGCCAGTTGCCCCTGTGCTTGCGCGAGAGCGACTTTGAACTGGCTTGGGTCGATTTCCGCGAGCAAATCACCCGCTTTCACCTGCTGGCCTTCCTGGAAATGCAGCGCCAAAAGCTGTCCGTTGACACGACTGTGAACCGTTACGGTGTTCGCCGCGGTAATGGTGCCAAGGCCTGTGAGATAGCGCGGAACGGCTTCGCTGGTGGCTGTTGCCGCCTGAACCGGAGCCAGTGCGCCGCTGAAACGTCCTCCGTGGCGACCCCCTCCGGCCGGCTTGCCCTGCGATGCAGCAGGGGACGTGCCCGTTTCAGGCGTTCCGCTGTTATGCCAGTAATATACGGCGATACCTGCGATCACCACCACGCCCAGCGCGATTAACCAACGCGATTGATTGCTGCCTTTCATTGTTATACGTATCTCATCCTGAAACCTTTCACCGAATGATACTAGTTTAGTAACGGAACACCCCTGAATAATGAAGGAAATATGAAAGACTGTCTGGAAACGTCTGAATGAGCGCGGTTTTACGAGGTTAATTGTGAAAGAGATGAAAGAAATTTTTAGGTATAGCCAAATAATTCGAGTTGCAGGACAAAGTACCCTAGGTACTTTGAACAGCGCTTGCGCTGGCCCTGAAAGGGTGAGGCCATAGGCCGAATCACGCGGCAAGGGAGATCATCCCCAAGAGCTTACTTCAGTAAGTGACTGGGGTGAACGAGTGCAGCCAACGCACCTGCAGTTTGAAGAATGCAGGCTATAGGGGGCTAAGACGGGAAAGCCCCTCCCGAGGAAGGGGCCTTAATAAGGAAAGGGATATGATGAAGCTAGTCATCATACTGGTCATTCTCTTAGTGATAAGTTTCGCAGCTTACTAAGAGACCAGAGGGGGGGAAACCTCCCTCACCCTTTACCTGTCACGTTAGGTCGAAAAAGCAGCAAAGTCAATCCACGCTTTTCCGTGCCGGATCGCAAACTCAGGCAAAAACAACCTGTGCCCAGCGCGCCAGACCGGCCGTAACCGAGCCAAAGTCATCGCCACCGGCAATTTCAATGCCCGGCAACTGCTGTGCCAGTGCTTTTTTGATCAGCGGTGAACGTGCGCTCCCCCCGGTCAAATAGATAACGTCCGGTTTTTCACCGCTGTTATCCAGCGCCAACTGAACCTGCTCCAGAATGCGCGTTAAAGGTTGATTCAACGCCGCTTCCAGACCCAGTTGGTTGATGTCTGCCGCCAGTGCCGGACTTAAGAACGGCAGTGCGGTGGTGATATCCGTTTTGTCGGACAGCGCGATTTTGCTCTCTTCAGCGCTGCGGACCAGACGATAGCTCAAGCGCTGTTGCCAGGTTTTCAGCAGCAGTCCGACTTTGTCAGAATCGCGGGCATCACGCACCAGGTCACGCAGCATACGGCCATTGGCGGCACTGTAAAAATCAGTCTGTGCAGGCACGTCATTGATAGCGACGGCATTCCACCAGGGCAGAACCGGCAGGGCGATACCTTTTTCAGTATTGCCACCCATACCCAGCAAAGGCATCAGGCATTTGAATGCCAATGCGATATCCAGATCGTTACCGCCAACACGACAGCCACTGTGGCCGAGCAGGCTACTTTCGCGATCGCGGCGAGCGCGCCACTGTGGTCCCATCAGCAGCAACGAGCAGTCCGTCGTACCACCGCCGATATCCACGACCAGCACACGTTTTTCTGTGGTTAGCGTCGCCTCGAAATCCAGTCCAGCGGCGACAGGCTCGTACTGAAAGACCACGTCGGCAAAGCCAGCACGCTGTGCGGCACGTTCAAGAATGCCCTGTGCCTGTTCGTTGGCGTCGTCGCCCCTAAGTCCCTGGAAGTTAATCGGGCGACCAATCACCGCCTGAGTAATGCTCTCAGGCAACTGCGATTCGGCCTGCTGCTTGATATGCAGCATCATGGCGCAAACCAAATCTTCAAACACCGCGACCTGCTGCGGTTTCAGCCCGCTGGCACCGAGGAAAGATTTCGGTGATTTAACGAAGTACACCTCTTCCGGATCGTCGATATATTGCTTGAGCGATGAAAGTCCGAACTGCACGCTGTTGTGCTGAACGTCGATATCTTCTTCGCGGTTATAACGCAAAGCGCGACGCAACAGTGCTTCGGTTTCACTGCCGGTTGCCGGGACGTCGTGCTGGCGATACAGCCATTCGCTGACCGATTCACGCGTTGGCGCGCACAGCATTGAAGGCAGCAGTGAGCTACCGTTTTCAAGCGTTAAGAGCTGCGGTGAGTCACCGCGCATGACGGCCACTGAGCAGTTTGCCGTACCATAGTCAAAACCAATAAACACCGTGCAAATTCCCCATGCCAGTGAAGAAAGGGCGACGACTTTAGCGGAATGTCGCGCTTGCGACAACCGGAATATGAAAGCAAGGCGCGAAATGGCCTAAGCGTTTATGCTGTAGCAACTTATTAAGGAGGAACGATGTTCACTTTAGCCTGGCAAGCGCCTTACGACTGGGACTGGATGTTCGGTTTTCTGGCGGCGCGTACCGTTGAAGGTGTTGAACGCTTTGAAGAGCAGACGTATGTCCGCAGTTTTGCATTAGAGGGGCATCGCGGATTACTGCGTGCGACACCCGATCCGGACACGCAAAGGCTGGTTATTTCGCTTTCCGATGGGCTGCTGCCGGTCAAAGAACAGTGCCTGCAACGCCTTGAGCAACTCTTTGATTTGCGCTGTGACCCGCAACAGGTGTCGGTGGCGTTGGGTGAACTGGCCGTTGCACGTCCGGGTTTACGTCTGCCAGGTTGTGTCGACCCGTTTGAACAGGGCGTGCGGGCAATCCTCGGACAACTGGTGAGTGTGGCAATGGCATCGAAGCTGACCAGCCGCGTTGCGAAAGCCTATGGCACGCCGCTGGAAGAGGCATCGGATTTCACCTGTTTCCCGACACCACAGCAACTGGCGCTTGCCGATCCGCTGGCATTAAAGGCGCTGGGGATGCCGGTAAAACGTGCCGAAGCGTTAATTCATCTGGCACAGGCAGCGATTTCGGGTGAGTTACCGCTGACACCGCCGCTCGATGTAGACGCGGCAATGAAAGCGCTGCAAACCTTTCCTGGCATCGGTCGCTGGACGGCAAATTACTTCGCGCTGCGCGGCTGGCAGGCCAAAGATGTTTTCCTGCCAGATGACTACCTGATTAAGCAGCGTTTTCCCGGAATGACACCCGCGCAAATCCGCCGTTATGCGGAGCGCTGGCAGCCCTGGCGCTCCTATGCGTTATTGCATATCTGGTATAGCGACGGTTTCCAGCCTGTTTAATGGGTATGCGACTCACGGTTTGCGCCCTGCGGTTGATGACCCGAAATCACGACACCGCGCGTTTCCCGGCCAAAGGCAACAAACAGGCAAATAAGGATGGCGACGGTTCCCGCGACCAGCGCCATCGCCATTCCGTAATTACCGCCGTTTGCTTCCGCGATTCGTGCCTGTAACGTTGCGTTCACTGACGCCAGCAAATTCCCCAACTGATACACAAATCCTGGCAGCACCGCGCGAGCGTTGGCGGGAACCAGTTCGTTAAGATAGGTCGGCACTACGCCCCATGCGCCCTGAACCATAAACTGCATCAGAAATGCGCCCAGTCCGATGTTGAACGACCCTGTAGAAAAGGCCCACAGCGGCAGAACCGGCAGCGCCAGAAAGGCGGCAATGATCATCGCCTTTTTACGGCCAATTTTCTCAGACGCGCTGCCAAAGAAAATCCCGCCGAGCATTGCCGCAATGTTGTAACCGATGGCAATCAGACTCACCGTATGCGGATCAAAGCCGTGCTGCACTTTCAGGAACGTTGGGTATAAATCTTGTGTGCCATGACTGAAGAAGTTAAAGCAGGCCATCAGCAGCACCAGATAGAGGCACAATTTCCAGTGGCTGCGCAAAATAGGCAGCAATGCGGTGCTTTCTTTACGCTCGCGTGCCGCCAGCCATACTGGTGATTCCGGGACTTTGAACCAGATGTACGGCAGCAGGAAAATGGGCAGCGCGCCAATCAGGAACATGCCGCGCCAGCCGACGGTGCTATAAAAAAGACCGAAGATTATCGACGCCAGCAAATAGCCACAGGGATAGCCCGCCTGAAAAATGCCGGACATCAGCCCGCGCGAACGGTCAGGAATGGTTTCCATCGCCAGCGACGAGGCCACGCCCCAAATCCCACCCATCGCGATCCCGTAGAACAGGCGTAGCACCAAAAAGGTGGTGAACGTCGGCGACCATGCGGAAAGTAGCTCGAAAATGCTGAAGAAAATAATGTTGAGCATCAGAACGGGGCGGCGACCGTATTTCTCCGCCATTCGCCCAAAAATCAGTGCGCCGATCGGACGTACCGCCAGCGTTAGCATTATCGCAATTGAAACGTCGGAAACGGAGGAGTGGAACCAGTTCGCGAGATCGCTGAGGACGAAAACCAGAATGAAGAAGTCGAAGGCGTCCAGCATCCAGCTTGAAAAGCTGGCCACGGCGACGTGTTTTTGGGTCGTGCTCCAGTTAAAAGGTGTAGTCATGTTGGGTGTCCTGATAAAGGCTGTTGAGTAACAGCATGCGGCAGGCTTTATGTTGGCAAGGTGTCGACAGGTCCTGTCACCGTGAAATTTTCCTTGTTACGCATTTGTATAGTACATGTAAAGAAAAATTAGTTAGCAGGTTAATCGTTAGATTTTGTAAATATTATGGATGCAATGAAAATAAAAAAGCCCGCAGCGAAAGCGGCGGGCGAGGTGTTGCCATACGGGGATTTAGTTGATGGCGAAGTAGCTGGTATTGAGCACCAGTTCGAGCGGCTGATTCGCCGCAATAGTGTCGCCATAGAGGAAATCAATGCCAATACCAGAAAGCGTGTCCATCATTAGCGCCTGATGGGTCGGCCCGGCAATGGTCTTCATTCCCAAACGCTGGGCATGGCCTTGCACGATAGTCACCATCATTTCATCCATCAGGCTGGCGTGAACATTGCCAATAATTTCCGGGTCTAGCATCACATAATCAGCGCAGCCGGCGGTCAGGTGTTCGAACAGTTCCAAATCCTGGCCGACCTGGCTGACGATGATTTTACAGCCCGCTTTACGCAGTTGATTAAGTCCTTCCTGTACGCCAGTCTGCAACAGATGTTCGGCGTTAAACACCAGATGCAGCAGTCGGGCAGGCATGGCGCTGTGTTTCAGACCATCAAGAATCTCATTGATCAACACCGGCCCGGTCAGACCTGCTGCGGAGAGCGGCAGCGTAACGCTTATTCCCCGAGCGGCCACTTTGTGCGCCCAGTGACGGAAGAACTCTTGATAAATACGACGGTCGAGCGCGTGGATCAGTTCCTGATCGGCAAGTCCCTTGCGGAAAGCCTGCTCTTCAACCATTTCGCCTTCACTGGTCCACAGCCGAAGCGACAGCAACCAGAAGTTGCTGCTTTCAGGCACACGTGGTGAGGCGACACCGCGGGCCATCAGCACCAAATGGTTATCCCGCACCATGTGCCACTGTTCGTCGAGCGACATCATACTGCGCTGCTGATGCAGTCTGTCGAATTGCGGTTCGTAGACACTGACAATGCCGCGCCCGTTGTTTTTCGAGGTGTAGCAGGCGATATCGGCCTGCGACATCACCTCGGACGCCAGACAGTTATTTTCATCAATGAGGGTGATCCCGGCGCTGGCACCAATGCGATGCAGGCGACCGTCCCACATAAAGTGATAATCGTTGATGGCCTGGATGATACGCCCGGAAATATAGCGGGCGCTCTCGACATTACAGTCCGGCAGCAGCAGGCCAAATTCGTCGCCGCCCAGACGGGCGAGCACGTCGCTGGTACGCAGCATACTGAGCATCATTGACGACAACTCACGTAACAGTGCGTCGCCTGCCGCGTGGCCCGCGGTGTCGTTCACGGCCTTAAAGCGGTCGAGATCGATAAACACCAGCGCATGGCGCTGATGGGTTTCCTGCACGGTATGCAGCAGGCGCTTGAGGTGATTCTCAAAACTGACACGGTTAGCCAGATGGGTGAGGGCGTCATGCGAGGCGCTATAGCTCAGCTGGCGCAGCATTTTACGGGATTCGGTGACGTCCTGAATAACCAGCACCGAGCCGATATTTTGCCCGTCGAGCGTGCTCAACGGCGTGATGCTGTAATGAATGTCGTAGCTGCCGCCGTTACGGCAGTGAAGGACGACATCCTGCTCGATATCGTTGCGGGACATATCACCACTGTGAATGTTTTCCATCAGCGGGCCGTTGTCGCCAAAAGTGATGCGCAGCACATGCAGCAGCGGCTGTTTCATCGCTTCGTCCTGGCTCCACCCGCTCATTTTCTCGGCGACCGGGTTCATAAAGATAACGTTCATATCGACATCGGTACACAGCACTGCTTCGCCGATGGAATCGAGGGTAATGTGCAGACGCTCTTTTTCCTGGAACAGCGCTTCATTCAGCTGTTTCACCTCGGTCATATCCATGTTGATACCGAGCAGGCGTTCCACTTCGCCTTGTTTATTCAATACGCGGTTAGCCAGCGAGCGAATATGACGAATGCCATCTTTCACCTGAATGCGAAATTCCAGCTTGAACGGCGAACGGGCGCTCAGTGCATTGCGAATAACGCGCTCGGCCTGTTCGCGATCTTCTTCCACCACACAGTTGTGCCACAGGTGCCACGTGGGTTTCAGGTGTGAAGGGATTTCATACAGTTCGAACATGCGCTTATCCCAGGAGATAAGGTCCGGTTCCAGTTCCCACTCCCAGATGCCGATGCCACCGGCTTCATTCGCGAGTGTAATGCGCTCCATCAGACGCTTATTGACCCACTCGGTGTGTTTCAGGTCGTTGATGTCTTCAATCTGGGCGATGAAATAGAGCGGCGTACCGTCGGCATGGCGCACCAGAGATACGGCCAGCAGCGCCCACACCACATCGCCTTTACGGGTGTAATAGCGCTTTTCCATGGTATAGGTGTTGATTTCACCGCTGACCAGTTGTTCAAGCTGGGCGAGATCGTTGTCGAGATCTTCCGGCCAGGTGAGCTGCTGGAACGTCATCGCCCGCAGTTCGTTCTGGCTGTAGCCAAGGAATTTACACAGCGCTTTATTCGCCTGGAGCCACTGGCCTTCGGTGCCGACCAGCGCCATGCCAATGGCAGAATATTCCATCGCATTGCGGAAGCGTTCTTCACTTTCGGTAATGTGTTTGCGCTCCGCGCGGAAGGCGTACATCACCATGGTCATCACGTTAGCGGGCAGCAGGATCATCAGGAACGGCAGCCACGGCGTATTGCTCATGGCATAAATCTGTGGCGTTTGCAGAGTGGTGGGATGAGTGGCCATCATCAGTGAGACCATCATGATGGTAACAAGGAAAATGGTGAACGCTTCCATGCGCGGCAGGCGCACGGCGCTCCACATCAGCAGAACAATGACGCAGGTAAACGGCCACGGCAGCCACAGCATCGCTATCGCACTCAGCGCCAGCGTCACCGCCAATGTCAGCAGGGTTTCCAGCAGCAGACGCGGGTTGCGGTGACGTAACAAATAATGGTTTTTATACAGCAGGCCCAGCGGAACTAGCGCCAGCGCGCCAATCGCTTCGGATAACACCCACACTAAAAACGTATGAAGCGGTTGCTCACTAGGCCCGAGCAGCAACACCAGTACGCCGCCTGCTAACGGCGGCACGATGGCACTGGCCAGCGCCAGGCGGATCCAGTCGTGCAGGTTTTGTAATGGGTTATAGCGTGGCAAAAACTTGCGCAGTAGCACCGCACCGATCGTGGCTTCAACCGCATTGATGACCGGATAAATAATGTTCAGCGAACTGGGCGGGAACAGTACCCACGAAGCCAGTACGCTGCCAAGGGAACAGGCCAGTGCAATGGCAGGCCACATCTTTCCGGCGTGACGGTAAAACGCCACCATCATAATGGAGGTCGGGAACCATAACGGCGCGAGAACAGTGCCAAAACGAGTCAGTTCGAGTGAGAAAAGGGTAAAGATGAACGTCAGCAGCCCGAGGCTAAGCATAAGTAGCGCAGGGTGTGAGGGCGTAACGGACACTCGTTGTTCAGATATCTTCATTTACCGCTTTCCGCCAGGGCTTTCCGGCCGCGACTTTTCACGAGGGATGGGCCTGAATTCATTAGGATGATAAATGGGATCATGCTAGTACAAACAATTTACATTTCCTATGGTGTCTGGTCATTATTTAACAGCGTTGAGAGATAAATTCGCCGCGGTGCGCAAAAAGTGTCTAAGGCGTTGGAAAAGTGCACATATTAATTTGCGAATAGTCACTTTTTGCCCCAACAAGCGTGAATGTCGTTTTCGACTGGTATCGACGGGCTGAAATCCCTATAATTGCCGCGTTTGACGCTCCGGCGTCACCCTTCCTATCATCCAGGTTAATCAGGTCGCAAAAATTTATGACTGATAAGTCTCATCAGTGCGTCATTATAGGCATCGCCGGCGCATCGGCTTCGGGTAAAAGTCTCATCTCCAGCACGCTTTATCGTGAATTACGTGAACAGGTTGGCGATGAACATATTGGTGTGATCCCTGAAGACAGCTATTACAAAGACCAGAGTCATCTGTCGATGGAAGATCGTGTTAAAACCAATTATGACCACCCGAGCGCGATGGACCACAGCCTGCTGTATCAGCATTTGCAGATGCTTAAGCGCGGCGAAACTATCGAACTGCCGGTTTACAGCTACGTGGAACATACGCGTATGCCGCAGACCGTGCACATCAAACCGAAGAAAGTCATCATCCTTGAAGGGATTTTGCTGCTGACGGACGCGCGTCTTCGTGAAGAGATGAACTTCTCTATTTTTGTTGATACACCGCTGGATATTTGTCTGATGCGCCGTATCAAGCGTGATGTGAATGAACGCGGTCGCTCGATGGATTCGGTGATGGCGCAGTATCAAAAAACGGTCCGCCCGATGTTCCTGCAGTTTATCGAGCCGTCCAAACAGTACGCCGATATTATCGTGCCGCGCGGCGGAAAAAACCGCATCGCCATTGATATCCTGAAGGCCAAAATCAGTCAGTTTTTTGAATAATTCCCCCGAATTATGTACTGTGCATAATGGCCCGGCAGACGCCGGGCAAAATGCATTAAAGGAGATAGCGCATGCGTCTGTGTGACCGAGATATTGAAGCCTGGCTGGATGAAGGCCGTCTGACAATTTCCCCACGACCGCCGATTGAACGCATTAATGGCGCAACGGTTGACGTGCGCCTCGGCAATAAATTCCGTACGTTTAGCGGGCACACGGCAGCATTCATCGATCTTAGCGGGCCAAAAGCGGAAGTGAGCGCGGCGCTCGACAAAGTGATGAGCGAAGAGATCGTGCTCGCCGAAGGCGAAGCGTTTTATCTGCATCCGGGCGAACTGGCGCTGGCTGTCACCTTAGAATCCGTCACTATTCCTGCCGATCTGGTCGGCTGGCTTGATGGACGCTCCTCTTTAGCGCGACTGGGCCTGATGGTTCATGTCACCGCACATCGCATCGATCCCGGCTGGTCCGGCTGCATCGTGCTTGAATTCTACAACTCGGGCAAACTGCCGCTGGCGTTACGCCCGGGAATGCTTATCGGCGCGCTTAGCTTTGAGCCACTGACCGGCCCGGCCGCGCGTCCTTACAACCGCCGCGAAGACGCAAAGTATCGCGATCAGCAGGGTGCGGTTGCCAGTCGCATCGATAAAGACTGAGCGTAACGGACACCTCGGAGAGATCATGAGACGAATTCTGACAACGCTGATGATACTGCTGGTGGTGATCGTGGCCGGCCTTTCAGCGCTGGTGCTGCTGGTTAACCCGAACGATTTTCGCGACTACTTAGTGCGCCAGGTGGCGGATCGTAGCGGCTATCAATTGCAACTGGATGGCCCGCTGCGTTGGCACGTCTGGCCACAGCTCAGCATTCTTTCCGGCAGAATGACCCTGACGGAACCCGGTGCGAGCGCACCGCTGGTGAAAGCCGACAACATGCGCCTCGACGTGGCGTTGATGCCGTTGTTGTCACATCAATTGCAGGTCAATCAGGTGATGCTGAAAGGGGCGGTGATTGAACTGACGCCGAATACGGAAGCGGTGAAAAACGACGCCGCGCCGGTGGCCCCTCGTGAAAATACATTGCCACAGGCACCGGAAGATCGCGGCTGGTCGTTTGACGTTGCACGGCTGGAAGTTGCCGACAGCGTGCTGGTCTTCCAGCACGAAGGCGATGAACAAATCACCGTGCGCGATATCAAGCTGCAAATGGAGCAGGACAAGCACTACCAGGCGAACGTTGAATTCTCCGGGCGTGTAAATCGTGATCAGCGCGATCTCAATCTTTCGTTCACTGCGCAGGTGGATGCCGGTGATTACCCGCATGCGCTGACGGCAAACTTTAGCCAACTTAACTGGCAGCTTCAGGGCGCGGATCTCCCGGCTCAGGGGATCAGTGGTCAGGGGGCTTTACAGGCCGAATGGCAGGATGACCAAAAGCGCATCAGTTTCAGTCAGCTTCAACTGGCGGCTAATGACAGCACACTCGCGGGCGAAGGCAGCGTGGTGCTCGGCGATAAACCGCAGTGGCAGTTACAGCTCCGTTCCGACAAACTCAATCTCGATAATTTGCTGTCACAGGCAAATCCGTCAGCGGATGCCAGCGCAAATCAGCAGGGACAAAGCCAGCCGCGCTTACAGCGTCCGGTGATTGCCGATAACAGTCACGGTCCCGATTACGCCAGCCTACGCGGGTTCAGTGCCGCCGTTCAGCTCGACGCCAATCAGGTCATGTGGCGAGGCATGAATTTCGCCGATGTCTCGGTACAGGCGCGTAACGATTTTGGTTTGCTCAACATTGCGAAGCTGCAAGGGAAACTCGATGACGGCTCGATGTCGCTGCCGGGCAGCCTTGATGCCCGCAACGATACGCCGGTGTCGACCTTCCAGCCGAAGCTTGAAAATATTCAAATTGGCACGTTGCTGAAAGCGTTTAATTACCCTATCGATCTGACCGGTAAACTGTCGCTGGATGGCGAGTTCAGCGGTGACAAAATTGATGCGGATAACTTCCGTCGTAGCTGGCAGGGACAGGCGAAATTGTCCTTGCTGGATTCCCGAGCGGAAGGCCTGAACTTCCAGCAGCTGGTGCAGCAAGCGGTGGAACGCAGCACGCATGTGAAGGCGAAAGAAAATCTGGAAAGCGCCACCCGTCTGGATGCGTTCTCCAGCGATCTGTCGCTCGACAAGGGTGAGATGACGCTGAATGATATGTCCGGTAAATCGTCTTTACTGGCGCTGGATGGTCAGGGCACGCTGGATCTTGTCAAAGAAGAAGGCGATATGCGCTTTAATGTGCGTGTGCTGGAAGGCTGGCAGGGCGAAAGCAAGCTTATCGATACCCTCAAGGAAACAGCAATTCCGTTACGCGTCTACGGTAAATGGACCGCGCTCAACTACAGCCTGCAAGTCGATCAGGTTTTGCGCAAGCAATTGCAAAATGAAGCGCGCGATCGTCTGAAAGCCTGGGCGGACAAAAACCAGGACAGTCAGTCTGGCAAAGACGTGAAAAAGCTACTGGAGAAGCTTTAACATCCTCTCTTTTCCACGCCGGGCGATGCAGCCCGGCGTGGCATTTCATCAAACCTCGTCATTCAGCGCAGGCGGGAAAATCTGCACACGCTGTACGCGATGATTTTCGACCTGCAACGTTTTCAGGGTATACCCCTCGACCTCAACGGTTTCTCCGTCCGTCGGTACGCGCTGCAAATGTTCCATCAGCAGCCCGGCGATGGTGTGATACTCGCGCTTCTCATCAAGTGGCATCGGCACAAACTGCACTAAATCCTCCAGTGGCATATGACCATTGGCGGTCCAACTGCCATCGGCATTCTTCTGGATATCGTGGCGAGCGTCGATTTCCTGCACTTCATTCGGCAAATTCCCGGCGATGGTTTCCATCACGTCACTTAATGTCACAATCCCTTCAACGGAACCAAACTCATCCACAACAAAAGCAAAGTGGGTGCGGGCATTGCGAAATTGCTCCAGCGCGGGCAGCAATTGCAGCATTTCAGGGAACACCAGCGGCTGGCGTACCAGCGCGCGCAAATCGAATGGTTCGCCGTTCAGGGATTGCTGGAGCAAATCAATGACGTGCACCACGCCTAACATTTCTTCTTCATGATCGCCGCCGGTGACCACCAACCGCGTGTGCTGGTTTTTTTCCAGTAGGGCGCGGATGTCGGCTTCTGGCGCACTGAGATCGATATGTTCAATATCATGGCGTGACGTCATGATGCTACTGACACTACGTTGATTTAGATTCAGCACGCGCGCGATCATACGGCGTTCCTGTGGGGCGAAAACCGGCTCATCTTGGTGATCGGCAATCAATGAGGCCGTTTGTGTATCCAGTTCAGCCTCTTCTTTATGCCCGCTGAGCAGGCGCAGCACGGCTTCGGTGGTGCGGCTACGCAGGCTTTGATTCGCGGTAAGAAAACGGCGGCGATTAAAATTCGCCAACTGGTTCAATGCTTCAATCATCACCGAGAAACCGATCGCCGCATACAAATACCCTTTCGGGATGTAGAAACCAAAGCCTTCCGCGACGAGACTAAAACCAATCATCAGTAGGAAGCTCAGACACAAAATTACGATGGTGGGATGGCTGTTGACGAAGCGCGTCAGCGCCTTGCTGGCGAGTAGCATCATGCTGATAGCAATCACCACGGCGGCCATCATCACCAGCAAATGGTCGACCATCCCGACGGCGGTGATCACCGAGTCGAGAGAAAATACCGCGTCGAGCACCACAATTTGCGCCACCACTGCCCAGAATTTGGCACCTTTGCGCTGAGCGGGGCCGTCGTTGTCTTTGCCTTCCAGCCGTTCATTAAGCTCTACCGTGGCTTTAAACAGTAAGAACAACCCCCCGCCGAGCATGATTAAATCGCGAGCGCTAAAGCTGAGGTCCCGGAACGTAAACAGCGGGCGGGTGAGCGTGACCAGCCACGAGATAGAGGCCAGCAGCAGCAGGCGCATGACCATTGCCAGAATCAGCCCGGTGATACGCGCCCGGTTGCGTTCTGCAGGCGGCAGCTTTTCCGCAAGAATAGCGATGAACACCAGATTATCAATCCCGAGTACCAACTCGATGACCACCAGAGTGATAAGCCCTGCCCAGATAGAGGGATCGGCAATCCATTCCATACGCTGTCTAAACCTTTTTGTAATATGACCATTGGCACAATGAAATCATGGATAACGGTAATCAAAATTGCAATGGCGGTTGAGGATAATCTTAAATTGGGGTTGTTGTTGGGTATAAATATATCCCTATTATTTCTGTTATTAATTATCTCATTTTCATATTTTAGTGGATATATCCATCGAATGGTCTTTATGGGATTTATGTCAATATAAAGATAATCCTAAAAGTCAGCAGGGTTTCTTAATATTTATCCTAAAAGCAATGTCGATAGGAGTAGTTACCTTGTCGGATATTGTCATTGCTGTAACAATCCGAACGTATATATAAATATTAGATTTCTGCTCTCACATTATTAGTGGTGAGAAACAGAATGTTTGCTGTTTTATACATCACCTCTCAGTTGCGGGCAGGTTTACGCACCGTAATTGCATATAACTTTATGATTGAACAGTAGATTGGTAACTGAAAGCCAAGGGCGGTAGCGTGCCTGAAGGTCCATGATTCAACCTCGATTATTCTGTCAACTGCTTGCGGATGGATAAAGTCTTTTTAGGAATGATGCCAGTTATATTTCGTTTAGGTTAACGGCATTCTCAATGTAAATGACCGGAAAGTATTCTGGTTTGTTTTATTCGCACAGGATAATTTCTCTGCCAAAGTGATAAATAATCAATGATGAAATCCCAACTGAAATTGATGCCATTATTGGTGTCTGCAATCCTGATGAGTGGTTGCACGGTTCTACCCGGCAGCAATATGTCGACCTTCGGAAAAGATGTTATTAAGCAGCAAGATGCTGATTTTGACATTGACCGAATGGTGAATGTTTATCCGCTGACCCCGAGACTGATTGACCAACTGCGTCCGCGTCCAAACGTGGCGCAGCCGAACATGTCGCTGGATCAGGAGTTAAGCAATTATCAATATCGCGTGGGCGCAGGCGATGTGCTCAGCGTGACCGTCTGGGACCATCCGGAGCTCACGACGCCAGCAGGCCAGTATCGCAGTTCCAGCGATACCGGTAACTGGGTCCAGCCAGACGGCTCTATTTTCTATCCTTATATTGGCCGTGTGCAGGTGGTCGGTAAAACGCTGTCGGAAATCCGCGAGATGATAACCGGCCGACTCGCCACCTACATTACTGATCCACAGGTTGATGTGAACGTAGCGGCGTTCCGCTCGCAGAAAGCCTACATCTCCGGACAGGTCAATAAATCTGGGCAGCAGGCTATTACCAACGTGCCGCTGACGGTGCTGGATGCCATCAACGGTGCCGGTGGTCTGACCGATCTCGCCGACTGGCGCAACGTGGTGCTGACGCACAACGGTAAAGAAGAACGTATTTCCCTACAGGCGCTGATGCAAAACGGCGATCTGAGCCAGAACCGCCTGCTGTATCCGGGTGACATTCTGTTCGTGCCGCGCAACGACGACCTCAAAGTCTTCGTGATGGGTGAAGTGAAGAAACAGAGCACCCTCAAAATGGACTTCAGCGGTATGACGCTGACCGAAGCGCTCGGCCAGGCAGAAGGCATCGACATGACCGCTTCAAACGCCAGCGGCATCTTCGTGATTCGTCCGCTGAAAGACGACAAAAACGGCAAGATTGCCAACGTTTATCAGCTGGATATGTCCGATGCCACATCGCTTGTGATGGCAACCAACTTCACGCTGCAACCGTATGACGTGGTGTATGTCACCACGGCACCGGTCGCGCGTTGGAACCGCCTCATTAACCAATTGCTGCCGACCATCAGTGGCGTTCGCTACATGACGGACACGGCGAAAGATATCCATACCTGGTAACCATTATGTTCAACAAAATTCTGGTGGTATGCGTCGGCAATATCTGCCGCTCCCCAACGGCGGAGCGGCTGCTGAAAAATTATCTTCCGTCGCTCAACGTCGAGTCAGCGGGCTTAGGTGCGCTGGTGGGTAAAGGGGCTGACGACAGCGCGGCAAGCATCGCCGCCATCCACAACATTTCCCTGGACGGGCACTGCGCCCGTCAAATTTCCGGAAAGATGTGCCGCGAATACGATCTCATTCTGACCATGGAAAAACGCCACATTGCCCGGCTGTGCGAAATCGCGCCGGAAATGCGTGGCAAGGTGATGCTGTTTGGTCACTGGGACGATGAACGTGAGATCCCCGATCCTTATCGCAAAAGTCGCGACGCTTTTGAAGCGGTTTACCACTTACTCGATCAGTCTGCCCGTCAGTGGGCGCAGGCACTGAAAGTACAGCAGGGATAACAATGACAGATAACGTAAAACAGGCGCTCCCGCACGCGTCGGGCAGTGATGAAATTGATATTGGCCGCCTGGTCGGCACGGTGGTGGAGGCCAAATGGTGGGTGCTCGGCATTACCGCTGTGTTTGCCGCCGCCGCCGTGGTGTACACCCTTTTTGCGACGCCTATCTACAGTGCCGATGCGTTGGTGCAGATTGAGCAGGACACCAGCAGCTCGCTGGTACAGGATTTAAACTCGGCGTTGAGCAACAAACCCCCTGCGTCAGATGCGGAAATACAGCTGATCCAGTCGCGTATGGTGCTCGGCAAAACCGTTGACGACCTTAATCTGGATATTGCCGTCACCAAAAACGTGATGCCGATTTTCGGTTCCGGTTGGGAACGCCTGATGGGGCGCGCCAATGAAAGTGTGAACGTCGAAACCTTTAACCCGCCTGCCGGGATGCGCGAGCAAACCTTTACCCTGGAAGTGCTGGGGCCGAACCGCTATCAACTGACCAGCGACGGCGGTTTCAGCGCTCAGGGTGACGTTGGCGTGCCGCTGAATAAATCGGGCCTTACGTTGTTAGTCAGCGCTATCCATGCGCAGAAGGGCGGTGAATTTACGGTCACAAAATATTCTACGCTGGGCATGATCAATACCCTGCAAAACAACCTGACGGTGACGGAAAACGGTAAAGACACCGGCGTGTTGAGCCTGACCTATACCGGCGAAGACAAAGATCAGATCCGCGAAATCCTCAACAGCATTGCCGACAACTATTTAGCGCAAAACGTTGAGCGTAAATCCGAAGAAGCCTCCCGCAGCCTGCGTTTCCTCGCTAAACAGCTGCCGGAAGTGCGTGGTCATCTCGACGTATCGGAGAACAAACTCAACGCCTATCGCCAGCAGAAAGACTCGGTGGATATGTCGCTGGAAGCGAAATCGGTGCTCGATTCGGTGGTCAATATTGACGCGCAGCTCAACCAGCTGACCTTCAGCGAAGCCGAGATTTCGAAGCTCTACACCAAACGTCACCCGGCGTACCGCACGCTGCTGGAAAAACGTAAAACCCTGGAAGACGAGAAGGCGAATCTCAACAAACGCATCACCGCGATGCCGGAAACCCAGCAGGAAATTGTGCGTCTGACCCGTGATGTGGAATCCGGCCAGCAGGTGTACATGCAATTGCTGAACAAACAGCAGGAGCTGAAAATTCAGGAAGCGAGCACCGTGGGTGATGTGCGTATCGTGGACTCCGCGATCACCCAACCAGGTGTGCTCAAGCCGAAAAAAGCGCTGATTATTTTTGGCGGTATTATTCTCGGTCTGATGCTTTCTATCCTCGGCGTGTTGCTGCGTTCGCTGTTTAATCGCGGAATCGAAAGCCCGCAGTTGCTGGAAGATAACGGCATCAACGTGTACGCCAGCATTCCGCTGTCCGAATGGCAGAAGAAGCGCGATCAGGTCAAAACCGTCAAAGGCATCAAGCGCTACAAACAAAGCCAGCTTCTGGCGGTGGGGAATCCTACTGACCTCGCTATTGAAGCGGTGCGCAGTCTGCGAACCAGTCTGCACTTCGCCATGATGCAGGCGACCAACAATGTCCTGATGATGACGGGGGTCAGCCCGTCTATCGGTAAAACCTTCGTCTGCGCCAACCTCGCGGCGGTGATCAGCCAGACCGGCAAACGCGTACTGCTGATCGACTGCGATATGCGTAAAGGCTATACCCACGAACTGCTGGGCACCACCAACGAACACGGTTTGTCAGAAGTACTGGTCGGAAAATCGGAGATTGCCGGCTGCGCCAAAAAAACCTCAATCACCAACTTCGATTTGGTCACGCGCGGCCAGGTGCCGCCGAACCCATCTGAATTGCTGATGAGTGACCGCTTTGCTGAGCTGATTAAATGGGCGAGCAGTCAGTACGACCTGGTCCTGATCGATACCCCGCCCATTCTGGCTGTCACCGATGCGGGCATTGTCGGCCGCCATGCGGGCACGACACTGATGGTCGCACGTTACGCGGTCAATACCCTGAAAGAAGTGGAAACCAGCCTCAGCCGCTTCGAGCAAAACGGTATTCACGTGAAGGGCGTTATTCTCAACTCCATCTTCCGTCGGGCTACCGGGTATCAGGACTACGGCTACTACGAGTACGAATACAAGTCTGACAGTAAATAACCTTTTCCCTCTCCCTCCCAGGGAGCGTTATCCCCCTCTCCGCCTGGAGAGGGGCGGGGAGAGGGACCATCTCAGTAAGTCGGGGAACACAATGACAACACCAAGCCCTCTGATTTCCATTTATATGCCTACCTGGAACCGGCAGCAGCTGGCGATCCGCGCCATTAAATCGGTGCTGCGTCAGGATTACCCGCACTGGGAGCTGATGATTGTTGACGACTGCTCCTCTTCATTTGAACAGCTGCAACAGTTTGTCGACGGGCTGAATGACCCGCGCGTGCGCTACACCCGCAACGATTTCAACTCGGGCGCGTGCGCGGTGCGTAATCAGGCAATTTTACAGGCCAAAGGCCATTTCATCACCGGTATTGACGATGACGACGAATGGACGCCCAACCGGCTGTCGGTGTTCCTGGAACACAAACATCAACTGGTGACGCATGCGTTTCTGTATGCCAACGATTATGTCTGCGAAGGGGAAGTCTATTCGCAGCCTGCCAGTCTGCCGCTGTACCCGAAATCGCCGTACTCCCGCAAGCTGTTCTTCAAGCGCAATATCATCGGTAATCAGGTGTTTAGCTGGGCATGGCGCTTCAAAGAGTGTCTGTTCGATACCGAACTGAAAGCGGCGCAGGATTACGACATTTTTCTGCGCATGGTGACCGAATACGGCGAACCGTGGAAAGTGGAAGAGGCGACGCAAATTCTGCACATCAACCACGGTGAAATGCAGATTACGTCGTCGCCGAAAAAATTCTCCGGCTATTTCCATTTCTACCGCAAGCACAAAGACAAATTCGACCGCGCGAGCAAAAAGTACCAGCTGTTCACGCTGTACCAGATCCGCAACAAGCGCATGAACTGGCGCACGTTGCTGACGCTGCTGTCAGTGCGTAACGGTAAACGTCTGGCCGACGGCCTGCGGGGGAAATGATGCTGGAAGATTTACGCGCAAACAGCTGGAGCCTGCGCCCGTGCTGCATGGTAATGGCGTACCGCATCGCCCATTTCTGCTCGGTCTGGCGAAAGAAAAGCGTCATCAACAATATTTGGGCTGCCCCGATGTTGCTGATCTACCGCTTTGTCACCGAATGCCTGTTTGGCTACGAAATTCAGGCTGCCGCCACCATTGGACGCCGTTTCACTATTCATCATGGCTATGCCGTGGTTATCAATAAATTCGTGGTCGCGGGCGATGATTTCACCATTCGTCACGGCGTCACCATTGGCAACCGTGGCGCAGATAATCTGGCCTGTCCGGTGATTGGCAACGGTGTGGAGTTGGGGGCCAACGTGGTGATCATCGGCGATATCAACATCGGCAACAACGTTTCCGTCGGCGCGGGCAGCGTCGTGCTGGATGACGTGCCGGACAATGCGCTGGTGGTCGGCGAAAAAGCGCGAGTAAAGGTTATTAAATGAATATTCTGCAATTTAACGTCCGTCTCGCAGAAGGCGGGGCGGCTGGCGTAGCGCTGGATTTGCACCAACGTGCGCTGCAAAAAGGGTTAACGTCCCGCTTTGTTTACGGTTACGGAAAAGGCGGCAAGAAAAGCGTCAGCCATGACGATTACCCGAATGTAATCAAACACACCGCGCGCGCGACGTCTATTGCCAATCTGGCGCTGTTCCGCCTGTTTAACCGCGATGTGTTTGGCAATCTGAACAATTTGTACCGCACCGTGACCCGTACTGCCGGGCCGGTGGTGCTGCATTTTCACGTGCTGCACAGCTACTGGCTGAATCTCGAAGAGGTGGTGGATTTCTGCCACAAACTGAAAGAGCACAAGCGCGACGTGCGTTTCGTCTGGACGTTGCACGATCACTGGAGCGTCACCGGACGCTGCGCGTTTCTCGACGGCTGCGAAGAGTGGAAAAGCGGTTGCGGAAAATGCCCGACGCTGACCAACTATCCGCCGGTAAAAATTGACCGCGCCAGTCAGTTAGTCGGCGGTAAACGCCAGCTGTTCCGCGAAATGATTGCGCTTGGCTGCCAGTTTATCTCCCCGAGCCAGCACGTTGCCGATGCGTTCAACCGTCTGTACGGCGAAGGGCATTGTCAGATTATTAATAATGGCATCGATGTGGCGACCGAAACGATTCTGGCAGAACTGACGCCGCAGAGCGTCACCGGCAGCAAGCCGAAAATTGCGGTGGTGGCCCACGACCTGCGCTACGACGGCAAAACCAACCAGCAACTGGTGCGCGACATTATTGCCCTTGGCGATGCGGTCGAAGTGCACACCTTCGGCAAGTTCTCGCCGTTCGAAGGCAGCAACGTCATCAACCACGGTTTTCTGACCAACAAACGCCAGTTGATGAGTGAACTCAATCAGCTGGATGCGCTGCTGTTCAGTTCTCGCGTGGACAACTATCCGCTGATTTTGTGTGAGGCGCTGTCTATCGGCGTGCCGGTGATCGCCACCCCAAGCGAGGCGGCACAGGAAGTGCTGGAGAAGTCCGGCGGGCGTACCGTCAGTCGTGACGAAGTGCTGGACCTGGTTCAGTTGCCGAAAGCGCAGATTGCCGAGGCGATTTTTGCGACCACGTTAGACGCGTTCCGCGCGCGCAGTCGCCAGGCGTACAGTGGACAACAGATGCTGGAGGAGTATGTCGAGTTCTATCAGAATCTGTAGCTATCTGCTGCTGCCGTTAATCTACCTGCTGGTTAACGTCAAAATCGCCCAGCTCGGCGAAAGTTTCCCCATCACTATCGTGACGTTTTTACCGGTTTTGTTGCTGCTGTATGTCGAACGCATCAGCGTGAAAAAACTGATGATTGCGCTGGGGGCGGGCGCAGGGCTGACGCTGTTCAACTACATTTTTGGTCAGTCGCTGGATGCCAGCAAATACGTGACCTCAACGATGCTGTTTGTTTACATCGTGATAATCATCGGCATGGTGTGGAGCATTCGCTTCAAAACGATTTCACCGCACAACTACCGCAAAATTCTGCGCTTCTTTTATGTGGTCGTCGGGTTGGTGGTGATGCTGGCGGCGCTGGAGATGGCACAGATTATCCTCAGCGGCGGCAGCAGTCTGATGGAGACAATTTCGAAATATCTGATTTACAGTAACAGCTATGTTCTGAACTTTATTAAGTTCGGCGGTAAACGAACCACGGCACTTTATTTCGAACCTGCATTCTTCGCTCTGGCACTAATCTCAATTTGGCTCAGTATCAAACAGTTTGGTATCAAAACGCCTAAGACCGATGCTATGATTCTGGCAGGGATAGTGCTCTCAGGATCGTTTTCAGGTGTAATGACCTTCATCCTGTTTTATTTGCTTGAATGGGCATTCCAGTATCTGAATAAAGAAGCGATCAGTAAAAAATTGCCGCTGGCGATTATTTCCTTTGGGGTCTTTTTAGTCGGTCTGATTTTTGCGTTTCCGTATATATCGGAACGCCTCGGCGATCTCGGAACGGAAGGATCGTCTTCGTATTACCGAATTATTGGTCCATTAGTGATGGTCGGTTATTCATTAACCCACATTGATGGTGTGGTTCGTTTCGGATCTCTTTACGAATATGTCGCATCATTCGGAATCTTTAACGGTGCGGATGTCGGTAAAACAATAGACAATGGTTTGTATCTGCTGATGATTTATTTCTCATGGTTCGCCGTGATATTAACAGCATGGTATATGTCGAAAGTTGGAAAGATGATGATTAACGCGTTTGGTAATAACCAAAACTTCCGCGTGCAGTTGTATCTTTTCTTTCCCGTGTCGCTGTTTTTTACCGGTTCAATATTTAGCCCGGAATATGCGTTTTTAATTGTGTGTCCTTTTATTCTGCGTAAAGCGCTGAAACTGGCGGACAGCTAATGAGGAATCGAAAAATGTTGCTGAGTGTCATTACCGTTGCATTTCGAAATTATGAAGGCGTGGTGAAAACCTGGGCATCATTGGCTCACCTGGCACGTAATCCGGACATCAAATTTGAATGGATTGTGGTTGACGGCGGCTCAGCTGACGGCACCGAGGAGTTTCTGGAAAAACTCAACGGTGAGCATAACTTACGCTATATCAGTGAGAAAGATAAAGGTATCTACGACGCCATGAATAAGGGCATCGAAATGTCGAGCGGTCACTTTGCCATCTTCCTTAATTCAGGTGATGTGTTCCACGAAGAGATTGCCGAATGCGTGCAGCAGCTTGCGAGTCAAAAAGACGATGCGATGATCATCGGGGACGCGATGCTGGACTTCGGTGACGGACATAAAGTGCGTCGTAGTGCGAAACCCGGTTGGTACATTTACCACAGTCTTCCGGCGAGCCATCAGGCTATTTTCTTCCCGCTAAGTGGCCTGCAACGTTATCCGTACGATCTGCAATATCGTGTGTCATCAGATTATGCGTTGGCAGCGAAAATGTATAAAGAAGGCTATTCCTTCAAACGCATTAAAGGCCTGGTGTCAGAGTTCTCGATGGGCGGTGTGTCAACCTCCAATAATCTTGAATTATGCGAAGACGCCAAAAAAGTGCAGCGCCAGATATTACGCGTTCCGGGGTTTTGGGCAGAAATGTCGCTGGCATTACGCTTACGCACCACCGGTAGAACAAAAGCCTTATATAACAAGTCGCCATTATAAGGATTAATCATGCAGGAATTAAATGGATTCTCGGTGCCGAAAGGGTTCCGGGGCGTGGGCGGTATTAAAGTGCAATTGTGGTGGGCGGTGCAAGCAACGTTATTTGCCTGGTCCCCTCAAATATTTTATCGCTGGCGCGCATTTTTATTACGTCTGTTTGGCGCAAAAATTGGAAAAAACGTAGTGATTCGCCCGTCGGTAAAAATTACTTATCCGTGGAAATTAACCCTGGGTGATTACGCATGGGTAGGCGATGACGCGGTGTTATATACCCTTGGCGACATTACCATTGGCGCCAATTCCGTGGTCTCACAGAAATGTTATTTGTGTACCGGCAGTCACGATTATACCAGCGCGCATTTTGATATTAACGCGATGCCGATTGTGATTGGCGAGAAATGCTGGCTGGCAACGGATGTGTTTGTCGCACCCGGCGTAACGATTGGTGATGGCACCGTCGTTGGCGCGCGCAGCAGCGTATTTAAATCGCTACCGGCAAATGCGATTTGTCGGGGCAATCCCGCAGTGGTGACGCGCGAACGCGTTGAAAACTAAAACGTTTTCCCCGTTATATTTCGTGCTGTAGCTGTGTTGGCATCCTTGCTTATCCCAGTCACTTACTTCAGTAAGCTCCTGGGAATAAGCGGCGTCGCCGCCTTGCTACAACACGAACTATTTAGGGGATCAATAAAGAAGAGGTATTAAACATGTCAAAAGTCGCACTCATCACCGGCGTTACCGGGCAGGATGGTTCTTATCTGGCAGAGTTACTGCTGGAAAAAGGGTATGAAGTTCACGGTATTAAGCGTCGTGCGTCTTCATTCAATACCGAGCGTGTAGACCACATCTATCAGGATCCACATGCCGCTAACCCGAAATTCCATCTGCATTACGGTGATCTGACCGACTCCTCAAACCTGACCCGTATTCTGCAAGAAGTGCAGCCGGACGAAGTGTACAACCTGGGCGCAATGAGCCACGTTGCCGTGTCCTTCGAATCCCCGGAATACACCGCTGACGTTGATGCCATGGGTACGCTGCGTCTGCTGGAAGCGATTCGTTTTCTCGGCCTTGAGAAGAAAACCCGTTTCTATCAGGCGTCGACCTCTGAATTGTACGGTCTGGTGCAGGAAATCCCGCAGAAAGAGACCACGCCGTTTTATCCGCGCTCTCCGTACGCCGTCGCTAAGCTGTATGCGTACTGGATAACCGTCAACTACCGCGAATCCTATGGCATGTTTGCCTGTAACGGCATTCTGTTTAACCACGAATCCCCACGTCGCGGTGAAACCTTCGTGACCCGCAAAATCACCCGTGCGATCGCTAACATCGCCCAGGGTCTGGAGAAGTGCCTGTATCTCGGCAACATGGATTCCCTGCGTGACTGGGGCCATGCCAAAGACTACGTGAAAATGCAGTGGATGATGCTGCAACAGGACACCCCGGAAGATTTCGTGATTGCCACCGGCGTGCAGTATTCCGTGCGTCAGTTCGTTGAAATGGCTGCCGCGCAGTTGGGCATTAAACTGCGCTTTGAAGGCACTGGCGTAGAAGAGAAAGGCATCGTTGTTTCTGTGACCGGTCACGATGCACCGGGCGTGAAACCGGGTGACGTAATGATTGCCGTTGACCCACGTTACTTCCGTCCTGCCGAAGTCGAAACTCTGCTCGGCGACCCAACCAAAGCACACGAAAAACTGGGCTGGAAACCGGAAATTACCTTGCAGGAAATGGTCTCCGAGATGGTTGCCAACGATCTGGAAGCAGCGAAGAAACACTCCCTGCTTAAAGCTCACGGCTACGAGGTAGCCATCGCGCTGGAGTCCTGAGTTATGACCAAACAACGTATTTTTGTCGCCGGCCACCGCGGAATGGTGGGCTCAGCCATCGTTCGCCAACTGGAACAGCGCGGAGATGTGGAGTTAGTACTTCGCACCCGCGACCAGTTGAACTTGCTGGATAGCTTTGCGGTGAATGATTTCTTTGCTGAAGCGCGCATCGATCAGGTGTATCTGGCGGCGGCGAAAGTGGGCGGGATTGTCGCCAACAACAGTTTCCCGGCGGATTTCATCTACGAAAACATGATGATCGAGAGCAACATCATTCACGCCGCGCATATGCACAACGTGAACAAACTGCTGTTCCTCGGCTCATCGTGTATTTACCCGAAGATGGCGAAACAGCCGATCCCGGAAAGCGAACTGTTGCAGGGCACGCTTGAAGCCACCAACGAGCCGTATGCGATTGCCAAAATCGCTGGCATCAAGTTGTGCGAATCGTACAACCGTCAGCATAACCGCGACTATCGCTCGGTGATGCCGACCAACCTGTACGGTCCGCACGACAACTTCCACCCAAGCAATTCACACGTGATCCCGGCGCTGCTGCGCCGTTTCCACGAGGCGACGCAGGACAACGCGGCGGACGTGGTGGTGTGGGGCAGCGGCACGCCGATGCGTGAATTCCTCCACGTCGATGATATGGCTGCCGCCAGCATTCACGTAATGGAACTGGACCGCGAAGTGTGGCAGGAAAACACCGAGCCGATGCTGTCGCACATTAATGTCGGTACCGGCGTGGACTGCACCATTCGTGAACTGGCGCAGACGCTCGCCAAAGTGGTCGGCTACAAAGGCCGCGTGGTGTTCGATGCGACCAAACCTGACGGGACGCCGCGCAAGCTGCTTGATGTGTCACGTCTGCATCAGCTCGGCTGGTATCACGAAGTGACGCTGGAAGCGGGTCTGGCCAGCACTTACCAGTGGTTCCTTGAGAACCAACACCGTTTTCGGGGATAAGCCATGTTTCTGAAGCCAGAAGATTTTGCCACCGTGGTGCGTTCGACGCCGCTCATTTCGCTCGATTTGATCGTCGAGAACGCGGAGGGAGAATTTCTGCTCGGGAAACGCAATAACCGTCCGGCACAGGGCTACTGGTTCGTGCCGGGCGGGCGAGTGCAGAAAGATGAACTCCTCGCGGATGCCTTTATGCGCCTGACCGAAGCGGAGCTGGGCTTGCGCCTGCCGCTGTCGGCGGGCCAGTTTTACGGCGTCTGGCAGCATTTCTATGACGACAACTTTTCTGGCACCGATTTCAGCACCCATTACGTGGTGCTGGGATTTCGCCTCAAGGTCGACGTCAGTGATTTGCCGTTGCCGACCGCGCAGCACAACGACTACCGTTGGTTAACGCAGAACGCGCTGCTGGCGGCAGACAATGTACACGATAACAGTCGCGCCTATTTCCTCGAGGAAAAACGCGCAGAGGCACCCGGCCTGTGAAAATACTTGTCTATGGCATCAACTACTCTCCCGAACTGACCGGCATCGGCAAATACACCGGCGAGATGGTGGAGTGGATGGCACAGGAAGGGCATGACGTGCGGGTGATCACCGCGCCGCCGTACTACCCGGAATGGAAAGTCGGTGAGCGCTACTCCGCGTGGCGTTATCGCCGCGAAGAAGGGGCGGCCACTGTCTGGCGTTGCCCGCTGTACGTGCCAAAACAGCCTTCGACGCTCAAGCGTTTGATTCACCTCGGCAGCTTTGCGCTCAGCAGTTTTTTCCCGCTGATGGCGCAGCGTCGCTGGAAGCCGGATCGCATTATCGGTGTGGTGCCCACGCTGTTCTGCACGCCGGGTATGCGCCTACTGGCGAAACTCTCCGGCGCGCGCACGTTGCTGCATATTCAGGATTACGAAGTCGACGCGATGCTCGGCCTCGGTATGGCGGGCAAAGGCAAGGGCGGTAAAGTGGCGAAACTCGCCAGCCGCTTTGAGCGCAGTGGCCTGCACGGCGTCGATAACGTTTCCACCATTTCGCGCTCGATGATGAACAAAGCGCAGGAAAAAGGCGTCGCGGCAGAGAAAGTGATTTTCTTCCCCAACTGGTCAGAAGTGGCACGTTTTCGTGACGTGAACCCGACGCAGGTGGCAGTACTGCGCGAGCAGTTGGGTTTGCCCGCTGACCGCCAAATTATTCTTTACTCTGGCAACATCGGCGAAAAGCAGGGACTGGAAAACGTCGTTGCTGCCGCCGCTGAGTTGCAGGACAAACCGTGGCTGTTCGTGATTGTCGGACAGGGCGGCGGCAAAGCGCGACTGGAAAAAAGCGTCGCGGAACGCGGCCTGAGCAACGTGCGTTTCTTCCCGTTGCAGTCTTACGAAGCGTTGCCTGCGCTGTTGAAAATGGCTGATTGCCATCTGGTCATCCAGAAACGTGGCGCGGCGGATGCGGTGCTGCCGTCGAAACTGACCAACATTCTGGCAGTCGGTGGCAATGCAGTGATCACCGCTGAGGCAACCACCGAACTTGGCCAACTGTGTGAAACACATCCGGGGATTGCGGTGTGTGTCGAGCCGGAGTCGGTTCCGGCGCTGGTCGAGGGCATCGAATGCGCGCTGGCAATGCCGCAGCACAACGTGATCGCTGGCGATTACGCCGAACGCACGCTCGAAAAGACGAACGTGCTGAAACAATTTATCGATGACATTCGGGGTTAAATGATGAGTCAGACACAACTCTTTCCGGTAGTGATGGCCGGTGGCTCCGGCAGCCGTTTGTGGCCGCTGTCCCGGGTCCTTTATCCCAAGCAGTTCCTGTGCCTGAAAGGCGACCTGACGATGTTGCAGTCGACGGTCAACCGCCTGAACGGCGTCGAGTGCGAAAGCCCGGTGGTTATCTGCAACGAGCAGCACCGTTTTATCGTCGCCGAACAGCTGCGCAAACTGAATAAGCTCACCGAGAACATTATTCTTGAACCGGCCGGGCGCAATACCGCACCGGCGATTGCCCTCGCGGCGCTGGCGGCAAAACGCAGCTGCCCGGACGGCGACCCGCTGATGCTGGTGCTCGCGGCCGATCACGTGATTCAGAATGAAGACGCATTCCGTGCTGCGGTGCGTGACGCGGTGCCGTACGCCGAAAGCGGCAAGCTGGTGACGTTCGGCATCGTGCCGGATCTGCCAGAAACCGGCTATGGCTACATTCGTCGCGGTGAAGTCAGCCCGGGTGAAAAGGACGCAGTGGCGTTCGACGTGGCGCAGTTTGTTGAAAAACCGAATCTGGAAACCGCACAGGCGTACGTTTCCAGCGGCGAATATTACTGGAACAGCGGTATGTTCCTGTTCCGCGCCGGACGTTATCTGGAAGAACTGAGCAAATTCCGCCCGGACATCATGCAGGCCTGTGAAAAGGCGATGAGCGTGGTGGACCCGGATCTCGATTTTATTCGCGTCGATGAAGCCGCGTTCCTGTCGTGCCCGGAAGAGTCCATTGACTACGCGGTGATGGAACGCACCGCCGATGCGGTGGTTGTGCCGATGGATGCAGGCTGGAGCGATGTCGGTTCGTGGTCTTCGCTGTGGGAAATCAGCCAGCACACTGCCGAAGGCAATGTGCATCACGGTGACGTTATCAGCCATCAAACCGAAAATAGCTACGTTTATGCGGAGTCCGGCCTGGTAACGACCGTTGGGGTTAAAGATCTGGTGGTGGTGCAAACCAAAGACGCCGTGCTTATCGCCAACCGCCATGCGGTGCAGGACGTGAAGAAAGTCGTCGAACAAATCAAAGCCGACGGCCGCCATGAGCATCACATTCACCGCGAAGTGTATCGCCCGTGGGGCAAATACGATTCCATCGATTCCGGCGAACGCTACCAGGTAAAACGCATCACCGTGAAGCCGGGCGAGGGGCTGTCGGTACAGATGCACCATCACCGCGCTGAACACTGGATAATCGTCGCGGGCACCGCGAAGGTGACCATCAACGACGACGTGAAGCTGCTCGGCGAAAACGAATCTATCTACATTCCGCTGGGTGCGACGCACTGCCTGGAAAACCCCGGCAAAATTCCGCTCGACCTGATTGAAGTTCGCTCCGGTTCGTACCTTGAAGAGGACGATATTGTGCGGTTTGAAGACCGTTACGGGCGTATTTAACGCTTTGCCTTCGCCCGGTGGCGCTGCGCTGACCGGGCCTACAAGATAATTGTTACTAATTCCAGGAAAAAATATCTCCGTATCGGAGAGGGCTTTTTGTTGCCTGAAAAGAGGTAAACCATGACTGAATTAACCTGTTTTAAAGCCTACGACGTTCGCGGCAAGCTCGGCGAAGAGCTGAACGAAGACATCGCCTGGCGTATTGGTCGCGCGTATGGCGAATACCTGAAACCGAAGACCATTGTGCTCGGCGGCGACGTGCGCCTGACCAGTGAAACGCTGAAAATGGCGCTGGCAAAAGGTCTGCGTGATGCGGGCGTTGACGTGCTGGATATCGGCCTGTCAGGCACCGAGGAAATTTACTTCGCGACGTTCCACCTCGGCGTGGACGGCGGCATTGAAGTGACCGCCAGCCATAATCCGATGGATTACAACGGCATGAAACTGGTGCGTGAAGGCGCGCGTCCCATCAGCGGCGACACCGGCCTGCGCGACGTGCAGCGTCTGGCGGAAGCCAACGACTTCCCGAAA
>DASXML010000013.1:0-286614 GCA_036495715.1 Scandinavium sp.
GTCCGGGTCATCATCCGTCAGGTCCTGTATCTGTTTTTCCAGGCGTTTCAGTTCGGTTTCCAGCCACAGCAGGTGCATGTCGATACCCGGCAGCTGCACGTCCCGCGCGCATTCCTGCCGGTTTTTCTCCTGAACACGCATTTCCGTCAGGGCCTGATGACGCAGCACCAGGGCCCGCAGGGCACGCTCCAGCGGATGTGGTGCTTCCCATAGGGCCGGGCGTTTCTCCCGGCAAAAATACGCCAGTTGCCGTGCATCCACTGCATCGGTTTTGTTGCGGATACCCTGACTCTGGACGAAGGCTTTACTGAGCATCGGATTGATGATGGAGACCTGATAACCGGCATCGCTGAGGTGCGCGGCGGCGTCCTCCATGTACGTTCCGGTGGCTTCCATACAGACGTGGGCGTGGATAACCTGATGGCTGTGCAGCCAGCTGACCAGCTCATCATGACCTTTGGACGTGTTGGGGAATTTTTTGCTGCGGTGACGGCCATCAGGGCGCAACAGGTCGATATCGAGCTTAGCTTTGGCGACATCAATGCCAATAAAATAAAGTTCATGTTCCATCCTGTAACCATCCCTGCAAATGCGGGGTTCCGGGGTAGCCGGTCCATGATACTGTTCGGTTTATCGGATGTGGAGAAGCGCAGTCCGGTGCAAATTATCTACGACACAGATTCGGGTATCTAAGGCCCGGTACGGCATCCGGACTGCATGGCAGAGAGAACTGGCCGGTTCTCTCTGTACGGAAGGGATAATACAAGGCCCGGTAAGCGCCAGGCCACCGGGCTTTTTTATCAGGCGATGTTGAGATATTTGTGCGTCTGCATCGACAATCGCCAGTTGCGGGCGATACAGGTTTCAATACACAGGCGGGTCGCATCATCTTTCTGGCTGATCGGCTGTAACGCGATCACGCGCTGTTTGTCGTCACTCAGGGTATCCAGCAGTTCGTCCAGCGCTTCGATATCACGTACACGCCCTACCGGATGCTTAATTTCATCCGCGCGATGCAGCGCCTGTGAAAGCACTTCATAACCCCCGCGCATATTTACTTTCGGCGACACCGTCACCCACGTGGCGTGCGAACAACGCACTTCATGCGT
Organism: Scandinavium sp.; assembly: GCA_036495715.1. Classification (GTDB taxonomy): domain Bacteria; phylum Pseudomonadota; class Gammaproteobacteria; order Enterobacterales; family Enterobacteriaceae; genus Scandinavium. Next base: position 1,110 of record DASXML010000013.1, read on the forward strand.
GCCGCTGGTTTCAATCTGACAGCTATAACCATTATGCTCAAGCAGTGTCGTGAGCGGGGTTAAATCATGAATACACGGCTCACCGCCGGTGATCACCACGTGACGTGCCGTCCAGCCCTGACGGGTAATTGCGGTCAGCAAATCTTCCGCCGTGCCCGCCCCCCATTTGTCGCTCTCTTTGGTTTTCGCCAGAATGCTGAACAGAGAAACTTCCCGATCTTCCAGCATGTCCCAGGTATGTTTGGTATCACACCACGCACAGCCAACCGGGCATCCCTGCAGTCGAATAAAAATGGCGGGAACGCCGGTGAAGTAACCCTCGCCTTGCAGGGTCTGGAACATTTCGTTAATCGGGTACTGCATAGTCATCTCTGTGAAAGGAGTAAAGCATAAGTATCGCAGATTTAGGCCATCAGAGCGAGGCAAGCGGCTGCATGGCCGCTTTTGCAACCGAGGCTAAACAAGGTGAATTCTCACGCCGAACTGTAAATTCCATTTACGCCGCGTTGAAATCTCGCTCAATACAATCGCCAAATCCAACAAAGCGAGAGAGCAATCTTGAATACGTTATTGATGACAGGCGTTACGGGTTTTCTTGGCGGCGCTGCTTTTGAGAAATGATTGAATGATGAAAATCAGTTCGATTTTCTGCTATTGGTCAGAGCAGCCAATGAAACAGCGGCAATTGAGCGCGTGAATGAAAACATGCGCAAATTCAACGTCAGCGAGGCTCGATTGTCGCAGTTGAATGAGCGTTTCAGTAACGACAAGCTGCTGAGTCTGGGTATGCCCAAACCACCTCGTTTTACGGATTATATTGCCCGGTGCGTGCAAACGACGCAGGGAATGTCTATTCCTCAGCAAATGGCGGTTGATTTTAAATAACGTCCATTGAGCCGTACAACAGATATAAAAAAACCCGCCGAAGCGGGTTTTTTCTTAAGAGCGAAAGTCAGAATTACTGACCTTTGATCTCTTTGCGACCGTTGTACGGTGCTTTTTCACCCAGCGCTTCTTCGATACGAATCAGCTGGTTGTATTTAGCAACGCGATCAGAACGGCTCATAGAACCGGTTTTGATCTGGCCTGCAGCAGTACCTACCGCGAGATCTGCGATGGTTGCATCTTCAGTTTCACCTGAACGGTGAGAGATGACAGCCGTGTAGCCAGCGTCTTTAGCCATCTTGATTGCAGCCAGCGTTTCGGTCAGAGAACCGATCTGGTTGAATTTGATCAGGATGGAGTTAACGATGCCTTTGTCGATGCCTTCTTTCAGGATCTTGGTGTTGGTTACGAACAGATCGTCGCCCACCAGCTGGATTTTGTCGCCCAGCACTTTGGTCTGGTATGCGAAACCATCCCAGTCAGATTCGTCCAGGCCATCTTCGATGGAAACGATCGGATACTGTTTAGTCAGATCTTCCAGGAAGTGGGTGAATTCTTCGGAGGTGAATGCTTTGTTGCCTTCGCCAGCCAGAACGTATTTACCGTCTTTGTAGAATTCAGAAGCCGCACAGTCCATCGCCAGAGTGATGTCTTTGCCCAGCTCATAGCCAGCAGCTTTAACAGCTTCAGCGATAACAGCCAGTGCTTCAGCGTTGGAACCCAGGTTTGGCGCATAGCCACCTTCGTCACCAACAGCAGTACCCATACCTTTAGACTTCAGAACTTTAGCCAGGGTGTGGAACACTTCAGAACCCATACGGACGGCTTCTTTCAGCGTTTTCGCGCCAACAGGCTGAATCAAGAACTCCTGGATATCAACGTTGTTATCCGCGTGCTCGCCACCGTTGATGATGTTCATCATTGGAACCGGCATGGAGTATTTGCCTGGGGTACCGTTCAGTTCAGCGATGTGTTCGAACAGCGGCTGACCTTTAGAAGCTGCAGCAGCTTTGGCGTTAGCCAGAGATACAGCCAGGATCGCGTTAGCGCCGAAGTTAGATTTGTTTTCGGTACCGTCCAGATCGATCATGATCTTGTCGATGCCAGCCTGATCTTTGGCGTCTTTACCAAGGATTGCCTGAGCGATCGGGCCGTTTACCGCGCCAACAGCTTTCAGTACGCCTTTACCCAGATAACGGGATTTGTCACCATCGCGCAGTTCCAGTGCTTCACGGGAACCAGTAGAAGCACCTGATGGTGCTGCTGCCATACCGACGAAACCGCCTTCCAGGTGAACTTCGGCTTCAACAGTCGGGTTACCACGGGAGTCGATGATTTCACGACCGATGACTTTAACAATTTTGGACATATAGGTTTTCCTCAAGTCACAACGTTAACTAAAACTCCAGACAAACAACGCCCCAATCAGGGGCGCTGCCGTTCTAACTTTTTTACTTCGCCTGACGCTTCTGGTAATCGCTGGCGGCTTTCACGAAGCCTGCAAACAGCGGATGCCCATCACGCGGCGTAGAAGTAAACTCCGGATGGAACTGACAGGCCACGAACCACGGATGATTCGGCACCTCGATGATCTCGACCAACTGATCATCCCCGGAACGGCCTGCAATGCGCAGACCCGCAGCTTCAATCTGTTTCAACAGCATATTGTTGACTTCGTAGCGGTGACGGTGACGCTCGGTGATAGTCTCTTCGCCGTACATCTTGCGAACCAGGCTGTCGTCGCTGAGCTGGCAGGCCTGAGCCCCCAGACGCATGGTGCCACCGAGGTCACTTTTCTCAGTACGCACTTCGACATTGCCATCTTCGTCACGCCATTCGGTGATCAGAGCCACAACCGGGTACTTACAGTCTGGCACAAATTCCGTTGAGTTGGCGTTTTCCATCCCGACTACGTTACGAGCGAACTCGATCAACGCAACCTGCATACCCAGGCAAATGCCCAAATATGGAATATTGTTTTCACGCGCAAAGCGGGCGGTGGCAATCTTGCCTTCAACACCGCGATAGCCGAAGCCGCCAGGGATCAGAATAGCATCAAGATCTTTCAGAATTTCGACGCCACGCGTTTCAACATCCTGCGAATCAATCAGCTTGATGTTGACGGTCACGCGGTTCTTCAAGCCACCGTGTTTCAGCGCTTCGATAACGGACTTATAGGCATCCGGCAGTTCAATGTACTTGCCGATCATACCAATCGTCACTTCGCCTGCCGGGTTAGCTTCTTCGTAGATAACCTGTTCCCATTCTGACAGGTTAGCTTCCGGACAGTTCAAGCTGAATCGTTTACAAATATAATCGTCCAGACCCTGTGATTTCAACAGGCCTGGGATTTTATAAATGGAATCGACATCTTTCATCGAGATAACAGCTTTTTCTGGAACGTTACAGAACAATGCAATTTTTGCACGTTCATTGGCCGGAACCGCACGATCGGAGCGGCAAATCAGAATATCTGGCTGGATCCCGATCGACAGCAGTTCTTTCACAGAGTGCTGCGTCGGTTTGGTTTTGACTTCACCCGCCGCCGCCAGATAAGGCACCAGCGTCAAGTGCATGAACAGCGCGTGTTCACGACCGATATCTACAGCCAACTGGCGAATCGCTTCGAGGAACGGCAGGGATTCGATATCACCGACGGTACCGCCAATTTCGACCAGCACCACGTCATGACCTTCGCCACCTGCAAGTACGCGCTCTTTAATGGCATTGGTGATGTGCGGGATGACCTGAACGGTCGCACCAAGATAGTCGCCACGGCGCTCTTTACGCAGAACGTCAGAGTAAATACGACCCGTGGTGAAGTTGTTACGGCGAGTCATTTTGGTGCGAATGAAACGCTCGTAGTGACCCAGGTCCAGGTCAGTTTCAGCGCCGTCTTCAGTAACGAACACTTCACCGTGCTGAATAGGACTCATGGTGCCCGGATCGACGTTGATATACGGATCCAGTTTCATCATGGTCACATTGAGGCCACGGGCTTCGAGAATGGCTGCGAGGGAGGCTGCTGCAATGCCTTTACCCAGAGAGGATACGACCCCGCCGGTCACAAAAATATAGTTCGTTGTCATGCTGAACCTGAGAAGTTAGGTTGGAATGATGGAATAACCAGGACGGGAAAGTAGTATACCGGAACACGGCGAGCGCCACAAATATTCATTCTCCGTCTCCATTCCAGGCTCAGACACACATAAGGAGTGAGAAAATAGCTCCTTTTGGGTAAATGTTTTTGACGCAAATCAATCGCTTGTCATTTTAAAAATCACACAAATCGTGTCTTATCGCAAAAAAGTGTTAGAGATCAGTTTCCTGACGCTTTACCTCTTGCCAGACCTCTTCCATGGTTTCCAGGTCGATTCCGGTCATTTCAAGGCCTCGTTCGGCAACAATTCGCTCTACTTCGCGGAAACGCCGCTCAAATTTGAGGTTCGCTTTTTGCAGTGCAGTTTCGGCTTTTACGCCCAAATGTCGGGATAAGTTGACCGTCGCAAACAACAAGTCGCCCATTTCCTCTTCAAGCTTCGCTTCATCGACCACAGCCTGTTTGGCTTCATGCATGACTTCGTCAATTTCTTCGTAGACTTTGTCGAGCACCGGGCCGAGTGACGTCCAGTCGAAGCCGACCGTTGAGACACGTTTCTGGATTTTATGGGAACGCATCAGCGCAGGCAGGCTGTGCGGAATGTCATCAACGGCGGAATGCTGTGCTTTTTCGGCACGTTCGGCGGTTTTGATTTTTTCCCAACGCTCCAGCACTTCCCGGCTGTCAGCTGCAATCGCATCACCGAAGATATGCGGATGGCGTCGCTCCAGTTTGTCGCTGATCGCCGCACAAATGTCATTGAAATCAAAGCGCCCTTCTTCCTGCGCCATTTGCGCGTAGAACACCACCTGGAACAGCAGGTCGCCAAGTTCACCGCGCAGATCGTCAAAATCTTCACGGTTGATGGCATCCAGCACTTCGTAGGTTTCTTCAAGGGTGTACGGCGCGATAGTGGCGTAGGTCTGCTCTTTGTCCCACGGACAGCCGCTTTGCGGGTCGCGCAGACGTTGCATAATGCCGAGCAGGCGGTCGATTTGATTCATAGCATTTCCCGATAGACAAAATAAATGCCGGGAAGGTATTCACCTGCCCCGGCCAATGTGAGAAGTAACCCCAGCACGCAACGCGCCACCGGGGGAAAATCACCCGCCGTGCAAACGTCGTGCGTCGATCACGTCCGGCACCTGGTTAAGTTTGCCCAGCACGCGGCCCAGTACCTGCAGGTTGTAAATTTCGATGGTCATGTCGATGGTCGCGAGCTGCTGTTTGGTATCGCTGCGGCTTGCAACGCCCAATACGTTGACCTTCTCATTGGCGAGAATAGTGGTGATATCGCGCAATAAACCGCTGCGATCATTGGCCTGCACGCGTACCACCAGCGAATAACCCGCCGAGTAACTTTCGCCCCAGACGGCATCGACGATGCGCTCTGGCGCATGGGATTGCAGCTCCACCAGTTGATCGCAATCCGCGCGGTGCACGGAAATCCCACGCCCTTGAGTGATAAAACCGACGATTTCATCGCCCGGAATCGGCTGGCAGCAACGTGCGATGTGATGCATCAAATTGCCCACACCTTCAACGACCACGCGGCCATCATCTTTCTTACGGCTCTGCGGGTTGTAGGTTTTCTGCTGCAACTGCTTGAGCGCGGCGGCGTCCTGCTCGGCTGCGCTCGGCTTGTTGAACTGCGATTGCAGGAAGTTCACCATCTGGTTGAGGCGAATATCGCCGCCGCCAATCGCCGCCAGCAGTTCATCAATCTCATTGAAATTGTAGCGCGGCAGCAGATGCTTCTCGGCTTCTTTCAGGCTGATCCCCAGGCGTTCCAGTTCGTCATCCAGGATCTGACGCCCGGCAATGATATTTTTGTCCCGATCCTGTTTACGGAACCAGGCATGGATCTTCGCGCGCGCGCGGCTGGTGTTGACATAACCCAGGTTCGGGTTCAGCCAGTCGCGACTTGGGTTTGGCTGTTTCTGGGTGATGATTTCAATCTGATCGCCCATTTGCAATTGATAGGTAAAGGGTACGATGCGCCCACCAATTTTAGCGCCAATACAGCGATGGCCCACATCACTGTGGATGTGGTAGGCAAAATCGAGCGGCGTAGAACCTGTCGGTAAGTCGACCACGTCGCCTTTCGGCGTAAATACATACACCCGGTCGTCGAACACCTGACTGCGCACTTCATCGAGCATTTCGCCCGAATCCGCCATCTCTTCCTGCCACGCAATCAGCTTACGCAGCCAGGCAATGCGGTCTTCGTGACCGCGAGCGCCGCTGGACGCCGCGCCCTCTTTGTACTTCCAGTGCGCCGCCACGCCGAGTTCGGACTCTTCATGCATCTGGCGCGTACGGATCTGGATTTCAACCGTCTTGCCGCCCGGGCCTAACACCACGGTGTGAATCGACTGGTAACCATTCGGTTTCGGGTTAGCGACATAATCGTCGAACTCGTCCGGTAAGTGACGGAAATGCGTATGCACGATGCCCAGCGCGGCGTAGCAATCCTGCAAACGTTCCGCGACGATGCGCACCGCACGCACATCAAACAGCTCATCAAATTGCAGATGCTTTTTCTGCATTTTGCGCCAGATGCTGTAGATGTGTTTCGGTCGCCCGTACACTTCCGCTCGCACGCCTTCTTCTTTGATAGAAGCGCGTAACGTCCCGACGAATTCGTCGATGTAGTGTTCCCGGTCGATACGGCGCTCGTGCAGCAGCTTGGCGATGCGTTTGTATTCGTCCGGATGCAGGTAACGGAAGCAGTAATCTTCCAGTTCCCATTTCAGTTGACCGATACCGAGACGGTTCGCCAGCGGGGCGTAAATGTTGGTACATTCTTTCGCCGCCAGAACGCGTTCGTCTTCCGGCGCGTCCTTCACTTCCCGCAAATGCGCGATACGTTCGGCGAGTTTGATAACCACGCAGCGGAAATCATCCACCATCGCCAGCAGCATGCGGCGAACGTTATCGACCTGTTCAGAAGAGACGGAATCGTTATGGGCGGCTTTCAACTGACGAATAGCGGCCATGTCGCGCACGCCGTGGATAAGCGTAACGATGGATTTGCCAACGGCGGCTTCAAGCGTTTCTTCACTCACCACTTCGCCGACCACCAGCGGGAACAACAGCGCCGCCCGCAGTGAATCGATATCCATATTTAGCATGGAGAGGATTTCAACCATTTCGACACCACGCCACAACAGTGCGTCAGCGTCAGGATGATCGAGGGTTTGTTCGCGACAATAGGTCCATGTCTCGGCTAAGCGCTCACACGACTGCTGGCTGGAAATTCCCAGGCTTGCTATCCATTTAACCGGATCAAACTCCCCAGCTTTATTAAGATGTGCACTGCGTACCGCAACCATTGTCCTCTCCTTTAAGAAACTGGCCTGTCGAAGTCGACAAGCCATACCCGTCTTCTTTCAAGCTGCATTTTTGTTGGCTTCCTTCGCTCCTCCCAGTCACTTACTGATGTAAGCTCCAGGGGGTCTCTCTTCGTCGCCGCCTCAATGCAACTCGAAATCCATCGGGTATAAGATTCATTACAAACGCTCAAACAGCACCATCGACTCCAGGTGCCCAGTGTGCGGGAACATGTCCAGCATTGCCAGACGCTGAATTTGATAGCCCGCTGCCAGCAGCACTTCACTGTCTCGCGCCAGCGTCGCTGGATTACAGGATACATACACCACACGCGTAGGGGCTAATTTTACAATATGCTGCATCACGCCCGGTGCGCCGGTGCGCGCAGGATCGAGTAAAATTTTGTCAAACCCGTTTTTTGCCCAGGATTGACGGGTGACATCTTCTTCAAGGTTCTCGTGAAAGAATGTCACATTGTGCAAGCCATTATGTTCCGCGTTCTGCTGGCCCTTTTCGACCAGTGCAGGCACACCTTCCACGCCGACCACGTTGGCCGCACGTTTTGCCAGCGGCAGCGTAAAGTTGCCCATCCCGCAAAACAGATCCAACACGCGGTCTTCGGGCTGAATGTCCAGCCATTCCAACGCGGTTTCGACCATCTGCTGGTTTACGCCGTCGTTCACCTGAATAAAGTCTCGCGGGCTGAACGTTAAGCGTAGCCCGTCTGAACTGTACCAGGGCAATTCGCCGCTCACCTGTTCAACGCTATCACTTTGCGGGGCCAGCCACAGCGCAAGCTGATGTAAATGCGAGAACTGTTCCAGTTTTGCTTTATCTGCCGCAGAAAGTGGGGCGGTATGGCGCAGCACCATCAGCGGGCCGTTGTCAGCCTGTACCAGTTCCACATGCCCAAGATGGCGAACACCTGTTAACCCGCTCAGGCATTCACGCAACGCAGGCAGTAATGCTTCAAGAGTGGACACCAATACGGGGCATTGCGTCACGTCGACGATGTCGTTTGAACCCGACTTGCGGAAACCCATCTGTAATTGTTGAGTTTTCGGCTGATAACTCAAACTCAAGCGTGCGCGGCGGCGATAGCCCCACGGTGACGCGGAAAGAATATCATCAACCTCACGCTTCATCAGGCGCGTCAGCGCCGCCTGCTTGCTACGCTGCTGTAGAGGCACGCTGGCATGCTGCTGCTGACAGCCGCCGCAGACGCCAAAATGCGGGCAACGGGGTTTTTCGCGTTCAACACTGTCGTTTAATCGACGTTTTACCTGTCCACGCGCATACTGTTTTTTATCTTCTGTAATCTTAATTTCAGCACGTTCATCGGGAAGCAACCCGTTGATAAACAGCGTTTTCCCGTTATGGCGCGCGACCCCCTGGCCAAAAGGGTCAAGGTCGTTTACCGTCACGGTTATGATCTCGCGCGTCGTCACGCGGCGTTTTGCAGAGTAGAATTGCGCCATTCAGAGATTTTTCTCAAACGTAGTGTGTTAACCCTGATTCTCCCATAACGGACCTCCATGACCAACTACAGCCTGCGCGCGCGCATGATGATCCTGATCCTGGCCCCAACCGTTCTTATCGGTTTGCTGCTCAGCATCTTCTTTGTCGTTCACCGCTACCACGATCTGCAGCGTCAGCTGGAAGACGCCGGTGCCAGTATTATTGAGCCACTCGCGGTCTCCAGTGAATATGGCATGAACTTGCAAAACCGTGAGCCAATCGGACAGCTGATCAGCGTCCTGCACCGCCGTCATTCTGACATCGTGCGGGGCATCTCGGTGTACGATGAACATAACCGGCTGTTCGTTACCTCCAATTACCGGCTCGATCCCAGCGAGTTACAGCTGCCACAAGGCACGCCGTTGCCGCGCAGGTTGACCGTCACCCGCACGGGCGATCTGATGATCCTGCGTACGCCAATCCTGTCGGAAAGCTATTCGCCGGATGAATCGCCCAACGCGGACGCTAAAACGCCGGTCAATATGCTTGGCTATGTGGCACTGGAACTGGATCTGCGCTCCGTGCGGCTGCAACAGTACAAAGAGATCTTTATCTCCAGCGTAATGATGCTGTTCTGTATTGGCATTGCGCTGATTTTCGGCTGGCGTCTGATGCGCGATGTGACCGGGCCGATTCGTAATATGGTGAATACCGTTGACCGAATTCGCCGGGGCCAGCTCGACAGCCGCGTGGAAGGGTTTATGCTCGGCGAGTTGGATATGCTGAAAAACGGCATCAACTCGATGGCGATGTCGCTGGCGGCTTATCACGAAGAGATGCAGCACAACGTTGACCAGGCGACCTCCGACCTGCGCGAAACCCTGGAGCAAATGGAAATCCAGAACGTCGAGCTGGATTTAGCGAAAAAGCGCGCCCAGGAAGCGGCGCGTATCAAATCTGAATTCCTGGCCAATATGTCACATGAGCTGCGCACACCGCTCAACGGGGTGATTGGCTTTACGCGTCTGACGCTGAAATCAGATCTCAATCCGACCCAGCGCGATCACCTCAGCACCATTGAGCGGTCGGCGAACAACCTGCTGGCGATCATTAACGACGTGCTCGACTTCTCCAAACTGGAAGCTGGCAAGCTGATTCTGGAAAGTATTCCGTTCCCGCTGCGTAATTCGCTCGATGAAGTGGTTACGCTGCTCGCCCATTCAGCCCACGATAAAGGGCTGGAACTGACGCTGAACATCAAAAATGACGTGCCGGATAATGTGATTGGCGATCCGCTGCGCCTCCAGCAGGTGATCACCAACCTTGTCGGTAACGCGATTAAATTTACCGAAAGCGGCAACATTGATGTGCTGGTTGAAAAGCGAGCGCTCAGCAACAACAAAGCGCAGATTGAAGTGCAGATCCGTGATACCGGCATTGGCATTCCCGAACGCGATCAGTCGCGTCTGTTCCAGGCCTTCCGCCAGGCCGATGCCAGCATTTCACGACGCCATGGCGGCACCGGGCTGGGCCTGGTGATCACCCAGAAACTGGTTAAAGAAATGGGTGGGGATATTTCCTTCCACAGCCAGCCAAATCGCGGTTCAACCTTCTGGTTCCATATCAGTCTCGATCTCAATCCTAACGTGGTGTCTGAAAATCTGACCACGGCCTGCCTGGCGGGTAAACGCCTGGCCTATGTCGAGGCCAACGCCGCTGCCGCACAGTGTACGCTGGATATTCTGGCGACCACGCCGCTGGAAGTGGTTTACAGCCCGACCTTCTCAGCGCTGCCCGAAGACCGCTACGATATTCTGCTGGTTGCAGTGCCGGTTTCCATGCGTGAGTTAAGCATGCACGCCGAAAAACTCGATCGCGCCCGCGCAATGACCGACTTCCTGATTCTGGCGCTACCATGCCACGCGCAAGTCGATGCCGAACAACTCAAGCGGGACGGTGCCGCCGCGTGCCTGCTGAAACCATTGACTTCAACCCGTTTGCTGCCTGCCTTAGCGGAATGCTGCCAGGCCGATCAAACGCCTGTTACGCTGAACACCAGCGGGGCGCGCTTAGGCATGTCAGTGATGGCGGTGGATGATAATCCGGCGAATCTCAAACTGATTGGCGCATTGCTGGAAGATCAGGTGCAAAACGTGGAACTGTGCGACAGCGGCCAGGAAGCGATTAACCGCGCGAAGCAGATGCAGTTCGACCTGATCCTGATGGATATTCAGATGCCAGAAATGGACGGCATTCGGGCCTGCGAACTGATTCGCCAGCTACCACACCAGCAGCAAACGCCGGTGATTGCGGTAACGGCACACGCCATGGCGGGTCAAAAAGAAAAACTGCTGAGCGCCGGGATGAATGACTATCTGGCGAAACCCATCGAAGAGAGCAAACTGCATAATTTACTGCTGCGTTACAAGCCAGGCTTAAGCGTAGCGCAGCTTGAGGTTGCCGAACCGCATCCGCCGGTGAATCTCAATACCACCTTCGATTGGACATTAGCGCTGCGTCAGGCGGCGAATAAACAAAGTCTGGCGCGTGACATGCTGCAAATGCTGGTGGCGTTCCTGCCGGAAATACGTAACAAAGTGGAAGAACAATTGGTGGGCGAGAAGCCGGAAGATCTGGTGGATGCTATCCATAAACTCCACGGCAGCTGCGGCTACAGCGGCGTGCCTCGGTTGAAAAACCTGTGCCATTTGATTGAAGGCCAGTTGCGCAACGGCATTGCCCCGGAAGATCTGGAGCCTGAACTGCTTGAGTTATTGGATGAAATGGACAACGTGGCCCGGGAAGCACGAAAGATTCTGGGGTAATCCACGCACTTTGCTCCCCTCTCGCGCAGAGAGGGGATTGATGTCAACCGCCTGGCACCGCAACAACTTCGGTTTTTTGCACTTATCGCACCATACACGGACGCTTGTTATCAAACGTCCAGCCGGGGATCAAATACTGCATACCCATCGCGTCATCACGCGCACCAAGACCATGTTTCTGATAAAGCTCATGGGCCTGCATCACCCGATCCATATCAAGTTCAACGCCCAGACCCGGCGTAGAAGGCACTTGCACCATGCCGCCTTTGATTTCAAATGGCTGTTTGGTCAGGCGCTGATTGCCCTCCTGCCAGATCCAGTGCGTATCAATGGCCGTGACTTTGCCCGGTGCTGCCGCCGCTACGTGCGTGAACATTGCCAGCGAAATGTCAAAATGGTTGTTGGAGTGTGAACCCCAGGTCAGGCCAAATTCGTGACACATTTGCGCCACGCGCACCGAGCCTTGCATCGTCCAGAAGTGCGGATCGGCCAGTGGGATATCGACCGATTGCAGCGACAACGTGTGCCCCATCTGACGCCAGTCGGTGGCAATCATATTCGTGGCGGTCGGCAGCCCGGTCGCCCGACGGAATTCCGCCATCACTTCGCGCCCGGAAAAACCCTGCTCAGCGCCACATGGATCTTCCGCATACGCCAGCACGTTACGCAGTTCCTTACCGATGCTGATCGCCTCATCCAGCGACCACGCCCCGTTTGGATCGAGTGTTACACGCGCCTGCGGGAAGCGCTTCGCCAGCGCAGTCACCGCCTCGGCTTCATCTTCGCCACTCAATACGCCGCCTTTCAGCTTAAAGTCGTTAAAACCGTATTTGTCATACGCCGCTTCCGCCAGACGCACGACGGATTCAGGCGTCATGGCTTCGTCGTGACGCACGCGGTACCAGTCGCATTTCTCATCGGGCTGGCTCTGGTACGGCAATGGCGTACGTTTCCTGTCACCGACGAAAAACAGATAACCGAGCATTTCCACTTCGTTACGCTGCTGACCGTCGCCGAGTAACGACGCCACGTTGACACCCAGATGCTGCCCCAGTAAATCAAGCAGCGCCGCTTCAATGCCGGTGACCACGTGAATGGTGGTGCGCAGATCAAAAGTTTGCAGGCCACGCCCGCCTGAATCCCGATCGGCAAAGGCGTTACGCACTGACGTGAGCACATTTTTATATTCGCCGAGGGTTTTGCCGACCACCAGCGCCGCCGCGTCTTCCAGCGTTTTGCGGATCTTCTCGCCGCCGGGGATTTCTCCCACGCCAGTATGGCCGGAATTATCTTTAATCATCACGATGTTGCGGGTGAAAAACGGCGCATGGGCACCGCTCAAATTCATCAGCATGCTGTCATGTCCGGCAACCGGGATCACCTGCATGGAGGTCACTACCGGCGTTGAATGTTGAATCGTCATCATACAATCCTTTTTATTGAGTGCGCCCGAACACAGGGCGTTTGCGATCGAATGTCCAGCCAGGGATCAGATACTGCATAGGCATTGCGTCATTGCGTGCGCCGCCGGGTAGCCGTTTGTAGGCTTCATGCGCCTTTTCAATTTGCGCCCAATCAAGCACTATGCCAAGCCCGGGGGCATCCGGCACCGTGATTTTTCCGTTCTCGATTTGCAATGGATTTTTGGTGAGTCTGGCATCGCCTTCCTGCCAGATCCAGTGGGTATCAATGGCGGTCGGTTTTCCGGGAGCCGCCGCGCCGACGTGGGTAAACATCGCCAGTGAAATATCAAAATGATTATTCGAATGACAGCCCCACGTTAAGCCCCAGTCGTCACACAACTGCGCCACGCGTACCGCGCCGGAGAGCGTCCAGAAGTGCGGATCGGCGAGCGGAATATCCACCGCGTTGAGCATGACGGCGTGAGCCATTTCACGCCAGTTGGTGGCAATCATATTGGTCGCGACAGGCAGTCCGGTCGCCCGCCGAAATTCAGCCATGACTTCTCGCCCGGAAAAACCTTGCTCCGCGCCACACGGATCTTCCGCATAGGTCAGCACATCCTGTAAACCTTTGCACAGTGCGATGGCTTCATCAAGTAACCACGCGCCGTTTGGATCAACCGTGATACGCGCATCCGGGAAGCATTTTTTCAGCGCCCGGACGGTCTCAATTTCCTGCTCACCGGGCAGCACGCCGCCTTTGAGTTTGAAATCTTTAAAGCCGTATCGGTCCTGCGCGACTTCTGCCAACCGTACGACGCTTGCAGAAGAAAGCGCTTCCTGATGACGCAGGTGATACCAGTCGTGGCCGTCGCGCCGTCCTTCGCTGTACGGTAAGTCTGTTTTGTTGCGGTCGCCCACATAAAACAGATAACCCAACACCGTGACCGCATCACGCTGTTTGCCTGGCCCTAAGAGTTCGCACACCGGCACGTTCAATGCCTGTCCGAGCAAATCCAGTAGTGCGGCCTCCAGCGCGGCGACAGCGTTCACCCTGAGTTCAAACGTCCACGCGCCGTTGCCAAAGGTATCAAAATCTGCGGCCTGATTACCTTTGTGAACCTGCTGCACCACGCGATTCATTCGCGCGATTTCCTGTCCGACGACCTGTGGAATGGCGTCCAGCAGCGTCTGGTAAATCACTTCGCCGCCGGGTGCTTCGCCCACGCCCGTGTGTCCGGCATTGTCGGTGAGCACCACAATATTGCGGGTGAAATACGCATGATGCGCGCCGCCGATATTCATCAACATACTGTCCTGCGCCGCCACCGGGATCACCTTCATGTCGGTGATCTTCGGACTCGCCTGAGTATTCATCATCCACGCTCCGCGACAGGTTTCAGTTCGATACGTTTGATATCACCCACCAGCACCAGGTAACTCAATACGGCGACCAGCGCGTGGATGCCCACGTAGATCAGCGCCCAGTTAAACGAGCCCGTCGTCGCGACGATGTAACCAATTGCAATCGGCGTCACGATGCCGGACATATTACCGAACATGTTGAACAGACCACCGCTGAGGCCGCTTATCTCTTTCGGTGCGGTATCTGCCATCACTGCCCAACCCAGCGCGCCGATGCCTTTGCCAAAGAAGGCCATCGCCATGAAACCGATAATCATCCATTCCGCATCGACATAATTACAGAACACCATCGTCATCGACAGCAGCATCCCGAGCACAATAGGCGTTTTACGGGCGATGTTGAGCGAGCCACTTTTACGCATCAGCCAGTCGGAAATAATCCCGCCAAGCACACCGCCGACAAAACCACACACCGCGGGGATCGACGCGACAAACCCTGCTTTCAGAATCGACATTCCACGTGCCTGCACCAGATACACCGGGAACCAGGTGATGAAGAAGTAGGTCAGCGCGTTGATGCAGTACTGACCGAGATAGACCCCGATCATCATCCGTGAGCCCATTAGCTGTTTGACCTGCGCCCATTTTTGACGCATCGGCACCTGTTGCACGTTCTTCTTCTGATCCATGTTGATAAGCCCGCCGCCCTCAGCGATGTAGTCGAGCTCTTTCTGGTTGACGCCGGGATGCTGATTCGGCTCGTGGATCATTTTCAGCCACAGGAAACTTATCAGGATCCCGAGCCCCCCCATAAAGAAGAACACATGCGACCAACCGACTTCATGCGTCAGCCAGCCCATGATTGGCGCGAAGATAACCGTGGCGAAATACTGTGCGGAGTTGAATATCGCCACCGCCGTGCCCCTCTCCTGCGCCGGGAACCAGGCCGCGACGATGCGACTGTTGCCCGGGAAAGAAGGCGCTTCGGCAAGACCGACCATAAAGCGCAGGGTAAACAGCGCGATGATGATGCCAAAGCCATTGAAGACATCGACGAAACCCTGCAATAAGGTGAACATCGACCACGTAAAGATCGACCAGAAGTAAACGCGTTTGGATCCGAAGCGGTCGAGCAGCCAACCGCCGGGGATTTGGCCAATGACATAGGCCCATGAGAAAGCAGAGAAAACATATCCCATGCCGACCGGATCGAGGCCAATGTCTTTGGCCATTTCGGATCCGGCGATAGAGAGAGTGGCGCGATCGCCGTAGTTGAAGGACGTGACGATAAACAGCATCACCACAATCCAGTAGCGCGCGTTGGTCCGCTTTTCAGCGGCCGCCGTCGCCTGACTTAGTGAACTCATTGTTGTACTCCTGAGGCTTCCCTCATTCTGAACAACGTAACCTGTAGGGGAATCAGAATGACGTTTTGTTTTTATGGCGGCGTCGCGCGGTGGCGCGCCACATTTTTTTAACCGGCAGGAGAAGTATAAAAACGCATCAATGAGGGCTCACCGTGCATAAACACAGCATTCGGCGTGTGAGAAACGGAGTTTTGGGGCTTATGCCCAGGAAGATGGGGGCTGGTTCACGGAATCGGATTTGGCAGGAGGAAATATGCCCTTCTGACGAAGGGCAATGGGTTTAGCTGAGCAGCGTCGCCCAGTGTTCAACCCAAGGGTTGGAGATGGTTTCTGGTTCAGGATCTTCGCTGGCGTCAATCATCAGCATCTCGCCGATACGCTGCGCACCCTGTTCCTGTAACAGCGCATCAAACTTCTTACCGCCGCCGCAGAAATGGGAATAGGTGCTGTCACCCAGCGCGATGATGCCATAGCGCAGATGCGGCTGGTACATGTCCTGGATACCCTGATACAACGGCACAATGCTGTCAGGTAAATCGCCCTGCCCGGTGGTGGATGTCACCACCAGCGCGTATTTGCCCTGATACGACTCCCAGTCACCCACTTCAGGATCTTCAAACACCTGAGCCTTATGGCCGTGTGACGCGAGAATAGTCTGCGCTTCTTCCGCCACTAACAGTGCGTTTCCGTACATGGTGCCGACAAAAATGCCTACTTCCGCCATTACTTTTCTCCCTGAATCATTCAGTTATGAGGTCATCCTGACGGTTGTCCGGCGTAAACTCAACCCTTTCAACTTCAGGGAGAAGGCCGCGCCAGCCAAAATGTGACATTGCCTGCATCCAGACGTCATCGAGACTCGCGCGGATCACCAGCGGTTCGCCGGTAAAGGGATGCGTCAGGTGCAGTTCGCTGGCATGGAGCATCAAACGATCGCAGCCGAAGTTTTCTGCCGCGCTGCGATTTTGCCGCAGATCGCCGTGTTTGCTGTCACCGAGGATCGGGTGACGGAGATGGCTCATGTGGCGGCGCAGCTGATGTTTGCGTCCGGTTTTCGGCTCAAGTTCGACCAGACCATAGCGCGTTGTCGGGTAACGCCCGGTGGCTACTGGCATTTCTGCCGTCGCCAAACCGCGATAGTGCGTTACCGCCGGTTGCGCTTCTTTATCATCGCGCGCGAATTTATCCGCAATTTTATCCAGTTCTTCGACCAACGGATAATCGAGTACGGCCTCGTCCATCAACCAACCACGCACAATGGCGTGATAGCGTTTCTGAATCTGATGCTGTTCAAACTGCTGCGACAACAGGCGGCCTGCTTCACTCGACAGCCCCATCAACAGCACGCCAGACGTCGGCCTGTCGAGGCGATGGACGGTAAACACATGCTGACCAATCTGGTCGCGCACGGTTTGCATCACCACGACTTTTTCATCACGGTCGAGCCAACTGCGATGCACCAGCCAGCCGGAGGGTTTATTGACGGCAACCAGCCACTCATCTTGATAGAGGATCTCAATCATCAGGCGTCAACGCCAGCAAAGAGGGCATCGAGCTGCTCGAGTTCCGGCAGAATAATCGCGCGGGCAGGATGGCTGGCATCGAGGGCCATCTCATAGTAAGGCATGACGGCAAAACTCTGCGGCAGCGGTTGCTGGCTGTCGATAAGCTGATGCATACGCGGGATCAACACCCATTGCAGCCACTCCAGCGGCTCCAGCGTATCCATACAGAAAGGTTGTGTGCTCTCGAAAGCGCTGGCGTCGGGGGAATTATCTTGCCAATGCTGGTGCTCGCGCAGCCGCGCTTCAATACTGTGCAGACGCTGGCGAACACTGTCGTGCTGGGTCATGGAAACCTCGGAAGAAACGTCGAAATGAAAATCTGGGCGCAGGATAACATTGGAGCTGGGGGAAATAAAAAAGGGAGCACTGTTTTCACAGTGCTCCCGGTTCGTTTAGCAGCAGTCCAGCTACTTTTGATGCTCCCTGCTCATCCGTGACAACTTTTCCTGCGGTCTCCTGACCAAGTTCATCCGTAAACTATTGCATCCTGCTCGCACCACCCCGATGCGATTCGACTTATCCGTAAGTTTGTCCTGATCTTCCTGATCCACCGGGCATCCTGACCGGTTCTCTTTCTCCATCCTGGAGGTGTCCTTTTACGCGTCCTGCGTAATCCTCTTGCTTGCGTCCTCAAGCCTGTCCTTGTAGCACCATCCTGGTGTTTCCAGCTGAAGCGTCATCATCCTGATGTTCGCTTCGGTGTCAGACTCCGTGTCGACCTGTATAGAATCCTCTATTCCGGCCCATCTTACAAGACTCTTTTAGGTAAATCCCTAAGGCTATTTTCATATGAAAGCTATGGGATTACACCATAACTGACTGATTTAAATAGAATGCTGTTTTAGCGCAACGGCAATGTCCGGCTTACAACCTGGTGATCTCTCACAGGGTCTGTAAGAGATCTCTCACAAGCACACCAGGCAGATGGCTTACAGCAGAGGCTCAAGGTGTGTCAGAAAACTCGCGATAGAAGCAGAAAGCGTAATACGGTTACGGGTGCCGACGGTTTCAAGAAGCACCTCGCCCGTCAGATTACAGACGGAAATCACATCCAGTTCACTGTCCATCGTGCCAATAAACAACGTTGGCGATAGCTTCAGGCGTTTCTGCGTCACCAGATGACCAATCAGGTTTTCCTGCACGCGCTGAAAATCGTCAGGACTCCAGACCTGCAACAGCGTTAGCTGACGCTCGCCAAAGGTCGCGGTCATGTCACCGGCAAACTGGCTGGTGTAATACGTTTGAAGCGGGTCTTGCACCACGATATCTAACGCGCGTTCAACCGCTTCTAGTGTTGGCGCAAGACTGAAAGGCTGAGGTTGCCAGAAGACGCCGTCGTCATCGGTTTGCGTCACGCAAGGCGACGGGACGCCGTACAGTTCTTCGCTGCGTGGCTGTGTACCATGGCGCTGTTGCCATGCGTCGCAATAACGTTGGGTAAACGCTCTTAAGGCTTCTACGGTCTGCTGATCCACTGCTTTCTCTCTCCAGGTCAACCAGGATAAACTCAAGGCATAGTCTACCTGCATTGTGACGGTGAAACATGTCTTCTTATGAAAACCATCAGGCGCTGTCTGGCCTGACGCTCGGTAAAGCCACAGATTACCGTGATATTTACGACGCCAGCCTGCTTCAGCCAGTGCCTCGCAGTCTTAATCGCGATCCCCTCGGCCTTCACGCCGATAACCTCCCTTTTCACGGCGGCGATATCTGGACGCTCTATGAGATCTCCTGGCTGAATGCGAAAGGCCTGCCGCAGGTGGCCGTCGGACACGTCGAGCTGCGTGATACCAGCGTAAATTTGGTGGAATCCAAAAGCTTTAAGCTTTACCTGAACAGCTTTAACCAAACCCGTTTCGCCAGTTGGGAAGAGGTTCGCACCACGCTTGAGCGTGACCTGCGCCACTGCGCGCAAGGGGACGTTAGCGTGGCGTTATTTCGCCTGGATGAAATCGAAGGCCAGCCGATTGCGCATTTCCATGGCACCTGCATTGACGATCAAGATATTGAAATCGACAGCTATGAATTTAGCGCCGACTATTTACAGGACGCTGCCAGCGGTAAAGTGGTAGAAGAGACATTGGTCAGCCATCTGCTGAAATCCAACTGCCTGATTACGCATCAGCCAGATTGGGGTTCAGTGCAAATTCAGTATCGTGGGCCGCAAATCGACAGAGAAAAACTGCTGCGCTATCTCGTTTCTTTCCGCCATCACAACGAGTTCCACGAACAATGCGTAGAGCGTATTTTCAGCGACATCCAACGTTTCTGTCAGCCGGAAAGCCTGAGCGTTTATGCGCGCTACACCCGTCGCGGCGGTCTGGATATTAACCCGTGGCGCAGCAACACCGATTTTATTCCTGCCATCGGTCGCCTGGTTCGCCAGTAACATAAATGATTGCAAAATAAAGCGCGATTTCGGTCGCGCTTTTTCTTGTTAAAATCTGACCAGCAAGGCTATTGTAATCAATAGGGAAGACGATATTCGTCCCGTAAGGAGTTCACTTGATTACACATATTAGCCCGCTTGGCTCAATGGATATGCTGTCGCAGCTGGAAGTCGATATGCTGAAAAGCAACGCCAGCAGCGATTTGTACCAGCTGTTTCGTAACTGTTCACTGGCAGTACTCAACTCAGGCAGTCTGACCGACAACAGCAAAGAACTGCTGTCACGCTTTGAAAGTTTTGACATTAACGTACTGCGCCGCGAGCGCGGTGTGAAACTGGAACTGATTAATCCGCCGGAAGATGCCTTCGTCGACGGACGCATCATTCGCTCGCTGCAGGCCAACCTGTTTGCCGTCCTGCGCGACATTCTGTTTGTTTACGGCCAGATCCATAATACCGTCCGCTTCCCGAATCTCGATCTCGAAAGCTCCGCCCACATTACCAATCTGGTGTTCTCCATTCTGCGTAACGCCCGTGCGCTGCACGTTGGTGAAGCGCCGAGCATGGTGGTCTGCTGGGGCGGTCACTCTATTAATGAAAACGAATATCTGTATGCCCGCCGCGTGGGCACTCAGCTTGGCCTGCGCGAACTGAATATCTGCACCGGTTGTGGTCCAGGTGCGATGGAAGCGCCAATGAAAGGGGCCGCCGTCGGCCATGCGCAGCAGCGTTATAAAGAAGGGCGTTTTATCGGCATGACCGAGCCGTCTATTATCGCCGCTGAACCGCCAAATCCGCTGGTGAATGAACTGATCATCATGCCGGATATCGAAAAACGTCTGGAAGCCTTCGTGCGTCTGGCCCATGGGATCATCATTTTCCCAGGCGGCGTAGGAACGGCAGAAGAGCTGCTGTATCTGCTGGGTATTTTAATGAACCCGGCCAACAAAAATCAGGTGCTGCCGCTGATCCTGACCGGGCCGAAAGAGAGCGCTGACTACTTCCGCGTGCTCGACGATTTCATTGTGCACACGCTCGGTGAAGAGGCCCGCCGCCACTACCGCATTATTGTCGACGATGCAGTAGAAGTGGCTCGTCAGATGAAGAAAGCGATGCCGCTGGTGAAAGAGAATCGCCGCGATACCGGGGATGCATACAGCTTCAACTGGTCGATGCGCATCGCCCCCGATCTGCAACAGCCGTTCGAACCGACTCATGAAAACATGGCGAACCTGAAACTTTATCCGGAACAGCCGGTTGAAGTTTTGGCCGCAGACCTGCGCCGTGCCTTCTCCGGGATTGTGGCGGGTAACGTAAAAGAAGTAGGTATCCGGGCTATCGAAGAGAACGGTCCGTATAAGATCCACGGTGACGGCGAAATGATGCGTCGGATGGACAGCCTGCTGCAAAGCTTTGTCGCTCAGCACCGCATGAAACTGCCAGGCTCCGCGTATATTCCCTGCTACGAAATTTGTTCCTGAACATTTTCCTACTCAAGGGCGGCTGAATTAGCCGCCCTTATCATTTCCGACCAATCCGCCAATTGTCTCGTTAATCAACCCGTTAAATATTCATCAAAATTATATTAAAGCGCTAAAAAGCACTATTCCAGCCACTTTTTTTAGCAATACATACGTTTTACGATCAGTGAACGTCCCCCACTGACGCTGCCGATGGTAGCCTTCGCGACCATAAATCCCCGCTTAGCGCAAAAAATGCAGACTGATGGTCTAAAAACCCTCTTTCTGAGAGTGTTTTATTGCAATTGAGATCGCGATCACTGATACATTGATAACTTAAATGTATCTTTCCGGCCGCAAACAATCACGGGTAAAAATAATAAGAAAACCCCGTTTTACACGAATTTATATTACCGCCAGCCCTTTATTCATTCGATATGACTAAAAAACTGGCAAATTGCTTCCTCCAGGAGAAACAGATGGAAACCATTCAAACCAGCACCATTGCGTCGACAGAAAGTCGTAGCGGATGGCGTAAAACAGATACCATGTGGATGCTGGGCCTTTATGGCACGGCGATCGGTGCGGGCGTTCTGTTCCTGCCGATCAACGCCGGTGTGGGCGGACTGATCCCGCTTATCATTATGGCAATCCTTGCTTTCCCAATGACTTACTTTGCGCACCGTGGTCTGACCCGCTTCGTGCTGTCCGGCAAAAATCCGGGCGAAGACATCACCGAAGTGGTTGAAGAGCACTTTGGTATCGGTGCAGGCAAACTGATTACCCTGCTCTACTTCTTCGCGATTTACCCAATCCTGTTGGTGTATAGCGTGGCTATCACCAACACCGTTGAGAGCTTCATGACCCACCAGTTGGGCATGACGCCACCACCGCGCGCGATTCTGTCACTGATCCTTATCGTCGGCATGATGACCATCGTGCGCTTCGGCGAACAGATGATCGTGAAAGCGATGAGCATTCTGGTATTCCCGTTTGTGGTGGCCCTGATGGTGCTGGCCTGCTATCTGATCCCACAGTGGAACGGTGCGGTGCTGGAAACCCTCTCCATGAGCAGCGCAACCTCTACCGGCAACGGCCTGTGGATGACCCTGTGGCTGGCGATCCCGGTGATGGTGTTCTCCTTTAACCACTCACCGATCATCTCTTCTTTCGCGGTCGCGAAACGTGAAGAGTACGGCGTGGATGCCGAGAAGAAGTGCGCCAAAATTCTGGCCTTCGCACACATCATGATGGTGCTGACCGTGATGTTCTTCGTGTTCAGCTGCGTGCTGAGCCTGGCGCCTGCGGACCTGGCGTCAGCAAAAGAGCAAAACATCTCGATTCTGTCTTACCTGGCAAACCACTTTAACGCGCCGCTGATTGCGTGGATGGCCCCGATTATCGCCATTATCGCCATCACCAAATCCTTCCTCGGTCACTACCTGGGCGCACGTGAAGGCTTTAACGGCATAGTGATTAAGTCACTGCGTAGCCGTGGTAAAACCATCGAAGTGAGCCGTCTGAACAAGATGACTGCGGTATTCATGCTGGTCACCACCTGGATTGTGGCGACGCTGAACCCAAGCATCCTTGGGATGATTGAGACCCTGGGCGGTCCGATTATCGCGATGATCCTGTTCCTGATGCCGATGTACGCCATTCAGAAAGTGCCTGCAATGCGCAAATACAGCGGCCACATCAGCAACGTGTTTGTCGTCATCATGGGCCTCATCGCCATCTCTGCGATTTTCTTCTCTCTGTTCGGTTAATCTCCCGCGCCGCCTTCGGGCGGCGCACGTCTCTCCAGCCATGGACGCATCATGATCAGCGTATTCGATATTTTCAAAATCGGCATTGGTCCTTCCAGCTCTCACACCGTAGGGCCAATGAAAGCGGGCAAGCAATTCACGGATGACCTGATTGCACGCAATATTCTCGGCGACATCACCCGCGTGGTGGTGGACGTTTACGGTTCACTTTCCCTGACCGGAAAGGGCCACCATACCGATATCGCCATTATTATGGGCCTGGCGGGTAATCTGCCGGACAGCGTCGATATCGATGCCATCCCGTCTTTCATTCAGGATGTGAACACGCATGGCCGCCTGCTGCTGGCAAACGGCGAACACGAAGTTGAGTTCCCGGTAGACCAGTGCATGAATTTCCATGCCGATAATCTTTCCCTGCATGAAAACGGAATGCGCATTACGGCGTTAAGTGGCGATAACGCCGTTTACAGCCAGACGTACTACTCCATCGGCGGCGGTTTTATCGTTGACGAAGACCATTTTGGTCAGGGCGACAGCGCACCGGTCGCGGTGCCGTACCCGTATAAAAACGCGGCTGATCTTCAGCGCCACTGCCAGGAAAGCGGCCTGTCGCTCTCCGGTCTGATGATGCAAAACGAGCTGGCTTTGCACAGCAAAGAAGAACTCGAACAGCACTTCACGGCAGTGTGGGACGTGATGCGCAGCGGCATTGAACGTGGTATCACCACCGAAGGCGTATTACCGGGCAAACTGCGTGTGCCGCGCCGTGCCGCAGCATTACGCCGTATGTTAGTAAGCCAGGATAAAACCACCAGCGACCCGATGGCCGTCATTGATTGGATCAATATGTTTGCGCTGGCGGTGAACGAAGAAAACGCTGCGGGTGGACGCGTTGTCACCGCACCAACCAACGGTGCTTGCGGCATTGTTCCGGCAGTATTGGCGTACTACGACAAGTTTATTCGCGAAGTAAACGCTAACTCACTGGCGCGCTACATGCTGGTAACCAGCGCCATTGGTTCGCTGTATAAGATGAACGCTTCCATTTCCGGTGCAGAAGTGGGCTGCCAGGGTGAAGTCGGCGTGGCCTGTTCGATGGCCGCAGCGGGTCTGGCTGAACTGCTGGGCGGAAGCCCGACGCAGGTGTGCATCGCCGCAGAAATCGGCATGGAACACAACCTTGGCTTGACCTGCGACCCGGTTGCGGGCCAGGTTCAGGTGCCGTGCATCGAACGTAACGCAATTGCTTCAGTAAAAGCGGTCAACGCCGCACGTATGGCGCTGCGCCGTACCAGTGACCCGCGCGTGTGTCTCGATAAAGTCATCGAAACCATGTACGAAACCGGCAAAGACATGAACGCCAAATACCGAGAAACTTCTCGCGGCGGCCTGGCAATGAAGATTGTTACCTGCGACTAAGCTCGCACAGACGCCTCGTTTTGCGAGGCGTCTGATTGCTGACAAAGAAGGAAAAAGCGTGGTTTTTCCTTCTTTGTGATTTTCAGCCGAAAATCAATAAATTGATTTTCCTTGTTTTTCTTCTAGTGCTCTCTATCAAATTGACAACAGATGTCAGTTTGTCATCTGCCTCACGCCTCGTTTTGCGAGGCGTCTTCCTATTTCTTCGCGTTAAATAGCCTCATATTCCTCACAATGTTACCCTTAGCGCATTGCTATCAAGGAGGGTAAAACCGTGGCCGTTCATCTGCTTATCGTCGACGCACTGAATCTCATCCGCCGTATTCACGCGGTTCAGGGCTCGCCCTGCTCGGACACCTGCCTGCATGCGTTGCAACAGTTGATTATGCACAGCCAGCCGACTCACGCCGTCGCCGTCTTTGACGACGAAGCCCGCGATCAGAGCTGGCGACACCAGCGTCTGCCGGATTACAAAGCGGGTCGCTCGCCGATGCCGGAAGATTTGCATGCGGAAATGGACAACATCCGCCACGTTTTTGAGCAGCACGGCGTGCGTTGCTGGGGTTCCGCCGGAAATGAAGCCGACGATCTCGCCGCCACGCTGGCGGTAAAAATTGCCGGAGCCGGGCATCAGGCCACGATAGTGTCTACGGACAAAGGCTACTGCCAGCTATTGTCGCCCACCATTCGTATCCGCGATTATTTCCAGAAGCGCTGGCTCGATGCACCGTTTATCGCCCAGGAGTTTGGCGTCACACCGCAACAACTCCCCGATTACTGGGGACTTGCAGGCATAAGCAGTTCAAAAGTGCCGGGTGTGGCCGGTATTGGGCCGAAAAGCGCGACCGAACTGCTGGCGCAGTTTCCCACGCTCGAAGCGATTTACCAGCATCTGGACGACGTGCCGGAGAAATGGCGTAAGAAGTTGAATGAACATCGGGAAATGGCGTTTATTTGTCGGGATATTGCGACGCTACAAACAGATTTACAGCTGGACGGGAATTTACAGCAGTTGCGATTGGCGCGCTGATTTCGCCGGGCGACACGCCGTTTACCGACCTACATTTGTAGGCCGGGTCAGCGCAGCGCCACCCGGCAAGGGCTTAACGCTCGTCGCGACGTCCGCCGACAGCGGCCCACAAGCGACGGATGTGCACAGTCACTTCTTCGCGATCGTGGTACAGCTGACGCGCCTGAATATGGGCATTGATCCCATGCTCATCGAGCTGCGCCTGAATGTACGCCAGATTCTGCGACACTTCTTCGTAGCGCTTTTTCATCGGCAGCTTGAGGTTGAAAATGGTTTCACGACACCAGCCATTCACCAGCCACTGCGCCATCAGTGCGGAAACCTTCGCCGGTTTCTCCACCATATCGCATACCATCCACGAGATGTTGCTGCGCGTTGGGCGATAGCGGAAACCGTCTTCACGCAGCCAGGTCACCTGTCCGGTATCCATCAGGCTTTGCGCCATCGGGCCGTTATCGACAGATGACACCCACATGTTGCGTTTCACCAACTGATAGGTCCAGCCGCCAGGACAGGCCCCTAAATCCACCGCATACATGCCATTTCCCAAACGCTCTTCCCACTCATCCGCCGGAATGAACACGTGAAACGCTTCTTCCAGTTTGAGAGTGGAACGGCTTGGCGCATCAGACGGAAACTTGAGACGCGGAATGCCCATATAGAACGGGGAATTGTTGGTGGTCAGCGAGTAACCGACGTAGCAGCAGCCCGGTGCGATAAAGAACACATGCACCACCGGACGCTTCGGCGTTTCAAACTTCGCCAGCACGTTCACTTCGCGCAGCGCCGAACGCAGCGGGACGGTGAATTTGCGGCAGAACTTCATCAGCTCTTTGCTTTCGTTAGTATCCGCGACTTCAACACGCAGATCGCCACCCTTCTCGACCACACCTTGCAGCATGCCCACGACCGGAGTAATGCGGTCTTCTGGTGGAAGGTCGGTCAGCAACTCGCATGCGACAAACATCTGACGAGCAAAAATCAACGAGCTGAACGGCAGCTCACGAATGATTCTTTCGCCTTCATCCTGCTGATAACACTCGAAAATAACATAGCCAGAGTTCTCTTTCACTCGGGCAAAACCGAATATCTCAAGACGTGATGCCTTGTCAGAAATCTCTGCTGCACACTCTTTCTCAAAACCCTGACGGCAGTAGAGAATAACCTTATTCATGCGTGATACCTTTACGCTTTAAACGAATAGCACCAATCAACATTAGCACCCAGCCAGCAAGGAAGCTCACGCCTCCCACCGGAGTCACAAATGCCCACAGGCGTAAATGCGACAGCGCCAGACAATAGAGGCTGCCGCTGAAAAAAACGGTTCCCAGCGCCATAAACACGCTGCTCCAGTAGAACCAGATACTGATGCGGCGCTGCATAGCCACCGCCAGACCAAAAATCGCTAGCGTATGAAACGCCTGGTACTCAAGGCCAGTCTGGATCCAGCCCATCTCGACCACGCCGAGCGATTTACTTAATACGTGTGCGCCAAACGCACCCAAGGCAACAAAAACAAAGCCACTGATGGCGGCAAAAATCAGCATGAAGCGACTGGTCATGTCATTACCCTAAATTCATTTATTGTTCATAACGGAAACGGAATTTTTCTTGCTCGGTTGCCGCTTTCGCCAGAATCCACTGCCGGAAGGCGGCTATTTTACCCAGTTCCGCCTGGCTGTCATGGCAAACGAGGTAAAACGCATTCTTGCTGACCAGAACATCATTAAACGGGCAGACCAAACGGCCCGCCTCAATTTCGGACTGCGCCATCACATTGTTGGCCAGTGCGATCCCTTGTCCATGGATAGCCGCCTGCAGCACCATCGCGCTGTGGCTGAAAATCGGTCCCTGTTGAACATTAATATGATTTAAGCCCAACTGGCGGGTATAAGTTTGCCAGTCGCGACGAGAAGCATCGTGCAATAACGTATGTTGCGCCAGATCTGCGGGCGTTTTCAACGCCTTCTCGCCGGTCAACAATAACGGCGAGCAAACGGGTAACAGATATTCGGCGTACAATTTTTCGACGCGCAGGCCCGGCCAGTTGCCGCGACCATAAAAAATCGCCACGTCGACGTCGTCCGCCAGTTTGTCTTCCTGACGGTCAACCGCCTGAATTCTGACGTCGATTCCCGGATAAGCTGAGTTAAAGCTTGCAAGTCGAGGCACCAGCCATTGAATGGCAAAACTCGGCAACATACTGACCGTCAGTGCCCCTTTGGCGCTGCGGGCCTGCAGTTTACGCGTTGCTTCGGTTAATTGCGAAAAGATCTCTTTGATATCCTGGAAATAGCTCTGACCTTCCTCCGTCAACAATAGCGAACGATTGCGGCGACGAAAGAGCTTCAGGCCCAGGAAATCCTCAAGAGACTTGATTTGATGACTGACCGCAGCCTGAGTGACAAACAGCTCATCGGCGGCGCGAGTGAAGCTGAGATGACGGGCGGCGGCATCAAATACACGTAATGCATTCAGAGGAGGTAAACGCTTCGACATGGTTGTTTTGACTTAGATGTTAACTAGTTTTAACAATTAGATTACATCATGTAACCTATTAGTTTTTTTTATCTGAGCCATTATAATTTGTCCGTTGAGCTTCTACCAGCAAATACCTATGATGGCGGCACTTCCTGAGCCGGAACGAAGAGCTTTTTTCGGAATGCGTGTTCTGATGGGCTTTTGGCTTACGGTTGTGATGTTGTGTTGTTGTGTTTGCAATTGGTCTGGAGTTCAGACCTCGGTAGCGAGACTACCCCCTTTTCACTTCCTGTACATTTACCCTGTCTGTCCATAGTGATTAATGTAGCACCGCCAAATTGCGGTGCTTTTTTTTTGCTTTAAATTCAACCGTTACTTGTCCATCTCGACCATTTCTTTCACGTCGCTACGGTTGATTTGCTGCTTGTTGCCGTTCGCATCTTTATACGAAATCATCCCGGTATCATTATCCGTCTGCGGTTTCCCGTCAGCGATAATCGTGCGTCCATCGGTGGTGTGCATCACATAGTTTGGACCGGAACAGGCGCTCAGAGCAAAAGTCAGCATACAGGCAGAAATCATTGCGGCAGTCTTGTTCATCTTGTTCTCCTTTTAGCCATTCATGCTAAAGATAGGGCTGTGAATAACAGGCAAAAACAGTCACCTGACATAATTCAGCATAACGCACTGTCACTGCTTTGCCACAGATACAAGAAAATTCCGAGGAGCATCCCTGTCCTTGCCCTCCTGCGTGTTTTGCGCGACGATCGGTAAACTGGAATGAGGAAAATCATGAACGCATTCAACCCGGCGCAGTTTCGCGCCCAGTTTCCGGCACTGAGCGATGCCGGGGTCTATCTCGACAGCGCCGCCACCGCGCTGAAACCCCAGGCCGTCATCGACGCCACGCAGCAGTTCTACAGTCTGAGCGCGGGCAACGTGCATCGCAGCCAGTTTGCGCAAGCGCAAAAGCTCACCGCGCGTTACGAAGCCGCTCGCGATCAGGTCGCCGCATTGATTAACGCGCCGGCAGGCAAAAATATCGTCTGGACTCGTGGCACCACTGAAGCCATAAATATGGTGGCGCAGTGTTACGCCCGCCCACGTTTGCAGCCCGGTGATGAAATCATCGTCAGCGAAGCCGAACATCACGCCAACCTCGTGCCGTGGCTAATGGTCGCGCAACAGACCGGCGCGCGCGTCGTTAAACTGCCGATTGGCGTGGATCATCTGCCGGACGTCGAACAGCTTTCTTCATTAATCACCGCCAAAAGCCGCATTCTGGCATTGGGGCAAATGTCTAACGTCACCGGCGGTTGCCCCGATCTGGCCCGCGCGATTCAACTCGCTCACGCCGCGAATATGGTGGTGATGGTCGATGGCGCGCAGGGCGTGGTGCATTTCCCGGCAGACGTTCAGGCGCTGGACATCGATTTTTATGCCTTCTCCGGCCACAAACTGTATGGCCCAACCGGCATCGGGGCGCTGTACGGCAAACACGACTTGTTGAATGAGATGTCACCGTGGCTCGGCGGCGGCAAGATGATCACCGAAGTCACCTTTGACGGCTTTAAAACCCAGCCAGTGCCTTATCGTCTGGAAGCTGGCACACCCAATGTCGCCGGGGTGATAGGTCTCAGTACCGCGCTGGAATGGTTGAGCCAAACGGATGTTACACAGGCCGAAACCTGGAGCCGTGGATTAGCCACGCTTGCAGAAGACGCGCTGTCGCGCCGCCCGGGTTTCCGCTCTTTCCGCTGTCAGGACTCTAGTTTGTTGGCCTTCGATTTCGCCGGGGTCCATCACAGCGATATGGTCACCCTGCTGGCGGAATACGGTATCGCGTTACGCGCCGGACAACATTGCGCCCAGCCTTTGCTGGCAGCGCTTGGCGTGAGCGGTACACTACGCGCCTCATTTGCTCCGTATAATACTCAGGAAGATGTTCATGCGCTGGTGAGTGCCGTTGACCGCGCCCTTGATTTACTGGTGGATTAAATGACAAGCCCTACTTTTGCCGGACATCCGTTCGGCACAACCGTGACACAAGATTCATTACGTCAGATTTTTGGCCCGCTGAATCAGTGGGAAGATAAATATCGCCAGTTGATTTTACTGGGTAAACAACTGCCTTCTCTGCCGGAAGCGTTGAAAGCACGAGCCGAGGAAATTGCAGGGTGTGAAAACCGCGTCTGGCTGGGCCACACTCGTCTGTCAGAAGGCACACTTCACTTTTACGGTGACAGTGAAGGAAGGATAGTTCGAGGATTGCTAGCCGTGTTGCTGACTGCTGTAGAAGGTAAGCGCGCGGATCAGCTTCTGGCCGCCGATCCGCTGGATTTCTTTGATGAGTTAGGCCTACGAGCCCAGCTCAGCGCGTCCCGCAATCAAGGGCTAAATGCGTTGCGCGACGCGGTACTCAACGCCGCGCGCCAGGGTTAAGCGGCACGCTCCGCTTTCGCCAGCATTTTCTTCAACGCATGGGATACCGCGACAAAACCAAACGTCGCGGTCACCATCGTCGCCGCCCCAAAACCGGACGCACAGTCCATTCTCTTCGGCCCTTCGGCTGTGCTTTTCATCGCACAGACTGAACCGTCCGACTGCGGGTAGACCAGCGCTTCGGTAGAAAACACGCAATCCACACCCAGCTTGCCTTTGCCGTTTTTCACCACGCCAAAATCACTCTTCAGGCGTTCGCGTAGTTTCGCCGCCAGCGGATCCTGGATCGTCTTAGCCAGGTCAGCAACCTGGATCTGCGTGGGATCGACTTGCCCGCCAGCGCCACCGGTAGTGACCAATGGCACTTTGTAGCGACGGCACCAGGAGATCAGCGCCGCTTTCGGGCGCACGCTGTCGATCGCGTCGATAACGTAGCTAAAGCCGACACCTATATATTCCGCAACATTATCCGGCGTCACAAAATCATCCACGACCGTGACACGGCATTCCGGGTTGATCAAGCGAATGCGATCCGCCATCACTTCCGCTTTGGCGAGCCCAACGTTGCCACCCAACGCATGGATTTGCCGATTGGTATTGGTGACACAAACGTCATCCATATCGATAAGCGTAATCGCCCCGATACCGGTACGCGCCAGCGCTTCTGCCGCCCATGACCCAACACCGCCAATACCGACCACGCACACGTGCGCATCGGCAAACACCTGCAGCGCTTTTTCACCATATAAACGAGCCGTGCCGCCAAAACGCTGGCGCCAGGCATCGCTAATCACGACTGACATATAACCTCAAATAACTCTGTTAACCGCTGAATACGTTGCCCGCGCCAGGTGCACCGCGCAGGACCCATACACGACCGTAATGGTTGTACCAGCCCGCACGATGACCCGCATCCGGGCCAATACCCTGATAGATGTCGAAGTGCTGGCCTTTAATCGCCCCACCCACATCCAGCGCGACCATCAGGCGCAGCTCATAGTGACCGTTAAATTTACCGTTGTTATCCAGTTGCGGGACTTCCGCCAGCAGCGTAGTGCCAGGAGGAATAATGCTCCGGTCAGACGCCACCGACGCACGGCCAATCAACGGCACGGCGCTTGCGCCTTTTACGGGCGCAAAAGATTGCGGCTTAAAGAACACGAACGACGGGTTCTCTTCCAGCAGGGCACGCACATCTGCTTCGCTGTGGGTCTCACCCCACTGACGGATCGCCTGCATCGACATATCTTCTTTTTTATACTCACCGCGATCGACCAACACTTTCCCGATACTGCGGTACGGCCAGCCATTCTTGCCGGCATAGCTGAAGAAGTTGAGCGGGGAACCATCGCCATAATCAATGTACCCACTGCCCTGAACATCCATGATGAAGTTATCCATCAGCGAGTTGCTGTAAGCCAGGATGTAGTTGTCGCTCAACGCGCCCGCGTAAATTTCGGCGCGTGACGGCAGACGACCACGTTTCGGCGGCATGCGGTAAATCGGATACTGGAATTCGCCCTGACGGGTGTGACGGGCTTCAACCACAGGCGTGTAATAGCCGGTGAACTGCACGTTGCCGTAGTTATCCGCGCCCTGCATCTGCCAGGCGTCCAGTCCGTATTGCTTCATGGTACGGGTATCGCCCCCAGACTGTAACCACTGCTGAACGGCGGCAAAGACATTGCTCTGGCTACCATAAAGACGTGGCGAGGCGTTACGGATTTCGTTCACCTGCTGCGCGAAGTCCCCGCCGTTAATCGGTGCACCGACGGCTTCTGGCTGATTCACCAGAGAAAACGGCTGGTTAAAGGTGCCGTCTTTATACTGTTGACCGCGATCGGTCGGTTTAGAGGAACAGGCGGCGAGCATCGTCATCACTGCGCCTGTCACCAGAATTTTGGCCCAACGTCCTTTCATGGTATCTCGTCTTCTCTATATGCTAAATGCGTGATGAAGATAACAAACCGCCAATGGTATTGAAATGCGTTAACGTGCCACTCACCCTGCTTTGAATAAAAAACAGTCTATACGTTCCGTTTTTATCCACTCTTTACCAATTATGCAAAAAAGGGTTGCATCAAATCGCGACCAGCGTATAGTGCGCTTCCACGGACGCGGGATGGAGCAGCCTGGTAGCTCGTCGGGCTCATAACCCGAAGGTCGTCGGTTCAAATCCGGCTCCCGCAACCACTTCATAAAACAATAGGCACCTTAACGGGTGTTTTTTTGTATCTGAAATCCAGTAAACTCTCAAAAAAATGACGCCTTTCGGCGCCATTCTCTTTTTTCTGACTCTCTCAGCCACGTCGCGCAAGCGTTGCGCCATCGGCAAAGTAGGCTTTAATCCCGGCCAGAATCGACTCTGCCACTTCCTGCTGGAACGTTGCCGTCTTGAGTTTACGTTCTTCTTCCACATTACTGATAAACGCCGTTTCGACCAGAATCGACGGGATGTCCGGCGCTTTCAACACCGCAAAACCGGCCTGCTCTACGCTATTTTTATGCAGGTTGTTGACCTTACCCAGCCTGCCCAACACCGCTTTACCAAATTTCAGGCTGTCGTTGATGGTCAGCGACTGCACCATATCGAACATGGTGTGATCGACATAGCGATCGCCACTTTTGCTGACCCCGCCAATCAAATCCGAGGCGTTCTGCGTTTGTGCCAAATATTTTGCCGCGGTACTGGTCGCGCCTTTGGTCGAAAGTGCAAACACCGACGAGCCACTCGGCTGGCGACTGGTAAAGGCATCAGCATGAATGGAGACAAACAGGTCGGCGCGCTGTTTCTGCGCTTTGGCCACGCGTACTTTCAGCGGAATGAACACATCTTCATTTCGCGTCATGTAGGCCTTCATATTGCCTTCTTTCTCGATAAGCGTTCTCAGGCGACGGGCGATTTGCAGTACCACGTCTTTTTCTCGCGTTTTATATTTACCCACCGCACCGGAGTCTTCACCGCCGTGCCCTGGGTCAAGCATGATAACAATGGGTCTGTCACGCCCGGCTTTACCCGGCTGCGGGCCACTCTGCGCCGGAGGCACCTGCTTATCCAGATCGCCTTTGTTGTAATCTTCCAGTAACGCCAGCAGCGGATCCTGCACTTCCGTCGACGTCGACGGATACAGATCCATCACCAGACGCTCTTTAAATCCCGCTACGGCCGCAAGCGCAAACAATTGTGGCTTAACGTTTTGCTTGAGTTCAAACACCATGCGCACGGTTTGCGGATCGAACTGCCCCACGCGCGCCGATTTGATATAGGGATCGTCGCTGCGGATCTGCTCGCCCATGCCTTTCAGCACGGAATTGAGGTTCACGCCTTCGAGATCGACCACGACTCGCTCGGGATTGCTCAGCGCAAACTGCTTATATTTCAGTTCATGGCTGGATTCTATCGTCACGCGAGTATAGGTGGACGAAGGCCAGACGCGCACCGCCACAACCCGGCTTTCAGCAGCCAGACCCACCTGACTTACGCTGAGTAACCACATGGCCCCCGCTCCCTTAATAAAGCGACGGCGGCTTAATCCTGACTGACTTCCAGACATGCCTCTCCCAAGCAAAAAATTCAATTTAGCAATTTAAACGACTCGTTTGACCGAAAACTTTAACCAAAGCCGCATAAACTGTCATCTATAAAAGGGTAAACAATCCTGATTCATTCCATTTTCTCCGCACTTGTCTTCACACATTCGTTGAAATTGCTGCTTGCACTGACAAGCAAAACAGAATAAAAATACACTTATTACGAATAATCATGCATCGAGGTTGTACTGTGGTGAAGGAACGTAAAACCGAACTGGTTGAAGGATTTCGTCATTCTGTGCCCTACATTAACGCCCACCGTGGCAAGACATTTGTCATTATGCTCGGCGGAGAAGCGATTGAGCATGAGAATTTTTCAAGCATAGTCAATGATATAGGATTATTGCACAGTTTAGGCATTCGTCTGGTACTGGTTTACGGCGCGCGCCCGCAGATTGATGCAAATCTAGCGGAACACCATCATGAGCCGCTGTATCACAAAAATACCCGTGTGACTGATGCCAAAACGCTCGACCTGGTGAAACAAGCGGCAGGAATGTTACAACTCGACATCACTGCACGACTGTCGATGAGTCTCAATAACACACCGTTGCAGGGTGCGCATATCAATGTGGTGAGCGGAAACTTCATCATCGCACAGCCGTTGGGCGTCGATGATGGCATTGATTACTGCCACAGCGGACGTATTCGTCGTATCGATGAAGAAGCTATCCATCGCCAACTCGACAGCGGCGCCATCGTGCTGATGGGGCCTGTTGCGGTCTCCGTGACCGGCGAAAGTTTTAATCTGACATCCGAAGAAATTGCCACTCAGTTAGCCATTAAACTGAAAGCTGAAAAGATGATTGGCTTCTGCTCTTCACAGGGTGTTTTGGACAAACAGGGCACGATTATTCCCGAACTGTTCCCCAATGAAGCCCAGGCAAGAGTCGAAACGCTGGAAAATGAAGGGGATTATTATTCCGGTACGGTGCGTTTTCTGCGTGGGGCGGTCAAAGCCTGCCGCAGCGGCGTGCGTCGCTGTCACTTACTGAGCTATCAGGAAAACGGCGCGCTGTTACAGGAACTGTTCTCCCGTGACGGCATCGGCACGCAGATTGTGATGGAGAGCGCCGAGCAAATTCGCCGCGCGACCATCAACGATATCGGCGGGATCCTTGAGCTGATTGAGCCGCTGGAACAACAGGGCATCCTGGTGCGCCGTTCACGTGAACAGTTAGAAATGGAAATCGATAAATTCACGGTCATTCAGCGCGATAATACCACCATCGCCTGCGCCGCGCTGTATCCCTTCCCGGAAGAGCGCATCGGCGAAATGGCGTGTGTGGCGG
This sequence comes from Scandinavium sp., assembly GCA_036495715.1. Lineage (GTDB taxonomy): Bacteria > Pseudomonadota > Gammaproteobacteria > Enterobacterales > Enterobacteriaceae > Scandinavium. The sequence goes on from DASXML010000013.1 coordinate 36,284, forward strand.
TGCATCCTGACTATCGCAGTTCTGCGCGCGGTGAGGTGTTGCTTGAACGCGTGGCGGCACAGGCGAAGCAGATGGGTCTCAGCAAACTGTTTGTGCTGACGACGCGTAGCATTCACTGGTTCCAGGAACGCGGGTTTATGCCAGTGGAAGTGGATTTACTGCCGGAAAGTAAAAAAGAGATGTACAACTATCAGCGTCGCTCGAAGGTGCTGATGGCGGATTTAACCTGATTCCTTTGCCATATTGCCCGGCGGCGCGAGCGCTGACCGGGCATACGACACAATCGATACGTTCCCGTTTTAGCCCAATTGAGCAAACAACGCCGCCAGCCCGCTGCGCCTTTCGGTTCTGACAGTAATCGCCTGCCCCAACAGCATCGGGTCGGCATACATCGAAAGCTGTTGGCGGGCGCGGGTGATCGCCGTATAGACCAGTTCACGCGTCACCAGTGGCACACTTTGCGACGGTAAAATCAGCGCTGCGTGATTAAATTCAGAGCCCTGGGACTTATGCACCGTCATCGCCCACGCGGTATCGTGTTCCGGTAAACGACTCGGTTGCACGGATTTAATCGCGCCATCCGGCATCGGGAACCACACACGCAGCCCCGTACCTCTGTCTAACGCAATCCCCATATCGCCATTAAACAGCCCCAGCGCGCTGTCATTGCGGGCAATCATCACCGGACGCCCTTCATACCAGCGAGAGTGTCGTGACAGCACAATACGCCGCTTACGGGCTAACGTCTGTTCGAGCTGCTCATTAACGCCACTCACGCCATACGGCCCTTCGCGAAGCGCGCAGAGCACCTGATATTGCGAGAATGCCGCCAAAATCTCAGCAGGTTCAGCGCGTGCTTTCAGAAGCGCCAGATAATCTGCATAACCTGTCACCGCATCTTCCAGCATCGATTCATACTCTGCGGTGGTGCGCAGTGGCATCAGGGCGATATCGGAAAAGTCTTGCGCAAAGACCGCTTTCATCGCCTTCGCATCGCCATTGTTCACCGCCTTCGCCAGTTGACCAATGCCTGAATCGCTGCCGAAACGGTAGCTTTTTTGCAACAGGCACAAGCTGTCACGCAGCGCTCCGGCGGCATGACCTTCACCTGTGGGTACCGGCATTCCGGTCAGATGACGCAATTCCTGCGCACGCTCTGGCGTATAACCGGCATTCACCCAGGCGCAAACGTCGCCCAGCACCGCTCCGGCTTCTACCGACGCCAGCTGGTCGCGGTCGCCGAGAAAAATAACGCGGGCATGCGCCGGAAGTGCGTCAATCAGTCTCGCCATCATCGGCAGGTCAATCATCGACGCTTCATCGACCACCAGCACGTCCAAATGCAGCGGATTTTCCGCGTGATAGCGCAGGCGTTGACTGCCAGGCTGCGCGCCAAGTAGACGGTGAAGCGTTCCGGCTTCAGCAGGCAGCATTTTTTTCTGTTCATCGGTTAACGGCAACTGGCGCAGCGCGGCCCCTAACGATTCCGTCAGACGCGCCGCCGCTTTACCCGTCGGGGCGGCCAGGCGGATACGGCATTTCGGCTGAGTGTTGGTCTGAATAATCGCCGCCAGCAGTTTCGCGACGGTCGTGGTCTTCCCGGTACCTGGGCCACCGGAAATCACCGAGATGCGTCGGGTCAGTGCCACGGCAGCGGCGACTTTTTGCCAATCGATGTCGTCGGAAGGCGGAAACAGCGCCGCCAGCGTTGTACTCAACTGGGCTTCATCACCGGAGAAAACGGGTTCTGCCTGACTAAAAAAACGGGCAATTGCCAGCTCATTACGCCACAAGCGGTTGAGATACAAACGCCCCTCGCACAGCACCAGCGGCGTTGCGTCTGACCCATTACTGACGGCCGGAGAAGCCAGCAGGCACTTCTCAACGTGTTGAACAGGCCCAGCCAGTTCAAACAGCTGTTGCCAAAGCACTTGAGCACGCCCCGTGGATTGTTCATCAGCGTGAAAACGGGAGAGCGGCAAGCACACGTGCCCTTCCCCGACATCACGGCTCAGCAGTGCCGCCGCCAGCATCACCGCTGGGTTATCATGCTCTGCAACCATCAGGGCAAACTGCACGTCCAGCGGGCGCAACAGCTTTTGCTGCGCGGCCTCCATCAGCAGGGCTTCCATGGTCATCACATCACCTCCTGTGTATCGCCTGCAAACAGCACATCAAGGCCGTCGATCAAAGCCCTGTCCGGACGAGTGGCAAAAATGCCCTGTCCGCTATCGTCGCCATCCACGCCACGTAAGAACAGGTAAATCACACCGCCGAAGTGGCTTTCATAATCGTAATCTGACAGCCTATGCCGCAGATAGCGGTGCAGTGCCAGACTATAGAGCTGGTATTGCAGGTCATAGCGGTGCGATTGCATGGCCTGTGTCATCGCCGCCTGCGTATAGGCTTCGCTGTTTTCGCCAAGCCAGTTAGATTTGTAATCCAGCAGGTAGTAGCGCCCATCGTGACGGAAAACCAGGTCGATAAAACCTTTTAGCATCCCGCTCACCTGACGGAAATCAAGCGACGGGCAGCCTGCTGAAAGCGGGTCATGCTGACGAATTATGCTGTCCAGCGCCTGCGGGATCAGCAGTTGTTCAATCGGCAGATAAAACTCCATTTCGACCTGTTTGTCTCTGGCGGCCAGCTGACTCAGCGAAATCCCCGCACCGGACAGCGGCGTTTGCAGTACCGTGGTCAGCCACTGGGTCAGAACCGGCGCCCATTTTGCGTCGAAACCGTTACGCTCTAACTGCTCCAACATCCATTCTTCTGATACCGGCTGGGTAAAATCTATCTCTTCAAACAGGCTATGCAGGAACGTCCCTGGCGAGGCACCGCGCGGGAAGTGATGCGGCGTCAGCTCCGGCTCATCAGCAACGTCGGCAACGCCTGCGGCATCAATATCCAGTCGCGGCAGCAGATCCTGGGCCACACTGTGACCACGCTGTTGCAGGCCGGAATAACTGGTCACTCGCCAGTCGTCGATAATACGCCGCTGCATCTCTCTGGCCCGCAGCTCAGGCATTTCCGGCGTAATCGCCTGCCAGCGCCCCCCTTCCGGTAACGTTGGGATATGCAGCGCAATATGTTCGTTGCAGAGTTCACGCAAGCAGGCTTCAAGCCCTGCCGCGTCTTTGGCCTCACCTTTTTGTACCAGCCGCCCTAACGCGCTGTGGTGCAGTTCGGTGTCGGTCGCTTTGTCACTGCGGCGCGGGCTGAGTGGAGCGATGCCTAAACTGCAATGCCAAATGGCACGGGTCAGCGCCACGTACAACAAACGCAAATCCTCTGCCAGCCGCTCAGCTTCGGCAAGTTCAAGACTTTCCTCGCCGTTGTGCAAATCGAGCACCGCCGCAAAAGAGTTTCGATCGTGATAAAACGCCTGATCCTGTTTGCGGTAGCGGGCAATAAACGGTAGCCAGACCAGCGAATATTCCAGCCCTTTCGATTTATGCACCGTCACGATTTGCACCAGGTGTTTATCGCTTTCCAGACGCATCTGCTGACTGGACGATCCGCTGTCCGGCCCACCAATCTGCTGTGCCAGCCAACGCATTAGTGCGTGCTCACTTTCGAGTTGCCCGGCGGCTTCCTGCAATAACTCACTGAGGTGCAGAATATCGGTCAGACGGCGCTCGCCGCCATGTGTCGCCAGCAGATTCTCAGCAATATTACGAGCCGCCATCAGCGCCCGCAGCATCGCCATCACGCCTCGTTGCTGCCAGAGTTGACGGTAACGACTGAACTCCTCCACCACGGCATCCCAGGCCAATTCATCCAGATTGAGACGTTCAATATCCTGCGCGTTAAGGCCAAACAACGAACTGGCAAGCGCGCTACGCAGGCTGCTTTCCCTTTCCGGGGCCAGCACGGCCTGCAACAGCCACAGCAGTTCCTGGGCTTCTGGCGTTTCGAATACGCTGTCTCGATTAGATAAATAAACCGATGGAATGCCCAGCACGTTTAATGCATCACGCACTAGCGCCGCTTCCTGCCGATTACGCACCAGCACGGTAACGTCAGACGCCGCAACCGGGCGCGATTTTTCACCGCGCCACAGTAGCGCGTCACCCCGCTGCCCGGCGCTGAGCCAGTCGCGAATTTGCCCGGCGCACAGTTGCGCCATAAAAGCCTGATAATCCCCCGCGCCCACGTTGCTGCCTGGCATCAGCCAGAAACTCATCGCGGGCTGATCCTCGCCCTTCAGCTCAAAGCGCAGCCCCTGATTTTTAGGTGCGGATTTGACCGGCAAAAAGGGAATATCGCGGAACATGAAAGGATTATCGGAAAAACCGAACAAGCGATTGACGCTGTCCACCACGCCCGGCGCTGAACGCCAGTTGGTGTCGAGCGTGTAATGGGCAGACACGTCGCCACGCGCGCGCATGTAGGTAAAAATATCCGCGCCGCGAAATGCGTAAATCGCCTGTTTTGGATCACCAATCAGCAGCAGTGCGGTGTCAGCCTGCTGTCGCCAGATGCGACGGAAAATGCGGTACTGCTGCGGATCGGTATCCTGAAATTCATCGATCATCGCCACCGGAAAACGTTGCCGGATGGCTGCCGCCAGCGCATCACCGCTGTCGCCGTGGAGTGCCTCATCGAGACGGCTCAGCATGTCGTCAAAGCCCAGTTCACCCCGACGTTTTTTCTCTCGCGCCACAGCCTCACGGATCTCAACCATCGCCCGCGAAATCACTAAATCGTTGAGTGACGGCGGCGCGGCCAACAGGGCTTCAATGGTGTCAAACAGTGGGTGCTGTGGCGGGCTTCCACCCTCTTTGGTTCGGGAATACAAGAAAGATTGAGAAAATTTCTCCAGCGAATCGGGTAACTGGTAGCCGGTGTTTTCTTCCGTGGCCCAGGCGCTTATTTTGTCGATCCATTTGCCCTGGTTGCCTCGGTTAAACTTACGTCTGTCGAGGTCAGAATTTTCCAGCAGATCGCCAATTTCACTGACTGCCGCCAGCCACTGTGTTTTCAATTCACCAAGCTGCGCCACAATTTGCTGATGGCGTGCAATCAGCGTTTCGTCAGACGGCGGCGTTTTAAGCTGCGGCGCTTCACCTTGTAGGTAACGATCGATAGATTTCAATAAATCCTGCGGGCCTCTCCAGCTCGCATGTATGGCTTCTGCAACGTCGCGTGGAAGCGGATAACAGTGGCGTCGCCAGAAGTCGGCGCAGGCCTGAAAGCGCAGTCGTGATTCATCTTCGATGAGCTGTTGTTCAAACAACATGCCAGACTCGAACGCATTAAGGCTCAGCATACGCTGACAAAAACCGTGGATGGTAAATACTGCCGCTTCGTCCATCTGCCGTTCGGCCAGCAATAGCACTTCTGCGGCTTGTTCAGGATCGGGGATTTCGGCCAGCAGACTGGCGTAAAGCGGGTTATCGGTGCTATTACGCAGACAGGCGATACGCAGTTCGTGAATATTGCTGCGAATACGGCCACGCAGTTCTTCGGTGGCCGCTTCGGTGAACGTCACCACCAGCAATTCTTCGACATCGACAGGACGGAAAAAGGCGGCCTCGCCGCCTAATCCGAGCAACAACCGCAGATAGAGTGCGGCGATGGTGTAGGTTTTTCCGGTGCCCGCTGAGGCTTCAATCAGGCGCTCACCTGTTAACGGTAAGCGCAGGGGATTTAAGGACTCGGCGGTCTCGGTCATTCGTTCTCTCTCATCAACGGCATGGATTTCTGCAACGCGCTGACGCTCTCCCAAACCTTCCAGCCTTTCGGGTGAACGTATTCTGTTTTCCCGTTCTGGCTGCCAGAGACCTGAGAAAGAACGCTCATGCCTTGCGGCTCCACCACCGTTTGATGGAAAAAGTCGGCAAGCTTTTGCGGCGTAAGCAGTTTTATCTGAGCCACTACTTTATCACGTGAATCGAAACGCAGATTACCGCGATCGAAATCTTTGCTGAGTTTCGAGGCTTCCTCACCCAAGGTTTGTGGTGGCTGCTGCATCTGGGCAATCACCGACTGCTGCATCTGGGCAAACTCTTCGGGCTTCATTGCCCGCAGTTTCGCTTCCGCAGTTGGGAAGAAGGCTTTGAATCGCTGCCAAAGGAAACCGGGCTGTTTGTCACTGCTTTGCAGCAGGAAACCGACGCCCCATTGGCGCCCAATATTCATCGGGAAAGCAAACACCGCATAACCTAACTGTTCTTCGGTACGCAGTTGATTGTAAAACCATGGCTGAATAATCTGCCCTAACATGGCGCTGGCGGCAGAGCTGCTGAACTCATCGGCTTTCGGCGGGGCAAACACCGCAGCAAGTGCTGAATCACTGGTGCTGCTCGCTTTTTCAAAGATAGCATTTTGCTTTTTGTCCACCACCACGTCTTTATTACGACACCATTCCGTGCCGCGAGCGTTGAGCTGTTTCTGCACTTCACGGGCAAGTTCGGTGGATTTTTCCGCCGTCATATTCCCCACGACAAGGAATTCCGGGCGTGCGCCCGTTTTCAGATCATCTCGCCAGGCCAGCACATCTTTCAGCGTAATGGAGGGCAGCAAACCACGACGTTCTTCGCGTTGGAAGTAAGGCACCTGAGAGAGCATCTGTATAGGCATAATTGCCTGATCGAACGCCTTGCCCTTATCAGCAGAATCGAGCATTTGCGTATACCAGGATTTCGCCTGTGCCAGTTGCTCTTCGGTCGGTTGATAGCTGAAATAGCCTTGCAGCAAAGCGTCAAACAACTGCGGTAAACGTTGGGTATACCCGTTTGCATTGACCATCAGGCCGTTGTTTGCGCTGGTGGAGAAACTGATACCGCCAACTGATGCCTGATTGCTCAACTGGTCGAGCGCAATGCCCGCCAGATAATCATTTAAGGCGAAAATGACCTGGCTGCGTGCGCTATCCATGGCCCGCGGATTACGCAGCACCATCGTGACGTCAGCCTTTGGTTCGCTGGCAAAATAGCGGCTCGGGGTATACACCACGCGCAACTGTGGCTCATCAACAATCAGTTGAGGCTTATCCGACACTTTTTCAGGCTTAATCAGCGTGAAGTCATCCGGAATATACGGGTTCAGCGCCGGCAGTTGCAGAGTAATTTTCGCAGATTCCTGCTGCCATTGGCTGAATGTCTGCGAACTGATTTTATCGACCTGGTATGGCGCGTTGACGAAATAGGCCGTTTTGTTGTGCGGTTCGTTCGGGCTGATGTACCAGATACGCGCATTTTGCGGCGTCATCATCGCCAGGCGGTCGTTGATGGCTTTGGCATCGTACTGGTCAGCAATATTCACCGCATCGAGCGTGTGCTCAACGGGAACGCGGATCATGGTATCGGCCAGCCATTCGACGTAATCCATATCGCGGTTAATCGACGGATAGCGGAAATCGAGATCCAGCACGTGCGCCAGCTCATCGAAATAGCGCTTATCAACGCCTTTCTGGCGCAGCATATCGAGGTAGCTGAAAATAGCGGCCACAACCTGGTCGCGATTAGCCAGGCCTTTGTCAGTCAACGTGGCGGAAATCGCCAGTACACCACTATTGCCGTTCACCACCGGATCGGAGTCGGCACGAATGCCTTCTACTAGCCCCTGATTTTGCAGCCAGTCGGAAAGCGTTCCCGGACTGCGATTCCCTATCAGATAGGTGACGAGTTCATCTGTTTTGCTGCGGAACTGGGCCGTGTTGTTGTCGATACGAAATTCAACGCGCAGCACCTTGCGAGGCACGGCTGGCGTGTAATGAATGATGATGCCTTTCTGCGCATCAGTAACGACTGGAACGGTGATTTCCGGGCGGGTGATGTTCTTGTTTGGTACACGGCCCCAGGTTTCAGCAGCCATTTTCGCCAGTTCCGGCAGCGGTTTATTGCTGTAGATAACGGCCTTCATCAGGTTTGCTGAATAGTATTTGTCACGAAACGCGTGCAGGGAATCCAACACCGGGCTGCCCGGTTTGTCGCTCAGCGTGTCGAGATTACCGCCGGAGAATCGCGCGCCTGGGTGCGCCGGGTTGATGGTTTCAGCGCTCACCTGTGCCATACGCATGCCGTCACGGCTGCGTGCCATGGTCAACTCGGAGTTAACAGCGTTACGTTCCCGATCGGCGTATTTTTTATCAAGCAGCGGCTCTGCGATCGCATCGGCCAGACGATCTACCGCCCCTTCGAGTGCGTCGTTTTCTACTTCAAGATAAAACGCGGTGCGATACGGAGCCGTACTGGCATTGTGGCTGCCACCGTGCATTTTGAGGTATTCGGCGAGGCTGTCCGGCTGAGGGTATTTTTTAGACCCCATCAGTGTCATATGCTCCAGGAAATGCGCCAAACCCGGATGTGAGTCGGGATCTTCCAGCGAGCCTACTGGCACGACTAACGCAGACAGCGATTTCACGGCCTGCGGATCAGAAACCAGCAGCACTATCATGCCGTTATCAAGTTTGATGGCCTGATATTGACGAGGATCTTTCTCGCTTTTACGGATGGTTTCCTTTATGGGTTGCCAACCGTTATCGGCCTGACTTAAGGGCGCCCATAGGGCGAACAACGCGATAAATACAACATTTAACCAGGTGCTGCGGGGCATTCACGGACCTCATCATTAACAGACTTCTGAGCTGCTCTGAATGGCAGCCTCACTTGTAAACATCAGTCCGTGACACGTTGCGCATGATAGTGGAATCTGTATATCTGCGCAATTTTTATACAATCATCATGACTGATGGAAACGAAAAACGGGCTGCAGGTAACGTTCTGCCTGCGCAACAATCGCCTCAACGCTTTCTGATTCCAGCGTTCGCCACAGGCGCTGATACCAGACATCGGCACTCTCGCCACGAACAACCATATTGCCTTCCCAGGCCTGCATAAATTTACTGCGCGCTTTTTGCTGCGCCTCTTCATCCCATAAAATGACATTATTTTCGCTGTCATAACAGGATTTCAGCCACGCCCCCCCACTTTCAGGGAGAAACAATAGCGGCTGAGACATGCCTTCGCGGTAACCGGCCACCAGCTCAGCTAAATATTTCATGGCTTCATCGGCAGCCAGCGGTGGGAATCGCCATTCACCTTCTTTACGCAGGAGTAAACGGCTTTCACCGATTCCCCCACTGGCACAGTAGACAAGATGCTCAAGCCAAAGTTGCATCCCCTGCGAGACGTTCTGCATCGATGGACGCCAGCGCAACAGGCCATCCGACTGTACCTGCGACAACCAGCCAGTAATATTGACTCCGTCACACTGAAGGTCTATTTCCAGACTTTTTCCTGGCAACCGACAGGCATTCACCCTGTCGGCCAGCGCCTGCATCTCCTGGCGCTGGTCATCCCAGGCGATGTCTCCAAATGCACCATAAGGCAGCTCGCCGCCAGCCCGGAAACGGCGATACATCAAACTCGCATCCTGTTCTTCAACCAGCGTATTCACCAACTGCTGATTCAGCTGATAGCGTGTCAGGCCTTCCAGAGTGAAAGGCTCCGTTTCCGGAATGTCGTTATCTTCAATACGGAAATTCACCTGCAAACGCATCTGGAAAAATGCCCTGACGGGATGTGACCAGAAGCGTTGCAGCTGTTCAAACGGCAGCGTTTCAATAGCAATCGGCGGTAATGGCTGGATAAAATCACTGTGCGCTTCGCCCTCAAGACTCGCGGCATTCAGCCATTCACGCGCATAGCTTTGCGTTTCTCCTGGCAGGAAATTCACGGCATCAAACGGCATACGGCTGTGCAAATGCGAAATATGCGCTTTCACTCGACGCTCACTTTCATCACAGTTGAGCGCTTCATCTCCCTGTAAACAGTGACTCTGACCGATGTAATCCACCAGTTCCTGAACCAGAACCGAAGGGTAGCGCTCACTGTTGTCCTGAATGGAACGGCCTATATAGCTGATGTAGAGCTTTTGTTCCGCTGACATCAACGCTTCCAGGAACAGATAGCGGTCATCATCGCGACGGCTGCGGTCGCCGCGCACAGGTTTTTGGCTCATCAAATCAAACCCAAGGGGTGCTAATGCACGCGGATAAATTCCGTCGTTCATGCCGAGCAGGCAAACCACTTTGAACGGGATTGAACGCATCGGCATCAGGGTGCAAATATTCACGGGGCCGGCGAGGAAACGCTGGCTAATCCTTTCCTGATCCAGACGTTGTGCTAACTCATCACGCAACAGTGACAGCGGAACGGTTGCACCATAATGCGATTCGAGTCCCTGATCGATAATGCCCTGCCATTGCTGTTCGATAAGCGTTAGAGCCGCTTCGGTATCAGTGTCCGGCAGGAAGAAATCATTGAGCATTTCGCGGCATACGGACTGCCATGCAGAAAGCGGTCGCTCTTCGGTCAGACGATGTCGCCATTGATTTAGCTTCATCAACAGAGAGGCCAGATGCCCTACCAGCTCTGCAATCAACCCGCTGGATTCATCGTAAGGAAGAATCGACTGCCATTCACCCTGGCTGCTTTCCATCGCATAGCCGAGCAGCATACGCGTCAGGCCAAAGCGCCAGGTATGTTGACCTGTCGGCGGGAGATCCCATTCACGAACGTTATCATCGTCCATTCCCCAACGGACGCCGGATTCGTTCACCCACTGGCGCAAATAACGCAGCCCTTCTTCATCAATATTGAAGCGAGCCGCCAGAACCGGAACGTCGAGCAACGCGAGTACATCTTCACTGACGAAACGACTATCAGGCAGGGAAAGTAAGGTGATGAAAGCCTGTAAAGCCGGATGTGATTGACGCGCCCGGCGGTCAGAAATGGCCCAGGGCACGTACCGCTCACCGCTGGCGCTGCCGAATACAGCCTGAATAAACGGACTGTAGCTGTCGATATCGGACACCATCACGATGATGTCGCGCGGTGAAAGATTAGGATCGTCTTCCAGCATCGCCAGCAGACGATCGTGTAGTACTTCCACTTCGCGCTGCGGGCTGTGACAGACGTGAATACTCAGACTGCGATCGTCGGGATCCAGTGCGCGCTTGTTGTCGCTGCGTGCAAACTCTTCGGCTGTACGCCCAGCAATTGCGCTGTTTTGTAGTTCCAGAATATCGTATTGCAGGTTATGCAACAGGTTATCCGGTTCAATATCGACAAAAGCATCCAGTTCCTGGTAGCGATCCAACCCTGCCAGTAAGTAGATGTAATCCCGACCCAGCTTGCCCCATGACGCCAACATGGGGTTACCGACATCCTGCTCGCCTTCAGCGTTAAACAGCGCTGGGGCCTGGACGTTGTCGCGAAATAGAGGAAGTTCGCGCTGCTCACGATGATGCCGACGCTGGCGAGCTAACAGCTTTGCCAGAAAAGCCGGATCTTTGATGTCTCCCCAGTAATAACGGCACGGGTTGGTGAACAACACATAAACATCAACATGTTTGCCCAGGGCCTGCAACGCTTGTAGATAAACCGGCGGTAAAGCTGAAATCCCGCAAATAAACACGCGAGAGGGCAAGCCCGCAGGCTTCTGTTCACTGTTTTCCAGAGCGCGAATAAAACGCTGATACAGGTTGGCACGATGCCAGAGCGGCTGGCCCAGCGCTGCAGTATGTTCAACCAGCGCTTTCCATAGCGGCGCCTGCCAGTTTTGCGCGTCATCGATGTCTTCAACACGCTCATCGGCTTCCCAGCGAGTCAGCCATTCTGGGCGATAAACCAGATACTGGTCATACAGGTCAGCAATACGGGAAGCGAGCTGAAAGAGTTTGCGCTTGTCATTGTCATCGGCCAAATAGTGACGCAAAGGCGAAAATGCCTCCTGCTCCAGCATTGCCGGGAGCAACGTCATTAATTTCCAGCTCATGCTTTGCTTGTTGAACGCACTTTGTTCTGGGATTTCAGGTAAGACACGAACAAACATATCCCAGATGAAACTTGCCGGGAGCGGGAATTCAATATTTGCAGCTATGCCAAACCGCTTTGACAGCGTCATTTGCAGCCACTGTGCCATACCGGTACTTTGCACCAACACCATTTCAGGCTCGAAGGGGTCGTTGAGTCTGTCCTGCTCAACAATGAACTCCATCAATGCTTCCAGCACATCCAGACGGTTGGAGTGGTAGACCCGTAACATATTTCGCTCCTGACGCTCGCGGTTAAGCTATTAACGTTGTGGGCAGTGAAGGCGCAATAATTGCCCCTCGCGACCGGCCGGCGTGGTAATCGTTACCGTGATGCTGACACATCTTTGGCGGCTTGTCTGCACACGGTTAAAGTGCCAGCCCTCGGGCATGGCGGTGGTATGCAGCTGGCTGCCACGCCATGCTTCGCGCCAAAGCTGACGATACTGACCTAGCTGTATAGCCCCGACAGCAAGCTTGTTTTGCAGGCCAGACAATGCACTCACCACCATCATCATCAGCACTACGCTCAACAGCACTTCGGGTAGACTAAAACCCTGCTGACGGTTCACGGAATCTGACATTGTACCGTTTCCTTGCGCGGGCAAAAATCGCTCCAACCGTTACGGTCGAACAATACGTTATTGCCGCTGACCTGGCCTGTTTGCCAACGAATTTGCTCGCCACTACGGGCAATCAACAACGCTGCTCCATCAATGAACAAACGCAAACACACTCGCCCCGTAAACATCGAATTAACTCGACATTGCTCGACTGGCTGTAGCGACCAGGCATACACGCGTCCCCATTCCAGTAGTGACTCCGCATTAGCGCTATCAATCGTCGCCACTTTTTCAAGCGTGGTTTGTGACACTTGAGCCTGATGCTGGACACTGACACCTTGTAACGTCAGACTGCCAAGCACAAGCATCAGCAGTACCAACATTAGCGATGACATTCCCTCTTGCTGCTTCACAAGTTGCGTCCCGTAACGTTGTAGTTTGCGCTCACCTGCACGTCTGGGCGGGCCTTCAGATGCGCCGAAAGTAACATGTCAAACTCAGGTGCAAATCCCGTTATGTTATGTCGCTGGACCGTAAAATTATCCACAATGAGGAAATCGGGATCGGTCATTTTTTCCCACCCTCTGCCAGTGCAGTTTGTGGTACCGCGCAGCGTTTCCAGCGCACCATTATTCAATCTAAATCCAGTCGCATCAGAATTTGCCGGAGGTGTCTCCTCCCAAACGCCATTGAGATTCCCATCCCAACGAAGCACAACGCAGTGGCCTTCGATTGTTACCCCCTCGCCCGCGCAGGATCCCCGGCAAAAACCCGCGCGTTGCAGATGTCTTGAAACGGTAAACAGACGTTGCCAGACTTCTTCTTCCAATACCTGACGCTGAGTTTGCCGGATAGCCGCCATTTGCAGCGCGGGTAGAAAACGCGCCGTCGACAACAGCAATACGCTGCCAATCGCCATCGCTATCAATACTTCAACTAGCGAAAAGCCTTTCTGTTTCATTGGCATTCTTTGTTGTTACTCCCTTCGCACAGTCGAATTCGCCCTAAGCCAGAAACAATCAGCGTCCAGCTCTCCGCCCCACTTTTTAACGTGATATGCCCCGGCCAGGCGGTATTGCGTAGCCCGTAGAAACCGAGCGCAGGCGTGATGTCACTGAGTGTCACTTCAGGCCATTGTGGGCGCAGTACAAATACGTTTTGTGCAATACACCCATTCTGCTCTGGGCTGAGCGCATTCAGGCACCAACCCTGCTCTGAATTTTGCAGGCGCGGCAAGCGGTCCCGACGGTTCCAGTTCGCATCATTGCGCAGCATCACCAAATAATCCCGAACCTGACAGGCGGTTTGCCAAAGGCGCTGCTGTTGCTGCCAGCGTTGCCAGCCATACAGGCCACCGGCGCTGAGAATAAGCATCAGCGAGATAGCGACAAGCATTTCAATAAGGGTGTAACCCTGCTCTCTTTTCATGAGCGCACTTTGCGTCGACACGCTGCACATTACGAGTGGGTATTCAGGATTTTACGAGCACGTTTCAGAGAAATTTGACGAGTTGCAGGGCGTTGCAAAATAACAGGAAGGACGCTTCAGAAAAACAAAACCGGCCACGTGGGCCGGTTGATTTCAGGTGATTTAAATCGCCACTGGCGCTTTAATACCGGGGTGCGGATCGTAGCCCTCAATCCCGAAGTCATCGAACTGATAATCGAAGATAGAATCAGGCTTACGTTTGATAACCAGCTTCGGCAGTGTGCGAGGCTCACGGCTCAATTGCAGATGCGTTTGATCCATATGATTGCTGTACAGATGCGTGTCACCACCGGTCCAGACGAAGTCACCGACGTCTAAATCACATTGCTGCGCAACCATATGCACCAGCAGCGCGTAGCTGGCGATATTGAACGGCAGGCCGAGGAACACGTCACAGGAACGCTGGTATAGCTGACAGGAGAGTTTGCCATCCGCCACGTAGAACTGGAAAAACGCGTGGCACGGAGCCAGCGCCATTTTATCCAGCTCACCCACGTTCCAGGCCGAAACGATGATCCGACGTGAATCCGGGTCGTTTTTCAGTTGGTTCATGACCGTGGTGATTTGGTCGATATGGCGACCATCTGGCGTTGGCCATGCACGCCATTGTTTACCGTACACCGGCCCCAGGTTACCCTGGTCATCAGCCCATTCATCCCAAATGGAGACATTGTTTTCATGCAGATAGGCAACGTTAGTGTCACCTTTCAGGAACCACAACAGTTCATGGATGATGGAGCGTAAATGACAACGCTTGGTCGTGACCAGCGGAAAACCTTCTTGAAGGTTAAAGCGCATCTGGTGGCCGAAAATCGACAGCGTGCCCGTGCCGGTACGGTCATTTTTTGGGGTGCCCTCATCGAGCACCTTCTGCATCAGATCAAGATACTGTTTCATGCTTCCTCAGGAGACTTGTTGCTGTGGGCGACGACGATATGCCCAGACCATCATGATGACACCTGCCAGCACCATCGGAATGGAGAGAATCTGCCCCATGCTGATGTATTGCACCCACTCGCCGGTAAATTGCGCATCCGGCTGGCGGAAGAATTCAACAATGATACGGAACAGACCGTAACCAATCAGGAACAAGCCTGAAACAGAGCCCGTCGGGCGCGGTTTACGGATAAACAGATTGAGGATGATAAACAGCACAACGCCTTCCAGCGCCAGTTCGTACAGCTGTGACGCGTGACGCGGCAGCACGCCATACTGATCGAACAGAGATTGCCATTCAGGGTGTGACGGCAGTAATGCCAGGTCTTCCGCGCGGGAGCCAGGGAATAGCATCGTGTATTTGAACGAAGGGTCAACACGGCCCCACAGCTCGCCGTTAATGAAGTTGCCCAAACGCCCGGCACCGAGGCCAAACGGGATCAGTGGCGCGATGAAGTCAGCGACCTGGAAGAAGGTGCGCTTGGTGCGTTTAGCGAAGACAATCATCACCACGATAACGCCAATCAGGCCACCGTGGAACGACATACCGCCGTCCCAGACGCGGAACAGATATAACGGATCGCTGAGGAACACCGGCATGTTGTAGAAAAATACATAGCCAATGCGCCCGCCGAGGAACACCCCGAGGAAACCTGCATACAGCAGATTTTCAACTTCGTTTTTCGTCCAGCCGCTGCCCGGTCGATTCGCCCTGCGAGACGCCAACCACATCGCGAAGATAAAGCCGACCAGGTACATGAGTCCGTACCAATGAAGCGAGACCGGTCCAATGGAAAAAATCACCGGATCAAACTCCGGGAAATGCAGATAACCACTATTCATCTGTCACCACAAATGCTTGTTATTCCGCCGAAAGTGGTCAGCGGTAGAGACGCGCAACCTGTTGGCTGCCCCAAAGGTGCGAATGATAGCACAAGGCAGAAGGCGGGGCTGCGGGGAAAGATGTAAAAGATATGTATAAACGAAGTGTGACCAGTACAGCATTTGCGCAGCCAGATAGCGCTGAGGCCATCGGGCGTTAACGCTTATCGGCCGCCGCGAATCAGACCACCCAGACCACGGCGCTCCATAAAGGCCGCAACCTGATGACGCACCTCGGTGGCTAACTGTGCATCAAGGCTACGCTGAGCAAGATTTTGCGCCTCCTCAAGCTCAATATTTCGCAGAAGATACTTCACGCGTGCTACCGAGCGCCCGTTCATCGACAAATGGCGGAAGCCAAGGCCAATCAGAATAGTGACGCACATTGGGTCACCCGCCATTTCACCGCAGACGCGCAGATCGATGCCGAAGCGCTCCGCATCTTGCGCAATCATGGATAATGCGCGAAGCAACGCCGGGTGCAGGCTATCGTAAATACTTGCGACACGGGTATTGTTGCGATCGACTGCCAGTAAATACTGCGTCAGATCGTTCGTGCCAACAGAAATGAAATCGACCCGGCTGGTCAGGTGCGTCATCAGAAACACCATTGAAGGTACTTCCAGCATCACACCGATACGCGGTTTCGGGATCTCATAGCCGATCATCTCTTCCACTTCGCGTCCGGCACGTTCGATCAGGCGTTTTGCTTCGTCGACCTCATCAATGCTAGTGACCATCGGCAGCAAAATGCTGAGATTACCGGTCGCGGCATTGGCACGCAGCATCGCGCGCACCTGGATCAGGAAGATCTCTGGCTGATCGAGCGTGATGCGGATCCCACGCCAGCCCAGGCAAGGATTCTCTTCACTGATGGGCATATACGGCAGTTGTTTATCCGCGCCGACGTCGAGCGTACGCAGCGTGACGGGCTTGTCGTTGAACATCTGCAACATGCCCTGATACTGCGAAACTTGTTCTTCTTCCGAGGGGAAACCGCTTTGCAACATGAACGGTATTTCTGTGCGATAGAGGCCAATGCCGTCGATGCGGCTGCCGAGCTTTTCTTCGTGCGCCGGGCTTAAACCTGCATTCAGCATGACTTTGACGCGCTCGCCACTTTTGAGTTGTGCCGGGCGCTCCACATCATCTTCGGCAATACGGCTAAGCTCGTTTTCTTCGGTGACCAGCCGCTGATATTCCTGCAACAGCACCGGTTCCGGGTCGACCAGAATTTCACCGCGATAACCGTCAACCACTAGCATCCGACCATGCAGTACCGCAGGTTGGATGTCCGCGCCCATCACAGTTGGAATGCCTAGCGCACGCACCATGATGGCCGCATGCGAGTTCGCTGCACCATCGCGCACGACGACGCCCGTCAGCCTGTCTTGTGGCACTTCTGCGAGCGTCGTTGCCGATAGTTCATCAGCCACCAACACAAAACGTTCCGGCCAGGTATTCGCACCCTGAACGGTATCATCGAGATGGAATAACAGACGCTGACCGAGGGCGCGTAGATCCCCGGCGCGCTCTTTAAGGTAGCCATCGCTCAGGGCCGCAAACTGATCGGCAAACTTCTCGATGATGGTTTTGACCGCCCACTCCGCCACCGAGCCTTTATCCACTTCCGCAAACAGCTCTTTGCGCAGACGAGCGTCTGATAATAAGTGTGAATAGAGGTCAAAGATGGCGGCGGTTTCTTTTTGCGCACCGGCGGCAAAACGCTTACTGTAGCGACGAAATTCACCTGCGGCGTCTTCCAGCGCCTGGGTCAGACGTTCGCGTTCAAGCGCGGAATCCAGCGTCGACGCTTCATAAACCTGCTCCATTAACGGCAGCGTGGCGTCCATCCAGCCTTGCGCAATGGCAACCCCAGAAGACGCCGGAAGCGCGCGAATACGCGTCTGGCGGTATTGCCCAAACAGAGCCGTTAGCTGAGACTGAGAGAGAATTGCCGCCATTTGTGTGGCAAGTGTAACGAGGAAAGACTCTTCGCTTTCGTCAAACTGACGCAGCTCGCGTTGCTGTACCACCAACACGCCCAGTAGTTGACGGCGCTGGATAATGGGAACACCGAGGAAGGCGCGGTATTTTTCTTCTTTTACAGACGGGATGTATTTGAAGCTCGGATGCTTTTGCGCATCCGCGAGGTTAATGGGCTCCGCCAGGCGTCCCACCAGGCCAACGACACCTTCATCAAATGCGAGGGTGATAGTGCGTCCTCGCGGCTTTTTCAGCCCGCGAGTCGCCATCAGGTAATAGCAGCGTCGGTCGTGGTCAGCGAGGTAAACCGAACAAACTTCGGTTTCCATTGCCTGGCAAATGTCCGTTACCAGAATATCAAGCGCCTCGTTCACACGAGGGGCGCTTGCCACTTTCTCTACTATTTCTCGCAACCGGGTGAGCATAATGTGCGTGGCTTAACCTCTTTTACGTCGATATGCAGGGGCTGTGTTCTGCGGCTTGGGCGTACTTTCCGTCAGCGCCAGCACAACAGCTGCAAATTCCTTCATCACCCGACGGTAGACATCGCGTTTAAACGACACCACCTGACGCACCGGGTACCAGTAACTTACCCAGCGCCAACCATCGAACTCCGGTGTACTGCTGGTTTGCATGTTGATCTCGGCATCACTGCCAATTAACTGTAAGAGAAACCATTTTTGTTTCTGGCCGATACAAACCGGCTTTGTGTCCCAACGCACCAAACGTTTCGGCAACTTGTAACGCAACCAATTACGGGTAGACGCCAGGATCCGCACATCTTTACGGCTTAATCCGACCTCTTCAAACAGCTCCCGATACATCGCCTGCTCAGCAGATTCGCCTGGATTGATCCCTCCCTGAGGGAACTGCCAGGAATGCTGACCGTATCGCCTGGCCCACATGACTTGACCCTGACGATTGCAGATTACAATTCCAACATTTGGGCGGTAGCCATCGTCATCAATCACCGGACTACCTCTAAAAACAATTTTCAATGTGAATGATTGTTTCACACTCGCCGGAAACGGTAAACCACTCTCTTACGGCGATAACACCGGATAACAATTGAATAACTCACAGCAATCATCGAAGTTATAAACAGAAGCCCCCTTTTCCGGGCCATTTTATTCACTTTTTCTGTGGATAGAGTTGTGAAGAAGTACGGAACTACCATGGGAAAACCTTGAATAGTCCGAAAAACATAATTTATCAACATTAAAATAAAATTATAATTTTCATTATCTTAGAATACTTATTTTTACTAAAACATGCCACAACGTGACGATCGTCACATGTGCGATCCTTTCACTGACGAAAGATCGAACAACGTCGTTTTTATCCACAGATTGTGCCACTAACTTAAACACTTTTTGTGTAAAAATTGGATTTTCGTCGCACGTCAAGCCTGTAAATGGAAACAGTAGTGGGGGTTTTACCCAGTTATCCCACTTTTCTGTGGATAACAGGGGGTAAGATCCTGTTCATTGCCAGTGACCAGAATGGGAAAACCTTTTTTAGCGTGAAAAAAAGTCGCTCAAACTAATCAAAAAACACTATTAAATCATCGTATTGGCGTAGTTATCCAGAAAGGGGTAAACTCTTTTTATAACGGGGATAAACCCCGCTCATTTTTTCACCATAGGCGTTCATTTATGTCCCTTCTCTCTCCGCTGTGTTCCCCCCCACAGTCTGAAGCCCACCTTCTAGCCCAGGCGCAGAAACTGGCGGGTTATACACTGGGTGAACTGGCGGCGATGGCAAACACCCCTATTCCCCCCGATTTAAAGCGAGATAAGGGCTGGACGGGCGTGCTGCTGGAGATTTGGTTGGGCGCAAGTGCAGGAAGCAAACCCGAGCAAGATTTCGCAGCACTCGGCGTCGAACTGAAAACCATTCCAATCGACCGCAACGGTCGCCCTTTGGAAACCACGTTTGTTTGCGTAGCCCCACTGACGGGCAACAGCGGTGTCACCTGGGAAACCAGCCACGTAAGGCATAAGCTCAAACGCGTGCTGTGGATCCCAGTAGAAGGTGAGCGCACGATCCCGTTAGCGGAACGCCATGTCGGCGCGCCGCTACTGTGGAGTCCGAACGAAGACGAAGAACGTCAGTTACGAATGGACTGGGAAGAGTTAATGGATTTGATTGTGCTCGGCCAGGTTGAACGCATTACCGCGCGTCACGGTGAGGTGTTGCAATTACGCCCTAAAGCCGCCAACAGCAAAGCCCTGACCGAGGCTGTCGGCACGCACGGGGAACCCATTCTGACATTACCCCGCGGCTTCTATCTGAAAAAGAACTTCACCGCCGCCCTGCTGGCGCAGCATTTTTTACTCTGACAGGATTCGTTTGGGCTAAGACGTCGCAAGCGCTTATAATCCCGTTTTTCGTTTTTGGCAGGACTTACAATGTTATTTGCATGGGTAACCGATCCTAACGCGTGGATGGCGCTTGGGACGTTAACGATCCTCGAGATCGTGCTGGGTATCGACAATATTATTTTTCTCTCTCTGGTGGTGGCAAAACTCCCAACGGCGCAGCGTAATCATGCGCGTCGCATAGGTCTGTTTGCGGCGATGGTGATGCGTCTGGCGTTGCTGGCCTCTATTGCCTGGGTGGTCAGACTGACCCATCCGCTGTTTACCCTGTTCGAACACGCCTACTCTGCGCGCGATTTGATTCTCTTATTTGGCGGCTTGTTCCTTATCTGGAAAGCAAGTAAAGAGATCCATGAATCGATTGAGGGTGAAGAAGAAGGGCTAAAAACCAACGTTCACTCGTTTTTCGGCGCTATCGTGCAAATCATGCTGCTGGACATTATTTTCAGTCTCGATTCGGTTATTACCGCCGTAGGCCTGTCCGATCATCTGTTTATTATGATGGCCGCCGTGGTCATTGCCGTGGGAGTCATGATGTTTGCTGCCCGGCCTATTGGCGAATTCGTTGACCGACATCCCTCAGTCAAAATGCTGGCGCTCGCATTCCTGATCCTGGTCGGCTTTACGTTAATATTAGAAAGTTTTGGTATTCATGTACCGAAGGGCTATATCTATTTCGCGATGTTTTTCTCCATTGCAGTGGAAACTCTCAATTTACTGCGAAACAAAAAAAATCCGCTTTAAATTCAACGGCAGCCCACAAAATGAGGGCTGCCCCGCAATCTTTTTAAGATTTTACTGCTTTTTACTTACTGCTGACCGGGTTATTACTAGAATGATATGAGTTGCGGTCATATTAAGGGTGATAATGATGACAAAATGGGCAGTTTTAATTTCCGCGGTAGGGTTGGCATTTGCTGTTTCCGGTTGCAGCACTGACTACGTGATGGCCACAAAAGATGGCCGTATGATCCTGACGGATGGCAAACCGGAAGTCGACGACGACACCGGCCTTATCAGTTACGAAGATCAGCAAGGCAACAGAATGCAGATTAATCGTGACGACGTATCCCAAATCATTAAGCGCTAAAAGAAAACAGGTCAGCTCGTCTGGCCTTTTTTGATTTTTTACTTCCGCTTTTTCCTCGCATCTGCCATGTTTATATTCCTTTGTCAGGACGCACTTCGCGCGCCTCCTGACGTTGTTGATATAACGTTGTCGATATAAAAGAAAGGAAGGAAGGCGGCTATGCACTATCACCGTATCCCCCACAGCTCACTGGAAATCAGTACTCTTGGGCTGGGCACTATGACGTTTGGTGAACAAAACAGCGAAGCCGACGCCCATACACAGCTCGATTACGCCGTTGCTCAGGGCATTAACCTGATTGACGTCGCTGAGATGTACCCTGTCCCCCCGCGCCCGGAAACCCAGGGTCTGACCGAAACCTACGTCGGCAACTGGCTGGCGAAACACGGCTGCCGTGAAAAACTGGTGCTGGCGTCTAAAGTCAGTGGCCCATCGCGCAATAATGACAGCGGTATTCGCCCGAATCAGGCGCTCGATCGCAAAAACATTCGTGACGCGCTACACAACAGCCTGACTCGCCTGCAAACCGATTACCTCGACCTGTATCAGGTTCACTGGCCGCAGCGCCCAACCAACTGCTTCGGCAAACTGGGCTATGAGTGGACCGAATCTCAACCGGTTATCACGCTGCTGGAAACCCTGGAAGCACTGACCGAGTTCCAGCGCGCAGGCAAAATCCGCTATATCGGCGTGTCGAACGAAACGGCGTTTGGCGTGATGCGTTATCTGCATCTTGCTGACAAACATGATTTGCCGCGCATCACCACCATTCAAAACCCTTACAGCCTGCTTAATCGCAGCTACGAAGTGGGTTTGGCGGAAGTGAGTCAGTATGAAGGCGTGGAGTTGCTGGCCTATTCTTGCCTGGCGTTCGGTACGCTGACAGGCAAATATCTGAACGGGGCAAATCCGGCAGGCGCGCGTAATACGCTTTTCAGCCGCTTTACTCGTTACAGCGGCGAACAATCACAGAAAGCGGTGGCGGCGTATGTCGATATCGCGAAACGCCACGGTCTTGATCCCGCTCAGATGGCATTAGCGTTTGTTCGCCGTCAGCCGTTCGTTGCCAGCACCCTGCTGGGCGCGACGACGATGGAGCAGTTGAAAACTAACGTGGAAAGTCTGCATCTGGAGTTGAGCGAAGACGTTCTGGCAGAAATTGAAGCGGTGCATCAGGTTTACACCTACCCGGCACCGTAAGCGACCCACTGCCCGGCGGCGCTGACAGGCCTACCCGACTTCGTAGTCCTGATAAACATCGCGCCACCGGGCATTTTTTTATCTTTTTCCCCACACCCACAGCGCAGCAATCGCCAGCCCAAACAGCGTGCCGAAACCAATCCCCACGCCCACGACCGGAATCCCGACCATCACTGCCAGCGAATAAAGCCCAAGCATAACCAGCATTGCGCTGTTTTCGCCGAGGTTCTGTACCGCAATCGCGTTGCCTGCACCGACCGTCTGTTTCCCGCGATCCTGCAACAGCGCATTCAGCGGTACCACAAAGAAACCGCCGCATATGCCCAATAACAGCAGCAAGACGTAAGCCGGTAACAGCGCATGTTGTATTGCGAAAATAACCACCGCAACGCCAATCAATACACCGGCTGGCATGCAACGGGCTACCGTTTCCAGCGTCACTAACTTCGCCGCCGCGCCTGCGCCCACCACAATCCCGACAGCCACCATCGCATTCAAATACGTTGGCGTCGCGTTATCGGTAATGCCAAGCGCCACCGGCACCCACAGCACCAGCAAGAAACGCAGCGTAACACCCGCGCCCCAGAACAGGCTCGTGCCGACTAACGAGAAACGGGTCTCCCGATTGCGCCACAGCGTTTTGCACGCAAAGAAAAAACTGCCGGTCATGGCATTAAAACGCCAGGACTGTCCGGTTCTTGCCGCAGGTAAACGGGTGATGAAGAGATTGGCGACGACTGCCCCGGCGTACACCAGCGCACATACGCTCAGCGCTGCCAGCACATGCCAATCGGCCAGAACACCGCCCGCCACGGAACCCAACAAAATAGCGGCGATAGTGGAGGACTCCATCAGGCCGTTGGCTTTCACCAGTTTGTCACCGGTGGTTAACTCGCCAAGAATGCCGTATTTTGCTGGCGAATAAGCCGCCGCCCCTACACCCACCAGCGTATAGCCAATGAATGGATTCACGCCCAGACAAATAGACGCCGCGCCAATCAACTTCATGCTGTTGGCGACCATCATCACCCGACCTTTCGGGAAGCTGTCGGCAAACTGCCCGACAAACGGCGCAAAAAGAATGTAAGCGCCCACAAACACCATCTGCAAAACCGGCTGACTCCAGTCCGGGTAGAACTGTTGTTTCATCAGCGCCAGAGTGGCAAACAGCAGCGCGTTATCGCCAAACGCCGACAAAAACTGGGCGCAGAGCACCGCCATCATGCCTTTTGACCGCAGCGACGTGTTAGTGTGCACTGACTCACTCATGCGTTTTTTCCACCTGATCGACCTGCTCTTTAAGGGCGACAAAATCGGGTTTGCCGCTGCCCAGTACCGGTAACTGTTTGAGGAAACGAATATCGCGCGGCACCGCCAGTTCCGGCACGCCGCTTGAACGCGCCTGCTGTTGCAGTTTGTCGCGCGTCAGCTCCGCATCGGTGGTAAACAACACCAAAGCCTCGCCTTTGCTTGCATCGGGTTTGATAACCGTGGCGTGCAGTTTGTCAGGTGACACCGCCAACGCCAGTTGCTCGACCATTTCCAGTGACACCATTTCGCCTGCAATTTTGGCGAAACGCTTTGCGCGGCCCTGAATTTGCACAAACCCTTGCTCGTCAAACAGCACAATATCGCCCGTGTCGTACCAGCCGGTTTCCAGTTCGCCGTTCTGATTCTCTGCCGTCGGCAACTCCAGAACGCCCGGATTTTCGACGCGCAGGTAGCCGTGCATGATATTCGGCCCTTTCAGCTGTAAACGCCCGCCTTCATCGATACCCGGCACAGCCAACAAACGCGCATCCATGCCCGGTAAAATACGGCCTACCGTGCCGGGCTTTGCCGCCATCGGCACGTTAATCGACACCACCGGCGCGCATTCCGTCACGCCGTAGCCTTCCAGAATGCGCAGACCAAATTTGTCCTGCCAGATTTGCTTCGTGCTCTCTTGCAGTTTCTCAGCCCCAGCGACCACGTAACGCACTTTGTGGAAGTCATATGGATTGGCAAAACGGGCGTAATGACCGAGGAACGTTGAGGTGCCGAACAGCACCGTACAGTTACGATCGTAGACCAGCTCCGGCACAATGCGATAATGCAGCGGGCTAGGGTAAAGGAAGACTTCTGCCCCGGTCAGCAGTGGCGTGAACAGGCCAACGGTCAGGCCGAAAGAGTGGAACAGCGGCAGCGCCGACATAAAACGATCGTGGGCGGTAAAGTCGGCGATGGTTTTAATCTGCTCGACATTGGCCAGAATACTTTTATGGCTGTGCACCACGCCTTTAGGATTCCCTTCAGAACCGGAGGTAAACAGCACTATCGCGGCATCTTCCGGTTGCTGTTTGACCTGCGCCAAATGCGGCATTAACAGATGACCGAAAATCCACAGTTTGTCAGCAACGGTGACATCGCCTTTTAAATCTTCCAGAAACACCCAGCGCACTTGCGTCAGCTGTTCCGGCAAATGCCACAGTTTGCCTTTTTCAAGGAACGTACGGGAGGTGAAAATGGTGTTGATTTCCGCCGCGGTGATGGCGCTCGAAAGCCCTTTGATACCCGAGGTATAGTTCATCATCGCCGGAATTCGCCCGCGCGCGATAGCACCGAAAATGACCGCCGCGCTGATCCCGGCATTCGGTAACATCAGGCCAATTTTCTCGCCTTTCGCACTGTATTTTTCCAGAATGCGCGCCACGAACAGCGTCTTCGTCAGCAGTTTACGGTAGTTATCCGGCTGGAAATTTATGTCTTCAATGCACGGTTTGCGGTCGCCATAACGATATTGCGCAGTGAGCAATGCCTCGTACAGCGTTTCACGCGGACGCACCGCCATCCGGGCTTCCATCATGATTTGATGCAGCATTTCACCGGCGATTTTACGACGATCGCGAGCGCGCGGTGCTTCCGGCATTGGCAGCGTGGTCGGCGGTAAAATATGTATGTGAATACGCGGGAAAAGACGGCGTTTTACCCGCCCTTTCAAACGGCTGGCAAATGTCAGCTCGGCGCCTTCAATGCGAACCGGCACCACTACGGCTTGCGATTTGGCCGCAACAAAAGCCGCACCGTCGTAGATTTTCATCAGCGAGCCGGTAATGGAAATGCGCCCTTCCGGGAAAATCACCACCGGGCGGCCCTGCTCCACTAAACGCACCAGATGTTTGATAGACATCGGTTTTGTCGGATCAAGCGGCACAAAATCAATCAGCGGCGTCAGCCAGCGCATAAACCATTTCTGGCTAATTGAGGTGTAGACCGCAAATACCGGGCGTACGGGTAAAAACAGCGCCAGCAGAATGCCGTCAATAAAAGAGACGTGATTGGGGGTAATCAGCACCTTTGGCTGGCGCAATGCCGCTGCGTTTCCGGTTACGTTGACCCGGAACATCACTCTGAAAATAAATCGAAAAAAGCCCAACAGCATATCAACTCCATTTGGCAAAAAATGACTTTATGCAGAGTACATGACTGTTGGCAGGAAGAGCAGTGCGGAGGCGGATTTTAGGCAAAAAAAACCTGCGCATCTGCGCAGGTCGGTGCAAGTAGAGAAGTACGAAAATCGTACTAAAAAATTCTCACCAATCAATACCTCTGGGACTTTGATTGTGGCTTTTGGCCCCATAAACTGCCACTGAGAAAACGCAAGCGAATGAGCCTAAGTGCAACGATGTGTTACGATTATCGCTTACTGTTACAGTTATGAAATTTAGGACAAAAAAAACCTGCGCATCTGCGCAGGCTGGTGTAATTAAGTGGCCTTCCCTTTGGGGTCGACTTCACCTATCAATACCTCTGGGATAATCAGAGTATCAACCAGATTGCTGAATCCTCCAGCGATCATTCGCAACAGCTAATCGCAAAGTGTAACCAAAGATTTGAATTCACCTTTTTCATTTTCATTTGCCCGTGACGTGCTGTGTAACTTTCTCACCCGCCATGCCCCTCTGCGTCACATTTGCGTCAGTCCACTGGCGCTTAACCTTGAACAGCACTGGCTTTTCCGTAACACTGAGAAGGTGTAACCGTTTTCCCTCTTTAAAAGGCATGATATGGCGACAATAAAGGATGTGGCCCGAATGGCAGGTGTTTCAGTGGCCACCGTCTCCCGGGTTATCAACAACTCTCCAAAAGCCAGCGATGCCTCACGCCAGGCGGTCTCTTCCGCGATGGAAGCCCTTAGCTATCACCCCAATGCCAATGCCCGTGCGCTGGCGCAGCAATCGACGGAAACCGTCGGTTTGGTGGTAGGCGATGTGTCCGATCCCTTTTTTGGTGCGATGGTCAAAGCCGTTGAGCAAGTGGCCTATCACACCGGCAATTTCCTACTGATTGGCAATGGTTATCATAACGAGAAAAAAGAGCGCCAGGCCATTGAACAGCTCATTCGTCATCGTTGTGCGGCGCTGGTCGTTCACGCCAAAGTGCTGCCTGATGAAGAACTGATTGGTTTGATGAAGCAGATCCCCGGCATGGTGTTGATCAACAGGATCCTGCCCGGCTTTGAAGAACGCTGCGTTGCGCTCGACGATCGCTACGGCGCATGGCTCGCCACTCGCCATTTGATTCAGCAGGGCCACACTAAAATTGGCTATCTCTGCTCTAACCACGCCATTTCTGACGCCGAAGATCGTTTGCAAGGCTATTACGACGCGCTGAAAGAGAGCGGTTTGCCCTGCAATGAGCGGCTGGTGACCTTAGGTGAACCTGATGAAAGCGGCGGTGAACAGGCGATGACCGAACTGTTGGGTCGGGGGAAAAACTTTACCGCCGTCGCCTGCTACAACGACTCGATGGCCGCCGGGGCGATGGGCGTATTGAATGATAACGGTATCGACGTGCCGGGGGAGATTTCGCTGATTGGTTTCGATGACGTGCTGATTTCGCGCTATGTTCGCCCGCGTCTGACGACCGTGCGTTACCCGATTGTCACGATGGCGACACAGGCCGCAGAGCTGGCGCTGGCACTCGCCGATAAACGACCTCTACCGGAAATTACGCACCTTTTCAGCCCAACACTGGTACGTCGTCACTCCGTCATTGCGCTGGTAGAAGCGCAAAGTTCGTAGCGATATAAATGCACGGTGGTGGCGGGATACTCGATACCATCACCGATGTATTGCCAGCCAAAACGCTCATAAAAATCACGGCATGCGGAATAGAGATGCAGCTCGCTAAAACCTTTGCTGCGGGCGTACTCCATCACGTGCGTTTGTAGCATCCCCGCAATACCCTGCCCACGTACAGATTCGTCGACATACAGCGCCGCCAGCCACGGAAACAGATCCTGACGGCTGATCAGATCACAACGCCATAACCCCACCGTCGCCACTACCCTATCGTTTTCTGTCATGACGAAAGTCAGCGGCAGCGCGTCAGGTTTCTGGCTGTGTTCGATAATACTGGAGAAGAACTCACGCGGCATGGCCACACCGCCAAACGCCTGCCACAGCCAGTCGGTCACCTGCCGGGCGTGCTGCGGGACCTCATACAATGGCTGAATGATCACATCAATTTCCCCATAAAATCAAATAATAAGGACTTATCCCTAGCATAGACACGACCTTCTCCACATATCATCCGAGTCTGCATGTAACCTGAGCGGGAGTTATAATAGCAAAACTCCACGCATTTTCAGGAGATGCGCCTTCTCAACACATCGTCCACTGCGAATCGTCATTAGAGGGGTATTTCAGCGAAACGCTGTCAAAAGCGTGATCGCGATAGTTATTTGTAACGAACGCAGGAGATATGCCCCTAAATGTCTGTGATAAACTGCAGCAATTATGTGGCTTCAGGAATCAACAATGGCAACAATGCTGGATGTCTCATTACGCGCAGGCGTGTCGAAAGCGACCGTTTCCCGTGTACTGAACGGCACAGGTCAGGTCAAAGAAAGCACCCGAAAGCAGGTGTACAACGCCATGGAAGAATTGGGTTATCGCCCAAACTTTTTGGCGCGTTCCCTGGCGAACCAGACCAGCAACAGCATTGGCCTGGTGGTCTCCACCTTTGACGGTTTCTATTTCGGACGGCTGCTCCAGCAGGCCTCTCGCCAGACGGAAACGCACGGCAAACAGCTGATCGTCACCGACGGTCACGACACGCCGGAGCGCGAAGAACAAGCGGTACAAATGCTCGCCGACCGCCAGTGTGATGCCATTGTGCTTTACACCCGTTTCATGAGCGAAAAAGCCATCATGAAGCTCATCAATTCCATCGCCATGCCAGTGGTGGTTATCAACCGTGATGTCAGCCAGGCACGCGATCGCTGTGTATTCTTTGAACAGCAGGACGCGGCGTTTCAGGCGGTCGATTACCTGATAACCCAGGGCCACCGCGACATAGCCTGCATTACCGTTCCCATTCACACGCCAACGGGTAAAGCGCGCTTACAGGGTTATCGCAGCGCGCTGGAAAAGCACGGTATCGCCTGGGATCAGAGCAAAGTGAAGTACGGAGATTCCGGCATGACGCGCGGTTATGAACTGTGTCAGCAATTGCTGGAAGAGAAAGTGAAATTCAGCGCCCTGTTTGCCTGTAACGACGATATGGCACTTGGGGCGTCTAAAGCATTGCATCAGGCAGACTTAAGGATCCCGCAGGATATTTCCCTGTTCGGCTTTGACGATGCGCCAAGCGCAAAATGGCTTGAACCGGGGCTTTCAACGGTTTATTTGCCGATCGACAACATGATAACCACCGCTATCGATCAGGCGATTAAACTCGCCAACGGTTTGCCGATAGAAACCCTTCCAGCGTTCACCGGAAAATTGGTGCTACGCGAATCGGTCACTATCGGCCCATTTTATCAGAACAGTTCCAGCGCCAGCAGTTCCTGAATGGTCTGACGACGACGGATAAGCCTTGCGCTGCCGTTGTCATACAGCACTTCCGGCAGCAATGGACGGCTGTTGTAGTTGGACGACATCGACGCGCCATACGCGCCGGTATCGTGCAGCACCAGATAATCACCCGGCACCACCTGCGGCAACGCACGCGTTTCCACTTTGCCGCCTTCCTGCTGCGTAAACACATCGCCCGACTCACACAGCGGGCCAGCGACAACGGTATCGACCAGCGCGGCCTGTGATAAATCACGCCCATCTGCCGCCAGCGCAGAAATATGGTGATAGCTGCCATACATCGACGGACGCATCAGATCGTTAAAGCCCGCATCGATCAGCACAAAGTGACGGCTGCCCATGTTTTTCACGCTGCGCACCTGCGCCACCAGCACACCGGATTCCGCCACCAGGAAACGTCCCGGTTCGATTTCCAGTTTGACCGGATGCCCCAGATGCTTTGCAATTTGCTCGCGAGCGGCATTCCACAGACCAAAATAATGGTTAGTGTCGATGGTTTCTTCATCATAACGATAAGGAATCGACAGCCCGCCGCCTGCGGAAATCGCTTCCAGATCCTGACCAAATTCCACCACCTGCCGCACCATCGCGCCGCACACCTGCTCCAGATGACCGTAGTCCACGCCGGAGCCAATGTGCATGTGAATACCCACTAACTTAAGCTGATAGCGCTGAATTACTTCCAGCGCATCCGGCAAATCGCTGTACCAAATCCCGTGTTTGCTGTTTTCACCGCCGGTATTGGTTTTCTGGCTGTGACCGTGACCGAAGCCTGGATTCACTCGCAGCCAGACACGATGGCCTGGGGAAACAGCCCCAAGTTGCGCCAGCATATCGACAGAACCGGCGTTGACCGGGATCTTCAGTTCACTGACACGAGCGAGAGTCGCGTCATCAATCATATCGGCGGTAAACACGATATCGTCCGGATGTGTTTTCGGATCGTAACCCGCGGCCAGCGCACGCTCGATTTCACCGAGCGACACGGAATCGACCTTCACGCCCTGCTCGCGCATCAGGCGCAGAATGTGAATGTTAGAGCAGGCTTTTTGCGCGAAACGCACCACATCGAACTGGCTTAGCTGCGCAATTTTCTGGCGAACGATCGCCGCATCGTAAACCCACACCGGACAGCCAAATTCAGCAGGCAGGCGCAGCAGGTTCTCAGCATTGAGATCGGTATCCGTATTATTCAGTGGGCGTGGCATGGTGAAACTCCGGTGTAATCGCTATTCCTCGATTACGCCACAGTGTATGTCGAATAAAAAATATCGTTTCATCCAGACTTCATGCAAAATTGATATGGATAACGTAAGGAAAGGAATAACCATGCCCACCGCGAATTTGCGTCACATTGAAATTTTTCATGCAGTAATGACCACCGGCAACCTAACGGAAGCGGCGACAATGCTGCACACCTCGCAACCGACAGTCAGCCGTGAACTGGCAAGGCTTGAGAAAGTCCTGGGCCTGAAACTGTTCGAACGCAATCGCGGGCGTTTGCATCCAACCGTTCAAGGTTTGCGGCTGTTCGAAGAGGTGCAGCGTTCGTGGTATGGGCTGGACAAAATTCTCAGCACCGCAGAAAGCCTGCGCGAATTTCGCCAGGGTGAACTGTCCGTGGTCTGCTTGCCGGTCTTTTCGCAATCCTTTTTACCGGCGCTTTTACAGCCTTTTCTGGCGCGTTATCCAGATGTCAGCTTGCAAATTGTGCCGCAGGAATCCCCTCTGCTGGAAGAGTGGCTATCGGCCCAGCGCCATGATTTGGGGTTAACGGAAACACTGCACACGCCGCCGGGCACGGAGCGCACGCCACTACTGAGTATGAATGAAGTCTGTGTGTTACCTGCAACGCATCCGTTGGCGGAAAAAACAGTGCTGACGCCACAAGATTTTGAGGGCCAGAACTACATCAGCCTTTCGCGTACTGACAGCTATCGTCAGTTGCTTGACGGCCTGTTTACCGAACATGGCGTCCACCGCCGGATGGTGGTAGAAACGCACAGCGCGGCATCCATCTGCGCGATGGTGCGAGCGGGTGTGGGGATTTCGGTCGTTAACCCGTTTACCGCATTGGATTATGCCTGGAGCGGCGATGACAGCGGTATTGCGATTCGACGCTTTAGCGTGGATGTTCCTTTTACCGTCAGCCTGATCCGCCCGTTGCATCGCCCAGGCTCTGCGCTCGTGGATGCCTTTATCACGCATCTGCAAGACACCGTGCAGAGCCTGGTCGCGCCGCTGGAAGAAAAGCTCAACCGCGTCAGGACAGCATAAAGTCGACGGCATCAGAGGCATGCAGTGCGGCGGTATCGAACACTGGCACCGGGCTGCGATCGGCCGGAACCAGCAGGCCGATTTCGGTGCAGCCAAAAATAACGCCCTCTGCGCCCTCACCCACCAGACGCTCAATAGCCTGCGCATAGTAAGCGCGCGATGCCTCCGTGAAGGTACCGAGGCACAGCTCCTCAAAAATAATCTGATTAATACGCGCGCGTTCATCGGCGTTTGGAATGAGCGTGTTCAGCGAAAATTCTTGCTCAAGACGGCCCCGGTAGAAATCTTGTTCCATGGTGTAGCGCGTGCCTAACAGCGCGACGTTACGTACGCCCTGTTTTTCGATGGCGCGCCCAGTGGCATCGGCAATATGCAGGAACGGAACTCCACAGCGTAATTCAATGTGCGACGCCACTTTATGCATTGTATTGGTACACAACACGATACCTTCCGCGCCGATACTTTCCAGATCTGCCGCCGCTTGCGCGAGCATTTCGCCCGCTCTGTCCCACTCACCCGCCGACTGGCAGGCTTCTATATCGTGAAAATCGACGCTGTGCATCAGGATCTTCGCCGAATGCAGACCGCCAAGGCGCTGCTTAATCCCTTCATTAATTAGACGATAGTAAGGGATCGTCGACTCCCAGCTCATACCGCCGAGCAGACCAATCGTTTTCATCGGGTGTCCTTTCAGAGTGTTTTCCACAGTGAACCAGAGATGTGATCAACTTTCCACTTCTCAGCAAGCAAGTTTTCATTTTTATCCGACCAGGATAAATTGATTGAAACAATGTTTTGATTTGAGGATTTGCCGATGTTTGTTTTGCACAACGAGACGACGCTTGAGGATCTGGGCAACGGTGTCACCCGCCGCATTCTGGCCCATGGTGGCAAAATGATGGCTGTGGAAGTCCATTTTGAGACGGACGCGGTTGGCCCGATGCACAATCATCCGCATGAACAGCTGACCACGGTGCTTTCCGGTGAGTTTGAATTTACTATCGGGGACGAAACGCAGGTTGTGCGCGCCGGAGATACACTCTACAAACAACCGCACGTGATGCACGGCTGCGTGTGCCTGAAAGCAGGCGTTCTGCTCGATACCTTCACGCCGATTCGCGAAGATTTCCTTTAGGAACCGTGACGGTTCCATGCCTATTTTGCCATGCAGAAAGGAGGACGAAGTCCTCCTTTCTCTCATCGAACTCTTAAACCATTTGTTCGTCCAGCAAGCGCTGTGTACGGCGAGACGCCTGCGCGTTCTGCAGCAGTACGGCCCCACAGGCCAACATCCCGCCCATCAGCGCAGCCAGCAAAATGATCAGACTTCTCCCTGGACCGTCTTTCTTCACAGGCAAAGAAGGTGACAGCTGATAATTCACCACCGGGAATTGAATATTTTGGATATTCAATGCCTCAATTTGCTTTAGGCGATATTCGCGATTAAGGATATCCGCATTCAGTTCTGAGACATCGGTAATAGATTTTTCGATTTCAATTTTTTTATTGATCCCTTCAGCCCCCAACGTCACGGAGAAATCCGGATCGTCTTTTATCATTTGCCCCTGGCTGTAGACCGGCTTATTAATTCCGGCTGCTTTAGCCACCTGCAAAGAATAATTCAGGCGCTTGATTTTAGTCTCTTTTGCATTTTGCAACTGCGCACGATCCAACTGCAGGCGCTGTTTTTCGACCTGAATTTTCATCGCCACGGCTTCATGAATATTGGAAAGAGTCTGCTTCACCACTTCATTGGCCACAAACTGCATGTAGCCTGCCAGAATGTTTTGCGCTTCCGCAGGCTGCGGGCCTGTGAATGAAAGCGTCCACGAGCTATACGGCGTGGTGGGTTCTTTCTTATTACCGGCATCATCTACCGCTTTCATCTTCTCAGAAACGGAGACAATCGCACGATGCAGTTCCATGGGATCAATCTTCACACCATCAAACTGGCCCATCAGTAACGGCGAGGATTTAATGAACTCCTCAAGTAAAACCGATGAATTAAACTTCTTGATAAACAGATTAAAAATGCTGTTGCTATCAACATTGACGTCAACACCCAGCACCTGAACCGTTGCGAGTAATGTGTTGAGTGGAACCAGTTGTGTCCGTTCGGCGGGCGTGATGACGGAAGTGCTGGTCCATTTTTGCGGTAGCAGGAGAGCGGCAATAAGCCCAAGCATAGCGAAACAGAAAACGATGCTCAGTATGCGTTTTTTCGCGTTCCAGAGAATGTCCAGCAGGGCAAGGAGATCGATTTCATGTCCATCGTTGAGAGCCTGAACGGGACGGGGGAAAGGGATCACTGCGTCCTTTTGCGGTTTACTATCCATCGTTGACATAAGCTGTAGGTCATTTCTCGTAGAGGTAATTTTTCGCTAATATATCCCCGCAAGAATTCTCTGAAAACCTTTTATTGAAAAAAAGCACCAATTCATGCGCAATCACAAAATAATCCCGTACGAATCTCGTTATTTATGCCAATTAATGGAGAATTCCACTTAAATTCGTAGTTGATTAATGCAGCTTAATAATTTATACGCACAGCGTCGCAAACTCAAAATAACCCGATCGATTTGCATGAATAGAACATCCGCATACTCCACAAATATGTTAGCACTATTAATATTTAGATTTTGAATGCAAAAAACCCCGCCATTCGGCAGGGCTATCATTTGTACTCTGACCCTTAACGCGCCAACCAACCGCCATCAACCGCCACGGTATAGCCGTTGATGTAATCTGACGCACTCGACGCCAGGAACACGACTGGGCCCATCAGGTCAGACGGCAGACCCCAACGTGCCGCAGGAATACGCTCCAGAATGGCAGCGCTACGTTGCTCATCGGCGCGCAGCTGTTCGGTGTTGTTGGTCGCCATATAACCCGGCGCAATGGCATTCACGTTGATACCGTGTTTTGCCCACTCATTCGCCAGCAAACGCGTCACGCCCATCACACCACTTTTAGATGCGGTGTAAGACGGCACGCGGATCCCGCCCTGAAAAGAGAGCATCGACGCGATGTTGATTATCTTGCCGCCGTTACCCTGACTGATAAAGTGCTTCGCCGCCGCCTGAGCCATAAAGAACACCGCTTTGATGTTCAGGTTCATCACGTCGTCCCAGTCTTTTTCACTGAACTCGATCGCATCCTGACGACGAATCAGCCCGGCGTTGTTGACCAGAATGTCGATGTGACCAAACTCGGCCACTGCGCGCTCCAGCAGCTGTGGGATGCCGTCGATGTTACGCAGATCGGCAGTCAGGCTCAGGAAACGGCGACCGCGTGACGTCACCTGTTCAATGGTGTCGGTCGGTTCAACGATATTGATGCCAACGATATCGCAGCCCGCTTCCGCCAGGCCAATCGCCATACCCTGCCCTAAACCGGTATCACAGCCGGTGACAACAGCGACTTTACCTGCCAGTGAAAATGTATCGAGAATCATAAAATGTCCTTACTCCCTTCGCGCCTGCTTCGGACAGGCAAGATTATTGGCTGTCCGCGATTTAACGCAGATCCTTCACGGCAACGTGGTCCATATCATCAAAGACCTGGTTTTCACCGACCATGCCCCAGATAAAGGTGTACGCCTGAGTCCCGACGCCTGAATGAATCGACCAGCTCGGTGAAATCACCGCCTGTTCGTTGTGCATCACGATATGACGTGTCTCCTGCGGCTGCCCCATCATGTGGAATACGCAGGCGTCATCGGCCATGTTGAAATAGAAATAGACTTCCATGCGACGTTCGTGGGTATGACACGGCATGGTGTTCCACAGATTGCCCGGCTCCAGTTCGGTCAGGCCCATGCTGAGCTGGCAGGTGTCCAGCACGTCCGGCACAAAGTATTTATTGATGGTGCGGCGGTTACTGGTGAGGTTATCGCCCAGCGTCACCGGAGCCACGTCGGCAGGCGTCACTTTTTTGGTTGGGAACGTGGAGTGAGCAGGCGCACAGTTGTAGTAAAACTTGGCCGGTTTCGCGGCATTCACGCTGGCAAACACCACTTCTTTCGCGCCTTTGCCCACATACAACGCGTCGCGATGGCCGATTTCATAGCACTTACCGTCAACGGTGATCGTACCTGGCCCGCCGATGTTGATAACGCCTAGCTCGCGCCGCTCAAGGAAGTCGCTCACACCTAACTGTTTGCCCACCTCACCACCGACGGAAACGGTCTTCGCAACCGGCATAATGCCGCCAACAATAATGCGATCGATGTGGCTGTACACCATGGTGTATTCGTCGGCGACAAATACTTGTTCAACTAAAAATTCGTTGCGCAGCCCTTGGGTATCGAGCGTTTTAGCGTGCGCGCTGTGGATGCTTTGTCTGATGTCCACGATTACCTCCAGCAAGAGTGATTCATTTTGAAAAGCGGTTTCGCTTTACCGTTGAGGTCATCTTAGCCCCCTGCTGGGCGGTTTTCAATTACAAATAAAACAGCGTTTTATTTTTTCTGCATTAAAATATCAGAAATGCAAAAGCGATCACGTTACGCGCGGAAACGCCGTTATCAAATTGAGATAATGCAAATTAAAAACAATAGGTTATGTCAACTTTAAAAAATGACACCAGAGAAGGTAAACCGTGTTTGAAAACAAAGTTCTGCTGAATACAGGAAGAGAAATGATGAGTTTATCGCCAGCGATCAGGCGTTAACAGAGAAGTGCGCGGAGAATCACATAAATTAAAACGACGTTTCGATAAATTATCTTTTCGGTTTGTACCATCCGATAGCCAATAAATTTGAGTGTTTCTGTAACTGGCCTTGCCCTTCCTCGTGAAGGGCGTTTTTTTGGACTCAACATACCCAACAGTGAAGAAGCCGCTATTCGCGTTCAACCGCCAGCGCCACGCCTTGCCCACCGCCGATACACAGTGTCGCTAACCCTTTTCGGGCATCACGCTTGATCATTTCATGCACCAGTGACACCAGAATGCGACAACCAGACGCGCCAATCGGATGACCCAGCGCAATCGCGCCGCCGTTGACGTTAACGCGTTTTTCATCCCATTCCAGCACTTTGCCAACCGAAATAGCCTGCGCTGCAAACGCTTCGTTCGCTTCAATCAGATCAACATCATTCAGCTGCCAACCTACACGTTCCAGACAGCGTCGAGTGGCGTAAACCGGGGCAATCCCCATTAATGCCGGATCAACACCGACGCTGGCAAACGCGCGGATCCGCGCCAGGATCGGCAGATTAAGCGCCATCGCTTTCGATTCACTCATCATCATCACCGCCGCTGCGCCGTCGTTGATTGACGAGGCGTTGCCCGCGGTCACGGAGCCGAGCGTATCGAACGTCGGCATCAGCCGCGCCAGCCCTTCAGCGCTGGCATCTGTGCGCGGTTGCTCATCGGTATCCACCACCTGAGCTAAACCGTTTTTTTGCAGATTCACTACGGGCACGATTTCATCGCGAAAACGCCCGGAATCAATCGCCCGACGCGCTTTCTGCTGTGAACTGAGCGCCCAGGCGTCCTGCAATTCCCGCGAAATGCCATATTCTCGCGCCAGATTTTCCGCCGTCACGCCCATGTGATAATCGTTGAAAGCGTCCCACAACCCATCATGCACGAGGCTATCGATAAGCTGGCTGTTGCCCAAACGCGCCCCGGTGCGGCTGTCGGTTAAAACATGCGGCGCGCGGCTCATGTTTTCCTGTCCACCAGCAATCACCACATCCGCTTCACCGCATTGAATGGCCTGCGTCGCGAGATGCAGCGCCTTTAGGCCGGAGCCACAGACATCGTTGATAGTTATCGCAGAAACGGTGTTCGGCAGCCCGCCCTTAATGGCCGACTGACGCGCAGGGTTCTGTCCGGCACCCGCCGTCAGCACCTGTCCGAGGATCACCTCATCGACCACCATAGGATCAAGCCCGGTACGCTCCACCAGCGCCTTCACCACCACACTGCCCAACTCGACTGCGGTGAAGCGCGACAAAGCGCCCTGGAAACAGCCAATGGGCGTGCGCACTGCACCTACGATAACGACGTCTTTCATCCCGACCTCAGCGCAAAGAAACGGCATTATAGTAGAGCATTGTTATCAACAATTTTCGTAATTGTTTACAAAAAGTGAGTTTTATCACAAAGGTAACTGTCGTCACGTAACATTCATAAGATGTTTGAATACTTACGGCAAATCCCGGTCCCCCGCCCCATCTGAAATAGAGTAAACTCGCGGCTGTTTTTCGTTATATGGTTTAAAGATTCAAAAAATGTCTAAATTATGGTCAAAAGACGAGACTCTCTGGAGCTTCGCCTTATATGGTACTGCAGTCGGGGCTGGCACCCTGTTCCTGCCCATTCAGTTAGGCTCCGCCGGCGCGATGGTGTTGATTATTACCGCCCTTGTGGCCTGGCCACTCACTTACTGGCCACACCGCGCACTGTGCCGATTCATTCTGTCTGCCAATCTGCCCGCCAACGTCGGGATCACCGGCGCGGTTAATCACTACTACGGCAAAAAAATCGGTAACCTGATCACCGCCCTCTATTTCATCGCCTTCTTCGTGGTGGTGCTGATTTACGCCGTGGCGATCACCAATTCGCTGACCGAGCAGTTGGCGAAACACATGACGGTGACGCTGGGCGTGCGCATGTTGGTGAGCCTGGCAGTGGTGCTGGTGCTCAACCTGATATTCTTGATGGGCCGCCACGCGACGCTGAAAGTGATGGGTTTTCTGGTGTTTCCGCTTATCGCCTACTTCCTGTTTCTGTCGCTGTACCTCACAAACGCCTGGCAACCGGCGATGTTCAGCGGCCAGTTGACGTTTACCCCGCACACGCTGCACCAGGTCTGGCTTTCTATTCCGGTGATGGTTTTCGCTTTTAGCCATACGCCCATTATCTCGACGTTTGCCATCGACAGACGTGAGAAATTCGGCGAGCAAGCCATGGATAAATGCAAAAAAATTATGCGGATTGCCTATCTCATTATCTGCCTGAGTGTGCTGTTCTTCGTCTTTAGCTGCCTGCTGGCTATTCCGGAGAGCTACATCACGAATGCCAAAAATGAGGGCGTCACCATTCTTTCCGCCCTGGCGATGATGCCTGCCGCACCACACTGGCTGGCGGTTTCGGGAATTATCGTGGCGATTGTGGCGATGTCGAAATCATTCCTCGGCACCTATTTTGGGGTGATTGAAGGGGCCAGCGAAATAGTCCGCGCTTCGCTGAATCAGATGGGCGTTCGCAAAAGCCGTGCCTTTAACCGCGCGACGTCCATTTTGCTGGTTTCTGCCGTCACCTTTGTGGTGTGCTGCATTAATCCCAATGCGATTTCGATGATTTACGCGATCAGCGGCCCGCTGATCGCGATGATCCTGTTTATCATGCCGACGCTTTCAACGTATTTGATCCCGGCACTGAAGCCGTATCGTTCCGTCGGCAGCCTGATTACGCTGATTGTCGGTCTGCTTTGCGTTTCGGTGATGTTCTTCGGTTAATGCCTTCTTGCCCGGCCGCACTTGCCGGGCAAATACGCCTCCCTTCGCACATTCCGTTAAACTTTATTACCTTCATTCCTCAGTCACTCGGTTTACACTTACCCGGTTAAGCCATTATGAGGAAACAGATATGTCCAGCGTTAAACAGTCCGGCAGCTTTACTCTTGGCAATCGCGAAATCTGGCGTCTCGGTTACGGCGCTATGCAGCTCGCGGGTCCGGGCGTTTTTGGCCCACCCAAAGATCCTGAAATGGCGGTAAAGGTGTTACAAGTCGCGCTTGAAGCAGGCGTGAACCACATTGACACCTCTGATTTCTACGGCCCGCACGTTACTAATCAAATCATCAAAAAAGCGCTGCATCCGTACCCGAAAGAGCTGACTATTGTCACCAAAGTCAGCGCCCGTCGTGACGAGCAAGGCAACTGGCTGCCTGCGCTTTCTGCACCGGAATTGACACAGGCGGTCGAAGACAACCTGCGCAATCTGGGTCTGGATGTGCTGGACGTCGTGAACCTGCGCAGCATGATAAGCGTCCACGGCCCGGCGGAAGGGTCGCTGGAAGAACCGCTGGAAACGCTGATTAAGCTGAAAGACAGGGGCCTTATCCGCCACATCGGCCTGAGCAACGTAACGGCAAAACAGGTGGAAGACGGGCAGAAGATGACTGACATCGCCTGCGTGCAAAACTTCTATAACGTGGCAAACCGCCATGATGATGCGCTGATCGACACCCTGGCGAAGAAAAATATCGCCTACGTACCGTTCTTCCCACTCGGGGGCTTCTCGCCGCTGCAATCCCAGGAAATAAACGAGATTGCCGAGAAGCTGGAGGCCACGCCGATGCAGGTCGCGCTCGCCTGGCTGCTGCAACGTTCACCGAACATTCTGCTGATCCCAGGCACCTCATCCCTCGGCCATCTGAATGAAAACCTCGCCGCCGCGTCGCTGACGCTGCCGAAAGAGGCGCTGGACGTGCTGAACCACCTGCCGCAGGCACCGCAGCACTAGCGTTTACACGCTGATGGTGTCGTCCTGCTTTTACGGGCTAACGGCACTGTCAATTTCTGTTGCATCTGCTCATCCTCTCAGCCGTGCCATTGCGAGCCTCCAAAGCGAACAAAATAATTTTTTACTCGACCGCAACTTTTTCATGACCTCCAGCGAACTGTAGGAGAAGACCTTTTCCCCTACATCACCGGAGTTGACCATGATTGCTGTGAAACCTCGTTTAACCCTGCTTGCCACCGCTGCGGCCTTTGGCCTTTCTCTGATGGCATTCAACACAAACGCCGCGCTGCCCGCGGGCGCTCAGGCCCCTGATTTCAAACTGCAAGGCGCATTAGCAGGCAAACCACTGACCTTCTCCTTGCAACAGGCGCTGCAAAAAGGCCCAGTGGTGCTCTATTTCTTCCCGGCAGCGTTCACCAAAGGCTGCACGCTGGAAGCCCATGATTTTGCCGAAGCCACCGATGATTTTAAAAAGCTCGGCGCGACGGTGATTGGTGTCACCGCCGGGAATACCGATCAGGTAGGTAAATTCTCGCAACTGGAGTGCCGCGATAAGTTTACTGTCGCCGCGGATCCGGGTGCGAAAGTCGCCGCCGAATACCAGACGCAGATGCAAATGGGCGGCAAAACGCTCTCTGACCGCACTTCGTACGTGATTGCCCCGGACGGTAAGATCCTGATGAGCTACACCGACCGCAACCCGGACGCTCACATCCAGAAAACCATGGATGCCGTGAAACAATACGCCCAATCACACTCCTGATAGCGGGCAGAGAAACGCGATGCTAACCGCCCTGCTCGCCGCCTTCGTAGGCGGCATTATTCTCAACTTTATGCCGTGTGTGTTCCCGGTGATTTCGCTGAAAGCGTTCGGTCTGTTGCGCCATGACGGTGACACGGCCAGCGCCCGCAGTGAAGGGCTGGCGTTTCTGCTCGGCGTCGTTGTCACCATGATAGCGCTGGCCGGTATTTTACTGGCAGCTCGTGCAGGCGGTGCCGCGGTGGGTTGGGGCTTCCAGCTCCAGTCACCGCTGGTCATTTCGCTGCTGGCGCTGGTGATTCTCGGCGCAGCGCTGAACCTGCTCGGTGTGTTTGAAGTGGGATTATCGCTGCAACGTGCCGGAGAAATCTCCTTCGGACGCGGCGCGTTTGTACGCTCTGCATTGACCGGTGCGCTGGCGATTATCGTCGCCACGCCGTGCTCTGCGCCGTTTATGGCGAGCGCTATTGGCTATGCGCTGGTGCAACCGGCGGCGGTATCGTTGGCCATTTTCTTCGCATTGGCATTAGGATTCGCCGCGCCCTTTACGCTGATTTCACTGTTCCCGGCACTGGCAAAACGTCTGCCGCGACCGGGTGCCTGGATGAATACGCTCAAACATGTGCTGGCGTTTCCGATGCTCGGTGCGTTTGCCTGGCTGGTGTGGGTTCTGGCGCAACAAGCGGGAACCACGGCGCTCGGCGTGCTGCTGGCAGGTTCGGTTATCCTGAGTTTTGCCGCGTGGCTGTATGGCATCGCGCAACGGCGGCATCTGGCGGGTCACGGTTATCGGCTGATGTATACGGTGACGGCGGTGTTATTGGTCGCTATTCTCGCCCCGCTGCCAGGCGTAATGAAGCCAACAACCAGCGTTGAAACCGCCACCAACACGGCCCCTATCAAATGGACACCGCAAGCCGTGGCGGCGCAGCGTGGGCATGGCAAAGCCATTTTCGTCAATTTTACCGCGTCGTGGTGCATCACTTGCCAGGTGAACGACAAAACGTCACTGTCGACCGACGCGGTGAAAACAGCGCTGGCGCGCACCGGCACGCTGTATATGGTGGCAGATTCGACTAAATTTAATCCTGATGTCGATGATGCGCTCAGCCAGTTTGGTCAGGGTGGATTGCCGATGTATGTGGTGTATCCTGCCGATGGCGGCGCACCGAAAGTGTTGCCTCAGGTATTGACCCCAAGCATCGTGGTCAACGCCCTTAATCAGGCGGCCGGGAAGAAGGCGTAACGTCCGCAGCAACGGCACGCCTGAACACTCCGGCGTCATGCAGCAAGGCGGAATATGGGTAAGGTGGAAGTCCCGCGCGATCAGTGGCCCGCGTTTATGGC
This sequence comes from Scandinavium sp., assembly GCA_036495715.1. Lineage (GTDB taxonomy): Bacteria > Pseudomonadota > Gammaproteobacteria > Enterobacterales > Enterobacteriaceae > Scandinavium. The sequence goes on from DASXML010000013.1 coordinate 78,356, forward strand.
GCGCGCTCAGGCGGGCGATCGTCAGGCGTATACGCAATTGTTGCAGACGCTGGTGCCGGTCATTCGCGCGATTGTCCGCAAACAGGTGGACGACGAGGTGTTAACCGAAGACGTGATTCAGGAGGTGCTGTTAACGGTGCACCGGATCCGTCACACCTACGATCCTGCCAGCCCTTTTCTGCCGTGGCTGATGGCAATTTCTCAGGCCAGGGCCATTGACGCACTGCGCCGACGCGGACGTCGCGATAGCCGGGAGGTGGTGGAAAATGAAACCACGCTCAACGTCGCCGACAGCTCGCTGGCGCTGAGGGCCGAGATGCTGGATGTCGGCGAAGAGCTGGACGGTTTTCTGAATCAACTGCCCGCCCGCCAGCGGCAACTGGTGGAACATGTACATTTGCAGGAAATGAGCCTCGTCGAAGCGGCGCAGGCCAATAACCTGACGGTGTCTGCCGTGAAGTCTTTGTTACATCGGGCGTTGAGCAATCTTCGCCGTTATGGAGCCCATCATGGACAGTCATGATGCTTTGATTGAAAAACTGAGTCGTACCGCCGCACCGGTAAAGCGCGCGCAGCCGGTGCGCTGGCGCGTGATGAGTTGGCTGTTAATGGCCTTGCCCGCTGGGGTTCTGGCAAGTTTGCTACTGCAACGAAGCGCCACTGACTGGTCGCAGCCTGGCGCAGAGTGGGCGATGGCGCAGTTGGTACTGGCGTTTACGATTGGATTGCTGGCGATCAACGCCGCGTTCACTACGAGTATCGCAGGTCATCGTCCGGTAAAAATGCGCGGGCTGATGGCATTAACCGCGGTTTGGCTAAGTTCGGTGGTGATCAATATCGGCCACCAGCCGTTGTCTGTCGACAGCCTGCACGACACCCATTGCTATACGTTTATGGTCACCGTTAGCGTGCCGATGGTGGCGCTGGCGATTGGGTATCTGCGTCGGACCCGCACGCTTAGTCCGCTGCGCAGCCTGGCGTTATCCGGCATGGGTGTCGCCGCAATGGCGCTGACGCTGCTGACCTTTTGCCACCCGGTGCATCTGCATCCGGAAGATTTCCTGATGCATCTGGCGGCAATTGCCACCATTGTTGGCGCAACGGTGGTGCTGGGCTGGCGCTGGGTTAGCGTTTACTGAGCGCCAGACGAGCGGCGAAAAGCAGGAATGCCATGCCGGTTATGCGGTCCATCCACTTTACCACTGCCGGTTTTCTCAACACATTTGAGGCATAACGGGAGGCCAGAATCAGCGTCAGCGACCACAGCGTGCCAAGGCAAACGTGGATAGAGACCAGCAGGAAAGTCCAGACCAAAGGCGAATGCCCGACGGGAATAAACTGCGGCAGGAATGATACGTAGAACACCCCCATCTTTGGATTCAACACGTTGCCCAGCATACCGCGTAAAAAACCGTTGCTGCTACGAACGTCTACGTCAGATTGCAATGTAAAATGTTGCCGCGGGCGCAACAACAGCTGAAGACCGAGCCAGCAAAGATACGCCGCACCGCACCACTTCAATACCGTATAGGCCATTTCAGAAACCGCCAGCAGCGCACCTAGCCCGAATGCCACCAGCGCACCCCAAACAAAACAACCCACATCGATGCCCAATGCCACCTGGAACGCTTTTTTACCACCTTCCGCAACAGACGTGCGCAGAATGAGCGCGGTATCAAGACCGGGCGTCAGCGTTAATAATGTTGCGGCGAGAGTAAAGGCGAGAAGAGAATCAGTGACCGACATTTTACGGCTCCGAAAGAGCGGAGTTTATGAAAAGACTAGCAACATGGCAACATCGACAAAGCATGTTGCCCGGCGCCGCCGAGGAATTTAGCAAACGGGCCGACGCAGTTCAGCAACGCGCATCGAGAAAGATTTTCTATTTTGTCTGGTTTTCTGCGAGCACATCGTTCACCAGCCAGTCGTGCAGCAGGCGAACTTCCGGGCGCATCACGGTGTGTTTCGGCGTGACGATGTAGTAAGACCATGTCAGCGGCCAACGATGGTCAGGATGAAGCTGCGACAGCTGCCCCGTATCAATTAACGCTTTTACCAACGCCAGACGCACAATCGCCACGCCGCGCCCGCTCAGCGCCGAGAGGATCACCGCCGACGTAGAGTTGATATGCAGGCCGCTTTCCTGCGCTTCCGGTGCATTCAGAGTATTGAGCACGTCTTCCCACGACGGGAAATTTGCGCCCGGATGCGGCGTGTCGTCGTGAATCAGCTTTTGCTGTGCAAGCCAGTCACCGCAGGCGGTTTTCTCGGGCGGCACCAGGCGCGGGCTACAGACCAGCACGACGTCTTCATCCATTAGCCAGGTTTTGTCGACGCCCGGCCAGTCGCCCTGCCCGCAGCGAATGCCTAAATCCGCTTCGCCATGGGACACATCCATCAGTCTTTCTGTTACGTCGAGGCGTAAATCAATCTGTTCGTAGGATTCAGAAAAACGGTTCAATCGTTCCATTAACCAGTTCATCACTAGCACCTGAGATGCCGTCAACACAACAACCGAACGGGCCCGACGCCCGCGCAGTTTGTTCATACCGGTTTCCAGTTTATCCAGCCCTTGCGTGATGTCCTGCAACGCGTCCTGCGCCTCACTGACCAGCGTCAGTCGCTCTTTTCCGGAACGGGTGCGATGCAATAACGGATGCCCGACCCACTCTTCCAGCGCGCGTACCAGTTGCCCAACGGCGGCGGGCGTGACGCCCAGTTCCTGCGCCGCGCCGGTAAAGCTGCCGTGGCGGGCGGTGGCCTCAAACGCATGCAGCCATTTCAGGCGGTTTAACGATCGCATTGTGCTCTCCCACAAATATGTCTGTTGTCAGCATACGCCATCGAGATAGATTTTCTTTCTTGCCGCGCAATTTATTCTGATTCGTCAACATCGTTGCCCAGTGGCATTCTGGCTTCCCACAATGAGGGGCGACACTCCTTAGATATTACTTCCACTGAGATTGAAGAGGTTTACGATGAGCGCAACATTCAACGGTAAAAAATTATTAGTGGTTGGCGGCACCAGCGGTATGGGTTTCGAAACCGCGAAACGGGTAGTAAAAAATGGCGGCAGCGTGGTGCTGGTCGGTCATCGTCAGGATAAAGCCGAACAGGCTCGTCAGGCGCTCGCTGCCGACGGTCAAGTGTCGATTATCGTCGCCAACCTGATGACCGAAGAAGGTATGCAGCATGTCGTGGATGTCATCAACACGGAACACAAAGATATCAGCCTTCTGGTTAACGCCGCCGGTGTGTTCTTCCCGAAACCGTTCACCGAGCATGAAATGGCCGACTACGACATGTACATGAGCATCAACCGTGCGACCTTTTTCATCACCCGTGACGTGGTCCGCAATATGGTCGCTGAGGGCATTAAAGGTTCTGTCGTTAATATCGGTTCCATGTGGGCGCAGCAGGCCATCGGCGCAACGCCTTCTTCTGCTTATTCAATGGCAAAAGCGGGTTTGCATGCGCTGACCAAAAACCTGGCCATTGAGCTTGGCGGCAATGGTATCCGTGTGAATGCAGTTTCACCGGCCGTGGTTCATACCCCGATTTACGAAGGCTTCATTGCGAAAGATGACGTAAAAGACGTGATGACCCACTTCGACAGTTTCCACCCGATTGGACGCGTAGGGACGCCTGCCGATATCGCGGAAACCGTGGGCTTCCTGTTGTCGGATAAAGCAGGCTGGGTCACCGGCGCTATCTGGGATATCGACGGCGGCGTGATGGCCGGTCGTAACGCCTGATAAGCTCCGGGGATGCCTGACGCATCACATCGTGGTTGAAGGTGAGGCATCATCGCTGATGGCAGTGAATCGCTCAGCACTTTGAAAGAATGGATAAAAGAGGGCAAAATGTCCTCTTTTGTCAGGCTGTGGCTAAGCATGTTCCTCAATCGTCTCTGTTATTTACTTCTTATCCTGGCGGTCGCGGGTAGCGCTTATCTGCCTCATTCGCTCACGACGTGGTTTTTATCCGTTAATCTGCTGACACTGCTCATTTATGGCGTGGACAAACTGGCCGCCTGCAAATCCTGGCGCAGGATCCCGGAAGCCACCCTACTTCTGTTTGGTGTCGTCGGTGGATGGCCTGGCGCTATTGTCGGTCAGCAGCTATTTCGCCATAAAACACACAAGCAGCCGTTCAGAACTTATTTTTATATTAGCGTGGTGGTGAATGTTTTGGTCGTTGTGGCCGTTTATCAGATGGTTATTCGTTAGGGGTAGTAAATATTATGAAGGGGCCGCGTTGAATATTTTGAGCGACGAACATAATAATACAAATGGCGATAAACTCAGTAATCACAGAGGTTTTCTGAGTTATAAAATGATTTACACACACAACTGCTTCACTTGAGCCGTTTTTGCGCCAACGATCGGGGGAAACAATTTCTCCTGATAACACAGATTCGTAATTTGTAGAAAATGGAATCCCCAGAATCCCTGGTTTATCCTTTAACGCCTCGATTTTTTCAATCACATAATCAGCTGATGCCCCGCCTTGTTGGTAATACGGGATCGCTGCTTCCATAATGGCATTTGCCATTGCAGAACCTTTCCCGTAGCCCATAGCTTCAAACTCAGCGAAAATTAGATAAATCGCATCATCAAACTCTTTCAATATGATCAATTGCCCTTTTTAAAATGAAAACATCCCGGCAAGTCATATGTAGAAAATGCTTAACCGGCTGAACATAAAAGGCTATTCCTCTGTTCTACACATCGGTAACTTAGGTCGCAGATAGGGTTTGAAAACGCCCTGAGCATGTTTTGCCAGGGCGTGTAACAGATTTATGGCTGATTAGCTGACTGTATTTATCAATGCAGATAAACAACCACTAAAGTTCTCGTGTGACTCAATGACGTAATCCGTCGACACTTTATCGCGGATCTGGAAACAATCATCAGAGAAGCTGTAAACAAACACGGACATGCCATCTTGACCAATAACCACTTTATCAGTCAAATTCGGATCAATATAGGTATCGTCTGTGCGGATATCAATGTTGCGGATATAGATATTTGACCATAGTAGTTCGCCATTCTCCGCCTGCGTCAAGCCGTATAGGGTGAATCCGTTGTACTCCAGTCCATCCATGATGTTGAACATATCGGCGTAATCTGGACGATTTATCACCAAGCGCTGAATATCAGTGTAAACGTCACGCTTCGTTTCATCCCACTCCGCTGGCGCAGGATTGCGCATTAAGTCTGCCATGGTGTCTGGCGCTACTGGACTGGTTACCGGATAATTATTGGAAAGCATCAGTGCATTGAGAATAGCGAACAGTTGATTTGTATCTTTCATGAGGGTTTACTTCCCTACCGGGTAAATTACGCCGTTCGGCGAAGGCCATAAGACGTTTGTACTGGCATTGTAAGGCAGGTCTTTCGTGATAATCGCCTGTGTCTTTGATAACGCGGAGTGATAAGGCGAGTTCTGGATTAGTATCAGGTTATCAAGAGCATTCGTGCCGCCATCATCGAGGGGAATCTTATGGTGAACCTGCCATCCAGGCGGAACATTTCCATTTGCCAGGCGCAGCAGATCATTTGAATCAAACGTTGATAGCGCATCAGGGTGATCTGAAAGTGATTTAAGGAAATTTGATCGAACAGCGTTGTTGAATTGTCCGCGCAGCGCGTTGTACTCACCGCGATCTCGACGCAAGTAATTAAGTTCGGAAACGTTCATATCATCCAGCAGGACGTGAGCTTTTTTGTATTTTCCCAGATAGCTCGTCAGTTCTTCTGCTGCCATCGGATTCTTTATTACAAGAAGTGATGCAGCTGCAACCATCATCCCGGATGTTGTTTCGTTTAACACCTGGTCATAGCCCTTAACCGCATCACCGCCGAGCTGCTCCGCTGTTTGTCTGAAACCTTCAACATTACCGTTATAAATCCCGCCAGCAGCAAGAAGCCGCCCAGCAGTTTTACTGTTGATAGCCTTCCCGGCCTGGGTCGGAGCATCGGAATAGTGCTGTTTAACGGTCGGAGGCGGCTTTCTGCCCTGGTGCTCGTTAAGGGTGTACTCGTAAATCTGTCGTACCTCGCGCTGAAAGCTCTCGCCATAGGTATCCATGAAGCAGTCGTAAACCAGGTTACTGTCTTCATCGAAAAAAAATGGGTTCCGAAAATGTTCCCATTTTTCTTTCGAGTCCACGCCGACCATCCAGCCGTACTCCAGATTCCATTCTATTTCGTCATAGAGTCCGTCGTATTCAGGCCGGTATTTCCGCCTGTAAGGCTGTGCCGCGTGGCGGTGGTAAACCCTCTCCCGTCGTCTAGGGACGCTATCAGGTAGAATGCGGTAGCGCTGGTCGTATTCCAGGTAATCCAGTTCGTAAAAGATGCTCGCCATCTCCAGCGCATCACGTGGCGTGAGGATGAACTGAATATCACCCGGAGCCAATTTACGCTGAGCTTCCCATTTCATGTAGAGCGTGAACATCCGGTTTCAGCCTTATTCCATGTTGTGTGAAGAGATTTTCGGCAATTTAAGGCTACAGATCAAACATTTCAGAGTGTAACGGTCTGTAGTGGCACAGTTTCCGTGCCGAGTGCCGATCACGTTGTAGTGGTTCCTAGAACGTACATTATGTTAAATAGAGCCAGAAAATGAACAGTAAAAAGCCCTATTACAGCAAGTATTCCCTGTGATGATGCTCTACGGTGCAGCGTGGCGAAGTACGTCACTGTGTGGATCAGCCTTGTGATATTTCAGCAAGAAGACAAGGGATTATTGACGCACGGTCTGTCACGTCAGACACACGGCCCAGAGAGACGTAGGATATTTTCTGCAGGAGAATGTAAACTGGAACGATAAGTGACGAAGACCTACGGGGGCTGACTGTGCTTAATGAATTAATTTTTCCAACAGAGCCAAAATCGCTTGGACATGAGTCAAATGTACTTGCCAGGAAAGGCTTACTCACGGCTCCTCATATGCTGCCGCTGACGGCGTATGCTGAAAGCCTACGTGAAAGGCTCGGGAGTAGCGTATTTGTCCCTGACTTCGACCCTCTCGATGGTGGGAGCAATGCTGAATTTCTTTTCCTTTTCGAAAAACCAGGACCTAAAACAGACTCAAGAAATGGCGGTTCCGGCTTTATTTCCCGTGATAATAATGACGAAACTGCAAAAAGTGTTTTTTATTTCATGAACCAAATTGGGCTAGAGAGAGCACGAACACTTCTCTGGAATACAATTCCAGCGTGGGATGACTCGAGAGCATTTAAGGGCTTTCATGTCCTCGACGGCATCAAGCTTTTAGACGAGCTACTACCATTACTACCCAACCTAAAAACCATAATATTGGTAGGGAAACAGGCTCAAAAAGCGAGAAGAGGACTTAAACATCGTGATTTTGAAGTTTTCATGTCAGACCATCCATCTCCAATTGTAAAAGCTCGGTATCGTCAGAGATGGGAGCAAATCCCGACAGCATGGGAAGATGCGATTTCAGCTAACAAGAGATAATGATGAAGAGAACCTTACTTTGTGTGCTGGCTCTGCTGCCGCTGGCGGCATATGCAGGCAAGATCACCATGAGCAACCCGGACGAACAAGAATTAAAGGGCGGCAAGCGGCTTTGTACTTACGAAAACAACATTTACCTGTTTACGCTGCTGACGCATTCGCAGTCCTGCCCGTACACGAAGACGTTCGACACTGAGGATTCAGAAAAGTGAAGAAAGAGGAAGAAGCGATCATCAGTTCTTCGCAAGCGCACTATTTTTTCCTGCAACTTTCACTGCCATAGAGCGTAACAAACATAGGCTCCCCTTCCTTGTTCTCCACGGAAACAAGAACAACAGCGTTCTTACTCATAATCAGTGGTCTTATTGATGGGTTATTGCAAACCAATATCCCTTTAATGCCGTGATCATCAAACGCAACATCATTGATGAATTTTTCATCAGTAGAATCTACTCTCACTGTGTAATTCAATGTATCAATACGCTGTGCCGGAAGTTTCACATTTTTCTTATTCAATTCCAATCCAGGAACATAACCATTAAGAGTTGAAATTTTCACACTGGTTATGGTGAAGAATTCCTTCAAGAAGTCAGGCGGGGTAATAATCCTCGTTTTATTAGTACCTCCAACCTCATCAGCAAATGCCAAAGAACTTATAAAACAAACAAGTAGTGCTAATCTTTTCATCACACTTTCTCTTTTATTGCCAGCCATAACAGGAAGCCTGCTACATTTGCTCATGATGTGGCTACGGGCTTACAGGAATGATACGAGGGGGCGCAATTCCCCTCTTTCGTTATGTCCCAAGTTCAGGTAACGCCCTTCGTAGCAAAGGTGCTATGAACATCTCAATGTAACCATTTTCGTATGCAGTCGTAGATTCCCTTTCCAGTTGCTTCAAAAGCTGAACACTAATGATTTCCAAAGCGCCTAAGCCGTCCTCACCATTAACCAGAATTTGTCCTTGCCCGCCATACAAGCCAATGAATGTTAGCAATGATTCAACCGCAGCTATCTTAGGATTAAGACGTGAACCATCCATTTTTGAGAAAACGAAAGAACTAATTTGATACTGTTTCAGCACAATCGCGTGGGCTAAACCTTCTGTATGATTCTTAAACATAAGCGGTAGACGGTTTATTTCTGTTTGAATTACCGTTTCGACTTTGCTGATGAACCAGCTTTCTTTCAGATCCTCAAACATAATCCACCCTTCTTTTTGATACTCGCTGTGTTGTATCAAGAAGGATAGCTACGGTTATTCTTTGTTCAAGGCCATAGAAGCCATTTAGCGCCGTGTTGGGCACACAAGGGAAAGCGCCAACGGCGCAGCATCAATACTCTCGATTAACCGCTCTCTTATCGAGTACCGATCATTTATGGCTCGGTGAACACCACGGCAGAGCCAGCCCCTTTCCCGGGCTGGTTAGGCTTCCCAACATTCGCTCGTTTATCCGTGGCGTGTCATCACGACAGGCTGGAACGGGACACCGCGCTAAGTGTGGAACGGTCAAAGGTCTCAGGAATGGTTTACAGCCGTAGTGAAAGGCTTCGTTTTCTTGTTGGACTATCGCGGTAAGACACTGGAACGACCGCCAGCGTTTTGATAAGCTTCCTGATCACTACTCACCAATTCGCGGTAGTTATCATGGTAGAACGTCGGGAGGGTTCTCAACAGCGCTTACAGAGCGCCTCCCTCTAAGCACCGGAAACGTAACGATTTTTTAGCTTATTTTAAGCGTGAAAAATCGCTGGAGCGGGCGAAGGGAATCGAACCCTCGTATAGAGCTTGGGAAGCTCTCGTTCTACCATTGAACTACGCCCGCATAAGGCATGCCCGCGAAAGGGGTGAAGGCATTATAGACTGAACGCCTTCACTGGCAACCCTTCCCGAGATTAAATGGCGATAAAATAACCGCTTAGCATTTCGGCTTGCTGCCTTGTGGTGGCAGATAACGCAGCGGATCGATGGCGGTGGCGCGGTAGCGAATCTGGAAATGCAGCTTCACCGAATCAGCATCACTGCTGCCCATCGTTGCAATCTGCTGACCGATTTTCACCGACTGCCCGTTATTGACCATCATCTTGTCGTTGTGCGCATACGCGGTGATGTAATCTTCATTGTGTTTAATCATGATCAGATTGCCGTAACCGCGCAGCTGATTGCCGACGTACACCACTTTTCCTGCACCAGACGCATAAACGGGCTGACCGCGAGAGCCTGCGATATCAATCCCTTTATTACCGCCGTCAGCCGTTGAATAGCGCAGCACGACTTTACCGCTGGTCGGCCAGCGCCAGCAGCGTTGCCCTACCGGTGGCCAAGAGGATTGCGGCACAGCAGACGATGGTGTCACTTTTGCTGTACGCGAACTGCCTGACGATTTCTTCGAACCCGAACTACCCTGCACTTTTAGCCGTTGCCCAATTTCAATGGTATACGGCGGAGAAATGCCGTTCATGCGAGCCAGGTCTCGCACGCTCGTGCCCGTCATGCGGGAGATTCGGGATAATGTGTCGCCACGTTTAACGGTGTACACCGACCCGCTGTAGCTTCCCTCGGAGCCTGATTTATTTCCGGAACAGCCAGCCAACACCAGCCCGATAAACAAGCACAGTAAAAGGCGTAAAGGGGTTTTCATCAGGCGTCCTGCTCTCAAAACGAGTCCTCGGTATCGATCAATCAGATGAGACATCATACCAGTCATAGCCTGTATGCCAATGTTTAGCACGCGTTAAAATCGATCGGTTTTAGCAAGAAACATCTCAGCTAGGATGCCACTGCGAGGTTAATCCGTTCACTTACTTTGACGTATAATAAAACGCCCCGTGAACTGGAAAGGTACATCCGGATTGGTTATGAGCAAGCAAGAACACGTCATTTTGGTCAATGCACAGGGAGAAATCCTTGGCACGCAAGAGAAGCATGCCGCCCATTCGACCTCCACGCCGCTGCATTTGGCGTTCTCCTGCTGGTTATTCAACTCACACGGTGAAATGCTGTTGACCCGTCGGGCGTTGTCCAAAAAAGCCTGGCCGGGCGTCTGGACCAACTCTGTCTGTGGTCATCCACAACTGAAAGAAACGACTGAACAAGCGATTGTTCGCCGCTGTCGCTACGAAGTGGGTGCTGACTTACATGACATCACTTCCGTTTACCCAGAATTCAGCTACCGGGAAACCGACAGTTCCGGCATTGTAGAAAGCGAAATCTGCCCGGTTTTTGCGGCCCGGGTGACAAATGAACTGACGCTAAACCGGGAAGAAGTGATGGAAGCCAAATGGCTGCGCCTCGACAATTTACGCAAGGCGGTAGAGGCTGCACCGTTCCTGTTTAGCCCCTGGCTGGTGCTACAGCTAAACCACATTCCGGCCAGGGAAAAACTCCAACGATTTGCTCAGACCCAATAATTCAGACGAAAAAAAGCCCGATGGCAAAAGCAATCGGGCTTTTTTATACCGAAGACAAAAAGCCTTCGGCCAATGTTGACTTATTTGGTCGGACGCATCGCCGGGAACAGGATAACGTCGCGGATGGTGTGGCTGTTAGTGAACAGCATAACCATACGGTCGATACCAATACCCAGACCCGCCGTTGGTGGTAAACCGTGTTCCAGTGCGGTCACGTAGTCTTCGTCGAAGAACATCGCTTCATCGTCACCCGCCGCTTTCGCATCAACCTGATCCTGGAAGCGCTGCGCCTGATCTTCTGCATCGTTCAGCTCGCTAAAGCCGTTGCCGATTTCACGGCCACCGATGAAGAATTCAAAACGATCGGTAATCTCCGGGTTTTCGTCGTTACGACGAGCCAGCGGAGAAACTTCTGCCGGATATTCGGTGATGAAGGTTGGCTGAATCAGATGCGCTTCCGCCACTTCTTCGAAGATCTCGGTTACGGTACGACCCAGACCCCAGCTCTTCTCGACTTTGATACCGATTTCAGCCGCGATAGCTTTCGCTGCATCGAAGTTATCCAGATCGGCCATATTGGTTTCTGGACGATATTTTTTGATGGCTTCGCGCATGGTCAGCTTAACGAATGGCTTACCGAAGTCGAACGTCTGCTCGCCGTAAGGCACTTCGGTTTTACCGAGAATGTCCTGTGCCAGCGTACGGAACAGGGACTCCGTCAGCTCGATCAAGTCTTTGTAATCTGCATAAGCCATATAGAGTTCCATCATCGTGAACTCTGGGTTATGGCGAACGGAGATACCTTCATTACGGAAGTTACGGTTGATTTCGAACACGCGATCGAAACCACCGACCACCAGACGCTTCAGGTACAGTTCCGGCGCGATACGCAGGTACATGTCGAGGTCCAGGGCATTATGATGGGTGATGAATGGACGCGCGGACGCGCCACCCGGGATCACCTGCATCATCGGGGTTTCCACTTCCATAAAGTCACGGCCCACCATGAACTGACGGATGCCAGCCATGATCTGGGAGCGAATTTTAAAGGTGTTGCGGGAATCATCGTTAGAGATGAGATCCAGATAACGTTGACGGTAACGCGCTTCCTGATCCTGCAGACCGTGGAATTTGTCCGGCAGCGGGCGCAAGGCTTTGGTCAGCAGACGCAGTTCGGTGCAATGAATGGAAAGCTCGCCGGTTTTGGTTTTGAACAGTTTACCTTTCGCGCCAAGGATATCGCCCAGATCCCATTTCTTGAACTGTTCGTTATAGATGCCTTCGGCCAGATCGTCACGGGAAACGTACAGCTGAATACGGCCACCAACGTCCTGAAGTGTCACGAATGAGGCTTTACCCATGATACGGCGGGTCATCATACGGCCAGCGACGGTGACTTCAACGTTCAGCGCTTCCAGCTCTTCATTTTCTTTGCTGTCAAATTCGGCATGCAGCTGGTCGGAGGTATGGTCACGACGGAAATCGTTCGGGAAAGCGATGCCCTGCTCACGCAGCGCGGCCAGCTTCTCACGACGGGCTTTCAATTCGTTATTAAGGTCGACGACTTCGTCAGCGCGCGGTGCTTGTTGTTCAGACATGTTGGTTCCTCATAACCCTGCTTTCAAACTTGCTTCGATAAATTGATCAAGGCTGCCATCCAGTACCGCTTGCGTATTACGGGTTTCAACCCCGGTACGCAAATCTTTGATACGAGAGTCGTCCAGTACGTATGAACGAATCTGGCTGCCCCAACCAATATCTGATTTGTTTTCTTCCGCCGCCTGCTTCTCAGCATTTTTCTTCTGCATTTCAAGCTCGTACAGCTTCGCTTTCATCTGCTTCATGGCCTGATCTTTGTTCTTATGCTGCGAACGATCGTTCTGGCACTGAGTGACGGTGTTGGTTGGAAGGTGGGTAATACGCACCGCGGATTCTGTACGGTTAACGTGCTGACCACCAGCACCAGAGGCGCGGTATACGTCGATACGCAGATCTGCCGGGTTGATTTCGATATCGATATCGTCATCCACTTCCGGATAGACAAAGGCAGAGCTGAAAGAGGTATGACGGCGGCCGCCGGAGTCAAATGGACTCTTACGCACCAGGCGATGCACGCCCGTTTCGGTACGCAACCAGCCAAAGGCATACTCGCCCTGAATACGGATGGTGACAGATTTGATACCCGCCACTTCGCCTTCAGACTCTTCGATGATTTCAGTTTTGAAACCGCGAGCTTCAGCCCAACGCAGATACATACGCATCAGCATGCTGGCCCAATCCTGGGCTTCGGTGCCGCCAGAACCTGCCTGAATGTCGATATAGCAATCGGCGCTGTCGTATTCGCCGGAGAACATGCGGCGGAATTCGAGCTGTGCCAGCTTTTCGTCAAGCACATCAAGTTCAGCTACGGCTTCGTTGAAGGTTTCTTCATCGTCAGCTTCAATCGCCAGTTCCAGCAGACCGGAAACATCTTCCAGCCCCTGAGACATCTGGTCGAGCGTATCAACGATAGCTTCAAGAGCAGAACGCTCTTTGCCCAGCGCCTGTGCGCGCTCAGGTTCGTTCCAGACATCCGGCTGTTCCAGCTCGGCGTTTACTTCTTCGAGACGCTCTTTCTTAGCATCATAGTCAAAGGTACCCCCTAAGAACGTCGGAGCGCTCCGTGAGGTCCTGAATGCGATTTTTTACCGGATTAATTTCAAACATGATCGATTATCTTTTTCTGGGCTTGTAAAAATGCGGTGATAAGAGCGGGATTTTAACGGATCTCCGCCCTTTTTTATAGGAAATCCTGACGCTAAATTGGCCAGATATTATCGATGATCAGTTGCAGACTGCGATTGCCACGAAACTCGTTGATATCGAGCTTATAGGCCATCTCCACTTCACGCACACCGTTGTCTGGCCAGCAGGCGGTATCAACGTTAAACGCAATACCATCAAGCAGCGGGCCGCCGCCCACCGGTTCGACCATCACTTTCAGATGACGCTCGCCCACCAACCGCTGTTGCAGCAGACGAAAACGGCCATCAAACAACGGCTCCGGGAACATTTGCCCCCACGGACCCGCATCACGCAGCATCTGTGCGATTTCCATCGTCATTTCCGCAGCCGCTAATGGACCATCGGAAACGACTTCACCCTGCAACAACGCCGGGTCCAGCCATTCGGTCACCAGATCACCGAAGCGCTGCTGGAATTCATCGAAACGCGCTTCTTCCAGCGACAGGCCGGCAGCCATCGCATGCCCGCCGAATTTAATCATCATGCCCGGATAGAGCGTATCCAGACGCTCCAGCGCATCGCGCATGTGCAGCCCCTGAATCGAACGACCGGAACCTTTCAGCGTGCCGTCTCCCGCAGGGGCAAACGCAATCACCGGGCGATGGAAACGTTCTTTGATACGCGATGCCAGAATACCAACCACGCCCTGATGCCATTCCGGGTGATACATCGCCAGACCGCCGGGCAGCGTTTCGCTGCTGCGCTCCAGTTTCTCGCACAGCGTCAGGGCTTCCGCCTGCATACCCTGCTCAATTTCTTTGCGCGTCTGATTTAACGCATCCAGTTCATTGGCAAGCTGTCGTGCTTCGCCAATGTTATCGCTGAGCAACAGCGCCACGCCAACGGACATATCATCCAGTCGACCAGCCGCATTCAAGCGCGGGCCGAGTGCAAAACCGAGATCGCTGGCCGCCAGTTTTTGCGCGTCGCGATTAGAAACTTCCAACAATGCTTTAATACCTGGACGGCATTTCCCAGCGCGGATACGGCTTAGCCCTTGCCACGTCAGAATGCGGTTGTTGGCATCCAGCGGAACAACGTCTGCCACGGTGCCCAGCGCCACGAGATCCAACAGTTCTGCGAGATTCGGCGCAGCGATGCCCTGAGCCTCGAACCAACCCTGGTCGCGTAAATGCGTGCGCAGCGCCAGCATCAAATAAAACGCGACCCCCACGCCCGCTAACGATTTCGACGGGAATTCACAATCGCGCAGGTTTGGGTTGATGATGGCTTCAGCCGCAGGCAGCGTATCGCCCGGCAGGTGGTGATCGGTAACCACCACCGGAATGCCCAACGCATGCGCGCGATCGACGCCAGTATGAGAAGAGATGCCGTTATCGACGGTCATGATCAGCTGCGCACCGCGAGCGTGAGCCTGCTCGACCACTTCCGGACTCAGGCCATAACCATCTTCAAAACGATTCGGCACCAAATAGGTGACATTACTGCAACCGAGCTGGCGCAGGCTTAACACGCTAAGAGCGGTGCTGGTTGCGCCATCTGCGTCAAAATCCCCTACGACAACAATCCGCAACCCTTCACGAAACGCGTTGTAAAGTATCTCAACGGCCTTCTCAACGCCGGAGAGTTGCTGCCAGGGCAGCATCCCCTTCACGCTACGTTCGAGATCGACCGCGCTCAGCACGCCACGGCTGGCATACAGTCGCTGAAGAAGTGGCGGCAAATCCGCTGGCAGCTGCGCCGAGTGGTCCACTTCCCGGCGACGAAGTTGTATCTGCTGTTTCACGCCGATTATTTACCGCTGGTCTGTTTTTGGTGTTGGTCGAGGAACGCTTTCATCTCTTGTGGAGCCTGATAACCCGGTACCACATAACCGTCATTCAGCACAACAGCCGGTGTGCCGTTCACGCCAAACTGCACGCCCAGTGCGTAATGGTTAGCGATATCGATGTCACAGCTTGCCGCCTGCACGCCTTTGCCGTTCATTGCGTCATCGAAAGCTTTGTTGCGGTCTTTAGCACACCAGATGGATTTCATGTCCTGCTCAGCCGGGCTTTGCACGCCCTGGCGTGGGAAAGCCAGGTAACGCACGGTAATCCCCAGCGCGTTGTAGTCTTTCATCTCTTCATGCAGCTTGTGGCAGTAGCCGCAGGTGATGTCGGTGAACACGGTAATGACGTGTTTTTCCTGCGCGGCTTTGTAGACAATCATCTCTTTTTGCAGAGCATTCAGCTTGCCCATCAGCAGTTGATTAGTCACGTTTACCGGATGTGAGCCGCTCACGTCGTACATTGGTCCCTGAATGATGTGTTTACCGTCTTCGGTCACATACAGCACGCCGCTGTTGGTCAGCACGGTTTTCATGCCAGACACGGGTGAAGTCTGGATATCCGAGCCCTGCACACCCAATTTTGCCAATGACTGTTGAATGGCAGCATCGTCAGCGTGGGCCACACCGCAAAAAGCAGCCGCCAGCAGGGAGAACATCGCTAAACCTTTTTTCATAACTTTTCCTGTGTATATCGTTTTCAGATCACGCTCTCGGGTGATGCTGTTGATGAAGTTGCCGCAGCCGCTCCGTGGCGACATGCGTATAAATCTGCGTGGTCGAAAGGTCACTGTGCCCTAGCAGCATCTGCACCACGCGCAGATCTGCACCGTGATTGAGCAAATGCGTGGCGAAAGCATGCCGCAGCACATGCGGTGACAGTTTCGCGCTGTCGATACCCGCTAATACCGCATAGTGTTTGATGCGATGCCAGAAGGTCTGCCGCGTCATTTGCTGCGCGCGCTGGCTGGGAAACATCACGTCTATAGACACACCGTTGAGCAGCCACGGGCGGCCATGTTCGAGGTAATTCTCCAGCCAATACACCGCTTCTTCACCGAGCGGAACCAGTCGTTCTTTATTCCCTTTGCCGATAACCCGCACCACGCCTTGTCGCAGACTGATATCACTCATCGTCAGCCCGACGAGTTCGGTCACGCGAAGGCCTGTGGCATAAAGCAGTTCCAGCATCGCTTTATCCCGCAGCTCCAACGGGTTATCAACCAGCGGAGCTTGTAACAGACGGTCGACCTGCGACTCGCTTAAATCTTTAGGCAAACGCTGGGGAAGCTTCGGCGACGCCAGCTGCGAGCTAGGGTCATCCGGGCGCAACTTTTCCCGATACAGATGCTGGAAGAAACGACGCATCGCACTCAACAATCGTGCCGAACTGGTGGCTTTGTACCCCCCTTCGACACGCTCGGCCAGCAAGAGTTGCAGATCGGTGTACTGCACCGTTTCGCTGCTCAAACCGTGCTTATGCAGCCATTCGACCACCATCGTTAAATCCCGGCGATAGGCGCTGAGGGTATTCTCAGCGAGGTTTTTCTCCAGCCAAAGCGCATCGAGAAAATGTTCGATTTGTGCGAGATCCTTTTCCATATGTGCCTCCTGGACGCGGCTGTCCGGCTCATTATGCCTTAAGGCAATACCTTTCTGATACACTAGCGCAAAGTCATAGCAAGCACTGAGAGTTTTCGCGATGAAAATTGGCCTATTTTACGGTTCCAGTACCTGTTACACCGAAATGGCGGCGGAGAAAATCCGCGACATTATCGGTGCAGAGCTGGTGACGTTGCATAATCTGAAAGATGATTCCCCGACCCTGATGGAGCAGTACGACGTGCTGATCCTCGGTATTCCGACCTGGGATTTTGGTGAGATCCAGGAAGACTGGGAAGCGGTGTGGGAACAGCTGGATAACCTGAAACTGGACGGCAAAATCGTGGCGCTGTACGGTATGGGCGATCAATTAGGGTACGGCGAATGGTTCCTCGATGCTCTGGGTATGCTGCATGAACAACTCGCCCGCAAAGCGGTGAAGTTCATCGGCTACTGGCCGACGGAAGGTTACGAGTTTACCAGCCCAAAACCGATTATTGCTGACGGCCAGCTGTTTGTCGGCCTGGCGCTGGATGAAACCAATCAATACGACCTGAGCGACGAGCGCCTACAGACCTGGTGCGAACAGATCCTCGGCGAGATGGCCGAACAGTTCTCCTGATTTTGACGTTATTGTTGCGCTGGCTGCTGTAAAATCGTCCGGCGCAAATCCCGCCATTCCCCCGTATCCATACTGTCTGCCGCCAACCACAGATGCATTTTCTTACGTCCATCAATGCGACACAAACGCAGCATCATGCCGCTTTTCAGCATCCAGGGTGTACCGAGCACATCCCATTCCTGATTTTGCCAACGCAAACGGGAGTCCATCAGCAGTTTGATCTCACCCTGGCTTGCGTTAATGCGTCGCTGACTACGCACGCAGTCAAAGACCACCAGCGACAGAAGCAGCAACCATAACGGGGTATAGCTCAGCGGCCAGGGCATCAGCAAAATAAAGGCTGCGACCAGTCCGTGGAGCAATAAAGAGACCCACTGCGAGCGCCAAGAGACGCGTAAATCAGATTGCCACAGGACCACGTTCCCGATTCCGTGTTTGAATAAGTTGCACCATCCGTTGCATTTCCGCATCTGCAGGCTTGCCATGATTCATCAGCCAGTTGAACAGATCCGGGTCGTCGCATTCCAGAAGACGAATAAACAGCGCTTTATCGCTGTCGCTCAGCGTGTCGTACTCATACTCAAAAAACGGCATGATGGAAATATCGAGCTCGCGCATTCCCCGACGACACGCCCAGTGAATACGGGCTTTATTGGTGATGTCCATGTTGTCCTTCCTGAATATCGATACAAGTAGTTTAACGCGTTTTATTCACTTACTTTACAGCAATATTGTTTATTGCGGCGCTGTTTCCAACAAATACCTTATAGAGTGCAAGGTATTACATTATTTTCCGTGCCGCCTCGTAAAACAGAATAATGGCACAAATGGACTTCGGAAAGCGCTTGCAATGCGCAATAGCTCTTTTACCATTAGTCATTAACGTTGCGTTAAGCTATTCAGGACATGACTATGGCTTTTACTCCTTTTCCTCCTCGTCAGCCTTCATCCTCTGCACGTCTGCCATTAACGCTGATGACCCTCGACGATTGGGCTCTTGCAACCGCTACCGGTAACGACGCCGAAAGCTATTTACAGGGCCAGGTCACTGCAGATGTCACTCAAATGACAGAACAACAGCACTTATTGGTGGCGCACTGCGATGCCAAAGGCAAGATGTGGAGCAATCTGCATTTGTTTCGTGAACCAGAAGGCTTTGCCTGGATTGAGCGTCGCAACCTGCGCGACGCACAGCTCACCGAACTTAAAAAATATGCCGTATTTGCGAAAGTGACGATTACGCCTGATGACAGCCGTGTACTGCTTGGTGTCGCTGGATTCCAGGCTCGCGCTGCGCTGGCGAATATCTTTGCCACACTCCCGGATGGCGAAAACCAGGCCGTTCGCGATGGCGATAGCACTCTGTTGTGGTTTGAATATCCGGCAGAACGTTTCCTGCTGGTTGTCAGTGAAGAAATGGCCCAGCGTGTCACCGATGCGCTGAGTGGCGAAGCCGCGCTGAACAACAGCCAACAATGGCTGGCGCTCAACATCGAAGCTGGCCTACCGGTTATCGATACCGTGAACAGTGTGCAGTTTATTCCGCAAGCCACCAACCTTCAGGCCCTGGGTGGCATCAGTTTCAAAAAAGGCTGTTACACCGGTCAGGAAATGGTGGCGCGTGCGAAATTCCGCGGTGCCAATAAGCGCGCACTGTGGTCTATGGCGGGCAGCGCGAGCCGCGTGCCGGAAGCGGGTGAAGATCTTGAAATGCAAATGGGTGAAAACTGGCGTCGTACCGGCACCGTGCTGGCTGCCGTACAGCTGGATGACGGTAGCGTGCGGGTTCAGGTGGTCATGAACAACGACATGGAGCCTGATAGCCTCTTCCGCGTGCGAGATGATTCCGGCTCGCTACGCATTGAACCACTGCCCTATTCGCTCGAAGAAGCCTGACAGACCTGTTGCCGGAAATTATTGCGCCGGCGACAGCAATTTTATACAAAGCAGAAGCGGAGGGGTGACATGACATTGAATATCAAAGAACACACTCACTTCCACCGCGTCGATGCTCTGGGCGGCATCGATATGCTGCAGGCACAATATTACAAGCAGCGCTTTGCACGACATGTGCACGACACCTTCTGTATTGGCGTTATCGATCAAGGCGCGCAGCGCTTCTATCGCTCGGGTGCAGAACATGTCGCGCCGCGTGGCGATATCATCATTGTGAACGCCGATGACGTACACACCGGCAGCTCTGAGCTGGAGCACGGCTGGGCGTACCGTGCTATTTATCCGCACCCGGATATGCTGAACAACATTCTCCGCCAGGTGCCAGACGGTAAAGATTTCATTCCGTGGTTCCCCGATGCGGTTATCCACGATCCAGGCCTTTCAGAGCAGCTACTCCTGACCTTTAGCATGCTTGATAAAGAAGGCAATAATCTGCTGAAAGAAACACTGTTACTTTCCTCTCTGACTCTGCTTAGCGTGCGTTACAGCCGTACCCGTAAAGCACCGCTGGAATTACCGGCGGCGACTCAACGCATTCTGCGGGCAAAAGATTTTATCGACAGTTGCCCGGAAGAAGATCACACCCTGACGCGGCTGGCAGAACTCGCGGGCCTTAGCCACTGGCATTTTCTCAGGCAATTCAAAGCTGTTACGGGCATGACTCCGCATGCGTATCTGGTACAGGCCCGATTGCGCAAAGCCCGCACGCTGCTGCGTCAGGGCTTAACTATTCTTGATACCTCCATCATTTGCGGCTTCACCGATCAAAGTCATTTCCATCGCCATTTCAAAAATTCAATTGGATTAACCCCCGGCGAATTCATCAAAGCCTGACCCTTTCAGGTAGAGCAATAATATTCAATACACCCTCTTCCCACTTCTATAGCGTTAACGGCATGTCCGTAAAGCCAGTTGACGTATCCATGAGAAAAGCCATCGCTGAGTCCAGTTCTTATACTGAACTGCAAAGTTCGCCACGTTCGTCGTTCATGCGCGGTGCCATAGAAATGCTACCGCTCTGTGTGTCCGTGATCCCGTGGGGGATCCTCGCCGGTTCAATGGCGATTCAGGCGGGGCTGTCGTTCTGGCAGAGCATCGGCATGTCCGCCATTATCTTCGCAGGCGCTGCTCAATTGGTGACACTCGGTCTGACAATGACCGGAGCCAGCGTATTAACCATTATCGTGTCGGTATTTTTTATTACCTCTCAACATTTTATTTACGGACTGACGTTACGGGAATTTGTGTCTTGCCTGAAAACCAAATTACGATTACCCATTGGTTTTTTATTAACCGATGAATTATTCGCCTTAAGCGAAACCAAAAACAAACGCACCGAGTTAACGCCGGGATATATGATTGGCGCCGGTCTGACGTTTTATTTATCGTGGAACATATTCAGCTTTATGGGAATAGTCATGGCATCGTCCGTCCCTGACCTCGATAAATATCATCTGGATTACTCTATTGTCGCCACCTTTATTACCATTGTGGTGCCGATGATCAAAAAAATCAGCACCCTGGCGGGCGTTGTTATCTCACTGGTTTTGTCGATGGTGCTGAGCTACTACCAGTTCGAAGGCGCTATTGTTCTGGCGGGTCTGTGTGGCATGTTCTGCTCGGTCGTCATTTCGGCCCTCATCAAGGAGCAATAAATGAGCTGGATCCTTATTCTGACCCTGGCGACCATTGTCTTTTTCAATCGCTATGTGTTCCTTGAGCCAAACGTTCCGCTGAAAATCCCTGGCGTAATTAATAAAGCGTTAAAGTATTCCGCTCCTTGTTTACTAACCGCGATTTGTGGCCCGATTATTTTGATGGATCATGGTGTAGTGCGGGAATTCCCGCTGAACCCTTATTTTCTGGGGGCCATATTCAGTGTCATTATTGCGTTATTAATTCGTAATATTGTCAGCGCCGTCTTATTAAGTTTGGCCGTATTTTATCTCATCAACCATTTTCTACAGTAAGTCATAACAGGAGCGATTATGCGTCGTCCAGTACAAGGATATCACCCGTCAACGGAAATAAGGCGCTCGTATGAAATATTGCCTTTGCAGGGAGTGTGGACGTGGCTGACGGGGAAAGAGTTGCCTGAGCGGAAACCATTATGGCAAAGCAATTCAACCGAGAGGGTACTGTGGGCGCTGAGTTGGATTGCAATCGGGGTTATGCTTACCGCACTTTCTGTGATGTTTATCGAGAGCATTGTTCTGCAAATATTCTGCTGGCTGGTTGGCGCGCTCTTTTCGGCCTCGGGTGCTCGCTATATTGTCGCGACCGTCATTCATCATGGTGTACACGGCCATTTGTATAAATCGCAGAAAGTGAATAAAGCACTGTGTGAAATATTGTCGACGCTGTTTATCGTTCAACCCTACGAGTCCTATCGCCAGTTTCATGTTTATGAACACCATGGACGTGAATTCTCCACGCTTGAAGATAAAGATCTGGCGGCGATTTATCAGCTTGGCTTTACACCAGGCAAAACCAAATCTGCACTGTATATGCGACTGCTTCTGACGCTAGTCAGCCCAAAATTCCATCTGGTGTTTTTCTATGGTCGTCTGAAATCCAATCTGATCGGCGTGCCTTTTTATCGCTTGATGATGACCCTGGTGTGGTTTGCCGTGCTGGGAAGTTTGAGCTATTCCGTCGGCATTGCAGGCTCCCTCTTCATTCTGGTGATGCCTTTTGTCGTCCTTTACCAAATGGCTTCGCTGATGCATCTGCTGACCGAACACGTTTGGCTGGTACGTAAAGAAGGAGAATCGGTGCGCGACAGCCATATCAATAACTGCCTGGCCCGTTTCTGTGGTTCAAAATGCCCGCCGAATTTCGGCGTTGAACAGTGGGGCCAGTGGAGCAAATGGGTCGCAATACATCTGTTTGTCCATCTGCCATGCCGAATGTTGATTGTGCAAGGTTCACTGGTCTGTCACGACTGGCATCACCGCTACGGCAGCGTGCGTCAATGGTACGACTATGCCCGTCTGCGTGAACTGCACGCACAGAAACTTTCGGCTGAAGAACGCTACGACTATATCGATATCTGGGGCGTACACAACGCGCTGGATTATGTGCTCAGTTCACTGAGCGAAGAGCAAGAAGTGGAAATTAAGCATCTGGCGTATCGACTGAATTAACGCGTTACCCTCTGTCTGAAGTGATATTGCAAGAATTAATGCCCTCGGCCTTTCGGCTGTTGGCATTAACCCCTGGTGTTGTTAATGGTCATTGACCGCCTGATCGTACGTCCGTATACGGCTGACGATCAGGTTTTTTTTCGCCTGTTTTCAGGCTCAAACTTTCCCAACGTAGAGATAAATGGCCAGAAAATGGCACACGCTCCCGCCGAGTACAAAACCGTGCCAGATAGCATGGTTGTACGGAATACGCTTGCAGACATAGAAAATAACGCCGAGCGAATACACCACGCCGCCTGCCGCCAGAAGTGTAATGCCTCCCGCCGAGAGCTTCACCGCCAGTTGATACACCACAATCAGCGATAACCACCCCATCGTCAGGTACGTCACGAGTGACAGAACTTTAAAACGGTGTGCAATCGTCAGTTTGAACAGGATCCCGAGTAGCGCCAAGCTCCAGATAACGATCATTAATCCGCGCGCCAGCGTTGAATCCAACCCCACCAGCAAAAACGGTGTGTAAGTTCCGGCAATCAATAAATAGATAGCGCAGTGGTCACATTTTTTCAGCCACAGTTTGGCCCGCTGATGTGGAACGGCGTGATAAAGCGTGGAAGCCAGAAACAGCAGGATCATGCTGCCGCCATACAGGCTGTAGCTGGTGATCGCCGTCACGCTGGCGTTGGTATCAACGGCCTGAACCAGCAGCAGCACCAGACCAACAATCCCGAACACCAGCCCTATTCCGTGGCTGATGCTATTGGCAATTTCTTCTGCCAGTGAATAACCGTGCGTAATTAATGGTTTGCTAACCATACTGAACTCCGGAAGGATAAAAATACGTTAACGCATCACTAGCCTAACTGAGAATGATTCCAGTGAACACCTGTTAGCCAAAATAAATAAGACTCCATTTATATTTGAATAATAATCATAGAGTTAGTCATAAATATCACCTTACAGATGTTTCTTAAAAATCAAACACACTGAAATTCAATCACATAAAACTGCTGCTGGTCCGGATAGATTTCCGCAATGACCGATTTCAATTCAGGCAGCGTCATATTTTCCTGCTGCGCGTGTTGTTCTGTCAGGGTATCAAGCGTGACCTGCGAGGTCGCCGTTACGCGAATCGTGCAAAAATAGCCCTCATCTTCAAAACGCCCCACGCGCAGGACATCACCCGTTTTAAAGTGTGATTCGCTGGCATCCCGGATGGTGATGGTTTTACGCCCGGCCAGAATGTCTTCCTGAAAGCGTTGAAAAAAAGTGATGTCGTTCGGGGCCATGTTATGATTCCTGTATTGAATTTGCCGGATGAGTACCTGCCAACGTGAGTCTTTTCTCCCACGCCGCCATCGCCAGTCTCAACAATCTTGAGATGATGGTCTATCAGTATGTCATTAAAAACCGCGACAAAGTCATGTATATGACCATTCGTGAGCTGGCTGACTCGGCGGGCGTTTCCACCACCACGGTACTGCGCTTTTGCCGCAAGCTGAGCTGCGAAGGTTACTCGGAGTTCCGCGTTCGCTTTAAGCTGTATCTGGAACAAGATGAACCGCAGCAAAGTAATACGTCTGCCAGTGAAATTATCAGTTTTTTCAAAAGCGTCAATAATGAAGAATTTGATAAACTCATTGATGACGCCGTCGATATTATTTTATCTTCGGAGCGTATTATATTTGTGGGTGCAGGAACCTCTGGCGCATTAGCTAAATATGGCGCGCGATTTTTCTCTAACGTGGGTAAATTCAGCAATCATATTGATGATCCTTATTTTCCGGTCACCAATGACATGGCTAAAAATGCGCTGGCGATTGTCCTTTCCGTATCAGGTGAGACCGAAGAGATCCTGCGCTTCGCTGGGCAGTTCAGCCTGCACCGCTGTAAGGTGCTGTCTATCACCAGCCATGAGCATTCCCGGCTGGCAAAGCTGGCTGATTTTAATCTCTCCTGGCATATATCACCTATTCGTATTGGTGGCGTTTACGATATTACGACACAAATTCCCGTTATTTATATTCTCGAAACACTGGGCCGTAAACTGGCTAAAAAATTGGCATAAAAAAACGCCCTGTTTTTTTGATGTAACAAATTACCTGAGCGTGAATTTGTTATATCGTGACAATTACTCCCCCTTTGTTAGACTCATTCTCAATCAGCAATATCAGGGGATATGTGAAAGATGAAAAAATTAACCTTACCAAAAGATTTTATGTGGGGCGGCGCAGTCGCCGCGCATCAGGTTGAAGGCGGCTGGAACAAAGGCGGCAAAGGCCCAAGCATTTGTGACGTACTGACCGGCGGCGCGCATGGCGTTCCACGCGAAATTACCCACCAGGTTGAACCCGGCAAATACTATCCCAACCACGAAGCCGTTGAGTTCTACAGCCATTACAAAGAAGACATTAAGCTGTTTGCTGAAATGGGCTTCAAATGTTTCCGTACCTCCATTGCCTGGACGCGAATCTTCCCGAAAGGCGACGAAACGCAGCCAAATGAAGAAGGGCTGAAATTCTACGATGACATGTTCGATGAACTGCTCAAATACAACATCGAGCCGGTGATTACCCTGTCTCATTTCGAGATGCCACTGCATTTAGTGCAGGAATACGGTGGCTGGACCAACCGTAAAGTCGTTGATTTCTTTGTGCGTTTTGCCGAAGTCGTGTTCGAACGCTACAAGCATAAAGTCAAATACTGGATGACCTTTAACGAGATCAATAACCAGCGTAACTGGCGCGCGCCGCTGTTCGGTTACTGCTGCTCTGGCGTGGTGTACACCGAGCACGATAATCCAGAAGAAGTGATGTATCAGGTACTGCATCACCAGTTTGTGGCAAGCGCACTGGCCGTGAAAGCCGCACGTCGCATTAACGCGCAAATGCAGGTTGGCTGCATGCTGGCGATGGTGCCGCTGTATCCGTTCTCCTGTAAACCAGAAGACATGATGTTCGCCCAGGAAGCGATGCGTGAGCGTTATGTCTTTACCGATGTGCAGATGCGCGGCTACTACCCGACTTATGTACTCAATGAGTGGGAACGCCGTGGATTTACCATCAAAATGGAAGAAGGCGACGCCGATATCCTACGCGACGGCACCTGCGACTATCTCGGCTTGAGCTATTACATGACCAACGCCGTGAAAGCAGAAGGCGGCAGCGGCGATGCGATTTCCGGTTTCGAAGGCAGCGTCCCGAACCCGCACGTGAAAGCATCCGATTGGGGCTGGCAGATTGACCCGGTGGGCCTGCGCTACGCGCTGTGCGAACTGTACGAGCGCTACCAGAAACCGCTGTTCATCGTTGAAAATGGCTTCGGTGCGTACGATAAGGTCGAAGAAGATGGCAGCATTAACGACGACTATCGTATCGACTATTTACGTGCTCACGTGGAAGAGATGATGAAAGCCGTCACCCACGATGGCGTGGAGCTGATGGGTTACACCCCATGGGGCTGCATTGATTGCGTTTCCTTTACCACGGGCCAGTACAGCAAGCGCTACGGCTTTATCTACGTCAACAAACATGACGACGGCACAGGTGATATGTCTCGTTCACGCAAGAAAAGCTTCAACTGGTACAAAGCAGTGATCGCCAGCAACGGCGAGAATCTTTAATCACGAATTGCCCGGTGGCGCGTTGCTTACCGGGCCTACCAACCCTGCCGCTTTATCCGTAGGCGCGTGCCATCGCGCATCACATGGACTTACCTGCCGCCCGACAACTCCATAAAACTCCCGGTCACGTACGACGCTTTGTCACTCAGCAGCCAGACAATCGCCTGCGCGACCTCTTCCGGTTGCCCGCCGCGCTGCATCGGCAGCATCGACTTCACGCGATCGACGCGCCCCGGTTCACCGCCTGAGGCATGCATTTCCGTATAGATAAGACCCGGTCGAACGCAGTTCACACGAATGCCCTGCGCCGCCACTTCCAGCGCCAGGCCTGTCGTCAACGTATCCACAGCCCCTTTTGAGGCCGCATAGTCGACATACTCGAAAGGTGCGCCCAGCCGCGACGCCGCCGACGAAACGTTAACAATCGCCCCACCCTGACCCCCGTGACGGTGCGCCATTCGTTTGACCGCTTCACGACAGCACAGGAAATAGCCGGTGACGTTGGTCACCAACACATGATTGATGCGTTCAGCGGTGAGGTTTTCGATAGTGCTTTGCTGGAACAAAATTCCGGCATTGTTGACCAGCGCGGTCAACGGCTCACCTTCGCGGTCCAGGGCCTCAAACATCGCCATCACCTGCGCTTCATCGCTGATATCCGCGCGTACCGCAAACGCCTTGCCACCGCTCTCGACGATCTCATTCACGACCTGCGTAGCGGCCTGGATGTTGTGATGATAATTCACCGCAACGGTATGACCTTCCTGCGCCAACTGTAGCGCCGTCGCTTTGCCAATTCCCCGGCTCCCACCGGTCACCAATGCCATAGCCATTCTCTTCTCCCAAAAAGTAAGGGCGCCGAAGCGCCCTTAAAAGATAGTGTCATTAACCGATTACTGGTATTCGCTCATCGGCACGCAGGAGCAGAACAGGTTGCGGTCGCCGTAGACGTCATCCAGACGTTTCACCGTTGGCCAGTACTTGTTCGCCATGCCAGCCGGGAACACCGCAACTTCACGGCTATAACCATGATTCCACTCGGCCACCAGCTCGTTTTGCGTGTGTGGCGCGTTCACCAGCGGGTTATCTTCCAGCGGCCATTCGCCCTGCTGTACGCGGGTAATTTCATTGCGGATAGCCAACATCGCGTCGATAAAGCGGTCGAGTTCGACTTTGCTTTCCGATTCGGTTGGCTCCACCATCAGCGTACCCGCTACCGGGAAGGACATCGTCGGCGCGTGGAATCCGTAGTCGATCAGGCGCTTAGCGATATCCAGTTCGCTGATGCCGGTTTCTTCTTTAAGTGGGCGAATGTCGAGAATACATTCGTGCGCCACGCGACCATCGCGCCCGGTATACAGCACCGGATAAGCATTTTGCAGACGGGTGGCGATGTAGTTGGCGTTGAGGATCGCCACCTGACTCGCCTGTTTCAGTCCTTGCGCGCCCATCATGCGGATGTACATCCAGCTGATGGGCAGAATTGAGGCGCTGCCGAATGGCGCGGCGGAAACCGCGCCCTGACGGGTCAACATCCCTTCGATTTGCACCACGCTGTGGCCTGGCACAAACGGGGCCAGATGCGCTTTCACGCCAATCGGTCCCATACCTGGGCCGCCGCCGCCGTGCGGGATGCAGAAGGTTTTGTGCAGGTTGAGGTGCGACACATCTGCGCCGATAAAGCCTGGCGAAGTGATGCCGACCTGGGCATTCATGTTCGCGCCATCGAGGTAAACCTGACCGCCAAACTGGTGCACGATTTCGCACACTTCGCGGATAGTTTCCTCATACACGCCGTGAGTAGACGGGTAGGTCACCATGATGCAGGAGAGATTCTCGCCCGTTTGCTCAGCCTTCGCACGCAGATCGGCCAGGTCGATGTTGCCTTGTTTGTCACACGCCACGACGACAACCTGCATCCCCGCCATTTGTGCGGAAGCCGGGTTGGTGCCATGTGCAGAGCTTGGGATCAGGCAAATATCACGATGCCCTTCATTGCGGCTTTCGTGATAATGACGGATTGCCAGCAGACCTGCGTATTCACCCTGTGCGCCGGAGTTTGGCTGCATACACAGCGCGTCGTAGCCGGTCAGTTTCACCAGCCAGTCAGACAGCTGGTTGATCATCTGATGATAACCTTCTGCCTGATCCGCCGGGCAGAACGGGTGCAGCTCGCTGAATTCCGGCCAGGTGATCGGGATCATTTCGGCGGCGGCATTAAGTTTCATGGTGCAGGATCCCAGCGGGATCATCGCCTGATTCAACGCCAGATCTTTACGCTCCAGCGAGTGCATGTAGCGCATCATCTCGGTTTCGCTGTGATAGCGGTTGAACACCGGATGGGTCAGGATTTCGTCTTCACGCAACATCGCCTGGGGAATAGAACGGCTGTCGTGCGCGACTTCTTTATCAAGACCGTCGATCGTCAGACCATGATTGTCGCCAACGATAACGTTTAACAGCGCTAGCACGTCTTCGCGCGTAGTGGTTTCATCCAGCGTGATGCCCACCGCGTTGTGGATGTCGCTGCGCAGGTTGATCTCTGCCGCTTCGGCACGCGCCAGCACGGCGGCTTTATCTGCCACTTCCACACACAGCGTGTCGAAGAAGTGCGCGTGACGCAGCGTCAGGCCTTTCTGTTGCAGGCCAGTCGCCAGAATATCGGTCAGGCGATGGATACGTCCGGCGATACGTTTCAGGCCAGCCGGACCGTGGAACACGGCGTAAAGACTGGCGATATTGGCCAGCAGCACCTGGGAAGTACAAATGTTGGAGTTCGCTTTCTCGCGACGGATATGCTGCTCGCGGGTCTGCATCGCCATACGCAGCGCAGTGTTACCGGCGGCGTCTTTCGATACGCCAATAATACGGCCTGGCATGGAGCGTTTGAATTCGTCTTTAGCGGCAAAGAACGCCGCGTGTGGGCCACCGTAGCCCATTGGCACGCCGAAACGCTGAGCAGAACCGAAGACAATATCCGCGCCCTGTTTGCCTGGTGCGGTCAACAATACCAGCGCCATGAAATCAGCGGCGACGCTGACAATCACGTTACGCGCTTTCAGTTCATCAATCAGTTTGCTGTAGTCATGCACTTCACCCGTGGTGCCAACCTGCTGCAACAGCACACCGAACACGTCCTGATGGTCTAACGCTTTTTCGGCGTCATCGACAATCACGTCAAAACCAAAGGTTTCTGCGCGGGTACGCACCACATCCAGGGTCTGCGGATGAATATCGGCAGCCACGAAGAAGCGGTTCGCATTTTTCAGTTTGCTGACGCGTTTTGCCATCGCCATCGCTTCAGCGGCAGCGGTTGCTTCATCCAGCAGTGAGGCAGAGGCGATATCCAGACCGGTCAAATCCAGGGTGACGGTCTGGTAATTCAGCAGGGCTTCCAGACGGCCCTGCGAGACTTCCGGCTGATATGGCGTATAAGCGGTGTACCAGCCCGGATTTTCCAGCATATTGCGCAGGATAACCGGCGGCAGCTGCACGCCGGTGTAGCCCATGCCGATGTAAGACTTAAAGCGCTTGTTGCGGCTGGCAATGGTTTTCAGTTCTGCCAGTGCAGCGAATTCGGTGGTCGCGTCACCCACCTGCGGCGGCGTCGCGAGCTGAATGTCCTGCGGCACAATCTGGCCGGTCAGCGCGTCTAACGACTCTGCGCCAACGGTGTTCAGCATGTCCTGCTGCTGTGCCGCATCCGGGCCGATATGGCGTTCAATGAAAGCGCCGCGATGTTCAAGCTGGCTTAAGGTCTGTGTCATGAGCGAGGGTTCCTGATACGTGCAGTAAATCGATTTGGAAAGCGTAATTTCTTTACCTGAATACGCTAAATCATTCGCGTTGCAGGAAGGCGGCGACGCAGCGAATCCCTCAGGAGCTTACAAAAGTAAGTGACTGGGGTGAGCGAGGAAGCCAACGCGCCTGCAACGTGAAGGATGACGCGTATTTACTCGTCTAACAGTGCTTCGTATGCTGTCGCATCCAGCAGGGCCGCGACTTCCGCTTCGTCGCTGGCTTTGATTTTGAAGATCCAGCCGCTGGCGTAGGGCTCGCTGTTGACCTGCTCCGGAGAGTCGCTCAGCTCGTCATTGACGGCAACGATCTCGCCGCTGATTGGCGCATAAATGTCAGATGCCGCTTTCACGGATTCCGCGACGGCGCAGTCATCGCCCGCGGCAACGATTTTGCCCACTTCCGGCAAATCGACAAACACCATGTCGCCCAGCAGTTCCTGCGCGTGTTCGGTTATCCCGACGGTGTAAGAGCCATCGGCTTCTTTACGCAGCCATTCGTGTTCTTTGCTGTATTTCAGTTCTGCAGGTACATTGCTCATTCACATTACTCCTGAAAAAATAATCGATTACACGACGGCTTTGCCAGCGCGTACAAAAACAGGTTTGGTCACGTTGACCGGCATTTCACGGTTGCGGATTTGCACCACCGCCGTTTCGCCGATCCCCGCAGGGACGCGAGCCAGCGCAATGCTGTAGCCGAGCGTCGGCGAGAACGTGCCGCTGGTGATAATGCCTTCGTGCTGGTTGCCCTGGGCATCGCTAAAATGCACCGGCAATTCGCCACGCAGTACGCCTTTCTCGGTCATCACCAGCCCCACCAGTTGTTCAGTGCCGTGCTGACGCTGTGCTTCCAGCGCTTCGCGGCCGATGAAATCACGGTCTGCCGGTTCCCAGGCGATGGTCCAGCCCATGTTGGCCGCCAGCGGGGAAACACCTTCGTCCATCTCCTGGCCATACAAGTTCATGCCCGCTTCCAGACGCAGCGTGTCACGCGCACCCAGTCCGCAAGGCTTCACGCCGGTTTCAACCAGCGTACGCCAGAACTCTGCCGCTTTTTCATTTGGCAGCGCAATTTCATAGCCCGCTTCGCCGGTGTAACCGGTGGTGGCAACAAACAGATCCCCCGCCTGTACGCCAAAGAACGGTTTCATGCCTTCAACCGCTTTGCGCTGCTCGTCGTTGAACAAACTCGTGGCTTTCGCTTGCGCATCCGGCCCCTGCACCGCAATCAGTGACAGGTCGTCACGCACGGTGATCTCAATGCCAAACGGCTCAGCGTGCTCGCTAATCCAGGCAAGGTCTTTTTCACGGGTCGCGGAGTTCACAACGAGGCGGAAGAAATCCTCGGTGAGGAAATACACAATCAGGTCATCAATGACCCCGGCGGAGGCATTGAGCATGCCGGTGTAGAGCGCTTTGCCGGGTTTAGTGAGTTTAGCAACGTCATTAGCCAGCAGATAACGCAGGAATTCGCGGGTGCGGCTGCCGTGCAGATCGACGATGGTCATGTGCGAGACATCGAACATTCCGGCGCTGGTGCGTACCGCATGATGTTCATCAATCTGCGAGCCGTAGTGCAGCGGCATCATCCAACCGTGGAAGTCCACCATGCGTGCGCCACACAGCGTGTGTTGTTCATACAAAGGCGTCTGTTGAGCCATCTTGTCCTCGTTGAGTCAGCGGGGCAACCAGGTGCTTTGTGGTCATTCATACAACCACAAAGCCCAGCGTCGACACCGCTCCGGGCATCGACGCAAACGTTCTCTTTTGCCTGACGTTACCACCGAAAACCGCGGTAAACCATAAGGCAAAGCGAACCATCAGATTAGCTTATGACCAAAATGAGCCAAAAACTCTACAGAACGATCGACTGCCTTTCTGCGACTAATGCCACATAAAATTAACATTCATGATCAACATTTGGTGGAAGATGATATTTCGTGCGGAAAATTGGGCGGATTTTTCGCAGGAGCTTTCTTGCTACATTAATAAAACTAATGCGAAAAAGGGCGTGAGATTAGATTATTTCAAATGAGGAGAAACCACCCGGCGCGGCGGCCGGGTCGAAAAGTGTGATCGCGTTAACGCAACCAGTTCGGGAGATCGTTAAGACCCATCGCCTGACGAATTAACTGAGGTTTTACCCCCGGCAGCGTATCGGCCAGTTTCAGACCAATATCACGCAGCAGTTTCTTCGCCGGATTGACGCCCGCGAACAGCTCGCGGAAACCTTGCATACCCGCTAGCATCAACGCGGCGCTGTGCTTACGGCTCCGCTCATAGCGACGCAGATAGAAGTGCTGCCCGAAATCTTTGCCCTGCGCGTGAAGACGACGGATCTCGTCGATGAGTTCTGCGGCATCCATGAAACCGAGGTTTACGCCCTGCCCCGCCAATGGATGGATGGTATGCGCCGCGTCGCCCACCAGCGCCAGACGGTGCGCGGCAAACTGACGAGCATAACGCCCGGTCAGCGGGAACACCTGACGTTCGCTTTCAACGTGGCACAGGCCAAGACGATTATCAAACGCGACGTTTAACGCCTGATTGAAGGCGGCTTCATCGGCCTGTTGCATCTTCGCGGCGTCCTCTGGCGATAATGACCAGACGATGGAACACAGATGCGGGTCACTCAGTGGCAGAAACGCCAGAATGCCTTCACCGTGGAATGCCTGACGCGCCACTGCCTGGTGGGGTTCGGCGGTGCGGATCGTCGCCACCAACGCGTGATGACGATAATCCCACGATGTCAGCGGAATATCGGCTTTATCACGCAGCCATGAATTTGCACCGTCAGCACCGATAACCAGACGTGCGGTCAGCATGTTGCCGTCTTTAAGCGTGAGAAACGCTTCGTTTTCACCCCACGCCACCTGCGCCAGTTCGGCGGGAGCCATTAGCGTGACCTCTTTACAGCGCTGGGCTTTACGCCACAACGCATGGTGAATCACGCCGTTTTCAATGATGTGCCCGAGATGGCTGTAGCCGAGGCTGGCATCGTCAAAGGCGATGCGACCAAAACTGTCCTGATCCCACACTTCCATGCCGTGATAGCGGCTGGCGCGTTCGGCGACAATGTCGTTCCACACATCAAGCTTCGACAGCAGTTTTTCGCTGGCGGCGTTGATAGCAGAAACGCGCAACTGTGGCGCGGAATCGACCTCAATGGCCTGCGGCTGATGTTGTTCGATGACGGCGACGCGCAGTCCACTGCCCTGGAGGCCACAAGCGACCGCAAGGCCAACCATTCCCCCACCGACGATAGCGATATCAACACTTTGCATTGTGAAACTCCTTATCTCGCTACCTGACCCAGGGTACGCTGCGCCAGCGCATCGCGCGCCGGAGTGAATAATTCCATCGCCATCAGCCCGACATTTCGCCCGGCGACCAGCGGTGCCCAGCGATTGGCGAACAGATGAACCAGACCGTCGGTGACACCGATAGTCGCACTTTTGTCGTCGGTTCGGCGCTGCTGATATTGGCTTAACAGCGCGTAATCACCGGGATCGTTGGCCTGCGCCAGCATTTCTGCCAGCGAAATAACATCACGCAGACCTAAGTTGAAACCTTGCCCGGCAATTGGGTGCAGGGTTTGCGCCGCGTTTCCGACCAATGCCATACGGTGCGAGATTGCCCGGTTGGCGGTGGTCAACGTTAGCGGATAAACGTTGCGACTGCCGCTTTGGGTGATACGTCCAAGACGCCAGCCAAAGGCCTGCTGAAGTTCGTTGCAGAAACGTTCATCAGACCAGCTCAGCACCTCATCGCGATTTTCCAGCGGATGGCACCAGACCAGCGAACAACGTCCGTCAGACATGGGTAACATTGCCAGCGGGCCGTGCTCGGTAAAACGCTCGAATGCACGACCATTATGCGGTACGGCCGTCGTCACGTTGGCAATAATCGCCAACTGCTCGTAAGGCTGCTGCTGCCAGGCAACACCACACTGCTCACCCAGCGCTGAACGTGAGCCATCTGCCGCAACCAGCAATTTGCCGTTGAGCGTTTGGCCGTTATCGAGTGTCACATCAACGCTTTCCTGGCTGCGAGAGAAACGTTCTACCCGCGCCGGACAATGCAGCGTCACGCCTGGCGCTTTGCGCAACATGTCAAACAGGCGCTGACCCACGTCATGCAGTTCTACGACCTGGCCCAACGCGGGAAGATGATAATCGTCTGCTTCCAGAGTGACAAAACCCGCATGCCCGCGATCGCTGACGTGAACGGTACGAATTGCCGTTGCGCAGTCGCGGATCGCTTGCCATATATCCACACGAGCCAACTGCTGACAGGTGCCTGCGGCTAGCGCGATGGCTCGCGCATCAAAGCCCGGGTGCTGCTGTGAATCAGGCGAGACGGCTTCAATCAGATGCACAGGCACCTTGCCCGCGCTGAGATGTGAAATCGCCAGCGCCAGCGTGGCACCGGTCATGCCGCCGCCAACAATAATCACGCTCATTGTGGACGCGCCGCCATGAGCGCCTCAATATCATCCGCGCGTTTGACCACGCTGGCAGTGAGATTTTCATTACCGTTTTCAGTGATCACGATGTCATCTTCAATGCGAATGCCGATCCCACGATATTGCTCCGGCACATCGGCATCGGGCGCGATATACAGCCCCGGTTCAACGGTCAGCACCATACCCGGTTTAAGTTCACGGGAACGATCCGGGCCATACTCGCCGACATCGTGAACATCCATGCCCAGCCAGTGGCTGAGGCCATGCATGAAGAATTTGCGGTGTGCGTTATCGGTAATCAGCTGATCGATTTCGCCATTGAGGATCCCGAGTTCGGCTAATCCGGTCACCATCACGCGTACCACTTCGCCGGTCACTTCCTGCATGGTGGTGCCAGGGCGGTAAAGCGTCAGTGCCGTTTCCAGTGAGGCGAGTACGATGTCGTAGATTTCACGCTGTGCCGGGGTGAATTTACCGTTTACCGGGAACGTGCGGGTGATATCGCCTGCGTAACCGAGATATTCACAGCCCGCGTCGATCAGCACTAAATCGCCGTCGCGCAGTGCAGATTCGTTTTCGGTGTAATGCAGAATGCAGCCGTTATCACCGCCGCCAACAATGGTGTTGTAGGAAGGATAACGTGCGCCGTGGCGGGTAAATTCGTGATGAATTTCGCCTTCGAGCTGATATTCAAACATCCCCGGACGGCATTTTTCCATCGCCCGAGAATGCGCCAACGCGGAGATTTCCCCTGCCCGGCGCATGACGTCAATTTCTTCTGCCGATTTAAACAGGCGCATTTCGTGAACCAGCGGTCGCCAATCCACCAGTGCCGCCGGGGCTTTCAGATTTTGGCGTGAGCCTTTACGCAGTTTTTCCAGCGCATTGAACACGATGGTGTCGGCATAAGCGTATTCGCCCTGCGCATGATACACCGCGTCCAGACCGTTCAACAGCTGATACAGTTGTTCGTCAATTTCATTGAAGGCTAATGCACGATCGACACCCAACTTTGCCAGAGCGGCCTCTTGCCCAAGACGGCGGCCAAACCAGATTTCGGCAGTCAGATCGCGTACACGGTTAAACAGCACGCTGTGGTTGTGGGTGTTATCACTTTTAATCAGCACCAGCACGGCTTCAGGCTCGTGGAAGCCGGTAAAATAGCTAAAATCGCTGCTTTGACGGTACGGGTATTCCGTGTCGGCGCTGCGAATGGCTTCCGGTGCGGCAAAAATCAACGCCGCACTGCCTGATGGCATCTGCGCCAGCAGCTTCTGCCGACGCTGAAGATACTCCTGCTGAGTCATGACACCCTCCTGAGCATGCTGATGATTAATGTAATGTCGGTTTGCGAACTTCGGGTGCAGTCGGCTGTTGATGCGTAAAGGTGTCATGGCACAGCAGCGAGGCTACGCGCACATACTCGATAATCTCTTCGAGCGACATCTCAAGCTCTTCCTGATCTTCATCTTCATCATAACCAAGCTGCGCGATGTTACGCAGATCGTCGATGGCTTCACCGGTTTCGCCTTTCACTTTTTCAAGTTTAGGCTGCGTTACGCCCAGACCCAGCAGAAAATGGTTCACCCAGCCTGCCAGCGCATCTGCGCGTTCAAAGACGCTCACTTCATCGCCATCCGGCATGTAGAGCTGGAACTGGAAGCCTTCATCTTCCAGCGAGTCACTGGTGACCGCATGGATTTTTCGCAGGATCTCAGCCAGTTCATGACCAAAGGCCATGCCTTCGTTGGTCAGGTCATGCACCAACGGCAGCCAGCTGCTGTCTTTGTTGCCGCCACACAGCATGCCGCTAATCAAACCATGCATCTCGGCAGGTGTTAAGCCTACGCCCTGTTGGTTAAGTAACTGGTTCACATCGTTGTAACCAGGCATTTCGTTCTGTATAGACATGCGCATTCGTCGTCGTTGGGGGGAAGTTTCATGTTATGCTACCACTTTGGACCCTGGTGAACCAGAAATGGGCTTGTATGTTCACAGTGGGGTAGCTATAGTGTCGCCCCTTCGCGGGCCCCGATGCGGGCTGTGGAGGTTGCGCAGTCAATTAGCAGGAAGGTGGCATGTCTGCAGAACCCGTCGATATCCAAATTTTTGGCCGTTCACTGCGTGTGAATTGCCCGCCTGAACAAAGGGATGCCCTTAATCAGGCTGCGGACGATCTGAATCAGCGGTTGCAAGATCTGAAAGAACGCACTAGAGTCACAAATACTGAGCAGCTGGTGTTTATCGCCGCCCTGAACATCAGCTACGAGCTGACGCAGGAAAGAGCGAAAACGCGTGATTACGCTGCCAGTATGGAAACCCGAATTCGGATGCTCCAACAGACCATTGAACAAGCACTCCTTGATCAAGGTCGCACAACCGAAAAAACGGCTCCAAACTTTGAATAACACTTCATGGTTTACTATGGTAGAGTGACCCTGAAGACAAAATTTCTCTGAGATGTTCGCAAGCGGGCCAGTCCCCTGAGCCGATATTTCATACCACAAGAATGTGGCGCTCCACGGTTGGTGAGCATGCTCGGTTCGTCCGAGAAGCCTTAAGACTGTGACGACATATTCACCTTGAACCAAGGGTTCAAGGGTTACAGCCTGCGGCGGCATCTCGGAGATTCCCTACCTTCTTCCTACTACCATGACACTCGTTTCAAACACTCTCTCAACCAGGCAACACATTCGCCAGCTTATCCGGCAGCATCGTCGCGCGCTCACGCCAGACCAACAGCAACTTTTTGCCGACCAGGCCGCTCATCGCATGATGGCGTACACGCCCGTCATGATGGCCCATACCGTGGCACTGTTTCTCTCTTTCGACGGCGAACTCGATACCCGTCCGCTCATCGAACAGTTGTGGCGCAGCGGCAAGAAAGTCTATCTGCCCGTTTTGCACCCGTTCAGCCCCGGCAATCTGCTGTTCCTGCATTACCATCCGCAGTCTGATTTGGTCGTGAATCGCCTGAAAATTCAGGAGCCAAAACTGGATGTGCGCGACGTTTTGCCACTTAATAAACTGGATGTGTTGATTACGCCGCTGGTCGCCTTCGACACGCAAGGACAACGGCTAGGCATGGGTGGCGGCTTTTACGACAGAACGCTGCAAAACTGGCAGCAACACGGCCTGCACCCGGTGGGTTATGCGCATGATTGCCAGCAGGTCAATGCCCTGCCCGTTGAGAAGTGGGATGTTCCGCTGCCTGCGGTGGTGACGCCGTCGAAAGTGTGGCAATGGTGAAATGAACGCCCGGCAAGCAGTACGCCGCCGGGCAGAAACAACAATCAGTACAGCAGACGCGCGCGAATGGTTCCCGCGATAGCCTTCATGCTTTGCAGCGCTTTTTCCGCCACATCTTCTTCCGCTTCAATATCAATAACCACATAGCCCATCTGCGGCGTAGTTTGTAGATACTGTGCGGCGATGTTCACGCCCTGCTCTGCAAAAATCTGGTTGATAGCCGTCAGTACGCCCGGACGATTTTCGTGGATGTGCAACAGACGACGACCGCCGTGCAGCGGCAGCGACACTTCCGGGAAGTTAACCGCTGACAGCGTGGAACCGTTGTCAGAGTATTTAGCCAGCTTGCCCGCGACTTCCAGGCCGATGTTTTCCTGCGCTTCCTGCGTTGAGCCACCAATGTGTGGTGTCAGGATCACGTTATCGAATTCACACAATGGCGACGTGAACGGATCGCTGTTGGTCGCAGGTTCCGTTGGGAACACATCGACTGCCGCCCCGGCCAGATGCTTACGTGCCAGCGCATCACACAACGCAGGAATATCCACCACCGTGCCGCGCGCGGCGTTGATCAGCAGTGAGCCAGGCTTCATCAGCGCTATCTCTTCTGCACCCATCATATTTTTGGTCGATGCATTTTCCGGCACGTGCAGACTCACCACGTCGCTCATGTTCAGCAGGTCAGAGAGATGCTGAACCTGAGTAGCGTTACCGAGCGGCAGCTTGTTTTCGATATCGTAGAAGAAGACGTGCATCCCCAGCGATTCTGCGAGGATCCCAAGCTGCGTGCCGATGTGGCCGTAACCGATGATCCCCAGTTTTTTGCCACGCGCTTCAAAGCTGCCCGAAGCCAGTTTGTTCCAGATACCACGATGCGCTTTGGCGTTCGCTTCAGGAATGCCGCGCAGCAGCAACAGCAGTTCCCCAATCACCAACTCAGCCACCGAGCGCGTGTTTGAGAACGGGGCGTTAAACACCGGCACGCCACGTTTTGCCGCCGCGTTCAGATCCACCTGATTGGTGCCGATGCAGAAGCAGCCGATCGCCACCAGTTTTTCTGCTGCCTGGATAATGTCTTCCGTCAGTTGAGTACGGGAGCGCAGGCCGATGAAATGGGCATCACGGATCGACTCTTTCAGCTGATCGGCGTCGAGCGCGCCTTTGTGAAATTCAATGTTGGTGTAGCCTGCCGCACGAAGGTTATCGAGTGCTTTTTGATGCACACCTTCCACCAGCAGAAACTTAATTTTGTCTTTTTCCAGTGATACCTTTGCCATTTCCCCGCCCTGTCTGTCTTGTATCGATGTTGTGGTGAACGAACGTCCACCCCAGCAACATATCAAAAAAAACTATTGCGGCAATATGAACGTTTGCGTCGCCATGCTGAAGGAATGTCATTCAGAGGGAAAAGGCAGCATAAAATGCTGGATGGGGAAGTTGAGACAGCGTGTTAATCAGACGTAGTCAATAAATGTGACACAAGTCACCGAATTTGGCCCGGTGAAAATTTTTACGGGAGCCAGGGCGGCCCCCGTCAGATCATTTGGTGATGGTTTTCACGCCATCGGCGGTGCCAATCAGCGCCACATCCGCGCCACGGTTGGCGAACAGGCCGACGGTGACAACACCCGGCAGCGCATTAATCGCATTTTCCAGTGCAATGGCGTCGAGGATCTCAAGACCGTGCACATCCAGGATCACGTTACCGTTATCGGTGACCACATTCTGACGGTATTCCGGACGACCACCGAGTTTTACCAGTTCACGCGCCACCGCGCTGCGTGCCATTGGGATCACTTCAACCGGCAGCGGGAATTTACCCAGAATCGGGACTTGCTTGGAGGAATCTGCAATACAGATAAATTTATCGGCCACCGAGGCGATGATTTTCTCGCGCGTCAGCGCCGCGCCGCCGCCTTTGATCATCTGCATGTGATCGTTAATCTCATCCGCACCGTCGACGTAGACACCCAGGCTGTCCACTTCGTTGAGATCAAAAACGTGAATACCTAAGCTTTTCAGCTTTTCGGTAGAAGCGTCCGAGCTGGAAACCGCGCCTTCAATCTGACCTTTCATCGTCCCCAGCGCGTCGATAAAGTGTGCCGCGGTAGAGCCCGTGCCCACACCGACAATCGTGCCCGGTTGTACGTATTGAAGTGCTGCCCAGCCAACTGCTTTTTTCAGTTCATCCTGCGTCATGATTTTTGCCTGTGATGTGATGGGATGCCGCGCATTATAGACCATTCGTCACAGAAATGTCCGTACACGGCCCATCCGGAGCGGCCCAATTTCATCCTGTATCAAACGTAAATTTATGTCATAGTGCGAGGAATAAACGATGAGGAGTCAGTCAGAGCAATGAAACGTCCGGACTACAGAACACTACAGGCATTGGATGCGGTTATTCGGGAACGCGGGTTTGAGCGCGCCGCACAAAAGCTGTGTATTACCCAGTCCGCCGTCTCTCAGCGAATCAAACAGCTGGAAAATATGTTCGGTCAGCCCTTACTGGTGCGCACCGTCCCTCCTCGTCCGACCGAGCAAGGGCAGAAACTGCTGGCGCTGCTGCGCCAGGTTGAACTGCTAGAGGAAGAGTGGCTTGGCGACGAGCAAACCGGCTCCACGCCACTGCTGCTGTCATTGGCGGTCAACGCCGACAGCCTGGCAACCTGGCTGCTCCCCGCGCTTTCGACGGTGCTTTCTGATTCCCCGATTCGCCTGAACATTCAGGTCGAAGATGAAACCCGCACCCAGGAACGTCTGCGTCGTGGTGAAGTGGTCGGTGCAGTGAGTATTCAGCCTCAGGCGCTACCCAGTTGTCTGGTCGATCAGCTTGGCGCGCTCGATTATCTATTCGTCGCCTCAAGGTCGTTTGCGCAACGTTACTTCCCAAATGGCGTAACACGTTCAGCCCTGCTGAAAGCGCCGGTGGTGGCGTTTGATCATCTTGATGATATGCATCAGGCGTTTTTGCAACAGCACTTCGATTTACCGCCAGGCAGCGTGCCATGCCATATCGTTAACTCATCGGAAGCCTTTGTGCAGTTAGCCCGTCAAGGCACCACCTGCTGTATGATCCCGCATCTGCAAATCGAGCGCGAACTGGACAGCGGCGAGCTGATTGACCTGACGCCGGGCCTGTTCCAGCGCCGGATGTTGTTCTGGCACCGTTTTGCCCCAGAAAGCCGCATGATGCGCCGCGTCACCGATGCGCTGCTGGAATATGGCCACAAGGTTTTACGTCAGGATTGATCAAAAACGCCGGGTTTCCCCGGCGTCAGATTGCTGACAAAGAAGGAAAAAGCGTGGTTTTTCCTTCTTTGTGGTTATCAGCCGAAAATCAATAAATTGATTTTCCTTATTTTTCTGTAAGTGCCTTATGCCCTATCGGCTTTGAAATCAGGTTTTTCATCCGTCTCAACGCCGGGTTTCCCCGGCGTTTTCATTTATAGCGCGCGTAACTGAATTATTCCGCTTTCTTCTGCGGCTCAGCCTGTTGCTGTGTCGGCTCCAGCTGGAACACCACATCAACCTGATCCTCAAACTGGATCGTCGGCTGCTCGTAGGTTTCCTGCGCGGAAGGCGCGGCAGCCGCATCCGCTTTCATCATGCGAACCATCGGGCTCGGCTGGTAGTTCGAGACGTGATAGCGCACGCTGTACACCGGACCCAGCTTCGCATTAAAGCCAGAGGCCAGCGCCTGTGCCTGATGCACCGCATCATCAATCGCGGCTTTACGGGCTTTATCTTTGTAAGAATCCGGTTGCGCGACGCCCAGCGAAACAGAACGAATTTCGTTCAGACCCGCTTTGAGCGCACCGTCCAGCAGCGAATTAAGTTTATCCAACTGACGCAGAGTCACTTCAACAGTGCGTACCGCACGGTAGCCTTTCAGAATGCTTTTACCGTTCTGATAGTCGTAGTCTGGCTGAGTACGAAGGTTGGCAGAACTGATGTCTTTTTTGGCAACACCATTTTGCTCAAGGAACGAGAGGTACTGGGCCACGCGATCGTCGGCCTGTTTTTTTGCCGATGCAGCATCTTTCGCCGCCACATTGACTTCAATCGCCAGGGTCGCGATATCCGGCGCTGCGTCTACGCTTGCCGTTCCGGAGGTCACAATGTGCGGTCCATCCGGCAATTCATTTGCCTGTACCGACATTGCACCGAATCCCACTAATGCCGCCAGGGCCATCACTTTAAACTTCACTGTCGTTCCTCCTTGTTACGCATTCACCCGAAACAGGGCGCATGCCTGCAAGCTTAGCGTCTGAGGGCTAAATGTCCATAAGACAAGACCTAGTTGAGCAAGCCGTGCAGATGCGCTATGCCGTCTTGTGCCAGCTGGAATGCGATGAACCACATCACTAACCCGACCAGCGTATTGATGATTCGCTGCGCCCGCACGGTACGCAAACGCGGGGCCAACCAGGCGGCTAATAGCGCCAGGCCAAAGAACCACAGGAACGAGGCACTGACGGTGCCCAGCGCAAACCAGCGCTTTGGCTCTTCTCCTAATTGCCCACCCAGGCTTCCCAGCACCACAAAAGTGTCCAGATACACATGCGGGTTAAGCCAGGTCACCGCCAACATGGTGACGATAAGCTTCCAGCGGCCCTGCTTCATCACTTCCGCGCTCGCCAGCTCAAGATTGCTGCTCATCGCCGTTTTCAACGCGCCAAAACCGTACCACAACAGAAACGCCACGCCGCCCCAAGTCACCAACGCCATTAGCCACGGCGACTGCATCAACAGCGCGCTTCCGCCAAAAATACCGGCACAAATCAGCACTAAATCGCTGAGCGCACAAAGAAAGGCAATCATGATGTGATACTGACGGCGAATGCCCTGATTCATCACAAAAGCGTTTTGCGGCCCAAGCGGCAGGATCATTGACGCACCAAGGGCAAGTCCCTGAAAATAATAAGATAACACGATATTCTTACCCACATTTATTCGTCAATGGCGTGACTATACCGCGCACTCGTCATTAGCGGAAATGGATAATTTTAATACCTTATTAGCAAAATTAATAATTATTATGAGCCTATAAAAAACCCGCCAGAGACGGGCTAGCGCTTTCGAACACGATGACGACGTTATGCCGCTTCCTGCTCTTGTTCTTTCACGCGTTTAAAATTCACGTCCATTTGCGGGAACGGGAAGCTAATGCCGTTGGCATCGAAATCACGTTTTACGCGCTCAAGCACATCCCAATACACGTTTTGCAGATCGCTACTTTTACTCCAGGTACGCACCACAAAATGCATCGCCGAGGGCGCCAGTTCATTGAGTCGCACGGTAATATCGCGATCTTTGAGAATGCGCTCGTCAGATTCGACGATATTCGTCAGCAGTTGCTTGACCTTATCGATGTCTGAATCGTACGCCACGCCAATGATGAATTCATTACGGCGAACCGGTTCGCGGGAGAAGTTAATGATGTTCCCTGCAATGATTTTACCGTTCGGGATAACCACAATTTTACCGTCGATCGTACGCATGGTGGTGGAGAAAATCTGCACGCTGAGCACGGTCCCGGCAACGCCGCCGAGATCAACATATTCACCCGCGCGGAACGGACGGAACATGACCAGCAGCACGCCAGCAGCCAGGTTTGACAGCGAGCCTTGCAATGCCAGACCGACGGCCAAACCGGCGGCACCCAGCACGGCGATAACCGAAGCCGTTTGCACCCCGACACGCCCCAGCGCCGCAATCAACGTAAAGGCAATAATCGCGTAGCGCAGCATCGCTGACAGAAAATCAGCCACGGTGGCATCAATCTGACGCGCACGCATGACGCGGTTTACCGCGTTGGATACCAGCCGGGCGACAATCATCCCGACGATAATAATGGCAATAGCCGCAACGATATTCACGGCATAGCTCAGCAGCAGCGCCTGATTACGCACCAGCCACGAACCTGCACTATTGATGCTGCCAACAACATTCAAATCTTCCATCTGATCATCCTTATAGCAACCCAAACGGGGAATAAAAATCGACAAACCTGTAAAAAGGCAGTCCTCTAAGGGTAAACAAGAATCGTCTGCAATGCCAAGTAGATCACAGAATCAGGAAAGATCACATGGTTGAAAAGGCAATAAAAAAGCCCGCTAGTGAGCGGGCTTAGGGCAGAAATACGGCGTCAAAAATTACAGAACGTCAACCGCGTTCAGTTCTTTGAATGCCTGCTCCAGACGAGTGATCATAGAGGTCTGAGCAGCACGCAACCATACGCGTGGATCGTAGTATTTCTTGTTCGGCTGGTCGTCGCCTTTCGGGTTGCCCAGCTGGCCCTGCAGGTAAGCTTCGTTCGCTTTGTAGTAGCCAAGGATGCCGTCCCAGGTTGCCCATTGGGTATCGGTATCGATGTTCATTTTGATAACACCGTAGCTTACGGAGTCTTTGATTTCCTGAGCAGAAGAACCGGAACCACCGTGGAACACGAAGTTCAGGCTGTTGTGCGGCAGGTTGTGTTTCTTGGACACGTAGTCCTGGGAATCACGCAGGATTGTCGGGGTCAGAACCACGTTGCCTGGCTTGTATACACCGTGCACGTTACCGAAGGAAGCAGCGATGGTGAAACGTGGGCTGATTGCGTTCAGTTTGGTGTACGCGTAATCAACATCTTCTGGCTGAGTGTACAGCGCAGACGCGTCCATATGGCTGTTATCAACGCCATCTTCTTCGCCACCGGTGCAACCCAGTTCGATTTCCAGCGTCATGTCCATTTTGGCCATACGCGCCAGATACTTAGAGCAGATCTCGATGTTCTCTTCCAGTGACTCTTCAGACAGGTCAATCATGTGAGAAGAGAACAGTGGTTTGCCGGTTGCAGCAAAGTGTTTTTCACCCGCGTCCAGCA
This sequence comes from Scandinavium sp., assembly GCA_036495715.1. Taxonomy (GTDB): domain Bacteria; phylum Pseudomonadota; class Gammaproteobacteria; order Enterobacterales; family Enterobacteriaceae; genus Scandinavium. The sequence continues at coordinate 123,163 of DASXML010000013.1, forward strand.
GACCGTCGATCCACGGCAGCAGTTTCTTCGCGCAGTGGTCAGTGTGCAGGATAACCGGAACACCGTAGTGCTCAGCCATCTGGTGAACGTGGTGTGCGCCAGAGATTGCACCCAGGATTGCTGCGCCCTGAGGAACGTCAGTTTTCACGCCTTTACCCGCGATGAAGGCTGCGCCACCGTTAGAGAACTGAACGATAACTGGAGCTTTTGCTTTTGCAGCAGTTTCCAGTACGGCGTTGATGGAGTCAGTACCCACACAGTTTACCGCTGGCAGTGCAAAGTTGTTTTCTTTAGCTACCTGGAACACTTTCTGAACGTCGTCGCCAGTGATGACGCCCGGTTTTACGAAATCAAAAATTTTAGACATATTATGGTCCTGTATCTTCGGCCGAGAAAAAGAGGTGCGTGCCTTAAAGCCCGCTGAAAAGAGGGCAGGTTTCCCTGCCCTTGAATGGCTTACTTCTTAGCGCGCTCTTCGAGCATCGCTACTGCTGGCAGAACTTTGCCTTCCACGAATTCGAGGAATGCACCGCCGCCAGTGGAGATGTAGGAAATTTTGTCAGAGATACCGAACAGGTCGATAGCGGCGAGGGTGTCGCCGCCGCCTGCGATGGAGAACGCGTCGCTGTCTGCGATAGCGTTAGCCACGATTTCGGTGCCTTTACGGAAGTTCGGGAATTCGAACACGCCAACCGGACCATTCCACAGAATGGTTTTCGCGTTTTTCAGGATATCCGCCAGTTTCTGTGCAGAAACATCGCCCAAATCCAGAATCTGCTCTTCATCTTTGATGTCGTTAACAGATTTCAGGGTCGCAGCGGCAGTTTCAGAGAACTCGGTCGCAACGCGAACGTCAGTAGGTACTGGGATGTCGCAGCGGGTCAGCAGTTCTTTCGCGGTATCAACCAGATCAGCTTCGTACAGGGATTTGCCCACATTGTGGCCCTGAGCGGCAACGAAGGTGTTGGCGATGCCACCACCGACGATCAGCTGGTCAGCGATTTTGGACAGAGAATCCAGCACGGTCAGTTTGGTAGAAACTTTAGAACCACCCACGATTGCCACCATTGGGCGAGCTGGGTTACCCAGCGCTTTACCCAGTGCATCCAGCTCAGCGGCCAACAGCGGACCTGCGCACGCTACATCAGCAAATTTGCCGATACCGTGAGTGGAAGCCTGCGCACGGTGTGCGGTACCAAACGCGTCCATCACAAAAATGTCGCACAGTGCGGCATATTTTTTGGACAGCGCTTCGTCGTCTTTTTTCTCGCCTTTGTTAAAGCGAACGTTTTCCAGAACCACCAGTTCACCGGCAGCCACTTCAACGCCGTCCAGGTAATCTTTAACCAGACGTACCGGGTTAGACAGTTTTTCTTTCAGGTAATTAACTACCGGCAACAGAGAGAATTCTTCGTTGTACTCGCCTTCGGTCGGACGACCCAGGTGAGATGTAACCATCACTTTCGCGCCCTGCTTCAGAGCCAGTTCGATAGTTGGCAGAGAAGCACGAATACGCGCGTCGCTGGTCACTTTTCCGTCTTTAACTGGAACGTTCAGATCGGCACGAATGAAAACGCGTTTACCCGCCAGACTCAGATCGGTCATTTTAATTACAGACATGGTGAATCCTCTCATTGATTCTAAAGTTTTGCAGACGCGAAAGCGTCTTACCTGAAACCTGTAATGGCCATCGCTAACGTGGTGTCGAGCATGCGATTAGCGAAACCCCATTCATTATCACACCAGACCAGGGTTTTGATCAGATGTGCGCCACTGACTCGCGTCTGAGTACCATCAACAATGGCACTGTGCGGATCGTGGTTAAAATCTATTGAGACCAACGGTAATTCCGTATAGTCAACTATACCATGAAATGCCCCCTGTGCCGCTTTTTGCAGCAACAGGTTGACTTCACTGGCTTTCACCGAATGCTTTACGGTCACGCTGAGATCGATTGCCGTGACGTTAATCGTCGGCACGCGTACCGCAATGGCTTCAAAACGGTCATTAAACTGCGGAAAAAATCGGGTAATGCCTGCCGCCAGTTTAGTATCAACGGGGATAATCGACTGACTGGCTGCACGGGTGCGGCGCAGGTCCGGATGATACGCATCGATAACCTGCTGATCGTGCATCGCCGAATGGATTGTAGTGACAGTACCCGATTCAATCCCCCAGGCATCGTCTAACAGTTTAATGACAGGGATAATGCAGTTGGTCGTACAGGACGCATTGGAGACAATGCGATGATCGCTTTGCAATTCATGATGATTGACGCCGTAGACGACCGTTGCGTCAAGATCGTTGCTGCCAGGATGTGAAAAGAGCACTTTCTTTGCGCCAGCGGCCAAATGTGCTTCGCCGTCAGCCCGCGTTCCATAAACACCGGTGCAATCGAGAACCACATCAACACCCAACTCACGCCATGGTAGCGCATCAAGCGATGGCTCATGCAGCAAGCGGATGGTGTCATCACCGACGAACAACTGCTCCTGTTCCTGGCGAACATCCCAGGCAAAACGACCGTGGCTGGTGTCATATTTCAGCAAATGCGCGATACCCGCAGCATCTGCCAGTTCATTGATTGCCACCACGGTGATTTCCGCACGACGCCCGGATTCATATAATGCGCGAACCACGTTACGTCCAATGCGACCGAAGCCATTAATCGCTACACGTACGGTCATAGATCTCCTGCAAGGCTATCCCTGGGTTATGTGGCTGAAAGCGTAATCCAGCCTCACCCGGAAGGGAATCCTTGCTGTCGCAAACGGCGACTAATTGATTATTTGTCGAACATTTAGTCGACTGAAACGCTTCAGCTAGAGTAATCGAAACAAGGAATAAAAGGAATGATTGTCCAGACAGAGAAGCTGGTTATCTGACGCACATCACATTTTTATTGGAATAATTTCAGCGATGTTTACAAGATACGGGAATAGAAGGCAGAAAAAAACCGGGCATGAAGCCCGGTTTTAAGCGTGTTTTACCGTGCGATTACAGCAGGGATTTCGCTTTCGCGACCACGTTCTCAACGGTGAAGCCGAACTCTTCAAACAGCAGCTCAGCCGGAGCAGATTCACCGAAGGTGGTCATACCGACGATAGCGCCGTTCAGACCAACATATTTGAACCAGTAGTCAGCGATACCCGCTTCAACGGCCACACGGGCAGAAACGGCTTTCGGCAGCACGGATTCACGGTAAGCGGCATCCTGCTTGTCGAATGCGTCGGTAGACGGCATGGAAACCACGCGCGCTTTCACGCCTTCGGCAGACAGTTTGTCCCACGCCGCTACAGCCAGTTCAACTTCTGAACCGGTGGCGATGAAGATAAGCTCAGGCTGGCCTGCGCAGTCTTTCAGCACGTAACCACCACGCGCGATGTTCGCCAGTTGAGTCTCAGTACGATCCTGCTGCGCCAGATTCTGACGAGAGAGGATCAGCGCAGTTGGGCCGTCGTGACGCTCAACGCCATATTTCCACGCTACCGCAGATTCGACCTGGTCACATGGACGCCATGTGGACATGTTCGGGGTCACACGCAGAGAAGCGACCTGCTCTACCGGCTGGTGAGTCGGGCCATCTTCGCCCAGACCGATGGAGTCATGGGTGTAGACCATCACCTGACGCTGTTTCATCAGCGCAGCCATACGCACGGCGTTACGCGCGTATTCAACGAACATCAGGAAGGTAGAGGTGTACGGCAGGAAACCACCGTGCAGGGAGATACCGTTGGCAATCGCGGTCATACCAAATTCACGCACGCCGTAATGGATGTAGTTACCGGCGGTATCTTCGTTGATCGCTTTAGAACCAGACCAGATAGTCAGGTTAGACGGTGCCAGGTCAGCAGAGCCGCCGAGGAATTCTGGCAGCCACGGACCGAACGCTTCAATCGCATTCTGAGACGCTTTACGGCTGGCGATTTTAGACGGATTGGCCTGCAGTTTTGCGATGAACTCGTTCGCTTTCGCGTCGAAATCAGCTGGCATATCACCTTTCATACGACGGGTGAATTCAGCCGCTTCCTGTGGGAAGGCTTTGGCGTAAGCGGCGAACTTCTCGTTCCAACTCGCTTCTTTCACCTGGCCCGCTTCTTTTGCATCCCACTGCGCGTAGATGTCAGACGGGATTTCGAACGCCGGGTGTTTCCAGCCCAGAGCTTCGCGGGTCAGTGCGATTTCTGCGTCGCCCAGCGGAGCGCCGTGAGAATCGTGGGTACCGGCTTTGTTCGGAGAACCGAAACCGATGATGGTTTTGCACATCAGCAGGGACGGTTTGTCGGTCACGGCACGCGCTTCTTCTACTGCACGTTTGATGGAGTCAGCATCGTGACCATCAACGCCACGCACAACGTGCCAGCCATAGGCTTCGAAACGTTTTGCGGTATCGTCGGTGAACCAGCCTTCAACGTGACCATCAATAGAGATGCCGTTGTCGTCATAAAACGCAACCAGTTTACCCAACTTCAGCGTACCCGCCAGGGAGCACACTTCGTGAGAAATGCCTTCCATCATGCAGCCATCACCCATGAATGCATAGGTAAAGTGGTCAACAATGTCATGGCCTGGACGGTTGAACTGTGCGGCCAGCGTTTTTTCAGCAATTGCCATACCCACTGCGTTCGCAACACCCTGACCCAGCGGGCCAGTGGTGGTCTCTACACCTACGGTGTAGCCCACTTCCGGGTGACCCGGGGTTTTGGAGTGCAGTTGGCGGAAGTTTTTCAGCTCTTCGATTGGCAGATCGTAACCGGTGAGATGCAGCAGGCTATAAATCAGCATAGAGCCGTGACCGTTGGACAGCACGAAGCGGTCGCGATCGGCCCATGACGGGTTCTGTGGATTGTGGTTCAGGAAATCACGCCACAGGACTTCGGCGATGTCAGCCATACCCATAGGGGCACCCGGGTGGCCGGATTTGGCTTTCTGTACTGCGTCCATGCTCAGCGCACGAATAGCATTAGCAAGCTCTTTACGTGAGGACATTTTGACTCCAGAGAGGGCAGTTGAAGGCAATGCCAAAACGGCTTGACGACCGCGCGTTTTAGGCTACGCCGGAAAAAAGTGGTAACAATGTAACCCAAGCCGCAAAACATGTACATGGAGCATCCGCGCGGTGTCTGGGAAATCTCTGGATTGTGCTCGCAGGTTGCGCAATCTCCTCGCGGCGTTGCCATTATTTTCTTTATACTTTGGCGAAATTCCGTTTTATTGAATAACGGAATATTTCAGACAATGACGACCCATAATTACGGAAAATTAATGATGAAACTGCACGCTTTGGTAGTGGCCTTTGGGATAGCGAGCGTTCTGACCGGTTGTCAGAACATGGATTCAAACGGGCTTATGAGTTCAGGAGCTGAAGTCTTTCAGGCCTACTCGCTTAGCGACGAACAGGTGAAAACTCTCAGCGATCAATCCTGTAAAGAGATGGACAGCAAAGCGACCCTCGCTCCCGCCAGCAGTGATTACGCTAAACGCCTGACGAAGATTGCCACAGCACTTGGCGATAACATCAACAGCCAGCCGGTAAACTACAAGGTCTACGTCACTAAAGACGTCAACGCCTTTGCGATGGCTAACGGCTGCATTCGTGTCTATAGCGGGCTGATGGACATCATGAATGATAACGAAGTCGAAGCAGTGATCGGTCACGAAATGGGTCACGTTGCGCTCGGTCATGTGAAGAAAGGCATGCAGGTCGCGTTAAGTACCAATGCCGTGCGTATCGCCGCAGCGTCTGCGGGTGGCATGATTGGCAGCCTGTCGCAGTCACAGTTGGGCGATTTGGGCGAAAAACTGGTGAACGCGCAGTTCTCTCAGCGTCAGGAATCCGAAGCGGATGACTACTCTTATGATTTGTTGCGCAAACGTGGGATCAATCCGGTGGGTCTGGCTACCAGCTTTGAAAAACTGGCGAAGCTGGAAGCGGGCCGTCAAAGTACAATGCTTGACGATCATCCGGCATCCGAAGAGCGTGCACAGCATGTTCGCGATCGCATGAAAGCAGACGGCATTAAATAAATCCTGACGCAGACGATAAAACAACGGGCGTTTTTGGCGAAGCCAGTTTGGACACGGACAGCGCACAGTCACCGGAGCGTACACGTAGTACGTGAGGATGACGAGCACTGCCCGGGTTCAAAATGGCGAGTGAAATAGCCCGTTAAGATTACTCGCCTTTTTTCGCTGCCTGGATATACAGCATTTCCAGCGCCAGCGTTGCTGCCGCCAGTGCAGTGATCTCTGACTGATCGTAAGCCGGCGCCACTTCCACCACGTCCATTCCCACGATGTTCAGATCTTTCAGACCGCGAACCAGTTTGATCGCACGATCGGACGTCAGGCCACCAATCACTGGCGTACCCGTACCCGGCGCAAACGCCGGATCCAGGCAGTCGATATCAAAGGTCAGGTAAACCGGCATATCGCCCACAATCTTTTTCACCTGCGCCAGAATGTCATCCACGCCACGGTCGTTTACCTGCGCTGCATCCAGCACGGTGAAGCCGTTGTCTTTGTCGAACTCGGTACGAATACCAATCTGTACAGAGTGATTCGGATCGATCAGGCCTTCTTTCGGCGCGGTGAAGAACATGGTGCCGTGGTCGAATTCACAGCCGTTCGCATAGGTATCGGTGTGCGCATCGAAATGTACCAGCGCCATTTTGCCGAAGTGTTTGGCGTGCGCGCGCAACAGCGGCAGAGTCACGAAATGGTCACCGCCGAAGGAAAGCATGCGTTTACCCGCAGCCAGCAGTTTTTCAGCGTGAGCTTGCAGCTTTTCGCTCATTTCACGGGCATCGCCAAACGCGTAAACCAGGTCGCCGCAGTCCACGACGTTCAGGCGTTCACGCATATCGAAATTCCACGGGAAACGGTTGTGCTCCCACGCAAGGTTGGTCGATACCTGACGGATTGCCGCCGGGCCATGACGACCACCCGCACGACCCGAAGTCGCCATATCGAACGGCACGCCGGTGATAACCCAGTCCGCATCGCTATCGTAAGGCTGGAAATTCATCGGCAGACGCAGAAAACCAAAAGCGTTAGAGACCAGAGAATTGTCGTACTGATGACCTAAAGTGCTCATGGAGATGACCTCATTTACAGTCGTGAATGGAAAAAAGATAAAAAAAATCCCCTCCGCGTCGTTAGGCCCGACGAGGAAGGGATCAGATTCATGTACAGCTTATTAAGGCGATTATCGCCAAAATTTTGACCGGGTCAAGCGCCCTGTTTATTCGTCTTCCAGGTAAGTGTAGCCATACAGACCGGCTTCAAACTCTTCGAGGAACTGCTGTTGCAGCGCATCGTCAAGATCGGTCTGTTTCACCTGGTCGCGGAATTGGGTCAGCAGTTTTTTCGGATCAAGCTGCACGTATTCCAGCATATCTGCCACGGTGTCGCCCTCGTCGGACAACTCCACTTCTACGCTGCCGTCAGGGAAGACAAACACGTCCACCGCTTCGGTATCGCCGAACAGATTGTGCATGTTGCCCAGGATTTCCTGATACGCGCCGACCATGAAGAAGCCCAGCATTGGCGGGTTCTCCGGATCGTATTCCGGCATTGGCATCGTAGTGGCGATCCCATCACCGTCAACGTAATGATCGATAGCGCCGTCGGAGTCACAGGTGATATCCAACAGAACGGCACGACGTTCCGGCGCATGGTTCAACCCTTCCAGCGGCATGACCGGGAACAGCTGATCGATACCCCACGCATCCGGCATCGACTGGAACAGCGAGAAGTTGACGTATATTTTGTCCGCCATCCGTTCCTGCAATTCATCGATAATCGGACGGTGCGCGCGGTTACTCGGATCCAACTGTTTCTGCACTTCATGACACATGCTCAGATAAAGCTGTTCCGCCCATGCACGTTCTTGCAGATTAAAGGTGCCAGAAGAGTAGCCGATGTGAATATCATGCAGATCCATCTGGCTGTCGTGCAACCATTCACGCAGCGAGCGGCGACCGCCCGGTTCGCGCATTTCCTGCCAGGTTTCCCACATGCTTTGCAGCGCGCGTGAAGCATCTTCCGCAGGCGCAACCGGCGTGGTGTATTCGTTACGCTCCACACCGATGATGTTCGACACCAACACCGTATGGTGCGCGGTAACCGCACGACCGGATTCGGTGATCACCGTCGGATGCGGCAGACCGTTTTCTTCACAAGCGTCGCCAATAGCCCAGATAATGTTATTGGCGTATTCGTTCAGGCCATAGTTCACCGAGCAGTCAGACTGCGAGCGCGTGCCTTCATAGTCCACGCCTAAACCGCCGCCCACGTCGAAGCACTGAATGTTGACGCCGAGTTTGTGCAATTCAACGTAGAAACGCGCCGATTCACGCACGCCGGTGGCGATATCGCGAATGTTTGCCATCTGCGAGCCCAGATGGAAATGCAGCAGCTGAATGCTGTCGAGACGTCCGCGTTCGCGCAGGATTTCGACCAGTTGCAGAACCTGAGTAGCCGCCAGGCCAAATTTAGATTTTTCACCGCCGGAGGACTGCCATTTGCCAGAGCCCTGAGAGGCCAGGCGCGCACGTACTCCAAGGCGCGGCACCACGTTCAGCCGCTCGGCTTCTTCCAGTACGATGGCGACTTCGGACATCTTCTCGATAACCAGATAGACCTTGTGGCCCATCTTCTCGCCGATCAACGCCAGACGAATGTATTCACGGTCTTTATAACCGTTGCAGACGATAACGCTGCGGGTCATTCCGGCGTGCGCCAGCACGGCCATCAGCTCGGCTTTAGAACCGGCTTCCAGGCCCAGCGGTTCGCCAGAATGGATAAGGGATTCAATGACGCGGCGATGTTGGTTCACCTTAATTGGGTAAACGAGGAAATAGTCGCCCTTGTAGCCGTAGGATTCACGTGCACGTTTGAATGCGGCGTTAATCGAACGCAATCGATGTTGCAGGATCTGCGGGAAGCAGAACAATGCAGGCAGTCGCTGTCCTTGCGCTTCGCGAGCTTTCACCAGTTTGGCGAGATCCACACGTGCGTCAGGCACATCCGGATCCGGGCAAACGCTGATATGACCCAGCTCGTTCACGTCGTAGTAGTTGTTGCCCCACCAGGCAATGTTGTAAGTACGAAGCATCTTGCTGGCTTCCTGAGAGCTCATTGCCACCTCCTGCATGGAACGTAGTACACCCTGCTCGCCGGCTGACGAAAGGGAAGATAAAGACATGTCGTCAGACATAGCGAACCTCAAATGTTGTCGAAAGTGTAAAACAGTTGACTACTATCGCAATGTTATAAAGCGATAACAACCCATAAACAGCCGTCTGATTCAGCACAGTATGCTGAACGTCCGCCTGCGCGACCGGTTTCATGTTCATATTATTGTAAAACATCGACCCGGGGTTTGTAGGACCACCGGAGAAACCACGAGAAAACCCCTTACGAACAGGAGCGCCCAAGTCCCGGTATTACAGCGCCTTGCCGGCCCTGGAATCCTGAGATGTGCCCGAATGGGAATAACTTCGGCAGGTATTTATCGAAGAGAGAGGAGCTGTGGGATATAAACGCACGCCTGAGCGGCATGACTGAGTCTGCAAAAAACGATGGTTCATTATGTCGTATCACCTCCACGCCAACCCTTCGGGGCCAGCGACAAGCCAAAGCCAAACTATTCCGTGTAAAAAACACTGCTTAACCCGGCTGGAAGTGGCGACACGAAGGAAAAAATCGTGCGCTGATTGAGTGAGCCGCGCGCGGCGTTTTATACCGACAACGGGGGTAAAATGCAAAATAAAAATGCGCACTCTTCCACCACTGTCAGGAAAAATTGCCAGACCCTTTCGCGGGCAGTTAGGACGTATCTCAAAAAAAACTGGAAATGGGACGAATACCTGACCTAAAATAGCCGTCCAGATGTTAATCCATCTATACTGATTAACACCCAGACTGTTGGTATGTATTCCCACAGCCTTTGGTAGAAACGTCTATCAAAGTCTTAATCGTCAACAGTTTGAGCTAACCTTATTCTTTCCAGGTGAAATAAAACATGGCAAAACACCTTTTTACGTCCGAGTCCGTATCTGAAGGGCATCCAGACAAAATTGCTGACCAAATCTCCGATGCCGTACTTGATGCGATCCTCGAGCAGGATCCAAAAGCGCGCGTCGCCTGTGAAACTTACGTCAAAACCGGGATGGTTTTGGTTGGGGGTGAAATCACCACCAGCGCGTGGGTCGATATCGAAGAGATCACCCGCAACACGGTTCGCGAAATTGGCTATGTGCATTCCGATATGGGCTTTGATGCCAACTCTTGCGCGGTTCTGAGCGCCATCGGCAAACAGTCTCCGGATATCAACCAGGGCGTTGACCGTGCCGATCCGCTGGAACAGGGCGCGGGCGATCAGGGCCTGATGTTTGGTTATGCCACCAACGAAACCGACGTGCTGATGCCAGCGCCAATCACCTACGCACACCGTCTGGTGCAGCGTCAGGCTGAAGTGCGTAAAAATGGCGCTCTGCCATGGCTGCGCCCGGATGCGAAAAGCCAGGTTACTTTCCAGTATGACGACGGCAAAATCGTCGGCATCGACGCGGTCGTGCTGTCCACTCAGCATTCAGAAGATGTTGACCAGAAAACTCTGCAAGAAGCGGTGATGGAAGAAATCATCAAGCCAGTTCTGCCTGTCGAATGGCTGAACAGCGCGACCAAATTCTTCATCAACCCAACCGGACGTTTTGTTATCGGCGGCCCAATGGGCGACTGCGGTCTGACCGGACGTAAAATCATCGTTGATACCTACGGCGGCATGGCGCGTCACGGTGGCGGTGCGTTCTCCGGTAAAGATCCGTCTAAAGTTGACCGTTCTGCGGCGTACGCTGCGCGTTATGTGGCGAAAAACATCGTCGCGGCGGGTCTGGCTGACCGTTGTGAAATTCAGGTTTCTTACGCGATTGGCGTAGCAGAACCTACGTCCATCATGGTTGAAACCTTTGGTACTGAAAAAGTGCCAACTGAGCAATTGACCCTGCTGGTACGCGAGTTCTTCGACCTGCGCCCGTATGGCCTGATTCAGATGCTGGATCTGCTGCACCCAATCTACAAAGAAACCGCCGCTTACGGTCACTTTGGTCGCGAACATTTCCCATGGGAAAAAACCGACAAAGCCGCTCTGCTGCGTGAAGCCGCCGGCCTGTAATAAACCGCCGCGTTTCATACTCTCAAGGCCAGCTTCGTGCTGGCCTTTTGTTTTTCTGTTCACCCCATTGCCCTACAGCTCTTTCCTGTCCGTCTATACTGATGACTGCTCTGCACGCTGTTAATGAAAGCGATTACATTTATAGCTGTTGGACTATTTTAAGATTAATCGCTTTGCATGACTGGTAATTGCGTGCTGTTACATAACATTTCAGTTAACTCCGAATTTTAAAATTTTCGACATGACAAGCTGTCGATTATCCATATGATTAATAACACTTAATTAACCTTACATAATCTGACAGTGGTGTAACCGATTACACCTATGTGATTTATCTCACATCTTTTCACGAATCCCTAACCTACCCTTCACATTGACGAAATTAATAAATAAGTGGAGGGCGATATGCCTGACAATAAAAAACAGGGGCGTTCCAACAAGGCGATAACGTTCTTTGTCTGCTTTCTCGCAGCCCTTGCGGGATTGCTGTTCGGCCTTGATATCGGTGTTATCGCGGGCGCATTGCCCTTTATCACTCACGAATTCCAGATTGACTCACACACCCAGGAATGGGTCGTCAGCTCGATGATGTTCGGTGCCGCCGTCGGTGCTGTCGGCAGCGGCTGGCTCTCCTATCGCCTGGGTCGTAAAAAAAGCCTGATGATCGGCGCTATTCTGTTCGTTCTTGGTTCCTTGTGCTCTGCTGCCGCGCCTAACATAGAAGTGCTGCTGCTCTCCCGCGTGCTGCTCGGCCTGGCGGTCGGCGTCGCGTCTTATACCGCACCGCTTTATCTGTCTGAAATCGCGCCGGAGAAAATTCGTGGCAGCATGATTTCGATGTACCAGTTGATGATCACCATCGGCATCCTCGGTGCCTATCTCTCCGATACCGCCTTTAGCTACAGCGGCGCATGGCGCTGGATGCTGGGTGTGATTATCATCCCGGCGATTTTGCTGCTGATTGGTGTGTTTTTCCTGCCAGACAGCCCGCGCTGGTATGCCGCTAAACGCCGCTTCAACGATGCTGAGCGCGTGCTGCAACGCCTGCGCGACACCAGCGCCGAAGCGAAGCAAGAGCTGGATGAGATCCGCGAAAGCCTGAAAATCAAGCAGTCTGGCTGGGCGCTGTTTAAAGAAAACAGCAATTTCCGCCGCGCAGTGTTCCTCGGCGTGCTGTTGCAGGTGATGCAGCAGTTCACCGGGATGAACGTCATCATGTACTACGCGCCAAAAATCTTTGAACTGGCGGGCTACACCAACACCACCGAACAAATGTGGGGCACGGTGATTGTCGGCCTGACCAACGTACTGGCGACCTTTATTGCTATCGGTCTGGTGGATCGGTGGGGCCGTAAACCGACGCTGGTGCTCGGCTTCCTGGTCATGGCAGTCGGCATGGGCGTGCTCGGCACCATGATGCACAATGGCATCCACTCACCGGGCGCGCAGTACTTCGCCGTCGCCATGCTGCTGATGTTTATTGTCGGCTTCGCGATGAGCGCCGGTCCGCTGATTTGGGTATTGTGCTCGGAAATCCAGCCGCTGAAAGGGCGTGATTTTGGTATCACCTGCTCAACCGCGACCAACTGGATTGCCAACATGATTGTTGGCGCGACCTTCCTGACCATGCTGAACACGCTTGGCAACGCCAACACCTTCTGGGTTTATGGCGGCCTGAATCTGTTCTTCATCGTTCTGACGCTGTGGCTGGTGCCAGAAACCAAACACGTGTCGCTGGAGCACATTGAGCGTAACCTGATGAAAGGCCGTCGTCTGCGCGAAATTGGCGCACATAACTAAGCCTGATCATGCCCGGCGGCGCTGCGCTTGCCGGGCAAAACCACCTCTTGCACCACTGCGCTTCACGCTCTATCCTTTTGCGCTATGAAAACCCCTCGCCTCCCCATCGCCCTTCAGCAAGCCGTTATGCGCAGCCTGCGGGAAAAACTCGCGCTCGCGAATCAAAAGCTCGACCGCAATTTCCCCGAACCGAAACTGACATGGCAACAGCGTGGTACGTCGGCAGGCACCGCCTGGCTCGAAAGTTATGAAATTCGCCTCAATCCGGTCCTGTTACTGGAAAATCAGCAGGCGTTTATCGACGAAGTTGTGCCGCACGAACTGGCGCACCTGCTGGTATGGAAACGCTTTGGTCGCGTGTCCCCACACGGCAAAGAGTGGAAATGGATGATGGAGAGCGTACTTGGCGTGCCTGCCCAGCGCACGCACCGGTTCGAACTGGAATCGGTGCGCAAAAACACCTTCCCCTATCGCTGCGGCTGTCAGCAGCATCAACTGACCGTGCGTCGTCATAACCGCGTGATGCGCGGCGAAGCGGTTTATCGCTGCGTGCATTGTGGCGATCCGTTGGTGGCTGAAAAGTAACCTCCGGAAATAACTGGAAGTTTTCTGATCTGACTGATTGCATCTGACAACAGCATTCGCTACGTTGCGGGCTCGTTTTGACACGGAGTTCGTGATGTCCCGTAAATATCTTCTGGCGCTATTTTTTTTCGCCTCCGCCCTTTCTGGTCCTGCACTTGCTGATGGTATCAACAGTTTTTCCCAGGCGAAAACCGCCGGTGTGAAGGTCAATGCTGACGGTCCCGGTGATTTTTACTGCGGGTGTAAAATCAATTGGCAGGGCAAAAAAGGCGTTATCGATCTGGAATCTTGCGGCTATAAAGTGCGTAAAAATGAAACCCGCGCCAGCCGCGTCGAGTGGGAGCACGTGATGCCCGCCTGGCAGTTCGGTCATCTGCTGCAATGCTGGCAGGATGGCGGACGTAAAAACTGCGCCAAAGATCCGGTGTACCGCAAAATAGAAAGTGATATGCACAACCTGCAACCCGCCGTCGGTGAAGTGAACGGTGACCGCAACAACTTCATGTACAGCCAGTGGAACGGCGGTGAAGGCCAATATGGTCAGTGTTCTATGAAGGTCGATTTCAAAGACAAAATCGCCGAACCGCCTGAACGTGCTCGCGGATCCATCGCCCGCACCTACTTCTATATGCGCGACCAGTACAAACTCCCGCTGTCTCGCCAGCAAACACAATTGTTCACCGCATGGGACAAGCAATATCCCGTCAGCGCCTGGGAGTGTACACGCGACGAACGCATCGCGAAGATCCAAGGGAATCACAACCCATACGTCCAGCAGGCTTGCCAGGCGCAAAAGAGCTACCCTACACTAGCGTCAAACGTTAACTGATATCCGGAAATCCTGAGACTATGCGTATTCCCCGCATCTATCATCCTGAATTTATTACCGCTGGCAGCCAGATTGCCCTGAGCGAAGACGCGGCGAACCACGTAGGCCGTGTGCTGCGCATGAGCGCAGGTCAGGCCATTCAGCTGTTTGACGGCAGCAATCAGATCTTTGAAACCGAAATCATTCAGGCCGATAAGAAAAGCGTGCGGGTCAATGTGCTGAGCGCCGAGACCGACAACCGCGAATCGCCACTGCACATCCACCTCGGTCAGGTCATGTCGCGCGGCGAAAAGATGGAATTTACCATCCAAAAATCGATCGAGCTGGGTGTAAGCCTCATTACGCCACTCTTTTCCGAGCGCTGCGGCGTTAAACTGGATGCTGAACGTCTGAACAAGAAGCTCCAGCAATGGCAGAAAATTGCGATCGCCGCCTGCGAACAATCCGGCCGGAATGTGATCCCGGAGATCCGCCCGGCGATGGATCTGGAACAATGGTGTGCTGAAGAAGACGACGGGCTGAAGCTTAATTTGCACCCACGCGCCAGCGCCAGCATCAACACGCTGCCGCAGCCGGTTGAACGCGTGCGTTTGCTTATCGGCCCGGAAGGCGGTTTAACGGCGGATGAAATTGCCATGACCGCCCGTTATGCGTTTACTGATATTCTGTTAGGACCACGCGTTCTGCGTACTGAGACCACTGCGCTCACCGCCATCACCGCGCTTCAGGTGCGTTTTGGCGATCTGGGCTAATACTCGCGTTACAGGAGAAGAGTAATGATCAAGCTCGGCATCGTGATGGACCCCATCGCCAAGATCAACATCAAGAAAGATTCCAGCTTCGCTATGCTGCTGGAAGCGCAGCGTCGTGGTTACGAAATTCATTATATGGAGATGAACGATCTCTATCTGATCAACGGCGAAGCACGAGCGCAGACGCGCCTGTTGAGCGTTGAGCAGAACTACGATGGCTGGTACAGCTTTAACGGCGAGCAAGATGTGCAGCTTGCCGATCTTGACGTTATCCTGATGCGTAAGGATCCGCCGTTCGACACCGAATTTATCTACGCGACCTATATCCTTGAGCGCGCAGAAGAGAAAGGCACGCTTATCGTCAACAAGCCGCAGAGCCTGCGCGACTGTAACGAAAAGCTGTTCACCGCCTGGTTTGCTGACCTGACCCCGGAAACGCTGGTGACCCGCAACAAAGCACAGTTGAAAGCCTTCTGGCAGCAGCACGGTGACATCATTATGAAACCGCTGGACGGCATGGGCGGTGCCTCTATCTTCCGCGTGAAGCAGGATGACCCAAACATTGGCGTTATCGCCGAAACGCTGACCGAACTCGGCAACCGTTATTGTATGGCGCAGAACTATTTGCCCGCCATCAAAGACGGTGACAAGCGCGTGCTGGTCGTTGACGGTGAACCGGTGCCGTACTGCCTGGCGCGAATTCCGCAAGGCGGTGAAACGCGCGGTAACTTAGCCGCCGGTGGCCGTGGCGAACCACGTCCGCTTTCCGAAAGCGACTGGGAAATCGCCCGTAAAGTGGGGCCAACGCTGAAAGAAAAAGGCCTGATTTTCGTTGGTCTCGACATCATTGGCGATCGCCTGACGGAAATTAACGTGACCAGCCCTACCTGTATTCGTGAAATCGAAGCCGAATTCCCTATCTCCATCACCGGCATGCTGATGGACGCTATTGAAAAGCGTCTGGATAAGTAATTTGCCGCAGAGGCGGGAGCTATCCCGCCTTCTCTCGACAGCGCCCTGCTTTGCCCGCATACTGGCCGTTGTTGCTTTTTAAACCCGGAAACAGAACCTCTGACAATGAATTTACAGCACCACTTTCTTATTGCCATGCCTGCTCTCCAGGACCCGATGTTTCGACGTACCGTCATCTACATCTGTGAATACAATGACGATGGCGCGATGGGAATCATCATCAATAAACCGATGGAAAATCTGAAGGTTGAAGGGATTCTGGAAAAGCTGAAAATCACCCCGGACCCGCGTGATCCGGAGATTCGTCTCGACAAACCGGTGATGCTGGGCGGCCCGCTTGCGGAAGACCGTGGTTTTATCCTGCACACGCCACCTTCATCGTTCTCGTCGAGTATCCGCATTTCTGATAACACCGTGATTACCACTTCTCGTGACGTGCTCGAAACGCTTGGCACCGCAGAACAGCCGACAGAAGTGCTGGTCGCGCTGGGTTATTCGTCATGGGAAAAAGGGCAGCTAGAGCAGGAAATTCTCGACAATGCCTGGCTCACGGCCCCAGCCGATCTCAACATTCTGTTTAAAACGCCGATTGCCGATCGCTGGCGTGATGCGGCTCGTCTGATTGGCATTGATATTCAGACTATGCCCGGCGTGGCAGGACACGCCTGATGAGCGGCACATTGATAGGCATCGACTTCGGCACTCGCAGCATCGGCGTGGCCGTTGGACAACGCATAACCGGCACCGCCCGTCCACTCGGCGCGCTGAAAGCTCAGGACGGTACACCGGACTGGACCGCTGTCGAAAAAATATTGAAAGAGTGGCAACCGGAAGCCGTGGTTGTTGGCCTGCCGCTGAATATGGACGGTACAGAACAACCGCTCACCGCTCGCGCCCGCAATTTTGCCAACAAAATTCATGGTCGCTTTGGCGTGAAAATTATCCTTCACGATGAACGCCTAAGCACCGTAGAGGCACGCGCAGGGCTGTTTGAGCACGGCGGTTACCGCGCGCTGAACAAAGGCAAAGTGGACTCCGCCTCAGCGGTAGTGATTCTGGAAAGCTTTTTCGAGCAGGGATTTTGAAACTCCCTCTCCCATGCGGGAGAGGGTCTTGTGGCACAATCAGTGACGCAGATTTTCGTTCGCCCAACTCACCGCCTGGGTTCTGTTTTTCACGCTTAATTTGCGGAAAACATTATACAGGTGCGTTCGTACCGTATTCTCACTAATAAACAACGCTCGCGCGATATCCATATTGGTTTTGCCATAGCGCAATTCATTAAGGATTTCACATTCACGTTCGGTCAACGGAATATTGTCTGAATCGCTGGATGTGTGAACCGCTGCATACATTGCAGGGTGCATCACGCTCAATTCAGCCGTCTGCTCGCCGTGAAGCACAGCTTTGACGCCCTCAATTAAGCGCGATTCATCATCGTCATGGCGAAATACTCCGTAAAGCGCTGGCCATTTCGCCATTTCGTATAGCTCATACTTTTGCGCGCTATTGATAATCAGCAAGCGCGGATTTTCAACCTGCGATTGAATAATATCCCGCCAGATCCCATTCAGTTTTTTATTCGATACGGCAATATCAAACAACACCACGGTTCCGCGCGGGAGGCGCTGTACCAGCGGCTTATTGATATTGTGTACATCGACAAAAACAGAAAGAAGATCAGAAAGATAACTTGCGAAAGCATTCGCCTGAACAGATGGGTGAGTGATAAGAAGAAGCTGACGTGATTTGCCTACACTCTCTGATACATCAAGCATTTAAAAACTCTCCATAGTTGAGGCTCACCATCATGGTGATTAAATGGGTCAAAAAGACACAAGCAATGTGCATGGATATATAAAAAATAAACTTACATACCGAAACAATATTTCATGAGAAAAATCCTATTTCTCACAAACAGAATAGAACGAATTCCTGATAAGTGTCAAAAGATTATCACCCTTTTTTTTCTACGTCTGCGCAATACAATGTCATGCGTGGCGCGGGTTTGCCTTATACATCTTTCGCAGCGCTCGTTTTTACAACACCAGTCGTGATGCATAATGATGAGAGTGTAAAAAATAAATTGTATTAGCCCGACTTAATATCAACATCAATATAACATTAGCGTTAATTAAGTATTAATCCCTCTAACACACTGTTTGTATTTTCCTATAGTCACCAAACAGAGATTAATTATTCGACAAATAATCCGCTATTTCGATTCAGACACGTGATCGGACTCACATTTCTTCACACCATGCGTTTCATATCGTTAACCGGCCCAAAATAATGCCGCTGAAAGGAAAACATTCAGCGGCATTCACAGACTGGGTGGTTACAGACGGCCCACGGCCTGTCGCTGTTGGTAACTTTGCGCAAACGTCAGCATACCTGCCTGCTGCCCGGTTTGCATGACGCCAGGGAGCTGGTGCGTTTTCCCTTCGCGGATAAGACTCCCGACCGCAGGCGTGTTCACCAGCAGCTCATAGAGCGCCACTCGCCCGCCCTGTTTGTCGGGTAACAGTTTTTGTGCCAACACCGCGCACAGGCTTCCGGCAAGCTGGCTGCGCACCTGGTCTTTCTCCCCGGCAGGAAAAACATCCACCAGCCTCTCAATGGCCTGAGCCGCACCGCGCGTATGCAGCGTAGAAAGCACAAGGTGACCCGTTTCTGCTGCCGTGAGCGCCAGACGAATGGTTTCGGTGTCGCGTAATTCACCGAGCAGGATAACATCGGGATCCTGACGTAACGCAACACGCAGCGCCGCTGAAAATGAGCCGCAGTGTGCGCCCACTTCTCGCTGATGGATTAAACAACGCTCGCTGTGATGTACAAATTCCACTGGGTCTTCCAGCGTCAAAATATGCCCATCGCGCTGATGATTGAGATGGTCGACCATCGCCGCAAGTGTGGTGGATTTACCGCTACCCGTCGCCCCGGTCACCAGAATCAGCCCGCTTTCCTCATTCAGTAATTCGTTGATGGCGAGCGGCGCCCCCAACGACGATAGCTGCGGGCAGCTTTCCGGTAAGAGTCTCAAGACCAGCGAAACACCGTCTACATGACGAAAGACGCTGGCACGCAGGCGCGTACCTCCATCGGTTTGTACCGCAAAATCGCATTGATTCTCCGTTTGCCACTGCCGCTGCGCCGCCTGACTCAGCCAGTCATACAATAGCAATTGTGCCTCGGGTGCGGTAAACGGCGCGAGTTTCAGCCTCCCCTGTCGTCGCCAACGCACCGTGCCGTCGTTGCACAGGTGTAGATCCGAGACATTATGCTTTACACTAAGGGTCACAATTTCCTGCATATCCATATCATCATCCTGAAAATGAACGACATTGCGCATAACCTGACACAGGTCAGGGACAAAATCTCAGCCGCTGTCGCCCTTTGCGGCCGTGCTCCAGAAGAAGTGACGTTGCTTGCAGTGAGTAAAACGAAACCTGCGAGCGCCATCGAAGAAGCTATCGCTGCGGGCCAGCGTGCCTTTGGTGAAAACTACGTTCAGGAAGGGGTCGAAAAGATCCGCTATTTTCAGGAGACGGGACAGAACGCGTTGCAATGGCACTTTATTGGCCCGTTGCAGTCGAACAAAAGTCGTCTGGTAGCAGAGCATTTCGACTGGTGTCATACCGTCGATCGCCTGCGGATCGCCAGTCGCCTGAGCGAGCAGCGTCCGGCACATCTGCCGCCGCTGAACGTGCTGATTCAAGTGAACATTAGCGATGAAACAAGTAAATCCGGGATTGCGCCTGAGGATGTTGACGCGCTGGCGGCCGAAGTGGCTGCGTTGCCAGGCCTGTGTCTGCGCGGTTTGATGGCGATCCCAGCCCCAGAGTCAGAATATGTAAGGCAGTTTGCGGTAGCCCAACAAATGGCGGTAGCATTTGCCCGACTGAAAACACACTATCCGTCCGTAGACACGCTGTCGCTTGGCATGTCGGACGATATGGATGCCGCCATTGCGGCAGGTAGCACGATGGTGCGCATCGGTACCGCCATTTTTGGCGCGCGCGATTACACACAACAATAAATAAGGACAATTGAGGAACGCCATGAAGACGTTGACTTTCCTGCTTTCGACGGTGATTGAGCTGTACACCATGGTGATGCTGCTCCGCGTCTGGATGCAGTGGGCCCGCTGTGATTTTTATAACCCGTTTTCGCAGTTCGTGGTGAAAGCCACGCAGCCGCTTGTCGGGCCGCTACGCCGCGTTATTCCTGCGATGGGACCGATTGACAGTTCATCCTTACTGCTTGCCTTCGTGCTTTGCGTACTGAAAGCGATCGTGCTGTTTATGGTCATTACGTTCCAGCCAATCATCTGGATCTCCGCCGTGCTGATCCTCGTGAAAACCATTGGCCTGCTGATCTTCTGGGTGCTGATGCTGATGGCCGTCATGAGCTGGGTCAGTCGTGGTCGTAGCCCGGTTGAATTCGTGCTGATGCAGTTAGCCGACCCGCTATTGCGTCCAATCCGTAGCATGTTGCCTTCAATGGGTGGAATCGACTTCTCGCCGATGATCCTCGTGCTGCTGTTGTATGTGGCCAATATGGGCATCTCTGAGCTGTTGCAGGCGACCGGAAATATGCTGCTGCCGGGGCTGTGGATGGCACTATGAGTGCCGTCACTCCCTGTGATGATGGGCTGGTTTTGCGGCTGTATATTCAGCCGAAAGCCAGCCGAGACAGCATTGTGGGGCGGCATGGCGACGAACTCAAAGTCGCCATCACCGCCCCTCCGGTTGACGGCCAGGCCAATGCACATCTGATTAAATTTCTCGCTAAACAGTTTCGCGTCGCGAAGAGCCAGGTGATAATTGAGAAAGGCGAGCTTGGTCGCCACAAACAGGTAAAAATCATTCACCCGCAACACATCCCTTCGGGCGTTGAAGCGCTCACCTGACAGGACATCCCATGCAAAAAGTAGTTCTGGCTACCGGTAATGCCGGTAAAGTGCGCGAGCTCGCCTCGCTATTAAACGATTTTGGCCTCGACGTTATCGCACAGACCGAACTGAACGTGGAGTCGGTGGAAGAGACCGGGCTGACGTTTATTGAGAATGCGATCCTCAAAGCGCGTCACGCGGCGAAAGTCACCGGCCTGCCTGCGATTGCCGATGATTCTGGCTTGGCCGTCGACGTACTTGGCGGCGCACCGGGCATTTATTCCGCACGTTACGCGGGCGTTGACGCCACTGACCAGCAGAATCTGGAAAAACTGTTGGTTGCGCTGAAAGACGTGCCGGATGAAAAACGCCAGGCACAGTTCCACTGCGTGCTGGTCTATATGCGCCACGCGGAAGACCCTACGCCACTGGTGTGCCACGGCAGCTGGCCGGGCGTGATTACCCGTGAAACTGCGGGCAACGGTGGCTTTGGCTACGACCCGATTTTCTTTGTTCCTGATGCCGGTAAAACGGCGGCAGAACTGAGCCGTGAAGAAAAAATTGCCGTGTCCCATCGTGGACAGGCGCTGAAACTGTTACTGGAAGCCTTGCGTTAATGACCGTTCTCCCTCCGCTGAGTCTTTACATTCACATTCCCTGGTGCGTGCAGAAATGCCCGTACTGCGATTTCAATTCGCACGCGCTAAAAGGTGAAGTGCCCCACGACGACTACGTTCAGCATCTGCTGGCTGATTTGGATGTCGACGTGCCTTACGCGCAGGGACGCGAAGTGAAAACGATTTTCATCGGCGGAGGGACGCCAAGCCTGCTTTCTGGCCCGGCGATGCAGACGCTGCTCGACGGCGTGCGTGCGCGCCTGAACCTGGCAGCGGATGCGGAAATTACCATGGAAGCCAATCCGGGCACGGTGGAAGCCGATCGCTTTGTTGAGTATCAGCGCGCCGGCGTGAACCGCATTTCCATCGGCGTGCAAAGTTTTAGTGAAGAAAAGCTCAAACGTCTGGGACGCATTCACGATTCGCAAGAAGCCAAACGTGCAGCCCATCTGGCGACGGGCCTGGGGTTACGCAGTTTTAACCTCGACCTGATGCACGGCCTGCCGGATCAGACGCTGGAAGAAGCGCTGGACGATTTGCGCCAGGCGATTGCGCTCAATCCGCCGCACCTGTCGTGGTATCAGCTCACCATCGAGCCGAACACGCTGTTTGGCTCCCGTCCGCCGAAGCTGCCGGACGACGATGCGCTGTGGGATATTTTTGAACAGGGCGATGCCCTGCTCACCGCTGCGGGCTATCAGCAGTATGAAACCTCGGCCTATGCCAAACCCGGCTATCAGTGTCAGCACAACCTGAACTACTGGCGTTTTGGCGATTATCTCGGTATCGGCTGCGGCGCGCACGGTAAAGTGACCTTCCCGGACGGGCGAATCTTACGCACCGCCAAAACCCGGCATCCGCGCGGGTATATGGAAGGCCGTTATCTGGAACGTCAGCATGATGTGGAAGAAGCAGATAAGCCGTTTGAGTTCTTTATGAACCGCTTCCGTCTGCTGGAACCCGCACCGCGCACAGAGTTCACCGCATTTACCGGATTACCGGAATCGGCTATTCGTTCGCAAATTGATGAGGCAATCGCGCAAGGTTATCTTATCGAGAGTGAGCAAGAGTGGCAGATAACCGAGCACGGTAAACTGTTTTTGAATTCGCTGCTGGAGCTGTTTCTTAGCGAATAATCCCCTCTGGAGTCTATCCCATTAGGCTCTTACATTGCCCGAACATATATCTCGGGCAATATACTTATTCTCTGAAATCGTTTTTTCCGAACTATCCGTGCATTATTTACGAAGCTTTATCCTTATACATTCCTTTTTTCAGTGATTTCTCACGCCACTTCTTTTCAAGAATAAAACCCAGCGCACAAAACTACGCACCCAATATATCCCCTGCACAAAAATGTGACACAGGCAGTGCATAGATATCACACCACTAATATAAGATGTCATACAGAATTACAGACTAAGTAAGAACCTATAAACCACTTGATCAATTATTCGAGCATGGAGCTTAGCTATGAAACTTACCTCTTTTTCCCGAACCCTTCTTTGTGCGTCACTCCTGACGCTGATCTCCACGACAGCCAACGCTGCCGAAAAAGTCACCCTCAAGCTGGCTCATAACCTTGAGCGAAGCCATGTTGTACACCAGGCTTTCGAGCATATGGCAAAGGAAGTTAAACAACTTTCCGATGGCAAAATGACTATCCGTATTTATCCAAGTAGCCAAATGGGTAGCGCTCGCGAAACCATGGAATTATTGCAAAACGGCGCACTGGATATGACCAAAGGCTCTGCCAGCGATCTGGAGTCTTTTGATAATGTCTATGCGATATATAATTTGCCGTACTTATTTAAAGATCAGGCACATTTTAATCGCGTCGTCTTCGGTGACGTCGGCAAAGAAATTATGCTGTCGACAAAAGACAAAGGGTTTATTGCATTATCGGCCTATGTCGCGGGTACGCGTAGCTTTTACGCCAAAAAGCCGATTACAAAACCTGAAGATTTGAAAGGAATGAAAATTCGCGTACAAGCCAGCCCAACCACATTAAAAATGGTGGAGTTAATGGGCGGTTCACCGACGCCAATTTCTTTTGGTGAAGTGTATACCGCGATGCAACAGGGTGTGGTCGATGGCGCAGAAAACAACGTGCCTTCATGGGTACAAACCCGCCATATTGAGATAGCCAAAGTCTTCTCCGAAGACGAGCACTCCTCAATCCCTGATTTCCTGGTTATCTCCACTAAAACCTGGGACAAGCTGACCCCAGAGCAGCAGCAGATCCTGCAAAAAGCCGCCACAGATTCTGAAGCATATCAGCAGAAACTGTGGGCAGACGTTGATGCCAAGACCCGCGCTGAAGCCAAAGCGATGGGGGCGGAGATTATCCCCGTCGATAAAGCCCCGTTCCGTGCAGCCGTCAAACCGATGTATGACGAGTTTGAAAAAGATCCGAAACAGGCCGCACTGCTCGCCAAATTCGAAGCCGCTGCACAATAACGTCACTCTGCGGGTCAGCCTATGACCCGCGCTTTCTGGGGGAAAACATCATGCTATTTGACCGCATCAAACGAGCGGTAGATGGAACAATTGCCACGTTCTCCGTCATCGTCATGGTCGCACTGGTTATCTGCGTCGTCTGGCAGGTATTAAGCCGTTATGTCCTCAGTCAACCCAGCACGCTTACCGATGAGCTGGCGCGTTTCCTGATGATTTGGGTGGGACTGCTTGGCGCAGCCTACACCGTCGGCGCGCAGCGCCACCTGTCGATTGATTTACTGGCAATGTCCGTCGGTCCGCGCAAACAGGCATTACTGAGCGTCATTATTAATCTGTTTATCCTGCTGTTTGCTGGCGGGGTGATTGTCAGTGGAGGGGTGAAGCTGATTGAGAAGACACTGGCGACGTCGCAGGTATCTGCCGCCATGCAAATTCCAATGGGCTACGTCTACTTCATCCTGCCACTGAGCGGCATCATCATGATGTATTACGCGCTTTGGTATATGGCACTCGGCGTTCAGCGCCTGAAACACCCTGAAGGAGAACTGCAATAATGGACGCCTATATCGCATTAACCTTATTTGGCAGCTTCTTTGTGCTGGTGTTTATCGGCGTGCCTATCTCCTTTTCTATCGGTATCGCTACTTTTGCGTCGATGCTGCTGATGTTCCCTTGGGATGTTGCGGTTATCACCGTTTCGCAGCGCCTGGCCAATGGTTTGGACAACTTTGCACTACTGGCTATTCCGTTCTTCATTTTCGCCGGTACGCTGATGAACAGCGGGGGAATTGCCATCCGACTTATCAGACTGGCGCAGGTCATGGTCGGTCGTGTTCCCGGTTCCTTGGGCCATGTCAACGTGTTGGCCAATATGATGTTTGGGTCAATTTCTGGCTCTGCCGTCGCGGCGGCGGCGGCGGTTGGCGGGACGCTGAACCCTATCCAGACGAAAGAAGGATATGACCCAGCCTTCTCGACTGCGGTCAACGTGTCGTCCTGCATTACCGGTCTGTTGATCCCGCCGTCTAACGTGTTGATTGTCTTTTCACTGACCGCAGGTGGTGTTTCCGTCGCCTCGCTGTTTATGGCCGGATACTTGCCGGGCCTCCTGATGGGGCTGGCAATTATGGTTGTGTGCGCCATTATCGCCAAACGTCGCAACTATCCATTATCAGAACGCCCAACCTGCCAACAGGCCGCAAAAGCTTTGCTGGATGCACTGCCGAGCCTGCTGCTCGTGGTTATCGTTATGGGAGGGATCCTCGGAGGGATCTTCACCGCCACCGAGGCCTCGGCGATTGCCGTGGTGTATACGTTTATTTTATCCGTGCTTATCTACCGTGAGGTGAAGTGGCATCAGCTGCCAAAACTGATTCTGGAATCGGTGGTCACGACGTCAATTGTTCTGCTGCTGATTGGCTTTTCTGTCGGCATGTCATGGGCCATGACCAACGCCGATATTCCGTACATGATAAGCGATGCGCTGATGGGCATTTCCGATAATCCAGTCATTATCCTGTTATTGATTAATATCGTGCTGCTGGTTGTCGGTATTTTTATGGATATGACGCCAGCGGTGCTGATCTTTACACCGATCTTCCTGCCTATCGCCCAGGAACTGGGAATGGATCCTGTGCACTTCGGCATTATGATGGTGGCAAACTTGTGTATTGGATTGCTGACACCACCGGTCGGTAGCGCATTGTTTGTCGGTTGTTCTGTGTCGGGGGTGAAGATTCAGCAGCTCATCAAACCATTGCTTCCGTTCTATGCCGCATTACTGGTTGCTCTAATGATGATTGTCTATATCCCGCAAATTTCACTGTTCGTCCCCCAGCTATTGGGGCTGATGTAAAAGCGTAAAATCTGAGTTTCGGTTTTATGCCTCCATTCTGACAAAGCATGATTGTCGTCAGAATGGAGGCCCGGTTCGGCAGTCGTATTAGAAAATCCCTTTCTGCTTTATCTTCTGCATTTTTTCAGTCGGGGCTGACAGCGCTGACAAATCGCTCTCCTCCGTGCCATCACCCTTCGTCGCTTCCGCCGGGGCGCTAACGCCCTGACGTTGCAACTGCTGGAGCAATCGAGTTTGCTGATTCAACACACCTTTCAGGCTATTAAGCTCTTCGCGCAGGCGCTGGAATTCGGCCTGCTGATCGGCATTTAATCCCCCATCAACGGCGGGGGCAGCCACCGCTTCAGGCTTATGCTGACTAAGTAACTGTTCCAGTTGGCTGAGCTGTTGGGCAGTGAACTCGGACGCTGAACTACCGGTCGCCGCCGCCATCGGCACACCTTCCGGCAGCAGTTTTTCGCGCACCAGTTTACCCACCAGCTCCGGCAGTTTTAGATCTTCGCGGCTAATGGATTCCGCAATGGCGTTACACAACTGCGGATCCAGAAGCTGGAGCTGTAGTCCCGCCAGATAGACATTGCGATGAAAAGCGCGGATCTCCATGTTCGCATTGTTGCGATCGTCGCTGGCCTGCTTTAACTCGCTGTGCCAGTTATTCAGCCAGTTAAGCACCCGCTCATCCGCTTTGGATGCATCCGGTCGCAGATGGAGTGAGAAATTAACCTGCCGGGTTGGCCCGTTACTCATTGTCCTCTACCTCAAGCAGAACCGGCTCTTCGACTTCTTCAGCACCCGATTCGGAATGGAACAGGCAGATTTCACGTGACAGCGCGCTTTGCGGTTTATCGATGGTGATAACGCGCTCGCCAAGGGTCGCATACACTTCGCGTACGGCGGTTTCAATCAATGTTGCGCCGCCACCGACCAGGTAGACACGGTTTGGGTTACGGGCGAATTTTTTCGCTTCATGCGCGACCTGTTCGCCAAGCTCTTTGATTTTGATTTCAATGCCGCGAAGGATGTCGTCAATGCGTGATTCATCGTTGATGACGCTGCGCACGAAATTCATGTCGTGGCGGCGCTTGATAAGCTCATTCGCGACCAGATAACTGGAGTCGCTGTCTGCGGCCGCCAGCGCTTTACGCGTGGCGTCTGTGACCATAGCAACGCCAATTTCGTTGTTGCCGTAGATAGCGGAGACATCGTCAAACTCACCGACGATGATGCCCATATCCAGCGTCGTGCCGCCACAGTCGATCACCAGCGATTTGGTGAATTCGCTGATGTCTGCTTTCAACAAATGAGACAACGCCGCTGGCAGACTTTCTGGCATGACTTCCACATTGACGATGCGGAACACGTCACCTTTATTGAGTGAAATCTCGCGCATCAGGTTACGGCGTTTTGCTTCGATACGATCTTCATTTCTCTGGCAGTCATCCGGGTTGTAGAACTGGGTGATCGGCAAGGTCACCACGATGTCGACGTCACACGGTTCAAGACCCGTTTGCAGTAATGCATGATGGACGGCCAGCAGATTCAGATCGTCATACTGATAGTCGATGTGTGTTGTAGAGAGGGCTTTATCAGAAGTCGCATCGTAGGTGTATTTGGTCGTGCCGATGGTGTAATTATAGACTTTCTGACCACGCAGCAGCGCCGCGCTTTTCCAGTCTTTGCGAAACGAATTTGGTGAAACAATGGTTTTTAATGTGCCTTGTTCAATCCAGCTTAATTTTACATTGGTGGATCCATCGTCGATGGCAAATTTCATTTTTGACTGGGTCATAACTTAACTCTCAATAATTACTTATCCGGAAATACTAAAGTACGCAGGATAAACAGAAGACATACCCGTTGAGGGTAAAATGCGGAGGCCTTCTCATGTCAGGCATGAGATAACTGGCTGAAATCAGTTGATTATTGACTTAAGGTCACGCTACAACGCTATTCACAACGGCACACCGCGCTACATGGATTGTTTGAGATTATATCCCAAAGTTGAACAAAATAAAGGCAACCTATCTTATTAATTTATACTTAGCCTTACTTCTTCCGCACATAGAAAAACATCTTCCCATAATCTGGAATGTATATTTCCGCGCAGGGTTATTTCACTTTAAATATATAACATACCGCCCCACTGTTATTTAAAAATAAATATAAGCATGGCGTTCGAGATTATTTGCGTGGGGGGTAAAGAAAATACGGAGCAATACGGCGTTGAGCAAACCCCTCTCCAGACGTGAGAGGGGTTTAGAGAGGAATAACGCTACTTCAGCGATCCCACCAGCGTTTTACGGCTGTCTTCCAGTGTGACTACGCGGCTACAAACGTCTTTGCCGAACGTCTGGAAATCAGCCTGCTGGCTTTTCCATTCGTCCTGAATCGCACCCTGCAAGCCGCCGAGGCTGCCGAGAATGCCTTGCAGCGGATTGCCGCCGCCTTTTACCACGGCTTTCGCGCCCATCTCATTGATGCTGTCTTGCAGAATGCCGCCCATCGCCTGATTCACCAATTCCTGTCCATCGGCGCGGACCTGATCGATGCCTTTATAATGGAACGTCAGGCCATCTGTGCGATGTTCGATGATGCGGTTCATTTGCTCTTTGAGCTGCGCATCAAGTTTAGTCAGGCGGGAATGCATATTGCTGCTGGCCCCCACCTGCTCAGTGATAATTTTATCCAGCGCGACACGGCCTTTATCGACACGCGCTCGGGCACCGTCATCAATCCACGGCAGCGCGCTGCGCAGTTCAGTCTGGTAGTCTTTCGCCTGTTCACGCTGTGCGGCACTCAGCGTGTATTGTTTGCCGTTAAACATGACGTTGCCATCCGGGGTGATCACCAGATTGCCGTTCTCGCCTTTCACCTGCACGGTTTGCGGGTTGAGAATAACGTCGTCACGCGGGGTTACGCTGCACTGATAATCTGCCTGAGCGGCAAAGGCGGTGACAGAAAGGGCTGCAGCCAGCAACGTTTTGCGCATCATAGAAACTCCTGTAAAGACAAAACGGGCCAGCGATTGCTGGCCCTTTATGTTTGTTTAGTCCCACCAAACGTCGAAAAGTTCGCTGGTGCGCACGTCTGCGAACTTTTTGTCTTCCAGCCATTTACGCACGGCGGCCTGGTGTTCTTCGGTACATTTGCCGATTTCCTGCATGCAAATCAGCCCTTCCCACGCCAGATAGCCACTGCCGTCAAAGGCCAGCTTGTTTGGCTCGATGACTTCGTTGATGAAATCATCAACGGTTTTATCGATTTGTTCTTCGGTGCTGCCTTCCGGGAAACGCCATGCAACGGAAAATCCTAATTCCTGGAATTCGTCGATGTGCATTTTTTTACGCAGACGACGGCTACGGTTCTTCGCCATTATTTCACCCTCTCGAACATTAAGTCCCATACGCCGTGACCAAGACGATGGCCACGTTGTTCAAATTTGGTTACCGGACGTGAATCCGGACGCGGTACGTAGTCGTTGCTCTCAGACAGGTTTTTGTACCCGTCGAGCGACGACATCACTTCCAGCATGTGTTCCGCATACGCTTCCCAGTCGGTCGCCATGTGGAAGACGCCGCCGAGTTTCAGCTTGCTTTTCACCAGCTCAGCAAAAGGTGCCTGAACGATACGGCGTTTATTATGACGCGCTTTGTGCCATGGGTCAGGGAAAAACAGCTGAACCATGTTCAAAGAATTGTCAGGAATCATTTTATGCAGCACTTCTACCGCGTCGTGACACATCACGCGCAGGTTTTCTACGCCTTCTTCATGCGCAGACGCGAGACACGCGCCAACACCCGGGGAGTGCACTTCAATGCCCAAGAAATTCTGCTCAGGTTTGGCATGGGCCATGGTGACGAGCGATGCGCCCATGCCGAAGCCAATCTCCAGCGTGGTTGGCGCGTCGCGGCCAAACAGGTCGACGAAATCGACTGGCGTTTCACTGAACTCAACGCCCATCACCGGCCAATAGTTGTCCAGCGCGTGCTGCTGCCCTTTGGTCAGGCGGCCCTGACGGCGGACAAAGCTACGAATACGGCGCAGCGGGCGGCCGTTTTCATCAAAATCCGGTGAAATGACGTCGTTGTTCATAAAAATTCAGTCTACCTGGTGAGTATTCGGGAAACGGGCATTATCCAAACTCAGGCGAAGTATGCAAGCATGGGAAAGATCCGGTTTACAGCCCGATGGCGCTGTGCTGCAATCTGCGTCCCTGATACAGCGAATCGGTAGCCATGCAAGCCTCTCAATTTTCAGCCCAGGTGCTGGACTGGTACGACAAATATGGGCGTAAGACCCTGCCCTGGCAAATAGAGAAAACGCCGTACAAAGTATGGCTCTCAGAGGTGATGTTGCAACAAACGCAAGTTGCTACCGTCATTCCTTATTTTGAGCGCTTTATGGCGCGCTTCCCGACCATTACCGATCTTGCCAATGCGCCACTCGATGAAGTCCTGCATCTGTGGACTGGCCTTGGCTATTACGCACGAGCGCGAAATCTGCATAAAGCCGCGCAGCAGGTGGTCACGCTGCATAACGGCACGTTCCCGGAAACCTTTGATGAAGTGGCCGCGCTGCCCGGCGTAGGTCGATCCACTGCGGGTGCGGTGCTTTCTCTGTCACTCGGTAAACATTTCCCCATTCTCGATGGCAACGTGAAACGCGTGCTCGCCCGCTGCTATGCGGTCGGCGGCTGGCCGGGCAAGAAAGAAGTCGAAAAACGGCTCTGGGAAATCAGCGAAGACGTGACTCCTGCGAAAGGCGTGGAACGCTTCAACCAGGCCATGATGGATTTGGGTGCGATGGTGTGTACCCGTTCAAAACCGAAATGCACGCTTTGCCCGCTGAGCAACGGTTGTGTGGCTTACGCCAAACATGCGTGGGCAGAGTACCCAGGCAAAAAACCGAAACAAACGCTGCCAGAACGCGTCGGATATTTCCTGATTATGCAGCATGAAGACGACGTTTTTCTGTTGCAGCGCCCGCCCAGCGGTCTGTGGGGTGGCCTGTTCTGTTTCCCACAATTTTCAACCGAAACGGAGCTGCGTGAGTGGCTGGCGCTACGCCAGATAAAGGCCGAGGGTCTCGTGCAGCAAACCGCTTTCCGTCATACATTCAGCCACTTCCATCTGGATATTGTGCCTATGTGGCTCGGCGTGCACTCTGTTGCGGCATGCATGGATGAAGGCGGCACTCTCTGGTATAACTTAGCGCAGCCACCGTCTGTCGGGCTGGCGGCCCCTGTGGAACGCCTGTTACAGCAATTACGCGCCGGCGCTCTGGTTTGAGCGACGGTCATAAAGAGGATTAGTCATGAGCAGAACCATTTTTTGTACCTTCCTGCAGCGCGATGCGGATGGCCAGGATTTCCAGCTTTATCCGGGTGAGCTCGGTAAACGCATTTATAACGAAATCTCAAAGGAAGCCTGGGCGCAGTGGCAGCAGAAGCAAACCATGCTCATCAACGAGAAAAAACTCACCATGATGAACCCTGAACATCGCAAATTGCTGGAGCAGGAGATGGTCAATTTCCTGTTCGAAGGCAAAGACGTTCACATCGAAGGCTATACGCCGCCAGAACAACAATAAGGGATTTTTCGCCCTTATCTGCTGACAGAGAAGGAAAACGCGTGGTTTTTCCTTCTTTTTGGTTATCAAATGATGAAAAAATATTTAGCGCTAGCCCTGATTGCGCCGTTGCTGATTTCATGTTCAGGCTCCAAAAAGGGGACGCCCTATAACGAAGCCTGGGTAAAGGACACCAACGGTTTTGATATTCTGATGGGGCAGTTTGCCCATAACATTGAGAATATCTGGGGATACAACGAAGTTCTGGTCGCCGGACCGAAGGACTACGTGAAGTATTCCGATCAGTATTACACCCGCAGCCACATCAACTTTGATGACGGTACGATCACTTTCGAAACCATTGCCGGGACCGATCCGGCGGGTCATCTGCGTCAGACCATTATCAAAACGCTATTGATGGGTGACGATCCGGGTTCCGTCGATCTCTATTCCGACGCCGACGATATTCAGATTTCCAAAGAACCGTTCCTCTACGGTCAGGTCGTGGATAACACCGGGCAGCCGATTCGCTGGCAGGGTCGCGCATCGAACTATGCTGACTGGCTGCTGCAAAACCGCCTCAAAAGCCGCCAGAACGGGCTGCATGTCATCTACAGCGTGACTATCAGTCTGGTACCAAACCACCTTGATAAACGTGCGCATAAGTATATCGGCATGGTTCGCCAGGCATCGCGGAAATACGGCGTCGATGAATCGCTGATCCTCGCGATTATGCAAACCGAATCCTCGTTCAACCCGTATGCGGTCAGTAACTCTGACGCGCTGGGTTTGATGCAGGTCGTACAGCACACCGCCGGAAAAGACGTTTACAAGGCGCAGGGGAAATCAGGCACGCCGAGTCGCAGTTACCTGTTCGACCCAGCCAGTAACATTGATACCGGCACCGCCTATCTGGCGATGCTCAGCAACGTCTATTTAGGCGGCATTGAGAACCCAACGTCGCGCCGCTATGCGGTGATCACGGCTTATAACGGCGGTGCCGGCAGCGTGCTCCGGGTGTTCTCCAGCGATAAAGTTCAGGCCGCCAACATCATTAACAGCATGGCGCCGGGCGATGTTTATCAAACGCTGACGACACGCCATCCTTCCGCTGAATCGCGTCGCTATCTGTACAAAGTGAACAACACGCAGAAGACGTATCGACGGAAATAAACACGCTTCCCCTTAAAGGCCCGGTTTCCGGGCCTTTCCTTTCTGACTGCCGCGTACTCGCCATACAAAAATGTTATTTGCGTCACTATTCCGTTGTGCAAAAGCAGAAATATTGCATTTATTTGCGGACGGTAACAAAACGCATGACCTCTCATCGATAGAATCGCATCAAATTCAGCCCGTAAATGTTTCTATAACAACATAGACCCCACCACTTTGTGAGGAAATTAACATGAACCTTAAGCTGCAGCTTAAAATACTGTCGTTCCTGCAGTTCTGCCTCTGGGGGAGCTGGCTGACCACCCTCGGCTCCTATATGTTCGTCACGCTCAAATTCGACGGTGCATCTATCGGTGCCGTGTATAGTTCACTGGGGATTGCCGCCGTATTGATGCCGACGCTGTTGGGGATCGTGGCCGATAAGTGGATCAGTGCGAAGTGGGTGTATGCGATTTGCCATTTGGTGGGCGCGGGAACCCTGTTTATGGCGGCGAGCGTGACAACGCCAGGTGAAATGTTTGTCATTATCCTGCTGAATTCACTGGCCTATATGCCGACACTTGGACTGGTCAACACGATTTCTTACTACCGCCTGAAAGCGGCGGGCATGGACATTGTGACCGACTTCCCACCGATCCGCATTTGGGGCACCATCGGCTTTATCATGGCGATGTGGGCGGTGAGTTTCTCTGGCTTCGAACTGAGTCATATGCAGTTGTACATCGGCGCAGCGCTGTCGCTGGTGCTGAGTCTGTTTACCCTGACGCTGCCGCACATTCCGGTGTCGAATCAGCAGCAGAAACAGAGCTGGAGCAGCATGCTCGGTCTCGACGCTTTCGCGCTGTTCAAAAACAAACGCATGGCGATTTTCTTTATCTTTTCCATGCTGCTCGGCGCAGAACTGCAAATTACCAATATGTTCGGCAACACCTTCCTGCACAGCTTTGATAAAGATCCGCTGTTCGCCAGCAGCTTTATCGTGCAGCACGCGTCGGTGATGATGTCGATTTCGCAGATTTCCGAAACCCTGTTTATCCTGACTATCCCGTTTTTCCTGAGCCGTTACGGCATTAAGAACGTGATGCTTATCAGTATCTTCGCGTGGATGCTGCGCTTTGGGCTGTTTGCCTATGGCGACCCAACGCCGTTCGGCACTATCTTGCTGGTGCTGTCGATGATCGTCTACGGTTGTGCGTTCGACTTCTTCAACATCTCCGGTTCGGTGTTTGTCGAAAAAGAAGTGAAACCTGAAATCCGCGCCAGCGCACAGGGCATGTTCCTGATGATGACCAACGGCTTTGGCTGCATTCTCGGGGGGGTTGTGAGCGGTAAAGTGGTGGAGATGTATACTGTCAATGGCATCACTGACTGGCAAAGCGTGTGGTTGATTTTCGCTGCTTATTCACTGGTGCTCGCCTTCGCGTTCGTGGCAATGTTCAAATACAAACATGTACCAACGGTGGCGGGCGCGCAGCCAGTCACCCACTGATAGGTTTCCCCTCTCTCTTTCGGGAGAGGGGATTTTAGTCAACGACACTCCCCTAATACCCACGCCACGGAAAGCAAATCCGCGCTGCCGCCGGGGCTAAGATTCAACGTGATTAACGCATCATCCATCTCTTCCAATGCGTGCCGATCCCAGCCGTCATCCAGCAATCGTTGCGCGTAACGCCGCACATAATCCAGCCCGTCCACGCCGCCGCGTGAAACCAGATTGCTGTCAGGATTAATGGCCATCAGACGCAGCAGCATCTCATGCAACCGACACCTGTCCCAATGCGGAAGAACGGCGTTCACCGTCGCGAAACCACTTTCGGCCTCGCCTCGTGCGCCGGTTAGCCCAAGCAAACGAAACTGACGTTCACCGGCGGTCGCCACCACGCGCCGTGAGGCCAGTTCACGCTCTACCATGCCCTGACAAATTTTACGCACTTCCTGGCACAGCGCTTCCGCGCTCGCCTCGCCCGTTCGTCCGGCCGCAAAACAGAGTAAACCGAGAGAAAAAATGCCGCCTTTATGGGTGTTGATACCGCCCGTCGCGGCGTACATCGCCTGTTCACAGGCAATGCCCATCGGTCGAAGGAGGCGTAATGACTCGGCGCTATTCTTCGCGGCGTGTTCCGCGCCAAGTTCAGCAAAACGTTGGAACCACGGAGTGATCGCCCGGATGCTGCGCACAAACAACGCGTGGTCCATATCCCGATGGGAGCCGCTATTGCGCCTGTCGACCAGCCCTGGTTTTGGCGTCAGCGCCAGCTCCTGCCATAACGCCTCTTCCGCCAGACCAGGCACATTTTTGTGACGCGACTTAGTCGCGAGCAAACCAGTCATCGATCAACTTCTCCACGCTGGCGACAACTCGCTCCGGAGCATGACGGCGAGAACGCGCGCAGGCATGCGCAGGTTCATCACACAACAAACAACGGCGCTGCGAACGCCCTAATGATGTACGCCCCACATGCCCGGCCTGCGGGCATATCACGTCGATATCCCACAGCCGTCCCAACGGGTGCGTTTGTTCAAGTGCGGTGGTATGCGCCTTAATTTCCGCGGCGGTATGCGATACGCACCACATCGCTTCTGGCCCAGTCGGCAGCCATAACACCTGCCTGTCCAGCACTCGCCAGTGATGCTGCCACAACAACTGGTCGCACATTTGCAGCGCCACCCCCATGCTGTTGCGATAGCGAATGCTGTCTTTGATTTCCCCTGGCGTCACCAGCGTCAATGACACCACCGGCTGGCTGTAATGCAGTAGCCAGTCTGCCTGGCGCGCCGCGCGTTGCTCTTTTGCCGCCAGAATCTCTGCCAGGCTGACGCCCGGTCTGAGTAACGTTTCCATGCTCATGCTTCCTCCTTTATCTCATCATCAGTGCAAAAACTTGCTGAGGATCAGCAGCGAAACGGCCACATTAATGGCCCCGCCGATACGCGTCGCGATTTGAGCGAACGGCATCAGGCTCATGCGGTTTCCGGCGGTCAGAATAGCCACATCACCGGTCCCGCCCTGGCCACTCTGGCAGCAGGAGACGATCGCCACATCAATCGGGTGCATGCCAATTTTTTTACCGACAAAGAACCCGGTCGCCACCAGCGCAGAAACGGTGCTGACAATCACCAGCAGATTGCCGATCGTGAACGCGGCCATCAGTTCATTCCACGGCGTAATCGCCACGCCAACCGCAAACAGCACCGGATAGGTCACCGCGGTCTGGAAGAATTTGTACACCACCTGCGAGCCTTCCAGCAGACGCGGTGACACCCCATTGACCAGCTTGATAAACACGGCGATAAACAGCATGCCCACCGGCGCAGGGAGGCCAATCAGTTTGTAACCGAGCATGCCGAGCATGTAGAGCAGCACCGCCAGCAGCGCGCCAGCGGCAATCGTCGTAACGTCGGTTTTCCCACTGGTTGCTGAAATGGACGCTTCCATTGCGGTTTCATTTTCACGAGACGGCATCAGTTGCCCTTCTCCCGTCAGATGAGGGTAGCGCTTGCCCAACTGATTCAGGCAGCCTGAAATGACAATCGCCGTCAGCCCGCCCAGCATCACCATCGGCAGTACACGGCCGAGCGCAACGCCCTGATCCATATGCAGCAACGTGGCGTAACCGATGGACAGCGGGATCGCGCCTTCGCCCACGCCGCCCGCCATGATCGGCAGAATGATAAAGAAGAAAATCTGGAACGGTTCCAACCCCAGCGCCATGCCGACGCCCATTCCGACTATCATGCCGACGATTTCGCCACACAGCATCGGGAAGAAAATCCGCAGGAATCCCTGAATCAGCGTGGTGCGGTTCATGCTCATGATGCTGCCGACGATAATGCAGCAGATGTACAGGTAAAGAATGTTGGTGGATTTATAGAATTTGGTGGTCGACTCCACCACCACATCCGGCAGCAGGCCGTAATAGACCAACGCTGAGGGAATGAAGGTGGCACAAATGGCCGCCGCCCCCAGCTTGCCAAAGACAGGCAAGCGCTTACCGAATTCACCACAGGCAAAACCAAAAAAGGCCAATGTCGCGACCATCACCACGATGTCGCTGGGCAATTTTCCACCGAGACAATCAATGGCTATCAATGCACCGGCCAGCAGAAACAGAGGCAGAGGAATAATCCCTATTTTCCAGCTATCCATAATGTGCCACCACCGTTCTTTCAGTGAGGCTTTCGCTATATTTGTCGTTTCATGGCTAACAGAAAAAGAATCATCAGTCGTGCTCATTATCGGCCCCTTATTTATTTCGCAAGGTTATCTTAGAAGGCCACTCCACACCGTTACGTGAGACACGACAGAATAAGAAAGAAGTTTTAATGGTCACTATGGTTTTTATGGTTTCTATTATTTTGTGTGATACACCACTTATTATTATCCGTGGTTTTTATGGTTTCTATTGCCGTTTACACCCCGACAAAACCCGCTGTGCAAAGGATCACAAGTTGAAGTGAAAAGCGGCGTCGCACCTGTAATTGATGGTACATTAGCCGTTGGTTCCGCTAGCGTGTGTGCTGATAATGAAGCTGTCTTTTCAGATAAAATTGTTTATCTCACTGGTTGCCTTTTTCTCCATATTGTTCGCACTGCTGGGCAGTTATTATTATGTCGACATGGGACGGCAGCTCTATCAGGAAATGAGCCTGCGCGCCAAAATACAAGCCGAAGAAATCGCACTTATTCCCACGCTGCGCAAAGACGTTCAGGATAAAAATATTCCCGCTATCACCGCCTTTATGCATAAACTCGCCGCCCACAGCGATGCCAGTTTTATCGTGATTGGTGATGATCATGCCCGTCATTTGTTTCACTCTGCTTTTGCCAACCGGGTTGGGAAAGAGTTGGTCGGCGGCGATAACCATGAAGTGCTGGCGGGGAAGAGCATCATCACCATTCGTAAAGGCGGTCTTGGGATCTCTTTGCGCAGCAAAGTGCCGATTCTGGATAACGCTGGCAACGTTATTGGCATTGTCTCCGTGGGTTATCTCACCAGCTATCTCGATGAAGTGACCGTCAGCAAAATGGTCAATATTCTGATTGCCGCGATCCTGCTGCTTATCGCACTCTTTGTGTTTTCGTGGTTCTTCACCCGCAGTATCAAAAAACAGATGTTCTCCCTCGAACCGAGAGAAATAGGCCTGTTGGTACGTCAACAAAAGGCGATGATGGAGTCGATTTACGAAGGCGTGATCGCCATTGATAAAGAGGGGCGCATTGAGGTTATCAACCAGGCTGCGCGTAAACTGCTTGGCCTCAGCCAGCCTGCGCGACGGCTGCGTGGGTTGCCCATTGGCGACGTCATTTCGCCAGTGCCTTTTTTCGATACCCCGATAATGCTGGCGAAAGATACTCACGATGAGATTTGTCATTTTAACCACAGCACGGTGCTGGCGAGTCGGGTGCGGATTATGCTCGAAAACGCGCTACAGGGCTGGGTTATCACTTTTCGTGACCGCGATGACATTGACTCGTTGAGCGCCCAGTTGAGCCAGGTGAAGCGCTATGTCGATAACCTGCGCATTATGCGACATGAGCAATTGAACCGTATGACCACCCTTTCCGGCCTGCTGCATATGGGCCGCTATGACGACGCGATCCGCTTTATTCAGGCGCAGTCAGAACACGCCCAGGAGCTGCTCGATTTCCTTTCGGCCCGTTTCAGTTCGCCCACGCTATGCGGCCTGCTGCTGGGAAAAACTGCCCGTGCGCGGGAAAAAGGTGTTGAGCTGCAATTTGACCCGGCTTGTTGCATCGACAAACCCTTCCCGATGCTGTCGGAAACCGAGCTCATTTCGATTATTGGCAATCTGCTCGACAATGCGATCGAGGCAACTCAGCGGGCCGCACTGCCACACACGCCAGTCGAAGTGCTGATCCGGCTCAATGAACGAGAGCTGATTATTGAAGTTGCCGACTGCGGAATTGGCATCGCGCCAGACATCCGCGAGCGTATTTTCGAACGCGGTATCACCACCAAAACGCGGGGCGATCACGGTATCGGGTTGTACCTTATTGATAGCTACGTGACCCAGGCTGGCGGCACTATCGAAGTGACCGATAACGAGCCTTGCGGCACCATTTTCTCCGTTTTTATCCCTGTGCATTCACCAGGAAGAGATAACTCATGCAACACGACATTATTGATGTAGCGATTGTAGAAGATGAAAGCGAGCTTGCCGCACTGCATGCGGAGCTTATCCAGAAACACCCGCGTTTGAGGCTGGTCGGAATTGCCTCGTCAATTGCGGCGGCGCATGCGCTGTTAGAGGAAAAACACCCGCAACTGGTGCTGCTCGACAACTATTTACCGGACGGCAAAGGCATCACGCTGATGAATACCCCAAACCTGAGTCGGGCCAATTGCTCGGTCATTTTCATCACCGCCGCCAGCGATATGGATACCTGTAGCCAGGCTATCCGCAACGGGGCATTTGACTACATTCTGAAACCTGTTTCGTGGAAGCGCCTCAGCCAGTCACTTGAACGGTTTGTGCAGTTTCACGAGCAGCAGCGCGTCTGGAAGATTGTCGATCAGCAGAACGTTGATTCGCTGTATCAGCTACAGGCGAAAAATTATCGCCTTGATAACGGCAGCAAAGGAATTGAGGAGAAGACGTTAGAGCGCGTGAAAACGCTGTTCCAAAATAAACCGGAATGCTGTTTTTCCGTTGACGATGTGCTGGCTGAAACCGGGCTCAGTAAAACCACCACCCGACGCTATCTGGAACACTGCGTCGAAACGGGGTTTCTTAAAGTAGAAATGTTGTACGGCAAGATTGGTCATCCACGACGCTTGTACCGCCGCGCGGAAGAGCAGTAGCGCCCACAGAATGGGCGCTCGCCGCGTTATTTCATTACGTAGCCATACAGCCGCTTAATGCCATCCGCGTCTTTCTCGCTATAAACGCCCTGCAATTCCGGCGAGAACCCGGGCAGCATGTTGACGCCCTCTTCCAGCGCAAGGAAATAGCGCTGTACCGCGCCGCCCCAGACTTCTCCCGGAACCACACACAGCACGCCTGGCGGATAAGGCAATGCGCCTTCTGCGGCAATTCGCCCTTCCGCTTCGCTGAGACGGACCAGCTCAACGTTCCCGCGAATAAACTCAATATTGGCATCCTGCGGGTTCATCACCACCGCCGGGAAACTGGCTTTGCGGAACATCGCTTTTTGCAGATCTTTCACCTCAAAACTGACGTACAGATCGTGCATTTCCTGGCACAACTGACGGATCGTGTAATCGCGATAGCGCACCGGATATTTGCTGTAGATAGTCGGCAACACAGCGGCCAGCGGCGTGTCGTCTTCGATATGCTGCTCAAACTGCCCGAGCATCGCCACCAGGTGCGCCAGTTTTTCTGTGCTTTCAGCAGGCGTCAGCAGGAACAGGATCGAGTTGAGATCGCATTTCTCCGGCACGATGCCATTTTCACGCAGGTAATGCGCGAGGATCGTCGCCGGAATACCAAACTCGGTATATTTCCCCGTATCTGCGTCGATCCCGGGTGTAGTCAGCAGCAATTTGCACGGATCGACAAAATACTGATCCTGAGCATACCCCGCAAAACCGTGCCAGCGGTCGCCCGGCCCAAAACTAAAGAAACGGCGCTCACGCGCAATGGCGTCAGTGGGATGATCCTGCCACGGACGCCCCGCCACCGTCGGTGGAATAAAGGGTTTAATCATCTTACAGTTGGCGATAATGGCTTTGCGCGCCTCTATGCCGACTGCCACACATTCAGCCCACAGACGCCGTCCACTCTCGCCTTCGTGAATTTTGGCATTCACATCCAGTGCGGCAAACAGCGGGTAAAACGGGCTGGTCGATGCATGCAACATGTAAGCGTTGTTCAGCCGCTTATAAGGACAAAAACGCACCTGCCCGCGAATGTGATTATCTTTCTTATGGATCTGCGACGTCTGGGAGAAGCCCGCCTGCTGTTTGTGCACCGACTGGGTGACAAAAATCCCCGGATCGTTTTCGTTCAAATCGAGCAACAGCGGCGAGCAATCGGCCATCATTGGGATGAATTGTTCGTAACCTACCCACGCAGAGTCAAACAGAATGTAATCACACAGATGACCAATCTTATCAACTACTTGACGCGCGTTATAAATCGTACCGTCGTAAGTCCCTAACTGAATCACAGCCAGGCGGAACGGGCGCGCCTCCGTCGCTTTTTCCGGTGCCACTTCACGGATCAGCTCACGCAGGTATTTATCATCAAAACAGTGCTCATCAATGCCACCGATGAAACCAAACGGATTACGTGCAGCCTCCAGATAAACAGGCGTAGCCCCTGCCTGGAACAGCGCGCCGTGATGGTTTGATTTGTGATTATTACGGTCAAACAGCACCAGATCGCCGCGGGTCAGCAGCGCGTTGGTCACGACTTTATTTGCCGCCGATGTGCCGTTCAGCACGAACCAGGTTTTATCCGCGTTAAACACTTTCGCCGCAAACTTCTGCGCCCGTTTTGCCGCCCCTTCATGGATTAATAAATCGCCCAGTTTAACGTCGGCATTGCACATGTCGGCGCGGAAAATGTTCTCACCGAAAAAGTCGTAGAACTGGCGGCCCGCCGGATGTTTTTTGAAGAATTCACCGTGCTGATGGCCCGGACAAGCAAACGTGCTGTTACCCATTTCAACATACTGTGTCAGGGTGTCGAAGAATGGCGGCAGCAGGTTTTCTTCATAGCGCGTGGCGGCAGTTTCAAGCTCCAGCCACTGCTGCACGCTGCCATGAATAACAGCCTCTACGCCTTCTGGCGCATCCAGCGGTTCTTCAGAAAACAGGAACACCGGCAAGTGAAAACCGGTGCGTTTAAGCAACGTAAGAATGCCGCTGCGGCTGTCCGCCACGGTAATGACAACTGCCGACACGTCGGTAAAATCGGTACTGTCTAATGCCACCACACGACGGTGGCTGGAAAGACGAGAGACCAGCTCACGGCTGGCGGCAATGTGCAAAGATTTCATAAGCGCGACTACCCAAATCGGGAGAGTAAAAGGCCCGGACAGAGTATCGACTCTGCCCACAAATTGTCTGGGTCTGACTGGTGACCAGCTCCGACCGCCAGACATCAGTAAAAGCAGACGAGATCTGATTTTACTGATGTCCTGCAGTGAGCGTGCGTTTGCTTCACCGCATGGTGAGCATAGAGGATTCTGCGTGGATGCGGGAGCACCTTCGCGCCAGCGCGAAGCGGGTCTGGCAACGACGTTCAGGGATAAACATTCCGGCGCCCCCGGGTGATAAGAAGAAAATTCGCGCAATAATTGCACCTTTCCCCGAGGGGTGCAAGAGTAAATAGCCATGCAAAAAAATGGCGTTCAAGCGGTGGCAGATACAAGATAGTCGCTTAGAAATTCGCGTGTACTGCATAAAAAACCGATTTGACGCAGACGTAGGAAAACGGGCTTTATATTGAAAATGGTGAGAGATTGCGCAGTCTGTCGCGAAACACACAAATTTCGTTGACGACGACGGTCGAATCTAGTTTAATGCGCCCCGTTGCCCGGATAGCTCAGTCGGTAGAGCAGGGGATTGAAAATCCCCGTGTCCTTGGTTCGATTCCGAGTCCGGGCACCAAAATTTAGTTTCATGACGTCCCTATACGTCCTGAAACGTTATGAAATCAGTCAGTTAAAGAAGCCTGTTGGTATCAATGCATATCAGCAGGTTTTTTGACATCCGTAGTTTCTGGGGGCTTAATTGAGGGCCTGCCAGTTCGATAAACTATGGAGCCCCACGATGCCTCTCACCGATACCGCCATCCGTAACGCGAAACCGCTCGCAAAACCTTACAAGCTCAGCGATGCTCAGGGTTTGTACCTGTTAATCAAACCTAATGGTTCAAAGCTCTGGTATCTCAAGTACCGTTTCGACGGCA
Organism: Scandinavium sp.; assembly: GCA_036495715.1. Taxonomy (GTDB): domain Bacteria; phylum Pseudomonadota; class Gammaproteobacteria; order Enterobacterales; family Enterobacteriaceae; genus Scandinavium. The sequence goes on from DASXML010000013.1 coordinate 165,747, forward strand.
AAGAGAAAAAGCTGGCGTTCGGCGCTTACCCGGCCACTTCGCTTGCCAGCGCCCGTAAGCAGCGCGATGAGGCTAAAACGCTGCTCAGTGTGGGTGACGATCCCGGCCAGAAAAAGCCGCAGGATAAACAGACGCGGAGAAATGGCGAGACGTTCGAGGAGCTCGCCCGTAAGTGGCTGGCGGGCAATGTTCGCTGGTCGGAGCATCACGCCGCAAAAATTCTGCGTCCCGGTGTTGCAGAGGTCTCACCGGTAAAGGGTTTAGCCATGCTGACAAAGTCAGGCGCTTCTTTCAGGCGATGAAGCGTCAGGGCTGTCCGAAGACAATTGTTGCAGGCGGAAGGCTACACAAACGCAACAGGTGTGAAAAGGGGAAACTCTTTTTTGCTAAAAAAGAGTTGTTTGTAGATTTTTTTGTCATTTTGTGCATGAGAAACTGACGCGCTGCGCTTGCCTTCTCCCGTTGCGCTGACAGAGATAGCCGCCAGCGCAACGGGAGACGCTTAATTACTGTCGGGGTTTGCGCATCAGCTTTTTCCGGTCGATCAGCTGTCCGGCGCCATCGTAGTAGCGGCTGGGCCAGATTTCAGACGGATCAATACCCAGCGCTTCGCCAATCAGCCATTCGCCTTTGGGCCACGGACGGGTCACCGCATTAACCAGCGTGGTGGGTGAAAGCCCCGCATCGCGTGAAACCGCAGTGAGCGTTGTCCCCTTCTTTCTTAACCCGGCGATGATGTCGGCGGGATGCCAGTCTGATTGCATCATGCTGTCACCTCATCAATAAATTTCACGCCGCCTTCGGTGCGCAGCCAGCGCGGGGCCTTCATTTCAGCGGCAAAATAACAGACCAGTTCAAATAACAGCCCGCTCAGATTTTTTTCATTTTCCGGAGACAGCGCCCGGTTAATCAGAACCTGCGTCAGCGTGAGGCAGTAATCACACAGCAGCTCCGAGTCGGGCTGAAAACGGGGAAACCTGACGGGAAGCGTGTCAACGGTGAAACTGTCTGTCAGATGTGGCGGGATCGGATCGTTTAATGTCGACTGTAGCAGCGCAAGAGCGGCGTCAAGCCGCCCGCAGAGCGCCATTTTCAGCGTCGGATCGTCACATTCAATCAGGGTTTCAGCAAAATTTTCGCAATGATCGGCCAGCACGGTGAAATCGGTATCAATGCTGAAGGGAACGGCAAGTAACGGGTGAACTGGGGTTGGGGTCGTAGCCATAGGGGCAGCCTCCAGTGAGTGATAAATATTTCCACCACCGGAGAGGTCAATCTCATGGGTGGTGGACTGAACGAGGTTGACCTTACCGGCCTCACTGACACCGGCGCACCTTGCGGTGCCCTCGCCCAGCCCACCATTGAGATGTAGCCAGACGCACGATATAAAAAAAGACGCAGACGCGTCATATATCGTCAGTGAAGTATGTTCAGGAGGTCAATCCCGGCACCTGTTTTGCGGGTGCGGGTAAAAGATACTGCTATCGATAACGGGCCGCAAGCATTTTCGCTACAGTAACCGGGGCATAACGCGAATCTGGAATATGCCTCGCAAAACCATGCGGATTATTATTTGACCGTGACCTGTCCGTTCATTAGCAGGGGGAGGAGCCAGTCGCGGAGTTTAATGAGTTCTTGATTTTCTTTTGTCAGGAATTCAATTTCCTCAAAGATAGGCTCTACTTTTTTTGCATATTCATCCAACAAATAGACACTATCAGGCAACGCCAAATTAGAATACTGGATATCACTTGAAACAATAGAATTAAATACTGAACCAGTCGCCTTCACTTCAAGATGATGAATCAACTCTTTAGTAAAATAATACAAAAACGCAAAACTTATACCTTGTTTCGCTCTCAATGCATAGCATGACTGATTCATCGCCATTGGAACCGAATTAAGGGCAAGACGACCAACCGATCCTCTTGCAGTAATAAATATTGTGTTTTTTTCAAAGAGACGCGTACTACTATTTTGCAGACCAGAATCAGTAATAGTATCTTGTGTATGCAGACTGTAAATATTTCTATCCGAATCAGTTGGTGTAAAAAATGGAATAGAACCACCCCAATATTCTGGTTTGGTTTTTGTCGGCGTCCCTCCGCCTAATAAATTAGCCAGAGATAATATATTGGAGGCGACCCACCCCACCGGAATTTCCCGTTTCAGCGTTGGGTTATACACCATCTTCCCACCGGAGGTTTTATACGGTTTTCCATTGTCATCCGGGAAGTCAAACTGTACAAACCAGTAGTCGTACAGCGTTTTCGCCATCGATTCCAGTTCGGCGTTGATGCGGTTGTTGAGGTCGATTTTTTCTTCAATGGAAGAAAGTATTCTTGATATTTGCTTCTGCTCAACGATTTCTTCTGGCAGAGAAACGGGTAATGATTTAATTATCCCTAAATTAATTAAGGGGACCGTACTTCCCGTGTTTCGTTCAACAATAGCTTTATATATCCATGGGCTAGCCAACCAATAATAAACATAGTCCGGTTCTGCTTTTTCTGGATCAACCCTGAATCTTAATTGCTTATTTGAAATCACATACCGGTCATATCTTGCAGATTGTGGGATCATGCCAACCTGACCAATCGTACCCGCAGCTGTAAATAAAATATCGCCTTTTATAGCATCAGACTTCAGTTCATCAGCCTTTTCTTCTGTTAAGAAAACGAATCCATCATCATTGAATTTTTTAAAATCAGTCGTCAGATTATTTCCTCTGATGACTGGCACACCATGATCTTTAAAAAAACGCTGACCTATATTGCTCCCAAAAGGGCCAGATATAACAGATCTACCCGGAGCAGCCAGTTCATTAAGCTTTACGGTTCTGAACTTACTCATACTTCAACCCCGCCAACTGCGTCTTAATCTCCGCTTCCAGCCCGCGAGACTGACTAAACAACTCGTCCAGATTATCGGTAAACCCTTTCATTTTCGCAGCAAACTGTTGCGGCGTAATATCCGAATATTCGATTTTGACGTCGAAATACTGCCCGGCGCTGAACGAGTAATTCTTCGCCGCTATCTCATCATACGAAACCACTACGGAGAAATCGTCTTCGCTCCACTTGTTATTAAACACTTCGCAGATGTGCTGTTCTTCTTCTTCCGTCAGTACCGTTTTCTGGTTTTTGCCGTCTTTGACCTTTTCACCCAAATTTGAGGCGTCCACCAGCACGACGCCGTCTTTGTTGCTGGCGTCGATAAACAGTATGGAGACGTTGGTGCCGGTAGTGGCAAAGATATTCGATGGCATGGAAACCACGCCCGCCAGCATCTTATTTTTGACCAGATGCTCGCGAATGCCTTTATCAATCCCGGACTGGGCAGTAATAAAGCCGGTCGGCACCACCACCGCCGCTTTACCACCCGGTTTCAGCGACCAGATGATGTGTTGCAGGAACAGCTGGTAAATCTCCATTTTATCCGTTGCTTTGGCTTTGATTTTCGGAATACCGGCAAAGAAACGCGGCTGGTTTTCTTTGCTGTCCAGCTTGTCGCGGAAATCGCTGAAATCCATCTTAAACGGCGGGTTAGAGACGATATAATCAAAGCGTTTCAGTTCCTGCCCCTCTTTATGATACGGGTACAAAATGGTGTTGCCCTGTATCACGTTGGGGATGGAGTGCACCAGATTGTTGAGGATCAGGTTCAGACGCAGCAGGCTGGAGGATTTTTGCGAGATATCCTGAGCAAAAATGCTGCAACGATCTTCCCCGATGGCATGGGCCACGTTCATCAGCAGCGTGCCGGACCCGGCAGACGGATCGTAACAGCTGACGTTGCGCACCACGCCCCGCTGTTGTTCCGGCACCAGAATAGCCGCCATGATGCGTGCCACCGCGTGGGGGGTGTAGTATTCGGCGTATTTGCCGCCCGAGTTGCTGTTGTAGTCTTTGATCAGGTATTCAAAGATGGTGGCGTAAAAGTCGAATTTTTGGCTAAAAATACGCTCGAAGCTGAATTCCACCAGCTTGTTAACGATCGCCCGGCAGAAGTCGTCACGCTTCGATTCGTCAGCGATGAACTGGCTGAGGCGGTCAAACAGCACCACTTTCGCGCCGCCGTCCGTTTTTACCGCGAAGACGTCATTGTTGGTGATGGCGATGTCCATCAGGGTGTCGTCGAAGGTCAGGGCGAAACCCGCCGCGTTTTGCTGGCTGAACAGCGAGCGGATGAAGTGATGCGGCTTCAGCCGTGCGGTATCGGCGCTCATTTTCAGCTGTAGCTTGTCCCGCTGTTCTTCGCTCATCTGGCCGAGCGCCGCTTCCCATTTTTCCGCGCTGGCGACAGATTTATCCACCTTTTTGGCTTCAAAGGCGAATTTATCGTTGAGGAATTTGTACAGGAATGCCTGAGTAATAATTTTGAATTCGTTACCGTCGTTGCCGAGGCCGTAGTTGGCGCAGATGCTTTTCAGGCTGTCGATCAGGGCTTTGGTTTTGTCTCTAAATTCCAGTTCTACCACGTGCGTGCTCCGGTATTAAATTCGTTCAGGTACTCTGCAACTATCATGCGGTTGATATCGCTGGCGACCTGAGCCGTCAGCTTCATATGGTGTCGCTCTTCAAAATGAGCAATTACGCATGACACCATTTGTCGCTCAAAGTAACTTTCATTGTTTAGAATCTGGCTGTTGTTCAGCACTTTGTCATCGGCATCCAGCTTGACGCCGAGCAGCGCTTCAAAGATTTTACGCTCCGGCTCGCTGGGGTTCCCCAGCTCCCGCAGGCGCTTATGGGTACGTGCGTATTTGACGTCGCCCCGGTACTTTTCGCGCAGCAGGCTGTTCTGGCGGTTCAGCTCTTTGATGCGGTCATGAATTTTATTGAGTGTGCCAATATTCGCAACCATTTCGTCCTGCGTCACTTCGCTGAGTTTCTTTTTCCTGAACAATCGCTCCAGCTCTTCTTTGAGGGTGGTGAACTGCGGGTCCTGCTGATCAAAGTTACTGGCCAGTGCTTCACGGGTCCGGCGCAGCGTGTCTTTCAGCTGGTCGGCCAGCACCAGCTCTTCTTCGCCAATTTTGTGAAATTCGAAGATGACGTCTTCCAGCGCCCGGTTCAGCAGCCCGGAGATATCGACGCCCTGTTCCAGATCCGCTCTCAGGTTGAGCAAATCCAGCCGGTGGCTGGCTTCGCGGTACAGGACGTTTAATTTGTTGAAATCCAGTTCGTGAAGGAACTCAACATTGCCCTGAAGCCGGATCAGGTTGTAGAGGCTTCTGGCATTGGCCAGCGCATTTTTCAACGCCAGCATGGTTTGCCGATCGTCGATCTGGCTTATCTGGTCGGCGAAAATTTCGGCGTTGAGGGTATTAAACTGAAACAGGATATCTTTGATCTGGTCGATTTCCTGACGGATCTCTTCCTGAGATTTGAACAGCCGGGAGTAATGCTCCATTTCATCGCCCAGTTCAGACTGAAGCTCTTCAAAGTAGGCTTTGTTGGTGGCGTCGAACTCCTGACGGATGTCGGCGAAATCCACTACATAACCGTAGCGGAAATCTTTATAGGTTCGGTTTACGCGGGTCAGCGCCTGCAACAGGTTGTGCCTGCGGATCACGCGTCCCAGATAGAGCTTTTTCAGGCGCTTTGCGTCAAAGCCGGTCAGCAACATGTTGTAGACAAACAGCAGGTCGATGTTCCCCGCTTTAAAATCTTCCACCCAGTTTTTACGTTCCTGCCGGGTCCCCACATCGTGCAGGATGAGAGCGGCGCGTTTGATGCTGCGCTTTTTCTTTGCGCTAGCGAGGTAAATCGCTTGCGGTTCAGCCGCGTGAGCAATGGGCAATTCCGCTTCCACTTTTGCCGCCACTGCCGTTTGGGCATAGCGTTCATTGAATAGCGTAAACATCTGTTTCGCCTGTTCTGAACTGTCGCAGATCACCATGCCGCCAATGGTGTCATCATTCAGTGCGCCCCGGCTTTTGGCAAAGTCAGTGATGATGTAGTCCAGCATCGGTTTAACGAAATTGGCGTGGGCATAAACCAGCTTGCGATCCACATCGCCCATCTGGACTTCTGCGTCCTGCAATGCCTGTTGCAGGGCCATCCGGTAATTGGTGGCGATCTCTTCGCGGATCAGGCGCAGGGTATAACCATCTGCGATGGAAGCGTTGTAATAATATTTGTGAATGTAGTCACCGAAGAGATCGCGGGAGTTGTAGTCAGTTCCCAGCAACGGCGTGCCCGTCAGGCCAATTTTGACTGCATGGCTATCCGACTGGCTTAAGTTAGCCAGAAAGCTGCCTTTGGGGTTGTAGCTGCGATGGACTTCATCAAGGAAGTAGATGCGCTGTATGCTGACATCATAATCTTTGGTCGATACAACGTCCGGCTCATCTTGAAATTTCTGGATGTTGACGACGGTGATTTCCGGCTTACCCTGATGGTTGTGGATCACCTGTGTGGTTTTAATATCGCGGGCGAAGGCGCTACGCGAGTTGATAAGGTGAACCGTTAAACCACGGGCAGTAAACTCCCGGTGTGCCTGCTGGAGTAAATCCAGCCGGTCGACAATGAAGTAAAACTTGGGGATCACCTGCTTTTTCTGAAAATAGTCGGTCAGGAAATGCACGCTGTAGTAAGCCAGCGCCGTTTTCCCGCTGCCCTGAGTGTGCCAGATAATCCCTTTTTTCACGCCCGCATTCAGTTTGCATTCTATCGCTTTGGTGGCAAACAGCTGCGGGTAGCGCATGATGTGTTTTTGTATTCCATCCGGCTCTGCCACATACGCCAGCGCGTAACGTAAGATAAACGCCAGCCGATCCCGGCTCAGCAAGGAAGTGCAGAGTCGATTGGTGGGTCGGTTATGATCTTTGTTGGTCTGAAACTCCGGGCTGGTGCGGATCACTTCAAGGTTATTGTCTTTCAGCACCGTTAGTTCAGCGTCGTCCGGCAGCGGTTTTAACAACGCCGTGAGGTTAAACAGCTCTTCCTCCCGAAAGTAGTTGAACTCGGGTTTGTGATACGAGCTGCTGGCATAGAATGCCCCCTGAAGCGGTTCGGGATCGGTGTCGTTGTACTCCATGTTATTGGAGAAGATCATGAACTGGGTGATGTTCGCGAAACGCCGGAATTTTGGGTTCTGGAAGCGTTTATCGATGCGTTCCCGTTCGGCCAGAATACCTTCCCGGTTATTGGGTTTCTTTACCTCAATAAAAACCAGCGGCATTCCGTTGATCAATAATGTGATGTCAGGCCGAAATTCTTCATCGCCATTTTCACAGGTCAATTCAGTGACGACGTGAAAGCTGTTGTTATTAAAATTTTCGAAGTCGATCAGTTTGATGTTTGAGCGATCGCTCAACTTTTCAAAGAAAGCCCGGCCTAAGTCTTCATTATCAAGCAGCAGTCTGGTGTCTTTAAACACGCGTCCGATGTCGTCAGGCGCAGTACCGGGGTTTATTCTGGCAAGGGCGGAAGCAAAAATATCAGGGAAGATGTTAGTCTCTTTGTCCCAGCTTTGTTCTTTGAGAGACAGGTAGCAGTAACCCAACCTTATCAAATGGAGCAAGACGGGGATTTTTACACGGGTATCTTCGGTGAATTTCATCGTATTCCCTGTTTTGTCATTTTGCCACGCACTGGCTACCGTCTGAGAGCAAGACGATTATTGTTTATCTTTGCGTGTATGTTACACGTTCCTCTTAAACTGACCGAATACATTTGAGTTTACCCGGCCGTAATCGCTTCAGATTTATATTTTTTCTACTATACCCGTCATACTTCAAGCTGCATCTTTGTTGGCTGCGTTCATTCATCTGATAAATCTGTTTGGAACAGATTTAAGCGCAGTTTACTGCGACCCCTGCGGGGCGAGACCTACGCTACAGTGGCTTACAAGCCATCTCACCGATGTCTTTAAAGCATTCCTCACCCCCTTTCACTTGCAATAAAGTGTAATTATTATGGCTTTTAGGTGCGAATTTTGCAGCAATATTAGCACTTCAGTTGACTCTGTCGTTTATGGCTCAGCACATCGCTATGAATGCAGTAAATATGCTAATATTATGGCGATATAATGCATGGAGAGATAAAATATTATCACTATGGCAAAAAAAACCGCACCATTACTTCCCAATACTAACCAGTTGCTTGCTGATTTCGGCGAGCGGCTTAAGCTGGCGCGCCTGCGACGCAGGCTTACCGCTAAACAGGTAGCCGGGCGTGCAGGCATGTCGCCAATGACGTTGCGTTCTCTTGAAGCAGGCAGCGCGGGTGTAACAATAGGCGCTTATTTGTCCGTCATGCAGGTTTTAGGGCTTGAAAACGACCTGAATAAACTGGTAGCCGAAGATGAACTGGGGCGCCAGCTTCAGGATTCCCGACTCATAAAAAAAGAACGCGTTTGTAGTGGCACAGTAAATTTGGCCACCTGATTAAAGGTGATATTCTCACCACAACATAAAACAGGTGACTTAATGAACAAGAAAACTAAGCGTACTTTCACCCCTGAGTTCAGGCTGGAATGCGCACAGCTGATTGTTGATAAGGGCTACTCATATCGACAAGCCAGTGAAGCGATGAATGTCGGTTCTACCACCCTTGAGAGTTGGGTACGCCAACTCAGACGAGAGCGTCAGGGCATTACGCCCTCTGCAACACCCATCTCCCCGGAACAACTGCGCATCCGCGAGCTCGAAAAGCAGGTTCGCCGTCTGGAGGAACAGAATACGATATTAAAAAAGGCTACAGCGCTCTTGATGTCCGACTCGCTGAACGGTTCACGATAGTTGCCAGACTGAGTGACAGCCACACGGTTGTCAGCCTCTGTTCCGCTCTGGAAATACACCGTAGCAGTTACCGCTACTGGCGAAAACGACGCGATACTGTTAATCCGGCGCAAGTCAGGTTGTGCAGCGAAATACGCCGGGCATGGAACCAGAGCCGGGGCTCTGCAGGCGCGCGCACTCTGGCTGAAATGCTGACCCAAAACGGCGTCCCGATGAGCCGTTATCGTGCCGGGCGTCTGATGAAATACCTGAACCTGAGCAGTTGTCAGCCCGGAAAACATCAGTACAAAAATGCCCGTCAGGAGCATACCTGCCTGCCGAATTTGCTCGAGCGTCAGTTTGCTGTACCGGAGCCAGACCGGGTATGGTGCGGAGATATTACGTATATCTGGGCAGGACATCGCTGGTGCTATCTGGCGGTAGTTATGGATCTTTTTGCCCGCAGGGTTATCGGCTGGAGCCTGTCAGCGAATGCCGATACCGCGTTGGTAAGCGGTGCCCTGCGGATGGCCTATGAGATGCGTGGCCAACCTCGAGAGGTCATGTTCCATAGTGATCAAGGAAGCCAGTATACCGGCCTTAAATATCAACAAGTTCTCTGGCGTTACAGGATAAAGCAAAGCGTCAGTCGGCGAGGGAACTGCTGGGATAACAGCCCAATGGAACGCTTCTTCCGTAGTCTGAAAACAGAATGGGTGCCGACGAATGGTTATGCCGGTAAGGATGAGGCCCGGCGACAAATCGGCGGTTATATCCTGAATTACTACAACAGTGTCAGACCTCATCATTACAACGGGGGGCTGACGCCGGAAGAATCAGAGAACAGATATCGTTCTTACTGTAAAACCGTGGCCAGTATTACTGACCACTACACTTGACCACTACAGTATGATTACAGTACTAAAATTTACCTGCCAGTAACCTTTAGCCCCGTTATGTGTGGACCTTAAACCGTTATGTATGGACCTTAAAACGTTATGTGTGGACCTAACTCCACGCATAACGGAGTTATTCCCCCTTAAACACCGATTTTTCGTGATAACCATCACAAAAATAAAGCCTTTTCTGATGGGGGCTTTAGTGGGGGCTCTGTTTCGGCAATTTTCTAATGAAACCAATAACAAACAGCAGGTTAGTCGTGGATTTTATTCCGAGTCCGGCACCACTATTTAGAAGAACCCGCCTGTGGCGGGTTTTTTGCTTTCTGAGGTTCCGTATTATCTGCTTGACGTTATTCGTCCCTGAAAATAGCCACCCCGCTCCAAATGGGCTATTTAGAACTCTCTTTCTCCACCACCAGCGGCTCGATATCGCTCTCTTTTTTAATCACCAGCGAATCATCGCCGCGCAGGCAAGTGCCGCCGTAGTTGCCACCGACGGTAAAAGTGCAGACCTGAATGTACTTGCCATCGACGTTTGGCAAACACCACAGCTGCTGGTAAATGTTTTTGCGGTCGACAAACTTGCCGCTGCTTTGATCCAGCAGTTCGTCATTGTGGCTAACGAGATCGATATTACTGCCGCAGCGGCCTGAAATCGGTTTTACCGCATAGCCCGTTTTCGCCAGTTCATCGTTAACCACAAAATCGGTATCCAGCAGATAACGGTGATGCGGGAACAGCTGCCATAATACGGGCAGAATCGCCTTGTTGCCCGGCACCACGGTCCACAGCGGTTCGAAGACCATCACTTCCGGACGCAGCAGCACGTCAATCAGACGCACGTCGTTGTTCGGGTGTCCAGTACGAATCGGCACAGCAGCAAACTCAGTTTCACTCACTTCACGTACTTGTTCGATTGCCGTTTCCCACGCCCAGGTCTTCCACACGCAGTTCACCGGGCGGTTGTCGCCATCGATAAGCAGCCCGGCGACATTCCAGCGCAGTTCGTCGAGACCATACAGAATTTTGCTTTCAAATCCCGCCTCGGTCAGCGCCTGTTGCATAAAGCGGGCGTGATAATTCTCCTCCAGATCTTTGTCCTGCATGATATGAACAAAGGGCCGCGCAGTGCTGTGTTTCCAGGCACCAATCAGTTCGCCGAGCAAATCTTCTGCGGGATTATGCCCCTCACCGCGATAGCCCGTTTTTGCCCACTGCTCCAGAATCAGGCCGCCTTCGGTATGGCACGATGCCGAATCAGCGTTGTACTCATAAACCTTCAGCCCACGCTCATCCATGCAGAAATCCATACGACCGGTAATCATGTCGTGACGACGACGCTGCCAGGAAAGGCGCAGACGCGGCCAGAGGATTTTCGGGATATCAAACAGCGCCAGCAGATTGTCATCTTTCATCACCTTGTCGGTGGCGTGCAGATACATCAGATGCAACTCGTTGGTCGCTTTGATCAGCTCCTGTTCGGCACGCTCGGTGATGGTGAAATACTGGCAGGGATCTTTATTGATGAAATGCCCGTTAGCGCGCACATAGGCGGCCTGCAACGGTTCCTGTTCGTTCAGCCATGGGCCGTCAAACTGGCCATTATTGTCCAGCCGCGCGCCCTGAATATTCAGCGCTTTCCCCGGCAAAGCAGGTTGCGGCAAACTGTGTTCGGTGTTTTCCGTCTGGATCATCCAGCCCAGAATAGTGGTGTCATCGAACGTATCTTCAATCGTGTAACGCCCATCTTTGACCACCAGCGTCAGCTCGCGGGTCCACTGCTGGCCCTGCGGCAGCGGATGATAAATCACGTTCTGTTCCGCGATGCGCACTTTATTGCCGATAAGCTGCGTGATGACCGCCACGTGTCCGGTCTCATTGAACTCACCGCCTTTTTGCCAAATCAGCAACGAGCCGGCGAGCGGCGCACGCTTCGAACCATTGGCAAACGCCTGCAACGGCAGCAAATTATCATTCACCACCTGGCGCAGGAAACGCAGTGAGAAAATCTCGTAAGCCATGCCGACATCGGTGAACACAAAACCGTAAGTCAGGAACAGGAAGCGGCGCGCGAACTCAACGCACTGCCATTTGTGGCCCATGTATTCGTTATCGATATAGCTGCGGAAGGCACCATCGCTGTGGGAAAAATCATCACCGAGGCTGGTGTAATTCGAGGAGTAAATTGCCACGCCTCCTGGCGCATACCCTAACAACGTCCCAAAGGGAGCATCACTGCTGGACATTCCTGTACTCATTCTTCCAACCTAATTTTTCAGTTCGGGGAAGCAGGCGGCGAGCATAATCCTGTTGTTGTCGTCTGCGGATTGCCAGTGCTCTGGCAGAAGTGTCTTAATCATACACCTCGCAGATAAGATAATCGAAACGGCAAAACCACCGGGATTTACAGCCCGGTGGCTCTCGAAACGGAACGATTGCCCGGTGGCGCTAACGCTGTCCGGGCCTACGGGGTTTTGATTTGCCGTTGTAGGCCCGTGCAAGCATAGCGCCGCCGGGCAATTCGGAATTTACCCTACGACCAATGTTTTCGCTTCAAGATACGCCTGCATACCCCATTTCCCCATTTCACGACCCAGACCCGACTGTTTGAAACCGCCGAAAGGGGCTTTCGGTTCATGCGCCAGGGTGTTGACCATCACCCGACCGGAATCAATGTGTTGCGCAATACGCACGGCGCGTTCGGTATCTGCGCCCAGCACCATCGCATTCAGGCCATAAGCGGTGTCGTTGGCAATCGCCAGCGCGTCGGTTTCGTCCTCGTAAGGAATGAGAACCAGCACCGGACCAAAAATCTCTTCGCGGGCGATGCGCATTTGATTGTGTCCCACAAACACCGTCGGTTTCACACCCCAACCTTTGTCCATACCCGCCGGACGCCCTTCGCCGCCCACCAGCAGTTTTGCGCCTTCTTCCACGCCAAGACGAATGTAATCCTGCACGCGCTGCCATTGCTTATGGCTGACCATCGGGCCGATTTCGGTTCTATCATCACGCGGATCGCCGGACTGTACCTGGCCCACGGCCTCAGTAAACGCGTGTTCAAATTCTGCCTGACGGCTGCGCGGCACCAGAATACGCGTGCCTGCAATACAGGCCTGCCCGCTGTTCATAAAGCCCGCCGCCAGCGCTAAGGGCACGGCCTGAGCAATATCGGCATCATCCAAAATCACCGTCGGCGATTTGCCGCCCAGCTCCAGCGTCACACGTTTCAGCGACTGCGCCCCGCTTTCGACAATGTGTTTCCCTACCGCCGTTGAACCGGTAAAGGAGATTTTGGCGATATCCGGGTGACGGTTAATCACGTCGCCCACTACGTCGCCACGCCCGGTGATGATGTTAAACACACCTGCCGGGATGTTCGCTTCGTGCAGCGCTTCGGTGACAATTTGCGTCTGCATGGCGCTCATTTCACTCGGTTTGATCACCGCCGTGCAGCCCGCCGCCATTGCTGTCGCCAGCTTGTTACAGATAAACCCGGCGTCGCTGTTCCACGGGGTAATCAGCCCCGCCACGCCGACCGGCGTCATAATGACCTGCGCGCTGCCCGCCTGTTCAACAAATTCAAATTCTTCCAGCGTTTCAATCGCCTGAGCAATAACGTCTGCCGGATATTGCGCCATCCAGCGACCACGCGACTGTGGCGCGCCATATTCAGTGACAATCGCCTCAAGCAATTCATTTTCACGTGCTGCCACCGCGTTGTGCATGCGTTTTAGTACCGCGATGCGTTCATCTTTGGTGGTGCGAGACCACGCCGGGAACGCCGCTTTCGCGGCGGCAATCGCCCGTTCGGCGTCCGTTTCATCCGCCAGGCGCACGGTGCCAATCACGTCTTCGGTTGCCGGATTAAAAAGCTCAAAACGTTCTTCGCCGTGCGGGGTAACGAACTCGCCGTTGATATAGATGTTGTCGATGTGCTGCATGGTGTTCTCCACAAGTCAGTTTGTGGAATGAGTATAGAAACGGATGACCGCAAAGATAAGAGGGTCTATCCTGAATGGACTGTACCGAAAATCGGGATAATCTATGCATCGCAGTGGTTTTACTGAACTGGAAGTGGTGCTTGCCGTCGCGCACCGACAAAGTTTTCGCGCCGCCGCACGTGAATTAGGCATGTCCGCCACGGCGGTGAGCAACGCCGTCGCCGGGCTGGAAAGTCGCCTGAAAGTGCGTCTGTTTAACCGCTCGACGCGAAGTGTCGCCTTGACGCCAGCAGGCGAACGCTATGTTGAGCGCATTGCGCCCGCGCTGGCGGAAATCCAGCGCGCCTCGGAGGAAATTGCCACCGTAGCGGACACCCCGAGCGGCACGCTGCGCATCAATGCGCCGCAGGAAAGCGTGTCGATGCTGTACGACCCGTTGCTGGAGGAATACCTTAAACGCTATCCGCTGATGCGTCTTGAAATCACCAGCGAATCGCGGATGGTGGACATTGTGGCAGAAGGCTACGACGCAGGAATTCGTCTGGCGGAATCGGTTCCACAGGACATGATTGCCGTGCCGCTGACGCGGGATATCCGCATGCTGATCGTCGCGACACCCGACTATCTGACCGAACACGGCACGCCGCAGGCACCAGACGATTTAAAGCAGCACCAAAGCGTCGGCATGCGCATGTCGCACGGCGGGGTTTACCACTGGGAGCTGGAGCGTCATCAGCAGAAATTTTCGGTCAATGTGCCGCCGCGCATTGTGCTCAATGAGATGCGTGCCATACGCCGCGCCGCGTTAAGCGGCATCGGTCTGGCGTTTATTTCAGACTGGTTTGTTGATGACGATGTTGCGGCCGGTCGGCTGGTCAGCGTGATGGAGGAGTGGTGTCAGCCGTTTGGCGGCTTGCGACTGTATTACCCCGGCAGACGTCACGTCCCACCGGGGTTGAAAGCGTTTATCGATTTGGTCCACGAAATCCGTGACCGCGACGTTAAGCCTTAAACAGCCAGCAGGCGGCGAAATGGCGCGGGGCAATTTCCTGCATTGGCGGCTCCTGCTGCTGGCAAACCGGCATCGCGTGCGGGCAGCGGCTGTAAAAACGACAGCCGTCTATCTGCGCCGTCGGGCTGGGGATTTCCCCTTTCAGACTGCTCTGTTCCAGATGCCGTACGCGCGGATCGGGCTGCGGCACGGAGGCCAGTAACGCCCGCGTGTAGGGGTGAGCAGGATGCTGATAAAGCTCACTGGCTTCTGCCACTTCCACCAGCTTGCCGAGATACATCACGCCGATACGGCTGGAAATGTGGCGCACCATCGACAAATCGTGTGCAATAAACAGATAGGTCAGCCCCAATTCCTGCTGCAAATCTTGCAGGATATTCACCACCTGCGCCTGCACCGACACATCTAACGCCGACAGCGGTTCATCGCACAGCACAAACTCCGGACGTACCGACAACGCGCGGGCAATGCTGATTCGCTGGCGCTGCCCACCGCTGAACTCATGGGGAAAGCGCTGCAAATGCTCCTGCTTGAGGCCCACTTTATACAGCAATTCTTCCGCCCGCTCGCGCTGCGCCTGTTTGCTGTAGCCGTGAATGTGCATCGGCTCTGACACCAACTGTTGCACAGTCATGCCGGGGTTCAGTGACGAATACGGGTCCTGAAAAATCGCCTGCATCCGGCGTCGCAACGGCTTAAGCGTTTTCTCTGAGGCCTGAGCTATTTCCTGTCCGGCGAAAGAAATCTCACCAGAGGTAATATCGAACAGCCGCAAAATGGCGCGCCCCAGCGTCGATTTACCGCAGCCGGATTCGCCCACCAGACCGAACGTTTCACCGGGCATGATATCGAAACTGACGCCGTCGACGGCTTTCACCGACAGACCTTTGCGCAGCCAACCGCCGTTCAGCGCATAGTGTTTACGCACATCGCGCACGCGAATTAACGGGTCGTTGCTCATGACTGAATCTCCTTATCCTGCCACAGCCAGCACGCGGTGCGATGACCGTCCGCATTTGAATAGAATGGCGGCGGCGTTGTGCATTGCGCCATTCGCTGCGGGCAACGCTCGGCAAATGGACAGCCCGGTGGCGGGTTAAGCAACCCCGGCGGCGAACCTTCAATGGGTGACAAACGACGGGCAGACGCATCCGCGCGCGGCAGTGACGCCAACAGCCCGCGCGTGTAAGGATGCAAAGGCCGCCAGAAAATATCGTCGACGCTCCCTTCTTCCATCACCTGCCCGCCGTACATCACCACCACGCGGCTGCACACCTGCGCCACCACGCCGAGATCGTGGGTGATCAACAAAATAGCGGTGCCGGTTTGCTGCTGTAGCGTTTTCAATAGCCGTAAGATCTGCGCCTGAATGGTGACATCCAGCGCGGTGGTCGGTTCGTCGGCGATCAGCAGTTGCGGATCGCAGGAGAGCGCAATGGCGATCATGACCCGCTGGCGCATACCGCCGCTAAATTCGTGCGGATACTGACTGAAACGACGATCGGCATCGGCGATCCCCACGCGGCCCAGCATGTCGACAGCGTTGACCTTCGCCTCACGCTTCGACAAGCCTTTGTTACGCCGCAGGATCTCCGTCATCTGCTGACCGATAGTCAGCACCGGGTTCAGCGCAGTCATCGGATCTTGGAAAATCATCGCGATATCGTTGCCGCGAATACGCCGCATTTGCTCCGGCGTTTTGCGCGCCAGATCTTCGCCGCGAAAATGGACGCGCCCGCCGGTAATTTTGCCGTTATTGCCCAAAAGCTGGATAACTGATTTACAGGTCACGCTTTTGCCGCAGCCCGATTCCCCCACAATGCCGACCAGTTCGCCAGGCTTCAGCGCAAAGCTCACCCCGCGTACCGAATGCACTTCACCCTCGCGGGTGAAGAACGACGTTTGCAGGTTGTCGAGTTCCAGTAAATTATGCATCGCGATTGGCTCCCGGATCGAAGGCGGTACGGAACACGTCGCCCAGCACGTTGAAACTGAACACCGTCAGCAGGATCAAAATCCCCGGGAACATCGCCAGCCATGAAGCTTCACCAATGTACGACTGCGCGTTGTTGAGCATACTGCCCCACGACGCGGCGGGCTGCTGTACGCCAAGCCCCAGGAAGCTGAGCGTCGATTCCATCAGGATCGCCGAGGCAATGTTCAGCGTGGCGGCCACGATAATCGTCGGCAACACGCCGGGAACAATGTGACGCACAATAATGCGCAGCGGGTTTTCTCCAGACGCGCGGGCATACAGCACATATTCCCGTTCTTTGACCGACAGCGTTTCGGCACGCACCAGTCGCGACATGTTCATCCACGTCAACAGACTGATAATCATGATGATATTGTCTACGCCCGGTTTCAGATACGCGTTGAGTACCAGCAGCAGGAAGAATGCCGGGATCGCCATCAGAATATCGACGGCGCGCATCATCAGGTTATCCAGCCAACCGCCAAAATAGCCGCTAACCGTGCCGACAACGGTGCCAATCAGCGTGGAAAACAGCATCACCAAAAAACCAACCATCAGTGAAATTTGCCCGCCGTACAGCGCGCGGGTGAAATAGTCGCGCCCATATTCATCGGTGCCAAACCAGTGCGCGGCATCCGGCGGCAACATGCGTGCGCCGAGCGACATCTGATCGGGATCGTAAGGGCTGAACCTCGCGGCCAGCGCGGCGAGAATAAAAATAAACAGCACCATAAGAGAGAACTGCGCCGGACGATTGCGGCGCAGCTGGTGACGTACGTTTTGCCAGCGTCTGCTCATCGGCGGTTACCTCAGGGTACGAATGCGGGGATCGGCGAAGCGATACAGCAAGTCCGCCAGCAAATTGCCGACGATCAGCATCAACGACGACAACAGGATGATCGCCATGATCAACGGATAATCCAGCGAGGTGATCGCCTGAATGCCGAGCAGCCCCATTCCCGGCCACGAGAACACGCTTTCAGTAACGTAAGCGCCCACAATCAGTTCGCCAAACGACAGGCCAAACAGGGTGATCACCGGCAGCAATACGTTTTTCAGCACGTGACGGAACAAAATAGTGCGGTAAGTTGCGCCATAGGCCAGTTGCGTCTGCACGTAATCCGCAGAGAGCTGGCTAATGGTGTTGGAACGCACATAGCGCACGTAATTGGAGAGGTTGTAAAAGGTCAGCGCGATACATGGCAACACGCCGTGGCGCACCACGTCGAGCCAATTATCTTCCACACCAATCGTGCGCATGCCCATGCTCGGCAGCCAGTTGAGCTGCACGGCGAACACCATTATCAGCAGAATACCGAACCAGAAAATCGGCACCGAAATGCCGATATAGGCGAACAGATTGAGGAAATGATCGAGCCAGCGATGCTTAAACGCGCCCGCCAACAGGCCAAGCGGTACCGCCAGCACAATCGCCAACAGCAGCGAGGCGCTCATCAACCCAAGTGTGGCGGGAATGCGCTCGACGATCATTGCCAGCACCGGACGGTGATAAATCAGCGAATAGCCCAAATCGCCCTGAAAGACGTTTTTCAGCCACAGAAAATATTGCGTCACCAGCGGTTTATCCAGCCCCAGACTGTGACGAATGCGCTCGATGTCTTCCGGTGCCATACGCGGCGTGATGTACGCCTGTATCGGGTCACCCGGCGCGAGTTTCACCAGCAAAAACGCGACCAGTGAAATAAAGAAAAGCATCGGCAGCAGTTGTAACAGCCGACGCGTCAGCATTGCGTTCACGACATTCCCTTCACAAAACTGGCTACTGAGAAATTGCCCGGTGGCGCTACGCTTACCGGGCCTACAAAACCTGTAAGCCGGGCAAACAACGTGCCGCCCGGCGCTGACAGAAATTGCCCGGTGGCGCTACGCTTACCGAGCCTACAAAACCTGTAGGCCGGGCAAACAACGTGCCGCCCGGCATTTCCGTCATTGTTTTTGGTAGATTTTCGACAGATCCTGGAACATATACACCGGTTTCGGTTCGGCGGCTTGAGTACCGCCGAAACGCTTGTCTAACGCCAGCGTCGCGTTGGAATACGCTATCGGGTAATAGGTCATTTCCGTCGCCACGGTCTGCTGGATCTGTTGGTAGATAGCGCCACGCTTCGCGGCATCGGTTTCGATAGCCCCTTTATCCCACAACGCATCGAACTGCGGGTCTTTATAGTGCGCGTAGTTATACGCTTCGTTGCTCATAAACAGCGACTTATAGCCGTCCGGCTCCGCGCCCATGATGTAACCGCCGAGGTTCACATCCCACGCGGTGTTATTCATATCGAGACTGCGCTGTGACATCGCGTTGGCATCCAGCGGCATCAGCTCCACGTTAATTCCCAGTGCTTTCAGCTGCTGCTGAATATAGAGGCTCATGCTCTCCTGAGTTTTATTGGTGTTGACGTAGGCCAGACGCAGTTTGAGATCCGCCGGTGCGCCAGAGGCTTTCAGCAGATCTTTGGCTTTTTGCAGGTCATATTTGTACTGTTCGACGTCATCAGAATGGTACAGCGTGTCCGGCGTCAGGAACGACGTTGCCGGTTTCGCGTAATCAAGCGAGGTAAACGCGGTGGTGACCAGGTCATCTTTGTTGATCGCATAGGCAATGGCCTGACGCAAATCTTTGCTCTTCATTACCGGTACGTTCTGGTTGAAGGTCATGTACGCCAGACGCCCTTCCGGATAGACCACAAAATCGAATTTACCGGTGCTTTTCAGGCGCGGCACATCCTGCGGGTCGACCATTTTCAGGTTAATTTCGCCATTTTGCAGCGCAAGATTGGCGGAGTTGCTGTCTTTGGCAAAACGATAAGTAACGGAATCAAGCTTGGCTTTGCCGTTCCAGTAATCGTCGAAACGCGTCAGGGAATAATACTGACCCGCGCGATACTCTTTGAATTTGAACGGTCCGGAGCCGACCGGCGCATCGTTTTTGCTGCTTTTTTCCAGATCGCTTTCGTTGGCAAACACGTGTTGCGGGATCGGGTAAATCTGTACCAGCGTGCCGACAAACGCGGCGCTGACCTGCGGCAGGGTAAATTTCACCGTCAAATTATCCACTTTGCTCACCTCGACCGGCTTGCCGCCAAAGATAAACATACTGCGGAAGAAGCTGTGCTGTTTTTCATCCAGCAGTTTGTCGAAGGTGAATACCACATCGTCGGCGGTCAGCGGCTGGCCGTCCTGCCATTTCAAATTCGGTTTCAGTTTGAGGACATAGCTGAGGTTATCGGCCGATGGCGTCAGGCTTTCCGCCAGGCCCCATTCAATTTTTCCGTCGTTGTAACTGTAGAGCGGCGCATACAGCGCCTGCATGATCGTCAGCGTGGTGCGGTCACTGGCATAAATCGGGTTCACCGCCAGCGGGTCGCCGGAAGTAATGCCAATAATCAGTGAACCGCCGTCTTTCGGCGCGGCGCTCTGATTCGCAGCAGGGGCATTTACGGTGTCTTTATTTTTTGCGTCGTCGCATCCCGCGAGACCTAAAGCCAGCGACATCATCGCGGCGGAGAAAACCAACTTGCGCATGCTTTATTTACTCCTTGCCATCTACATAGTTATTATTTTTTACCTGCCAACGAACGCAGTTCAGCGCGCATAGTGGGGCCTTTCCCACACGATTTGAAATGCGATTTTCGCTTAAGCTTATATCCGAACCGATCTCTATAAGATGTTTTTACAATAAGCCGTTAGCGGCATCACGACTCTGATCGTTAAAGCTCTGCGCACGCACCTGCTACACTCCCTCAACTATCCCCTAAAGAAAAGGCTGGTTCTGATGTCTGACAATAACTATCAACCTCCGAAAGTCTGGGAGTGGAAGCAAAACAACGGCGGCGCGTTCGCCAACATCAACCGTCCGGTCTCCGGCCCGACGCACGAAAAAGCATTGCCGGTGGGCACGCACCCGCTGCAACTCTATTCGCTCGGCACGCCAAACGGGCAGAAAGTGACGATCATGCTGGAAGAGCTTTTGTCCGCCGGAGTGACCGCTGCCGAGTACGATGCGTGGATGATCCGCATTGGCGACGGCGATCAGTTCTCCAGCGGTTTCGTGGACGTGAACCCGAACTCAAAAATCCCCGCCCTGAGCGATCACTCGGTGAACCCGCCGCTGCGCGTGTTTGAATCCGGATCGATCCTGCTGTATCTGGCAGAGAAATTTGGTCACTTCCTGCCGAAGGATCCGGCGGGACGCACTGAAACGCTGAACTGGCTGTTCTGGTTACAGGGCGCCGCGCCGTTCCTCGGCGGTGGTTTCGGGCATTTCTATAACTATGCCCCGGTCAAAATTGAGTACGCTATCGACCGCTTTACGATGGAAGCCAAACGTCAGCTCGACGTGCTGGATAAACAGTTGGCACGCAGCCGCTATGTCGCGGGCGAGGAATACACCATTGCTGATATGGCTATCTGGCCGTGGTACGGCAATGTGGTGCTCGGCGCGGTCTACAACGCGGCGGAATTCCTTGATGCTGGCAGCTACAAGAACGTGCTGCGCTGGGCGCAGGATGTCGGTAATCGTCCGGCGGTAAAACGTGGGCGCATCGTCAACCGCGCGCAAGGGCCGCTGAACGAACAGCTGCATGAGCGTCATAGCGCCAGTGATTTTGATACCAACACCGAAGATAAACGCCAGGCTTAAACCTTTCCCGTCGACCGGACGTCATCGTCCGGTCACTTTTTTCTCGTTGTATATTTACACGCCAATACATTATTAGTATGAATATGTCTCACTCTGGCATATGGCATCTAAATGTCTGAAATCGCCCTGAAACAACAGATCCAGAATCTGAAAAAGCATAACGCCCGGCTGTTGCGCATTGCCCGTGATGCGAAGAGCAAGCTTAGCGCTACCCTCGACGGCACCGGCCTTTGTTTATGGCAGCTGGATATTCCCAGCGGGAAATTAATCATTTTCAACCGCCGCTGGGGCGCGATGCTTGGCTATCAGCCGAAAGCCCTGAGCGCCCGTTTCGATGTGTGGCGGGAGCATCTGCATCCGGAAGACAAAGCCCGGGTATTAGACGCGTTTTACAGTCATCTGGAAGGTAACGCGCCGTATTACGAAGCACTGCACCGAATGCTGCACAAAAACGGCACCGTCACCTGGGTACTGGATCGCGGGCGCGTCAGTGATTGGGATGCCGACGGCAAGCCGTTGAAAGTCACCGGCACCCACATTGATATGACCAAAGAGAAGCAGTATGAGGAACAGCTTTCTGCGCTGGCAAACCACGATCCCCTGACCGGGCTTGCGAATCGTCATGCGCTGTTAAAACACTTCGCGCAGATGCGCCAGGACGACGCCATGTGCGTGGCGTTTATCGATCTTGATGATTTTAAAGCGGTGAATGACCGATTCGGCCATCGTTGCGGTGATGAACTGCTGATTCAGCTCAGTCAGCGCCTGCGTGAAGCCTGCCCGCCGGGCAGCGTGGTCGGGCGACTGGGCGGCGACGAATTTGTGCTGCTACTGCCCTGCTCGCTCAACAGCCTTTTGGTGTGGAGCACCGCTCACAACTGCCTGCGCGCGGCGCTGACACCGTTCGAACTGGTAAGCGGCACCGCCTCGGTGGGCGCGTCTATCGGCATCAATGAAGTGCTGGCAGAAGACGACTTTAGCGGCGCGTTGTTGCGTGCGGATCTGTCGATGTATCAAATCAAACACACCGGAAAAAATGGCGCAGCTATTGGACAGTCGCTCATTTCGCTGTCGGGCGAAGACTCAGCGCTCGATGCGGTAGCCCGCCATGAAGTAGCGCACCGCCGTCTCTGAATGGGCTTCGCGGAAGAAATCCATCACCCTCTCTTTATCAAGCCCGTAGCGGCGCGTTAGTACGCCCGCCTCCCAGGCGCTGAGCTGTCTGTCACCGGTTTGCTCAAACATCCGTTGGCTGAAACCCAGCACAAATCCTCGCTTATAATCAGCACAAAACTGCGCCACGTTACCTGCGCCTTCCGCTTGTGCCGAATTAAGACCAGCCATCAGGCCTTTACCAAAATGGTTATCCATCGCTGTTCCTTTATTCGATATATAAAAAATTATATAGCGAATTTTTAAGCAGGATCCAGCGATTTTTAGAAACCTACCCATTCTGGAGAATGGCAGCAATTCCTCATCAATCACCCGCACTGTGATCGCCCGAACTTACCGGAACATTTTCAGGCGTTAGTATAGAAACGTCGTTTCAAAATACAGACCAGAAGGAGCATCCATGTCCTGGCTCGCCAGTTCCGAACGTTATCAACAAATGCAGTATCGCTATTGCGGCAACAGTGGGTTGCAGTTACCTGCGCTGTCACTGGGGTTGTGGCACAGTTTTGGTCACATTCAGGCGCTCGATTCTCAACGCGCGCTGCTGCGTAAAGCCTTCGATTTGGGCATTACCCATTTCGATCTCGCCAATAACTATGGGCCACCGCCGGGTAGCGCCGAAGAAAACTTTGGCCGTCTGCTACGGGAAGATTTTGCCGCCTATCGCGACGAGCTGATCATCTCCACCAAAGCGGGATATGACATGTGGCCAGGCCCGTATGGCGCCGGCGGTTCACGCAAGTATCTGCTTGCAAGCCTCGACCAAAGTCTTAAACGTATGGGCCTGGACTACGTCGACATTTTCTATTCCCACCGTGTCGATGAGAAAACGCCGATGGAAGAAACCGCATCCGCGCTGGCTCAGGCGGTGCAAAGCGGCAAAGCGCTGTATGTCGGCATTTCTTCTTATTCCACCGAACGCACGCAGCAGATGGTCGCGCTGCTGCGCGAGTGGAAAATTCCGCTGCTCATCCATCAGCCTTCTTACAATTTGCTCAATCGTTGGGTGGATAAAACAGGCCTGCTCGACACGCTGGAAGAGAACGGCGTCGGCTGTATCGCCTTCACGCCGCTGGCGCAGGGACTGTTGACCGGCAAATACCTGAACGGTATTCCGGACGGCTCGCGGATGCAGGCCGAAGGCAAGAAAGCGCGTGGGCTGACGGAAAATATGCTGAGCGAAAGCAATCTGAGAAGCCTGCGTCTGTTGCAGGAAATGGCACAGTCACGCGGGCAAAGCATGGCGCAGATGGCGCTGAGCTGGCTGCTGAAAGATAACCGCGTCACGTCGGTGCTGATTGGCGCCAGTCGTCCAGAGCAATTGGAAGAGAACGTTCAGGCGTTGAATAATCTGGCCTTTACGCCACAGGAGCTGGCGCAAATTGACCAGCATGTGGTGGACGGTCAGCTGAATCTCTGGCAGGCGTCTTCGGATAAATAAGCGCTATGATTCCCCCGCGCTTTAGGCAAGGGGGAATTATTTATACGTCGACAGGCGACACCCGTGGGCGCTGATATTCTGGCCACACCAGCATCACCAGCGACGGGTACGCATCGAGGCTGAAATCACGAAAACACTGTTGCAGGTTGAGTACATCGAGATCGCCACGCGGCACTTTCTCGCCGCTCAGACAGCGTTTTTTTATATTGTCATAATATTTATACACCGCCGAATTGAGATCGCTACAGCGCCGCTGAGCCTCAAATAACCCAGCAGTTGCATTTAATTCAGTGATGCTCATACGCTTTATTGTCGCATGAAGAAAATCAATATATTCATGATTAACCCGCCAGTACCATACCGGTGTAATCGCGTTCATCAACATGGAAAAATGGTCTTCGCCCTCTTCTTTGCTCAGCAATTTCACCTGAACGGGTTGTGGTTTTTCTTCCACAACGTCATGTTTAAAAATACCAGAGATGATTAAAATAATAACAACCGTAAGTAATAGCAGTGCTATCACGAAATAGATAATACTGTTCATGGTTGGCTCCATTTTTTTTGATTTTAAATTTACGCCATGATATTGTCAACGAACCTCACACCTTTACCGCCCTTATCCTGTTGAAACTAAAAGGACATCAGGCATGATACCCGAGTCGCTGATCCCAGCACGCTTTCACATCTCAAATGCAGAGCACAATACCGGGGAAGCAGAAAATAGCGCTAATTTAACTCAGGGAAAGATAACCCTCGAAAACGTTGAGTCAGATATATTAACCGCCCCCGTCCGTAACGGCCAGTCGCGCAATATGTTGCTGGAAGAACACGACCGTCATATTAAAGACAGACTGTTTCGCGTGGTTAAAATTGAAGCCTTTGCCCGTGTTCTCAACGATCTGCAAATGGAAGGCGAAATTGACATTCAGGAATTAAGTCAAATTATTGCCGAGCACACCGATAAAATTAATGAGGCGGGTAACGAAATTTGGCTTAATTTAATCACGCGTGAAAAAACAGCATCTCTTTTTTACAACTTTCAGGCTGAGTAAAAATGAATGAAGTTGATAATAATAATGCGCATTTGACTTTGGGCGACAAAAAAAGCGATGCGATCATTTTTCAGCATAATCTCCAGGCGCTGAAAAACGAAAAAAATACGGTGATTGAAGAAACCGCAAAAGCGCTGGTTTCCATTCCCGTCGCACTGGTGCGCATGAAATGGCAGTACCGCCGGGAGATTTACGCTTTCCAGGTAAAAGAAGAGATCTACGGCGCAGCATTAGCCGATATCATTGAGCGAAATCCGCCGCTAAAAGAGAAAATTCTCGCGCATATTGAAGCGAGCTAT
This sequence comes from Scandinavium sp., assembly GCA_036495715.1. GTDB lineage: Bacteria > Pseudomonadota > Gammaproteobacteria > Enterobacterales > Enterobacteriaceae > Scandinavium. Next base: position 190,933 of record DASXML010000013.1, read on the forward strand.
CAGCACATTCTGGCTCGCGAAGCCGCCACTCTGCGCCTGCTACGTAAACTTTCTGACGGCAATTGCCGGACCGCCAACGTCAATATCGTGGCGCCGGAAGAAAATCTCCCGACGCCTGCCGTTATCAAATCCTGATCACACCAGCCGGAAGACCGAAATCGCGGTCTTCAATTCTCCGGTTTGTCGCTGCTGTTGCTGCGCCACCTGCATCGTTTGCGCTACGTGCTGCACGTTTTCCTGCACGCTGGCATCAATACTGGCGATGCTACCGTTAATCTGCAAAATACTGGCACGCTGCTGGTCGCTCATTAACGACAGGGCTTCCACCAGGCCGTGCAGACTTTCAATACTGCCAATCATGACCTGCATCGTTTTTCCGGCCAACTCCACCTGATTAGCGCCCTGTTGGGTACTTTCTACTGAAGCCGCAATCAGCTGACGAATGTCTTTCGCCGCACTTTCACAACGCAATGCCAGGGTGCGTACTTCCGCCGCTACGACGGCAAAGCCTTTGCCATGCTGACCCGCTCGCGCGGCTTCCACTGATGCATTCAGCGACAGAATGTTCGTCTGGAAGGCAATACCATCAATAAGTTCCAGAATGCCGTTAATGCGCAGCGATTCGTCCCGAATGTGGATCATCGATGCCATCGCCGCACGGATGTTTTCGCCGCCCTGTTGCGCCACGTCACTCGCCTGTAACGCCAGCCCTCGCGCTTCGCTCGCCTTTTCACTGGTTTGCGCCGCTGCGCCAAGCAGCTGTTCCATCGCACAGGCAGCGATCGCCAGCGACTGGGCCTGATTGTCCGTTCGTTCCGAAAGCGCCGTATTACGCTGCAACAACGTCTGTGCATCTTCAAGCAGTTGCGTCACGCCGTGCGTCACCTGTACCAGCGTGCTGCGCATGGTGCCGAGCGTCAGGCTGAATGTCCGCGCAAATGAGGAGTGGCTGGTCGGTGCGTCCTGTGTCAGGGTCAGGATCCCCGGTTCGCGATTGATAACCGACGCCAGTTTGGCGACTTCGCTAGCAGAGCGCGCATCCTGCTCCATGCGCAGCGCCATCAACACCAGAATGACGGTCTGCACCACCACAAATACGGCGTGCGTGATGACCATATCCAGCCCTGCTCCCATCGCAAATACCACCACGCCGAACAGGTCATATTCCTGCAGATAGTTGAAGGTCAGATGATGTACAGCGATCACCGCGGCCCCCATCAACAGCGGTTTCCAGTCGCGCCAGGCCAGCAGCGCCGACAGCAGAACAAATACGGAGAAATGGTATTCCGTTTCACCTCCCCCCAGTTGAATCAGCAACGCAGACCAGGCCATCAGAATGAAAGCGAACAGCAGCCGCGTTGCCAGCTTGCCGGGCAACAGCACGCAGGACAACGTCGCCAGTGCGGCCAGTAAACTGCCCACAGCCAGTGCCAGCGCGGCTTGCCCGGTCATTAAGCCGAAGGCCAGGCACACAAACCACAGGATCCATACCAGCACCAACATTAAGCGGTCGGCGCGCTGGCGAATGGCGGTCAGAGAAATCAGGTCACGAGAAGGAGAGGCTGTGTCGAGTAAGGTCGGGAGGGTCATGCTGGATCCCCATGCTATGCAGGTAATGTTATGCCCCGTTTTCACGGCGCTTTTTTATGATGTTCCTGATAAGCGTAGAGAGGTTTAAGGCGTGCGCCAGCGGCGAAAGGAAATAATTAGCGGTGAAACATATCGTGAAAAAAACAGAATATATCAGCCAGTTACTGATTTTATTTTAGTCAGCGTAAGCGTCGGCAGAACCGGGTTAAATCAGGCAGTTTTTAGGTATAAAAAAACCGGCGCGGAGCCGGTTCTTTACTGAAAGCCGTGATTATTTTGCAGCGGCGTGCTCTTCGCCCACCAGGCCAATTTTCAGATAACCCGCCTGATGCAGGGTATCCATCACTTTCATCATCGTCTCGTAGTTCACGGTTTTGTCCGCGCGGAAGAAGATGGTGGTGTCTTTCTTGCCTTCGGTCAGCGCGTTAATCGCATTCACCATGGTGTCGTCGGTGATCGGATCATTGCCGAGGAACAGGGTGTTATCCGCTTTCACCGACAGATACACCGGTTTTTCCGGGCGCGGCTGCGGCTGGCTGGACGAGGCAGGCAGATTCACTTTGACATCAACAGTGGCGAGCGGGGCCGCCACCATGAAGATAATCAGCAGAACCAGCATGACGTCGATAAACGGCGTCACGTTGATTTCATGCATTTCGCCGTTATCGTCCAGATTTTCGTTTAGACGCATTGCCATTGGCTATCACCCTACCCGTAATTTCTGGGTGGTGCGCACCGGCTGAGCGCCGCTGTCATTAAGGTCGAGATCGCGGCTTTGCAACAGCAGAACCTGTGCCGCCACATCACCGAGCAGCGCTTTGTGGCTGCCAATCATGCGGGCGAAAATGTTGTAGATAACCACCGCAGGAATAGCAGCAAACAGGCCGATAGCCGTTGCCAGCAGCGCTTCTGCGATACCCGGCGCAACGACCGCAAGGTTTGTGGTCTGCGTCTGCGCAATCCCGATGAAGCTGTTCATGATGCCCCAAACGGTGCCGAACAAACCAATAAACGGTGAAATCGCTCCGATAGTTGCCAGATAACCGTTACCACGGCCCATGTGACGACCGGCAGCGGCCACACGGCGTTCCAGACGGAAACCGGTACGCTCTTTGATCCCTTCGTTATCTTCTGCGCCTGCGGAAAGTTCACGTTCGTTCTGCGCTTCGTTCAGCAGTTGAACGCTAAGGCTTTTCGCCGGGAAAGCGGCAGCAATTTCGCTCGCCTGATTCAGGGTGCGGGCTTCGCTCAACAGCTGTTGCTCACGCTTGAGGCGGCGCTTTTGCGACAGCAGTTCGGTACTTTTACTGAAGAAGATGGCCCAGGTGACAACCGATGCCAGAATCAGGCCGATCATGACCACCTTAACCACGATGTCGGCATGATGATACATACCCCAAACGGAGAGATCCGCCTGCATCAAATTATTACCCACTCTGTTTCTCCAGGATCTAAATCACAAATTCTGAACGTAATAATATCAAAACAGCGTCGAATTGATAGTCGTTCTCATTACTATTTACATATTGACGCAATCATCGCTCAATTTCATTGCGCTCACGCAGTAAAAAAGGCGCTTTCCCTTCTTCTGGCAAAATTTTCTGCTTAATCTGTTTGTCTGTCGTACATCACCGTACAATCATGCTAGTTTAGACGTCCAGACGTATAAAAACAGGTAGAGCGAACATGTCCGATAAGCAACTTGATACCGTGCTGGTGAACGCTGGCCGCAGTAAAAAATACACGCATGGCTCGGTGAACAGCGTGATTCAGCGTGCGTCGTCTCTCGTCTTCGACACCGTTGAAGCCAAAAAACACGCCACCCGTAATCGCGCCAAAGGCGAGCTGTTTTACGGTCGCCGCGGCACGCTGACCCATTTCTCGTTGCAGGAAGCAATGTGTGAACTGGAAGGCGGCGCCGGTTGTGCCCTCTTCCCGTGCGGCGCCGCAGCGGTTGCCAATACCATTCTGGCGTTTGTCGAACAGGGCGATCACGTGTTGATGACCAACAGCGCCTACGAACCGAGCCAGGACTTCTGCACCAAAATTCTTGCCAAACTTGGCGTCACCACCGGTTGGTTCGATCCACTGATTGGTGCGGGCATCGCCGAACGGGTTCAGCCCAACACTAAAGTGGTGTTCCTGGAATCTCCCGGTTCGATCACCATGGAAGTGCATGACGTTCCGGCGATCGTCAGCGCCGTTCGCCGTGTCGCGCCCGACGCCATCATTATGATTGATAACACCTGGGCGGCGGGCGTGCTGTTCAAAGCGCTGGAATTTGATATCGACATTTCCATTCAGGCCGCCACCAAATACCTGATTGGTCACTCCGATGGGATGATTGGCACCGCCGTCGCCAATGCCCGTTGCTGGGATCAGCTACGCGAAAACGCCTACCTGATGGGCCAAATGGTCGATGCCGATACGGCCTACATGACCAGCCGTGGCCTGCGTACGCTCGGCGTGCGTTTGCGTCAGCATCACGAAAGTAGCCTGAAAGTAGCCGAATGGCTGGCGCAGCACCCACAGGTTGAACGGGTGAATCATCCGGCCCTGCCCGGCAGTAAAGGCCATGAGTTTTGGAAACGAGACTTTACAGGCAGCAGCGGTTTGTTCTCATTCGTTCTCAAAAAACGGCTCAACGATGCCGAACTCTCCGCCTATCTCGATAACTTTACGCTGTTTGGTATGGCCTATTCCTGGGGTGGTTTCGAGTCGTTAATTCTGCCGACTCAACCGGAACAGCTCGCGGAGATCCGCCCTGAGGGCAAGCCGGATTTCAGCGGCACGCTGATTCGTCTGCACATCGGTTTAGAGAATGTGGACGATCTTCTCCAGGATTTATCGGCGGGTTTTGAACGCATTGTGTAAAGTGGCAACTCAATGGACACAATTTCAGACAGTCCCCGCAAAAACTGACTGCATTGTTGCGCCCAGGATCAAGGCATCCCGGGCGATTCAGGAGTACAATACACCGAAAATGTCAGTACACAGGAAAGTCCATGGTTGTTATCCAGGAGATTGCCGCCGCCCTTTGGCAGCATGATTTTGCCGCGCTGGCGGACCCCCACATCGTGGGTATTGTTTATCTGGTGATGTTCGCAACGCTGTTTTTAGAAAACGGCCTGCTGCCCGCGTCTTTTTTGCCGGGGGATAGCCTGTTGCTGCTCGCGGGGGCGCTGATTGCCAAAGGCGTGATGGATTTTATCCCGACGTTAGCCATTTTGACCGCCGCCGCCAGTCTTGGCTGCTGGCTGAGCTATATTCAGGGCCGCTGGCTCGGCAACACCAAAATGGTGAAAGGCTGGCTGGCGCAGCTGCCGGTGAAATACCACGAACGCGCCACCTGCATGTTTGATCGCCACGGCCTTCTGGCGCTGCTCGCCGGACGCTTCCTGGCCTTTATTCGCACTCTGCTGCCTACCATGGCTGGCATTTCCGGCCTGTCGAACCGTCGCTTCCAGTTCTTTAACTGGCTGAGCGCGCTGTTGTGGGTGGGTGTGGTTACAAGCCTCGGCTATGCGCTGAGCATGATCCCGTTCGTTAAACGCCATGAAGATCAGGTGATGACATTCCTGATGATCCTGCCGATTTTCCTGCTGGTTGCCGGTTTGCTCGGCACCGTGTTCGTGGTTATCAAGAAGAAGTATTGCAGCGCCTGATGGCGCTGTCTGTTTTCCCCGGTGGCGCTTTGCTTGCCGGGGCGACACGCCTTAAATAATGCCCATACGCACCACGTTAAATTCCCTGCATTCCCCGAATTCGTGCCGCATCTTCCCCTGGCGTAATACCAAAGTAGCGCTTAAATTCCCGGCTGAACTGTGACGCACTTTCATACCCGACTTTCATCGCCGCCGTGCTGGCTTTCAAACCGTCGTGAACCATCATCATCCGCGCTTTGTGCAAGCGATAGGATTTCAAATATTGCAGAGGCGAGGTGCTGGTCACCGATTTAAAATTGTGATGAAACGCCGAGACGCTCATGTTGGCTTCCGCTGCCAACTGGTCAACGCTGAGGTTTTCGGTGTACTGGCTTTCAATGCGTTTCAGCACCCGGCTTATCAGGCTGAAATGCGTCTGACGACTCACCAGCGCCAGTAGCGCCCCGCCGCGTGGCCCTATCAACACGTGATAAAGCATTTCGCGGATAATCTGTTTGCCAAGAATACGTGCGTCCAGCGGGCGCTCCATCACGTCAAGCAAGCGCTCAGCGGCGCACAGAATCTCTTCGGAAAGCGTCGCCGAGTTTATCCCGCTCGCCGCCATCGACGGCTGAAACAGTTCGTCTTCACCAATATCCATCAACAGCTCCTGCAATTGAAGAATATCGACGTTGAGCCGCAGCCCCGCCAGCGGCACTTCCGGCGTGGCAAAGGTTTCACATTCGAACGGCAATGGCACCGTCAGCAGCAGGTATTCCGTGGCGTCGTAACGAAAAATACGTTCGTTGATATGGCCGATTTTATGGCCGGAAAAGAGGAATACGATGCCCGGCTCGTACATCACCGGCGTGCGCGTGCCCGGCTGAGTGCCATACAGAAGACGGATATCAGGCAGCAGTTGGCTGAGCTTTTGTTCGTTATTTTTCAGCTGCTTAATTTTCTCAGTCAGCAGCTGACAGGTCTCTTCACGGTTCATTTTTGGCAGTATCCGAAATGTATTACGATGGATGTATTGTGGACAATTATATTCATATTCTCCAGCACACTGGAGAAATGGGCAATACATCGGCAGAAATGTGCATTGAGACAAACAGGCCACTGGACCACAATACACACCATCAGGTAGCCCCGTTGCTGCCGTCCTTTTCACCCGTAACTCAGGGAATAAGCCATGTTTAATTTCAACTTACACACTCCAACCCGCATTTTGTTTGGTAAAGGCGCTATCGCAGACCTGCGTGCTCAGATCCCAGCCGATGCCCGCGTGCTTATCACTTACGGCGGCGGCAGTGTGAAAAAGACCGGCGTGCTGGACCAGGTGTTGAGCGCGCTCAACGGCCTCGACGTACGGGAGTTTGGCGGCATTGAGCCAAATCCCTCTTATGAAACGCTGATGAACGCGGTGAAAATTGCCCGCGATGAGAAAATCACCTTCCTGCTGGCCGTTGGCGGCGGTTCTGTTCTGGACGGCACTAAATTTATCGCCGCAGCAGCCCGTTACACCGATGGCGTCGATCCGTGGCATATTCTGGAAACCGGCGGTCGCGATATTAAAAGCGCTATCCCGATGGGCTCCGTGCTGACGCTGCCGGCCACCGGTTCCGAATCCAATATGGGTGCGGTTATTTCCCGTAAAACTACGGGCGACAAACAGGCGTTCATGAACCCGAACGTGCAGCCGGTATTCGCAGTGCTTGACCCGGTTTACACCTACACCCTGCCGCCGCGTCAGGTTGCAAATGGCGTCGTTGATGCGTTTGTTCACACCGTTGAGCAGTACGTGACCTATCCGGTCAACGCCAAAATTCAGGATCGTTTCGCCGAAGGCATTCTGCTGACGCTGATCGAAGAAGGCCCGAAAGCGCTGAAAGAACCTGAGAATTACGACGTGCGCGCCAACGTGATGTGGGCCGCGACGCAGGCACTGAACGGCCTGATTGGCTCAGGCGTGCCGCAGGATTGGGCAACGCATATGCTCGGCCATGAGCTGACCGCGATGCACGGTCTGGATCACGCGCAGACGTTAGCCGTTGTTCTGCCATCGCTGTGGAACGAAAAACGCGACACTAAACGTGCCAAATTGCTGCAATACGCAGAACGCGTATGGAACATTACCGAAGGGTCTGAAGACGCGCGTATCGACGCCGCTATCGCCGCCACCCGCGATTTCTTCGAAGCAATGGGCGTACCAACGCACCTGTCCGGCTACGGTCTTGACGGCAGCTCTATCCCTGCGCTGCTGAAAAAACTGGAGGCGCACGGCATGACGCAAATCGGCGAAAATCAGGACATTACTCTCGACGTCAGCCGTCGCATTTACGAAGCGGCACGCTAAGGGTTTTTCCACTTAACCTTTCGTTTTCCCGTATTTCGTCCAGACTTAATGCTACCCATTCACCGGCTGCCCGTATCCGGCTCCCGGTGATTTTCATTATAACCCTAGATAATTCGAGTTGCAGGCAGGCGGCAAGGGAGCTCATCCCCAGGAGCTTACACCAGTAAGTGACTGGGGTGAGCGAGTGAAGCCAACGCACCTGCGGCATGAAGGATGAAGGGCGAAAGGAGGAATGCATGACACATCCAACCGTAATCAAGCTCCAGGACGGCAACGTAATGCCGCAACTGGGTCTCGGCGTGTGGAAAGCAAGCAACGAGGACGTCGTTACCGCCATCCATAAAGCGCTGGAGGTCGGCTATCGTTCTATTGATACCGCCGCCGCGTATAAAAATGAGGATGGCGTGGGCAAAGCATTAGCCAGCGCGGGTGTCGCGCGCGATGAACTGTTCATCACCACCAAACTGTGGAATGACGATCAGAAGCGCCCGGCAGAAGCCTTGCAGGAAAGCCTCGATAAACTGCAGCTCGATTTTGTCGATTTGTATCTGATGCACTGGCCGGTCCCGGCAATAGATCACTACGTGGAAGCCTGGCGTGGCCTGATTAAGCTGCAAGAGCAGGGTCTGGTCAAAAGCATCGGCGTGTGTAATTTCCAGGTGCATCACCTGCAACGGCTGATCGACGAAACGGGCGTCACGCCGGTGATTAACCAGATTGAACTTCATCCTCTGATGCAACAGCGTCAATTGCATTCCTGGAACGCGACGCACAAGATCCAGACTGAATCCTGGAGCCCGCTGGCGCAGGGTGGTGAAGGCGTTTTCGATCAGAAAATCATTCGTCATCTGGCGGAAAAATACGGTAAGACCCCGGCGCAGATTGTCATTCGCTGGCATCTCGACAGCGGTCTGGTGGTTATCCCGAAATCGGTCACGCCAACGCGTATTGCGGAAAACTTCGATGTCTGGGATTTCCGTCTCGATAAAGACGAGCTGGGCGAAATCGCCAAACTGGATCAGGGAAAACGGCTCGGGCCGGATCCGGATCAGTTCGGCGGTTAACGCCTGAATGCAAAACGCCCGGTCAATTGACCGGGCGTTTTTTTATGGCTTCGCTGCGCGCTTCGCGGCAGGTTTTGGACTCCGTCCAGCGACATTACGCGGGGTGGACGCGCCCGGTTTTGCCTTGCCATTCGCAGGCTTTTTCGCCCCTGGATTGCGCTGATGCATCACCGGCGTATGTTTGGTCAGCGCAGGCTGAGCATGACGGCTTTGACGACGCGCTTCACGCATTTCGTCAAGCGTCGGTGATGGCACCAGACATTCACGGCGTCCGCCAATCAGGTGCTTTTTGCCCATCGCTTCCAGCGCCTGACGAATCATCGGCCAGCCTGCCGGATCGTGATAACGCAGCAGCGCTTTGTGCAGACGACGCTGTTTATCGCCTTTCGGGATGAAGACCTCTTCACTCTTGTAATCAATCTTACTCAGCGGGTTCTTGCCGGTGTAATACATGGTGGTCGAGTTAGCGAGCGGTGACGGATAGAAGTTCTGCACCTGATCGAGACGGAAGCGGTTCTTCTTCAGCCACAGCGCCAGGTTAATCATGTCTTCGTCGGTTGTACCCGGGTGCGCAGAGATGAAGTAGGGGATCAGATACTGCTCTTTCCCGGCCTGTTTTGAATAGGTGTCAAACAGCTCTTTAAAGCGGTCGTAGCTGCCCATTCCCGGCTTCATCATTTTCGACAGCGGGCCTTCTTCGGTGTGCTCCGGCGCAATCTTCAGATAGCCGCCCACGTGGTGAGTGGCCAGTTCTTTGATGTAACGCGGATCTTCTACCGCGATGTCGTAACGCACGCCGGAAGCAATCAAGATCTTCTTAATGCCTTTCAGATCACGGGCGCGGCGATACAGATTGATCGTCGGCTCATGGTTGGTGTCCATGTGCGGGCAGATGTCCGGATAAACACAGGAAAGACGGCGACAGGTTTGCTCGGCGCGCGGTGATTTGCAGCGCAGCATATACATGTTGGCGGTTGGACCGCCAAGATCGGAGATAATGCCAGTAAAGCCTGGCACCGTGTCGCGAATGGCTTCGATCTCGTTGATGATCGATTCTTCGGAACGGCTCTGGATGATGCGCCCTTCATGCTCGGTGATTGAGCAGAATGAACAGCCACCGAAGCAGCCACGCATGATGTTGACCGAGAAGCGGATCATTTCATAAGCGGGAATGCGGCTGTCACCGTACGCCGGATGCGGCACACGCTTGTACGGCAGCGCAAACACGCTGTCCATCTCATCGGTGGAAAGCGGGATAGCCGGCGGGTTCAGCCAGATAAAACGGTCACCGTGTTTTTGCATCAGCGCACGGGCGCAGCCTGGGTTGGTTTCATGATGCAGAATACGGGAGGCGTGCGCGTACAACACTTTGTCGCCCTTCACCTTCTCGTAGGAAGGCAGCAGCACGTAGGTTTTCTCCCACGGCTTTGGCTTCGGCGGCTGAATGGTAATGGCTTTCGCTTCGGCTTTTTGCGGCTCAACCGGTTTGTTATCCGCACACGGTAAATCTTCACCGTAAGGATGTGGGATCGGGTCGATTTTGCCCGGCGTGTCGAGGCGTGTGGAATCCACACCGCTCCAGCCCGGCAGCGCTTCTTTGACCATGATCGCGGTGTTACGCACGTCGCGAATGTCCGCCACCGGTTCACCCATCGACAGACGATGTGCCACTTCAACCAGCGGACGCTCGCCGTTGCCGAAAATCAGCATGTCGGCTTTGGAGTCCACCAGCACCGAGCGACGCACGGTATCAGACCAGTAATCGTAATGCGCGGAACGACGCAGACTTGCCTCGATGCCCCCGAGGATAACCGGTACGTCTTTCCAGGCTTCTTTACAACGTTGGGTGTACACCAGCGTTGCGCGATCCGGGCGCTTGCCCGCCAGATTGTCGGCGGTGTAGGCATCGTCATGACGCAGTTTACGGTCTGCGGTGTAACGGTTGATCATCGAGTCCATATTGCCAGCGGTCACGCCGAAGAACAGATTCGGTTTACCCAGACGCATGAAATCTTCTTTGCTGTTCCAGTCTGGCTGCGAAATGATCCCCACGCGGAAACCCTGCGCTTCGAGCATACGGCCACAAATGGCCATCCCGAAGCTCGGGTGATCGACATACGCGTCGCCCGTAACCAGAATGATGTCGCAGCTATCCCAGCCAAGTTGATCCATCTCTTCCCGAGACATAGGTAAAAACGGGGCGGGGCCAAAACAGGCCGCCCAATATTGAGGCCAGGAGAAGAGGGAGCGATCCGGTTGGATCAGGGAAATTGCGCTCATAGTGCTTCCGGGTGGTTAAAAAGGGTGCAAAAGGCGGGGATTATACGCTGAATGGCGTCAGAAAATGAAGGGGAACTTTGACGGCCGACAATGTTTACAAACCGGGAATGTAGGCGTGAGACGCCGGGTGGCGGCTGCGCCTTACCCGGCCTACAGCTTAACACCCTGTTTTGTAGGCCCGTGCAAGCGAAACGCCGCCGGGCGGGAATGTAGGCGTGAGACGCCGGATGGCGGCTACGCCTTATCCGGCCTACAGCTTAACGCCCTGTTTTGTAGGCCCGTGCAAGCGAAGCGCCGCCGGGCGATACAGAATATGTCGCTTATTAAGGCGTCGGATTCACTAAAATCTGCCCCACCGAACCACGGTCGGCTAACTCCAGCGTCTGACTGGCGAACTGGAACGGGAAGTGCGGCCACGACGGCTGGCCGTAGTACACCAGCAGCTCAACCTGACCATCGATCCACACCGTATCTTTCCAGCCTCTGTCTTCCGGGAACGGCATCGCGCCATTGACGTTGCGGATCTGGAACATCACGCCTTCGATATGGAAAGACTGCGGACTGTCGGCGCGCAACGTCCAGCGTTCCCAGGAGCCCTGTTGTGCGGTGACATCCACACGCTGCGGATCCCAAAGCTGACCGTTGATACCCGGATCGTCGCCCAACGTAAAATCGCGGCTACGAATCGGCGTACCGGTCATGATTTCTTCCGGCAGCAGGCGCATCGGCAGGCTGTCGGTCACCAGTGGTAGCAGGCCCGTCGGGCGCAGCGTCAGCACCAGAGTGGAGACCAGAATGCTTGACGGCTCGAAGAAGCCGCGAATACGGTCGACAATACCGGCCGCTTCACCACAGGTGATCGACACTTCATCGCCGTTGGTCATATCGACCAGAATTTCACGACGCTCACCCGGAGCCAGCGACAGCTGCTTCACCGACACAGGCGCAGGCAGGAAGCCCTGATCGCCTGAAATCACGTGCAGTGCACGACCATCGCTCATCTGCAGCAGATAACGGCGCGAGTTAGAAGCGTTCAGCAGGCGCAAGCGCACCCAGCCGCGAGACACTTCAACGTACGGGCTTTGCGCGCCGTTGACCATTAACGTGTCGCCAACAAAGCCGCCGCTGCCCGGTTCGCTGTACTCCGGCGCACCGAAATTATCCAGACGTTTGTCCTGAATGATGACCGGGAAATCGTCCACGCCGTAGTGATTCGGAATAGGTAAGGACTTACTTACATCATCTTCAATCAGCCACATTCCCGCCAGGCCATTGTAGACCTGTTGTGCCATGTGGTTTGGCGTGTTGGCTTGATACCACAGCGTTGATGCGTTCTGGCGAATCGGCAGAACCGGCGCCCAGTCGGCGTTCGGTGACATCATGCGCGCAGCGCCGCCAATCAACGGGCCCGGCACCTGCAAACCACGAATGGTCATCGCCACGTTTTCGGTCAGACGGTTGCTGTAAATCAGTTTCACGTCGTCGCCGTTCCAGACGCGAATGGTCGGCCCGAGATAGCGTCCGTTAATACCCCACACTGGCGCGCGAGTGCCCTGGGTGAAAGACCAGTGCGCGCGTTGCAGGGTTAAAAACAGAGGCTGTCCACGGCGGGATTCGAGCAGCGGCGGGATTGGCAATGCAGGCTGTTGCCCTGCCGCATTCGCCCTCAGCGGCACAGTCCCTGCACATAGTGCTACTCCTGATGCCTGAATAAACTGACGCCGACTGAGTGACATATTAACTCCATGAAACTGACTACTAAACAGAGGGAAACCGTTCCCAAACTGAGTTCACATGCGCCCGCGTGATGTCGATAACGGCATGACGACGGGCTGTGGCTCTTATTTTTTCTTTTGTGCCGCTTCGCGTTCAGCCACTTCCTGATCAAGCTCGGCGATTTTCGCCATCATCACTTCGCGACAGTGTGCGGCCAGCTCACGCACCTGATCTTTGCCCCAGGCGCTGGTATCAATCGGCTGCAACATTTCGACGATCACTAAACCGTTATTGAGGCGGTTCAGGTTAATTTTATTCGATGTATTGGAAACGCACACAGGAATGATCGGCACACCCGCTGCAATCGCAGCGTGGAAAGCACCGGTTTTAAACGGCAGCAGACCGCGACCACGGCTGCGGGTGCCTTCCGGGAACATCCAGAAAGAGATCTTGCGGTTTTTAAACGCATTCACCACTTCAGAGATAGTGGTATGCGCTTTAGCGCGGTTGTTACGGTCGATCAGCAGGTTACCGGTCAGCCAGTACAGCAGGCCAAAAAACGGCACCCACAGCAGGCTTTTCTTACCCACGGTCACCGTTGGCGGTACGACGATGTTCGCCGCTGTCACCATATCGTAGTTATTCTGATGGTTACCGATATAAATGGCGTTGCCAAAGTTTTCATACCCTTGTGGGAGACGTTTCTCTACCTTAAGGCCTAAAACCGGCGCCATTCGGCCAAACAGATGACCAAACGTCGCGACGTGTTTAGGATTACGTGGGCTGAACAGACAATAAATGCAGCCAAAAATGCACACCAGGATGCAGTAAATGACAACGATGATTGCGCGAAAAATCAATAGCATAGCTACCTCAGAGATCCTAACCGCTTAGAGTTATATACCGGCCAGGGGATGTGACTTGCAGAACCCTTAATAGGGTATTGTTAATCGCAACGCACGAATTAACAACGGTTTTGCCGCAAATTTTATAACCCCTTCCGGGTGGAAGGGGCTCGGAATTACGCTTCGCTGTCGCCCGTGCCCGGACGTGGTCGCAACGGAGAATCAATGTCTATCTTGTCGATTTTCTGCAAGCCGCGCATCAGCGTACCGCGACGACCGCGTTCACCGGTGACTTTTTGCAGTTCTTCAGGACGCAGTTTGATCTTACGTTTACCGACATGGATAGTCAGCGTGCTCTGCGGCGGCAGAATATAAAGATGCGCCAGACCATCAGTGCCGTTCGCCGCGTCAACGGACGGAACGCCGATAATCTTGTTGCCCTTGCCTTTCGACAGCTGCGGTAAATCGTTCAGCGGGAACATCAACATGCGTCCGGCCAGGGTTATTGCCAGCAGCATATCGGACTCATTTTCAATCACCTGCGGCGGCATCACCTTCGCATTTTCTGGCAGGGTGATAAGCGCTTTACCCGCACGGTTACGCGCCACCAAATCATTGAAGGTACAGACGAAACCGTAACCGGCGTCAGACGCCATCAGCAGTTTTTGATCGTCATTTTCCATCAGCATGTGGTTAACGGTCGCACCCGGCGGCAGCGTCAGTTTGCCGGTCAGCGGCTCGCCCTGCCCACGCGCTGACGGCAGCGTGATAGGGTCGATGGCGTAGCTGCGGCCCGTGGTATCAACAAACACCACCGGCTGATTGCTCTTACCTTTCGCCGACGCTTTCCAGCTGTCACCCGCTTTGTAACTTAATCCTTGAGCATCGATATCGTGGCCTTTCGCGCTACGCACCCAGCCCATTTGCGACAGCACGATAGTGACCGGCTCGGACGGCAGCATATCGTGGTCGTTCATCGCCTTCGCTTCTTCGCGCTCGCGCAGCGGAGAACGACGGTCGTCGCCAAACGCTTCCGCGTCAGCCTGCAGCTCTTTCTTCAGCAGGTTACTCATCTTGCGATCGGAGGCGAGGATCGACTGAATGTGATCGCGCTCTTTTTCGAGATCGTTCTGCTCACCGCGAATTTTCACCTCTTCCAGTTTGGCAAGGTGACGTAATTTCAGTTCGAGGATCGCTTCGGCCTGGGTTTCGCTGATGCCAAAGCGCGACATCAGCGCCGGTTTCGGCTCATCTTCACGGCGAATGATTTCGATCACTTCGTCGATATTGAGGAACGCCACCAGCAAACCTTCAAGGATATGCAGGCGTCGAAGCACTTTCTCCAGGCGATAATTCAGGCGGCGGCTCACGGTATCACGACGGAACGCCAGCCATTCGGTCAGGATTTCCAGCAGGTTTTTCACCTGCGGGCGGTTATCCAGGCCGATCATGTTCAGGTTAATGCGGTAGCTTTTTTCCAGATCGGTGGTCACGAACAAGTGACTCATCACCTGCTCCATATCCACACGGTTGGAGCGCGGGACGATAACCAGACGCGTCGGGTTTTCGTGATCGGATTCATCACGCAGGTCGTCAACCATCGGCAGCTTTTTGTTGCGCATTTGGCTGGCGATTTGCTCCAGCACGCGCGCACCCGACACCTGATGTGGCAGCGCCGTAATCACCACCGCGCCATCTTCTTTCTTCCACACCGCACGCATGCGCACGGAGCCGCGACCGCTCTGGTAAATTTTGCGGATATCGGCACGGGAAGTGATGATTTCAGCTTCGGTCGGGTAATCCGGGCCTTGCACGATATCCAGCAGGTCATCGAGCGTGGTTTGCGGCTTTTCAATCAGGGTGATCGCGGCTTTAGCCACTTCACGCACGTTGTGCGGCGGAATATCCGTTGCCATGCCCACCGCAATCCCGGTGGTGCCGTTGAGCAGAATATTCGGCAGACGCGCCGGTAACATGCGCGGTTCCTGCATCGTGCCGTCGAAGTTTGGCAGCCAGTCAACCGTGCCCTGCCCCAGTTCGCCGAGCAGCACTTCGGCATATTTCGACAGGCGGGATTCGGTATAACGCATCGCGGCGAAGGACTTCGGATCATCCGGTGCCCCCCAGTTCCCCTGGCCGTCGACCAGCGGATAACGATAGGAGAACGGCTGCGCCATCAGCACCATTGCCTCATAACAGGCGCTGTCGCCGTGCGGGTGGTATTTACCCAACACGTCGCCGACGGTACGGGCGGATTTCTTGAATTTAGCGCTGGCGCTCAGCCCCAGCTCGGACATTGCGTAAACAATGCGGCGCTGAACCGGTTTCAGGCCATCGCCGATATACGGTAATGCGCGGTCCATGATGACGTACATCGAGTAGTCAAGGTACGCTTTTTCCGTAAACTCATGTAGCGCAAGGCGCTCTGCCATATCGCTCATTAATTGTGATTCCTTAACAAATTCGCCCAGCCATGTAGGGGGCAATATTGCCGCAGATAGTACATTATCTGACGCGCGGAGTCACAGGGGATAAGCAGTTTTACCGCCGTAGACGCGTGCTACGGCGGTGCACCGAACACCACCGTCACGCGAGCGGAAGATAGATTTCCGTCTTCAGTTCATGCTCCGGCACATCGTTTATCAAATTCACGTAGTGGAAGAACACCGGCGCGTCGCGCAACGTCTCTCCACTGCCCGGCAGCCAGTCACGGAACAGCGCCCACACGCTCTGCGATACGTTATCCAGTGACCCGAAATGACACCCAACCGCGTAGCGTCCCCCGGCGATTTCCCCGTTGATCACCCCAAATGCGTTATCAGGAATAGCTTCAGAAACGCTGCCACAAATATCAAAACGAAACGCCTCCGGTAACGTTGTTGCCGGGTCGTCCCAGGCAATGCCGTAGGTTTGGCTTTGACGCACCGGTGACAGCCCGCTGCTTTTACGCCATTCAATGAACGTTGCCACACTGGCGTTGACGCGCTCCGGGCTATCGCGGTGTTGCAGCATCGCGACTTTTGTGGGCGGGAAATCGACGATTTTTACATCCATCGTTTGTTGCTCCTGTGAGGCCATTTTTGGGACGCGCTGATGCCAGTCGAGCCAGTCCGGTTGAAGCCGAAACTGGCGCGGGCTTTTGCCAAACGCAGTTCTGAAGGCGCGACTGAACGATTCCGGATTCTGAAATCCGGCATCGAGAGCGATATCAATAATCTTATCCTGCGGATTAAACGCCAGCCGCCACGACGCATGGCGCAGACGCAACCATTGAATGTAGCGATACAACGGCAGCCCGCTATAGGCCGCAAACTGACGGTGAAAATGATAAGGCGAACAGCAGGCCATGCTGCTGAGATTTTCCAGGGTCAGCGGTTCATCCAAATGACGGGCGATGTATCCACACACCAGGGAAAACCGCTCGCGGTACACCGCGATTATTGCATCGTTCATCGCTCCTCCTGATGGTCTACTTTGCCGTCACAGCCAACAATAATCCTGACCGATCTTGCGCAAGTGTATCAGAGGGAGGAACAGCGCCGCCGCAGATGCGGCGACACGAGGGGGTTATTTGCTGACTTTATTGATTTGCTTCACGTCGATTTCCACAGAGTTCCAGTCTTTATCGACTTCGCCCTGAATTTCCACCACGTCTTGCGGTGTGACGGTCACGCCGTTCCAGCGTTTATGGTCGATATCGACATTCATGGTGCCGGTGGCATCTTTAAAGGTGTAGCGATCGTCTGAGAGGCGCTCAACAATCGTTCCGCGCAGCGTTACCCAGGCGTCGTCACGCAGTGATTTTGCTTGTTCGACAGTGGTTACCGTGCCGTTAGGGCCAACAAATCCGCCGCTTTGACTGGTCGTTGTCGTTGAACCCGGGCCTGAGAAACCGCCCTGTGTATTTGCCGCAAAAACAGGGGCTGACATTAAGGCCACAATGGCCGCCATCGCTAATGTTTTCTTCATCATAATTTATCCCTTTCATTGATGTTTCAAGTCCATTAAACCGCGCAAAACTTAACGCGTTCTTAAGGCGTAAAAAGAAAATTAATTGCTGTACAGCGCGGTCGCGCGCGGGTTTACTGGCCGTAATGTCGGTATCAACGGGGACGAACGGATGCGAATTTTACTGGTAGAAGACGACAAGCTGATTGGCGACGGGCTAAAAACCGGGCTGGTCAAAATGGGCTTCACCCTCGACTGGTTCACGCGCGGCGAAGAAGGCAAATCGGCGCTATACACCGCACCGTATGACGCGGTGATCCTCGACCTGACGCTGCCGGGCATCGACGGGCTGGACATCCTGCGCGAATGGCGTTCCCAGGGCCGCAAAGAACCGGTACTTATCCTCACCGCCCGCGATGCGCTCGCCCAGCGTGTGGAAGGGTTACGCTTAGGGGCTGATGATTACCTGTGTAAACCCTTCGCGTTGATTGAAGTGGCGGCCCGCCTGGAAGCGCTCATTCGCCGCGTGCATGGTCAGGCCAGCAATGCGCTGTGCCACGGTGCTGTCACGCTTAACCCCGATAGTCTGACCGCCACCCTAAACGACGAACCGCTGACGCTGAAACCGAAAGAGTTTGCCCTGCTTGAACTGTTGATGCGCAACGCCGGGCGCGTATTGCCCCGCAAGCTCATCGAAGAGAAGTTATATAGCTGGGACGATGACGTCTCCAGTAATGCCGTAGAAGTGCACGTCCACCATTTGCGCCGCAAGCTCGGCAGCGCCTTTATCCGCACGGTACACGGTATCGGCTACACCCTGGGTGAACAATGAGATTTCTGTGCAACATGAGTCTGCGTCTGCGCCTGACGCTGCTGTTTATTCTGCTGACGCTGGTCGCCTGGAGCTGCGCCAGCTTCATCGCCTGGCAGCAAACGACGCACAAGCTGAACAAGCTGTTTGATACCCAACAAATGCTGTTTGCCAAGCGCCTGAGCGTGATGGACTTCAACGAACTGCGCGTCGCGTCGCCGCAGTTACGCACCAAAAAGAAAATTAAGCACGGGCATCTCGATGACGACGCGCTGGCGTTCGCCATTTTTACCACCGACGGGCGGATGGTGCTGAACGACGGCGATAACGGCCAGGATATTCCTTATCATTATCGTCGCGAAGGCTTTGACGACGGGCGCATTAATAATGACGACGACGAATGGCGCTTCTTATGGATAACCACCGCCGATGAAAAATACCGTATCGCTGTCGGCCAGGAGTGGGATTATCGCCAGGAGATGGCGTTAGATATTGTCACGTCGCAGCTTGCGCCGTGGCTGGTCGCCCTGCCGTTGATGGTGCTGCTGCTCATTCTGTTATTGAGCCGCGAACTGGCGCCGTTGAAAAAGCTGACCCGTACGCTACGCAGTCGAACGCCCGACTCTGACGAACAACTGAGCGCCGAAGGCGTGCCTGGTGAAGTGCGCCCGCTGGTCGAAGCGCTGAATCAGCTCTTTACCCGCTCCCACGACATGATGATGCGCGAACGGCGTTTTACCTCCGATGCTGCCCATGAATTACGCAGCCCGCTCACGGCGCTGAAAGTGCAAACGGAAGTGGCGCAGCTGTCGATGGATGACCCGCAAAGCCGTGAGAAAGCGCTCTCTCAACTGCATGCGGGCATCGACAGGGCCACGCGTCTGGTCGAACAGCTGTTAACGCTCTCACGGCTGGATTCCCTCGCCGAACTGGACGACGTCGAGCAAATTCGGTTGGCCGATCTGCTGCAATCGTCGGTGATGGATATCTATCACCCGGCGCAACAGGCGGGCATTGAACTGCGGCTGCACGTCAACGCGTCGGATGTGACGCGCAAAGGCCAGGCGCTGCTGCTGAGTTTACTGGTGCGTAATCTGCTGGATAACGCCGTGCGTTACAGCCCGCGCGGCAGCACGGTGGATGTTACCTTAAACGCGCACGATTTTACGGTGCGTGACAACGGTCCCGGCATCAGCGCCGACGCCCTCGCCCGCATCGGCGAACGTTTTTATCGCCCGCCAGGCCAGGACGAACCGGGCAGCGGCCTGGGTTTATCCATCGTGCAACGCATCGCCGCGCTGCATCAGATGACCGTCGTTTTCAGTAACGCTCCGGACGGCGGATTTGTCGCGCGCATCAACTGGTGATTTGATTATTGCTCATACAGCAAAAGACTTTGCACATTTTGCTAATTTCAACGTACCGACCTCGGCGTTACACTAACGGCAGACATTTTCCCTGAGGCATTACGATGAGCAAGATCCTGATTATTAACGGCGGTAAAAAATTCGGTCATTCCAACGGCCAGCTGAACGACACCATGACCGAGGTCGCGGATGGCTATCTGCGCGACGCCGGGCATGAAGTCCGTGTTGTTCGCGCCGACAGCGATTACGACGTTAAAGCAGAAGTGCAGAACTTCCTGTGGGCCGACACCGTTATCTGGCAGATGCCGGGTTGGTGGATGGGCGCGCCGTGGACCGTGAAAAAATACATTGATGACGTGTTCACCGAGGGCCACGGTTCCCTGTACGCCAGCGACGGTCGCACCCGTTCTGACGACAGCAAAAAATACGGCTCCGGCGGCCTGATTCAGGGCAAAAAATACATGCTGTCCCTGACCTGGAACGCACCGATGGAAGCCTTTACCGACAAAGACCAGTTCTTCCACGGCGTCGGCGTGGACGGCGCATACCTGCCGTTCCATAAAGCCAACCAGTTCCTCGGCATGGAAGCGCTGCCGACCTTTATCGCCAATGACGTGATCAAAATGCCAGACGTGCCGCGCTATGTAGCAGAATATCGCAAGCATCTTGCCGAGATTTTTGCTTAACTGAAGGCCTGCATACAAAGGAGTGCGTTTATCATGTTAACTGTTATTGCTGAGATCCGTACCCGTCCTGGCCAGCATCACCGTCAGGCGGTTCTGGATCAGTTCGCGAAAATTATTCCAACCGTGCTGAAAGAAGAAGGCTGCCACGGCTACGCGCCGATGGTCGACCACGACGCAAGCGTGAGCTTCCAGGCCACCGCGCCGGATTCCATCATCATGGTTGAACTGTGGGAAACCGTCGCCCATCTTGAAGCCCATCTGCAAACCGCGCACATGAAAGCGTGGAGCGAAGCGGTCAAAGGCGACGTGCTGGAAAGCCATATCCGTATTCTGGAACCGGCGCTGTAATTTTTCTGCTTTAAATGATGATGTATTAAGCCCGGTTGCGTGATGGACCGGGCTTTTTTATTTGTTGCGAAAGCTGGCTAGGGCTGGTTTGTGCCAGGAGTGAACATTGCTAATCTCAGTCTCCTATGTGGTTACGTTCCATCGCTCTTAAAACCTTCACAGCAGAATCAAATACATCCATTCTCTGCATATCATGCGGGTATTTGGTGTACTCATAACCTTCTATTGCGAGATCCCATGTACTTTTCTTGAATTCACACTGATATAACTGCACTGTACTGTTTAAAACTAAAGCTTCTAATACTTTGTTATTTCTGATTATTTCATCAAAGCCCTTGTTATTCATCCCGATATAGATACCTACTACCGATTTTAGATCTGTTATTTTATCAATTAAAACCGCGTCTTGCTTTTGCAATGACTCTGCCTTTTTTATTATTCTAATTTCTTCTTCATATTGCCAATGCCATGATTTAGTAAGTAATAACTTACTGATCATATCAGTATCATAAATGTTCTCTTTACTAATTTTTAATTTGCTTTTAATTCGGCACTTTAAATAATCAATATCACCTTTCGGAGCTGTAATCAGGCATTTTTCTTCATCATCGAATCCTGCTTTCTCAGTGTCGATTGCTACAACAAAACCCTGATGTTTATCAGCATAATGTGACCACATCAATACGTTGAGTGGATTTTTAGAAAGGCATAAGCAGGCAAGGTTTTGATTGATCTCATACCTCATAGTTAATGATTCAATTGATTCATCATCAAGTGCATATCCATAACTTTCGAAAGGATCATTAAACTCACTGTGTGGGGTGAATTTTATAGAGATGTAGTCGTCTTTGAAGAATCGATCTAATGAAGCATTGTCTATGTATTTGTACAAAATCATAAAATACTCAGAATCATTTATAGATATTATCAGTGTACAGCCTTTCGACAGGGTAGGTGTAAGTATCCCGCTTAAACGACCCATTCTTCTCTGGCATGCGGATTAGGTTACCCGAAAGTGAACTCCCGCTTCACGCCGAGAGCGGTCATGCGAACTCCTCTATCTGAATTCACAGTAGCTTCACTGACTATAGGCCAACCAATAAACACCATCAATGCATTGATTTTTATGATGTAACACCCAAACCCCAGTTACATCACAAAATGAGAACCTCCTTCCGGGAATATCCCTTGTCGAAATCGGGTTATCACCGTATTCTCCTTTCGCACCTGCAAAATCAGGTGTCGGGATTGGCCTCCTGAAAAACCTTAGTGACGACACAATGGCGCTTTTCTGCACCTTGTGAAAACCATCACTCACTGGAGGCTGCCACCATGGCGATAACCCTCAATACCGACTGCGATTTACTGACTGTTCCCTTCAATACCGCGACGGATTTCACCGATCTGGCTGACTGCTGTGACCGCTTTGCTGAAAACCTGATGGAATGTGACGATCCGGCGTACAAAATGGCGCTGTTGGGCCGAATGGGCGCTTGTCTGGCGCTGCTGCGCCCGACGCTTAACGAGCCGATCCCGCCGCATCTGATTGCCCGTTTCACCGTTGGCACGCTGCCTGAGGCGCAATCCTTTTTCGAGCCGGATGCACAGGCGCTGTGCGACTACTGCCAGACATTGGCGCAGGTGTTGTGCCAGCAGTCGCTGCAGCCTGAATCAGAAAAAACCTTGAAGGGATTGTTGTGCGAATTAGTGTGGATGTTTGCCGCAGATTTGAAAGCGCCGCGCTGGTTGAGCGAGAACGCGGCACATTGAGAACCTGTTGCCCGGCGGCGCTCATGCTGACCGGGCCTACAAAACCAAAAACGTTCACCAAAGAGCACCGCGGTTATCGAGCCTGCAAAAGCATCAAACTGTACGGTCTGGTAGGCCCGGCAAGCCTGCGCCGCCGGGCATTTCGCAGGAACTTGAAGGGTGGCCCGCAACGTTAAATTCGATTACCATGACTCATATGACTGTATAAAAAAGGGTCTTCCCTTATTGTGGTGGCTAAGGGCATGATAGCGATAGTTTTTATACTCAGAGATTGCTGCCATGGACGAAAAATCCCTCTATGCCCACATCCTCAACCTGTCAGCGCCATGGCAAGTTAATTCTCTTTCCCTTGATGAAAATGCCGGCTCTGTCACTGTCATCGTTGGTATCACCGAAAATACTCAACTGGCTTGTCCGACCTGCGGTCAGTTATGCCCGATACATGACCACCGCCAGCGTCAATGGCGCCATCTTGATACCTGCCAGTTCACCACTCTGGTCGAAGCCAATGTACCCCGCGTGATGTGTCCAAAGCACGGATGCCAGACATTACCGGTCCCATGGGCAGGTCCCGGTAGTCGGTATACATTGCTGTTCGAATCCTTCGTTATCTCCTGGCTTAAAATCAGCACCATTGATGCTGTCAGAAGGCAAATGAGACTCAGCTGGAATGCGGTGGACGGCATCATGCAACGGGCCGTTAAGCGGGGCCTCGCCCGCAGTAAAAAGCCGCAGGCTGCACGACATATCTGCGTAGATGAGGTCGCGTTCAAAAAAGGACACCAGTACGTGACGGTTATCTCTGATACTCAAGGGCAGGCTCTGGCACTGACGGATGATCGTGGTGTTGAAAGTCTTGCGGGGTACCTGCGCAGCCTGAGTGACCATCAGCTGGATAACGTTAAAACGCTGTCAATGGATATGAATACGGCCTATATCAGTGCCGCGCGGATCCATCTGCCAAACGCGGTGGACAAAATAGCCTTCGATCACTTCCATGTTGCCAAAATGCTCTGCGCGGTGGTCGACAAGACCCGGCAACTGGAAATGAAAGCTATCCCAATGGGGAACAAAAATGCTGCTCATCGCTCTCGATACCTGTGGCTGTACAACAGTAAAAACATCCACGGGCGCAGAGAAGAAAGACTGGATGCAGCTCAACAGGTCTTACCCGAAACCAGTCGCTGCTGGGCAATAAAAGAGCTGGCACGTGAGCTCTGGCAGCGACCATACGACGAACACAGCAAACGCCTGTGGCTGGAGTGGATGGCAATGGCAAAAGCGGTAGGAGTTCCTCTGCTGACCAGTGCAGCCAGAACACTACGTAAGCGGCTGTACGGGATACTGAATGCAATGAAACATCGGGTCTCGAACGGTAATGCAGAATCACTGAACAGCAAGATCCGGTTGTTAAGGATCAAGTCTCGGGGATACAGGAATAAGGAACGCTTCAAACTGGCAGTAATGTTCCATTATGGCAGGCTGAACATGGCGTTCTGAGCCTTCCCACCATGAACGGGGAAGACCCTCATACATACAGTATTTATCTATACTGATTTTGTTCGCAGTGAGCCATTTGGGGGCCGCATGTTCGACCGGCGCGCAAAAAGTCCTGGCTGAAACGGGTGGTGCCGTCAGCGCCTAAACCCCCGGGAGAGCGCACTGTGTTACGTCAACAATACGGCTGATGACAGGCAGCGGAAAGGTAAGTCAGTCGGAAGTTCTCCTTGCACCACAGGAGAAACGTATGGGTGGAATGGAACTGGCATTGTTAGTCCTGAAACTCATGGTTGCGTTGCTGCAACTGCTTGATGCAGTCCTGAAAACCTTCCGGTAATCAGGTTCAGGCCGTACCAAAGAGGGGCAGGCAACCGCCCCTCTTTTCCAACGTTCTGCGCTCGCACTCTGGCAACTATTGTTGCCGAGCATCGTTTACAAAACCTGCCCCGCACCGCTTCGCCAATCTTCTTCATACGGTTGTTCTGTCCTTTTACTGTGGTAGATTCCTCCCTCGTTTAAGGGATGTGCCAGTCACATATTCTTTCTTTTTAATTTCTTACAAAGTATTCATCGAATGAAAAGGCACAAGAACGTCAGTTTGCTGTTAATGCTGGTGCTGTTGGTCGCGGTCGGGCAGATGGCGCAGACCATTTATATTCCGGCGATTGCCGATATGGCCCGCGAACTTAACGTGCGCGAAGGCGCGGTACAGAACGTGATGGCAGCCTACTTGCTGACCTACGGGGTGTCACAGCTGTTCTACGGACCGCTTTCAGACCGCGTAGGCCGTCGTCCGGTGATCCTCGTCGGCATGACGATTTTTATGTTGGCGACGGTTATCGCCATGACCACTCACAGCCTGACAATATTGATTGCTGCCAGCGCGTTGCAGGGCATGGGCACCGGTGTGGGCGGTGTGATGGCGCGAACGCTGCCACGTGATCTGTATGAAGGCACGCAGCTGCGCCATGCGAACAGTTTGCTGAATATGGGAATTCTGGTTAGCCCTTTGCTGGCTCCGCTGATTGGCGGGATGCTGGATACAGTGTGGAGCTGGCGTGCATGCTATGGATTCCTGCTGGTGTTGTGCATCGGCGTGACCTTCAGCATGGCACGCTGGATGCCGGAAACGCGTCCGGAGAATGCACCGCCGACCCGGCTGGTCACGCGGTACAAAACGCTGTTCAGCAATAGCGCTTTTACCTGTTATCTGCTGATGCTCGTTGGTGGTCTGGCGGGCATTGCGGTGTTCGAAGCCTGCTCCGGTGTACTGCTGGGCGCGGGGCTTGGGCTTAGCAGTATGGTCGTCAGCATTCTGTTTATTCTGCCGATTCCGGCCGCGTTTTTCGGTGCATGGTTTGCCGGGCGACAGAACAAGCGTTTCTCCAGTCTGATGTGGCAATCGGTGATTAGCTGCCTGCTGGCAGGGCTAATGATGTGGATCCCAGGCCTGCTCGGCGTGATGAACGTCTGGACGCTACTGGTGCCCGCTGCGCTGTTCTTCTTCGGCGCGGGCATGCTGTTCCCGCTCGCCACCAGCGGTGCAATGGAGCCATTCCCGTTCCTCGCCGGAACCGCGGGCGCACTGGTCGGTGGGTTGCAAAACATCGGTTCCGGCGCGCTGGCCTGGTTTTCCGCGATGCTGCCACAACACGGGCAGAGCAGTCTTGGTTTGCTGATGACCCTGATGGGGATATTGATCCTGCTGTGCTGGCTGCCACTGGCGGCCCGGTTTAATCAGAGACAGCAGCCTGTTTAAAACCCAAGCCCGGCAGCATCACGTTGTCGGGCTATTCATCTCAACATCATCATTAATTCCATCGGTGAACGGTGATGGCGAATTAAATCGCGCATCACTTTCATGTACGCCGACGTGTAGTTAAAGAAGTCGAGATATCCTGCGCATAACACACTTTTTCCGCTGGTGTCACGATGCTTTGGACAGTCGCCATGGCACAGGGACAATACCGGGCATTTTCGGCATTCGTCAACCAGCGACCTCTTTTTAAACTCACCAAACTCGCTGACGGCGGGACTGGCGTTGATCATACTGAGCGAGGCGTGGTGAATATTGCCGAGCCGCCAGGACGGGTAGACGTAGTGATCACACGGGTACACGTCGCCGTTACTCTCCAGCGCGAACGCATGACCGCAGGTCGCACTGTGAACGCACATCTGCGAAGAGAAACCATTCCATACACCTAGCATTGAATCAAAGAGCTGCACGAAAATGCGCCCGATATCTTCCCGAACCCATACATCAAACACACCGCGTAGAAACCGCCCCCAGTCGGTTGCCAACACCGAATGCGCATCCGGGGTTTGCTGAGCATCCAGCTCCAGTAGCGGGATAAACTGGATGAACGGCGTGCCAAGATCGCGCAGGTAGCGATACACGCTCTGCGGATGTTGAGCATTGTGACGGCTCACCACCGCCAGCAAATTAAACTCCACGCCGTGGGTTTTCAGGCATTCAATGGCTCGCAACACGTTATGATGCGTGGGATTGCCGCTACGGCTGACACGCAAGGTATCGTGCAGTTCAGGCGGCCCATCGAGGGAAATCCCCACCAGCCAGCCGTGCGCTTTAAAAAAACGACACCATTCGTCGTTCAACAACATCCCGTTGGTCTGAAAAGCGTTATAGATGCGCTTCCCCTCTGCATAACGCTGCTGTAACGCCACCACCCGACGGAAAAAATCCAGCCCGCACAGCGTCGGCTCGCCGCCTTGCCAGGCAAACTGCACGTCATCTCCCTGTTGGGCTTCAATCTGCTGACGAATGAATGCCGTCAGCGTGGCATCACTCATCACGGGCTGTTGCGGTTTTTCGAGATAAAAACAGTAGCGGCAGCGGAGGTTACAGCGTGAACTGGCCGGTTTAGCCATGACGTGACAGCCTGTCATGCGATTCCTTTGATTAATATTACGATTTGCCGGAGATGCGTTACAGCAAACAGTAATCCGAGAGAAAGCACAGCGAGGGAGATCATAAATTTGTCACGCACCGCACGCGATTGCAGAAAATCGGAGACTTCTGACGACATCAAATGACGTTGTCGGGTGTATCGCCACAGGATCACCGCGACCAGCGCCAGCACCCCGAGCGAAAGCCAGAACGGAACGCCGGCATGATGCCAGTTGTGTTTAAGCGCCAGAGCCATCAGCGCGCCATAGCCAAGCAATGTGCGAAACCAGGCAAGCGCAGTCCGTTCCGGTTGCAGACCAGGGTCATTTTCGCGCCGGGCCCTGCGCTTATCTGGCACAGAACACCAGCAGTATCACGACTGCCGCGACGGCCAGCAGCGCAACGCTGATCATCAGCAATCCATGGGTATAGGGCAAATCTACCTTCAGGCGCATCGCTTTTTCATTGTTAAGCCAGCGCAGATAGCCATAAATAGCCAGCACACCGGCAAACAGGCACAGCAGTAACGCCAACAGTTCGCGGATCAGCGGCGTGGCAAAATCAGGCGCGAGTTGATCGAGTCCCACACCTGCGGCAAGAAATCCCAGCGCCGTGCGGATCCATGCCAGAAAGGTGCGTTCATTGGCCAGCGAGAAGCGATAATCCGGCGCTTCGCCGAGGCGCGATAGCTTCATCTTTACTCCCTTTTCCACTGGCACCTCCCCACCGGAGAGGGCCAAATCGGTCATCAAAACTTCTGTTTTTTCTCTTCCACCTTAACGCCCTGAGTCGGCAGGCCGGTATCGTAGTCACGCACCACTGGCGAATAGCCGTCTTCCGGACGAGGGCGAAATGCTCCCATCCAGCGCGGCTGTGCCTGCGTGCGCCACGGGCGCAAGCTCCACTGATAGGTACGGAACGGATCGCGAATTTTATCCATATAATCTAACAGATTGTCATGCATTTCATCACGCACACGGGCGTGTTCGGCTTCTTCAATCAGGTTTTGCATTTCGTC
This sequence comes from Scandinavium sp., assembly GCA_036495715.1. GTDB lineage: Bacteria > Pseudomonadota > Gammaproteobacteria > Enterobacterales > Enterobacteriaceae > Scandinavium. The sequence goes on from DASXML010000013.1 coordinate 218,784, forward strand.
AGGATCGTTGTGCCGGTCATAGAGCTCATCGCTGGTAAACAGGTTCAATACCAGCTTCCAGCGGTCCGTGACCCAGCAACGCACGGGAATAAAGCCGCCAAAACTGTCGTGTTCAATTTCGTAGCGATTAAATTCGACCATCACTCCACGTCCGGCATTGGCTTGCAGAATATTTTCACCTGGCAAAATGTCCGGCTGATGAATGCCCGCCAGCGCCATCATCGTCGGCAGCAGATCGATATGGCTGACAGGCGTATCAATCTGCACGGGTTTGCCTTGCGGTGGACGCATAATCAGCGGAATACGGGTGATGTCGTCGTACATCGCCGCGCCTTTGCTGATCAGTCGGTGCGCACCCATCATCTCACCGTGATCGGAGGTGTAAATCACCCACGTGTTTTCACGCTGCTCTGGTGTAAGGGCGTTAATCACCCGGCCAATCTGGTCATCGACAAAATCATTACAGGCGAAGTACATCGGGTGATGGTATTGGGCGTCGTCGCCCACTGGCGACGGCATGGCCTGCGCCCACAGGCGATGGTGCAGCGGTTTGCCCTCCAGACTGTCATGAGCCTTTTCACCTAGCTCGTAGTAAAAGTCCTGGTATTTCTCGAGGTATTCTACCGGGCAGGTGAACGGATGGTGTGGTTCATCATAGGAAACCACCATCAGGAACGGTTCGTCATCACGCGTGGGTTGGCCGAGAAAATCAATCGCCCGGTTACTGATACGATGCGCCCAGGTGAAGGTTTCATCTATTTGATGTTCCTGCAAATCCTCCACGCTGTTGAGTCCGTTCCGCCACAGGCTGATTTGCTCATCAGTAAGTTCGGACAAATAATTGGCCCCATCAAACCAGTAATCCGCATCCCACTCTGGCGGGCAAACGCCAGTACCGAAATAATCGTGCCCATCCAGATGCCATTTTCCGATGTAGCAGGTGTGATAACCCGCATCCTGAAAATAGCGTCCCATGGTGGAGATATTTTTCCCGGGGGCGACGTTGTTGGTCCACGGCCCCGACTGGTTAGCATAAATTCCGGTGAATAGCCCCGCGCGTGCAGGCGTACACACCGGAGAACAGGTGTAGGCGGAGTTAAAGCGGATCCCCTCTTCGGCCAGATTGTCGATGTGCTGAGTATTCAGCGCTTGACCGCTGTAACAGCCCACCATATTCGTGGCCTGAGTGTCGGTCATGATGAAGAGAAAGTTTGGGCGGCTCATGGCTTTTCCTTAAGGTCGGATACGTAAGCGTCGGCGCGGCGCGCCTGCCAGCGAGAAAAAAGAAGGTACGCCACCACCACAGTGGTGATGCCGTAACTGATGATCGTCAGCCAGCGCACCTGATAACCACCAAACTGCGCTAACCCGGAGTACACGCCGACCATGGCAAAGAAAATCCCCACAGAGGCTATTTTCGCGTGCTGCCACGGCTGCATATCCACCGCAAAAGCATCATGGAATTTAAACGGTATTGGTCGCGGTTTAAGGGCTCCAATCACCAGCATCACCACCACATTGATGCAGAAGGTTATCGCCAGCACGTAGAGGAAATGGAGATCGAACTTCACCAGATAATTGATCGTGATGTAGCTGCAAATGCCGAGGAACATCGCCACTTTGGCGGCCAGTGCCGGGATGCGTGGGAAGAAAAAGCCCATGATGATGATGGTCACCAATGGCACGTTGTAAATGCCGTTGAGCTGTTTCATCCAGCTGTAAAGCCCCTGCGGCGCGTTGGCTATCCACGGCGCGACCATAATGGACACCACGGCGATGAACAGCCCGAATTTACGTCCAACGCGCACCAGCTGGTCTGGCTGCGCATTTTCATTCAGAATTCGGCGGTAAATGCCCATGCTAAACAAGGTGCTGGCGCTGTTCAAAAAGCCATTGAAAGTGCTGATCACCGCACCAAACAGCACCGCCCCGAAAAAGCCCACCAGTGGCACCGGCAGCACTTTACTCACCAGCGCCGGATAGGCCATATCCGCGCTGGGTAAATCCTGAAAAAGATGGAAGGCAATAAGGCCTGGCAGCACCAGGATCAGTGGGTCGAGCATTTTCAGCACTGCCGTCAGCAGCGCCCCTTTTTGCCCTTCGGCGAGACTTTTCGACGCCAGCGTCCGCTGAACAATGCCCTGATTAGTACACCAGTAGAAAGTATTCACCAGAATCAGTCCGGTAAAGGCGGCACCAATCGGTAGCGGATCCTGACTGCTGCCGATGGAGTTGAGTTTTTCCGCATGTACGGTGGTCAGGGTTTCCAGCCCCTGTAAAAAGCTGCCGTCGCCCATGACCATCAGGCCGCATACCGGCACCAGCAGGCCACCGATCACCAGCCCAATCCCATTAATAGAATCAGCGATGGCCATTGCACGCAGGCCGCCCACCACCGCATAAAGTATTCCGGCTATTCCCAGTAAAATCACCAGCAACCAGATGGCCGCGCCCTGGGAAATGCCCAGCGAATCACCCACGTGAAACAGGCTGTTAAGTGCCAGTGCGCCGGAATAAAGCACGATTGGCAGGAAACAGACGCCGGTAGCAATCAGGAAACAGAAATCGATGAGGATGCGGGTGGTTTTGTCATAGCGCTCTTCGAGAAAGTCTGGGATGGTGGCGATGCCGCGCTGCAGATAGCGTGGCAGGAAAATCAACGCCAGCAGGATAAGCGTGATGGCGGATGTCACTTCCCAGCCCATCACCGACATACCACTGCGATAAGCCTGGCCGGAAAGGCCCACCAACTGCTCGGTCGAGAGATTAGTCAGCATTAACGAAGCGGCAATCACCGGCGCTTTTAACGACCTTCCGGCCAGAAAATAACCCTGCTGTGAGGCCGTGTCCTGTTTACGGACCTTCCACCAGGTGATCGCCGCCACCAGCAGGGTAAATGCTATAAAGCTCACAATCTGTTGAATGTTCATCTTGCAGCCCTTAACGATTTATTATTCGGGGATTACACTCCCCATTATGTAGTGGGCTGATAATTGGTCGCCGGTGAAATAAAATGAATGGAAAAAATATTCTTTCGCATGCAAAAAACGAAACTACCTACAATATTCCGCTGGTTATTGACGAAAATGTGATCTCCAGCGGTATTTCATTAATTTCACTCTGGCACACACTGGCAGATGAAAGTTACCAAGTTATATGGCCACGGGATAAGAAAAAACCGCTGATCCCTAACTCTTGGGTTGCTATCTATACGCTGAAGGGCTGCGGAAAGCTGCTGCTGCGCGACGGCCATGACATCACCCTCAACGGCAACTGTATTATCTTTATTAACCCTATGGATATTCAGTCTTATCACTGTGCCGGTTTGCTTTGGGAGCAATACTGGATGGAGTTTATCCCTACCAGCGTAATGGAAATTCCGCTATTACAAACGGGTATAATTTATAACGGCGAAGTATTTAATAATGAACTGGCAGACGTGGCGTTTATGTTCGCCGAGAAAGAACCGCTAAAAAACAATCTGGCGGTCGCATTTTTAACAAAAATAATATACCAGTGGATCTGTCTTATTTCAGAAAATGGCAAAAAAGACGCCTTACTGATTCAGATTGAGAAGTTACTGTCGATGCTGCACGGAGATATGCAAAAAAACTGGAGCGTGAAGGAGATGGCGCAAAAAATGCAGTGCAGCGAACAGTATCTGCGCCGCCTGTTTCTGCGCTACACCGGTAAAACGCCGAAAGAGTATTACCTTGATGCACGGCTGGACCTGGCACATTCACTGTTAAAGCAACAGGGGCAGACGGTCGGAAAGGTCGCGGATATGCTGAATTTCTTCGACTCTTTTCATTTCAGCAAGGCCTTTAAACGCCGCTTCAACATTGCGCCTTCCTCCGTCATAAAGGCGAATGCCACTGTCAGCAGCGGAATGCCGATGATAAAGATGCCATAACCAATCCAGCTCAGGCCATCACCTTCGCTCAGCGTACGGACGAAATCACCGCCGGACTTCAGCCCCACTACCGACAGAAACAGCACAATGCCCAGTTCACGTAGCGCCAGCACGCTGACGGTCAATGCTATCTCACTCATCGTATTTACCCTGTAAATAACATTACTTATTAAATGGATATTACAGATATCGTAGTGGATGTATCGATCATGACGTACAAAAAAGCCCCGGCCAGCGGGGCTTTCGCGGTGATAAGAGATTAACTGTTTAACGCCGGGCGTTCGCTGATGGCGATTCGCTGTGGGGCGATTGCGTCCGGTACATTGCGCGTTAAATCAATGTGCAGCAGACCGTTGGTGAAGGTTGCCCCGCTGACTTCCATATGCTCGGCCAGGGTGAAACTCAGACTGAACGCTTGCGTCACCAGACCCTGATGCAGGAATGACGGCTCTTTTTCCGGTTTTGCCGGAGCGCCTTTGATGGTCAACCGTGTCCCTTCCAACTGCACATCAAGTTCTTCCTGACGGAATCCCGCCAGCGCCAGCGTGATGCGGTAGTGGTTATCGTCACTTTTTTCGATGTTATACGGCGGGAAGCCTTGTGTTTCGCTGGTATTGAGCATGGCGTTAGCCAATTTGTCGAAACCAATCCACTGACGAAACATTGGGGTTAAATCGTAATTACGCATGGTGTTTCTCCTTCTAAGAAGCGAGTGTGTGCCTGCAAGTGCTGGACTCGCAGTGGCTCCCTTACGGCGAGCACGTTTTTTTCAGGCGGCGGCTTGCCGCCCGTCAGAATCAGTTAATGTCGATACGGCGCGGTTTGTTGGCTTCCGGCACCACGCGCTGCAAATCGACATACAGCAGGCCATTCACCAGGTTTGCGCCTTTGACGTGAATATTTTCTGCCAGTTGGAATTTGCGCTCGAAGTTACGTTCGGCGATACCCTGATAGAGATAGGTACGTTCTTTTTGTTCGTCAGGGTGAGAGCCTTTGACCACCAGCAGGTTGTCCTGCGCGGTTATCTCCAGTTCGCTTTCGGCGAACCCAGCCACGGCAATCGCAATGCGGTAGTGGTTTTCGTCCACCAATTCAACATTGTACGGAGGATAGCCGCCGTTGCTTTGGCTCTGGTTGTTTTCCAGCAGGCTAAACAGGCGGTCAAAACCGATGGCAGAACGGTACAGCGGGGAAAGATCGAAGTTACGCATACTCTAAAGCTCCTGAAATCAGCGAGAATTTACTGACCTTCCACAATGGACAGGTCTCTATGGCCCCAAACACCCCTCAGGCATGTTTGCTAACTGGCCACATTCTTAAAATGGGATTCACGGAACGTTTATCAAGGGCAGTGGTCTTATTTTTTGCACTTTCGGCTGTAGGGCTTAGACTGGAGTGCTGCACCGCAAGGGAAAGTGCGACAAGCGCCACAGAGCGCTGTTTTCGGACTATTTATTTTTTCAGCGGGCCGTTATAACCCGATAGACAGGCACTCTGCGTGCCGACAATGATGATAACGCATGATGAAAAAGTTAATATTGATACCCGTTTTGACCACAGGGATGATGGTTCTGGCAGGCTGCTCCAGTGTGATGTCTCACACCGGCGGCAAAGAGGGGACATACCCAGGCACACGCGCCAGCGCGGAAATGCTGGGCGATGACACCACCGGCTGGGGTACAAAATCACTGGTGGCACTCGATATGCCGTTAACCGCCGTGGCGGATACGATCTTGCTGCCGTGGGATTTCTTCCGCAAAGATACGTCCGTTCGCTCTCGGGTACAAAAGAGCGAGCAGGAAACGCAGGCGATGAATGCTGTTATTCCGCCCGCGGCGATGCCCGCGCCATAATTCAGCGCGCGACGTCAGTGACCCAAAGCTGGCGATAGCCCTGGGTTTCCTGCATCCAGGCAACCAAGCGCCCATCCGGGGAAAAGACCACCGCATCGCCTGACGGTGCATTTTCATGATCGGCCGTCAAAAAGCGAATCTCACCGTTTTTCGCATCACACAGTGCAATTCTGTTTTCCAGCACAACGCCCAGCCATTCTCCTGACGGATGCCAGTTAAATGCCGACTGAATGCCGTCGCAATGCGTTAACTGACGCAGCCCACTGCCGTCAGGTGCAATCAACCACAGCTGGACAACACCTGTGTCATCACGCATCAGAAACGCGATGTTATCGCCCTGAGGATTACTGCGCACCCAATGGCGCGGTGCGGTCACAAGGCCAGGATAGGTTTTGTCATGCGTAAATGTCAGGCGGCGCTGAACCACGCCCGCAGGCGGTGCGGGCAGCGTAGTGTCCGTTCCGCACAGCGGCGCATTGCCCGCTTGCTTCCAGCCCGCGTCCTCTCTTGGCAGCGTGACGATAAACAGCTCCGGCACTTTTTCACCGCTCAGTGACAGCGTATCGCCGATAAACGCCAGCTGCGAATTGCCCACCCAGCCTTCTTCGTAGGCGCGATTGATGTCATCGCTGCCCGCTTGTGGCGAGGCGGTTGTCTGGCTGACCAACACAGACCAGTGGCTGCCCCCATATTCGCGCGGATGATGTCCTGCCGGAATGACGGGCCCAAACGGCGCCGCTACGCCGACGTTACGCAAATCCAGCGCGGGATTGTATTCATGCAGCACATGGTCGTTATAAGTGAAGCTAACGAAATTACCGTTCGGGCTGTAGACGTGAACATGGCTACCGCCGCGCAACGCCCCAGGCGTGAACGGCGGCGTGATATCCATCGCATCAAGATTATGGGTTTCGCCCTGATGCGTCACCACGCCACGGCGATGATGGAAATCGTACTGCCATGAGGCGTCAGGATTTTCCGGGCCATGAATGAAGACATAGCGATCTTCTTGCGGATGGACCGTCACTACGCCGACGTGCGCACCGTCAGTCGCCCGATAAATCACGTCAGTCTCACCGCTGCGAATATTGACCCGCTCGATGGTTTCCCCGGTAAACGACGCGCCAGAGGGACGGACATCAAAAACCAGCCATTGGCTGTCAGATGTCCAGGTTTGGGTATTGGTTAACTGATGATGGCGGGAGGCAAAAGTGATTTGTTTCATGGAGGTACCCTGATGCGCGTTGGTCGCATCAGGGTATAGCAAGGCAGGAATTTAGCCTACACGTTTCACATCACCGACCAGCAGGATGTACGAGAGCGCGCCAATCAGGGTAATAACGGAGATATAAGTCAGCGCCGGAGCAAAGCCGTGGGCCTGCGCCAGATAACCAATCACCAACGGCACGGTGATGCCGCCTAAACCGCCCGCAAAGTTGAACACGCCGCCGGTCAGGCCAATCAGGCGCATCGGTGCCAGTGAAGAAACCAGCGACCAGGTGATTGACGCAAAGCCGTTACCAAAGAACGCCACTGCCATCAGTACCGTAATCCACACCGGATCGTTGGTGTAGTTCGCCCCCATGATGCAGGTGGAAATCAGCAGGCCAAAAATAATCGGCAATTTGCGCGAGAAACCAATCGAATAACCTTTGCGTACCAGCCTGTCGGCAATCCAGCCCGACAACAGCACACCGACGAACGCGGCCAGGAAGGGCACGGTGGTCATGAAACCCGCTTTCAACGCGGTGATGCCTTTTTCCTGAGTCAGATAGTTCGGGAACCAGGTCAGGAAGAACCACAGCGTCGACGCAATCGCGAACTGACCCAGATAAACGCCCACCAGCTTGCGATGGAACACCAGTTTCCAGTCAGCTTTGGTCAGCGGCGTGCGTTCTTTGTTTTCAATCTGCGCATCGCCATCCACCAGACCGCCGCCCTGCTCGATATAGTCCAGCTCGGCCTGGGTGATGCCTTTGGTTTTACGCGGTGACTGATAAACCTTAAACCAGATCAGTGACCAGACAATGCCGATGCCACCGGTCACGATAAACACCCAATGCCAGCTCAGCGCTTCCTGGATCCAGATAAGCAGCGGCGTCAGGAAGGCCAGACCGACAAACTGCCCGGACGTGTAGAAACCCACTGCGGAAGCACGCTCATGCTCCGGGAACCAACTCGTCACCATGCGATTATTGGTCGGAAACGCCGGGGCTTCGAAAATACCGGTGATCGCACGCAGGCCAATCAGCGACATCAACCCGGTGGCAAAACCCTGGAACAGCGTCGCGACAGACCAGCCGAAAATCGCGATGCAATAGGTGGTTCTTGACCCTAACCGGTCAAGCACGCGACCGCCGGGGATTTGGCAAATCGTGTACATCCAGGCAAAGGCCGAGAAGATATAGCCCATTTCAGTTTTAGAAATTCCGAACTCTTCCTGAATATGCGCGGAAGCCACGGCCAGATTGGCGCGGTCGACGTAACAAATCACCACGGTAATAAAAATCATCAATAGCGTCACATAACGTCGACGCCCCGTTTTTGCAGTCGTCACAGAAATATCCATTCATCTGTCTCCAGATTTTGGGCATAGCGATACGTGCCACCATGCCCTGTAATAATACAGAGGGTGTGTGAAAATTTATTTTTTAGCTTTCTAATGCTCTAAATAATTCGTGTTGCGGGAAGGCGGCAAGATTGCAAATCCCCAGGAGCTTACATCAGTAAGTGACTGGGGTGCGCAATTGCAGCCAACACCCCGCAGCGCGAAATATGACGAGCATTTACCATTCGGCTACAGAGCCATCTTCATAGCGCCACAATGGATTACGCCAGTCCGGTGCCTGTTTGCTCATTTCGATGACTTTGGCTTCGTCGATCTCCACGCCCAGACCCGGCTTCATCAACGGTTTGAAGTAACCGCCTTCCATGTTGAAGTCTTCTTTATTGACCACGAAATCGAGTAATTCCGCGCCTTTGTTGTAGTGAATGCCCATACTTTGCTCCTGCAACACGGCGTTGCGAGAGACAAAATCGATATGCAAACAAGCCGCCAGCGCAATCGGTCCCAGCGGGCAGTGCGGTGCCAATGACACATCGTAGGCTTCTGCCATCGCGGCGATTTTGTAGCATTCGGTGATGCCGCCCGCATGCGAGAGATCGGGTTGTAAAATAGCCAGACCGCCCGCCTGTAATACGCGTTTGAATTCGAAACGCGAGAACATCCGTTCCCCTGCGGCAATGGGGATATGCGTTTGCTCCGCCAGTTTCGGATAGTATTCCGCCTGCTCGGCCAGCACCGGCTCTTCAATAAACAGTGGGCGATACGGTTCGAGTTCTTTTATCAACACTTTTGCCATCGGCGCGCTGACGCGACCGTGGAAATCGAGGCCAAACTCAATCTCTTTACCGAACGCTTCACGGATTTGCGCCACGGTATTGACCGCCGCATCGATGCTGCGGGAATCATCAATGATGCCCATCTCTTCACAGCCATTCAGCTTGAAGGTGTCGAAACCGATTTTGCGCAGCGTTTTAATGCCGTCGATAACGTCTGCCGGACGGTCACCGCCCACCCAGCTGTAGGCTTTGATTTTGTCACGTACCAGACCGCCCATCAGCTGCCAGACCGGCGCGCCCAGCACTTTGCCTTTGATGTCCCACAGGGCCTGATCGATACCGGCGATGGCGCTCATCATGATTGGGCCGCCGCGATAAAAACCGCCGCGGTACATCACCTGCCAGAGGTCGTTAATACGTGCCGGATCCTGACCAATCAGGTATTCGCTTAGCTCGTGTACAGCCGCTTCAACCGTGCGTGCTTTGCCTTCGATGACCGGCTCGCCCCAGCCGATAACACCTTCATCAGTTTCGATTTTCAGGAACATCCAGCGCGGGGGTAATCGGTACGTCGTCAGTTTGGTGATTTTCATTGGGTGGCCTCCTGATATGCCTTCACGAAGGCCGCAGCCTGCTGTGCGGATCGCTCCACCGTTTGCCCGGCGCGGTATAAATCACTCCCCAGACCCGCTCCCGCGCAGCCTGCGTTCAGCCACACGCTGAGGTTTTCTGGCGTGACACCGCCTACCGCAAACACCGGCACATCTGCCGGAAGCACCGCTTTCAGCGCTTTGATGTAATCAGGACCAAACGCCGATGACGGGAAGATTTTCAGCGTCTGCGCGCCGGCTTCCAGCGCAGTAAAGGCTTCTGTCGCCGTCGCACAACCGGCACACACCGTCATGCCGTGCGCCACGGCGCGACGAATCACTTCAGCGTTAGTGTTCGGCGTGACCACCAGCTTGCTGCCCATCGCGGCGAGCGTATCGACCTGTTCCGGCTTCAGCACCGTACCCGCGCCAATCAGCGCTTTATCGCCAAACTCTGCGACCATCGCCGCAATACTGATTTCCCACTGCGGGGAATTCAAAGGGATTTCAACCGCGTCGAAACCGGCATCGAGAATGGCGGCGACGTGATCGCGCGCCTCTTCTGGCTGGATGCCACGTAAAATGGCGATCAGCGGAAGTTTAGTTTGCCACTGCATGGGCGATGCTCCTTATACCTGCCTGAAATGCCGCGTCGCCGGAAACAAACGTCGAACAGCGACCCACGGCGCTGAGCGCCTGCTGGTAGCGGTCGGTGAGGGATTTTCCTGCGACAATCGTTATCTCCTGCTCACCGGGGAAGCGCTCGCACATGCTGCTCACTTCCGCGCCGATCAACAGGCCGGATAAAAACTCACTAACGTGTTCGCGCGGCAAATTACCTAATACATGAGAGGCGCGAACTTCGAATAACTGCGGCAGCAGTGCAGGCTCAGAAAGCCCTTTTTCCAGACCTGCGGCGAAAGCCTGCGGTGACGCATCCTGCTCCGGCAGGCCCGCGCCCACCAGCGAATGTGTCAGCAAAAGATGGTGCAATTCACCGGTCATTACAGTCCGAAAATCAAAAACTTGCTGGTTGTCAGCCAGTACCCATTTGCAGTGGGTGCCGGGCATGACGTACAAAGGCGCAGGGGCTAAATGACGAGCGCCCAGCAGCTGAGTTTCCTCCCCGCGCATCACGTTATGGTTATCTTCACGCGAGACGGATAACCCCGGAATAATCCACACATTGTCGGCAACGGGCGTTAACTGCTGACCAATTGCAGAGAAAGGAACGGGAACGGGTAAATAAGGTGCTATTTTCCAGCCGACATTGCTGCCGACCATGCCCGCCATGACCACCGGCGTCGCGACATCGCGCCAACCGGCTGTTATTTCAGCTAGCACCGCTTCGGGAGAGCGCCCATTAAGGCGGGTGACGCCTGCTTCAGACTGCCGGTTATCCAGGCATTCGTCGCCCTGATAAAGCCAGGCGCGCAGGTTGGTCGATCCCCAATCGATAGCGATGTAGCGTGATGTCATGTGCTTTCCTTTAGCCTTCGTGTTGAGCTGGCGATCATGGTGAGCGCCGCCTGCTCTGCCGCATTGCTGTCCTGGTGCCGAATAGCATCGAACAGCGCTTTATGCTCCTGAAGGGTCTTTGGCATGTTGGCCTCATCGCCCCTCCAGGTTCGTTCAAAAACAGCCCGCTGGAGTGAACTTATCGCCACGCTGAGCTGCTGCAATACCGGGTTGTGTACCGACGCCAGCACCGCTTCGTGATAACGAATATCCGCTTCGTTAAACGCGTCGCGATCCTGATTGTTGGCCACCATGTCGTTCAGTGCCGCCTCGATTTGCGCCAAATCGCTGGAGGTCGCACGTTCCGCGGCCCAGCGTGCGATGGCGGGTTCCACCAGGTTTCGCACTTCGCTCATCGCCACAATCAGGCGCGGGTCGTAATCGTTTTCCAGCACCCACTGCAAAATGTCGGTATCGAGGTAATTCCACTGGTTGCGCTGGGCAACAAATGCGCCGCGATAGCGTTTCATCTCAATCAGCCGTTTCGCCATCAGCGAGCGGAACACTTCGCGGATAATATTGCGCGAGGTTTCAAACTCTTCACAGAGATCGGCCTCCGCGGGCAACGCCGCACCGGGAACATATTTGCCGCTCACTATCTGGCGGCCCAACGTCACGATGATGCGGTCGGTTTTGGTCAGATTCATTAAGGTTTCCTTCACTCGGATGTCTCTGACTATTTTACCGTGTGCGCTGAAATTACTCTCACTTTTGCAGTACAAACGTGATGCTGTTCGTCATCCCATGCGCCACAATGTAGTACAACATGATTATGTTGTACTACAATTTAGATCACAAAAACGACAAGTCGATCCATAAAAAGACAGCAGCTAAATTTTCAGGCAACAAAAAAGCCCGCACACGAGGCGGGCCGAGAATGAGGTCGTTAATTATTTTTATTGGGTAAATCGCAGTGTATCGCCCCAGTTACCCACCTCCCACGTGCCGTTATAACCGCTAAAACCTTTGTCGGTTTTAGCAGCGACACCTGAGCTTTGTGTAGGGTTATTCGCAGTACCGGTAATATTGCTAATACGGACACCAAACTGAGTGATAGAACCGTATCGGCGAATCTGGTCATGCATTTGGTCAATATCCTTTTCTGCGCTGTTCCCTGTCGGTGGGGCAGGATCAGGCGCTCCAATTGCTGCTCGATACTGCTGCGCTGCGGTTTTGATCCCGTTAAAGTATGATTTGTAGCTTGATTTGATTGTCCCGGAGAGTTGATCGCACATCTTATTGCACTGCTGGACCACATCAACAATATCCAGAATATTCAGCACCACATCGACGACCGACATGACGACGACGACACCCGCTGCGAATTTGCCGACCGCATCCATCGCCTCAAAGGCGCTGGTATTGACTTCTTCTACAGGAATGCCGGCTTCTTCCGCCTGAGTTCTGATGGTGTTATTGGCAATTTTCATCCTGTTCGCCAGGATACCCATCGAAACACCCGTCACCAACGACAGTCCAAGTTTAGCCAGCGGTGGGAACTTCAACCCAGCAAGAACATTCATAAACTTCTGAACATCGGCATCTGTTTTAGCGCTGAAATTCAGTTCATCCAGTGCATCATAGACTTTATTAATTTCATCGCTGTTATAAACGATGCGGGCGGATTCGGCATATTGTCTAAAGGTAGCCGCATCAAGCTTGCCGCTTTTTCGCTGCATTTCAGCCATGAACTGCATCAAATTTGCCCGGCACGTCATCGTATCAAGCCCTTTGGGTGCCTTGGCGATAATTAAATTATTATTTTCTTTGTATTTACTGACATAAGCCGCCACATTCGGGCTTATTTTCGCTGAAATATCTGAATCGGCAGTTGTCAGTTTTTCATTTAAGGTTTTAGATTTCGATGAAATAACGGCCCTGTCAATTTGTGCGCTAGCCTCCAACGCTACGAACGCGGCCATTCCAAGTCCAAATGACCATAGAGAGGCAACTGCCGCCGCGTCGGCTGCCATTTGTATTGCATCGGCCGCTATTGTGAGGTCCCTGACCTCACAGGCTAAATCTACCAGCGTGGTAAATTCAGAGTCGACAGCCGTGTCGGAATCAAATGTATTAAGATTAATAAACAATGTTTGTTCAGAAATAATCTGATCAATATTTGTATCACTTTCTGTATCCCACGTAGACATGTAATTTAAATAAGTAATCAAATCTGTGCTGGCCATTTCGAGATCCTTTATGAGAGTTCACTGTATCGTGTCTGTTAACTTTCGGGATGAATCCAGATGCCACCTATTCCTCTGGCAAAGCATTGCTGTGTGCAGTGGCCAGAGGATAAGGGTCAGTATTGCTGACTAAATATTAAATCCTATTTATATCTGTGACATAAGGTTTACCATGCAGGGGTTTAAAAATCTGCACGACCGCTTCCCACACCACTAACGCAGGTGGCGCGGATGCGGTACATTTGTAGCGATAATTTACACCAGCAACCACCTGAGTCGAAACAAGTTGTGGTTCATATTTAACATTGCCGTGTTCACCACTAATGGCTTCTTTGAATACGCTCCGATCTTCGTCAGTGAGGTTGTGATACGCCGTCCAACCACCCACAATAACGTCCTGAGAATTTTGAATATCTTGAGTTGACATGAAATTACCTCAGACATACTGCATTTCCTACTCATATGGCTTTTCAGATGCCGCCCCATCTATTTTTAAAATGGTTTCTGGAATCCATTTGTTGTAACAAAATAAAATACCGCATCGATTAATCAGAAATAAATATCGCAAGACATCAGGAACAATGGATATATTTTATATTTTCCACAAATTAGAATGATGCAATCAGAGTGCTCTCAAATATGAGCGAAAGAATCTCTTCCCGCAACCCTGCGGATTAATACAAGAGTTAATACTAATAGTATTGTATGAACTCAAAATTAAGCCTCATCAGGATCGCAAAAGGTCAGAATAAAAAACTAGCAATTTAGGCGCAAGACAGAACAAAATCCAAAGCAGCTAATTTATATCAGAATATTTTTCCTGAATTTATACAATACTGCCTATATTGTATAAACAACAATTAAGTAGAAGTTAAATATCAATAAAATTATTTACCGAGGCTTAAATGCACGCGTTTTATTCGTCTATATTTTGCCAAAAAAACAAAAAAGCCCGCGCACAAGGCAACGGGCTTCTGTTCGGAAAAGGACAGGATCAGTTCAGAACAAACTTCTCAATCGCGTAAGCAACGCCGTCTTCCAGGTTAGATTTAGTGACAAAATTCGCCACTTCTTTCACCGCAGGAATGGCGTTTTCCATCGCGACGCCCATACCGGCGTACTCGATCATCGCGATGTCATTTTCCTGATCGCCCAGGGTCATTACCTCTTCCGGCTTGATGCCCAGCGTATCGGCCAGCGATTTCACACCCGTGCCTTTATTGACGCGTTTATCGAGGATTTCGAGGAAGTACGGCGCACTTTTCAGCACGGTATACTTCTCTTTCACGTCTGCCGGAATACGCGCGATGGCTTTATCGAGAATGGCGGGTTCATCAATCATCATCACTTTCAGCAGCTGAATATCGCGGGCCATGTTTTCCGCTTCGCAGAACACCAGCGGGATGGTCGCCACAAAGGACTCATGCACCGTGTAGTAGCTGACGTCGCGGTTGGCGGTGTACAGCGTGTTGCGGTCGAGCGCGTGGAAGTGGGAACCGACATCGCGGGAAAGTTGTTCCAGATAGCGGTAATCATCATAACTCAGTGCCGTTTGTGCCACCGTGCTGCCGTCGCTGGCTTTCTGTACCAGCGCCCCATTGTAGGTGATGCAATAATCCCCTTCCTGCTCCATATGAAGCTCTTTCAGGTAGTTATGTACACCTGCATAAGGGCGACCGGTGCACAGCACCACCTTCACACCGCGTTCACGTGCCGCAGCAATGGCCTGTTTGACCGCCGGAGAAATGGTGTGGTCGGGCAGCAGCAATGTTCCGTCCATGTCGATTGCAATGAGTTTGATAGCCATAGGATCCCCGAGATAAGTGAGTTCTGACTCATGCTAACGCGATTTAGCGCAAAAGACAGCAAAAGAGTCGGGGGAAAACGGGGATGGAGATTGCAGCGGGATGTCCTCTTTTGGATAAAGAAAAGCCCGGTGGCGCTAACGCTTACCGGGCCTACGAGAGCTGTCACCCCGGTAAGCATCACGCCACCGGGGAACAAATGGCTTAGATATCGATGTTCGCCGCTTTCAGGGCGTTCTCTTCGATAAACGCACGACGTGGTTCAACGGCATCACCCATCAGGGTGGTGAATAGCTGATCGGCGGCGATGGCGTCTTTTACTGTCACGCGCAACATGCGACGGCTTTCTGGATCCATGGTGGTTTCCCACAGCTGATCCGGGTTCATCTCACCCAGGCCTTTATAACGCTGGATAGACAGACCGCGACGCGACTCTTTCACCAGCCACTCCAGCGCCTGCTCAAAGTTAGCAATCGGCTGACGACGTTCGCCACGTTCGATAAACGCGTCTTCTTCAATCAGGCCGCGCAGTTTCTCGCCGAGCGTGTAGATGCGACGGTATTCACCGCCGGTCACAAACTCCTGATCCAGCGGGTAGTCGGTATCCACACCGTGAGTACGCACGCGGATAATCGGCTCGAACAGATGCTGTTCGGAGTTCTCACGAACGTCATACTGCCACATGCTGCCGTGCTGCTCGTTTTCATTGAGCGTGCTCACCAGTTGGTTCACCCAACGCGTCACTTTCTGCTCGTCGCTGAGATCGGCTTCCACTAGCGTTGGCTGATAAATCAGTTCTTTCAGCAGTGAACGCGGGAAACGACGCTCCATACGAACAATCATTTTCTGTGCAGCGTTGAATTCTGCAACCAGTTTTTCCAGTGCCTCGCCTGACAATGCTGGCGCGCTGGCATTGGTATGCAGAGTGGCACCGTCAAGCGCGATAGCGATTTGATACTGATCCATCGCTTCGTCATCTTTAATATACTGTTCCTGCTTGCCTTTTTTCACTTTGTACAACGGCGGCTGGGCGATATATACGTGGCCACGCTCTACGATTTCTGTCATCTGACGATAGAAGAAGGTCAACAGCAGCGTACGGATGTGCGAGCCATCGACGTCGGCATCGGTCATGATGATGATGCTGTGATAACGCAGTTTGTCCGGGTTGTATTCGTCACGGCCAATGCCGCAGCCCAGCGCAGTGATGAGCGTTGCCACTTCCTGCGAGGAAAGCATTTTGTCGAAGCGGGCTTTCTCAACGTTGAGGATTTTACCTTTCAACGGCAGAATCGCCTGGTTCTTACGGTTACGGCCCTGTTTTGCAGAACCGCCCGCGGAATCCCCTTCCACAAGGTACAGTTCGGAGAGTGCCGGGTCGCGTTCCTGACAATCAGCCAGTTTGCCTGGCAAGCCCGCTAAATCCAGCGCGCCTTTACGACGGGTCATTTCACGCGCTTTACGCGCCGCTTCACGGGCACGCGCCGCATCAATAATTTTGCCCACCACGATTTTCGCATCGGATGGGTTTTCCAGCAGGTACTCCGCCAGCAGTTCGTTCATCTGCTGCTCAACCGCTGTTTTCACTTCGGAAGAAACCAGTTTGTCTTTGGTCTGCGAAGAGAATTTCGGGTCCGGGACTTTCACGGAAACAACGGCAATCAGGCCTTCACGGGCATCATCACCGGTGGCGCTGACTTTCGCTTTTTTGCTGTAGCCTTCTTTTTCCATATACGCGTTCAGAGTACGTGTCATCGCCGAGCGGAAGCCCGCCAGGTGAGTACCGCCATCGCGCTGTGGAATGTTGTTGGTAAAGCAGTAGATGTTTTCCTGGAAACCGTCGTTCCACTGCAACGCCACTTCCACGCCGATACCGTCTTTTTCGGTGGAGAAATAGAAGATATTCTGGTGAATTGGCGTTTTGTTCTTGTTCAGATACTCAACGAACGCTTTGATACCGCCTTCGTAGTGGAAATGGTCTTCTTTGCCGTCACGCTTGTCGCGCAGACGAATAGACACGCCGGAGTTCAGGAATGACAGCTCTCGCAGGCGTTTCGCCAGAATTTCGTATTCAAACTCGATGACATTGGTAAAGGTTTCATAGCTCGGCCAGAAACGCACCTGGGTACCGGTCGCTTCGGTATCACCCGTCACGGCCAGTGGAGCCTGCGGCACACCATGCACGTAAGTCTGTTGGTGGACTTTGCCTTCGCGGCGAATCAACAGTTCCAGTTTCTGCGACAGGGCGTTTACAACCGAAACACCGACGCCGTGCAGACCGCCGGACACTTTATAAGAGTTATCATCGAATTTACCGCCTGCGTGCAGGACGGTCATGATCACTTCTGCCGCAGACACCCCCTCTTCCGGGTGAATACCGGTCGGAATACCACGACCATCATCCGTGACGGAAACGGAGTTATCGGCATGGATGGTGACCACGATGTCTTTACAGTGACCCGCGAGCGCTTCGTCGATTGCGTTATCCACGACCTCGAATACCATGTGGTGCAGACCGGTGCCGTCATCCGTGTCACCGATATACATACCCGGGCGCTTACGCACCGCATCCAGTCCTTTCAGGACTTTGATACTGGAGGAGTCATAAGAATTCGACATCAACGTTTCTCGCTCATTTAAACTTGGGTTAATCCGTTATTTTACCTTTTTCCACGCTGAACATCTTCGAATTTTTGTCCGACATGTCCATTACGTGTTCAGCGCTGATCGCACTGACAAAAACCTGTGACTCGGTCGCTTTGAGTCTGCTTGCTAATAGACCGCGACGTTCATCATCCAGTTCAGAGGCAAAATCATCTATGAGGTACAGGCAGCGTCGCCCGCTTTCACGGGTCAGAAACTCACCTTGCGCCAAACGTAAGGCACACATCAGCAGTTTGAGCTGCCCGCGCGATAATGTGTCTTCCACCGGAGCACCATCGGCGCGAATACGGAAATCCGCTTTATGCGGTCCGTGAGCGGTGTAAGTCAGCATACGATCGCGCTCGAAACTCCGTTCAAGCACCTCAGAATAATCAGTCTCTTTTTCCCAACCGCGCTGGAAAGAAAAACTGAGACTAAATTCAGGCAGGAACTGTTTGCAGGTATCTGCCATGTCTTCGGCGATACCCGCGCTGTATTCCGCTCGCCAGCGGCTAATTTGTTCAGCCAGTGGAATCAGTTCGAGATCCCACGGACGAAGCTGCGCGTAGCGGGTCACCTGACGCAATGCGGCGTTACGCTGTTTCAGCAAACGCTTGAGATTGCTCCAGGCGGTAAAGAAACCGGCTTCGTTGTGAAAGCATCCCCAATCGATGAAGGCTCTTCTGTATTTGGGGCCGCCGTTGAGTAAAGTAAACCCTTCGGGGGTAATGAGCTGCATCGGCATCAGCAGCGCCAGTTCAGCCACTTTGTGACCGTCAGTGCCGTCGATACGGACTTTACTGTCGCCCTGTTTGTCTTTGGAGAGGCCAATCGATGTTTCGCGTTCCTCGCCCTGCAATCGCCCATGTAACACGAAGGACTCTTGCTCATGGCGAATAACGCGACCAATCTGCAAACTGCGAAACGCCCGACCGTGACCGAGCGTATAGATGGCTTCCAGCACGCTGGTTTTGCCGCTACCGTTCGCGCCTACCAGAAAATTGAAGCCAGGGGACAGCGCGAGATCCGCATTCTCAATATTGCGGAAATCTTTGATAAGCAAACGCGTCAGTGACATATCAAAACATCATTCCCGGGGCGTGGGTGTCGCAGCCAGTTCGTCTACCGCCAGCGCACAGCAACCGGAGCGTACATAAGTACGTGAGGATTGCGAGCACTGCCGGGAGGCGAAATGGCAAGTAAACCAGCCCCATTTCAAACACTACAACCGCATTGGCATGACAACGTAGGCTGCACTTTGACTGGCTGCATCTTCAATCTGAACGCTTGAAACAGAATCGGTCAGCAGAATACGGACATTTTCGCACTTCAGCGCATTGAGCACATCCAGCACGTAACTGACGTTGAAGCCGATTTCCATCTCGGTTCCGGCGTAGGTGACATCCAGAATTTCTTCTGCTTCTTCCTGCTCCGGGTTATTGGCGGTAATTTTCAGCTGATTCTCGCTGACATACAGACGTACACCACGGAATTTCTCGTTCGAGAGGATCGCCGCACGGGCAAACGCCTGTTTCAGGATATCGCAGCCCGCATCCAGATGTTTGTCCGGATTTTTCGGTAACACGCGACGGTAATCCGGGAAGCGACCATCCACCAGTTTAGAGGTGAAGATGAAATCACCCACGTGAGCGCGAATGTTGTTGCTGCCAATCTGCACACGCATTGGGTTTTCACCGCCGTCGAGCATACGCATCAGCTCGATAACGCCTTTACGCGGCACGATCACTGAATGATTCGGCAACGTTTCGCCAATCGGCATCGAACAGACCGCCAGACGGTGGCCGTCGGTAGCAACAGTACGCAGTTCTTCGCCTTCGGTTTCGAACAGCATGCCGTTTAAGTAGTAGCGAACGTCCTGATGCGCCATCGAGAATTGAGTGGCTTCAATCAGACGTTTCATTGTCGTCTGTGCAACAGTGAATTCGACTTCACTTTGCCAGTCATCAAGATTAGGGAAGTCGATAGCAGGCAGCGTGGACAGTGAGAAACGGCTGCGACCAGAGCGCACCAGCATACGGTCACCCTCCAGCTGCACTGCTATCTCAGCGCCTTCCGGCAGACCACGGCAAATATCGAAGAATTTGCGCGCCGGCACGGTGGTTGCACCCTGATCGTGCGGCTGAGACAGCGCGACACGTGCGACCATTTCCATTTCAAGATCGGTCCCGGTCAGTGACAGGGATCCTTCTGAAACCTGCAACAACAGGTTGCCCAAAATCGGCAACGTTGGGCGACCACCCAACGGGCCACTTACCTGCTGCAGCGGTTTTAATAAATGTTCACGTTCAACGGTAAATTTCATAGCGTCACGAAGATAATGTTCTGATTAAGTTGGAGAAATCTTCTTTGATGTCATGGCTTTCTTCACGCAACTGTTCGATCTTGCGGCACGCATGCAGCACGGTCGTGTGGTCGCGGCCACCAAACGCATCGCCAATTTCCGGCAGACTGTGGTTGGTAAGTTCCTTGGCCAGCGCCATCGCCATCTGGCGCGGACGCGCAACAGAGCGGGAACGACGCTTGGACAGCAGATCTGCCACTTTGATCTTATAGTACTCCGCCACCGTCTTCTGAATATTATCGATGGTGACCAGTTTTTCCTGCAGCGCCAACAAATCGCGCAGCGCTTCACGCACAAAATCAATCGTAATGGCTCGCCCGGTAAAGTTGGCGTTAGCGATCACGCGATTCAATGCGCCTTCCAGCTCACGCACGTTGGAACGCAGACGCTTAGCAATAAAGAAGGCCACTTCACCCGGCAGACGGATATCGTTCTCGTCGGCCTTTTTCATCAGGATCGCCACGCGCGTTTCAAGCTCAGGCGGCTCGATCGCGACGGTTAATCCCCAACCAAAACGAGATTTCAGACGATCTTCAACACCATTGATCTCTTTTGGATAGCGATCCGACGTCAAAATGATCTGTTGATTTCCTTCCAACAGCGCATTGAAGGTGTGGAAAAACTCTTCCTGGGATCGTTCTTTATTTGCAAAGAACTGAATGTCATCGATAAGCAGAGCATCAACGGAACGGTAGTAGCGTTTGAACTCCTCGATCGCATTGTTTTGCAGGGCTTTTACCATGTCCTGCACAAAGCGTTCGGAGTGCATGTAAACCACTTTAGCATTCGGTTTACGGGCAATGATGCCGTTGCCAACGGCATGTAAAAGGTGCGTTTTACCCAGACCCGTGCCGCCATAAAGGAACAGCGGGTTATAGGCTCCACCCGGGTTATCGGCCACCTGACGTGCCGCAGCGCGGGCCAGTTGGTTCGATTTACCTTCGACGAAGTTATCAAACGTGTGTTTTACATTGACGTTGGAACGGTAGGACGGCTCTGCCGGGGCGGGGACATTATCCCAACCCTGACGCGCAACAGGGGCAACGCGTGGAGCATGAAACTGCTGAGCGTGCGCCTGAACGGTGACCTGTGCGGTTTCTCTAACAACCTGCGTCGCAGCAGGCCTGGCACCGACTTCAAATCGCAGTTGCGGGGCATCGGCACCGCAGAAATCATTTAGCAGTCCATTGATATTATTAAGGTATTTATCCCTGACCCAATCGAGTACGAAACGGTTTGGTGCATACAAAGCCAGCGTATTATCGCTCAGTTCCGCCTGCAACGGGCGGATCCACATGCTGAATTCTGTGGCTGGTAACTCATCCTGCAATCGGGCAAGACACTGCTGCCAAAGCGAAAGTGACACGGCGGACTCCACTCGAACGAAAAAAAGGGTGAAACTGAATTAATGATTGTTGGCACACGTCGGACAGCCCACAGCTCGGTGAGGGTGACGTGCGAACCGCTATCAGCGGTTGTTACTCCTTTCAGGTCTCAGGATCCCCGATCGGAACCGCGGATCATAGCCTAAACTGAGTCAGAGATCTTGTGTTTCTCACAGATTCTTCCCGATTTATCCACAGGAAGATCGAGACCGGCTAAGTGTAATCGATCCTGGCTGGCGTGAGGGGCGATTTCCTCCGCATACTGGAAAAATTAATGTGTCGCGACAATTTTTTGCTTAATCGATCTCATAAAGATCCTGGGGGATCCTTGCGCTTTCATCGGCAGGCTTTATAATCCCCCACCCGGTGCATGTTACTTCGTTAGCAGGTACCGGAACCGGTCATTTTCCATGCGAAATCGTGCGGAAATACGCGGGAAATAAGGTAAAGAGAATTGACTCTGGAGTGTACAATTATTACAATCCGGCCTCTTTAATCACCCACACTGAAGCGGAAGTCGTTCGAAACTCGTTCGGGTATACGCAAAAGTCAGTGAATTTATTCAAGTTTAGGTAGAAATCGCCATGAAACGCACTTTTCAACCGTCTGTACTGAAGCGCAACCGTTCTCACGGCTTCCGTGCTCGTATGGCTAATAAAAATGGTCGTCAGGTTCTGGCACGTCGTCGTGCTAAAAGCCGTTCTCGTCTGACCGTTTCCAAGTAATAAAGCTAACCCCTGAGTGGTTAAGCTAGCATTTCCCAGGGAGTTACGTTTGTTAACTCCCAATCATTTCACATTCGTCTTCCAGCAGCCGCAACGGGCTGGCACGCCGCAAATCACCATCCTCGGCCGCCTAAATTCGCTGGGGCATCCCCGCATCGGTCTTACAGTCGCCAAGAAAAACGTAAAACGCGCCCATGAACGCAATCGGATTAAACGTCTGACGCGTGAGAGCTTCCGTTTACGTCAACACGAACTTCCCGCAATGGATTTCGTGGTGGTGGCAAAGAAAGGGGTTGCAGACCTCGACAACCGGGCACTCACGGAAGCGTTGGAAAAATTATGGCGTCGTCACTGTCGCCTGGCTCACGGGTCCTGATAGCCCTTATCCGGGTCTATCAGCGCCTGATTAGTCCGCTACTCGGGCCACACTGCCGTTTCACTCCTACCTGTTCCCAATACGGAATTGAGGCATTGCGCAGGTTTGGAATGATAAAAGGCAGTTGGTTGACGGTGAAACGCGTATTAAAATGCCATCCTTTACACCCGGGTGGTGACGATCCCGTCCCACCAGGACCAACAAATACCAGAGAACACTAACGATGGATTCGCAACGCAATCTTCTTATCATCGCTTTGTTGTTCGTGTCTTTCATGATCTGGCAGGCATGGGAGCAGGATAAAAATCCTCAGCCTCAGCAGCAGATTACGCAGACTACGACCACCGCCGCGGGCAGCGCCGCCGACCAGGGCGTTCCGGCCAGTGGCCAGGGAAAACTGATTACGGTGAAAACCGACGTGCTTGAACTCGTCATCAACACCCGTGGTGGTGATGTTGAGCAGGCACTGCTGTTAACGTATCCGAAAACTCAGCACTCTGACGAGCCGTTTAAGTTACTGGACACCTCACCGCAGTTTATCTATCAGGCACAGAGCGGTCTGACCGGTCGTGATGGCCCGGATAACCCGGCTAACGGTTCACGCCCGCTGTACAACATTGATAAAGATGCGTTTGTTCTGGCTGATGGGCAGAATGAACTGACTATTCCGCTGACTTATACCGATAAAGCCGGCAACACCTTCACCAAAACCTTCACCCTGAAACGCGGTGGATATGCGGTGAACGTGGGCTATGACGTGAAGAACGCCAGTGATAAACCACTGGAAGTGTCTACCTTCGGTCAGCTGAAACAGTCCATCAATCTGCCAGCGGAGCTCGATACCAAAGGCGGCGGTCTGTCTACTATGCATACCTTCCGTGGCGCGGCTTACTCCACGCCAGACGCGAAGTATGAAAAGTATAAGTTCGACAAAATCGCCGATAACGAGAACCTGAACATCAGTTCTAAAGGTGGTTGGGTTGCGATGCTGCAGCAGTACTTTGCTACCGCATGGGTGCCGAACAACGACGGTTCGAACAACTTCTACACCACCAATCTCGGTAACGGCGTTGCGGCGATTGGTTATAAGTCTCAGCCGGTTCTGGTTCAGCCAGGTCAGGCGGCAAACCTTGCAAGCACCCTGTGGGTTGGCCCGGAAATTCAGGACAAGATGGCAGCCGTTGCGCCACACCTGGACTTGACCGTCGACTACGGCTGGTTGTGGTTCATCTCTCAGCCGCTGTTCAAACTGTTGAAGTTTATCCACAGCTTCCTCGGAAACTGGGGCTTCTCAATCATCGTTATTACCTTCATCGTTCGTGGCATCATGTACCCGCTGACCAAAGCGCAGTACACCTCCATGGCGAAGATGCGTATGTTGCAGCCAAAAATTGCAGCGATGCGTGAGCGTTTGGGCGATGATAAACAACGTCAGAGCCAGGAAATGATGGCCCTGTATAAAGCAGAGAAAGTGAACCCGCTCGGCGGCTGCTTCCCTCTGGTTATTCAGATGCCAATCTTCCTTGCGCTGTACTACATGCTGATGGGCTCCGTTGAACTGCGTCATGCGCCGTTCGCGCTGTGGATCCATGACTTGTCCGCACAGGACCCGTACTACATCCTGCCGATCCTGATGGGCGTAACGATGTTCTTCATCCAGAAGATGTCGCCGACCACCGTGACCGACCCGATGCAGCAGAAGATAATGACCTTTATGCCGGTCATCTTCACCGTGTTCTTCCTGTGGTTCCCGTCAGGTCTGGTGCTGTACTATATCGTCAGCAACCTGGTGACGATTATCCAGCAGCAGCTGATTTACCGTGGTCTGGAAAAACGTGGTTTGCATAGCCGCGAGAAGAAAAAATCCTGATTCAGTAGACGCCGGGTAAAGCGAAGCGCCACCCGGCAAACGGAACGGTAAAGAAAGGGCGGTCATCTGACCGCCTTTTTTCTATTTTGAAAAAGAGAGTCATCATGAACCATAACGACACGATTGTTGCCCAGGCCACACCGCCAGGACGCGGCGGCGTGGGTATCCTGCGTATTTCCGGCCTGAAAGCGCGCGACGTTGCGCAGGCATTGCTGGGCAAACTGCCTAAGCCGCGCTACGCCGACTATTTGCCGTTTCGTGATGTCGAAGGCAATACGCTGGATCAGGGCATTGCCTTGTGGTTCCCAGGGCCAAACTCCTTTACCGGCGAAGACGTGCTGGAACTTCAGGGCCACGGCGGCCCGGTTATTCTCGATTTACTGCTTAAACGTATTCTGACGCTGCCGGGCATTCGTATTGCCAATCCGGGTGAGTTTTCTGAACGCGCATTCCTCAACGATAAACTCGATTTGGCCCAGGCCGAGGCGATTGCCGACTTGATTGATGCCAGCTCCGAGCAAGCCGCGCGTTCCGCGATGAACTCGTTGCAGGGTGCATTTTCTGCGCGTGTGAATCATCTGGTTGAAGCGCTGACGCATCTGCGTATTTACGTCGAAGCGGCGATTGATTTCCCGGATGAAGAAATTGATTTCCTTTCCGACGGGAAAATTGAAGCTCAGTTGAACACCGTTATTGGCGATCTCGATGCGGTACGCGCCGAAGCGCGTCAGGGAAGCCTGCTGCGCGAAGGGATGAAAGTAGTGATCGCCGGACGCCCAAATGCGGGCAAATCGAGCCTGTTGAACGCACTGGCTGGACGTGAAGCTGCGATCGTCACCGACATCGCCGGCACCACCCGTGACGTCCTGCGTGAGCATATTCATATCGACGGGATGCCGCTGCATATCATCGATACCGCCGGACTGCGCGATGCCAGCGATGAAGTAGAACGTATCGGTATCGAACGCGCCTGGCAGGAAATTGAGCAAGCCGACCGCGTACTGTTTATGGTCGATAGTACGACCACCCGCGCCGTCGACCCGGCAGAAATCTGGCCCGACTTTATCGCCCGTTTACCGGCGAAATTGCCGATAACGGTCGTGCGTAACAAAGCGGATATGACGGGCGAAACCGTGGGTCTGAGCGATGTGAATGGTCACTCACTTATTCGCCTTTCTGCGCGTCAGGGAGAGGGCGTGGATATTCTGCGTGACCATCTCAAACAGAGCATGGGCTTTGAGACCAATATGGAAGGTGGATTCCTCGCCCGTCGTCGTCATTTGCAGGCGCTGGAAACTGCCGCAGAGCATCTGCAGCAGGGTAAAGCGCAGCTTTTGGGGGCATGGGCAGGTGAACTATTGGCCGAAGAACTGCGCCTGTCACAGCAGGCATTAAGCGAAATCACCGGCGAATTCACCTCCGATGATTTATTAGGACGCATCTTCTCAAGCTTCTGTATCGGCAAGTAAACCAGCCTGGTGAGCACTAACTAACCCGCACTAACCGACTGTTAATGCGGGTTTTCTCTTTTAGAGCGCTAGAAACTGGTCCAGTCGTGATCGTTATCTGTCCCGCTTTTGCGTGCCGCAGTACTCACTGTCGCTTTGGTGACGTAAGTCTTACGCGCCGCAGTGGCTTTGACGTTGCCTGGAATACGGAAAATGGCGACCGTTTTCTCCAGTTGAACCGCCTGCTCCTCAAGGGAATTGGCAGCGGATGACGATTCTTCAACCAGCGCCGCATTTTGCTGAGTCGTGGTATCCATTTCAGTCATCGCTTGGGCAATTTGTGTGATACCACGGCTCTGCTCATCGGTCGCAGCAGCAATTTCGCCCATGATGTCACGCATCTGCGTCACCGAGTCCTCAATTTCTGCCATCGCCACGCCCGCGCCTTCGACAAGGCTGAAACCTTTATCGACGTAAGAAACGGATTCGCGAATCAAGCTTTCAATCTCTTTAGCCGACTGTGCGCTGCGCTGAGCAAGATTACGCACTTCCCCGGCCACCACGGCAAATCCTTTCCCCTGATCACCCGCACGTGCCGCTTCAACCGCGGCGTTCAGCGCCAGAATATTGGTCTGGAACGCGATGCTGTTAATCACCGTCGTTATTTCAGAGATTCGGTGCGAACTGGTGCGCACACTCTTCATGGTGTCGATAACCTGCTTCGAAATCTCGCTGCCTTCACTGGCTTTATGTGATGCGGATTCTGAAAGCTGGCGCGCATGGCGGGCGTTCTCTGCGTTGAGTGCCACGGTAGACGTCATTTGCTCCATACTCGCCGCTGTTTCCACCACTGCCGCAGACTGTTGCTCCGTCCTGGATGATAAATCCATGTTCCCCGCCGCGATTTCCGACGACGCTCTCGCTACGCTGTCGACGCCTGAACGTACCTGACTGATAATATCTTTCAAATTCTCATTCATGACCGACACTGCCTGCATTAACAAGCCCGGTTCATCCCGACGTGACGTTTGCAGTTCACAGGTAAGATCGCCCTGCGCAATTTTCTCCGCCACGGCCAGTGTTTCATTAAGCGGGCGTGTGATCATTCGGGTTATCACCAGCGCGAGGAAAATGCCCAGTAAGATCCCAATCAGAGAAATAATCACCATTTGTTGTTCAGAACTATCAACCACTACCGTAAGCAGCGACTGCTCAAGGTCAAAGAGGGTATTGATGTTTTTCGATAACACATCGCCTTCTTTCGTTAAATTGGCCGACTGAATATTCTGATTATCCCAGGCTGCCCGATAATCATCGAGCCCATCATTAATAACCTGAATATTTTTAATGACCTGATTTATCCATGTCTGCTGATCGACGGGTAAAAATGCCTTCACCTGTTCGGCATCAACTTTTCCTGACGCCAGACGCTTAACCAGTATCTGCTCTTCTTCCCTGGTTGGGTTTTCTTTAAAATAACTGACCTTCGAATCAATATCGCTTAACACAAACGCGACCTGAGAAGCATCCACGGCATTTTGAGGGGTAACAGTAGAACTTCGGCTTATCTGATCGGCAATCCCCGATTTGTCATAAAGATCGCTTGATTCAATAATCTTACCCATTTCATTTTTGCGCTGTAATGCCTGCATAAATGGCGTTGTGCTGGCGACATATTTAGCCACGGATTGCTCCGTGCCGCTCAGCGCCTGATGGCCTTGCTCTGTCCAGTCCAGTGTTTTCAGCGTTGCCAGAATATCCTGCATTTTCCGCGCGGTATCCTGCGTTTTAATCATAAACTCAGGATTGAGCGTAAATTGATAACTGATTCGTGCGGCTCGGGCATCTGACAATTGTTGAAACAGTTCGACGCTTAAAGCACTTTTATACGCTTTATCTTTAATTTGCTTATAACCGTAAACACCCGAAATCAACACAATGATTACCAAGGAAATAATAATTGAAAAGCTGATGAATAATTTTTTGCTAACTTTTATGTTAGAAAACCATGCAATTAAAATCATATATCGTCCAGAACAGCCCTTTGGCTGTTGTTTTGTAAATGTATTATTCATGCGGCAGGAATTATCAAAAGATAAAAACAAAGCAATAACTGCACGGCGAAATTTCACCGAAGAGAGGTAATCACTATGATGTAAACGTGACGTAGGCTTTGCGGATAGTATAGAGTCAAGAGAATGAGTTTCAAAATATGATCGGAGACGATTAAATACCGCACAGTTTCTATGTGTTACGTGAAAAATGCATTCTTAAATCAAATTATCGAATGATTATGTTAATGGCCTACGCGAAAATTTAGGATGAGACCATAAGACGCGCAAATCACATCACTCAACAGACCATACTGTATTGCTATAATTTAAAGACGAATCCACTAAAAATTTCGCGTGAGAATATTTTAAATATCAATTCATGGAATAACGTCGTATATCTACGATATTCAGACGATAGAACGGTCTTCACTGTTATCCCTTTGGGATCGCAAAAAAGGATTAAAGACCGCGCAGAGTAGACATTTATTTACCTGGAACAATCTATAATGCGTTCTGATGATGTATTTTGTCCTCAGGTTCATAGACCATTAATCACGGAGCGACATAATGGCGACGCATTTTGCTAGAGGGATCCTTAATGACGGGCACCTTCACTCGATACGCCTCTCATCAACTTGTCATAACGAAGCGCGGCAGATGCCTCAGCATCGCCGGGCGCGATTCCTGGCTTCCCGCGGGTTGCTTGCTGAACTGCTGTTTATGCTTTACGGCATCAGTGAACTTCCGGAAATAACCCATCACCCGGACGGCAAACCGGTTTTTCGTGACGGCAACCAACCACGCTTTTCTATTGCCTATGCCGGAAATATTGTCGGCGTGGCGCTGACGACTGAAGGTGAATGCGGTCTGGATATGGAACTCCAGCGCCTCACTCGCCGCTATCGCAGCCCGAATGCCTCAGAAATCTATCCCTTCAGCAATAATGAAAATTTGTGGATCAAAAATCAAAACGACCCCAACGAAGCCCGTTCCCAACTATTAACCCTACGCCAGAGCGTCCTGAAACTCACCGGTGAGATCCAAAGCGATTCGCAGCAGCTTCTTCAGTTGCTGCCTGGGTCTGGCCGCCTGCGCGCCGCAAGAATGATGCAGATAGAAGCCATTTGCGATGCAGAAGATGTGCTGGTGTGGTCGATTGCCGCAACGCCCGCGATTGAGCGCCTTAAAGTCTGGGAATTTGACAGCAAAACCGGCTGGCGGAGCTTACCCGATATTCAGTTCCGCGCCAGCGAACCTGCCGCACGCCTGATGCGTTTTACCAGTCTGCCTGCGGAAAAAGCCCTTATACTGAATTGACCCATCATGATGAAAAATAAAGGAGCAATCATGTCTGAAGCGTTGAAAGTTGTTACGTTATTGGGAAGCCTGCGCAAAGGTTCATTCAACGGTATGGTTGCGAGCACCCTACCAAACATCGCCCCGGCGGGAATGGCGATTTCTGCGCTGCCGTCGATTGGTGACATCCCATTATACGATGCAGATATCCAGCAGGAAGAAGGCTTCCCGCAAAGCGTAGAAGCGCTGGCGGCGCAGATTCGCGAAGCTGATGGTGTAGTCATTGTGACACCAGAGTACAACTACTCGGTACCCGGTGGCCTGAAAAACGCCATCGACTGGCTGTCACGCCTACCGGAGCAGCCGTTGGCCGGTAAGCCTGTGCTGATTCAGACCAGTTCTATGGGTGCCATTGGCGGCGCACGCTGCCAATATCATCTGCGTCAGATTCTGGTGTTCCTCGATGCAATGGTCATGAACAAGCCGGAATTCATGGGCGGCGTGATTCAGAACAAAGTCGACCCGCAGTCGGGCCAGGTTGTGGATCAAAACACCCTCGATCACCTGACCGGACAGCTAACCGCGTTCGGCGACTACATCCAGCGCGTAAAAGCGTAATAAAAAACCCGGTAGCGTTTGCTTACCGGGTTCTCTCGTACTCAGTTCAATACCGCATTTTAGTGCGCGTCGATAAACACTATCTTCAGCACAAACAGCAGCGCAACGGCAATCACGCACGGGCTGAGATCGCGGAAACGACCAGTACCGATTTTCATCACGCAGTACGAAATGAAGCCCAGCGCGATACCTTCGGTAATTGAGAAGCTAAATGGCATCATCACCGCAGTAATAAACGCCGGAACGGCTTCTGTCAGATCATCCCACTTCACGCGAGCAAGGCTTGACGTCATCAGCACGCCGACATAAATCAGCGCACCCGCAGCAGCGTAAGGCGGCACCATACCCGCCAGCGGTGACAGGAAAATCACCAGCAGGAACAGCAGGCCAACGACCACGGCGGTCAGACCGGTACGGCCACCCACGGACACACCGGAAGAGGATTCAATGTACGCGGTAACGGAAGACGTCCCAATGAATGCGCCCGCCACAGAAGAGATACTGTCGACATACAGCGCCTGCTTCATGCGTGGGAATTTGCCTTTATCATCAGTCAGACCCGCTTTATCGGTCACACCAATCAGAGTGCCGGAGGAGTCAAACAGGTTGACCAGCATGAAGGAGAAAATCACGCCTGCGAGGCCAATGTTAAATGAACCCGCCAAATCAACATGACCGATAACGGACGTCACATCCGGCGGTGTGGAAACAATCCCGCCATAATGTACATCGCCCAGCATCCAGCCCAACAGGGTGGTCACCACGATAGATACCAGCACCGCCGCGTGAATATTACGCGAGGCCAGAATAGCGATGATAAAGAAGCCCAGCACGCCCAGCAGCACGCTGTGCGATGTCAGGTTACCAATGGTCACCAGCGTTTCTTTGTTGGCAACGATCACGCCCGCATTCTTCAGGCCCATCATGCCGATAAACAGGCCGATACCGCTGGTGATACCCACGCGCAGGCTCATTGGGATATTGGCAATCATCCAGTAGCGCACGCGGAAAATGGTCAGTAACAGCAGACCGACGGCGCCCCAGAAAATCGCGCCCATGCCGATTTGCCAGGACAAGCCCATGGCACCGACCACCACGAAGGCGAAGAAGGCGTTCAAACCCATTGCTGGCGCAAGCGCGACAGGCAAATTAGCGAACAGCCCCATCAAGATGCTGCCGAACGCGGCGATAAGACAGGTGGTAACGAAAACCGCACTGGTATCCATGCCTGCGGCACCCAGAATCTGCGGGTTCACAAAAACGATGTACACCATCGTCAGGAACGTTGTAAAACCGGCAATCACTTCCGTGCGTGCCGTCGTTCCGTGCTCGCGCAGTTTAAACACGCGCTGGAGCAGACCCTGACCCGACGTCTGGGTGGTTTGTTGTTCGCTCATCTTCTGGTTCCAAACAAAGGAGGGGAAAATTCGTCGCTATCCTATACCAAAATGCGACAATAGTGAGGGTTACGACACACTTTTTTTCATTGATTTTGCTTATACGGCAACGATTGCGTCGGGCAAATTGGTTTACGTAAACGTTAAACTTGTGACAACAGGAAACGGCATGTCCAGAATTGAAGCGGTATTTTTCGACTGTGATGGCACGCTGGTCGACAGTGAAGTGATTTGCTCTCGGGCTTACGTCCACATGTTCAGGGAATTTGGCATCACACTTGAGCTTGAAGAGATCTTCAAGCGTTTTAAAGGGGTGAAGCTGTACGAGATTATCGACACGATTAACACCGAGTACGGTGTTCAACTTGATAAAGAAACGCTGGAACCGGTGTATCGCGCCGAAGTGACACGACTGTTCGACAGCGAATTGGAAGCTATCGATGGGGCAAATTCATTGCTGAACGCGATGACGGTACCAATGTGTATCGTCTCCAACGGTCCGGTCAGCAAAATGCAGCACTCGTTGGGCAACACTGGCCTACTGCATCACTTTCCTGACAAACTGTTCAGCGGGTATGACATTCAGGCCTGGAAACCCGATCCGGCGCTGATGTATCACGCGGCGAAAGCGATGAACGTTGATCCGGTGAACTGCGTGCTGGTGGATGACTCCACAGCCGGGGCGATGTCGGGTGTGGCGGCAGGAATGGAGGTCTATTACTTTTGCGCCGATCCGCATAATCAGCCGATCGACCATCCGAAGGTGACGACGTTTACGTCACTGGATGAGCTGCCTGCATTGTGGAAAGCACGGGGCTGGACGATTACACGCTAAATGAACAAGGCCGGATGGCGCTTACGCTTATCCGGCCCGGGCGGGCAAGCATCGCGCCACCCACCACACTATTACTCTTTCGGATCGTGACCCGCCAGCAACTTGTCCAGCTCATCGCCGCCCACGTGACGGAAATCCTGGCCCTTCACGAAGTAGAAGATGTATTCGCAAATATTCTGGCAGCGGTCACCGATACGTTCGATAGAACGGGCGCAGAACAGCGCAGTCAGGACGCTCGGAATGGTGCGAGTGTCTTCCATCATGTAAGTCATCAACTGACGCACAATGCCTTCATATTCCTGATCGACTTTCTTATCTTCACGGTAAATACGCACCGCTTCGTCCAGGTCCATACGCGCGAAGGCATCGAGCACATCATGCAGCATTTGCACGGTATGACGGCCCAGTGATTCCAGGCTCACCAGCAAGGGTTGATGCTGTTGCGAGAACTTCTCCAGCGCGGTGCGACAAATTTTGTCGGCAACGTCGCCAATACGTTCCAGCTCAGCGATAGTTTTGATGATCGCCATCACTAAACGCAGGTCACTGGCGGTCGGCTGACGTTTAGCGATGATGCGCACGCAGGCTTCATCAATCGCCACTTCCATCATGTTGACCTGTTTGTCGCCGTCGATAACGCGCTTCGCCAGCTCCTGATCCTGATTGTGCATCGCGGTGATGGCGTCAGAAAGCTGCTGCTCCACCAGCCCGCCCATGGTCATCACCTGGGTGCGGATATGTTCCAGCTCTGCGTTGAACTGGCCGGAAATGTGTTTGTTAAGGTTTAGGTTATCCATCGTTCCTCCAGATGCCCAACATATTTCTGGCTGTAGCAAGGCGGCAACTGCGCGAATTCCCGGGAGCGTAGATCACTACGTGACCGGGGCAAGTAAAGGCAGCCAACGTGGCTACAGCCTGAAAGATGAAGGGCATATCAACCGTAGCGGCCAGTAATGTAGTCTTCAGTTTGCTTCTTAGCAGGCTTGGTGAACAGATCGTCGGTGTTGCTGAATTCAATCAGTTCGCCCAGGTACATAAACGCCGTGTGATCGGAACAACGCGCCGCCTGCTGCATGTTGTGGGTCACGATAACCACAGTGTAGTCCTGCTTCAGTTCGGTGATCAGTTCTTCAATACGCCCGGTGGAAATCGGGTCCAGCGCTGAACACGGCTCATCAAGTAACAGCACTTCCGGGCGAATCGCGATACCGCGCGCGATACACAAACGCTGTTGCTGACCGCCAGAGAGAGAATACCCGCTCTGATGCAGCTTATCTTTGGTTTCATTCCATAATGCGGCTTTGGTCAACGCCCACTGGACGCGCTCGTCCATATCGGCACGTGACAGCTTTTCAAACAGACGCACGCCAAAAGCGATGTTGTCATAAATCGACATAGGGAACGGCGTCGGCTTCTGAAACACCATCCCCACTTTGGCACGCAGCAGAGCGATATCCTGGGTATTGGTCAGAATGTTGTCGCCATCCAGCAGAATTTCGCCTTCCGCACGCTGCTCCGGATACAGTTCAAACATTTTATTGAACGTACGCAGCAGCGTCGATTTGCCGCAGCCCGACGGGCCGATAAACGCCGTGACCTGGTTTTTAGCAATATCCAGGTTAATGTTCTTCAGGGCATGGAATTTGCCGTAGTAGAAGTTCAAATCGCGAACGGCAATTTTACCCGAGGCTGTATTCACCATACTCATCTCAATCTCTTCCTTATCCGGTGCCGCACAAGGCCGCACCGCAAAAATTTAACCGTGTTTCTGCTTCGCGAAAACGACGCGCGCCAGAATGTTCAGCAACAGTACGCACAGGGTAATGATCAGCACCCCGGCCCAGGCCAGCTGTTGCCATTCGGCAAACGGGCTCATGGCAAATTTGAAAATGGTCACCGGCAGGTTGGCAATCGGCTGCATCATGTCGGTGCTCCAGAACTGGTTCGACAGCGCGGTAAACAGCAGCGGAGCGGTTTCACCGGCAATTCGTGCCACGGCCAGCAGCACGCCCGTCATGATCCCAGAAATAGAGGCTTTCAGCGTAATAGAAGAAATCATCTTCCATTTTGGTGTTCCCAGCGCGTAAGCCGCTTCACGCAGGCTGTCCGGCACCAGTTTAAGCATGTTCTCAGTGGTTCGGATCACAATCGGCACCTGCAACAGCGCCAGCGCAATCACGCCCGCCCAGCCGGAAAAGTGCTGCATCTTCGCGACCACAATGGTGTAGACGAACAGACCCACGACGATAGACGGTGCGGAAAGCAAAATGTCGTTAATGAAGCGAATCACTTCGGCAAGCAAGGATTTACGGCCATACTCAGCCAGCCAAATCCCCGCCATGATGCCCAGAGGTGTTCCGACGACGGTTGACCACAGGATCAACAGGCCACTGCCCGCGAGGGCGTTCGCCAGACCGCCACCTGCCGTGTTCGGCGGCGGCGTCATTTCGGTGAACAACGCAATCGACATACCGTCGATACCGCGCGTCACGGTTGAAAACAGGATCCACACCAGCCAGAACAGGCCAAATACCATCGTTCCCATCGACAGGGTCAGGGCAAGACGGTTTTTCAAGCGGCGGCGCGCCTGCATTTTGCGGCGCGACTCTAGCAGTTCGGCGCTGGTTTGCATTTCTAAAGTAGCCATTAGCGTGCCCCCTCGTTTTTCGCGAGGCGTCTAACCATCAGCTTGGAAATCGCCAGTACGATAAAGGTGATCACAAACAGGATCAGGCCCAGTTCCATCAATGCTGCGACGTGCAGTCCCGATTCCGCTTCGGCAAACTCGTTCGCCAGCGCAGAGGTGATGCTGTTGCCCGGCATGTACAGCGAGGCGCTGTCGAGCTGGTAGGTGTTACCGATGATAAAGGTCACCGCCATGGTTTCACCCAGCGCACGACCCAGGCCGAGCATGACGCCGCCAATCACACCATTTTTGGTGAACGGCAGAACAATACGCCAGATAACTTCCCAGGTGGTGCAGCCAATACCGTAGGCCGACTCTTTCATCATCACCGGGGTTTGTTCGAATACATCGCGCATAACCGCCGCAATGTAAGGAATAATCATGATCGCGAGAATGACACCCGCAGCCAACAGGCCAATACCGAATGCCGGGCCAGAGAACAGCGCGCCTACAAACGGAATAGCAGAGAGCACATTGCCTACCGGCTCCTGGAAGTATGTCGAAAACAGCGGCGCGAAAATAAACAGGCCCCACATGCCGTAAACAATACTCGGGATGGCAGCTAACAGCTCAATGGCGATACCCAGCGGGCGCTTCAGCCAGTTCGGTGCCAGTTCAGTCAGGAACAGGGCGATACCAAAACTGACCGGAACAGCAATCAGCAGAGCGATAACAGACGTGACTAGCGTGCCGTAAATCGGCACTAACGCACCGTAGATATCGTTCGGCGCATCCCACTCTTTGGTCCACAGGAAGGAGAAACCAAATTTCTGGATGCTTGGCCAGGCGGAGATAATCAGGGAGAGAATGATGCCACCCAGCATCAATAGCACAATCAGCGCCGCCAGTTTGACCAGCACGCCGAAAATGATGTCACCCTTTTTACCCGGTGGGTTAAATGCAGGCTTGGTTGCAGCCATAAATTACTCTTCTTGTTTGGGCCCGGAAGGTCGGATTCTACCTCTCTTCCACGCTAACGTAATGCCATACCCTAAATAATTCGAACTGCAGGAAGGCGGCAAGCTTGTGAATCCCCAGGAGCATAGATTCACTATGTTACTGGGGTGAACATGCGCAGCCAACGCACCTGCAGCTCGAAGTATGACGGGTATTTAATACAGCGCTTTACCGCTGCTGTCTTTTACGTTGGTTTTCCATGCAGCACGAACCTGCTCAACCACGCTGTCCGGCAGTGACGCATAATCCAGAGCATTTGCTTCTTTGGCGCCATTTTTGTAGGCCCAATCGAAGAACTTCAGCACTTCAGTGCCCTGCTCAGGTTTCTTCTGATCTTTGTGAACCAGGATGAAGGTGGTGGACGTAATTGGCCACACATCATCACCTTTCTGGTTAGTCAGGTCCTGCGCGAAGGATTTGCTCCAGTCAGCGCCTTTCGCGGCGTTGGCAAAGCTCTCTTCGGTTGGGCTGACAGATTTGCCGTCAGCAGAAACCAGCTTGGTATACGCCAGGTTGTTCTGCTTAGCATAAGCGTATTCAACGTAACCGATAGAGCCTGGCAGGCGCTGAACGAAAGCAGCGATACCGTCGTTACCTTTACCGCCCAGACCGGTTGGCCAGTTAACGGTAGAGCCCGCGCCAATTTTCGATTTCCAGTCTTCGTTCACCTTAGACAGGTAGCTGGTGAACACGTAAGAAGTACCGGAACCGTCAGCACGACGCACAACGGCGATGTTCTGAGAAGGCAGTTTCTTGCCTGGGTTCAACTTAGCGATTGCTTCGTCATCCCACTTCTTGATTTTGCCGAGGTAGATGTCGCCCAACGTTTTACCGTCAAGCACCAGCTCACCGGATTTAAAACCTGGCAGGTTCACCGCCAGCACCACACCGCCAATCACGGTTGGGAACTGGAACAGGCCTTCCTGAGACAGTTTGTCATCAGACAGCGGCGCATCGGACGCACCGAAATCCACGGTGTTAGCAGTAATCTGCTTCACACCACCGGAGGAACCGATACCCTGATAGTTGACCTTGTTACCGGTCTCTTTCTGGTAGGTATCCGCCCATTTGGCATACACCGGCGCCGGGAAGGTTGCACCAGCACCCGTCAGGCTTGCTGCTGCAAACGCAGAGAAAGCGCTCATCGATAAGGTCGCGGCGACAACAGTTGCGACAGTGGTACGCATAACTTTCATAATGTCTCCTGCAGGATTTCGTAAATCGTTGTTTAAGTGGCTACGTTGAGCAAAATAGGACAAACAGGTGACAGTTAAATGTACGAAATATGACAGTTTTATGACGCAGGAAATTTGCCTTAAGATTTTTCTATTTTTTTCTTAAACATCAATAAATTGAAATGAAACATGACATTTACTTGTCAGTGACATTTTCTTTTTATGACACTGCAAACGTTAGCTGAATATGACAGATTGTCATCTTTATGCGGGAACAACGTGAAGGGAAAAAGAAGCCCTGCGGATGCAGGGCTTCGGAGTTTTACTCAACCGTGACGGATTTCGCCAGGTTGCGCGGCTGATCGACGTCGGTGCCTTTAATCAGCGCCACGTGATAAGCCAGCAACTGCAGCGGCACGGTGTAGAAGATAGGCGCAATCACCTCTTCCACATGCGGCATCTCGATGATGTGCATGTTGTCACTGCTGTTGAAACCGGCGTCCTGATCGGCGAAGACATACAGTACGCCGCCACGGGCGCGCACTTCTTCGATGTTGGATTTCAGTTTTTCCAGCAGCTCATTGTTCGGTGCAACAACGATTACCGGCATATCCGCATCGATCAGCGCCAGCGGGCCGTGTTTGAGTTCACCTGCCGCATAGGCTTCTGCGTGAATGTAAGAAATCTCTTTCAGCTTCAACGCGCCTTCCAGTGCAATCGGATACTGATCGCCACGACCCAGGAACAGCGCGTGATGCTTGTCGGAGAAATCTTCCGCCAGCGCTTCAATGCGTTTGTCCTGCGACAGCATCTGCTCAATGCGGCTCGGCAGCGCCTGCAGACCATGCACAACATCGTGTTCAATCGCCGCGTCCTGGCCTTTCAGGTTCGCCAGTTTCGCCACCAGCATCAGCAGAACGGTCAGTTGAGTGGTGAACGCTTTCGTCGAGGCCACACCAATTTCAGTGCCCGCTTTGGTCATCAGCGCCAGGTCAGATTCGCGTACCAGCGATGAACCGGCCACGTTACAAATCGCAAGCGAACCGAGATAGCCCAGTTCTTTAGACAGACGCAGCGCCGCCAGCGTATCCGCCGTTTCACCCGACTGTGAAAGGGTAATCATCAGGCTGTTACGACGCACCGCCGATTTGCGATAGCGGAATTCAGAAGCGATTTCGACATCGCACGGTACGCCCGCCAGCGATTCAAACCAGTAGCGAGATACCATCCCAGAGTTGTAGGACGTTCCGCAGGCCACAATTTGGATGTGCTCTACGTTCGCCAACATTTCGTTGGCATTCGGACCCAGCTCACTAAGATCGACCTGGCCATGACTGATGCGCCCGCTCAGGGTGTTTTTGATGGCATTCGGCTGTTCGTAGATCTCTTTTTGCATGTAGTGGCGGTAAACACCTTTGTCACCCGCGTCGTACTGCAAATTAGATTCGATGTCCGGGCGTTTAACCTGTTCGCCAGATTTAGCAAATACGGTTACGCTGCGGCGAGTCACTTCCGCAATGTCGCCTTCTTCCAGGAAGATAAAGCGACGCGTTACCGGCAACAACGCCAGCTGATCGGATGCGATAAAGTTTTCGCCCATACCCAGACCAATCACCAGTGGGCTACCGGAACGGGCTGCCAGCAGCGTGCTCGGGTCGCGCGTATCCATGATCACCGTACCGTACGCACCACGCAACTGTGGGATAGTACGCAGCACCGCTTCACGCAGCGTTCCGCCTTGTTCCAGCTCCCAGTGAACCAGATGTGCGATCACTTCGGTGTCGGTTTCCGAAACGAACACATAACCACGGGACTGCAGCAGTTCGCGCAGCGGTTCGTGGTTTTCAATGATGCCGTTATGCACCACCACAATGTGGTCGGATACATGCGGGTGTGCGTTGCCTTCTGACGGCTCACCGTGGGTTGCCCAGCGGGTGTGTGCAATGCCCGTGCCGCCATGCAACGGATGGTCTTCCGCCGCCTGCGCCAACATTTGTACTTTACCAAGGCGACGCAGACGGGTCAGATGCCCTTCGTTGTCGACCACCGCCAGACCGGCAGAGTCATAACCTCGATATTCAAGACGACGAAGCCCTTCGAGAAGGATTTCAGCAATATCACGCTGCGCGACTGCGCCAACAATTCCACACATAGTTAGATTTCCTGATATGGCACGATGCCATGCGTTGTCGCTGACCTGTATTTCCGGATTTTCCGGGCCCCGAGCCTTGTAGAGAGTGGGGTTATTGTTTTGGTTACTGCGGGTGGGTGGAGGATTATGTTATCCCCTCATCCCTGTCTGCCGGATAATGCTTACATTTTTCCGACCGACAAATTGAGTAGAGCGGGTGAGCAAAGCACCACCCGCCTTTGTCTTACTTCTTCTTCACCGGACGCTGCCAGCCTTGCTTTTGCACCTGCGGCACACGGCTTATAACCAGTTCGTTATCACCCACGTTGCGGGTAACTGTGGTCCCGGCGGCAATCGTTGCGCCGTTACCAATGCTGACCGGCGCCACCAGCTGACTGTCGGAGCCAACAAACACATCATCACCGATAATGGTTTTGAATTTATTCGCGCCATCGTAATTGCAGGTGATGGTGCCCGCGCCGATATTCACGTTATCGCCAATTTCAGCATCGCCGAGATAGCTCAGGTGACCGGCTTTGGAACCTTTGCCCAGACGCGCTTTTTTCATTTCGACAAAGTTGCCGACGTGCGCGCCTTCCAGCAATTCAGCACCAGGACGCAGGCGCACGAACGGGCCAATGGTGCAGGCGGCATGCAGTTCTGCGTCTTCCACCACGCTGTACGCGCTGATTTCACAATCGTCACCGATAACGCTGTTTTTAATCACACAGCCCGCACCAATCTTCACGCGGTGACCGAGCGTAACGTTGCCTTCAAGGATAACGTTAGTATCAATTTCCACGTCGCGCCCGTGCGTCAGGCTGCCGCGCAGATCAAAACGCTGTGGATCACGCAGCATCACGCCCGCCAGCAGCAGCTTTTCTGCCTGCTCGCTTTGGTACACGCGCTCCAGACGGGAAAGTTGCAGGCGGTTGTTAACGCCTTCCACTTCGCTCAATCGCTCAGGATGTACGGCGGCAATTTCACGCCCTTCCTGATACGCCATCGCGATGATATCGGTGATATAGAACTCACCCTGAGCGTTGTTGTTATCAAGCTTACCGAGCCAACGCTTGAGGTCAGCCCCGCCCGCAATCAGGATGCCGGTGTTGATTTCCTGAATCTCACGCTGTGCGTCGGTCGCATCTTTGTGTTCCACAATGCCCGTTACCTGGCCATTTTCACGGGTAATACGCCCGTAACCTGCTGGGTCATCGAGCTTAACGGTCAGCAGACCAATACCGCCCTGCGGTTTTGCGGCACGCAGACGTTCCAGCGTCTCAACCGAAATCAGTGGGACATCGCCATACAGCATCATGATGTCTTCATCATCACCGAAGAACGACGCTGCCTGCTGCATCGCGTGTCCGGTGCCGAGCTGTTCTGCCTGTAACACCCAGTTCAGGCTGCCTTCACTGAGCGTTTGCTTCAGCAGTTCGCCGCCGTGGCCGTAGACCAGATGGATTTGCGTTGAGCCTAATTCATCAGCAGCATCAATAACATGCTGAACCATCGGCTTGCCCGCTAGCGTGTGCAACACCTTCGGGAGATCGGAATACATGCGAGTACCTTTGCCTGCGGCAAGGATTACTACGCTCATCGCACTGTTTGACATACGCATCCTGACAGTAGTTTGAGTGAGAAGTTAAAACCTTTCGCATTGAAATTTCTACATATTTTTCATCATGAAATGGAATGCAGAGAAAACGCTCAATGTGAAAGTTAAAACGGGTTTTATGGCGCTATTTTCAGCTATCGTAACCCGCTTTGTCTCGAAAAAAAGCCCAATGCTCTTAAGATTGGTCGCTATGTTGCTGCTTTAGCTATTCTTTTGACACTTGAATCAAGCCTGTACTGGCGGCTTAAAAACAAAAAGGCCGCCTTTCGGCGACCTTTTTTTATTCTTTTTGTACAACAATACAGAGCCTTACAGGCTCAGGTTGCTGAACAGTGCGATGATTTTATGAAAGCGTTTCATTTTGATTCCTGCATAGCAGCATTGTTATGTGATCTAGCTCACAAAAAAGAGTCTACGCCGGATTTTTGACCTTCGCAACATTTTTGTGACACATATCATACTTAAGGGTTACATCAAAATTACGGCCAAGAAAAAAGCCAGCCTGGATACCAGACTGGCTTTTGTGCTTTCAAGCCGGTGTTACATCGCTTTTTTGGTCAACTCGATAACGCGCAGTTTGGCGATCGCTTTGGCCAGTTCCGCAGACGCCTGAGCGTAATCCACGTCGCCGTGAGAGCTCTTAATGTGCTCTTCCGCTTTGCGTTTCGCTTCCAGGGCTCGCGCTTCGTCGAGATCCTGGCCGCGGATGGCGGTATCAGCCAGTACAGTTACGTTACCTGGCTGAACTTCCAACACACCGCCGGACAAGTAGATGAACTCTTCATGTCCGTGCTGCTTCACGATGCGAATCATACCAGGCTTAATGGCGGTGAGCAGCGGGGCGTGACCCGGGAAAATACCCAGTTCACCTTCGCTACCCGTTACCTGGATTTTCTCGACCAGACCAGAGAACATTTGTTGCTCTGCGCTGACGACATCCAGGTGGTAAGTCATTGCCATATCACCCTCCGATTAAGGCGTTAAAGTTTTTTGGCTTTCTCAACAGCTTCGTCGATGGTGCCAACCATATAGAACGCCTGCTCTGGCAGGTGATCGTATTCGCCGTCCATGATGCCCTTAAAGCCACGGATGGTATCTTTCAGCGATACGAATTTACCCGGAGAACCGGTGAAGACTTCTGCAACGAAGAACGGCTGGGACAGGAAGCGCTGGATCTTACGCGCACGTGCTACCACCAGTTTGTCTTCTTCGGACAGTTCGTCCATACCCAGGATTGCGATGATGTCTTTCAGTTCCTGGTAACGCTGCAGGATGGACTGAACGCCACGCGCAGTGTCGTAGTGTTCCTGACCAACGACCAGTGGATCCAGCTGACGGCTGGTGGAATCCAGCGGGTCAACGGCCGGGTAGATACCCAGAGACGCGATCTGACGGCTCAGTACCACGGTTGCATCTAAGTGAGCAAAGGTGGTGGCTGGTGATGGGTCAGTCAAGTCATCCGCAGGTACGTATACCGCCTGAACAGAGGTAATAGAACCGGTTTTGGTCGAGGTGATACGTTCCTGAAGAACACCCATCTCTTCCGCAAGCGTTGGCTGATAACCTACCGCAGAAGGCATACGGCCCAGCAGTGCTGATACTTCAGTACCGGCCAGGGTATAACGGTAGATGTTATCAACGAACAACAGTACGTCACGGCCTTCATCACGGAATTTCTCAGCCATGGTCAGGCCGGTCAGTGCAACGCGCAGACGGTTTCCCGGTGGCTCGTTCATCTGGCCGTAAACCAGGGATACTTTATCCAGTACATTGGAGTCAGTCATCTCGTGGTAGAAGTCGTTACCCTCACGAGTACGCTCACCCACGCCCGCAAACACGGAATAACCGGAGTGCTCGATCGCGATGTTACGGATAAGCTCCATCATGTTGACGGTTTTACCCACACCCGCACCACCGAACAGACCGACTTTACCGCCTTTTGCGAACGGGCAGATCAGGTCCATTACTTTGATACCGGTTTCCAGCAGTTCCTGAGAGCTAGACAGCTCTTCGTAGGAAGGTGCTGCACGGTGAATCGCCCAACGGTCTTCTTCGCCGATATCACCTTTCATGTCGATCGGCTGGCCCAGGACGTTCATGATACGACCGAGCGTTGCTTTACCTACCGGGACTTCGATTGGGTGCTCGAGGTCTTTAA
Organism: Scandinavium sp.; assembly: GCA_036495715.1. Taxonomy (GTDB): domain Bacteria; phylum Pseudomonadota; class Gammaproteobacteria; order Enterobacterales; family Enterobacteriaceae; genus Scandinavium. The sequence continues at coordinate 261,725 of DASXML010000013.1, forward strand.
CATCCAGACCACGACGCAGACCGTCGGAAGAACCCATGGCGATAGTACGCACGATACCACCACCGAGCTGCTGCTGAACTTCCAGCACCAGGCTCTCGTTACCATTCTGAACCTCAAGAGCATCGTACACGCGCGGTACGGCATCCTGAGGGAATTCGACGTCAACCACGGCGCCGATTACCTGGACAATTTTTCCAGTAGCCATCTTGAATCCTCTACGAATTAACCTGGTTATACCGCGGATGCACCACCGACGATTTCGGTGAGTTCCTGAGTAATGCTGGCCTGACGAGCTTTGTTGTATACCAACTGCAGCTCTTTAATCAGGCTGCCGCCATTGTCGGTCGCGGCTTTCATCGCCACCATACGTGCGGCCTGCTCGCTGGCCAGGTTTTCTACCACGCCCTGATAAACCTGAGACTCGACATAACGACGCAGCAGGGTATCCAGCAGCGGTTTCGGATCGGGCTCATACAGGTAATCCCAGGCTTTATGCTTCAGATCAGCTTCTTCTGATGCCGGTAATGGCAGCAACTGAGTGATCGTCGGAACCTGAGACATGGTGTTAATAAATTTGTTGCTGACAACGTAAAGCTTGTCCAGACGGCCTTCATCGTAGGCCTGCAACATCACTTTTACCGGGCCGATCAGTTCGGACAGGGAAGGGTTGTCCCCCATACCAGTTACCTGAGCAACCACGTTGCCGTTAACGGAACTAAAGAAGGACACGCCCTTAGAGCCGATCATCGCGAGTTCGCTTTGAACGCCTTTATCGGACCATGCTTTCATATCCGCCAGCACTTTTTTGAACAAGTTGATGTTCAAACCACCGCACAGACCACGGTCAGTGGACACTACCAGATAGCCCACGCGTTTTACTTCGCGTTCTTCCAGGTAAGGGTGCTTATATTCCAGATTACCGGAGGCAAGGTGACCAATCACTTTGCGCATCGTATCAGCATAAGGACGGCTGGCTGCCATGCGTTCCTGCGATTTACGCATTTTGGACGCGGCGACCATTTCCATCGCTTTAGTGATCTTCTGCGTGTTCTGGACGCTTGCGATCTTACTACGTATCTCTTTTGCGCCGGCCATGAGCTTCTCCTCAATGCCTAACGGCCTGCACTAAGGCAGGCCGCCAGACGTTACCAGGACTGGGTTGCTTTGAAGGAATCGAGGATGCCTTTCAGCTTGCCTTCGATTTCGTCGTTATAGCCACCGGTCTGGTTGATTTCTTGCATCAGCGGAGCGTGGTCACGGTCGACGTAAGCCAGCAGAGCGGCTTCGAAGCTACCGATTTTCGCCAGTTCCACATCTTCGAGGTAACCGCGTTCAGCCGCGAACAGCACCAGGCCCTGCTGTGCTACAGACATTGGGGCATACTGTTTCTGTTTCAGCAGCTCGGTCACTTTCTGACCGTGGCTCAGCTGTTTACGGGTTGCTTCGTCCAGATCGGATGCGAACTGAGAGAACGCAGCCAATTCACGATACTGTGCCAGCGCGGTACGAATACCACCGGACAGTTTCTTGATGATCTTGGTCTGAGCAGCACCGCCCACACGGGATACGGAGATACCTGGGTTAACTGCCGGACGAATACCGGAGTTAAACAGGTTAGTTTCCAGGAAGATCTGACCATCGGTAATCGAGATTACGTTAGTCGGAACAAACGCGGAAACGTCACCCGCCTGCGTTTCGATAATCGGCAGCGCAGTCAGAGAACCGGTTTTACCTTTCACTTCACCTTTGGTGAAGTTCTCTACATATTCAGCGTTAACGCGGGATGCGCGTTCCAGCAGACGGGAGTGGAGGTAGAACACGTCGCCCGGGAATGCTTCACGTCCTGGTGGACGGCGAAGCAGCAGGGAAACCTGACGGTAAGCAACAGCCTGCTTGGACAGGTCATCGTATACGATCAGTGCATCTTCGCCGCGGTCGCGGAAGTATTCACCCATTGCGCAACCGGCATATGGCGCCAGGTATTGCAGTGCAGCAGATTCAGACGCGGTCGCAACCACAACGATGGTGTTAGCCAGCGCGTTATGCTCTTCCAGCTTACGAACCACGTTAGAAATGGTGGACGCTTTCTGGCCGATAGCCACGTACACACATTTGATGCCGGAATCACGCTGGTTGATGATTGCATCGATCGCCATCGCGGTTTTACCGGTCTGACGGTCACCGATGATCAGCTCACGCTGGCCACGGCCGATTGGAATCATCGCATCGACAGATTTGTAACCGGTCTGAACAGGCTGGTCGACAGACTGACGTTCGATTACGCCTGGTGCGATAACTTCGATTGGCGAGAAGCCATCGTTATCAACCGGGCCTTTACCGTCAATTGGCGCACCCAGGGTGTTCACCACGCGGCCTAACATGCCACGACCTACCGGCACTTCAAGAATACGGCCAGTACACTTAACCTTCATGCCTTCGGCAAGGTCAGCATACGGACCCATCACAACTGCACCTACGGAGTCGCGCTCCAGGTTCAGTGCGATAGCGTAACGGTTACCCGGAAGGGAAATCATTTCACCCTGCATACAATCGGCCAGGCCGTGGATGCGGATAACACCGTCGCTTACAGAAACAATAGTACCTTCGTTGTGAGCCTCGCTCACAACATTGAACTGAGCAATGCGCTGCTTGATCAGTTCGCTGATTTCGGTGGAATTCAGTTGCATGCTCCAGTCCCCTTAAGACTGCAATACGTCTGCAAGGCGATCAAGACGGCCGCGTACGCTACCATCTATCACTGTATCACCCGTACGGATGATGACACCTGCCATTACAGACTTATCGATTTTGCAATTCAGCTTAACTTTGCGTGACAGACGTTTTTCCATCGCGGCAGTAATTTTCGCGAGCTGTTCGTCACTCAGTGCGGATGCAGAAGTCACTTCGACTTCAGCGGTCGCTTCACTCAGCGCGCGTAAATGCGCGAACTGCTCGAGAACATCCGGGAGCGCTTTCAGACGACCATTTTCTGCCATAACCCGAATCAGATTTTGGCCCGTGGCATCTAACTGCTCACCGCAGATTGCGATAAACGCATCTGCGAGCGTTTCCGGTGCTAAAGCACCAGAAAGTAACTCTGCCATTTGGTCGTTCTTCGTGACCTCGGCGGCAAACGACAGCATATCCTGCCAGTTGTCTACGCGTTGGTTTTCGACCGCAAAGTCAAAAGCTGCTTTGGCGTAGGGGCGAGCTACCGTTACAAATTCAGACATCAGCCCCTCCCTCCTTACAGTTCAGCGACAAGTTTATCCACGATGTCGCTGTTTGCAGCTTCATCCACGGAACGTTCGATGATCTTCTCGGCACCAGCAACGGCCAGAATCGCGACCTGCTTGCGAAGTTCTTCGCGAGCACGTTTACGCTCGGCGTCGATCTCAGCCTGCGCCTGGGCAACGATTTTGCTACGTTCCTGTTCTGCTTCAGCTTTTGCTTCGTCCATGATCTGAGAACGGCGTTTGTTTGCCTGTTCAATGATCACCTGGGCTTCCGCTTTCGCTTTTTTCAGCTGGTCGGTCGCGTTGGCCTGTGCAAGGTCCAAATCTTTCTTAGCGCGTTCTGCGGAAGATAATCCGTCAGAAATTTCTTTCTGACGTTTCTCGATGGCTGCCATTAATGGCGGCCATACGTACTTCATGCAGAACCAGACAAAGAGAATAAACGCGATGGCCTGGCCGAGGATTGTTGCGTTCATGTTCACAGCACAATACCTCTTAAAATTTGACGACTACTTACTACGCGACAGCAAACATCACGTACAGACCCAGACCGACAGCGATCATTGGGATAGCATCCACCAGACCCATAACGATAAAGAACTGAGTACGCAGCAGTGGAATCAGATCCGGTTGACGCGCTGCGCCTTCCAGGAATTTGCCCCCGAGGATGCCGATACCGATCGCAGCACCGATTGCCGCCAGACCCATCATCACAGCGGCAGCCATGTACAGCAGATCCATATTCAGGTTTTCCATGACAGTCTCCAGTTTGTTTCAGTTAAAACGTAGTAGTGTTGGTAAAGAATCAGTGCTCTTCAGACGCCATCGACAGATAGACGATCGTCAGAACCATGAAGATAAAGGCTTGCAGCGTAATAATCAGGATGTGGAAAATGGCCCAAGGCACATTCAGAATCCACTGTGACCACCACGGCAGAAGGCCCGCGATCAGAATGAAAATCAGCTCACCCGCATACATGTTGCCGAACAGTCGCAGACCGAGAGAAATCGGTTTAGACAGCAGGCTGACGCCTTCCAGGATCAGGTTGACCGGAATAAACGCCCAGTGATTGAACGGCTGCAGGGTAAGCTCTTTAACAAAGCCGCCAACGCCTTTCATTTTGATGCTGTAGAAAAGAATCAGGATAAACACGCCCAGCGCCATTGAGAGGGTGATATTCACGTCCGCAGACGGCACCACGCGCAGAGCTGGCAGACCAAAAATATGTTCGCCGATGAAAGGAAGCAGGTCGATTGGCAACAGGTCCATCAGGTTCATCAGGAAGACCCAGACAAACACCGTCAGTGCCAACGGAGCAATCAGCTTGCTCTTACCATGGTACATATCTTTGACACTGTCATTAACGAAGCCAATGACTAATTCGATAGCCGTCTGGAATTTTCCTGGGACACCGCTGGTTGCTCTTTTTGCAACGCCGTGGAACATGGCCAGGAACAACACACCCAACACCACCGAGAAGAACATGGAGTCAATGTTGAGCGTCCAGAAGGTGGCCGGGGGGTTATGCGGATCCACCAGCGAGAAAGTACGCAGATCAAGCTGAAGGTTATTCAGGTGATGACCTATGTATTCCTGCGGCGTCATATTTTCAGAAGCCATGATGCCTTTTACCCTTTGTTGTTGATTACAGCTGGTGCCAGAATTTGTACCACCAGCACCAAAACCCACGTCACTATCAGCGGCAAAAATACCACTTTAACAACCGCCAGCGCCACCGCCAGGAGGGCAAAGGTCAGCAACACCTTGAACACTTCGCCGAGGGCGAAAGACCAGGCCACTCGGCCTTTGGCTGGTGTATGCGCCTGATGACGCCAGGCAAAAATCATAAACAATGCATTTGGCACGACAACCGCCAAACCTCCACACACTGCGGAGATGCCCCAGAAGGGGTCTTTGAAGCAAAACAGCAATCCACTTGCCGCTATTGCCAGAAGCTGAATGAACAGAAGCTTACGAGCAACGTTTCTACTCAAGAGCGACACAGACATCACGTTTTACTCCTGCTCCCTTCGAGGTATGTCGCGAGTCGTATAAAACGTCCTTTGCGACTCGGAGTCAAGCAGCAAAAAGCGGTCAAATTATACGGTGACGCCTCGTGAATTCAAACAATAAGTAGCGAAAAGGTGAATAAATGTTTAAATATTTTTCGACTGTACCGTTTTTCAACTTTTGATGAAAGTGTGAACAATCACTCAAACTGGCAAACAGTGGGAAAAATCGCGTATAAAAGCGTGTCTTCGATCACAAAAAAAACATTTTCACGACTATCGAAAATACGCATAGAAAAAATTCCCGTATTTCATCTTTCTGAAATCAATAACAAAATTTAAAGAGTTTTTTTAAAACAGTCCTATACACCCTAAAAACCTTTGATTGACAATTTTAATAAACATTTAACATTAAAGGTTTATTCACAAAGACGATTTTTAGCAGACTGATATTTTCGTTGTTGACTATTTTTACGGTAAACCAAATCACCCCATGTAAATGAAATGCAAAAAAAGAGTGAATAAGTGGTTAAATGTAACTGAACGTATCACTGCTTTCTGCATCTCGTTTTAACACTTGCTGCGACGAGTAATAAACACATTATTTGATAAAGATTAAATAATTGCTGGCTTAATTTTAACCAAATGGCGTTCCCCATCCAACTGCGGAACCGTGAGTTTAACTATCTCTTCTACTTCGAATTCTGCAGGTAACTGCGCGATTTCATCTTCTGGCACCAAACCTTTCAGTGCGTAAAAACGCCCCTGATCACCGGGCAAATGATGACACCAGCTCACCATATCAGTCAGAGAAGCAAACGCACGGCTGATGATGCCATCAAAGGGCGGTTCAGACGGGAATTCTTCGACGCGGCTTTGTACTGGCGTCACATTATCCAGTTTCAACTCATGCTGGACCTGGCGCAAAAAGCGTACGCGCTTGCCAAGGCTATCCAGAAGCGTGAATTGTGCCTGCGGCAAAACAATGGCCAACGGTATGCCTGGCAGGCCCGGTCCCGTGCCGACATCAATGAAACGGGTTCCCTGCAAATGCGGGGCGACAATGATGCTGTCGAGAATATGACGGACCAGCATCTCGTTCGGATCGCGCACAGAAGTCAGGTTATACGCTTTATTCCATTTGTGGAGCAGTTCGACGTAGGCCACCAGCTGTTGTTGCTGGTGATCGGACAACGAAATGCCTGCTTCTGCGAGCAGACGAGAGAGTTTGTTGAGCACGGCGGATACCTGTTGAGCAGATTTTGGCGGGTGACATACCCGTCCTACGGATACTGTAGGCCCGGTAGCACAGCGCCACCGGGCAACGTTCGAGCAATCAGGCGCTGCGACGCAGCAGACCCTGTTTTTTCAGCCAGACCAGCAAAATTGAAATCGCAGCCGGGGTAACGCCCGAAATGCGTGATGCCTGCCCGATGGACGATGGCTTGTGATCGTTAAGTTTGGCGATCACTTCGTTCGACAGGCCAGACACCTGGTGGTAATCAAGTGTCGCAGGCAAAATGGTATTTTCATTGCGCTGCTGTTTATCGATTTCATCCTGCTGACGCGCGATATAGCCTTCGTATTTGACCTGAATTTCCACCTGTTCAGCCGCCTCGGGATCGTTCACACCGGGAGCAAACGGCGACAGCTGCACCAATTGCTCATAGGTGACTTCCGGACGACGCAGCAGATCTTCGCCGCTCGCTTCACGCGAAAGTGGTGCCGACAGTTGGGCATTCACTTCTGCAGCAGACTCAGCCGATGGGTTAACCCAGGTTGTTTTCAGACGCTGACGTTCGCGTTCAATGCTTTCCAGCTTTTCATTGAAGCGTGCCCAGCGTTCGTCGTCGACCAGGCCCAGTTCACGACCCTGTTCGGTCAGACGCAGATCGGCGTTGTCTTCACGCAACATCAGGCGGTATTCCGCACGAGAAGTGAACATGCGGTACGGTTCTTTGGTACCGAGGGTGCAAAGATCGTCTACCAGCACACCAAGATAAGCCTGATCGCGACGTGGCGCCCAGCCTTCTTTGTCCGCAGAACTGCGTGCGGCGTTTAGCCCCGCCAGCAGCCCTTGTGCAGCAGCTTCTTCATAGCCCGTCGTGCCGTTGATTTGTCCTGCAAAGAACAGACCCTGAATATATTTGCTTTCAAGCGTGGGTTTCAGATCGCGTGGATCGAAGAAATCATACTCAATGGCATAGCCCGGACGAACGATCTTCGCGTTTTCCATACCGTGCATTGAACGAACGATCTGCATTTGCACATCGAACGGCAGGCTGGTGGAGATCCCGTTCGGGTAAATCTCGTTAGACGTCAGTCCTTCCGGTTCGAGGAAAATCTGGTGCTGGTTACGGTCGGCAAAGCGCATCACTTTGTCTTCAATCGACGGGCAGTAGCGTGGGCCAATCCCTTCGATTATGCCTGCGTACATCGGGCTACGATCGAGGTTATTGCGGATCACATCATGGGTTTTTTCGTTGGTATGCGTGATGTAGCACGGTACTTGACGTGGATGCTGTGAAACATTGCCCATGAACGAAAACACCGGCATCGGGTTATCGCCATGTTGTTGGGCCAGAACGCTGAAATCGATGGTACGAGCGTCAATACGTGGCGGCGTGCCTGTTTTCAGGCGGTTGACGCGCAGCGGCAGCTCACGAAGACGACGAGACAGCGAAATGGACGGCGGATCGCCAGCACGGCCACCGCTGTAGTTATCCAGACCAATATGGATTTTACCATCGAGGAAAGTCCCGACCGTTAGCACAACGGCTTTGGCACGGAACTTAAGGCCCATCTGGGTTACAGCCCCAACTACGCGATCGTTTTCGACGATCAAATCTTCCACAGCCTGCTGGAAGATCATTAAATTCGGCTGGTTTTCAAGCGCAGTGCGGACTGCCTGACGATACAGCACACGATCGGCCTGAGCACGAGTGGCACGAACCGCCGGGCCTTTGCTGGCGTTTAGTATCCTAAACTGGATGCCTGCATGGTCGATCGCCTTCGCCATTAGGCCGCCAAGTGCATCCACTTCTTTTACCAGGTGTCCTTTCCCAATGCCGCCAATCGCCGGGTTGCAGCTCATCTGCCCCAGGGTGTCGATATTGTGTGTCAACAGCAGGGTTTGCTGACCCATACGTGCTGCGGCCATCGCGGCCTCAGTGCCTGCATGACCCCCGCCAATGATGATGACGTCGAAAGGATCCTGATAAAACATGGTGGTCTGCCTCGCATGAAAGCGGTTTGAAAAGTGATTGAAGCCGGGCCGTGGATTCTACTCAACTTTGCCTGTCGGAGAAAGCACCCGGGATCCAGGGTATTTAATAGAAGATCTTTTATTTAGAGATCTGTTTTATTGTGATCTCTTATTAGGATCGCCATTTTCTGTGGATAAGGCGGATCCGGCTTTTTAGATCAAACGCTTAAGAAGGATCACTGCCTGTGAATGATCGGTGATCCTGGTCCGTATAAGCTGGGATCAGAATGAAGGGTTATGCACAACTCAAAAACTAACCAAACCTTATCCGCGGGATAACTACCGGTTGATCAGTGCTTTTAACCAGAGTTATACACAAAAAAAACGGTGATCTTTACAAAACTTAGATCAATTTAGTCCAAGATCCGAGCCAGATTTCAGCCGGATCCTCCGGAATGTCATGATCGAGGATATTGATCTTGAGTGTTTCGCCAATTTGTTTGGCTCCGCAGGCCGTCAATTCACTGTCGATCTTGTCGATTGCGCCGCAGAAGGTGTCATATTCGCGACTGCCTATTCCGACGGAACCAAAGCGAACGGCAGAGAGATCCGGTTTCTCTTCCTTTATTGCTTCATATAAAGGAACAAGATTATCCGGGATGTCACCTGCACCGTGCGTTGAGCTAATCAGCAGCCAAATGCCACTCACATTCAGATCTTCAAGCTGGGGGCCATGCAGCGTCTCAGTGGAAAAACCCGCGTCTTCTAGCTTCTCAGCCAGATGTTCCGCAACGTATTCGGCACCGCCAAGCGTGCTGCCACTGATAAGTGTAATATCTGCCATGAAGGTCCACCCATTATTCTTGAGTGGCACATTGTACGCTGTGTGTGAGCTGGGATCTACCTGTGGAAAGATGTGGGATTAAAAAGCCCGATCACGGGCGAATGGTACGCATGATCGGGTTCTGCAGGGAGATCAATGTCTCAGTGGACTGAATTTCATCGATTGTTTGGATCTTGTTGATAAGTACTTGTTGAAGGGCGTCGATCGAGCGGCACATGACCTTAATAAAGATGCTGTAGTGACCGGTGGTGTAATACGCCTCGGTCACTTCATCAAGGCTTTCCAGTCTCGCCAGCGCGGAAGGATAATCTTTGGCGCTTTTCAAAATGATGCCGATAAAGCAGCAGACGTCATATCCGAGCTGTTTCGGATTCACATCAATGTGCGCGCCGGTGATCACCCCTGCTTGCTTCATTTTCTCTACGCGGACATGAATAGTGCCCGGACTTACGCCAAACTGTTTGGCTAATTCTGCATAGGCGGTGCGCGCATTGGCCATTAAAGCCTCAAGAATGCCGCGGTCGAGATTGTCGATCTGATAATTTTCCATAGGATTTTCTTATGATGTTTGATGATTCGTTCTATTTTAGCGTCTTATTTTGACGAATTGAAATCAACAAGGCCTTTTTGTTTATTGGTTATTGAATTACACCCGCGTTCTGTTGCTTAATCAAAGGCAACAGGACGCAGGAGTAATAAAAATGAAAACCGCTTACATCGCAAAACAACGCCAGATCAGTTTCGTAAAGTCCCATTTCTCTCGTGAGCTCGAAGACAGACTTGGACTCGTAGAAGTTCAGGCACCGATCTTAAGCCGTGTGGGTGATGGCACTCAGGACAACCTTTCTGGCTGCGAAAAAGCGGTACAGGTAAAAGTGAAAACCTTACCTGACGCCCAGTTCGAGGTGGTGCATTCCCTCGCGAAGTGGAAACGTCAGACGCTCGGACAACACGACTTTAGCGCAGGCGAAGGGCTGTACACGCACATGAAAGCCCTTCGCCCCGATGAAGACCGCCTCTCGGCTATCCATTCCGTCTACGTTGACCAGTGGGACTGGGAACGTGTAATGGGCGACGGCGAACGCCACACCGGCACGTTGAAAGCCACGGTCGAAGCGCTTTATGCCGGGATCAAAGCCACTGAGGCGGCAGTCAGTAAAGAATTTGGTTTGGCACCGTTCCTGCCAGAGCAGATCCACTTTGTACACAGCGAAGAACTACTGACTCGCTATCCGGGTCTGGATGCGAAAGGCCGTGAGCGCGCGATTGCCAAAGCGTTGGGCGCGGTGTTCCTGGTGGGTATCGGTGGCAAACTGTCTGACGGTCAACGTCACGACGTTCGTGCGCCAGATTATGATGACTGGAGCACACAGGGTGAAGGCGGACTGTCGGGTCTTAACGGTGATATTCTGGTGTGGAACCCGGTGCTGGAAGATGCGTTTGAGATCTCTTCAATGGGGATCCGCGTGGATGCTGACGCGCTGAAACGTCAGTTAGCACTCACTGGGGATGAGGATCGTCTGCAGCTGGAGTGGCACCAGGCGCTGCTTCGCGGCGAAATGCCGCAGACCGTTGGCGGCGGAATTGGCCAGTCACGTCTGACGATGTTGCTGCTGCAGCTGCCGCATATCGGTCAGGTTCAGTGTGGCGTCTGGCCACAACAGGTTCGTGAAAGCGTCGGTTCGCTGCTTTAATTAACGTTTCCAGCGGCGCAGCAGTCGGCTGCGCAGCCCGGTATCAAAGCGCCAGATATGATCGAAGATACGCATGATGCCGGGTTTACCGTGCTGGGACATCGCCACCGCGTGAAAACGGTGCAGATGTTTGCGCTGTAGATCACCCACCTTCGTCACCACGTCATCCGGCAACCGCTGGGCGATAAAATCAGAAATCACCACCGCGTCGGCATCGGTCCATTCCGGGCCCTGCATGCGCTCGATAATGGCGCGAAAACAGCTGGCGATATCCGTCCCGCCGCGAAAGCGTTGGCTCAAAAAACGAATAGCCTGTTCCAGCCCTTGCGGCCCGGTCAGCTCGTAGCGCACCACTTCGCTGGAAAACAGCATAATGAAACAACGGCGGTTGTCTGCCAGCGCCACGCGCATCAATGCCAGACAAAACGCTTTTGCGCATTGCTCGTTAAACCCGCCCATTGAACCCGATGTGTCGACGCAGACGATAAACGGCCCGCGCGGCTGTTCGTCAAAGTCCTGATGAACGACCGGGCGTTCGCTGAGCTTTTCCCGCCACGCGTCGCCATGTAGCCGGTAAGTGAGTAACTGCTTCTCCACCAGCCGGCGGTAAAACTCATATTCAAGTTCGGTAATGCCGAGCGTCGCCAGTTCCGGCGGCAGCAGACGCAGAATATCGTCACTTTGCTGCAATCCGTCGACCTGTTCCGGCACCGTCGCCGGTTCGCGCACCAGCGTGCGGAAAGTTTCCATCGGCGCGTCTTTTTTCGGTACTAATTTGGCTTCGCGCGATCGGCCCAGTTGTTCCGCCAGCCGCATGAGCTCCGGTTGTTCGCTGAGAAAATCACCGTATTTGACGATGAGCTGCCAATCGCCACGCTTTAACTGGCCTTCACTCATATCCCAGAGTCGTCCGGCAGAATTGTCGTTTTCCACCAGCACAGGTTCTAACTGACCGCTGAGGGTCATGCGCTCCTGCACTTCGCTGAGCAGCTGTTCGCGTTCATCTTCCAGTAATTGCTGATTGAGCGTTGTCGCCTGCACCACCAGGCTTAACCGCCAACGCTGTAAAAACAGCGTATGCAACGCAGCGGTAAACGTGGGGTTGTTCTCCACCAACTGTTTTGCCTGCGCGGCAAACGGAGAATGCACTTTCTGCAACAGTTCTAGGATTTGCGGAAGCTGGACGATAAATTGCGTAGTCGATAATGTTTGGCTCTGTTGATAGGCCATGACTTCATCACTGAGATCCTGAGGCACGCTCACCTCTTTGAGTCGGCCTTTCAGCGCCTCCCGCCAGCGTGGGATGTCTTCGGTGATGGCGTTTTTCAGGCGTGGGAATTTTTCAAAGAACAACGCTAGCTGTGGTGAGGCCAGCAAAGCGATGATCATCTCTTCGATCATCCCTTCTTCGCTGACTGCCAGCATTACATTGAGGGTGTCGAGCGTCAGCATTACTGCCGGGCCTGTTTAATCTGTTCGCCCACGTCCTGCAGGCTGGCCTCAATTTTCCCTAACCAGTCGCCGTGAATAAACAGGCATTTCTGTTGCTCACTAAAACGGGTGTGCTGCTGGTGCCACTCATCATCCAGCGCATCCAGCTGCAGTTTGATTTCGCCGGGCATGTTTTCTGGTGTCGCGTTGCCGGGTAGCGCCAGACGTGAACCTTGCAGGCTGACGTCACGCAACAGCAGGTGCAGGCTGGTATCCACTTCCATATTCAGCACTTGGGCAAAGCCGATGCCGTTGAGCTTACCGCGAATCTCACCGCCTTTTTCCAGCCAGTTCGCCAGCGCCGGGCGTTCAAGCGTAATGTGCACCACGTTCATATCGTGAAGTTTCAACGGTTGTTGCAGGAGCAGCGTGAGCGTCGGGGTCTGTACATCGCTTGGTAGTTCGTAGTGCGGTTTGCGGCTGAACATGCCGCCAAGACGAGACACTTTTAGCGCCGTTTTGTCGCTTTGCTGTTGTTGTAGCTGGAGTCGACGCTGAATAATTGCGCCGAGTTTTGTCAGCATGGCCTGCTGCTGCCAGGCGTGCCCGGTCATCAAAACATCTAATTGCTGTTGCAGTAAATGACGGCTTTCCGCGTCATACCACAAACAGTCTTTCAACAGGATCAGATCGATAGGTGTGATGGCTTCTCGACCGCTGAAAAAGGCGCAGGCTTGTAACAGGCGAACCGCTTTTTTCCAGCGTCTGTCGGAAACATAGGGCGCGTTTGGCAACGTATCGAGTTGCTGGCGCAGTTGATAAACCAGTTCAAACACCGCGTCAGGCAGCTTCACTGCACCAATATCCACCTGCCACTGCCTGAACTCTTCGTCAGTGACCTGTAGATTTTCAGGCACCGGGTTAGCGCTTTCATCCTGATGATTGATGAGCAAAGAGCGGAAATTACCTTTGTCCTGCACTTTGTCGAGCCACAGGCGAATCAGCATACGGTCATACAAGGCTTCGAGGCTGCTGTCAGCTTCCGGCAGCTCGTTAGATGCGGCCACCAGCAGGCGCATGGGGATTTTTTCTTCATGGGCGCCGTTGCGGAAACTGCGTTCGTTAATGGCGGTCAGTAGGGTATTCAGGATAGCCGGGCCCGCTTTCCAGATTTCATCGAGAAAGACGATTTCTGCTTCCGGCAGATAGCCCGTTGTTAAGCGTTCATAGCGTCCTTCATCTTTTAATGCCTGAATCGACAAGGGGCCAAACACTTCTTCGGGGGTGGAGAAACGGGTCATCAGATATTCAAAGGCGCGGGCGTGCTGGAAGGCGAACTTGAGGCGGCGGGCAATCAGGCTTTTGGCTATCCCTGGCGGGCCGAGGAGAAACACGCTTTCGCCGCTCAGCGCCGCCAAAAGACACAGCCGGATGGCGTGGCTACGCTCAAAAAGCCCCTTTTCCAGGGCCTGACTGAGTCGGGAAATTCTTTCTGCTAATAAGTGTGATTGCGCCATAATAGAGTGGTGTCCTTCCGCCATTTATCCAGCTATCAAGCGATTATAGCCGTTTGCTGGCGCGGGTTAATAGTGCGATATATTGCTGACATTTCTTTGCGTAAGGTTAATCTGACGTCAATTTGGAGTACGATTCTCCTATTAATCGTGCATACTGTGCGCCTTTTGTGATCCAGGGAACCGGGTACACATTTGTCTTATTAAACGAAAGACGAGTCTATGAGCACTGATAATAAGCAATCGTTGCCGGCGATCACCCTTGCGGCTATCGGCGTGGTATACGGTGACATTGGTACCAGCCCGCTTTATACATTGAGAGAATGTCTCTCAGGTCAGTTTGGATTTGGCGTTGAACGCGATGCCGTTTTCGGTTTCCTGTCCCTGATTTTCTGGCTGCTGATTTTTACCGTTTCCCTGAAATACATCACCTTTGTGATGCGTGCAGATAACGCCGGTGAAGGCGGGATCCTGACGCTCATGTCGTTGGCGGGCCGTAATACCTCGGCGCGAATGACGTCGGTGCTGGTGATCCTCGGGCTTATCGGCGGCAGTTTCTTCTATGGCGAGGTGGTCATTACGCCTGCTATTTCGGTGATGTCGGCCATTGAAGGCCTTGAGATCATCGCTCCGCAGTTAGACAGCTGGATAGTTCCCATCTCGATTGGCGTGTTGACCCTGTTGTTTGCTATTCAGAAACACGGCACCGCGCTGGTGGGGAAACTGTTCGCACCGATCATGCTGATTTGGTTCTTGTTGCTGGCGGTGCTTGGTGCTCGCAGCATCATCGACAACCCGGACGTGCTGCACGCGCTGAACCCATATTGGGCGGTACACTTCTTCCTCGAATACAAAACGGTGTCGTTTGTGGCGCTGGGCGCTGTGGTGCTGTCCATCACCGGCGTGGAAGCGCTGTATGCCGATATGGGCCATTTTGGCAAACTGCCGATTCGTATTGCCTGGTTTACGGTGGTTCTGCCGTCGCTGGTATTGAACTATTTCGGCCAGGGCGCGCTGCTGCTCAAACACCCGGAAGCAATTAAAAACCCGTTCTTCCTGTTGGCACCTGAATGGGCGCTGATCCCGATGCTGATTATCGCGACCTTTGCGACGGTCATTGCCTCTCAGGCGGTTATTTCAGGCGTGTTCTCCCTGACTCGCCAGGCGGTGCGTCTGGGTTATCTCTCGCCGATGCGCATTATTCACACTTCCGAAATGGAATCCGGCCAGATCTACATCCCGTTCATCAACTGGCTGCTGTATGTTTCCGTCGTGCTAGTGATTGTCAGCTTCCAGCACTCCAGTAACCTGGCGGCGGCGTACGGAATTGCCGTGACCGGCACCATGGTGCTGACCTCTATTCTGGCGGCCACCGTGGCGCGTAAAAACTGGCACTGGAACAAATACGTTGTGTTCCTGATTGTGGTGGCATTCCTGTGCATCGATGTGCCGCTGTTTTCGGCGAACCTCGATAAACTGCTCTCTGGCGGCTGGTTACCGCTGACGCTGGGTCTGGTGATGTTCATGGTGATGACCACCTGGAAAAGCGAGCGTTTCCGCCTGCTGCGCCGTATGCACGAGCACGGTAATTCTCTTGAAGCGATGATTGCGTCACTGGAGAAATCGCCGCCGGTACGCGTGCCGGGCACCGCGGTGTATATGTCCCGCGCGCTGAACGTGATCCCTTTTGCGATGCTACATAACCTCAAGCACAACAAGGTACTGCACGAACGCGTCATTTTGCTGACACTGCGTACTGAAGATGCGCCTTACGTTCATAACGTGCGTCGCGTGTCGATTGAGCAGCTGTCGCCGTCGTTTTGGCGCGTGGTGGCGAGCTACGGCTGGCGCGAAACGCCAAATGTGGAAGAAGTGTTCCACCGCTGTGGTCTCGAAGGGTTGAGCTGCCGAATGATGGAAACGTCGTTCTTTATGTCGCATGAATCGCTGATCATCGGCAACGACAGACCGTGGTATTTGCGCCTGCGCGGCAAGCTGTATCTGCTGCTGCAACGTAACGCCCTGCGTGCGCCTGACCAGTTTGAAATCCCGCCGAACCGGGTTATTGAACTTGGGACGCAGGTCGAGATTTAACCTCCGCAACACCTTCGCCCGGCGGCGCTTCGCTTGCCGGGCCTACGAAAACGGTAGGCCGGGTAAGCGCCACCCGGCAAAACAGTTATCAAAACTCTCCCAGATTTCACTTAGCGAAACGTTTCGATACCGATCACACTTCTGTAACCTGATGGTGGTTTTCTGAACGCCGTTAAGATTAAACTTATCTTCAGCGAAACGTTTCGCTAGTGGAGCATAAGATGAAGAAAGGTACGGTACTTAACGCTGAAATCTCCTCGGTCATTTCCCGTCTTGGGCATACCGATACGCTGGTCGTGTGTGACGCAGGCCTGCCTGTCCCTCACAGCACACAACGTATTGATATGGCATTAACCCAGGGCGTACCTACATTTATGCAGGTACTGGACGTGGTCACCACGGAAATGCAGGTTGAGACGGCCATTCTCGCCGCGGAAATTAAAACCCATAATCCGCAGCTCCACGAAACGTTGCTCAGCCATCTTGAGCAACTGCAGCAACACCAGGGAAACACCATTGAAGTTCGCTACACCACACACGAGCAGTTCAAACAACAAACCGCAGACAGTCAGGCGGTGATTCGCAGCGGGGAGTGTTCCCCGTATGCGAATATCATTCTCTGTGCTGGCGTCACCTTCTGAGGCCGTCATGGACGCATTACTCCAACTCAACGGGATCGATAAATCGTTCCCGGGCGTGAAAGCCCTTTCCGGCGCATCACTGAACGTCTACGCAGGCCGCGTGATGGCGCTGGTGGGCGAAAACGGCGCTGGCAAATCGACGATGATGAAAGTGCTGACTGGTATCTACAGTAAAGATGCCGGTTCGCTGAAATGGCTCGGTCAGGAAACCACGTTTACCGGGCCGAAATCGTCGCAGGAAGCCGGGATCGGCATCATTCATCAGGAACTGAATCTGATCCCGCAATTGACCATTGCCGAAAACATCTTCTTAGGCCGCGAGTTCGTTAGCCGCTTCGGCAAAATCGACTGGAAAACCATGTACGCCGAGGCAGATAAACTGCTGGCGAAACTCAATCTGCGCTTCAAAAGCGACAGGCTGGTGGGCGAACTGTCGATTGGCGATCAGCAAATGGTGGAAATCGCCAAGGTGCTGAGTTTTGAATCAAAGGTCATCGTCATGGATGAGCCGACCGACGCGCTGACTGACACCGAAACCGAATCGTTATTCCGCGTTATCCGCGAACTGAAAGCCCAAGGGCGCGGCATCGTTTATATCTCCCATCGCATGAAAGAGATTTTTGAGATTTGCGATGACGTGACCGTCTTTCGTGACGGGCAGTTTATCGCCGAGCGTGAAGTGGCGACGCTGACCGAAGATTCGCTGATTGAAATGATGGTCGGGCGCAAGCTCGAAGATCAATACCCGCATCTTGATAAAACACCGGGCGAAGTGCGCCTGAAGGTTGATAACCTGTGCGGGTCGGGCGTGGAGAACGTCAGCTTTACGCTGCGCAAAGGGGAAATCCTCGGCGTGGCGGGCCTGATGGGGGCCGGGCGTACTGAGCTGATGAAGGTATTGTACGGTGCGCTACCCCGGACCAGCGGCAACGTGACGCTCGACGGCCATGAAGTGGTGACCAAATCGCCGCAGGACGGCCTTGCCAACGCCATCGTTTATATCTCGGAAGACCGCAAACGTGACGGCCTGGTGCTGGGTATGTCGGTCAAAGAGAACATGTCACTGACCGCGCTGCGCTATTTCAGCCGCAGCGGTGGCGGGTTGAAACATAAAGATGAGCAGCAGGCGGTGAGTGATTTCATCCGTCTGTTCAATGTCAAAACGCCGTCAATGGAACAGGCTATTGGCCTGCTTTCCGGCGGTAATCAGCAAAAGGTGGCGATTGCCCGCGGGCTGATGACGCGCCCGAAAGTACTGATCCTCGACGAACCGACTCGTGGCGTGGACGTGGGGGCGAAGAAAGAAATTTATCAGCTGATTAACCAGTTTAAAGCCGATGGCCTGAGCATCATTCTGGTCTCGTCGGAGATGCCGGAAGTGTTGGGCATGAGCGATCGCATCATGGTGATGCACGAAGGGCGTCTCGGCGGTGAATTCACACGCGAGCAGGCCACTCAGGAAGTTTTGATGGCTGCCGCTGTGGGCAAGCTTAATCGTGTGAATCAGGAGTAAGAACGATGACTACCCAGGCTGTTGCGGGTCGCCGCTATTTCACTAAAGCATGGTTGTTAGAGCAGAAATCGCTGATCGCCCTTCTGGTGCTGATTGCGGTTGTCTCGACCATGAGTCCGAACTTTTTTACCGTGAATAACCTGTTCAATATTCTGCAACAGACGTCGGTGAATGCCATCATGGCGGTGGGGATGACGCTGGTTATTCTGACGTCCGGCATCGATTTGTCTGTTGGTTCGCTGCTGGCGTTGACCGGAGCGATTGCGGCATCGATTGTCGGCATAGAAGTGAATGCGCTGGTGGCGGTTGCTGCGGCACTTGCTGCGGGTGCCGCGATTGGCGCGGTGACGGGGGTGATTGTCGCCAAAGGCCGCGTGCAGGCGTTTATCGCTACGCTGGTGATGATGTTACTGCTGCGTGGCGTGACAATGGTGTACACCAACGGCAGCCCCGTGAATACCGGCTTTACGGATAATGCCGATGTGTTTGGCTGGTTCGGAATTGGCCGCCCGCTGGGCATCCCAACGCCTGTTTGGATAATGGGGATTGTGTTCCTTGCTGCGTGGTACATGCTGCATCACACACGCTTAGGGCGCTACATCTATGCGCTCGGCGGTAACGAAGCAGCGACGCGTCTGTCTGGTATCAGCGTCAATAAAGTCAAAATTATCGTCTATTCGCTGTGTGGCCTGTTGGCTTCACTGGCAGGAATTATCGAAGTGGCGCGCCTCTCTTCTGCACAGCCAACTGCCGGGACGGGCTACGAGCTGGATGCGATTGCGGCAGTCGTGCTCGGCGGAACCAGTCTGGCAGGCGGCAAAGGTCGCATTGTTGGGACGCTGATCGGCGCATTGATTCTCGGTTTCCTTAATAATGGTTTGAATTTGTTAGGTGTTTCCTCCTATTACCAGATGATCGTCAAAGCGGTGGTGATATTGCTGGCGGTGCTGGTAGACAACAAAAAGCAGTAATAACTGACATAACAGGACATCTCAGATATGAACATGAAAAAACTGGCTACCCTGGTTTCCGCTGTGGCACTGAGCGCCACCGTGAGTGCTAACGCAATGGCGAAAGACACTATCGCGCTGGTTATCTCTACGCTGAACAACCCGTTCTTCGTTTCCCTGAAAGACGGTGCGCAGAAAGAAGCCGATAAACTGGGCTACAACCTGGTGGTGCTGGATTCGCAGAATAACCCGGCGAAAGAGCTGGCGAACGTGCAGGACTTGACCGTTCGTGGTACTAAAATTCTGCTGATCAACCCAACTGATTCTGATGCCGTGGGCAACGCCGTGAAGATGGCGAACCAGGCGAAGATCCCAGTAATCACCCTGGACCGCCAGGCATCGAAAGGTGAAGTGGTCAGTCACATTGCTTCTGATAACGTACTGGGTGGCAAAATCGCAGGTGATTACATCGCGAAGAAAGCCGGTGAAGGTGCGAAAGTTATCGAACTGCAGGGCATCGCCGGAACGTCGGCTGCGCGTGAGCGTGGTGAAGGTTTCCAGCAGGCCGTTGCGGCGCACAAATTTAACGTACTGGCCAGCCAGCCAGCAGACTTCGACCGTACCAAAGGTCTGAACGTCATGCAGAACCTGCTGACCGCGCATCCGGACGTCAAAGCTGTCTTCGCACAAAACGATGAAATGGCGCTGGGTGCACTGCGTGCGTTGCAGACTGCGGGTAAGTCAGATGTGATGGTTGTCGGTTTTGACGGCACTCCGGATGGCGAAAAGGCAGTAAATGATGGCAAACTGGCTGCGACGATTGCACAGCTGCCAGAGCAAATCGGCGCCCAGGGCGTTGATGTTGCTGCTAAGGTGCTGAAAGGTGAGAAGGTTCAGGCCAAATATCCCGTTGACCTGAAGCTGGTCATCAAGCAATAAGTCATCACCGATTCAGGCCAACAAGAGCCTGAGGGGATAAAAAGAAAAGTGTGGCATGCGCCACCGGTATTCCCGGTGGCGCTCTTTATCGGACACTCATGATTATGAAAACCGCAGGTAACCTCGTCGTCCTTGGCAGTATCAATGCCGATCACATTCTTAACCTTGAATCTTTCCCGCGCCCGGGCGAAACCGTCACCGGTAATCAGTATCAGGTGGCGTTTGGCGGCAAAGGCGCTAATCAGGCTGTTGCCGCCGGGCGCAGTGGCGCGAACATCGCGTTTATCGCCTGTACCGGCGATGACGATACTGGCGAGCGTGTACGCAAACAGCTGGCGAGCGACAATATCGACGTTGACCCGGTCACCGTAATGAAAGATGAATCGACCGGCGTAGCGCTGATTTTCGTCAACGGCGAAGGTGAGAATGTCATCGGTATTCATGCGGGCGCAAACGCAGCGCTTTCCATTGAGCTGGTGGAAAAGCAGCAACAGCGCATCGCCAACGCCGACGCGCTGCTGATGCAGCTGGAATCGCCGCTGGAAAGTGTGCAGAAAGCGGCTGAAATCGCGCACAAAAACAAAACCACCGTGGTGCTGAATCCGGCTCCGGCTCGTGAGCTTTCTGATGCGTTACTGGCGCTGGTGGATATCATTACGCCAAATGAAACCGAAGCGCAGAAGCTAACTGGCATACGCGTCGAAAACGATGATGACGCAGCGAAAGCGGCGCAGGTGCTGCATGATAAAGGCATCGGCACAGTCATTATTACGCTGGGCAGCCGTGGCGTGTGGGCCAGTGAAAACGGTAAGGGTCAGCGTGTTCCTGGTTTTAAAGTGCAGGCCATCGATACTATTGCTGCGGGTGATACCTTTAACGGCGCGTTGATGACGGCGTTACTGGAAGGCAGCGAATTGCCGACAGCATTACGTTTCGCTCATGCGGCGGCGGCGATTGCGGTTACTCGCAAGGGTGCTCAGCCTTCTGTTCCATGGCGCAAAGAGATCGACGATTTTTTACGTCAGCAGGGGTAACGCTTGGCTACCATGAAGGATGTTGCCCGCCTGGCGGGCGTTTCCACGTCGACGGTTTCTCACGTCATTAATAAAGACAGGTTCGTCAGTGAAGCGATCACCGAAAAAGTGAACGCCGCGATCAAAAGCCTGAACTATGCGCCTTCAGCGCTGGCTCGCAGCCTTAAACTCAACCAGACTCGCACGATTGGCATGCTGATCACCGCCAGTACCAACCCGTTTTACTCGGAGCTGGTTCGCGGCGTGGAGCGCAGCTGCTTTGAGCGTGGCTACAGTCTAGTACTGTGCAATACCGAAGGCGACGAACAGCGGATGAACAGTAATCTCGAAACGCTGATGCAAAAGCGTGTCGATGGATTACTGCTGCTGTGCACCGAAACACATCAGCCATCGCCGGAAATCGTCCAGCGCTATCCTTCTATTCCTACGGTAATGATGGATTGGGCGCCGTTTGACGGCGACAGCGATCTGATTCAGGACAACTCGCTGCTCGGCGGCGATATGGCGACGCAGTATCTGATTGATAAGGGATATACGCGCATCGCATGCATTGCGGGTCCGTTGGATAAAACCCCAGCGCGCTTACGCCTTGAAGGGTATCAGGCGGCAATGGCGCGTAGCGGTTTGCCGGTAGTGGCTGGCTATATCATTACCAGTGATTTTGAATTTGGTGGTGGGCTCACCGCAATGCAGGCGTTGCTGGCGCTGCCAGTGCCGCCTCAGGCCGTTTTCGTTGGTAACGATGCAATGGCAGTTGGGGTGTATCAGGCGCTGTATCAGGCGGGAATGAATATTCCCAACGATATGGCGGTGGTCGGTTACGACGATATCGAACTGGCGGCGTATATGACGCCGCCGTTGACGACTATTCACCAACCAAAAGATGAACTGGGCGAACTGGCAATTGATGTACTGATTCATCGGATGGCACAGCCCGGGCAGAAACAGCAGCGTGTGCAACTGACGCCCGAGCTGGTGGTGCGCGGTTCGGCCTAAGGCTTTTTGTGCCGTTCCTTAATCAGATTACGGCCATCCTTAGGTTTTAACAGCATAAACGTCAGTGCCGACACCACGGTGATGGCGCCCATCGTAATAAAGGTGTAATGGAACTGCTCGACGGTATTCGTACCCTCGATTCCTTCGTAAAAACGCAGCACCGCAGCGCTTATTGCCACGCCAAGACTGATCGATAACTGCTGTGTTACGGCCAATACGCTGTTGCCACTGCTGGCGTTCTCGTCGGTCAGGTCTGCTAATGTGATGGTGTTCATCGACGTAAACTGCGTCGACATCGCCATTCCCAACACGAACAGCGGCAGCACGAGCATCCACACCGGCATTGACGGTGACTGGAACGAGAACTGGGCGATCATCAGGCCGATAAACAGCGTAATCCCTACCAACGTTTTGCGATAACCCAACCAACGCAGTACCTGTGTCACCGTCGATTTAGCCAGAATAGAGCCCAACGCCGTGGGGGCCATCATGCAACCGGCAATCAGCGCCGGATAGCCAAATCCAACCTGTAGCATTAGTGGCATCAGGAACGGCACGCATCCAGTCCCTAAGCGGGTAGCGAGGTTGCCGACAATCCCGACGGAGAACGTGCGGGTTTTAAACATTGGCAGAGCAATAAGCGGTGTCGGATGACGGCGGGCGTGGCGGATATACATGAGTAATAGAAGAACACTGACCACAATGACGGCCAGTGCCATCCATGTCGCCACAATTTTCTCACCGAATAATTCCATCCCGCTGGAGAACAGTACCAGGCTTAGGCCAAACAGCAGAAAGCCGGTCATATCGAAACTGCGCCGCGGCGTGGTGAAGTTCGGCATATATTTACGCGCGTACAGCAATCCGGCGATGCCAATCGGAATGTTGATCAGGAATATCCAGTGTCAGCTCGCCCATGTCACCAGCACGCCGCCGAGTACCGGCCCCAGAATCGGGCCAACCAGGCCAGGCATGGTGACGAAGTTAAGTACCGGCAGCAGTTCGCTGCGCGGATAAGCTCGCAGCAGCGCAAGACGTGCCACCGGCATCATCATCGCGCCACCAACCCCCTGAATCACACGGAAGATAACCAGTTGCAATAAAGAGCCTGAAAGGGCACAAGCCAATGAGCCGAGCGTAAACAGGCTTACGGCAATCATAAAGATGCGGCGTGTACCAAAGCGATCGGCCAACCAGCCGCTGACGGGGATCAGCATCGCTACAGTCAATGTATAACTGATGATGGCGGACTGCATTGCCAGCGGCGAGCGATTCAGGCTATGGGCAATCGCGGGGAGCGCAGTGTTGAGAATGGTGGCATCCAGCGCCTGCATAAAGAAGGCCATTGCCGCTATCCACGGCAGACCGGCCATACTGCGTGCTTTTTTCTCTGTCATCTATTTAGCAGCCTGGGTATTTGGAGCCGACAAGAGTGCCTGGCAGGATTGATATGCCCGCTGGCCGTCGCTCTCCTGAATGGCATCAACAATGGCCTGGTGGAGATCGAGTTTCACCACTTCGTTTTGCGTGATAGCGGCGAAGTAGGTTTGATAAACAGAATGAAAGAGCGAAGCGAATGAAGTCAGAAACGGATTGGTGCTCATGGCATAGATTTGTTCATGCCAGGCCATATCGACTTCAATCCAGCGCTGGCGGTTGAAATGCCGCTTCAGATGGACCATTTCTTCCATTAATGTGTTCAGCTTCGCTTTTTGTTCCGCACTGCCGAGCGTGGCGGCCAGCATGCAGGCCTGCGGCTCAAGGCTACTGCGCATTACAAGAAAGTGTTTCACCACTTCTTCAAAGTTGTCTTCAGTTAGCCACCAGGAGAGCAGTTCTTTGTCGAGGAAGTTCCAGTCGCTCCGAGGCATTACGCGTGTGCCGATGCGTGGACGCGGGAGCACCATGCCTTTTGCGGTGAGTGTCTTTACTGCTTCACGAACGGCGGTGCGGCTGACACCATACTGATCACCAAGCTCCATCTCTCCGGGGAGAATGCATTCCGGCGGATATTCACCGGTTAAAATCTTCTGCGCTAATTTCTCTGCAAGAACCCACGAAATGTTCTTTTGTGCCGCCAATTGCTGTGCGCTTAAGGACATAGATGTCATTCCTTTATGTCTAATTACCTTTCTAGTATGCCATTCAGCGGCAAAATACGGCGGGAAAAACAGCATATAGCGCAATTAATAGCGCTTTTGTTGAAAAAAAACGCGAACGGTAAAATTATTCAAATTTCCTCTTGCCGTCTCAGAATAACTCCCTATAATGCGCCTCCACTGACACGGAACAACGGCAAGCAAGCCGCCGGGTCAGCAGGGTTTCTCCGGAAATTCTGACAGAGAAAAGCGAAAATAACCGCTTGACTCTGAATGAGGAAAACGTATTATACGGGACCTCGCAACGGTGAGTGAAAGCCGCGTTGCACTGCTCTTTAACAATTTATCAGACAATCTGTGTGGGCACTCAAAGTGACATGGATTCTAAACGTCTTCGGACGCTAAATGAATACCAAGTCTCTGGAGTGAACATACGTAATTCATTACGAAGTTTAATTCAAGAGCATCAAACTTAAATTGAAGAGTTTGATCATGGCTCAGATTGAACGCTGGCGGCAGGCCTAACACATGCAAGTCGAGCGGTAGCACAGGGAGCTTGCTCCTGGGTGACGAGCGGCGGACGGGTGAGTAATGTCTGGGAAACTGCCTGATGGAGGGGGATAACTACTGGAAACGGTAGCTAATACCGCATAACGTCTTCGGACCAAAGTGGGGGACCTTCGGGCCTCA
>DASXML010000014.1:0-22386 GCA_036495715.1 Scandinavium sp.
TTTCGGGAAGTCGTTGGCTTCCGCCAGACGCTGCACGTCGCGCAGGCCGGTGTCGCCGCTGATGGGACGCGCGCCTTCACGCACCAGTTTCATGCCGTTGTAATCCATCGGATTATGGCTGGCGGTCACTTCAATGCCGCCATCCACGCCGAGGTGGAACGTCGCGAAGTAAATTTCCTCGGTGCCTGACAGGCCGATATCCAGCACGTCAACGCCCGCATCACGCAGGCCTTTTGCCAGCGCCATTTTCAGCGTTTCACTGGTCAGGCGCACATCGCCGCCGAGCACAATGGTCTTCGGTTTCAGGTATTCGCCATACGCGCGACCAATACGCCAGGCGATGTCTTCGTTCAGCTCTTCGCCGAGCTTGCCGCGGATGTCGTAGGCTTTAAAACAGGTTAATTTGGTCATGATCATTTCAAAAATTGAGGTAGCTTAGAAAAATTCTTGCAAACCAGAACAACAGGCCACAATAATCCATTGGTTCGCATGGCTTTAACATCTTCTTTCGATTTTTTTACCATATTCGAAAAAGAGCGATTACTTATACCACCAACGCGCATACAGGTCAGGACTTTAGGTAAATAACTGACACTGGCATTATGTATCCATAAATATCTTACGATTGAATCATAATCAGCAGATATTCTGTATTTCAAATTAAAGCAACCCCATTTCAAATAGAGTTCTCTTTTCATATAGAAACTCGGATGGGGTGGCATCCAGCCAAGCTGCATTTTAAAACGTTTGAATATGCCACTTTTCCAATGCCGAACAACTTTAGTTACGTCGTCTTTAGAAACATAATCTAAATCACCGTACACAGCGTCAGTTTGTTCTTTTTTGAATTTGGCAACAACGTCTTCTATCACCTGCGGGTAAGCAAGAAGATCATCGGAATGCAAGAAACCAATAATGTCACCGGTTGCCATCTGGATACCTTTATTCAAGGCATCATAAATTCCTTTATCCGGCTCACTGACAACTTTAGAAACGCGCGAACAATTATCTTTGATAATTGTCAGTGTATTATCGGTCGACGCACCATCCACGATGATATACTCAATATCATCATAAGACTGAGATTCTAAAGATTTGAGCGTATCAGCAAGCGTTTTAGCACTATTATAAGTTGCTGTGATAATACTAACTTTCATAATTATTACCGTGTGTATATTGCTCTAAGCGAACTATATCGTCATCACTGAGATAAGCCCCTGTTCTCACCTCGATAATTTCCAGAGAGATTTTCCCGGGATTCTCAAGAGAGTGTGCCACTCCGACAGGAATATAAGTTGATTCATTCTCAGTTAAAAGATGAGCGGCATCGCCGCAATAGACCTTCGCCGTCCCTGTAACGACTATCCAGTGCTCAGCGCGATGATAATGAATCTGTGTCGCTGTCCTTTCACCTGGCTTAACAGTCACTTTACGCACATGATATCGGAGTCCTTCGGATACAGCATCGGAGGTACCCCATGGACGATACAGTTCGCGATGCTGCAGATATTCATTACGTGAAGAATCCTTCAGGCAATTAACCACCTCTTTCACTGACTGAACTTTATCTTTATGTGAAACAAGAATCGCATCTTTTGTTTCCACCACAATAATGTCTTCCAGCCCAACAGCACTGATCAAGCGATGCTGAGAGTAGAGATAACTACGACGGGTATCGACCGCAATAACATCACCGTGGATCACATTTTCGTCACTGTCTTTCGAATCAACTTCCCAGAGTGCCGACCACGAACCCACATCACTCCATTGAGCATCCAACGGTACAACGACGGCATCCTGAGTCAATTCCATTACCGCATAGTCCACCGATTCATCCGGACATTTAGAAAATGAATCAGTATGAAGACGGGTGAAATCAAGATCCAAAGAGACCCCAGCGAGGGCATTATTACAGGCTTCAAGTATATCTGGGCGGAACAGACCCAACTCATTTATATAGCGAGAAGCTTTAAACATAAACATACCGCTATTCCAGTAATATCGACCATCCTCGATATATTTTTGCGCGGTAGGTAAATCTGGCTTCTCGACAAACTGAGCAACTTCAAAAGCATTTTCAGAGACTACCGCACCTTGTTTTATATAGCCATAGCCCGTTTCAGGCTTGTCAGGAACAATACCAAACGTGACCAATTTATCATTTTCAGCCAATGCTATAGCGTTCTCAACCGCACAGAGAAATGCTTTATTATTTTGAATTACATGGTCTGCAGCCAAAATAAGTAATAGCGGGTCATTCCCATTTTTGATAGCATGCAATGCAGCCAGGGCAATAGCGGGAGCTGTATTTCTTCCAACAGGTTCAAGAATGATACCACTGTGTTGAAGATCCAATTTCCGCAACTGTTCCGCAACAATAAAGCGATGTTCTTCGTTACATATGATCAGTGGGTTTTCGTGTTCAATACCATCCAGCCTTGTGATGGTTTCCTGCAACATTGAAGATTCTGAGATAAGCGATAAGAATTGTTTTGGATATAAAGTACGGGATAACGGCCACAACCGGCTACCAGTGCCACCAGCCATGATTACCGGAAGAATAGTATTTGACATTTAAACCTTCTGGGAAAAATATTGCTGCGTATAAGAATGTACATTTTCAGCGCTGACTATATCATCCTTACACATGTAAATGTAGTCACCATGCTGTGCGCCCGGAAGTGACAGAAGATTGACATCAATAGAAAGCTCATAGGCTAATACGACATAATGCGTATTAATCTCAGGGCCAAAGAAAGAATCATCATAAAAATGCTCATAAACACCAAGCATTTTAACCGATGAGATGTCTACGTTGATCCCCAACTCCGATAAACAAATGCGTTGAAAGGCACTCGCCAGCGTTTCATTCTTATATATTCTTCCACCAGGAACAAAATAAAATCCCTTCGCGGGTGCATTTACTCTTTTACCTAATAAAATGTTAGACTCTTTATTGCGAACAATAAGGTCAATCGATATGAGTGGCGCATTATTTATCAAAGAGCGGAACAACGTAGACTCTAACATTGCTAATTCCTATTTACGAAAACTATCCTGGTTTTGCAGGAACCAGTCATACGTTACCGCCAAGCCATCCTGCAGCGAGACTGACCATTTCCAGCCCATATTGGCGAGGCGCTGAACATCCATCAATTTTCTCGGTGTGCCATCTGGCTTTGTTGCGTCAAAGGCAATTTCACCTTCAAACCCGGTAACTTTAGCAATGGTTTCAGCCAGTTCACGAATAGTACAATCGACCCCTGTACCGACGTTTATATGCGAAAGCATTGGGCTTGTATTCTTCGCATAGGTATCGTGGGGAAGATTCATCACGAATACAGACGCTGCTGCCATGTCATCTACATAGAGAAACTCACGCATGGGTTTTCCACTTCCCCATACGGTGACCTTATCCAATTTGTCGGCGGCCGCCGAATGAAAACGTCTTAACAAAGCAGGTATAACGTGTGAATTCTCTGAATGAAAATTATCATTCGGGCCGTATAAATTCGTTGGCATTACACTTCTGTAATCTCGACCATATTGGCGGTTAAATGATTCACAGAGTTTAATCCCTGCAATCTTCGCGACGGCATAGGGCTCATTGGTACTCTCAAGGATGCCAGTCAAAAGAGCGTCCTCACGCATAGGCTGAGGGAGTGAACGAGGATAGATACAACTTGAACCTAAAAATAGTAATTGATTAACATCATTGCTGTGAGCCGCATGAATGATATTGGCTTCAATCATTAAATTTTGATAAATAAAATCAGCAGGATATTCATTATTAGCATGAATACCACCTACTTTAGCTGCTGCTAAATAAACCTGGTCAATTTTCTCATTTTTAAAGAATTCATGGACCGCAGCCTGAGATAAAAGATCCAGCTCCTGGCGGGATCTTGTGACGATTTCGACATCTGTTTGCTGCAGTTGACGAACGATTGCAGAGCCAACCATTCCTTGATGGCCAGCGATAAAAACTCTTTTTTTCATAGATTAATTCTCCAGTGAAATAGAAACATCAAAGCCATTTGCTTTCAGCAAGGCATGCTGTTTCGCTTTCTGCAGATCGCTACGAACCATTTCCTGGCACATTTCCTCGACAGAAATTTCCGGGATCCATCCGAGTTTCTGTTTCGCTTTCGACGGATCACCCAATAAGGTTTCAACTTCTGCAGGGCGGAAATAACGAGGATCAACACGGACAATCACATCGCCTGGCTGCACTGCAGTGGCCTGATCGCCGATGATTTTCACGACTGTCCCAATTTCGTCAATCCCGGTGCCGCTAAATTCAATCTCAATCCCGGCTTCTAAAGCAGACATACGAACAAATTCACGAACCGAAATCTGCTTACCGGTAGCAATGACGAAATCCTCAGGGTGATCCTGTTGCAACATCATCCACTGCATTCTTACATAGTCTTTAGCGTGACCCCAGTCGCGCAGGGAATCCATATTACCGAGATACAGGCATTTCTCCAGGCCCAGGGCGATGTTGGCGACCGCGCGGGTAATTTTGCGGGTCACAAAAGTTTCACCACGACGCGGAGACTCGTGGTTGAACAGAATGCCGTTACAGGCGTACATGCCGTAGGATTCACGGTAATTCACGGTAATCCAGTACGCATACAATTTGGCAACAGCATACGGGGAACGCGGATAGAATGGGGTGGTTTCTTTCTGCGGGATTTCCTGCACCAGGCCGTAAAGCTCGGAGGTGGAAGCCTGGTAGAAACGGGTTTTTTTCTCAAGGCCGAGGAAGCGAATGGCTTCCAGAAGGCGCAGCGTACCCATCGCATCAACGTCGGCAGTGTATTCGGGAGATTCAAAGGAGACCGCTACGTGACTCATCGCTCCCAGGTTGTAGACTTCATCTGGTTGCACTTCCTGCAGGATACGGGTCAGGTTGGAGGTGTCGGTCAGATCACCATAGTGCAGGTGGAATTTCGGGTTAGCTGCATGCGGATCCTGATAGATGTGGTCCACACGCTCGGTGTTGAAAGAAGACGCACGGCGCTTGATACCATGAACTTCGTAGCCTTTTTCAAGAAGGAACTCTGCTAAATAAGAACCATCCTGACCCGTAACACCAGTAATCAAAGCTACCTTCATTTTTTGCCTCGTAAATAATTATAAAAACTTAGAGTTTCAAACGCCATTTTTTCCCACGAATATTTTTCAGCATTTGTAATACCTGAGATAATTTTCGTGTTCCTGATTGTGGGATCTTTCAAATCCAGTATTGCTAGTTTAAGTTTTTCTGCAGTTATATTTTCTATCAGGAGTGCAGCGTCCCCTGAAATTTCAGTTATTGATGAAGAGCGAGAAGCAATGACCGGGCAACCCGACTTCATTGCTTCTATGACCGGAATACCAAAACCTTCATAATAAGAGGGATAAACCAACGCCAATGCTTTTTGATAGAGTTTCTCTAGTTCACTTTCCGAGATGAAACCCGCATGAGAAAACCGACCGGGAATGATTTTGTTAAGCATCTCTTGTTCCGCTGATGTGAACTGGCCGCCGCCAACAGCGATGAGATTAATCCCCCCGAGATCTTGAAGTGCAGAAACACACATCTCGAAATTTTTATAACCACTACGAGCACCAACGAAAATCACATACGGTTCAAAACTACCGCCCAGGCTATCTGAAGAAAAATCGCCCACCCCATTATAAATGACTTGAGTAGGGATGCGCACCGATTCAGGGATAAATCTGTGCATATCTTTTTTTGTATTTTCTGATATGCAGATCAATCCATCACTATTCAGAATGGCCCTTCTTTTTTGTAAGTGAAGAACCTTTGAGTTAAGTCCTCTAGGGTATAACTCTTCGGTAAAATCGTGAACTGTAGTGACAATTTTCCCTTTGAACTTTTTTTCTGGCAAGCGGTAATAGCTGGAGTGAAAAATATCATCTTGATCTCCTGAAACTGGAACGCGCAAAAATCGTTCCAGCGATATTTTCCATCTAATTTTGCTATTTATTGGATAGGTGCTTGTATACCCATTATCATTTTCATATAAAAGATGAGTTACGCATTCATTATTTTTATTCAAGTGATTGAGCAACTCATTAAAGTAGACAGATATTCCACCTGATCGCTGCAATGAAAAAATAATACCATCAACAAAAATCATATCAATTTCCTTCCATACTTTTCATGTGTAAGGCATAAGGAAAGTCGCAATGAGACAAAAGTAAGATCGTCTTTAATATAGTCCGGCACTATGCTTAACTATAAACTGCAAAGGAAACCATATCCCATATTTGTCAAAACAAGACATTTTTCTTTTGCTGCAACTCTTAATGAAGTGTCGTCGAGTGCATCCAAATTTTGGAGTACGGATTCTTGAGTTAAAATGTTGTAATTACTGTAATCATAAGTAAAGGGCCTGATAATTTGCAAAATAAAGTAGCCAAAAATTGCAGCCTGCATTAAAGTGATGCGTCTTGTTAGGTTATAACCTCTATAGAATATAGAACCCCCGACGTTGCTATATAAGGCTATAAGAACAAAGGGGAAGCCATACCATCCTATACGCGTCATTACCGGCATCATTTTCCCAATAAATATCCCAAAAGAGATATACAGACATACACCTAAAAAAACAATGTCGTTAATGCTATTATTCAGGGCCAATTTTTGTTTTTTAATTCTTGAAAAGCTAAGGATCAACAAAATTATTAATAACACATCCAAAACTGTTCCAGATCCAATTGATAACTGAGGCTGATATTCTGCCGAAGAAAGGTAAAATTCTAATTTTTCACTTGCAATAGATTGCCCCGGCAAAATTGAAAGGACAGTTCTTAAAATCTGATTGGCGAAGAAGAAAAATGACATACCGAAAAATAAAAGTGCATATGCAACAATCTTACTCCCTCTACGCCAATAAAGTGGGAGCAATGCAATAAGACAAATGAGTGCAGTAATATGGAAGCATGAGGCAAACAATACTAATAGTGCATATTGTTTTGCTTTTCCTTTATTGAGATAAGTAATGCCAAACATGACAAGAGAGATTGCTATAGCTTGTCGAATCGCCTCAATGTATATAGACCATAAAAACATACACATAATTGCGAAAATTATAAATACACTATTCTCGAAAGATCTCGCAAATTTGCAAACCAATAGAATATTGATGAAGGCGATTGCAATTATAATTGCCTGAAATCCTAGAAATCCGAATATTGATACAATAAGTTCATAGCCAGGTTCAAAAAGCATGAAACCAGGCGCACAGACATTATTTACTACACAGTCATAATTGGCAAAATAACCAATCCAATCACCTCCTGCAGGATAACTTAGCGCGATAAATAGAAATGTTATGATGGAGGCAACAATCAGGCCATGACTGCGTTTTGTCAAAAAGGTCAAGAGGAAAGTTATGACCATAAAATATAGAATATAGGCCATTAGATTTTCAAGAACCCTATAAAGGAAAATAATGCGTAAACTTTTCTTGATCCTTTAAAAGCATACGGTAACACTTCTCGTAAGGAAAACTTAACAATATCTTTTTTATTGTTTACTGGGTAATCCAATGCTGATAAATCAGGTTTTTCGTGCAGCAATATTGCCGTATTTTGTGCACTTTTAGAAATGATTTCAAAACTCTTTGAAAAACTCGCTAACTTATAATAGAAGCCTTTATGGGAGCCACCTACAACATTATTGCTATGTTGCCTGTATCGAATAGAAGAATAGTTGAAAAATGTTAAGCCACCATAGCGGTAAGCATTTAGAGCCAACCATTGATCGTGCATTGTTGAATAGCCAGGAATCGGCAAAGCAATATCAAGGAGCTTTCTGTTCATCATAGTCGTACAGCCATATACAGTTGAGCGCCATAATAAATTATTATTCGTTATATTTTCATTCGGATCAATGTTATTTGCTTTATAGAAGCTATTCGCTATGACCTTATTATCACTATCAACAAGGGTTAGGTCCGTGAACAAAAGAAAAGGCTTATTTTCCATTTTTTTTTGTTTAAGCTGTTTTTCAAATGCTTCCACCATGGTTTCTAATCGCTCTGTTGGCCAGATATCATCCTGGTCAGACAGTACGACTAAATCAGCAGTCGTATTTGACAGCGCAGTATTAAAGTTTGCAACTACCCCACCCTGTCTTACAGTATTAACGATATGTATTCTGTCATCAATCGAGGCGAAATTTTTAACAACGTCTACTGTTTCGTCGGTTGATGCATCATCGCTAATTAATAACCGCCAATTTTTATAACTTTGATTAATTATGGACTCAATTTGTTCCTGGATAAAGCTGGCACCATTATATGTTGCTAAAGCAATATCAATTAATTTCATTATCGTCTCGACAAAACAAATAACAAGATAAAATCACAGAAAGTCCTCAACGACCAGGCGAATGCGGTACCAATGATTCCATAGTGATTTGTACAAAAAAGCAAAAGCAATAAGTAAGGAACAACTTCCACCAAATGAACTGAAGCGGTTAGTTTTGATTTCCCTAACGATTGCAACATAGAATAAGGAATTTGGGCTAATGCATTAAAATAAAAACCAATTAAGAGTATTTTCAATACATTTGCGGCAGTAGCGCCATATTCAGGCCCCATCCATGTCGTCATTATAAAAGAGGAAAATAAGGCCCCGATAATTACAATTGGTAAACAAACAATGCTTATAATAAAATAACATTGTCTTTCAAGTCGCTTTCTTTCTCCGTGATCGACACAGTAGCTTAATTTAGGGAATAACGCTCTTGCTAACGCATAAGGAATATTGATAAGTCTCGACACACCTTCTGCAGGAGCTGTGTAAAACGCGATTTTAGCTGCTCCAATCATATGCGATATTACAAACCTATCAAAATAAACCATGACTGGGCTAATTAAATTACTAATCGTTAACCATCCACCGAAAGAGATTAGTCGGTGGAATGTAGTAGCGTTAAAACACAATTTGCTCGATATTATTATTTTCCGACAAATACAGGCCGTGAGGATCAATGACACAAACCTGCCAATGACCAAGCCCATTATTGCAGAATACAATGATGCATGCAGCATACATAATAATGTCGGTAAAATTGCTAATACACTACTTGTAACAATCCTCTGCAAATTAATATTTGCAAATTTTTCTAACCCTTCCAGATAACCAAGCCAGACTTGGTTAATAAGATAAATTGGAATGATTATAGAAATTAGCTTTAATGATTTCGCAGTATCCTCTTGATATTTAGCACTAATATTTAGAGCACTGACAATCTCATTCGAAAACAGCAAAAATAACGTCATTGCACACAAACCCAAAGCAATAACAACTATTGTTGCTGTGGCTATGATTTGTTTTTTTTCAAAGTCATCCTCTCGGTGAAGAGAAATTTCTCTGATAACGGCCCGGCTTATTCCTGCATCAAAAATACTAGCGTAACCGACTAATGCAAAGGCCAGAGTAAACAACCCAAAACTTTCGGCGCCAATCAGCCTTGCCAGCAAACCCAGAGCGGGTATTGCTATTATTGTAGGAATAGCAAACCCCGCAAGGTTATAAATGCTATTTTTTATTAGACTCATATCGAATCCACAGCACTGAAATAATTCTCAGTAGAATAATTTTTACCTGCCAGATCTTTTCTCGAAATTGTTAGTTTTGAGTTTTCCACGATCGGCCAGTGAATATTTATTTTCGGATCATTCCATAGCAACGTATGCTCGAAATTTGGGTTATAAAAATTATTACACTTATAAACAAACTCAGTATTATCATCAAGGACTAAGAAGCCATGCGCAAAACCTTCAGGGATCCATAACTGTTTTTTATTGTCTGCAGACAACTCAATCCCGAACCATTTCCCACGCGTGCTGGAGTCATTACGAAGGTCCACCACGACATCATATACAGCACCAGCGATAACGCGAACTAATTTAGCCTGAACATCCTTTGATTGAAAATGCAGTCCTCGTAAAACACCCTTACTTGATTTTGAGTGGTTATCCTGGACAAAATTTACTTTACGTCCGATGGCTTCATCAAATTTCTGCTGATTGAAGCTTTCATAAAAAAAGCCTCGTTCATCGCCAAAAACCTGTGGTTCAATAATTAAAAGATCTGGAATATCAGTTTTTGTTACTTTCATTATTAATAGCCTTTGACCATCTTAAGCAAATACTGTCCATACACGTTTTTCAAGAGTGGCACTGCCAGTTTTTTCACCTGTTCCGCATCAATAAATCCTTTGCGATACGCGATCTCTTCCGGGCAAGAAACTTTCAGTCCCTGACGCTCTTCAATCGTCGCAATGAAGTTACTTGCCTCAATCAGACTCTGATGTGTTCCGGTGTCTAACCAAGCGTAGCCACGGCCCATCATCGCAACCGATAAACGCCCCTGCTCAAGGTAAATACGGTTAATATCCGTAATTTCCAGTTCACCACGTGCGGAAGGTTTAAGATTTTTCGCCATTTCAACAACACTGTTATCGTAGAAATACAGCCCGGTCACCGCATAATCACTTTTCGGCTCAAGTGGCTTTTCTTCAAGGCTGATTGCGGTACCATTTTTATCAAATTCCACCACACCATAGCGCTCAGGATCGTTAACATGGTAAGCAAAGACAGTTGCCCCATTTTCCTGGTTAACAGCCGTATCCATCAATTTCGGGAGATCATGACCGTAAAAAATGTTATCGCCCAGGACTAATGCACAGTCATCATTGCCGATAAACTCTTCACCAATAATAAAGGCCTGCGCCAGTCCGTCTGGGCTTGGCTGCACTTTATACTGAAGATTAAGCCCCCACTGGCTACCATCGCCCAGCAGTTGTTCAAAGCGAGGTGTGTCCTGAGGCGTGCTGATGATGAGAATATCCCGAATACCCGCCAACATTAGTGTTGAGAGCGGGTAGTAGATCATAGGCTTGTCATAGATCGGAAGAAGTTGTTTACTCACGGCCATCGTCACCGGATAAAGACGAGTACCCGACCCACCAGCAAGAATAATTCCCTTACGCGTATTCATTTCATCATCTCTTTATGCACAAAATGCCATGACCAGGCATTTTTTAATATTTAGATTGTTGTCGTTGTAAACAACTCTGCCAACATACGTTTAACACCCATTTCCCAATGAGGGAGCGTCAAATCAAAACTTTGCTGGAATTTTTGGTTATTTAGCCGGGAGTTATGTGGGCGACGAGCCGGAGTCGGATATGCGCTGGTATCTAAGGCATTCAATTTGTTAAGTGCCAGCTCAATACCTGCTTTGCGTGCCTCATCGAACACCAGG
This sequence comes from Scandinavium sp., assembly GCA_036495715.1. Classification (GTDB taxonomy): domain Bacteria; phylum Pseudomonadota; class Gammaproteobacteria; order Enterobacterales; family Enterobacteriaceae; genus Scandinavium. The sequence goes on from DASXML010000014.1 coordinate 11,296, forward strand.
GCAGCAAAATCATGCCAGGTCGTTACACCCGAAGCCACGAGATGGTAAAGGCCTGCTACATCCGGTTTGTTCATCGCGACACGAATGGCATGCGCCGTGCAGTCCGCGAGTAGCTCCGCGCCAGTCGGAGCACCAAACTGGTCATTGATCACGGACAGTTCCGCGCGTTCTTTTGCCAGTCGGAGCATGGTTTTAGCAAAATTATTGCCTTTGCCTGCATAAACCCAACTGGTACGGAAGATAAGATGCTTTGGACAATTGTCTTGCACCGCTTTTTCACCCGCCAGCTTAGTTTCGCCATATACGTTAAGCGGTGCGGTTGCATCCGTCTCAAGCCACGGTTTTTCACCAGAACCTGGGAATACATAATCCGTAGAATAATGAATCACCCAAGCCCCAATCTTCGCCGCTTCTTTAGCGATAGCCTCAACGCTGGTCGCATTCAGTAGCTGCGCGAATTCAGGTTCTGATTCAGCTTTATCCACTGCGGTATGTGCCGCCGCGTTGACAATGACGTCCGGTTTAATCACCCGTACCGTTTCGGCGACACCTTCCGGGTTACTGAAATCACCGCAGTAATCTTTTGAATGAACATCAACCGCAATAAGGTTCCCCAACGGCGTAAGCGCACGCTGTAGTTCCCAGCCTACCTGCCCTGTTTTACCGAACAGAAGAATATTCATTAGCTACGCTCTCCATAATTCTGCTCGATCCAGGTTTTGTAATTCCCGCTTTTCACATTCTCCACCCACTGGGTGTTTGTCAGATACCATTCAACCGTTTTACGGATCCCGCTCTCAAAGGTTTCTTCTGGCTTCCAGCCGAGCTCACGGCTGATTTTATCTGCATCAATCGCATAGCGACGATCGTGTCCAGGACGGTCGGTAACGTAAGTAATCTGGTCACGGTAGGAACCCGTTTTCGGCACAATTTCATCAAGCAGATCGCAGATGGTATGCACAACATCGAGGTTTTTCTTCTCATTATGCCCGCCGATATTGTAGGTTTCGCCCTGTACACCCTGTGTTACTACGGTGTAGAGCGCCCGCGCATGGTCCTCGACGTACAGCCAGTCACGAATTTGATCGCCCTTGCCGTAAATCGGCAAAGGTTTGCCTTCGAGCGCATTAAGAATAACGAGCGGGATAAGCTTTTCAGGGAAGTGATATGGGCCGTAATTATTCGAACAGTTAGTTACGATAGTCGGCAAACCATAGGTGCGTAACCATGCACGTACCAGATGATCGCTGGACGCTTTTGAGGCCGAGTATGGGCTACTCGGGGCATAGGCGGTCGTTTCAGTAAAAAGCGGCAGTTCTTCGCCCTGTGCCATCTCATCCGGATGAGGCAAGTCACCATAGACCTCATCAGTGGAGATATGGTGGAAGCGGAATCCCGCTCTCTTTTCTGAATTCAATACTGCCCAATATCTTCGGGTCGCCTCTAACAACACATAGGTGCCAACAATATTGGTTTCGATAAACGCTGCTGGACCCGTAATAGAGCGATCGACGTGACTTTCAGCAGCAAGGTGCATAACGGCATCAGGCTGATGTTCAGAAAAAATACGCGCCATCGCTTCAGCATCACAAATATCAGCCTGTTCGAAATAATAGCGGTTGCTATTTTCAATATCAGCCAGAGACTCAAGATTGCCCGCATAGGTCAATTTGTCGAGGTTGACAACGGCATCCTGAGTATTATTGATAATATGTCGAACAACAGCAGATCCTATGAATCCTGCGCCACCGGTAACCAGAATTTTCACGTTATATCGCTCTTAATCTATAATCAGTAAATAGGTTTTTTATTTCAAGGCTAATCTCTTTAAGCCTATTTCAATTCGGCACGCTACCGCCCCTGGCTCAACAGCTACCAGTGCACTGTACGAAAGTCAGTTTGTCATCAGAAGAATCGTTTAAAAAACCACCACTCACATTCTTCAATCTAATCCATTATTGTGGTCTTAAACGCCTGTCAAAACAAGTGGAAAACTGGCTAAAAGTATATTGTCCTGTCCAAGCCCATTAATTTTAGCTGTTGATTTTAAAAGCAAAAACGGCAGTGGCATTATGAATACGCGCTAGTCGCATCATAACCTCCCCTGCCGTTTAATCTGGTCAACGTACTTTACAAATCAGTCAACCAGCAGCTTCTTGATGCTTTCTCTGAACTTCGCACCTTCTTTCAGGTTCCGCAGTCCATACTGAACGAATGCCTGCATGTAGCCCATTTTTTTGCCGCAGTCAAAACTGCCACCGGTCATCAGCATCGCGTCAACGGACTGTTTTTTCGCCAGTTCTGCAATGGCATCCGTCAGCTGTACACGACCCCAGGCACCGGGTTCGGTACGCTCAAGTTCAGACCAAATTTCACCTGAAAGCACATAGCGTCCAACGGCCATCAAATTAGAATCCAGGGTCTGCGGCTGGTCGGGTTTTTCGATGAAATCAACGATACGGCTGATTTTACCTTCCACTTCCAGTGCTTCTTTGGTCTTAATGATGGAGTACTCGCTGAGATCCCCTTCCATATGCTTCGCCAGCACCTGGCTGCGGCCCGTTTCATTGAAACGAGCGACCATCGCGGCGAGATTATAACGCATCGGATCAGCAGTAGCTGTGTCCAGAATGATATCAGGCAGCACAACCACAAACGGGTTATCGCCCACAATCGGTCGTGCGCAAAGTATAGAGTGGCCCAGGCCAAGCGGCTGCGCCTGACGCACGTTCATGATAGTCACACCCGGCGGGCAGATGGCCTGCACTTCCGCCAGCAGCTGGCGCTTAACGCGCTGCTCAAGCAGTGACTCAAGCTCATAAGAGGTGTCAAAGTGGTTTTCAACCGCATTTTTAGATGCGTGCGTGACCAGAACGATTTCTTTGATCCCGGCAGCAACCACTTCGTCGACAATGTACTGAATCATCGGCTTATCGACAATCGGCAGCATTTCCTTCGGAATAGCCTTAGTAGCAGGAAGCATGTGCATCCCAAGACCAGCTACCGGAATAACTGCTTTCAAATTACTCATTATCATGTCCACCTATGAATGGTTGGAGAATTATAGCCAGTCAGAACGTTTTATCCAGCACGTTTTTTTGATGATACCAGGCAAAATTTGATAAAACCTCGGGGTTAATCCGAGAGTTGCAGCGACATTCCAGGAATCATCGTAATTATTTCCCCGGCAGCCTAAAATTTAGCCCACTCGCGTTCACGGTATGTTGATCCACGCGGTCGATATCGACAGAACGTTGGCCTTTTTCATTCACCGCTTTGATGTTTGCCAGTGACAGCAGCGTGTCTTCCTTCGCCATAAACTTGCCGCGTACGTCTTTACGCAAATCAAAATTCATCGACAGCGCCGGGCCACGTTCCGCGTTCTGCATCACGTTGATATTGCGCATGAACAGGTGCTGCGGTTTGTTGTGCAGCTCCAGTGACGCGCGCTTAAGGTCAAGATTGGTGATGGCCACGAACGACTGGGCATTGCCGGAGGAAATCTGGATCCCACGCAGCTTGTACGGCAGCGTCGAATTGTCCATCTGAATGTCATTAAGCTTGAAGTTCTGCGGGATGGAGAGGTAGTTGCCTTTGATAACGCCATAGCCTATCAGCATCCCGGCGCTATTGACCATATCAACGTTGTCTATAATGAAATTATCACAGCCGTAAATGGCCACCGTGGCATTATCAATACCCGCCTTCTTGCTGAAGTCCGGGGTGATGTTTTTGGCCTTGATATTGCGAATAATGAAGTGCTTACCGTTCTCGACATGGACCAGTTGTCGACAGTTGCTCCCGGTGATGTTGGCCACCACAAAGTTTTTCACCGCCTGGTCTTCCGGGTAGCCGTTGTCGTAAGTGCTTCCCGCGAGGCCAATCCCGATGCCCCAGTTGATTTTGCCGTTGGTGCAGTTGATGTTGTCGATGACGTGATCGGAGATGAGAATGTTTTTGTCGTTAATCGCCACATTCCACTCGACAGCATCCCCCTGCAACTCAGTGAAGCGCCCGTTGGTGATTTTTACGCCGTCGAACTGGTTGTGAAATCCCTGGCGCAGAATGCCGTAATTGGCCTTCGTGACGGTGATATTGTCGATAAGCAAATTACGCATCGTGCGTTTGTCTTTACCGCCAATGTAGATTTGCGCCACCGGACCGAAGCCACTCAACATCACGCCCTGAATCACACAGTCGGAACCCCGGACATCCAGGCAAATATTGTCCAGGCTGCCGCTGTTGCCAACGATTTTACAGCCATCCTGCAACGCGAAACGCCCACGTCCATTGCCTTTCAGCGCCCCGGAAACGAGCAGCGTTTTGCCCGGTGGCATGATGATGCCGGTGTTAATGTTCTCGCAGACCACGCCCTTCGGGACTTCAACCACATCGCTGTCTTTAAACGCGTCGTTGAACGCGCGGATCCAGTCGTTGCCTGGATTGTAATGACGAATATCGACCGCATCGTTTCGCCCCAATGCCCGGGCGGCAGGACTGTTGATGAGCGGCAGTACGGCCAGCACAGAGCTGGCCCCAAGGAAGGAGCGGCGTGAAAGGGAATACTTTTTTTCCGTCATGCGACCTCATTTACAGCGTCTGTAGCAGGCTGGCTAGCTGTTGATTAATCACCTGCTGATTGAATTCAGATTCGACTTTCGCTCGCGCTTTGGTCACGACTGGCTGCAGCGCCTGACGGTCAACAGCACAAAGTGCCTCAAGTCTGTCCGCGAGCGATGCGGCGTCATTTTCCGGCACCAGCCAGCCAGATTCGCCTGCGTCGATAAGTTCCGGAATGCCGCTGTGGACGGTTGAAACGACAGGAATACCTACCGCCATCGCCTCCATCAGCGCCACAGGAATACCTTCCATATCGCCATCCGCCCCGGTGATGGACGGCAGCAGAAAGACGTCAGCGTCATCCAGCATCGCTTTCACTTCATGGCTCGGCTTAAAGCCCGGCATCTCAATCACGTCTTCCAACTGATATTGTTCGATAAGCGTACGCAAGCGGCGTTCCCACGGGCCAATACCCAGAATGCGATAGTGAAAACGCACCCCGCGTTCTTTTAGCTGACGACAGGCTTCGATCGCCACATGCAGCCCTTTTTTCTCAGTCAGACGGGCCACAGAAATGATTTGCAACGTTTCACCCGGCGCTTTCACCGGGCGCAGCGCAAAGCGTTCCATGTTGACGCCCATCCGCGAGACGACAATTTTGTTCGCCGGACAGCCCATGGTTTGCAGGCGACCGGCCCACAAATCGCTTATCGGTAGCATCATGTCGCCGCGGCGAAACAGCTGTTGATACTCCGGTGTGTAGTGGCTGAGCACCTCGCGGCTGGAAATGTCGATCCCATGAAAAACGGTGGCGATTTTGCCGCGTAAAACGCCCAGTTCGCGCAGTTTGGCGGCGGTAACGCCCGCCGGGCCAAAGTGAGCGATAAACACGTCGGCGCTAAAAGGCTGTGGGTTTTGCGACACAATCGAGGAAAGAATGAGGTGGCGCGCTTCATGACCATAGCGGCGGGCGTTCAGCGCCCGCCACGTTGCCGTGCGAGGCAAGCCTTTCAGGGTACTGAATGCGCGATAGCGCAGTTTTGCAAGTTTCCCCGCCGGCTCATCCTGCAGCCAGCGGGTTTTCTGCGCCAGACCGTAGCGCGTATAGGCCTCGTGAGTGTTGGTCATGTCGCCCTTCAGGAGCGCGACAATTTCCACCTCATAGCCCATTTCGATAAACGCCACGATCTGATTTAAAACGAAGGTTTCAGACGACAACGGAAATTTTAACAGGAAGAAACCAACCTTCATTTCCCCTCCCCGATGCGGTCCAGCACGGATTTCACCATCTGCAACCCGTTCTGACGTTCCGCTTTCACCGCCACACGCAGGCGTTCGTTGATCGCCGGAAGCTGCCCGAGCGTATCCGCCACCATCGTGCCAAGGCTCCCGTCCAGCAGATGACGAATGTCCATCGCCATTTCCGGCATCCCCAGCTGTTGCATGATCCCGGCAGATTTATGCTCGTAGTTAATGGCGATGGCCGGCGTGTCGAAGTTCATCGAGATGATCGCCGAATGCAGACGTGTGCCGACGGTGAGGTCACAGGCGCCGAGGATTTTGCCCATTTCCAAATCGTTCAGTTCATCCATCACCACGTGATACTTCGACGGGTCGCTGATGTGCTTGTGCAAATTCAGCGCCACCATGCGGTCATCTTTGTTGTAGCTGTCGATACCGGTACAGGTAGAGAGCGCAATCACCTGATACCCGGCATCGATAATGCGATTCACGACCCCGGCAAACGCTTCTTCGTACGCGTGCTGCGTGGTGCCGAGGCGTTTATCAAAAGGCGTCAGTTCACGCAGAGTCACCGCGACCGTTTTATGCTGACCCATCTTGTTCAGCCAGTGCTCAACGGCGTAGCTGGCGGTGTAGTCTTCGTTATGATGATCGACCAGCCAGGCCGTATCGACGCCCTGCTCCACTTTGACCGTCGTGATGTCGCTGCGCTGCATCATATTCAGGCTGACCGATTCACGCAGGATCAGCGCATCACACTGACCAAACACGTAGTTCGCCAACTGATTGAATTGCGGATCCTGGAACGGGCCGACGCTGTGGCCAATCATGTACAGCGGCTTTTTCGCCATAAAAGTACACAGCGCGTGTTCAAACTGCGGTGCGCCGTAGAGGTCAACGAAGAACGAACCGCCGACCTGAATAATCGCATCATAGTTGCCGAGCAGACGGACGAAATCAGTGAAGCCCTGAGCGATAGCAATATTGCGCAACTTGCCGCTGTCGGTCACGCGGGAAAGCAACACCTGATGCTGGTAACGACGACGCAGCACTTTCTTCACGCGCCCCATCACGCCCGCCGCGCTGTTGTGCTGTTTCATCTGCGTGTACAGCGGATCGCCCATCACCGGGCGATTCAGCAGCCAGGAAGAGCTGACCGGATAACGGCTCATCACGTCCACTTCCGCATCCGGGTTCAGGGTGTTAATGGCATCCAGCAGGCCGCGCAAAATGGCGCTGTCGCCGCGGTTACCGCAGGTGTGGTTGCCCAGGATCAGTAATTTCATAGAGACCTCTTTAATCCACGTCATACTTCTGGCGATCTCTGCGTTGGCTGATATCACCAGAATTTTTCGTGTCTTTGATTTTGATAATGTTGCTTTTGCGCTTTATCCCGCACGCAGCAGCACTTTCATTTTTTCGCTACGGCACAGCTGGCATTTCATTTCCACCACCAGCGGATGCCGGGACAGCACGATCATCAGCGCGAAGGCGAACGCGCCCGCGGCAATCTGCATCACCAGCAGCAGTGGCAGAGACAACGCGCCATTGAATGCCACGCCAAGGCCGTAACTCACCGCCAGCGTCGGCAGCGACAGATACAGCGGCAGCCACAGGCTGAGAATGTATTCCCGGTAGCTGGAGCCCAGCACTGGTTTAATCATCACGAAATAGCTCAGTACGGTGTTGATGACCTGCACCAGCAGGAAGCCGAGCGTCACGCCCAGCGCACCGGCCAAATGACCGCCGATGAGGATCGCCGGTATAAACAGGAAGGTTTTGAAGACGTTGAATTTAAAGCTGATGTCCACTCGCGCTTTCGCCATCAGCAGCGAACCAATCGGATTACCGACAGACCGCAGCAGGCCCACCACGCACAGCAGTTGCAGGACAGGCACGATGCTGACCCACTTCTCGCCGAACACCAGCGGCACCACGTTGTTGCTAACCACCATCAGGCCCAGCAGCACCGGGAAGTTGATGATGCCGACAACCGACAGCAGCTTGTAGAAGTTGACGCGCAGTTTGGCGGTGTCGTCCTGAATTTTGGCGAAGGCCGGGAACAGTACGCGGGTGATAATCGGGTTGAGTTTCATCGGCGGCACAACCGCGACGTTATAGGCCAGGTTGTAGCCGCCGGCGACACTCGCGCCGAGAATACGCGCCAGCACCAACGTCGAGAGATTGGTGTTCACGTAGTTGATAATGCTGTCGGCGGTCAGCCACGCGCCGAAGCGCAAATTCGACGAAACGGATGCCAGCGAGAAATGCAGACCCGGACGGTAAATCCGGCGGCCAAACCAGCCGAACAGCAGTGTACGCACCGCACTGTTGACCAGATAACCCAGGATCGCGGTCATCGCCAGCGGCCAAAAATGCGCGCTGACCACGGTAAAGGTGAACCCCGCCAGCACGGCAGAGGTTTCAATCATGCCAATCTTGTTGAATTCCAGCTCTTTTTGCATCAACGCGCGGAACTGCTGCCCGTGTGGGATCACCACAAAGGCAAACGACAGCGTGCGCATCAGCGGCGCCAAATCGGGGTTATGCAGCACATCGGCAATCACGCCGCTCAGTGAAAACACCAGCGCAAACACCCCAATCCCCAGCCCAACGTTCAGCCAGTACAGCGTGGTCAGTTCGAGATGGCTGATTTCCTTGCGCTGAATAATCGAGTTGGCGATACCAAAATCCGACAGCGTGTCTGCCAGGGCAATAATCACCAGCGACACGGTCAGCAGACCAAACTGGTGATTGTCGATAATGCGCGCCAGCACGGTCATCTGCACCAGCCCCAGGCCGATGATCACCACCGTGGCCATGGCGGACCACTTCGCACCGCTGATGGTTTTTTCTCTCAGGCTCATGTCACTACCTCAATACGCTGCTTTGTTGACAAAGCCTTTGAAAATCGTCAGGAACACGATGCGAATATCGAACCACAGGCTCCATTCGCGGATGTACTCCAGGTCGAATTCGATGCGTTTTTCCATTTTTTCGAGGGTATCGGTTTCACCGCGCCAGCCGTTAATTTGTGCCCAGCCGGTAATACCCGGTTTGACTTTATGGCGCAGCATGTAGCCCTCGATGAGCTGACGATACTCTTCGTTATGCGCCACCGCGTGTGGGCGTGGTCCGACAATCGACATCCCACCGGTCAACACGTTGATAAACTGCGGCAGCTCATCAAGCGAAGTACGGCGCAGGAAGTTACCGACGCGAGTCACACGCGGGTCATTCTGCGTCGCTTGTGTCACCACTGCGTCGTTTTCCATCACCCGCATCGAGCGGAATTTCCACACCTTGATAGGCTTACCGTCCATGCCATAACGGGTCTGACGGAAGATAATCGGTCCCGGCGACGTCATTTTGACCGCCAACGCAATGCACGCCAGCACCGGGGAAATCAGCAGCAAAATCATCATCGACAGCACAATGTCTTCCACGCGTTTCAGCACACGATTCAGACCAGACAGCGGCGTGTCATACAGCGGCACCACCGGCACGCCGTTCACTTCGTCGATACGGGAATGGAGAATATTGAAGGTGAACACGTCAGGAATAAGGATCACCGAACAGGTGGTGTCGGCCAGTTCGCGGACCAAATCTTTAATACAGGCTTCTTCTTTCATCGCCAGCGCGATATAGACGTTATGAATTTTTCCTGCCCGCGCATCTTCCAGCAGTTGCTCATAGTTTCCTGCCCAATCGTTGCCTACCCCGCCCGGTTTGGCATCGTGATAGCTCCCCACCACCTCAAAACCGAGCCACGGCTGATTGCGGAAACTGTCCATTAATATCTGGCCCGCAGGCATATCACCGGCGACGGCCACCTGACGAATGTTGTAACCCCGGTTGCGCAGCCAGCCCACGCCAAAGCGGATAAACGCCCGACAGGCGACCATGCCGCAGGTGCTCAGCAAATACCACGCCAGCCAGACCGCAAGGCTGTTATTGAAATCGTTGTTAAAGGCCAACAGCCCGGCGCAAATAATGAGCGCTAACGTCCAGTTTTGCAGGAGTAACAGCAGCTCAGTCGTCATGCGCACACCGCGCCACGAACGGTAAAAATCTGTCATCCCGCCAATCATCTGAAACACCACGAGGGTAATCAGCGCCATCAACAAATGCATGTAGGAAAACGGCAGTGCAGCCCCTTTGCAGACTACCCACAGCCCACCAAACATGATGGTAATGTCGGAGAATCGCTGCACCATTGAGATTAACGATGCATTCGTTTTGGCTCGCTCGCGCTTTCTTAGAGTCGTCATCGTTGTTCCTGTTAAAAGTGTCCCTCCCCCGTCCGGGAGAGGGAATGGGCTTTACTGGTTCAGCAGGGCCAGAATGTCCTTCGTCCGCGCTTCCATCAGCGACGCATCACCGCGCGATTCCACGTTCAGACGCACAACCGGCTCAGTGTTCGATGAGCGCAGGTTGAAGCGCCAGTCTGCAAACGCCAGACTGATGCCGTCGGTGCGGTCGATTTCAAGCGCGTGCTGCGAGAAGTGCTGTTCCACACGGGCAATGGCCGAACCCGGCTCTGCCAGTTTGCTGTTGATTTCGCCGCTCGCCGGGAACGCCGCCATACGGTCACGCACCAGCTCGCCCAGCGTTTTGCCTTTCAGACACAGCAATTCAGTCACCAGCAGCCACGGGATCATCCCGCTGTCGCAGTAAGCAAAATCACGGAAATAGTGATGGGCGCTCATTTCGCCGCCGTAGATGGCGTCTTCCTGGCGCATACGTTCTTTGATAAACGCGTGACCGGTTTTTGACATCACTGGCGTGCCGCCCGCCATGTTCACCACGTCAACGGTGTTCCACGACAGACGCGGGTCATGAATGATGCGCTCGCCCGGTTGTTTTTCGAGGAACGCTTCCGCCAGCAGACCGACGATGTAATAGCCCTCGATAAACTGACCGTTTTCGTCGAACAGGAAGCAACGGTCAAAATCGCCGTCAAAAGCGATGCCCATATCCGCGTCGTGCTCAATCACCGCGTTGCGGGTGTCGTCGCGACACTCCGGCAGCAGTGGATTCGGGATACCGTTAGGGAAATTGCCGTCCGGGGTGTTATGGACTTTGACAAAGGTGACCGGCAGATTCAGCGCCTGGAAACGGGCTTCCAGCGCATCAATCACCGGACCCGCCGCGCCGTTACCGGAGTTAATCACCAGTTTCAGCGGCTTGAGGTTCGCGACATCAATGTAGCCCATCAGGTGATCGACATAGGCTTTTTGCAAATCGATTTTCTGGTAGCTGCCGCGCTGCGATTCAATCACTTTCGGG
>DASXML010000015.1:0-6429 GCA_036495715.1 Scandinavium sp.
GCCAGAGCCCGGGGGTGAAGGGGGCGGCGGCGACTGGCCGCCCCCTTCGTGCGCCCGTTGCCGGGACATGAGAGGAAAGCGTGAACCAGAAGGCGCGCAACGGTTCACCGGGCTTAAAAAGGGCTTAACTGACAAGCATTATAGCGATAGCCCGGTTTTTTATTGCTGAGTAAAATATCAGACTTTTGGCTGGTAGTTACGCAGCGCATTGCGCCCCAGAACGAGCCCTGCTCCGACCATGCCACCTAACAGCACAGAAAGAACCAAAATAATGGCACGTTTCGGGCTGTCACGGCGGAACGGCAGCGTGGGTTTCATCACGTAACGGTAGGCATGAATATTCGAGACTTTCGGCTCATCATCCTTACCGCCCGTCATCAGGTTATCTACATCGAGTAACGTCTGACGTGTCTGGTAATAGCTGTCAGGGAATGTCAGCGGACGAGTGGCTTCGTTTTTCACCATCGCACCCAACGCGTCACTGCCCAGCATAAACATGGTGTCTTGCGAGACCTGCTCAGCTTGCTGGACCTGAGGCAATTTGATTTTAGATTGCTCAGCAATGGTCAGCGCCTGAGTAATCTGCGCGATACGCAGCGCTTTTTGTTCCGTCGCCACTTTCTCCTGAGTCGTCAGAGACTGCTCAAGATCATTTTTGCGGGAACCGATGTTGGATTTAAGATCGCTGTCAACGGCTTTAGCGACACTGTCATCCACTTGCTGAATATATTTTGCCAGCGTTTGCTGTGCTTCTTCTGCGCTGTGCGCCGTGTATGACACACGCAACGGCAGACCCTGCCCTTTCACAGCAGTTTCGATATTCAATTTCTCAGGTTCTTCCTGGTTATCCAGACTTTCGGAAAGAGCAGAGAACGAAGAGTTAAAGCGAGAGACGAAATCCTGCTGGATAGCACTCACCGACGGCGCGCTATTACCGTAGAGAATGTTCATCGCGTTCACATAGCTAGAAACCTGACCAGAATCAGGCTGTGTGACCAGTGCCGTAGAGGTCCATTTCTCTTTAGCAATCATGATGTAGCCCACTGCAAGCAGAATAGCTACGACAACGCAAATCACGATAGTGACCTTCCCACGCCAGATCTGCACGATAAGATCGAGCAAGTCGATCTGCTCCGGCTCGTTGCTGTGACCGGTAAAATGCTTATTGTTATCCTGTGCCATACAAACCTTACTGCAAATTTAAGAAAAGCCCACAAGGCGGAACAGTCTACCCACGTACATAAGAATTACTATAGGAATTGTGCCTGAATCCTCATTAATTGACCGAAAAAAACGGCTACGCTAATTGTAGATAACGATTATCTTTTTGCACTCGCTAACGGTATGATTTTACTTTCAGTTATCCCAGAAGCTGTGTGGTGCTTTTCTGGTCTGTTTTGAGGAACAATGATGAAATACCTGGTTACCGGCGCAGCCGGTTTTATTGGCTTTCACGTAGCCGAACGTCTGTTGAAAGCAGGGCATCAGGTGGTCGGGATTGATAATCTCAATGACTATTACGACGTCAGTCTCAAGCAAGCGCGACTCGATCTGCTGCAAAAACCTGGATTCAGTTTCCAAAAAATCGATCTGGCTGACCGCGAAGGCATGGCTTCGCTGTTCGCCGATGAGAAATTTGACCGCGTTATCCATCTCGCAGCACAGGCGGGTGTACGTTATTCACTGGAAAACCCACATATCTATGCAGAGGCTAACCTGTTAGGTCATCTGAACGTACTCGAAGGCTGCCGCCATAATAAAGTGCAGCATCTGCTGTATGCGTCGTCCAGTTCTGTCTACGGTCTGAACCGCAAAATGCCGTTCTCTACGGACGACTCCGTCGATCACCCGGTGTCACTGTACGCGGCGACTAAAAAAGCCAACGAGTTGATGTCTCACACCTACGCACATCTGTATGGTTTACCGACCACCGGCCTGCGTTTCTTCACCGTCTATGGCCCATGGGGCCGCCCTGATATGGCCTTGTTCAAGTTCACCAAAGCCATGCTCGAAGGCAAAAGTATTGACGTCTATAACTACGGCAAAATGAAGCGTGATTTCACCTACATTGATGACATCGCCGAAGCAATTATCCGTCTGCAGGATGTGATTCCTCAGCCCAATGCTAACTGGACTGTAGAAACGGGCTCAGCGGCAAGCAGTTCCGCGCCCTATCACGTCTATAATGTTGGGAACAGCTCTCCCGTTGAATTGATGGATTATATTACCGCGCTGGAAGAGGCCTTGGGCATCGAAGCTGACAAGAACATGATGCCTGTTCAGCCAGGTGATGTACTGGAAACCAGCGCCGATACCCAACCCTTACAGGAAGTGACGGGCTTTAAACCAGAAACCTCAGTGAAAGACGGAGTGAAGAGCTTCGTAGACTGGTATCGCGGTTTCTACAACGTGTAATTTATTCGTACAGCGATGTCAGAAAGACAAAAGGCCCTCAGTTGAGGGCCTTTTGAATATTGAGTAACAAGGGTTTAGTCGTTACCGAACAGATCGCGGGTGTAGACTTTTTCAGCCACATCTTCCAGCTCAGCTGCCATACGGTTAGAGATGATCACATCCGATTCCTGCTTGAAGGCATCGAGGTCACGCATCACGCGGGAATGGAAGAATTCATCTTCCTGCATCACGGGTTCATAAATAATGACCTGCACGCCTTTAGCTTTGATGCGCTTCATAATCCCCTGAATTGAAGAGGCACGGAAATTATCGGAACCGCTCTTCATGATCAAGCGATAGATGCCAACGACCTTCGGTTTACGCGACAAAATAGAGTCAGCAACAAAGTCTTTACGGGTGCGGTTAGCATCAACAATCGCAGAAATCAGGTTATTCGGCACAGACTGGTAGTTTGCCAGTAGCTGCTTGGTGTCTTTCGGCAAGCAGTAACCGCCATAACCGAACGACGGATTGTTGTAGTGATTACCGATGCGGGGGTCAAGGCAAACGCCCTCGATAATCTGGCGGCTATTGAGGCCCAGACTTTCCGCATAGCTGTCAAGCTCGTTGAAGTAGGCTACACGCATCGCCAGATAGGTATTGGCAAACAGCTTGATCGCCTCCGCTTCAGTGGAGTCGGTGAACAACGTCGGGATATCTTTCTTAATGGCGCCTTCTTGCAACAACGCCGCGAAACGCTCTGCACGCTCTGAACGTTCACCGATGACAATACGCGACGGATGCAAGTTGTCGTACAACGCTCGGCCTTCGCGCAGGAATTCTGGCGAGAACATTACGTTGTCGATACCCAGTTCATCTTTCATCGACTGTGTGAAACCCACTGGAATAGTGGATTTGATGATCATCACCGCTTTAGGATTGATCGCCACCACATCACGGATCACCGCTTCAACGCTGGACGTGTTGAAATAGTTAGTTTTCGGATCGTAATCGGTTGGGGTCGCGATAATCACATAATCAGCATCGCGATATGCATCGTGCTTGTCTGTCGTGGCGCGGAAATTCAACGCTTTGGTAGACAGATATTCTTCAATCTCTTTGTCGACAATCGGTGACTGCTTCTGATTGAGCATGTCCACTTTGGCCTGCACGATATCCAGTGCCACGACCTCGTGATTCTGGGCAATCAAAATGCCGTTTGAAAGGCCAACATAACCTGTACCAGAAATTGTAATTTTCATTAGAAGGCAACTTTATTCAGTTAACGGGGCAGAGACGGCTTTTGCCATCACGATAATCAATAGCTGTTGGGGTTTTTACCTCTTGCAGCGAGGCACTGTCAAGGCGGATGCGGTGAATTACCCCAATGTTGAGGTGACATTCGGACTACTTCGAAAAACTGACGTTTTTTTAGCTAAAAAAAACCCGGAGACACGCTCCGGGTTTGATATCAAATATTGATGATTAAGATTAATCCATCCATTCGGTGTGGAACACACCTTCTTTATCCGTACGCTTATAAGTGTGCGCACCAAAGTAGTCACGCTGAGCCTGAATCAGGTTCGCTGGCAGCACCTCAGCACGGTAGCTGTCGTAGTAAGCGATAGCCGCAGAGAAGGTCGGAACCGGAATACCGTTCTGGACGGCATAGGCAACAACATCACGCAGTGCCTGCTGGTAGTCGTCAGCAATTTTCTTGAAGTACGGTGCCAACAGCAGGTTCGCGATGTCTGCGTTTTCAGCATAAGCATCGGTGATTTTCTGTAGGAACTGGGCGCGAATGATACAGCCCGCGCGGAAAATCTTCGCGATTTCACCGTAGTTCAGATCCCAGTTGTACTCGTTCGAAGCAGCACGCAGCTGAGAGAAGCCCTGAGCATAGGAAACGATTTTACCCAGATACAGCGCACGGCGAACTTTCTCAACGAACTCCGCCTTATCAGCAGCAGGTTTAGCTTGTGGTCCGCTCAGCACTTTCGATGCCGCAACACGCTGATCTTTCAGAGAAGAGATATAACGCGCAAACACGGATTCGGTGATCAGAGACAGTGGCTCGCCCAGATCCAGAGAGCTTTGGCTGGTCCATTTACCGGTGCCTTTGTTCGCTGCTTCATCGAGAATCACATCAACCAGATAGATTCCGTCTTCATCTTTCTTCGTGAAGATATCTTTGGTGATGTCGATCAGGTAGCTGTTCAGCTCGCCGTTATTCCACTCAGTGAAGACCTGCGCCAGTTCTTCGTTAGAGAGTTTCAGGCCGCCTTTCAGCAGAGAGTAGGCTTCAGCGATAAGCTGCATATCGCCGTACTCGATACCGTTGTGAACCATCTTCACGTAGTGACCCGCGCCGTCGGGACCAATATAGGTCACACACGGTTCGCCGTCTTCGGCAACAGCAGCTATTTTAGTCAGGATTGGGGCAACCAGTTCATAAGCATGCTTCTGACCGCCAGGCATGATGGACGGGCCTTTCAGTGCGCCCTCTTCACCACCGGAGACACCGGTACCGATGAAGTTAAAGCCTTCAGCAGACAGTTCGCGGTTACGACGCACGGTGTCTGGGAAGTAGGAGTTACCACCTTCAATGATAATGTCGCCTTTTTCCAGGTAAGGCTTAAGAGATTCGATGGCTTTGTCCGTGCCCTCGCCCGCCTTCACCATTAACAGGATGCGGCGTGGTGTTTCCAGAGACTCGACGAATTCTTGCACCGTGTAGAAAGGAGCCAGTTTCTTGCCTGGATTCTCGGCAATCACTTCTTCAGTTTTTTCACGGGAGCGGTTGAAGATGGAGACGGTATAACCACGGCTTTCGATGTTGAGCGCCAGGTTGCGCCCCATCACTGCCATACCGACGACGCCGATCTGTTGCTTGGACATTACATACTCCTGTCAGGTGTGGTCACCACGCGGGGTGTGCGCGGCTTGAATGTAGAGAAGATGTTAACCCAGTAGTAGGCAGAATGAATAGCCTTTGCTGATCTATGTCACACTGTTTGCCTATTCCTGGAGCGCCATGTCAATGTCTGCTGAACCTCTGGTTCCTGCATTTATTTGCGAAGTAACGTGAGAATTTCTTCCGTTTTGGCCTTCATCAACACCGTATCACCGCGTGATTCCACGTTCAGACGCACAACCGGCTCAGTGTTCGACGAGCGCAGGTTGAAGCGCCAGTCTGCGAACGCCAGGCTGATGCCGTCGGTGTGGTCGATTTCCAGCGCGTGCTGGGCAAAATGCTGCTCGACGCGGGCAATCGCCGACGCCGGGTCTGCCAGCTTGCTGTTGATCTCCCCGCTCGCCGGGAATGCAGCCATGCGGTCACGTACCAGCTCACCCAGGGTTTTGCCCTTCAGGCACAGTAATTCAGTCACCAGCAGCCACGGGATCATCCCGCTGTCGCAGTAGGCGAAATCACGGAAATAGTGATGAGCGCTCATCTCGCCGCCGTAGATGGCATCTTCCTGACGCATGCGTTCTTTGATAAACGCATGCCCGGTTTTTGACATCACCGGTGTACCGCCCGCGGCTTCCACCACATCAACGGTGTTCCAGGAGAGGCGTGGGTCATGAATGATGCGCTCGCCCGGTTGTTTTTCGAGGAACGCTTCCGCCAGCAGACCGACGATGTAGTAGCCCTCGATAAACTGACCGTTTTCGTCGAACAGGAAGCAGCGGTCAAAATCGCCGTCAAAAGCGATGCCCATATCCGCGTCGTGCTCAATCACCGCGTTGCGGGTGTCGTCGCGACACTCCGGCAGCAGCGGGTTAGGAATGCCGTTGGGGAAGTTGCCGTCCGGAGCGTTGTGCACTTTGATGAACGTCACCGGTAAATTCAGCGCCTGGAAACGGGCTTCCAGCGCGTCCACCACCGGGCCTGCCGCGCCGTTACCGGAGTTAATCACCAGTTTCAGCGGCTTGAGGTTCGCGACATCAATGTAGCCCATCAGGTGATCGACATAGGCTTTTTGCAAATCGATTTTCTGGTAGCTGCCGCGCTGCGATTCAATCACTTTCGGG
>DASXML010000016.1:0-2037 GCA_036495715.1 Scandinavium sp.
GGAGCCCAGTTAAGGTGGCCATGCTTTCGCAACCAGGTCAGAACGGTCGAACGTCCCTGAATACCATAGCGCAGTTGAGCCTGTTTGTAGGTCATTTCGCCTTTTTCAACCTGCTCAACAACAGCAATTTTAAAAGACAAATGATAGTCACGTTGTGTGCGTTTAAACTCAGCCATTATCACGTTCTCCGGATTTAAGGCGAAAACGTGTCAATGCTATTCAGGACGGGTCAAAGACAAAAGAAAGGCCCTCATTCTGGACTGCACCCCAAAAGTTGGACACCCAACTGAGTAAGGTGCAGTTTTTTATGAGCAGACGTAAATTTTCACTTGAGCTACGGCTTGCCGCCGTACAACATTATCTTTCCGGTAAAGATGGTTTTCGTGAGGCCGCCGCACATTTTGGTGTCGGGCGGACGGCCCTGCGCAGATGGGTTGCTGCTTACGAACTTCATGGCCCCGATGGGCTGACCGGAAAGACCGGTCAATTTTCTCCGGAGTTCAGACTCCGTGTTGTTATGGCCGTTATCAGGGATAAACTCTCGCTTCGTGAAGCCACGGCAAAATTTAATATCTCCGGTGAAAGCACTGTTTATCAATGGGTTAAGTGCTATCAGACCGCCGGGGTTGATGTGCTTCTCAGCCTCAGGCAGGGAAGGAAAAAGTTGAAAAAAGATATTGTCCCCCCATCCATTAATGCCGATATTCCGGCAGAACAACTGACGGACGAGCAGAAGCTGGCTGAGATCCGTTTTCTGCGTGCGCAGGTGGATTACCTAAAAAAGCTCCGGGCCTTAGCTCAGGAAAAAACAACCGGCAAAAAGCGCAGGTAATCTCTGAACTGAGGCACAAACATGACCTGAACGCTCTGCTGAAAGCCGCAGGAATGGCCCGTAGCACACTTTATTACCACTTAAAGGCAATGAGGCACGTGGAAAAATATCAGCATATTCGGGAAAAAATCACCACGATATATCAGTATCATAAAGGCCGGTATGGTTACCGCCGCATCACGCTGGCACTCAGGCGTTGTGGATATCTGATTAATCACAAAACGGTTCAGCGGCTGATGGGTGATATGTCCCTGGTAGCGGCGATCCGGGTAAAAAAATACCGTTCCTGGAAAGGTCAGGCTGGTGCGGTTGCCCCCAACCTCCTCAGGCGTGACTTCAGGGCAGAAAAGCCTAACGAAAAATGGGTGACTGATGTCACTGAATTCGCCGTAAATGGCGAGAAACTTTATCTTTCACCGCTGCTGGACGTGTTTAACGGTGAGGTCATCTCGTACAGCCTGTCAGAAAGACCTGTGATGGGACTGGTGCATACAATGCTGGAGAAGGCGTTCCTGAGACTGAACACTGGCGACACCCCTTTGCTTCATTCAGATCAGGGGTGGCAGTATCAGATGGCGGCTTATCAGGAAAAATTAAAAGCGAAGGGCGTGATTCAGAGTATGTCGAGGAAAGGTAATTGCCTGGATAATGCGATGGCTGAAAGTTTTTTTAGTACGCTAAAGTCGGAGTGTTTTTATCTGATGAAGTACAAAAATATCAATGAGTTAAAACAGGGCATTGATGAATATATCCATTATTACAACCATGAGCGTATCAGCCTGAGACTGAAAGGCCTGAGTCCGGTGGAATACCGGACTCAGGCCCTGAAAGCCGCTTAATATGAACCGTCCAGGTTTATGGGGTCAGTCCATTCGAGGGCCTTTCTTTTTAGTCGCAGGACACTTTCATCGCCAGCCCGCCGCGAGAGGTTTCGCGGTATTTGGCGTTCATGTCTTTGCCTGTTTCGTACATGGTTTCGATGACTTTATCGAGGCAAACGCGAGGTTCGCTGGTGCGGCGCAGGGCCATACGAGTGGCGTTGACGGCCTTCACGGCGGCAATCGCGTTGCGTTCGATGCACGGTACCTGAACCTGACCGGCAACCGGGTCGCAGGTCAGGCCGAGGTTATGCTCCATACCGATTTCAGCCGCGATGCAAACCTGTGCGGGGCTGCCGCCAAGCAGCTCAGCCAGACCGGCCGCCG
>DASXML010000017.1:0-103457 GCA_036495715.1 Scandinavium sp.
TGCCTGAAGGCCGGGTCAGCCCGCAGGGATGCGGGCTGAGGGCGCGACTTACAGGGACGTTGCATCGCGCCCGACCCGAAAGCCGAAAGGGAAAAGCGGAAGGTATCGCGAAGCGACGATTTTGTTAGCCAGAGCCCGGGGGTGAAGGGGGCGGCGGCGACTGGCCGCCCCCTTCGTGCGCCCGTTGCCGGGACGTGAAAGGAAAGCGTGAACCAGCAGGCGCGCAACGGTTCACCGGGCTTAAAATGGGCTTAACTGACAAGCATTACGCCGAAGCGAGGTTTTATGAATACCCGTCATACTTCAAGCTACAGGGGGGTTGGCTGCACTCCCTCACCCCAGTCACTTACTACAGTAAGCTCCTGGGGATTCACTCCCTTGCCGCGTGATTCGGCTTTTGGCCTCACCCCTTCGGGGCCAGCGCAAGCGCTGTTCAAACGGCTTTGCCTTTTTGTCCTGTAACTCGAATTATCTAGGGTATTAGAGTAAGGATTACAGCGATTCGCCATTACTGCTGATAACCTTTTTATACCACGCGAAAGATTTTTTGCGGCTGCGCTCAAGCGTGCCGTTGCCTTCGTTATCTTTATCGACATAGATAAAGCCGTAACGTTTTTTCATCTCGCCAGTGCCCGCAGACACCAGATCGATACAACCCCACGGGGTGTAGCCCATCAGATCGACGCCATCTTCCACGACCGCTTTTTTCATTTCGCTGATGTGCGCTGACAGATAGTCGATACGGTACTGATCATTCACGCTGCCGTCGTTTTCACGGACGTCGATGGCACCGAATCCGTTTTCAACAATGAACAACGGCAATTGGTAGTGATCCCAGAACCAGTTCAATGAATAACGCAGGCCCACCGGGTCAATCTGCCAGCCCCAGTCCGATTTTTTGACGTACGGGTTGGAAACCAGGCTGGTGGTTTCGTCATAGTCGAGTTGCGGATTATCGGCTGTCGCTTTGGTGGCGAAGGACATGTAATAGCTGAAGCCGATGTAATCGACACAGCCCTGTTTCAGCGCCGCTTTATCTTCGTCGGTGATATCCAGCGCGAAACCACGACGCGCAAAGTAGTTCAGCAGATGCTGCGGATAATTACCGCGTACGTGCACATCGGTGAACCAGTAACGGCGATGCATGGCGTTCATTGCCATCATCATGTCGTCTGGCGCACAGGTCAGCGGGTAAATCGGGCACATCGCAATCATGCAGCCGATTTGCAGCGACGGGTTGATTTCACGCGCCACTTTTACTGCCAGGGCGCTCGCCACCAGCTCATAGTGCGCCGCCTGATACATAATCGGTTCGCGATCTTCACCTTCCTCATATTTGATGCCGGAGTTGGTAAATGGCGCGAAATCTTCGTGGAAATTCGCCTGATTGTTGATTTCATTGAAGGTCATCCAGTACTTCACTTTGTGCTGATAACGTTCAAACGCCACCTTGGCGAAACGCACAAAGAAGTCGATCACTTTACGGTTGCGCCATCCACCGTACTCTTTCACCAGGTGATATGGCATTTCGAAATGCGACAGCGTGATCACCGGCTCAATGCCGTATTTCAGGCACTCGTCGAACAGGTCATCATAGAATTTTAGGCCCGCTTCATTTGGCTCCCGCTCGTCGCCTTTCGGGAACAGACGCGTCCAGGCAATCGAGGTGCGGAAGCATTTGAAGCCCATTTCGGCAAACAGTTTGATGTCGTCTTTATAGCGGTGATAAAAATCGATCGCATCGTGGTTTGGGTAGTTTTTCCCTGGCAGTACGCCGTCGGTGATTTCACGCGCTACGCCATGGGCCCCGGCGGTCATCACGTCGGCAACGCTTGGGCCTTTGCCGCCCTCTTTCCAGCCGCCTTCCAATTGATGCGCCGCAACCGCACCGCCCCATAGAAAATCGCTTTTAAATCCGGACATAACAACTCCCTCTTTAACGTTCAGACTGCTGATTAAAATGGTAAACCGCGCCGAGTAATCCGGCGTCGTTGCCGTGGCTGACGGTATCGACGTACTCGTCAATGCCGAACCACGCGAGATGCTGTTTAAGCTGTTTGAGGAAGCCCGGGCGTTCAGTGATACCGCCGCCGAGCAGAATGGTTTGTGGGTCAAACAGATTGACCAGGTTGTACAGCCCGCTGGCGATGCCGTTGAAGAAATCATCCACCAGACGCTGACAGGTCATGTCGCCTGCATCGTAAGCGTCAAAAATCTCTTCGCCGCTGACTTCATCGAGCGGTTTGCCGCAGTGGGTGCTGTAACGGCGGCGCAAGACGCGCAGCGTGCAGGTGGCATTCATGGTGTAGTGCGTAGGGTGACGACTGCCGGGGCGGTCGGTAAACATGTAACCAAATTCGCCGCCGCGAAACCGCGCACCGCGTACCAGTTGGTTATTGCAGAAAATGGCACCACCGATGCCGGTGCCGATGGTCAGTACCAGAAAATCGCTCATTTCAGCCGCTTTGCCCTGCCAGCGTTCAGCGAGCAGCACACAGTTGGCATCATTTTCGATGGCAACAGGAAGACCCGTGCGCTCCTCCAGCCAGTCTTTAATTGCGAAATTGTCGAATGTGCGGATTGCACCGCCCATTTCGATGAATCCGGTGTGAGGATTGACATACCCCGGCGCACTCATGGCGATGGCTTCGCATTCGGGATGTGCCTGCGTCCAGCTTAAAATCCCTTGCAGAATCGCATCGCCATCGCTGTCTTTGATGGTCATTTTTTCTTTGGCGAGGATCGCGCCTTCGTTGGTGACCACACCCATTTTTAGCGCCGTTCCACCTATATCAAATGCGGCAATATGCATCTGTTTCATTCCTCCTGAATGCCATTTCAGAAACCGGTTTCAGTGGGATATTGTGTGCTGTGGTAATAACCTGCAAGCATTAAACTGTACCCGGTTTCATTTTCGTGAACGGGTTCAAATTTGGTCAACGTAACGGCTGAAACTCGCAAAAATCAGCCGGTGCAAGATATCCATCAACCAGGCTCGCAAACGTTTGCTTAGACTGGTAGAATGACGCCGATTTTATTTGCTAACGCCCTTCGTGGAGACTTGCAGTGACCGATAAAACCTCTCTCAGCTATAAAGATGCCGGTGTTGATATTGATGCGGGTAATGCTCTGGTTGACCGAATCAAAGGTGTGGTGAAGAAAACCCGCCGCCCGGAAGTGATGGGTGGTCTGGGTGGCTTCGGCGCACTGTGCGCACTGCCGCAAAAATATCGTGAACCGGTGCTGGTTTCCGGTACAGATGGCGTTGGCACCAAGCTGCGCCTGGCAATGGATCTCAAACGTCACGACACTATCGGGATCGATCTGGTGGCAATGTGCGTTAACGACCTGGTGGTTCAGGGCGCAGAGCCACTGTTCTTCCTTGATTATTACGCCACTGGAAAACTGGATGTCGATACCGCGTCTAGCGTCATCACCGGCATCGCCGAAGGCTGTCTGCAGTCCGGCTGTGCGCTGGTCGGCGGCGAAACGGCAGAGATGCCGGGCATGTATCACGGCGAAGATTATGACGTGGCCGGTTTCTGCGTCGGCGTCGTCGAAAAATCTGAAATCATCGACGGCAGCAAAGTCGCCGACGGCGACGTACTGGTGGCACTGGCGTCCAGCGGCCCGCATTCCAACGGTTATTCGCTGGTGCGTAAAATTCTCGAAGTGAGCGGCAGCAATCCAGAAACCACTGAGCTCGACAGCAAACCGCTGGCCGATCACCTGCTGGCCCCGACCCGCATTTATGTGAAAAACATTCTTGAGCTGATTGCTAACGTCGACGTGCATGCCATCGCGCACCTGACCGGCGGCGGCTTCTGGGAAAATATTCCGCGCGTGCTGCCAGACAACACGCAGGCGGTTATCGACGAATCTTCGTGGCAGTGGCCGTCGGTGTTCAACTGGCTGCAAACCGCGGGCAACGTCAGCCAGCATGAAATGTATCGCACCTTCAACTGTGGCGTGGGCATGCTGATTGCGCTGCCAGCGGCCGAAGCAGACAAGGCGATTGCCCTGATGAACGAGAAAGGTGAAAACGCGTGGAAAATCGGTTATATCAAAGCATCCGATTCTGAACAGCGTGTGGTCATCGAGTAATGAAAAATATCGTGGTGCTGATTTCTGGCAATGGAAGCAATTTGCAGGCGATTATCGATGCCTGCAAGCAGAAGAGAATCAACGGCACCCTGCGGGCTGTGTTCAGCAATAAGGCCGATGCATTCGGCCTTGAACGCGCCCGTGAAGCGGAGATCCCTGCGCATGCGCTGAGCGCCAGTCAGTTTGCCAGTCGCGAAGCGTTTGATCGTGAACTGATGCAGGAAATCGACGCTTACGCTCCCGACGTGGTGGTGCTGGCAGGCTACATGCGCATTCTGAGTCCGGCGTTCGTCGCGCATTATCAGGGGCGTCTGCTGAATATCCACCCTTCCCTGCTGCCGAAATATCCGGGTTTAAATACCCACCGTCAGGTGCTGGAAAACGGCGATGAAGAGCACGGCACTTCCGTGCATTTCGTCACCGACGAACTCGACGGCGGTCCGGTGATTTTACAGGCCAACGTGCCCGTGTTCGCCGGCGACACGGAAGACGATATCACCGCCCGCGTACAGCATCAGGAACATGCCATTTACCCGTTGGTAGTGGGTTGGTTCGTTGATGGACGCCTGGAAATGAAAGGCAGCGGTGCATGGCTGGATGGCGTGCAACTGTCAGCACAGGGCCACGCCGCCGAAGAGTAATCCCTCCACGCTTGTCCACCTCGACAAGCATTTTCTCTCTCCCATACCGCTGAATAATAAAAAAACGTTATCGCAGATCCACGCCAAACAGATTATTGTCATACTTACCTGGCACAGTTGGACATCTCAGGTCAAAGCTCGCCATAATGTGAGAGCTGTCCGCGTCAATCAACCGGAGTGTGAGTAGTAATGGGTCAGGATAAGCTTTATATCGAAAAAGAACTCAGCTGGTTATCGTTTAACGAGCGTGTTCTCCAGGAAGCGGCGGATAAAAGCAACCCGTTGATAGAACGTATGCGGTTTTTGGGTATTTATTCCAATAACCTGGATGAGTTCTATAAGGTGCGTTTTGCCGAACTTAAGCGCCGCATCATCATTAGTGAAGAACAAGGCTTAACCGCCCATTCCCGCCATCTGCTGGGAAAAATTCAGGCTCGCGTGCTGAAAGCCGATCAGGAATTTGACGGCCTGTATAACGAGCTGCTGCTCGAAATGGCCCGCAACCAGATCTTCCTGATCAACGAGCGTCAGCTGTCAGTCAACCAGCAAGGCTGGTTACGCCACTATTTCAAACATTATCTGCGCCAGCACATTACGCCGATCCTGATTAACCGAGAAACGGATCTGGTGCAGTTCCTGAAAGACGATTACACCTATCTGGCGGTGGAAATCATTCGCGGCGATCAAACCAATTACGCGCTGCTGGAAATCCCGTCGGACAAAGTTCCGCGCTTTGTGAACTTGCCGCCGGAAACACCGCGTCGTCGCAAACCGATGATCCTGCTCGATAACATCCTGCGCTATTGCCTGGATGATATTTTCCAGGGCTTCTTCGATTACGATGCGCTGAACGCCTATTCGATGAAGATGACCCGTGACGCCGAGTACGATCTGGTGCATGAGATGGAATCGAGCCTGATGGAGCTGATGTCGTCCAGCCTCAAGCAGCGCCTGACGGCAGAGCCGGTACGCTTTGTGTATCAGCGCGATATGCCGGACGCGATGGTTGAAATGCTGCGTAAAAAGTTCGCCATCACCCGTTATGACTCCATCGTGCCCGGCGGCCGTTACCATAACTTTAAAGATTTCATTGGCTTCCCGAACGTCGGCAAAGCCAATCTGGTGAACAAACCGCTGCCACGCCTGCGCCATGCCTGGTTCGATAAATTCCGCAACGGCTTTGACGCCATTCGCGAACGCGATGTGCTGCTCTACTATCCGTATCACACCTTTGAACACGTGCTGGAACTGTTGCGTCAGGCCTCGTTTGACCCGAGTGTGCTGGCCATCAAAATCAATATTTACCGCGTTGCGAAAGACTCGCGGATTATTGATTCGATGATCCACGCCGCCCACAACGGCAAGAAAGTGACGGTGGTGGTTGAGCTACAGGCGCGCTTCGATGAAGAAGCCAACATCCATTGGGCGAAGCGTCTGACGGAAGCCGGTGTACACGTTATCTTCTCGGCACCAGGCCTGAAAATTCACGCCAAGCTATTCCTCGTCTCGCGTAAAGAAGGCGATGACGTGGTGCGTTATGCGCACATCGGCACCGGTAACTTCAACGAGAAAACCGCCCGAATTTATACCGATTACTCATTACTGACAGCCGATGCGCGCATTACCAACGAAGTGCGTCGGGTGTTTAACTTCATCGAAAACCCTTACCGTCCGGTGAATTTCGATTATCTGATGGTTTCACCGCAGAACTCGCGTCGCCTGCTGTATGACATGATCGATAAAGAGATTGCCAATGCCCAGAACGGCAAACCGTCCGGCATTACATTGAAGCTCAACAACCTGGTGGATAAAGGTCTTGTTGACCGACTGTATGCCGCATCCGGCTCCGGCGTGCCGGTGAACCTGCTGGTACGCGGAATGTGCTCGCTTATTCCGCAACTGGAAGGGATCAGCGAAAATATTAACGTGATTAGCATCGTTGACCGATACCTTGAGCACGACAGGCTCTATATTTTTGAAGATGGCGGCACGAAAAAAGTGTGGCTCTCTTCCGCCGATTGGATGACGCGCAATATCGATTACCGTATTGAAGTTGCCACACCGATCCTCGATCCGCGCCTGAAACAGCAGGTGCTGGATATTGTCGATCTGCAGTTTAGCGATACCGTGAAAGCCCGTTTTATCGACAAAGAACTGAGTAATCGTTATGTGCCCCGCGGCAATCGCCGCAAAGTCCGGTCACAGCTGGCGATTTACGACTACATCAAATCACTTGAGCAACCCGATTAATCTATGCCCATTAAAACCAAAACGTCACGACCGCAAGAGATTGCTGCGGTTGACCTGGGATCGAACAGTTTTCATATGGTCATCGCGCGCGTCGTTGACGGTGCGCTGCAAATCATTGGACGCCTGAAACAGCGCGTCCATCTGGCCGATGGCCTGAATGAAAACAATATGCTCAGTGAAGAAGCGATGGAACGCGGCCTGGCCTGTCTGTCTCTGTTTGCGGAACGCCTGCAAGGATTTCCTCCGGCCAGCGTCTGTATCGTTGGCACGCATACGCTTCGCCAGGCGCTAAACGCACCGGAATTTTTGAAGCGCGCGGAAAAGGTGATTCCCTACCCGATAGAAATCATTTCCGGGAATGAGGAAGCGCGCCTGATCTTTATGGGTGTGGAACATACGCAGCCGGAAAAAGGCCGAAAACTGGTTATCGACATCGGCGGCGGTTCGACAGAACTGGTTATCGGCGAAGACTTCACGCCACAACTGGTTGAAAGCCGCCGTATGGGCTGCGTCAGTTTTGCTCAGATGTTCTTCCCCGGCGGCGTTATCAGTAAAGAAAACTTCCAGCGCGCACGCCTTGCGGCAGTGCAGAAACTGGAAACACTCTCCTGGCAATACCGCATTCAGGGTTGGAACGTGGCAATGGGTGCCTCTGGCACCATAAAAGCGGTTCACGAAGTGCTGGTCGAAATGGGCGAGAAGGACGGCATTATTACGCCGGAACGCCTGGAGATGCTGGTTGAAGAAGTGCTGAAGTTTAAAAGCTTTAGTGCGCTCAGCCTGCCAGGGCTGTCGGAAGACCGTCAGGCGGTATTTATGCCAGGCCTGGCGATTTTGTGCGGCGTGTTTGACTCATTGGCAATCAAAGAGTTGCGTCTGTCTGATGGCGCATTGCGCGAAGGCGTGCTGTATGAGATGGAAGGCCGTTTCCGCCATGACGATATCCGTAGCCGGACTGCGGAAAGCCTGGCGAGTCAGTATCACATCGACCGTGAACAGGCGCGTCGGGTGCTCGAAACGACCAATCTGATGTACGAGCAATGGGTGCAACAGAATGCCAAACAGGCGCACCCGCAGTTGGCGGCCCTGCTGAAATGGTCGGCGATGCTGCATGAAGTGGGGCTGAATATCAACCACAGTGGGATGCACCGTCATTCGGCCTACATTCTGCAAAACAGCGATTTACCCGGCTTCAATCAGGAGCAACAGACGCTTATCGCCACCCTGGTGCGCTATCACCGTAAAGGGGTGAAGCTGGACGATCTGCCACGCTTTACGTTGTTTAAGAAGAAGCAGTTTTTGCCGATGATTCAGCTATTACGACTCGGTGTCCTGCTGAATAACCAGCGTCAGGCGACCACAACGCCACCAACGTTACGCCTGACCACCGAGGCGAATCACTGGACACTGTGCTTCCCGCATAACTGGTTCAGCCAGAATGCGCTGGTGCTGCTCGATCTGGAGAAAGAACAGCAGTACTGGTTAGGCGTGACCGGCTGGATGTTGAAGATTACCGAAGAAGAATCACCCGTGATCGCGGCCTGACAGCAATAATTCAGAATTGGCAGCCAGACCTTCTAAAGGCTCTGGCTTGCCGATGTAGAAGCCCTGCAAATAATCAATCCCCAGGCCCAGCGCCGCATCCCGGATCTCTTCCGTTTCAACGTACTCAGCGACGACCTGCATATTCTTCATTCGTGCCAAATGACAAATGGAAGACACAATTTGGTAGTCGAGGCTACTCGACAGCAAGTTTTGGATGAAGCTGCCATCAATTTTAAGAATATCCGCTTTAACCTTTTTCAGGCGTGCGTAGCTGGCATAACCGGTGCCAAAATCATCAATCGCAATTCGACACCCCAGATCCTGAAGCTGCTCCATGTTTTGCATCGCCTGATCGGGATGGCTCAATGACTGGCTTTCGGTCAGCTCGAAGATGATCTGCCAGCCCTGAATATTGTGACGTTTCAAGAGTTCCGCGACGACTTTTGGGAACTGTGAACCGCAGGCCGATGACGGAGAAATGTTCACGGATAACCGCAGCCCGGGCTGCGTTTCACGACAGCCATCCATAAATTTCAGGGTATTTTCCAACACCCACAAGTCGATACGGGATGAAAGACCAAATTCGTGGGCCACCGGTAAAAACGCTTCTGGGGCGATGAGCTGGTTATTGTCACCTTCCAGGCGCAACAACACTTCGTGATAGTTATCGCCGCGAATGCCAACGATCGGCTGAACCATCAGGCAGAATTGACCGTGTTCCAACGCCAGTTGCAGACGGTTCATCATGGTGACTTTGTCTTTCAGGCGCTGTTGCAGATGTGCCGCATTGCGATGCTGCAAATTCTCTGGCGAACCGGTCAGCAGCGAGGAATTAGCAATCGTGCTCAATTCCCCCAGCAGCATCGGCAATTGCATTACCGGAGAACGTACATGGCAATAGCTGACCCCAACATTCGGCTGCAGTGGCATCCCGTCCCAGATGAAGCGGAATTTTTTGATCTGCGCGTCGATGGCGTCGATGCGTGACTCGTGGGCTTCCGTGTTCAAACGAATGACTAAATCATGTCCGGAAAGTTGATAAATGCACTCGCCATCGTGCAACTCAGACTCCAGCCATTTACCCAAATTTTGTTTGTACTGGATGCGCACCATCATACCGTAATGGCGGCCCAACACTTCGAGCTCAGGAATGCGTAAAAAACAGAGTACGGACCACGGCGTGGCGGCAAGTTTGCGGGTAAGCGCCCACAAATTCGGCATCTGAACCACAGGATCAATGTAGGCCATTCGTCGGACACGCGCATGAATATAGCGCTGCTGAGTCGACAGCATCGCCATGTACACCACGATAAACGAGAACACCAAATAGCTGGATGAGGTGATCGCCAGTTGGATGCTATAGCTGGGGTACATAGGCATATAACGATAGTAGAAGTGAATACTAACTATCAATACCACCGTCCAGACAATAGACATCAGTCGATAGCCGAAACGCATCGACCCCCACAACATCACCGGCAGTAACAGGGAAAGAGTGTAGTTGGTTGTAAAAATCGAGGCCGAATTAGCGGCAGGTATCAACATTAATCCCATAATAATCATGAGAATAAACGACCATGTAACCATTTCGAAGGCAGTGACTTTTGAATCAATTTGCAGTCGAATCTGCGAAATTAACGATCGTAAATACCATGGGTTACGGATAATTCGAATAAGCAGATAACAAAGCGGAACGCCCGTTAAACATCCTACCAACATGGATTGATAGTTGATGAGACTGTGCAGCGTAAGGGGACCTGCACCCGCCAATGATATTCTTTTGGGCAGAATATCAAAAAACACGCAGGCCAGAAGCAAGATCTGGAAAACGGTTGCAGGGAAAAACATCTGCCAGAACAGCCGTTGTGGCATCAGACGCGTACAGCCGTATGCAACAGAGTGTCGTCTCGGAACGAACACCCGATAGCCGCCCCAACTGAGGATAACCGGAATGAGAAAATGGAACGTGATGCAGATGGTTTCGGGTATGGTCATGCCTTTGGCAACAACCAGCCAAATCCCCAGCAGGATCCCCGGTAACGCCTTCCAGCCAAAAAAGAGCATCAGGCTCAGTAAAAGGGCCAAGGGAAGATAGTAAAGCGCGACGATACCGCCATCGATGTGTGCAAAGGTATTCGCACTACGGGCCAAGGGCAACAGCAGCAACGGTAAGAAGAGTGGCAGTCCCCACCACTTATCACGATTATTTTTATAGAGTTCAGTAAGATGCATAGAGGCTCAAAAGAGGACCCAATTCCTGATGGGCAGATAAAGACAGGCATCCAACCTGATTTTGATTTTCGCGAAAATCCACCACGCGAAATGGGGCAATAGATTATAGTTATCTAAAAAATACGTAATTTGATTTAAATCAATAAAAGGCGATCAAACCTGCGATTAACCCCATTTTTCTTACGGTAGTTAGCAGTATTTATTTCCCCCTGGCATCTTGCACATTTTTTATGCAGTTGTTAATTGACCCTGATGCCCCGCTGTGCCTTAATATGCCCATCGCCCATAACGGGTATTTTTAAAGGAACCCTCAGTGAGCCAGGCAACCCCTATGCGAAAACGACATCAATTTAACAGTCGCATGACCCGGATCATTCTCCTTATTAGCTTCCTCTTCTTTTTTGGTCGCTTCGTCTATTCCTCTATTGGTGCCTGGTATCATCATCAGGACAAAAAAGCGGCGCAGCAGTCGAGCCAGGTCATTGAAACTCAAGTTTCCAGTGAGTAAAACTAGCCCCGCCTGAGCCACTCACTTATCCCCTGTCATACCCCTGAATTTGCATCTGACGGAAAAACCAAGCACGATGAGGTGCATCCGTAACGAACAGCCAATACAGGGAAATGTATGAAAAACGTTCTTAATACCTTTATGCCGTTGTACACCACGACCCTGCTGATGCTGCTCGGATCCGGGCTGTTGACCACCTATATCTCATTGCGTCTCGCACATGAGGAGGTCAGCGGTATGGTTATCGGTTCAATTACCGCCGCAAACTATCTCGGTCTGGTGATTGGCGGAAAAGTCGGTCATAACCTGATTGCCCGGGTCGGACATATCCGCGCTTATGTCTCCTGCGCAGGGATAATCACCGCCTCGGTCGTCGGTCACGGGCTCAGTGATTTCATTCCGCTGTGGATATTCCTGCGCCTGATAATCGGCCTGTGCATGATGTGCCAGTACATGGTGCTGGAAAGCTGGTTGAACGACCGCGCAGAATCTTCACAACGCGGCGCTATCTTTGGCTTCTACATGGTCGCGACCTATCTCGGTCTGTGTGGAGGGCAAATTATTCTGATGGCGGCGGCCGGAATAGGCCCTGCGATGCTGCTTATCGTCGCACTGTGTTTTGCGTTGTGCCTGGTGCCCATCGCGCTCACGACGCGCACTTCCGCGCAGCCGATGACGCCCGCGCCGATGGAGCTTGGCTATTTCTTTAAAGCAATTCCAAAACTGCTGGCGGCGACGCTGGTCATGGGCATGGCCGCAGGTGCGTTTTACGGCCTGGCGCCGGTCTATGCCATTTCGCAAGGATTAACAACCCGTCAAACCGGGTTGTTTATGGCTGTCACCATTTTCGCCGGCATGGTGTCACAGTTCCCGCTGAGCTGGCTATCTGACCGATACGATCGTCAACATCTGTTGTTTTATACCGCAGTTCTATTTGCTGTCGCCTCTTTGCCACTGTCACTCTTGCCCCATATCTCGTTTTACTGGTTGCTTGGCATCGCCTTCCTGTCGAGCATGGCGATGTTCTCGCTGTATCCTTTAGGCGTAGCGATTGCCAATGACCGCGTTGAGGCAGAACGACGCGTATCACTGACCGCCTGCCTGCTAATGGCGTTCGGCGTGGGCGCCTGTATCGGCCCACTGGTAACCGGCGCAATAATGCAGCCTTTCGGCGGCAACGTGCTTTATTTCTGCTTCACGCTGTGCGGAATAACTATCGGGGCAATCAGTTGGATCAGGAAACGTCAGCCGGAGATTATTGTCGACGCTCCACTGCCACATGTAGTGATGCCTGATAGCCTGATGTCTTCCCCATTAGCCGTCGCGCTTAATCCGGCGATGGATGAAGAGGTGATTCAGGAGGCTATGGTGGATACCACTGCGCCAACGGAACCTGATGAAAAAGAACCTGCACAGGAAGAAAACAAATAGTCACCCTCACCTGAGAGCCATAAAAAAACCCGCGATATCGCGGGTTTTGCATTTTCAGGATGCGATAGCGGGTATCACATCATTCCCACTCAATCGTCGCGGGCGGCTTGCCGCTGATGTCATACACCACACGAGAAATGCCGCTGACTTCGTTGATGATGCGGTTGGACACGCGGCCGAGGAAATCGTACGGCAGGTGCGCCCAGTGCGCGGTCATGAAGTCGATGGTTTCCACAGCACGCAGGGAAACCACCCAGTCGTACTTACGGCCATCGCCCATTACGCCAACGGAACGTACCGGCAGGAACACGGTGAACGCCTGGCTCACTTTGTTGTAGAGGTCCGCTTTGTGCAGCTCTTCGATGAAGATAGCATCCGCGCGACGCAGTAAGTCGCAGTACTCTTTCTTCACTTCGCCCAACACGCGCACACCCAGGCCCGGCCCCGGGAACGGGTGACGGTAAAGCATATCGTACGGCAGGCCCAGTTCCAGACCAATTTTACGCACTTCGTCTTTGAACAGCTCACGCAGCGGTTCAACCAGGCCCATCTTCATCTCTTTCGGCAGGCCGCCCACGTTGTGGTGAGATTTGATGACATGTGCTTTACCGGTCGCG
Source organism: Scandinavium sp. (assembly GCA_036495715.1). Lineage (GTDB taxonomy): Bacteria > Pseudomonadota > Gammaproteobacteria > Enterobacterales > Enterobacteriaceae > Scandinavium. The sequence goes on from DASXML010000017.1 coordinate 13,329, forward strand.
GAAGCCGCAGACTCAATGACGTCAGGGTAAATGGTCCCTTGCGCCAACCACTTCACATCTTCCAGTCGCAGCGCTTGTTCATCGAACACTTCCACAAACACGCGGCCGATGATTTTACGCTTGGCTTCTGGATCGTTTTCACCCGCTAACGCAGTCAGGAAACGCTCTTCGCCTTCCACGTGAACGATGTTCAGACCGAAGTGATCGCCGAACATGTCCATGACCTGCTGTGCTTCATTCAGGCGCAGCAGGCCGTTGTCTACAAACACGCAGGTCAGGTTTTTACCGATTGCGCGGTGCAGCAACATCGCGGTCACAGAGGAGTCGACGCCGCCGGACAGGCCGAGAATGACTTTGTCATCACCCACCTGCTGACGAATGCGCTCTACCGCATCATCGATGATTTTTGCTGGCGTCCACAGCGCTTCACACTGGCAGATGTCGAGCACAAAACGCTCGAGCATCCGCAGGCCCTGACGGGTATGGGTCACTTCCGGGTGGAACTGCACGCCGTAGAAGCGTTTTTCTTCGTTAGCCATAATGGCAAACGGGCAGGTTTCAGTGCTGGCAACGGTGACGAAATCAGCGGGAATAGCCGTGACTTTATCACCGTGGCTCATCCATACGTCGAGCAGAGGCTTGCCGTCAGCGGTCAGGGAATCTTCGATGCCGCGAACCAGTGCGCTGTCGGTCTTCACTTCAACCTGCGCATAACCAAATTCACGCTCGCTCGAAGATTCAACGTGACCGCCCAGCTGCATGGCCATGGTCTGCATACCGTAGCAAACGCCGAACACCGGCACACCCGCTTCAAACACATACTCTGGCGCACGCGGGCTGTTGTCTTCGGTGGTACTTTCCGGGCCACCGGACAGGATGATACCGCTCGGATTGAACTCACGAATTTGTGCTTCGGTAACGTCCCAGGCCCACAGTTCACAGTAAACGCCCAGCTCACGAACGCGGCGCGCCACCAGCTGAGTGTATTGAGAACCGAAATCGAGGATAAGAATGCGATGTTTATGAATATTGTCGGTCATTGACGATAATTCCAGGGCAAGTGAAACAAAATCAAAGCGCCCGGCGAATGCCGGGCACGGGGAATAATCAAGAACCCATGCGGTAGTTCGGGGATTCTTTGGTGATGGTCACGTCATGCACGTGGCTTTCCTGAATACCCGCCCCGCTGATACGAACGAATTCCGCTTTGGTACGCAGCGCGTCGATGGTACCACAGCCGGTCAGACCCATGCAGGAGCGCAGGCCGCCCATCTGCTGGTGAATAATTTCTTTCAGACGACCTTTGTACGCCACGCGGCCTTCGATACCTTCTGGCACCAGTTTGTCGGCAGCGTTATCGCTCTGGAAGTAACGGTCAGAAGAGCCTTTCGACATCGCGCCCAGAGATCCCATACCACGGTAAGATTTGTAAGAACGGCCCTGGTAAAGTTCGATTTCACCCGGTGATTCTTCAGTGCCTGCCAACATAGAGCCGACCATCACCACGCTTGCGCCCGCGGCGATAGCTTTGGCGATGTCACCAGAGAAGCGAATCCCGCCATCGGCGATAACCGGGATCCCCAGACCTTCCAGTGCTTCGACGGCATCGGCTACAGCGGTAATCTGCGGTACACCTACGCCGGTAACGATACGCGTGGTACAGATAGAGCCAGGGCCGATACCGACTTTTACCGCACTCACACCGGCATCAGCCAGCGCACGCGCACCTGCGCCTGTCGCTACGTTGCCACCAATGATTTGCAGATCCGGGTATTTTGCGCGAGTTTCACGAATACGTTGCAGAACGCCTTCGGAATGACCGTGCGAGGAGTCGATCAGCAGTACATCAACGCCAGCGGCAACCAGCGCATCAACGCGCTCTTCGTTACCCGCACCTGCGCCAACGGCCGCACCGACGCGCAGGCTGCCATGCTCATCTTTACACGCCTGTGGTTTACGTTCTGCTTTCTGGAAATCTTTAACGGTGATCATGCCCGTCAGATGGAAATTCGCATCCACCACCAGGGCTTTTTCCACACGCTTTTCATGCATTTTGCCGAACACGACGTCGCGGGATTCACCTTCACGCACGGTCACCAGACGCTCTTTCGGGGTCATGTACACGCTGACAGGCTGGCTGAGATCGGTCACGAAACGCACATCACGACCGGTAATGATACCGACCAGTTCGTTGCTTTCCGTTACTACAGGATAACCGGCGAAACCGTTGCGGGCAGTCAGTTCTTTGACTTCTTGCAGTGTGGTCGTCGGCAGAACGGTTTGTGGGTCAGAGACAACACCCGATTCGTATTTCTTCACGCGGCGAACTTCTTCTGCCTGGCGCTCAATCGACATGTTTTTATGAATAAAGCCGATGCCACCTTCCTGAGCCAGGGCAATTGCCAGGCGCGCTTCCGTCACGGTGTCCATGGCTGCGGAGAGCATAGGAATGTTCAGGCGAATGGATTTAGTCAACTGCGTGCTGAGATCGGCAGTATTCGGCAGAACAGTGGAATGAGCGGGAACGAGGAGGACGTCGTCAAACGTCAGTGCTTCTTTGGCGATACGTAGCATGGGCAATATCTCTACCTGGATGGTTAATAAATATTGCCGTGGCATTATACAGAGCGTAATCGGTTGCATCCACACTTTTTTGCAAAAAATGCTTGCGATCGCGTCTGAGCAAGTTACTATCGACTGAATAACCTGCTGATTTAGAATTTGATCTCGCTCACATGTTGCCTTCTCAAACACCCTCAATTTTTACCGTCAGCCGCCTGAATCAGACGGTGCGTCTGCTGCTTGAGCAGGAAATGGGGCAAGTGTGGATCAGCGGCGAAATATCCAACTTTTCCCAGCCCTCTTCCGGCCACTGGTACTTCACGCTCAAAGATGACAACGCGCAAGTGCGCTGCGCGATGTTTCGCAACAGCAATCGCCGCGTTACGTTTCGGCCCCAACATGGCCAGCAGGTTTTAGTTCGCGCGAATATCACGCTGTACGAGCCCCGCGGTGACTACCAGATTATCGTCGAAAGCATGCAGCCGGCTGGCGAAGGACTGTTGCAGCAAAAATATGAGCAGTTGAAAGCCCTGCTTTCAGCGGAAGGCTTGTTCGATCAGCAGTTCAAACAACCACTGCCAACACCTGCGCACTGCGTCGGGGTGATCACGTCGAAAAGCGGTGCTGCGCTGCACGATATTCTTCACGTACTCAAACGCCGCGATCCGTCGCTGCCAGTCGTCATTTACCCGACGTCAGTACAAGGTGATGATGCACCCGCGCAGATTGTCCGTGCCATTGAACTGGCGAACAATCGTGAAGAGTGTGACGTGCTGATTGTTGGACGCGGCGGTGGTTCGCTGGAAGATTTATGGAGTTTTAACGACGAACGCGTCGCGCGCGCCATTTTCGCCAGTCGCATCCCTGTTGTCAGCGCCGTCGGTCATGAGACCGATGTCACCATTGCCGATTTCGTGGCCGACTTACGTGCTCCCACGCCTTCTGCCGCAGCGGAAATGGTCAGCCGTAACCAGTTGGAATTATTGCGCCAGGTGCAATCAGCCCAACAGCGGTTGGAAATGGCGATGGACTATTTCATCGGCAACCGTAATCGCCGCTTTTCACAGCTTCAGCATCGATTACAGCAGCAACATCCGCAGTTGCGCCTCGCCCGTCAGCAAACCGTGCTCGACAGGCTGCGCCAGCGAATGAGCTTTGCATTGGATAATCGGCTAAAGAAAACCACTCAGCGGCAGCAGCGTGTGATTCAGCGTTTGAATCAACAGAATCCACAGCCGCGCATTTACCGGGCGCAGACGCGCATTCAGCAGCTGGAATACCGTCTGGCGCAAACGCTTCGTGCGCAGCTCAGTACCACCCGCGAAAGGTTTGGTAATGCCGTGACCCATCTTGAAGCCGTTAGCCCGCTCTCCACGCTGGCACGTGGCTACAGCGTAACAACCGCCGCCGATGGCAAACTGGTGAAGAAAAGCAAACAACTCACTGCAGGCGACAAACTGACGACGCGTCTGGAAGATGGCGTGGTGGAAAGTGAAGTCACTAAGATAACGCCAGTGAAGAAACCTCGCGCTCGCAAAGCGAAATAATTACGCCGTTTCGAACTTGCAGGCCGGTCAGCGCTGCGCCACCGGGCGTTAAACCGCTCTTTTTACTGCGTGACAGGCACAAATTCCACGCGTTTTTTCGACATCAATCCATGGCCATTCTGGCAGAAATAATCCACTGCACCGCAGGCTTTTAACACCTCCAGCGGCTTATGGCACTCCGGGCACCGCGCCTGCACCGTATAATCCTGCTGACACTTCGCACAATGCGCTTTATCGCCCTGCTGTTCCATCTGAGCATCACAAACCGGACAGTTCAGTTCCATCGTTGACTCCTTGGTCATCCGAAAATCTTGCACCTATTTTACCACAAGCCTTAATGCGGGCCGCGCAGTTGCTGCTGTAACTGCAGTAGCGCGGTGACTTCCGCAATACGTCGCTGAGTGAGCAAGCTGACCTGCTCAGGTGCCCGCTCGAAAAGGCTGTTTGCGCCGAGGATGTGTCGTTCGAGACAGCGGTCGTACACCGGCCCTGTCAGCGTCCAGCGTTGCACTGTTTCGCCTTGCCACACTTCCAGCACTTCGTGAACGCCTCGTCTGTCCTGGCTCAGCACAACGCCATTGCGCAGATGCAGACGGATCCCTTTCTGCCCACCGGACGGCCCGGCATATTTGTTCAGCCACATTTCCAGCGGAATACCGCACAGCGCACCTTGCAGGTGCGCACTGCCCTCTGCGGTGGTGACATCGCCCAAAGCAATGGCATTACCGAGCCGGTCTTTGGTTTCACACAGCGTGAGGCTGAGCTGATTATTGGCCCCCAGCGCGGCCAGGGTTTCATGCATCATCGCCAGCACATGCGTGCCGATATCCACAATCACACCATCAGGATGGCGAAGCTGGCGGGTATCTGGCTCACCGGTGGCAAAGTTAAGCGCTACAGGCTCGCCTTTATCATTGAACCCACTTGGTTCCAGCAAATAGCCTTCAATTTTGACAATATCTGCCAGCGACGATATGTGTGCTGGCATGCGCGGATAATCAACCTCAGCAATCCAGTCGCTCTCAGGATTTCCACGCACCAGTTGCGCCACACCATCACGTGCCATCCAGTGATCGAGCGCCAACACCCGATTCACATTCTCCGGTAATGCCAGTAGCGCCTGCAACTGCGCGAGCTGCTCCAGCGTAGCGGCGACAGGCTTCTCCACCACAATACGTGTTGTTGCAGATTTCAGTACTTGCTCAAGCACCGGCAAATGCCACAGCGAGCCGGTGGTGATAAACAGAATTTCGGGGTTTGTCGCCAGTAGTGCCTCGAGTGTCAGACAACGCTGAATACCCGCAGGCGTACGCGAGTCGTCAATATCAAAACCATAGCAATGTTCAGGAGAAATACCGATACGCTTTAACGCAGGCAAATAGGCCGTTTCGATTACCGCCCCAAGACCAACAAAGCCTAATTTCATCATCAACCTCAAAGACAAAAAAACCCGCCATTAGGCGGGTTAGAGTGAGTTCCGCACCGGCGTCGAACCCGTGCTTACTTACCTTTCTTGATGTGCTTAATCAGGCGTTTACGTTTGCGCATCTGATTCGGCGTCAGGGTATTGCGCTTATTCGCGAATGGGTTTTCCCCTTCCTTGAACTGAATGCGGATTGGCGTGCCCATAACGTCCAGCGATTTGCGGAAGTAGTTCATCAGGTAACGCTTGTAGGAATCCGGCAGATCTTTTACCTGGTTGCCGTGAATAACCACAATGGGCGGGTTGTAACCACCGGCGTGAGCGTATTTCAGCTTCACACGACGACCGCGCACCAGCGGCGGCTGGTGATCGTCAGCGGCCATGGTCATGATGCGGGTCAGCATCGCGGTGCTCTGACGACGCGTTGAACTGTCGTAGGCTTCGCGCACGGATTCAAACAGGTTTCCTACGCCGCTACCATGCAACGCAGAGATGAAGTGCACACGGGCAAAATCGATGAAGCCCAGACGGAAGTCGAGGGTTTCTTTGACCTGCTCTCTCACTTCATTGCTCAGGCCATCCCATTTGTTGACCACAATAACAAGTGAGCGCCCACTATTGAGGATGAAGCCCAACAGCGAAAGATCCTGATCTGAAATGCCTTCGCGGGCATCAATAACCAGCATCACCACGTTCGCGTCTTCAATCGCCTGCAACGTTTTGATAACCGAGAATTTTTCTACAGTCTCGGTTATCTTGCCACGCTTACGCACCCCGGCGGTGTCGATGAGAATGTATTCGCGCTCATCGCGTTCCATCGGGATATAGATGCTGTCACGGGTGGTGCCCGGCATGTCGTAAACGACTACGCGATCTTCGCCGAGAATGCGGTTAGTTAGCGTTGACTTACCTACGTTAGGACGACCAACGATAGCCAGTTTAATAGGCAAGCTGCGTGGATCGAAATCGTCTTCCGGCTCTTCAATTTCTTCGCCGTTTTGCTCAGCTTCGAATTGCGCCCAGTATTCAGCGTCTTCATCCACTTCTTCAGCAGGTGCTATCTCTTCCATGAACGGCAACAATGCCTGTTCGATAAGGCTGGTCACACCGCGACCATGGGACGCTGCGATAGGATGAATATCGCCTAAGCCCAGAGACCAGAAATCAGAAACAGCCTGATCCGGGTCGATGCCATCCGTTTTGTTGGCAACCAGGAAGGTGGCTTTTTCACGTGAACGCAGGTGTTTAGCAATGGCGATATCCGCAGGCATCAGCCCTGCTCGTGCATCGACCATAAACAGCACCACGTCTGCTTCTTCAATCGCCAGCAGTGACTGTGCCGCCATGCGCGTTTCCACGCCTTCTTCAGTTCCGTCAATACCACCGGTATCGATACAGATAAACTCGCGGCCTTCCACTTCAGCACGACCGTACTTACGGTCACGAGTCAGACCCGGGAAATCCGCGACCAGCGCATCTCGGGTGCGCGTCAGACGGTTAAACAGCGTGGATTTTCCAACGTTAGGGCGCCCGACAAGCGCGACCACAGGTACCATGATAAATGCCTCTTAAATTCTAAAAACAATAAAACGGCCCCTGCTAAAACAGGAGCCGTTTGCAATGCATACTGCGAACAAACTTAACGCGTAATGGAGTACAGCGTACCGTCTTTCGCCTGGATCAGCAGTTGACCATCGGCCACTACAGGATCGGTCAGGAAGCCTGAGCTGTCCACTTTTTGCTGAGCAACAAAGCGGCCATCCTGCGGATTAATCCAGTGCATGTAACCTTCGCTGTCGCCAACCACCAAGCTGCCATTATACAGCACAGGCGAAGTCAGCAGACGGTGCAGCAGATCGCTCTGCGTCCACAGCGTCACACCACCATCGGTGCTGAGCGCCAGCAGACGGTCGTTCTGATCGACCAGATAAATACGTTTTCCGTCGATGACAAAATCATTCACCGAGCCCATTTCGCGTTTCCACATGATCTGGCCGCTGCGCAGATCCAGCGCGGTCAGATTACCATTGTACGCGAGGGCGTAAACAACACCATCAACGATAACAGGCGTGGTATCCACATCACTCAGACGATCGATTTCGGTCGGACCGGTTGCCTGGGAAATACGTTGCTGCCAAATCAACTGGCCTTGCTGCATCAGCACGGCATTAACACGACCGTTATCACCGCCAACAATGGCTGCACCAAAGGCCGTCACTGGAGCCGATTCACCACGCAGGGAAAGTGCTGGCATGTCGAGGTTAACGGTCCATTTGATTGCACCGTCGCTCTCGTTCAGTGCCTGCAGCTGGCCGTTGCTGGTGTGGATAAGCACTACGCCGTCGCTGACAACCGGACGTGATAACGCTTCACCGGCAACAGGCGTCTTCCATGCAACGGTACCGTCGCTGGTGTTTAACGCATAAACCTGTGCTTTTTCTGTACCCACATAAACGTGGCCACCGCTTACAGTCAGACCACCAGACAGCAGCGCCGGTAAGTGGGAGAACCAACCGTCTTTCTCGGCCAGATTCACAGACCACACTTCTTTCCCGCTTTCGGCGTGCAGTGCCTTCACAAGGCCCTGACGATCCGCTGCATACACTACGCTATCGGCATAAGCCGGGTGCAGGTTGGAATAGAAATCACCAATACCGCTACCTACGGATTCGCTCCAGGAGGTCGTCGGGGTAAACTGATTTTCAACCGTTGGCAGCGGGGACATTTTGACAACGTCTTCTTCGCTGTTAAACAGTGAACAACCGCTCAATAACGTAACAGACAGCAGTCCTGGCAAAAGTAATTTACGCAATTGCATCGGGTCCCTCTCAGATGGACAAATTATTCATTTTCATGCGCATCATTTCGCTGAGCGCCGGTGAAGCATCACTTTTTACGCCAGCTTCCCAGGCGGCGCGAGCCCCCTGCTTATCGCCTTTGCTTAACAGGATCTCACCGCGTAAATCCGCGACGATTGCTGTCCAGCCATCCCCTTTAATACCTTCAAGGGTTTTCAGTGCTGCATCAGGCTGTTTCATTTGCAGCTGAACACGGGCCAGACGCATGTTGATAACCGATTTCAGGTTGTCATCAGGTGCCGCAGCCAATCCCAGTTGCAGTTGTTTTTCTGCTTTATCCAGCTGGTTGGCATCCACAAAGTTCTGAGCCAGTTCCAGGGCGGCAAATGCGCCATAAGCATTTTTTTCGTTGGCTGCGATTTTTTCCACCGCGCCGTAGGTTTCAGGTTTGTCCGCTTTCAGCGTACTCACGGCGCTTTCATAGGCCTGTGAGGTCTGGCGTGAGTTACCTTCCTGATGTGAGGTCCAGTAGCGCCAGCCAACCAGCGCTCCAATACCAAGCACAACGCCCACTGCCAGCGCTTTGCCGTTCTCAGCAAAGAAAGTTTTGAGTGCGTCGACCTGATCGTTATCGTTACTGTAGACTTCCACGCAGTTCTTCTCCTGAATAATAATCCCGGGCGATTAGCCCAGCAGTGTGCGCAAATGCGCGGCAACGCTGTCCTGCGTTACAGTCGTCTGCTCACCAGAGCGCAAATCTTTTACCACCACATTACGGTCAGCCACTTCAGATTCACCCAGTACCAGTGCGACGCGAGCGCCCCATTTATCGGCACGAGCAAACTGTTTCTTGAAGTTACCACCACCGTGGTTGGTCATCAGTTTGATGGCTGGCATCTCATCACGCAGCGCTTCAGCCAGACGCAATGCGGCTGACTGAGTCCCGGTGCCTGACGCGACCAGGTATATATCGACAACAGGATCCGCTTTAAATTCCGGATTCACTGCCTGAACCAGTAAAACGAGACGCTCAAGACCCATCGCGAAACCGACTGACGGGGTAGCACGGCCGCCAAGCTGTTCGACTAAACCATCATAACGACCACCGGCACACACGGTCCCCTGCGAGCCAAGACTCGTCGTGACCCATTCGAAAACGGTACGGTTGTAGTAGTCGAGACCGCGCACCAGACGCTGGTTGACGGTATACGCGATGCCAGCATCATCAAGCAGCGCACAGAGGCCTGTGAAGTGTTCGCGAGACTCTTCGTCGAGATAATCACCCAGCGCAGGGGCGTTATCAAGCAGCGCCTGCACGTCCGGGTTTTTCGAATCCAGCACACGCAGCGGATTGGTGTACATGCGACGCTTGCAGTCTTCGTCGAGCTTGTCCTTGAACTGTTCCAGATACGCCACCAACGCTTCGCGATAATTTGCGCGCGCTTCCAGCGATCCAATGGAGTTCAGTTCAAGGCTTACATGTTCAGAGATACCCAGCGCACGCCACCAGCGGGCAGTGAGCAGGATCAGTTCGGCGTCGATGTCTGGACCTTGCAGGCCAAACACTTCACAGCCCAACTGGTGGAACTGACGATAGCGCCCTTTCTGAGGACGCTCATGGCGGAACATCGGGCCGATGTACCACAGACGCTGTTCCTGATTGTACAGAAGACCATGTTCAATGCCGGCGCGTACACAACCCGCAGTCCCTTCAGGACGCAGCGTCAGGCTATCGCCATTGCGGTCCTCAAAGGTATACATCTCTTTTTCAACGACGTCGGTCACTTCGCCGATCGCGCGCTTGAATAACGGGGTCTGCTCTACAATCGGCAAACGAATTTCGCTATAACCGTAGCTGCCGAGCACCTGTTTCAAAGTGCCTTCAATGCGCTGCCAGAGAGCGGTTTCGCCCGGCAGATAATCGTTCATGCCGCGAATGGCTTGAATGTTTTTTGCCACGTTTTTTCTCTTTATAGATACAAAAATGAACCCTGACGCTTAGGTAGCGCCTGCGGGTTCAATCATACACGGGAAGCGCTCCGCTTCCCAATACGTTATTTTGCGTCAACCTGCTGGACGTCGATACGACGAGCTTCGTCGAGGATACTGGCCTTGGCACGAATACGTGCTTCGAGCTGGCTTATCATATCATCGTTGTCGAGGCGATCTTTACGCACGCCGTCTTCATACAAGCCGCTTTTCTTGTTGCCGCCAGTGACGCCAAGCGTTGAAATCAGCGCTTCACCCGGACCATTCACCACACAGCCGATGATCGAAACGTCCATCGGGGTGATGATGTCTTCCAGGCGCTGTTCCAGCGCGTTGACAGTGCCAATGACATCAAATTCCTGGCGCGAACAGGTCGGGCAAGCAATGAAGTTAATCCCGCGAGCGCGGATGCGTAAGGACTTGAGAATGTCGAAGCCGACTTTGATCTCTTCGACCGGATCCGCCGCCAGTGAAATACGCAGGGTGTCGCCGATCCCTTCGGAGAGCAGCAAACCAAGGCCGACCGCAGATTTTACGGAACCGGCACGCGCACCGCCCGCTTCGGTGATCCCCAAATGCAGCGGTTGATCGATCTGCTTCGCCAGCAGGCGATACGATTCCACCGCAAGGAATACATCAGAGGCTTTCACGCTGACTTTGAATTGACTGAAGTTCAGACGATCAAGATGATCGACATGGCGCATGGCAGATTCCAGTAACGCCTGTGGCGTCGGCTCACCATACTTTTCCTGCAGATCTTTTTCCAGCGATCCGGCATTAACACCGATGCGGATAGGAATATTTTTGTCACGGGCGCAGTCAACAACCATGCGAATACGTTCTTCGCTGCCGATATTGCCGGGGTTGATGCGCAGACAGTCAACGCCATATTCAGCCACTTTCAGCGCAATGCGATAATCGAAGTGAATATCGGCCACCAGCGGTACGTTAACCCGCTGCTTAATAAGCTTGAACGCTTCTGCTGCATCCATGGTTGGAACCGATATACGAACGATATCCGCACCGACGCGCTCGAGGGCTTTAATCTGATTGACCGTCGCTTCCACATCGGTGGTGCGCGTGTTAGTCATAGACTGGACGGCGATAGGTGCCCCATCGCCGATTGGCACGTTCCCAACGTAAATACGTGTGGATTTTCTACGTTGAATCGGAGCCTGGTTATGCATGTAAAATCTCCCGCGTTACGCGTCTGTTACTGAGCCTGGGGCGCTGATTCTTCAGCATTCAGGGTCAGACGTGCAACCTGGTTTGTTCTGATAAAGCGGCTCAGGTCGACAGGTTTACCCTGGAACTGAATTTGTACTGCTGCCGGCGCACCGATTTTAAGCTTGTACGGTGCCTGACCTTCTAAATTGAGTGTGCCATCTTTACGCTGCAAACCGCTGAACAGTTTTTTACCAGTAGCGTCGCTCACTTCCAGCCAGCAATCGGCATTAAAGTTCATCACCAACGCATGTGCACCAGCCGTTGGCGTGACGGCGGCCTGATCGGTCGGCAGTGGAGCCGCAGGGTTAGCTGCCGCTGTCGCAGTATTATCAACGTTCGCCTGAGAAGGTGGAACGACCGCATTGCTTTGAGCGTTTGGAGACACTGCTGGCGCGGTTTGCTCAGGTGCAGTCTGCGCGGTTGACGCTGGAGCATTCGCGCTCACATCTGGCGCAGGTTGCGAATTATCCGCTGACGCGCCCGGCGCCTGATCCTGTGCACCGCTGGTATCCAGCGGGACATTCTGGCCGTTGCTGCTGTCGTTGGCATTCAATTCCGCGCTGGATTGATCTGCCATCGTGGAGATTTCTTCCTGCTGCGCTTTATGATTCTGCCACCACCATGCGCCGGTCAGGCCAATGACCACAAACAAAACCAGCCAGGTGAAGCTCATCAGCCAGCCATCGCGCTTTTTACGACGCTTGCCCAGAGACATGTTCTGCATCGGCGTCATTTTCGCCGCACGAACCGGAACCTCTTTCTCAAGGATCGGCAAAAGCTCTTCTTCAGGAATATGAACAAGACGCGCGTAGGAACGGATATAGCCACGCAGGAAGGTTGAAGCGAGATCCGCAGGCGTTGTATCGTCTTCAAGATCGCGAACCGTGGAAACCTTCAGGCATAAGCGCTCAGCGACGGCTTGCTGGCTGAGTCCGAGTTGTTCACGGGCGTTACGCAGACGCGTCCCCGTGCTTTGTGCTGCTTGTGAGTCTTGAGTGGCTTCAGTATTCATTCGCTACAGCTGCTGGTACGTAAATTTAAGGTCCTGTGGCGGAATCAACCCCCACCGCGAAATATCTCATTGCCCGTCATTTGACAAACAATATCAACCTGTTCAGCTTGCCTTCGATACATCAGGCTAACTTATTGTTGCTTCGTTACATACTGCCTCAAACCGGGCAGAAACGCACCGTAATTATTAACCGGATCAGTGCGTTTCGGTTATTCCTTAAACATTTTAGACCCCACACAGAAAAACGTGTGTGGGGTTCGGTCTATCAGACTGCTTTCACCGCAATTGGTTCACCCTGCATGCGTTTACGCATTGTACGTTTGGTACGGTCGATTACGTCGCCAGCAAGCTGACCACACGCTGCGTCGATGTCGTCACCACGGGTTTTACGCACAATGGTCGTGAAGCCATAGCCCATCAGCACTTTAGAAAAACGGTCGATTCGGCTATTGGAGCTGCGGCCATATGGCGCCCCAGGGAACGGGTTCCATGGAATCAGGTTTATCTTACATGGCGTGTCTTTCAGCAGTTCCGCCAGCTGATGTGCGTGATCGGTTTCGTCGTTAACGTGGTCGAGCATGACATATTCAATGGTCACGCGGCCCTGATTAGCGTTAGATTTTTCCAGATAACGGCGTACGGCACCGAGGAAAGTCTCGATGTTGTACTTTTTGTTAATCGGAACAATTTCGTCACGAATTTCATCGTTCGGCGCGTGCAGAGAAATTGCCAGCGCGACGTCAATCATGTCACCGAGTTTGTCCAGCGCAGGAACGACACCTGAAGTCGAGAGCGTAACGCGACGTTTAGACAGGCCGAAACCGAAATCATCAAGCATGATTTCCATCGCGGGAACCACGTTAGTCAGATTGAGCAGTGGCTCACCCATGCCCATCATCACCACGTTGGTGATAGGACGCACGCCGGTTTTTTTCTGTGCGCCAATAATTTTCGCCGCACGCCAAACTTGGCCAATAATTTCCGAAACGCGCAGGTTACGGTTAAAGCCCTGCTGCGCCGTGGAACAGAATTTACATTCCAACGCACAGCCAACCTGTGAAGAAACACAGAGTGTGGCGCGATCGTCTTCAGGAATGTATACCGTTTCAACGCGCTGATCGCCTACGGCAATAGCCCATTTGATGGTGCCATCGGAAGAACGCTGCTCTTCCACCACTTCCGGAGCACGAATTTCAGCGACTTCTTTGAGCTTACCGCGCAGGACTTTGTTGATGTCAGTCATCTCATCAAAGTCATCACAGCAGTAGTGATACAACCACTTCATCACCTGATCGGCACGGAACGGCTTTTCACCTAAGTTATTGAAAAACTCGCGCATCTGCTGACGGTTTAAATCCAGCAGATTGATTTTGGCATCTTTATTGGAAACCGCAGGTGTGATGACTTCAATGGTGTTAACTAATTCAGACATAATTTTTTCCGGCCTCGTTATTACACGTTATGGCCCCTGGAGGGTTGAAAAAGAAACGCCCCGGTGAGCAGTTTGCTCGTCCGGGGGCGTTGCATTGTACAAATTTTGGTGCACGGACGCCACGTCTGCACGCGGCATCAGCAAAATAAAGTGTAATGCCCGATTAACGGGTACGCGCGCACACTTCGCCTTCTGCGAAGAAGTAAGCGATTTCGCGCTGGGCAGATTCAATAGAATCAGAGCCATGGGTGCCGTTTTCGGTGAAGCTATCAGCGTAGTCAGCACGCAGAGTGCCAGCCAGCGCATTTGCCGGGTTGGTTGCACCCATCAGGTCACGGTGACGCTGTACCGCATTTTCGCTTTCCAGCACGGAAACAACGATTGGGCCGGAGGTCATGAACTCAACCAGACCGTCGAAGAACGGTTTGCCGTCGTGTTCAGCATAGAAACCGCGAGCCTGCTCAACGGTCAGGTGCAGCATTTTGGTACCGACAATCTTGAACCCTGCTGCTTCAAAGCGCGCAAAGATGTTGCCAATAACGTTTTTTGCCACCGCGTTTGGCTTGATGATGGAAAAAGTACGTTCAATAGTCATGATAACCTCTAATCGATATTCTGTTGTTGTGCGTGCATACGGGGTGTATGACCTGGCGCGCATTATAATGAGCAATAAAGACTCTGCATATGGATGAAGGTAACATTTTGTTAAAATAAGACGATTGTTAGCAACACACACTTGTAACTTATTGGAAATGTATCTATTGCAGACTAAAACTTAACGCCACAACCTGTCCCGCCTCATCCATCACCACCAACTGATAATCCCCGGTTTTATCCAGACTCAACGTCACGTTTGCTCCCGTGTTGTCAGTTGGTTCGCCATTGATAAACCACCAGCGCCGCCCTTCCCCGCCGTAAGTTTGTAACGCCAGCGCCGCCTGTTTCTCGCCAGGCAGACGTTTGATGATCGCACCGTCACGCACGCCGGATAGGGTCAGTGGAATGAGATCCTGTTGATGTAACGGCGGGCAGGTTTTTGATGCAGCAGGTAAACGCGCGGCCCGGCGTTCACCCGCAGGTAACCACGGCTCAAGCGGTAACGGCCAGACATCAAGCGTGGTTTGTTTCGCTTCTGGACAATCCGCCGCGACGCGCAGCCCCTGTGCGTTCAGCCATACCGGGAAGCGAATACCCCGTAAACCGTCCTGACCTGGCAGCAACAGCGTTGGCGGCTGGCTGTTGTCGAGCAGCCAGCTTGATAAGCGGCGACGACAGTTGCTGTCACCTGCGGGTAAAGCCTGACCGCCTGGCCAACAGATCGTGCCTGAACTCACCGACGCGGGCCGTGGGTCAGTAGGTAATCCGTTTTTTGCCGATGCCGCACGAGAAAGCAGCATATTACTGACCTGGTTGAGTAACGGGATCGCACTGATAAAACCAAATTGACCGACCACAGGCGTTCCGTCCGGACGCCCCGTCCAGATACCCATCACATAGCGGGCGTTAATACCGACCGCCCACGCGTCACGATAGCCGTAGCTGGTTCCCGTTTTCCACGCCAGCGGCACCTGTGCAGGCAGCGAACCATCCGGCAACGGTTGATCTTCACCCGCAAGGATCCGACGAATAATCCATGCTGAACCAGGCGAGAGAAGCGGTCGCTCGATCAGTGGATCGCCGGGTAACATCCGTAAACGCCCGGCCTGACCATGACGGGCGAATGCGCTATATGCGGCGGTGATGTCTGCCAGTCGTGCCCCGGCTCCGCCGAGGATCAGCGATAAATTGGGTTCAGCTCCGTTTGGCAGGATCAGCGGCAACCCGGCATTACGCAAACGCGCGGCAAATTGTTTCGGTCCATAGGCTTCCAGCACCTGAACGGCGGGAAGATTCAGAGAACGAACCAGCGCATCGCTCATACTGACAGGGCCATGGAAACCACTGTCAAAATTACCCGGCCGATAGTCGCTAAAACGGCGCGGTACGTCCTGCAGCAAAGAAGCGGGATGGATCAACCCGTCGTCCATTGCCAGCCCGTAAATAAAGGGCTTGAGCACCGATCCTGGCGAACGCACCGCGCTCACCATATCAACATGACCAAAACGACTGTCGTCACTGATATCCACTGATCCGACCCATCCACGCACTTTCATGTTGGTGTGATCGACGACGATCATCGCCAGCGAACTGCGCGGCGGCAGGCGTGATTTCCAGTTTAACGCCAACTCTTCAAGCTGACGCTGTAAAGAAGCGTCCAGCGTGGTAACCACTTTTTCACTGCGACTGCTTGCCAGCACACGACGAGAAAACAGCGGAGCCAGCTGCGGCATTTGTCGCGGGAACAGCCACACCGGTTCTTGTCGGGCTTCTTGCACAACCTGTTTCGACCACACGCCCTGCGTCAACATGCGCCCCAGCACTTTGTCGCGAGCGGCCTGCGCGCGTTCCGGCCAGCGGTCCGGTCGCAGACGGCTCGGCGCCTGTGGCAATACGGCCAAAAGTGCGGCTTCTGAATAGCTCAGCTGTTGTGGCGGTTTGCCGAGATAAGCCCAACTCGCCGCGCCAATTCCTTGCAGCGTGCCGCCGAACGGTGCGCGGTTGAGATACAGTGTCAGGATCTGGCGCTTATCGAGATGCCACTCCAGCTGGATTGCCCGCCACAGCTGGCGAACTTTACCGCCAAAAGTGCGTGAGTGGGGATCGAGCAGACGCGCAACTTGCATTGTCAATGTACTGCCGCCCGAGATGATACGCCCGGCACTCAGATCCTGCCAGGCGGCACGCAGCACGGAAAAAGGATTCACGCCGGGATGATCCCAGAACCAGCGATCTTCGTACTGGATGAGCGCTTGTAAATAGCGAGGAGAAACGTCTTCAATCGTAACGGGATAGCGCCAAATGCCTTCCGCATCGGCAAAACGCCAAAGTGGCGTGCCGTCTTCGGCAACAACCACGCGAGCGGGAGCGACTTCATTGAGCGGTAACGGCCATAGACGATCCGCGATCAATGCTGCCAACCCGATAAACATGAGAAATCCCGCCAGCCATAGCCAGCGGGATTTTTTGAGGCGCGATGATGTCATGTTATGGAACGATAATCAGCGGCCCGTCGGCGGTTCCGGTGGCGCGCCATTGTGGCACGTACATCGATTCCACCTGTGAAACAGGGACAGCATAAGTGCCCGGCGTGACGGCGCGCGCCAGATATACCAGCGTCACTGGCTGTCCTTGGTTTACCGCAACAGCCGCAACAAAGCGGTCGTCGCGGAATTCGATATGCTGAATATCGGCCTGCTGCATTTGGTTGAGCAGGTTCTGCACCTCCCCCGCATTGTCTTGCAGGCTGGCGCTGCTGTTTGCCAGATTCTGGTTTTCCAGTTCAAGGCCTGCAGGCAGCAGATCAACAACCAGTGCATCTGGAACATTCTGGTTGGCTTTCACCTCCAAATGGACCAGCACCAGGTCCCCACTGCGCAGTGAAGACAACGATTTCAGTTGGCCGTCAGTTCCCAGGAATTGACGCTCAATTTGCAATACATTGCTGGACGGTGTCGGCGCATATTCCGGGTAACCGCTGCTGTCGAGACGCAGCCACAGGGGTTGGGTTCCGGTATTCGTCACTTTCAGCGAGCTAAGTTCATCCGGCGTCAGATTGCGCGACAGTGACTTATCACCGCTGAGCGGATCCGCCTGCAACGAGGTGCGCACTTGCCAGCTACCCGGCAAATCCTGCAAACCTTTCGCCGCCAGGAACAGTGCATTCATCTCCTGCGTCGACAACCAGCGCTCACCGAAGGCCTGCTGTGACAGCGTGTTCAACAACGTGTTCTGCACATCCGGCAGCAGTTTGTTTTCTTCCAGCAGGCTCAGCATCAGCGCATTATCACGAAGCTCGCTGCCGTAATCCGCCATCCAGCTATTTTTATCCTGACGCGGCGTGTTCTGCGCCAGCGCAATTGCCTCATCACCGCGCGCAGCATCACCCATCGCTTTCAGTGCCACACCCAGCTGCAACAACGGCAAACCTGCTTTCGCCTGTGCATGGCGCGCCCAGATTTCACGCAGCACACCCAGCGGTGCTTTCTGCTGACGCGCCAGAACCAGTGCCGCATAGGACTGCACGGCAAAACGGCTCGCCTGGGCATCATCGGTATAGCGAATAGTCATCAACCCCGGCTCCTGCAAATAACGCAGCAGTCGGTTATTACCGCGGGTAATCGCATCAGCCGAAACGCTGTATCCTTGCTCGCTGGCGCGTGTCAGGAAGTCCATAACGTAAGCCGTGAGCCAATATTCTTCGGCCCCTTCTTTATCCCACAGGGCAAAACCGCCGTCGTCGCGCTGCATTTGCAACAGCCGCGCGATACCGATATCTACCGCTGCACGGCGTTTTTCATCGCTATCGCCGACAATGCCTAACGCTTTCAATTGCTCGGCATTGGTATAAAGCTGCGGGAACAGGCCGCTGGCGGTTTGCTCCAGACAGCCGTACGGATAGGCTTTCAGTTCGCGAATATAGCGCCCCAAATTCAGCGGCGGCTTGCCGCTAAACAACAGCTGGCTTTGCTCCGTTTCAGCAATGAATCCCTGCAAATGGGAAGGCGGCGGCGTCCAGCTTTCGCCAGGCTGGAGCGCAATCCCGGAATTGACGGTCTGCGCCGGGAAAGCCGGACGCACACCAATCTTCCACTCTTTTTGCAGCGGTGTGAACGTTTCGCCCGGCAGCGTCAGGCCGCTGACCGTCGCCTGCACGGCGCCGTCACCAAATCCATCTTGTGCGCTGACGGGAATAAACAGCGTCATCCGCGCACCCGGTTCAAGGTGAATAGGCTGTGGCTGTGAACCTTGTAACTGCAACAGACCGCTGGCGGCCAGTTGCACGTTCAGGGTTTGCGGTTGAATGGTCAGGTTGGTGATGTCCAGCGTCAGACGACTACTGTCACCGCTCGCCAGGAAGCGTGGCGTATTCAGCTCGGCGATAACCGGTGCGGCGACCACGACTTTGCTGTCGCTACTGCCGAAATCATCGGCGGTCCATGCCTGGGCCATGACGCGTAACTCGCCGTTAAAATCACCAATCGGCAACGTGACGATACCTTCGCCTTTGTCGTCAAGTGTGACCGGTTGCGCCTGTTGCGCGACAATCGTCACGTGATTCACTGGCGGTTTACCGCCGCGTTTCAGCTCGTCACCATCACCACCAAAACGCAGACTCGCCAGACGTCCTTGGCCTTCAATCACCTGACCGTAAATGTCATAGATATCCGCGCCGTAACGTTTTTGCCCAAAGAAGGCATTCCACGGATCCGGCGTGGTGTAATCAGTAATATTGAGCACCCCGCTATCAACGGCAGACACCAGCACGTTCACCTGTTTTGGTAACACGCCGTCTTTCGTACTGGCTTTGATTTTGACAATCAGCGGCTGATTTGGACGCATTTTCTGCGGTGTCTCGAGCGCAAGATTCAGGCGGCGGTTTTCATCGCCAAGCGGTAAATGCAGCAGCCCCACCGCGCGCTTCGGCGTAGCGGATTTTGATTTATCACCCGGACGAATCACCAACGTACTGAGATAAAGATCGTGGCGATTCCATTTCTGATCGACCGGAATAGACAGGTCCATCCCCTCAGCAGGAACGTCGATTTCCTGCCACCACAAAGGGCCTTCGCTGGATTCCACCATCGCATAGCCTTTGCCTGCCGCCGGTGCAGAGATATGCAGCTTGATGGTGTCGCCGGGTTTATAAGCCGGTTTATCGAGTTTCATGGTGACGCGGTCTGGGCGCGCAGCACCGGTACCGTCGCTGTTATCTTGCCAGCTGTAACCCGCCCAAAAACGCACGCTGCTCACGGTATCATCCGGTGCTTTCACTTCCAGACGATACGAGCCCCAGTCAACCGGGAAGCTCACTTTGCCGGTTTCATCGGCTTTCAGATCCAGCGACTGTTCGCCTTCCACCAGATCCTTTTGATCGTACTGTGACTGCCAGCCTTCGCTGTCAGACCAGTTCCATGAATAGTCGCGGCGTTCGCGGATCAAGCGGACCTGCAATCCAGAGACGGCTTTTTTCTCGCCCTGAGCATTGGCATAAACAATATCGAATCCGGCATTGCTGTTTTCATCCACCATCGGTTGATGGGTGGTGGTGTCAGTCCGGTAGTCATACACCGCTTTGCTGGTGAATTCTGGTCGGATACCCGGTAATGTCTGCGCAGGCCAGACAGCCTGTTCGACACGACGCGTCACTGGACGACCGCCGGATTCCAGCAGGCTCGCTTGTAAAATCACCTGCAAAGGTGAGTGCGTTTCCTGCCACTGGCTCTGCGTTTTCACTTCACCGCGCCCTTGCGCATCAAGTTTGGTCTGCACTTCGTCGAGCGTGCGCGAGAGATTCTCTTCGGCGATATCACCGAACTCAAATCCTGGTAGGGCCGTTACCGCTTCGCGCAGTGGGCGCAGGAATAATTTGCCCTGCAACGCGTTACCATTGGCCGGTGCGCCATACAGGTAGTAGCCGATAACGCCAAAACTCACGTCTTCATCCGGCGCAATCGGCGCTTTTGCTGGGGTAAGATTCAATGCCATGCGTTCCGGCATAAAATCTTCTACATGGAAATCCCACTCGCGTTTCTGGTTGTCACCCGCGCTGGCGCGGACGTGCCACATCCCGGTTGCCGCACTGGCATCCAGCGCCCAGTTGAACTGATACAGGCCATTAACGGCGTTGCTCATGACGGTGCGAACCACTTGCCCGTCCGGCTGAACCACGTCAAGTTTGACCGGTTGATCGGGCAGCGGCTTGCCGTCGCTGTCACGCAGCAGGCCATTCACAATCACCGTTTCGCCCGGTCGATAAAGATCACGCGGGCCAAACATAAAGAATTGCTTGCTGTAGCCCGGCGCACCAGCAATATCAAACTCGGCTAAATCGAGCGCCGGAAGTTTGAGATCAAGAAGGGTGGTTTGCCCATCTTTGCGTGCCAGTAACAACGCGGCCTCTTTATCCGTCTGCAAAGAGACATGGCCTTTGGCATCACTATTGGCTTGCGCCAGCGTCTGCCCTTTGTCATTCAATAGTTGAACGTCAATTCCGCTTTGCGCTGCGCCGTTTTCGAGACTCTGAGTGAACACGTCGAGACGATTATGATAGCGGTGCGCAGACACCCCAATATCGCTAAGGGTGAAGAGTGTCGCTGCGTTGCTGTAGGTGTAATGCCCAGCCTGATTCATCACCGCGACGTACACACCTGCTTGCTGCAATGGTTTGATGTCGCTCAATGGCAGTAATAGCTTTTCACGTGTGTTGCGTTCAGGGTTGAGATCGAAACGTCCGGTATAAACAAGATCGGCCATTTTCAGCAGTTCATCGGATTCCCAGTTGCTGAGTGAGCTGCGGTATTCCCACTGGCTCACAAACGACGCCAGCGATTCCGGTTTAATGCGGAAGAAGTTCACGTCAACGTTATTGACGTTAAGCGCCATCACCGGCAACCCGGCGACGACTTTCCCCGGCAGCAGCGAACCACGGCTGGCGAAACCCACACTCGGGGCAATATCACGGGTCGCGATAGTCTGTTCATAGGTTTTATCAAAGGTGGCTTTATTCACCGCGACCAGATCGGGATCAACAGTGAGCACCAGATTGCGTTTAGGCTCAAGGTGACGCATACGCAATTCTTTCAGATTCGGAGCCAGCTCCCAGGCGCCGTCCACTTTGCCACTTTTCTTGTCGACAAGATGCACACGGCTGGAAAAATCCTGAGCAGGATTGAGCGGAATAGAAAAGGTCAGAACTAATGTCGCAGCACCATCAAGCTGTACTTCAGAAGCATCAATCAGGGCCAGCGCTTTACCCTTACTTTGCGCCGCGAGCTTGTCCAGCGTTGCGGCATCTGGCGCTACTGGGGCCGCTTTCGCTGGCGTATCAGTAGAAGAAGCAGGTTTTACGGCCTGTGGTTTATCATTATTGTCGCAGCCCACCAGCGCAAGTGCAGCAAGTAGCGCAAATGACAACGCAGCCAAACGATACGGTTTCATCCATTAACCTCTGGGCCTGATAGCCTCAAATTTTATCAACACAGTATTATGCTTAATTAGTGGTTTTACCAACAGCATATAAATTCTGATAGTTGAAGCAATTCTGAAATGAGACCTCTTGTCGGTAACGGCAAAACAGCCGACAATCGAAAAATACAGAGTAAATGGAGAGCGCCATGACCACCTCTTATTTTGTTGCCGCCGACTGGCTGGCAGAACACGTTAATGACCCACAGATTCAGATTATCGACGCGCGCATGGCGCCGCCGGGGCAAGAGCACCGCGATCTCAGTGCAGAATATCGCTCCGGACATCTTCCGGGCGCGGTCTTTTTCGATATTGAAGCGTTATCCGATCACACCAGCCCACTGCCCCACATGATGCCGCGCCCAGAGTCTTTCGCTGTCGCCATGCGTGAGCTGGGCATAGACAGCGATAAGCATCTGGTGGTGTATGACGAAGGAAATCTGTTCTCTGCCCCACGTGCATGGTGGATGCTGCGCACGTTTGGCGTGGAAAATGTGTCGATTCTGGCAGGCGGTTTAGCCGGCTGGCAGCGTGATGAATTACGGCTGGAAACCGGCGGTGTAAAATTGCCGGAAGGTGACTTTGACGTGTCGTTTGCGGCACAGAACGTCAAGCGCCTGACCGACGTGCTGGTTGCCAGCCATGAAGGCAATATCCAGATCGTCGATGCGCGTCCAGCGCCGCGTTTTCGGGCCGAAGCGGATGAACCGCGCCCAGGCCTGAAACGTGGACATATTCCAGGTGCTCGAAATGTACCGTGGGGTGATGTAGTGATTGACGGCGAACTGAAAACAACAGATGAACTGGAAGCGATTTTTAAGCGTCAGGGCGTAGATATTACTGCCCCGATCATCGCCAGCTGTGGCTCAGGAGTAACGGCGGCGGTCGTCGTTCTGGCATTAGCCACGCTGAATGCGCCAGATGTCACGCTGTATGACGGTTCATGGAGTGAATGGGGTGCGCGAGATGACCTACCGGTTGAGCCTATATAATCTTGCCGCCCGGCGGCGCTGCGCTTGCGCGGGCCTACATGAATGAACCGTAGGCCTGATGAGCGCAGCGCCATCAGGCACACCATCAAATAATCCGGTTCTGTTTGAAGTCACGCAGAAAACTGCCCCAGCGCTTTTCGTAGAACGGCGTGATGTGCGCCAGCATAAAGTGGCTGATGCCCTTCTCGCCTTCGACTATCTGACAGATATCAATCGGCTCATCGCCCGGCAAGGTGTCGGTGGCCACACTGCCCGCCGCCTGAATAATCGCCTCGATATCCCCTTCGGCTTCAATACCAATCAGCAGGTTCGGCTGCTCATCGGCATGCTCTTTAATCGAGCACACAAATGCGCGTCTGACGGTTTTGAGTGTCTTGAACAGCGTGGTTAACGAATCAATCATCTGCGCTGGCGGTTCGGTGACTTCAGACAGCAGCAGCGCCGCACCTCCTTCCAGCACCGTTTGCGTGCTCAGGGGGTTGCCTTCTTCGCCGATCAAATGATTGATTTCACGCGGCGCGAACTCTTTCCCGGTCGGCAGTTTTGCATTCAGGAAAAGGGTCTCGCCGAGCGTCATCTCAAACAACGTACGCACCGGCATGACGACGAAAGCCTGTTCGTCTTCAACCGCCTGCTGTAACGCGTCCAGCGAAGTGAAGAACGGAACGACCGACGTGCCGTCATCTTTTTCCCAGTGCTGTAAATCGACAGCGCTGCCTTCTACCACCTGCCCACCTTCCGCCGCCGTGCCTGGCACCCAGACGGTAGACTCAAGCAGTGCGCGGAAGAAAGCCGGACGATGAGCAGGCTCAGTCGCCGCCTGTTCGAGTAAAGTTTCTAATTCGTTTTTTTGTTCAGACATAATTTCGCTAGATCAAAATTGCCCGGCGGCGCTTGCGCGGACCTCCAGGCAGTGTAGGCCGGGTAAGCGTAGCGCCACCCGGCAAGACAATTACTCTGCAGTCAACAGATTCGCAATGGTACGCACGCCAAGGCCTGTCGCACCGGCGGCCCATTGTTCAACAGCCGATTTGCGGTAGGTAGCTGAGCAGTCAATGTGCAACCAACCTTCGTGATAATTTTCCACGAAGTGAGACAGGAAACCTGCCGCGGTGCTGGCACCCGCCGGGAACGAGGCGTTAGAGGTGTTGTTCAGTTCAGCAAAGTTCGACGGCAATTGGCTGCGGTGGAATTCGGCTAGCGGCAGACGCCAGAACGGCTCGTTTTCAGCTGCCGCGCTGGTCATCAAGCGTGCAGCCAGTTTGTCATCGAAGCTAAACAGCGCGTGATAGTCGTTACCCAGCGCCGTTTTCGCCGCGCCGGTCAGCGTTGCCGCATCGATAATCAACTCTGGTTTCTGCGCACACGCGTCGATCAGGCCATCGGCCAGCACCAGACGACCTTCCGCATCAGTGTTCATTACCTCAACGTTTTTGCCGTTGCGATAGCGAATGATATCGCCCAGCTTAAACGCATTGCCGCTGACCATGTTGTCTGCACAGCACAGGTACAGCTTCACGCGTTTGTTCAGGCCACGGGTGATAGCGAACGCCAGTGCGCCAGTGACCAGCGCTGCGCCGCCCATGTCGGACTTCATGGAATCCATGAATGCGCTCTGCTTGATGCTGTAACCGCCGGAATCAAAGGTGATCCCTTTTCCGACCAGGCAGGCATACACCGGAGCATTGGCATCACCTGTCGGGTTGTAGTCCAGTGCCAGCAGCACCGGTGGACGTTCAGAACCGCGGCCTACAGTGTGCAGCCCCATGTAATTCTGCTCACGCAGATCTTCACCCTTGGTGATGCGGTAATGCACGTTGTCGCAGCCAAAGCGGCACAGCAGATCAACCGCACGCGCCGCTAATTGCTCTGGGCCAAGCTCTTCCGCAGAAGCATTAATGGTATCGCGCACCCAGTCGATGATCGCCAGACGATTTTTCAGTTCGTCATCTTCGCTTGCCCATTCGACGTTACGGCTGCCTTTCGGTCCTTTGTAACCGGCCCAGAAAGACCAGCTGCGATCGGTGTCCCAGCCTTCGCCTGCCAGCGCGACATGTTTGATGCCCATGCCGTCGATTTTGCGCGCCGCGCGTTGGATAAGACCCAAATCGTCTTTGCCGTTCAGGTGTAGGGTAATGCCGTCGTTGTTAATGCTATAGGTGGCTTTCTCGCCCCAGCGTGCGTCCGCAGGCTGGGTCGACAGCGTAATCTTCATCGCTTCGGTCATTGTTTTATCCTTATTGAGCAAACGGGCCGCCAGAGGCAGCCCTTATGATCTTTTCGCTAAATGATTCGTACAGGAAGATGGCAAGAGAGGACATCCCCAGGAGCATAGCCTTACTATGTGACTGGGGTGTTTGAGTGCAGCCAGCGCACCTGTAGCGTGAATCATAACGCGAAAATTACTCTGCTTCGTCTAACCAGACTAACAGAATCGCCTCGAGAATTTTTTCATTGGATGCGTTGGGATCATCCTCAAAATCTTCCAGCGCGCAAATCCACTGATGCATATCTGTGAAGCGGACGGTCTTCGGATCGGTATCCGGGTACGCATCGTATAAAGCTTCGCCGATTTCACGGCTGTCGGTCCATTTCAGCGCCATATCAATGCTCGCGTGCGTGGTTGATGGTGTAACGCGGCATCTCGACGACCAGATCTTCGTCAGTGACGCGTGCCTGACAGCTTAAACGGCTTTCAGGCTCCAGGCCCCAGGCTTTGTCCAGCATGTCATCTTCGTCTTCTGTGCTTTCCGCCAGAGAGTCGAAGCCTTCACGCACCACGCAGTGGCAGGTGGTGCAGGCGCAGGATTTTTCACAAGCGTGTTCAATCTCGATGCCGTTGCGCAGGGCAACGTCAAGAATGGTTTCACCGCTTTTCGCTTCCAGAACTGCGCCATCCGGACAGAGATCCTGATGTGGCAGAAAAACAATCTTTGGCATATTAAACCTCGTCCACGGACTGGCCTTTCAGCGCTTTACGAACCGACTGGTCCATACGGCGTGCGGCAAATTCCTGGGTTTGTGTGTCGATATTTTTAATGGCTTCTTTTATGGCGTCGGCATCTACGCCTGCGGCGGCAATCTGCAAAGCAGACATACCGTCGTCAATCGCAATACGTTCTTCATGGCTCAGCAGCGCAGCATCGGCAGCCAGCGCGCCGTGCAGACTTTCGAGCACACGTGCGGCTTCAACTTTCTGCTCAGCGAGCATACGCGCCTGCACGTCATGTTCAGCGAAACTCATTGAGTCCTTAATCATTGAAGCGATTTCGTTATCGCTCAGACCATAGGACGGTTTCACCTGAATAGACGATTCCACACCGGTGGATTTTTCCATCGCCGTGACGCTCAACAAACCGTCGGCATCAACCTGGAAAGTCACTCGAATATGCGCGCCGCCCGCAGGCATCGCCGGGATCCCACGCAGCGCAAAACGCGCCAGAGAACGGCAGTCCTGCACCAGCTCGCGTTCGCCCTGCATCACGTGGATGGACATCGCGGTCTGACCGTCTTTAAAGGTGGTGAACTCCTGCGCACGCGCCACCGGAATGGTGGTATTGCGCGGGATAACTTTCTCCACCAGGCCGCCCATGGTCTCGAGGCCGAGCGACAACGGAATGACATCAAGCAGCAGCATTTCGCTGTCAGGCTTGTTGCCGACCAGAATATCGGCTTGAATCGCAGCGCCAATGGCGACCACTTTGTCAGGGTCAATAGAGGTCAGCGGCGTGCGGTCGAAAAATTCACCGACGCGTTCACGCACCAATGGCACGCGGGTTGAACCGCCGACCATCACCACGTCTTTCACTTCTTCGGCTTCAACGCCCGCATCTTTCAGCGCGCGACGGCAGGCCAGTAAGGTGCGTTTAACGAGGGCAGAAATCAGTTCATTGAACTGCTCACGGGTGATGTCACCCTGCCAGCCAGCAACATTCACACCAACGCTGTCGGCATCGCTGAGCGCAATTTTGGCGGCGATAGCGGCGTCTAACAATTCACGCTGTAAGCGGTTGTCGCTGCGATCGCTGATACCCGCCTGTTCGCGGATAAAATCAGCCAGCAGGTGATCGAAGTCGTCGCCGCCGAGCGCAGAATCGCCGCCGGTCGCCAGCACTTCAAACACGCCACGGCTAAGGCGCAAAATAGAAATATCAAACGTCCCGCCGCCGAGATCGTAAACCGCAATCACGCCTTCCTGACCGGAGTCCAGACCGTAAGCGATCGCGGCTGCCGTTGGCTCATTGAGCAAACGCAGCACATGCAGGCCCGCCAGACGCGCTGCGTCTTTGGTGCCCTGACGTTGTGCATCGTCAAAATAAGCCGGAACGGTGATCACCACGCCATCAAGCTCCCCTTCCAACGCTTCACGCGCGCGGGTTGCCAGGGCTTTGAGGATATCAGCGGAAATACGAATAGGGTTCAGCAGACCGGCGTTCGTCGCCAGCATCGGCAGACCGTTTTCACTGGCCTGTAAATGATAAGGCAGATGCGGGTAGCGCGCCTGCACGTCGGCAAGCGAACGGCCCATCAGACGTTTAACGGAACTGATGGTGTTGACCGGATCCAGCGCGGCGTTAGTGCGGGCGTCGTAGCCCACGTCATGCCCCTGCGCCTGATAATGCACCACGGACGGCAAAAGATGACGGCCCTGATGATCGGCCAGCGTTTCAGCCTGACCGCTACGCACGGTAGCGACCAGAGAATTGGTGGTGCCTAAGTCGATGCCCGCCGCCAGACGACGCTGGTGCGGCGCGGCACTCAGGCCAGGCTCACTGATTTGTAATAAGGCCATAGTAATTACGCTTCCAAAATCAATTACTCGTCATCATTCATGCCGCAACCGCGTTGACTTCCTCGCTCCCCCCAGTCACTTACATCTGTAAATTCCTGGAGAGTCGCTGCGTTGCCGCCTTGTTGCAACCCGAATGATTTAGAGTGAGAAGAGCTTTTCTTCGAGTTGTTCTGCTGAGCTGCGCAGTTTATCGAGAAAACGCAGTTTGCGCACGGTATCCGCCGCCGCGTCCCACGTTTCATTATCGAGTTCCGCCACCATCTGTTGATGGCGCGTGTCGAACATGCCTTTCACCCGCTTCATAAAGGCTTCCAGACGACGGCTGTCTTTGGCGCGGTCAATCTCATCCAGTTCTTCGCGCAGCTCCAGCTGTTCCATCAAAAACGCCGTATCGCGCACCGTATGCTGTTCGCTGGTAAGGTCAAAGCCGTGCAAGGAGAGCAAATATTCCGCGCGGGTCAGCGGATTACGCAGCGTTTGCCAGGCCTGATTAATGGTTGCGGATTGCTGCACCGCAGCGAGCTGGTCGGCAGAAGAGTGACGGGCGAATTTGTCCGGATGGAACTGACGCTGTAAATCCTGAAAGCGCGTGACAAGCTGCTGGCTATCAAGGTGATATGAGGCAGGCAAGCCAAAGAGAGTGAAGTAGTCCATAGCTATCTCTGAAAAAGCAAACCCCACAGGCGACTGAGCCACCGTGGGGTTATCTTACGCGTGATTAAACGTGGAAGCTTTCGCCGCAACCGCACTCGTCTTTAACGTTCGGGTTGGTGAATTTAAACCCTTCGTTAAGGCCTTCTTTCACGAAGTCCAGCTCGGTGCCGTTGAGAAACTGCAGGCTTTTGCCATCGACCACAACCTTCACGCCTTTGTCTTCAAATACCGTGTCTTCGGCGTTTGGTTCATCGACAAATTCCAGCACGTAGGCCATGCCAGAGCAACCGGAAGTTCGCACGCCCAGACGCAAGCCGAAGCCTTTGCCACGGTTGGACAGGAAGGAACTTACTCGCGCGGCAGCGCTGTCGCTAAGGGTAATCGACATACTAGACCTCAATTCTTATTTTGCTTCACGTTTGCTTTTATAGTCCGCAATGGCGGCTTTGATCGCGTCTTCTGCCAGGATAGAACAGTGAATTTTCACCGGTGGCAGTTCGAGTTCTTCGGCAATATCGGTGTTCTTGATAGCCTGTGCTTCGTCCAGGGATTTCCCCTTCACCCACTCGGTCACAAGCGAGCTGGATGCGATAGCAGAACCGCAGCCGTAGGTCTTGAAGCGCGCGTCTTCAATGATACCTTCATTGTTGACTTTAATCTGCAACTTCATCACATCGCCGCAGGCCGGTGCGCCGACCATGCCGCTGCCGACGCTGTCGTCGCTGTTGTCAAACGAGCCGACGTTGCGTGGATTCTCGTAATGATCGATAACTTTTTCGCTGTAAGCCATGATGAATTCTCCTTATTGGGTACCGATTAGTGATGCGACCATTCGATGCTGTTGATATCCACGCCCTGTTTGAACATGTCCCACAGTGGGGAGAGTTCACGCAGACGACCGATGGATTTCTGGACCAGTGCGATGGTGTAGTCAATCTCTTCTTCGGTAGTAAAACGACCTAAAGAGAAACGGATGGAGCTGTGTGCCAGTTCGTCAGTCATGCCCAGTGCGCGCAGCACGTAGGATGGCTCGAGGCTCGCAGAAGTACAGGCAGAACCGGAAGAGACAGCCAGGTCTTTCAGCGCCATGATCAGCGACTCGCCTTCAACGTAATTAAAGCTGACGTTGAGAATGTTTGGCGCGCCCTGCTCGAGGTCACCGTTCAGATACACCTCTTCCATATCTTTCACGCCTTCCCACAGACGGTTACGCAGCTGACGCATGCGGGCCATCTCGGTTTCCATCTCTTCTTTGGCGATACGGTAAGCTTCACCCATGCCAACGATCTGATGAACAGGCAGAGTACCAGAGCGCATACCGCGCTCGTGACCGCCGCCGTGCATCTGCGCTTCGATACGAATACGCGGTTTACGACGCACGTACAGCGCACCGATACCTTTCGGGCCATAGATCTTGTGGCCAGAGAAGGACATCAGATCCACTTTCAGCTGGCTCAGGTCGATAGGCAGTTTGCCCACGCTCTGGGTGGCGTCAACGTGGTAGATAATGCCACGCTCACGGCACAACTCACCAATCGTTGCGATGTCCTGCACCACGCCGATTTCGTTGTTCACGTGCATGATAGAAACGAGGATGGTGTCATCACGCATCGCCGCTTCAAGTTCTTTCAGGTCGATAATACCGTTGCGCTGCGGGGCGAGGTAAGTCACTTCAAACCCTTCGCGCTCCAGCTGACGACAGGTGTCGAGAACCGCTTTGTGCTCGGTTTTGCTGGTGATGATGTGCTTGCCTTTCTTCTGATAG
The DNA here is from genome assembly GCA_036495715.1 of Scandinavium sp. Classification (GTDB taxonomy): domain Bacteria; phylum Pseudomonadota; class Gammaproteobacteria; order Enterobacterales; family Enterobacteriaceae; genus Scandinavium. Next base: position 43,586 of record DASXML010000017.1, read on the forward strand.
AAGTTGGCCGCACCTTTAATCGCCAGGTTATCGGATTCGGTTGCACCAGAGGTAAAGACGATTTCGCGTGGGTCAGCGCCGACCAGCTCTGCAATCTGATTACGGGCGATATCAACCGCCTCTTCAGCATGCCAGCCAAAACGGTGTGAACGGGAAGCCGGGTTACCAAAGTTTCCGTCCAGGGTCAGACACTGCATCATTTTCTCGGCAACACGCGGGTCCACCGGCGTGGTTGCGGAGTAGTCGAGATAAATCGGTAATTTCATTGCTCTTAAACTCCGTACATCACTCAATGCAATGAACCAGGCAACCGGCTGGATGTACGACCGTGTTGACGGGGCGTAATGCCCCGGCCTGATTCTGAAATCTTTATATTTTTAGCCTAAATAGTTCGTGTTGCAGCAAGGCGGCAAACTTGAGAGTCCCCAGGAGCTTACATTAAGTAAGTGACTGGGGCGAGCAAGTGCGACCAACGCAGTTGCAGCGCGAAATATAACGGGCAAATTATGCGCGCAGTTTGACGTCGATTGCGTCTTGTCCGCGAGTACTGCGTTGGGATTCGTTCGTGTGCTGACGGTCGGAGACGTCCAGCACTTCCTGGTTATTCACCAGTTCACCCAGGGTAATGTTATTCAGGAAACCGGTCAGACGATCGCTCAGATCACGCCACAAAGCGTGAGTCAGGCATTTATCGCCGCCCTGGCAGCCGCCTTTACCCTGACAACGGGTAGCGTCTACAGATTCGTCAACGGCGCTGATCACTTCGCCAACGGCGATGCTACCGGCTTCTTTACCGAGCAGATAACCGCCACCTGGACCACGTACGCTGGACACCAGTCCATTCTTACGCAGACGGGAGAACAGCTGTTCCAGGTAGGAAAGCGAAATCCCCTGACGTTCAGAAATATCAGCCAACGGAACCGGACCCGATTCGGAGTTGAGCGCAACGTCCAGCATCGCGGTCACGGCATAACGCCCTTTAGATGTCAGTCTCATGTCTTACTTAACCTCAAACTCGCCCCTGCCCGGGGTTGTTATTAAAATGGTGATATCGCATAGCAGGGGGCAAGTCTGACATTCCCGACTAAAACAGTCAACTATTTACCTGACTGTTTTAGTCAGGTATTTAACGTTACGTGCGTTCTTACTTTCGCGCGGTTTATCGCCCGGTGGCGCTTCGCTAACCGGACCTACAAAACCGTAACGGGCAATGGTGTCTTACTGCTCTTTATTCTTTTGTTCAATCGACGCCAGCATCCCGCGCAGGATGTTCAGTTCCTGGCTTTCCGGACGCGCGCGGGTGAACAAACGGCGCAGTTTATTCATCACCTGACCGGGATGGCTGGCGCGAATAAAGCCCGTTGATAACAGGGTTTGCTCAAGGTGACCGTAGAAACGTTCCAGATCGTCAACCAACGGATAAGCGATGTCTTCTTCGCTTGCCGCCTCGGCAGGTTGCTCTTTTTCCTGTGCCGCAAGCCATGCCATACGCACTTCATACGCAATTACCTGCACGGCCATCGCAAGGTTCAGCGAGCTGTAATCCGGGTTCGCGGCAATGGCGACGTGATAGTGACATTTTTGTAGCTCGTCGTTAGTCAGGCCCACACGCTCACGGCCAAACACCAGCGCGACAGGTGCCTGTGCGGCTTCACCAATGCTTTTCAGCCCACATTCACGCGGGTCGAGCATCGGCCACGGCAGCGTGCGAGAACGCGCACTGGTGCCAACGACCAGGCTACAGCCCGCAAGTGCGTCGTCCAGCGTATCGACGATGTGCGCGTTGCCAATCACATCACTGGCACCCGCGGCTAAAGCGATGGCCTGAGAGTCAGGTTTCACCAGCGGATTGACCAGCCAGAGGTTAGTTAACCCCATGGTTTTCATCGCGCGGGCCACGGAGCCCATGTTGCCGGTGTGGGAAGTTTCTACCAGTACGATTCGGATATTTTGCAGCATTGTGAGTCTTCGGCTAAAGATTATTCACCCATATTATCATAAAGCGAAGACATAATCCGAATTCACTGGTATGATATGCGCCGTTTTTCCCGTTCTTTAACATCCAGTGAGAGTGACCGATGCAACATCCTATGTTGACCATCGCCGTGCGTGCAGCGCGCAAGGCGGGTAATGTGATTGCCAAACACTACGAGATGCCAGATTCCGTAGAAACCACCCAGAAAGGCAGCAATGATTTCGTGACTAACGTCGATAAAGCCGCCGAAGCGATGATTATCGAAACGATCCGCAAATCTTACCCGCAACATACCATTATCGCCGAAGAATCAGGCGAACTGGCAGGCGAAGATCAGGATGTTCAATGGGTTATCGATCCACTGGATGGCACCACCAACTTCGTTAAACGTCTTCCTCATTTCTCTGTATCCATCGCCGTGCGCATTAAAGGCCGTACTGAAGTGGCCGTGGTTTACGATCCAATGCGTAACGAACTGTTCACCGCGACCCGTGGTCAGGGTGCACAGCTGAACGGCTTCCGTCTGCGCGGCGCTATCGCTCGTGACCTGGATGGCACCATTCTGGCCACCGGCTTCCCGTTCAAAGCGAAGCAACACGCTCCAGCTTATATGAATATTCTGGGCAAGCTGTTTACCGAATGCGCTGACTTCCGTCGCATGGGTTCTGCTGCACTGGATCTGTGCTACGTCGCTGCGGGTCGCGTTGACGGTTACTTCGAACTGGGCCTCAAGCCGTGGGATTTCGCTGCGGGTGAACTGATTGCTCGTGAAGCGGGTGCGCTGGTTTGCGATTTCACCGGCGGTCACAACTACATGACGACCGGTAACATCGTCGCAGGTAACCCACGCATTGTTAAAGCGATGCTGGCGAACATGCGTGATGAACTGAGCGAAGCGCTGAAGCGCTAAGTTAAGCTGTGGTGCCCGGCAAAGCTTGCCGGGCCTACGATGTTACAGGCGATTCTACGGGCCTACAACACAAGCGATAGCGCCATCAGGCGGAATTAAAAGGGTCTTAATCCCCTGCCCTCCGGCACCGCACTCAACCACATCACCACCGCTGCCACCACCAACACAGCACCACCGGCAAATGCCAGCGTCGTCCAGCCAATTTGTCGCCACATCACCGGCGCGCGATTACCGCTCAAGCGCACGGCAAGTTGACGAAAACTGTGCACCAGCAGCGCCAGTGAAGAAATGGTTATCGAGGTTCCCGCCGCCATTGCCAACGCCGACGCCACGCCCCAGCTAAACACGCCAATCACCTTACTGAACAGCAGCACCATGATCGCCCCGGAACAGGGCCGCATCCCCATCGACAGTACAATCACCAGCCTCGCCCGCCCGTCATTTCCGCTTTCCATTTGTTTGGGATCGGGCAGATGCCGATGCCCACAGCCGCAATTAGCATGATGTTCATGATGAGGCGTAAAAGCGGTAAACGTCGGCTTACGTAAAATCTGCCGCAGCTTTTTCACTGCGCGCCAGCACAGCAATAACCCCAATACCCCGACCAGCGCGTAACTGCCCTTTTCCAGCCAGAAATTACTGAGATGCAGCGAGCGAGCGGGCAACGCCAGTATCGTCAGCACAACAACAACCAACCCAATCGCCACTAATCCTTGTAATAAAGAAGCGGCCAGCGTCAGACCCATGCTTGATTTGAGTTTTGACGGATGCGTCGCAAGCCAGGTGGTGATCACGACTTTGCCGTGGCCTGGCCCCAGCGCGTGCAGCACGCCGTAGATAAAACTGAATGCCAGCAGTGAACCGCCCGCTTTGGACGGATTTTCTGCCACCGCCTGCAACAGGCCGCTTAATTGTTGATTCAGCTCCCGTTGCCAAATGATGCTTTTCAGCAGCACCTGCGGCCAGGCGTGCCACAGCCAGACGCCACCCAAAAGCGCCAGCATCAAAAACAGCGCCAGCGGCCACAGCGATAACCAATGGCGCGAACGCGTGGTTGCAGAGAAGATTACGGACATGTCAGCGTCACCTGTTGAGCAAACTGTTGGCCTAAATCCATGTCCTCTGGCGGCGCATCGGCTTTATCGAGCGACAGCGCATAGGTGGTCAACTCTTCATTCGGTTTAGGCGTATGCACATTGAGCTTACAGCCTTTTGGCGCATCGGCAGGCAGAGAAACGTAAGCCTCTTTGTCGTAATGCATATCAACGAAATAAGTCGGATCAAAGGTGGAAAACTGGTACGTCTGCCCGGCGAGCGACTGTGGCGTAGCCAACGGCAGTGTAAATGTCAGCACTGCTTTGTGCCCATCGCGGGAAAGACCGTATGCCGTCGGGCGATTTTCAAATTTCACCTTTTGCTTGCCGTGCCAGAATTCGGTGAAATAGTGCTGCCCGAGCACATTCGCCATCACCTCTGCCGCCAGTCGTTTCCATACATCGTCGCCCGGTTTGGCGCTGCCAGCGTCATACAGCAAATCCGCAGAAGTGATTTCATCCATCGTCCAGCGCATATTAATCGCGGTGAGCTGGCCTTCTTTCACCACCAACTGGCTTTGCATACTGATAAAACTGTGCGGGTGTGCGGTGGCTTGCCACGATAAAAGCGCGCCAACGACCAGAACCATGCTCTGTTTCACTCTCGTCATCGCATCCTCAGCGAAAAATTCTGTGACCGACTCCCGCAATACTTGCGCAAAGGCGTCCCGGCTGGCTTTCACACCGCCATCCTTTAACTATTCTTATCATAAACCTTACTGGAACCTGACAGATGATGACCGTGCAAGAACTGCCATCTGTGCTTTCCAGTCCACAGCGCCGCTGCCAGATCCTGCTCATGCTGTATCTGCCAGGGCAGTCCGTGACACCGGAGGCGATTGCGCGAGTGAACAGCGTTGGTGACGCTGTCGCCCGACAGGATATCGCCGAAATACGTCACGTCATCCAGCGCTATCACCGACTGAACATCGTGACGCTTGCAGACGGCAGCTACCGGATTGAAGGCACCACCTTAGACCAGCGCTTATGCCTTATCCACTGGCTGCGCCGTGCGCTACGGCTTTGCCCTGGTTTTATCAGCGGGCAGTTTACCCCATCGCTCAAAACTCAGCTTAAACAATCGGGCATCTCGCGAATTCTGTACGACGATACCAACCTGCGGGCACTGGTCAATCGCTGCGGGCAAAATCTCCAGCGGCAGTTCGACAGCCGCGACGTCGCGTTTCTCGGCCTGTACCTGCAATATTGTCTGTTGCAACAGCATCCACAGCAAGCGCCCGAGTTTAGCAGCGGGCAGCGCAAATGGGCGCAGGCCAGCGCCGAATATCAGGTCGCGGCAGAAATTGCCCGCCACTGGCAGCGCCGCACCCTGAAAGACGCGCATCCGGATGAGCATCTGTTTTTGGCTTTGCTGTTTATGATGCTGAAAGTACCGGACCCGAAACGCGATCATCACACGCAAGAAGTGCGGCTCTACCGCAGCATTAACCAACTGATTGACCGCTTCCAGCAGCTTTCTGGTCGACAGTTCAGCGATCGCCGTGGGCTACGCGATCAACTGTATGTGCATCTGGCGCAGGCCATCAACCGTTGTCTGTACGGCGTCGGGATTGATAACAGTTTGCCGGAAGAAGTTCAGCGGCTCTATCCGCGCCTGATGCGCACCACGGAGCAGGCGTTGACCGAGTTCGAAGCGCATTACGCGTTGCGCATTTCACATGAAGAGATGGGGCTGATTGCGGTGATTTTTGGCGCGTGGCTGATGCAGGAAAGCGACTTGCAGGAAAAACAGGTGGTGCTACTGACCGGAGACAATCCACAACTGGAGCAGGAAATTGAGCAGCAGTTACGCGAACTGACCTTGTTGCCGCTGAATATCAAATACCAGACGCTGCAAGCTTTCCAAAAAGAAGGGGCAGCGAAAGGCGTGGCCCTGATTGTCACGCCTTATTCATTGGCGCTGCCGCTGTTTTCCCCGCCGCTGATCCACGCCGGGGAGCCGCTCAGCGAGCGACAGCGACAGCACATTTGTCAGATGCTGGAAGCCCCCGGCTGAGGAGTGACCTTCGGCCTGACAAACAGCGCAGGCAGTGCCACCAACGCCATCACCCAGAACACGCCCTGATGCAAATGCTGATAAAGGAAACCGGCGAAGACGGTCATGATGGCAATACTGCCGCCCATTGCGACGGCAGAATAGACCGCTTGCAGGCGAATGACTTCACTGCCCTGGCGCGCGGAGATATAACGCATTGCCGCCAAATGACAGACGGTGAAAGTACCGCAGTGCAAAATTTGCGCCACAATCAGCCACGGCAGCTCAGTGGTCCAGCCCATGATGCCCCAGCGCAACAGCCCACAAATGCCGGAAAGCAGCAGCAAATCACGCGCGCCAAATCGGCTGAACACTTTCTTACTGACCGCAAAAATCACCACTTCTGCGACAACCCCGAGCGACCACAAATACCCCACTGACGAGGCGGAATATCCGGCTTCTTGCCAGTAAATCGCGCTGAAACCGTAGTAGGCCGCGTGCGCACCTTGCAGTAGACAAACACACGCCAGAAAACGCCAGCTTTGTGCCACCATCGAACGCCACGCAGGCCAGCCCGCGCCTTCCTGATGCCGCGTTTCCCCTTGCGGCATCACCGACGGCTTAATCAACATTCCAAGCAGCATTGACGCAATACCGATGCTCAGCAACACCAAAATGGCGCGATAGTCGAACAGACTCACCAGTTTACCGGTGAGCGCCGAACCAATCACAAACGCAACCGAGCCCCACAGCCGCACCCGGCCGTAATCCATGGTTATCTGCTTTTGCCAGGTATTCGCCAGCGCATCGGTGAGCGGCACCAGCGGTGAGAAGAACAGGTTAAAGCCGACCATCATCGCCATCAGCCAGGCCACTTTTGTGCCAGCCCAGAAAGCGAGCACGAACAGCAGCGTTAACAGCGCGAGAATGCGTAACGCACTGATTAAGCGCGACGGATCGCTAACGCGTGGGGCAATCAGCAAACTACCAAGGAAACGAGCCACTAACCCCGCGCCGAGCAGCACACCGATGGTTTCTGGGGTCAGCCCCGTGCCTGCGAGCCAGACGCTCCAGAAAGGTAAAAAGATGCCGTAGCTAAAGAAATAGGTGAAATAACTGAGCGCCAGCCAGCGCGTGGAATGCAAGACCATGATTCCCTCCCAAATGGTGGCGCTAGTCTGGCGACAAACGGCGTGGCTGGCAAGTGACTTTAACAATCTGCTAACATGTTTTGTGCGAATTTACGAGGATGCACGTAGAAAATCGCCATTTATTTCCTTTTTTCAGCATAACCAGCCCCGGTTGGCCCGCCCTGTTATGCGCATTCACCGGATGGCTTTGCGGTTCGAGGCAGACAAACGACTCGCCGGGCATTCTGAACAGCATCAGCCAGTTGGCTGTAGATCTTAACGTCACCGCCATCTGCTGATGGGTTATTTCTGCTTTACCGTTCCAGCCGGAATAGCAGACGTTAAGCCATTCATCCGTGCCGTGTTGCGCTGCGCTGAAATCCGCAGCGGCAGGTAACGAATCCGTCCAGGCCTGCGGTAAATGCAATTCACCTTCTGGCCAGTAACCGCTGGCAGAAAACTGGATCTGGCTCTGTGGGGTGACATGGAAAAAGGGATGCACGCCGCCGCCATACAGCATGGGCTGTTCACCGAGATGCTCTAGCGAAATCCCAATTTCCAGCGCGTTATCCCGTAATCGGTAACTCAACTCCGCCTGATAATCAAAGCCGCAGGCATGACGCTGGCGCAGCCGCAAAATACAGTGTTCATGACTTTGTTCTGCTACCGCCCATAATGAAAGCCAGCCATCGCCATGAAGAAAAAACTGCGTATCAGCTGGGCTTTCCGGCAACTGAATTGTGCGCCCACGTAAAATAAAGCGATTCCCTTCTACACGATTCGCCAGCGGCAGCATGGGGAAAAGTCCACAATCACCGGGTGTTTCGCCCTTCCCTGCTCGCAGTATCGGCTGCTGAAAAGTGAGCGAGTCGAGGCTCAACACCGCCGCGCCCTGTAAGGCGACGCGCATCCTTAAATGCGCGTTTTCCAACAACAGACTTTCCGCCATCAGTGCGCGCTCCGCTCTTTTGCCGTTGCTGCCGTCTGGTGACGTGCTTCAAGCTGCTCTTCCAGTGCTTCAAGCGTCACGCCTTTGGTTTCCGGCACATTCCGCTGAATGTAAACCCAGCCCAGTGCGCAGATAATGCCATACAGGAAGAAACTGCCCGACGCGCCCAAACTGGCGTTCAGCAATGGGAAGGTGTAGGTCAGCAGGAAACAGGCAATCCACAGCGCCAGCGTACCGAGCGACATCGCCAGCCCACGAACACGATTAGGGAAGATTTCAGCCAGCAACACCCAGGTCACGGGCGCAAGCGTCAGCGCGTAAATGGCGATCGCCGCCAGCACAAGAATCAGCACCGGCCAGCCCATGATGCCCAGCGCATAAGCGCCAGCAATCAGCACGTAGATGAACGTCAGGCCACTGGCCCCGAACAGCATCAGTTTGCGACGGCCAATTTTATCCACCAGCGGCAATGCACAGAGGGTAAAGATCAGGTTGATTATCCCGGTGGCGACGATCGACTTCAGCGTGCCGTTAATGTCAAACCCGGCGGAAGCAAAGATCTCCTGCGCATAGTTAAAGATGACGTTAATCCCGCACCACTGCTGGAATATTGCCAACACCATCCCCATGATCACCACCGGGCGGATCTGCGGTTGCAACAGCGTTGAGAACGACACGCGATGGGTATCTTTCGCCAGCGTATGCGCGATGTCATTCAGTGTTTGCGTGGCATACGCAGGTGAACCAATGCGCTCAAGCGTCTGACGTGCGCGGGCTTCTTTCCCGGCTTTCATCAGCCAACGCGGTGATTCTGGCACCACAAACAGCAGCACTAAAAATGCGACAGCGGGAACCAGTTCCGCACCAAACATCCAGCGCCAACCGGTTTGTCCGTTCCAGCTATCGACTATCGCCTGCTGCGTGGCACCTGCGGCGACCGGTTCAGCAATCAACAGATTAATCAGCTGCGCCGCCAGTACGCCAATCACGATAGTTAACTGATTGACGGCAACAAACCGCCCGCGTTTTTCCGCTGGACTCACTTCCGCGATATACAGTGGACTGAGCGCGGAGGCCAGGCCAATACCGATGCCGCCCACGATACGATACACAATGAACATGTCGAAATTACTCGCCATCGCTGTGCCCCACGCCGAGGCGCAGAACAAAATGGCAGAGACGATCAGCGGGAGGCGTCGACCAAATTTGTCTGCGCACCAGCCAGACACCAGTGCGCCAAAGATACAGCCCACCAGCGCGGAACTCATCGCCCAACCGGAAACGGCCGGATCGGTGATACCAAAATAGGCTTCATAGAAGGGCTTCGCCCCACCGATCACTACCCAGTCATAGCCAAACAACAGTCCGCCGCAGGCCGCGACCAGACAGATAGTCCAGATATAGCCCATTTTTAAAGCTGAGTTTTGCATGTTGATGTCCTCACACGGGAAAACAGAGGGTCAGAGTTGCCCGGCGGTCGATCTCCGCCGGGTCAGTGTATTTACTTCAGAATGCCGGTCGTTAACGCGTGGCGCAGCAGATGTGCTTTGTCATGTGCTGGATTGAGCGTCAGTAACGCATCCAGTGCCTTATTTCCCGCTGCAATATCGCCTTTGCCGATGCTGCCAAGCGCGTCGATAAACAGGCAATGCTGCTGATGCCGCAACTGCGGGTTGCCATCCAGCGCCAACAAGTCGGGGAGAGAAACCGCAAAGAAATCGGACTCAGGAACCGCGTCTCGCTGTGCGGCAACCCAATCATGGAAGCGCTGAAAATGCGCGTTAGCTCGCGCGTTATCACCCAACGCACGCATCGCCATGCCCTGCCAGAAGAGATAATCCACCGGCTGATCGTTGTAATAACGGCCCGCATCGAGATCCGAGTCTCCGAGCATCGCCTGGGCAAAACAGCGCTCGGCTTGATCTGTTGCATGTTGTTGCGTCGCACAAACCCCCAGCAGATACCAAATATCGTTGTCTGTCTGGCCTGGTAAACGCCCTTCGCCGAGGTTGTGCGGATAATGCAGCGCCTGTTGTAACAGCCCAGCGGCGTTGCCCGGTTCGCCGTCATGCATCAACGCCAACGCCTGATGCATCTGATTCAAGAGGTATTGCCCGGTGACTTTCCCCTCTCCGCCTTCCCACGGATGGAACACTTTTTCCCGCAGCACGCCCGCCGCCTGCGACCATTCGCCGCTGGCGTTCCACAGACTCAACAGTTCGGCGGTCAGATCGTCACGCTTAAACGCGACATCCAGACGCGACGCAAGCTGCGCCAAACGTGCAGCCACCGGCGCAGCGTTCAGCTTCGCCAGGCAATCGAGTTCAAACAGGAAGCGCGCGTTATCCGGTTCGAGCGCCACGGCCTGCGCCAGATAACGCTGCGCGGTTTGCGCATCGTGAAGTTTGTTCCAGTAATAAATGCCGAGCAGGCGATGCGCCGGGGCAAAATCTGGTTCTTGCTGTACTGTTTTCTGCCAGCAAGAAATCGCCTCTGCATAACGACGTTTGCTGTACCAGAAGCAGCCGAGCAGATAGCTGGCGAAAGCGTCATCCGACAGCTGTTGCAGCATCTGCACTTCATCGAGGGTATTGGGGAAACGCACCCGACGCGCAAAACAAGCACGCGCTTGTTGCAGGCAATGCTCACGATTACCACCGAGTGCCGCGCGCCACAGCATCGGCAACGTTTCCTGACTATCGAGTATTTCAAGCAGTTCGAGCGCTTGTACTTTTTGCCCCAGCGACAGCAGCCAGCCCGCCAGATAACTGGCGTTGATGCCGCGCTGTCCGGTGACTTCACGCAGCGCTTCACGGTCAGCGTCGCTGCCACTTATCGCCCAGCGGGCATAATGCAGCGGATAGCTCAGCGGCTGAGCAATAAGTTGCGCATCAATCCATGCCAGCGCGTCATCTTTACGCCCGATCTTCGCCAGCACCAGCGCTTTCAAGCCCATCGCCAGATTGTTGCTGCCGTTAAACAACAGGCTTTGTTCGACTTTGGTCAGCGCATCGACGTAGTCGCCTTTTTTCATCGCCAGACGCGCGAGCGCCCAGAATGCAGCATCACGGCAGTTACCGCTCCAGCTGGCTTTGTAATAGCGATCCCAGGCCTGTGCATCATCGCCCTGACGTTCCAGCGCCGAGGCAAGCAGCATACTGGCTTCACCGTCACGCGGGTTTTTGTTCAGCTTATGCGCCCGGGCAAGCGCAGCTTCGGCACATTGCTGCGCGCCCTGCCAGTCGGCGGCGTTGAGCAGCAATGTACCCAGCGCGACGTTATTGCGGTAATCCTGTGGATCGATCGCCAGTGCGCGACGGTAGTAATCGGCTGCATGGCGGCTGGCATGGTTGTATTGCTCCAGATGTTGACCGATGAAATAGAGTTCGTCAGTGTTGCTTATTTCTTCCGACAGCAGCGGCGCTTTGGCGGCATCCGGTAACGGCGTTTCTCCGGCGATATGCTCGTCGTAACGCAACAACGTTGTGCCTTCGGCGGTGCTGACCGTCAGCGTCAAACGCTGTGGGCCCACGCCCGGTAATACCTGCTGCCAGTTTTTTCCCGGTTCGAGAGAAATCACGGTTTCCCACAGCGGTGCATCGTTGGCACTCAGCACGACGCTAACGTCATGCAAGGGCGCAACCGCATACACCCCGAGTTCAAGCTGCGTGTCGACACGTTCAAGTTTGATCGCCAGCGTCGCGCTGGCGTTATGGACGCGCCCCAGCCCGCTGTAAGGCAGGAAGTTTTGCACGAACACTTTTTCTTCATACGGCGCAATCCAGGTGAAATCCGGCTGGTTATCGGTAAACACGCCGGTCATCAGTTCGATGTACGGACCGTTGTCATCCGTCAAGTTGCGATCCCAGGCCTGACCGAAATCGCCGTAACCCCAGCTCCACTGCTTTTTCCCCGGCGAAACGTGATGATCGGCGACGTGTAACAGCCCGCCCTGTTCGCCGTGGTGATAGGCACCGACAAAATCGTACTCTGATTTTTCCGCCATGTAGGACGTCGGCACTGGCACGTTTTTGTAGCGCGAAATGTCCACGCCCGCCGAGTAGTCAACTTTGTAGTAGGTGCCGGTGGCGATGGGGAATGCTGACACTGCGCGTTTGCCGTGGTCGAACACCGCCGTCACGTCCGGCGGGAACACGCTTTGGTGATCGTCGCCGCCTTTCACCGCCGGATTCGCCCACCACAGGAAATGGCGCGGCGTAGCGTTGCCGTTGAAGACTTTGCCCGTAATTTCCACCAGCGCCCGATCAGGATAAAGCGTGAAGCCCGCCATCACCTGCAAACCGCGCATCGGCTCTACTTCACCCAACCACACGGTTTGTTCGCCGTTTTCACCCGGCTGGATTGTGACGTCAACAGGCATAAAGGTCGTTGGGCGGTGATGCTGCGGCCAGTTAAATTCGATGCCACCGGAGATCCATGGCCCCAGTAATCCAACCAGCGCCGGTTTGACCACTTCGTTGTAGTAAACAAAATCACGCCCGTTGACCTTGTCATAAGCGCGATGAATGCGCCCGCCCAGTTCCGGCAACAGCAGAATGCGGATGAAGTCGTTTTCCATCCATACGGCCTGATACTCACGCATCTCCTTTTTCCCGGTCAGGGTATCGATAACCCCATACGGATAGACCGCGCCCGAAGACCCCTGATAGACACGATTTTCGAGAAACATCGGGTTGGGATCTTCTGCGCCTGTGGTCCATGTGGGGAGAGAGAGCGTTTCCTGCCAGACATTAACGACTCCGTACATAACTATTCTCCAGTAAATAAATGATAGTGAATGAGGGAATGGCAACAGTTTGCGACAGCTGAACATGATTTAATCGCTGAAAGCTCACGCAATATAGTTAACGAGGTTTAGTGAAATGCAGGATTCCGGTTTGAATAATCAGCGGGTACGCCAACTCAATCGACAGACGCTACTGCGGCTGGTATGGCGTCATAAACGACTCAGTAAATCGCAGTTTGCCCACCACACTGGATTGTCTATCCCTGCGGTGAGTAAAATTCTTGAGGAGTTGGTCGACGATGGCAAACTCAGTCATTCCAGCGAAAATCTCAGCAGTCGCGGCTTAAACGGTGGCAGCTATCAGATCCCTCCGGACGGCGATTACATTCTTTGTATGAATGTCACCCCCACCAGTATCGAAAGTCAGCTGTGCGATGCGCAGCTCTCAGCAGTGGGTGTGTTTGAACGCAGTGCAATCAATGCACCCACGCCGCAAGCTCTGCTGACGGCGATTGAAACGCTCTGGCAACAGCATGGCAAAAACTGGCCGCGCAAAGCCATTCATCTTGCGTTGGGTATTCACGGTCAGGTCGATCCGGTCACCGGTGTGTCACAAACCATGCCGCAGGCCCCGTGGCGTGAAAACATCGAAATCAAATATCTACTGGAAGAAAAACTGGGCGTCACGGTGAAACTGGATAACGACTGCGTGATGCTAGCGCTGGCAGAAAAATGGCAAAACGCAGGTAATCGGGAAGATTTCTGCGTGATAAACGTCGATTACGGTATCGGCTCGTCATTTGTGATCAACGGGCAAATCTATCGCGGTAATTTGTACGGAAGCGGACAAATTGGCCACACCATCGTCAACCCCGACGGAACGCTTTGCGACTGCGGGCGCTATGGCTGCCTGGAAACCGTGGCCTCGCTTTCCGCGCTAAAAAAGCAGGCGCGCATCTGGCTTAAGTCCAATCCTTCTGCCCACCCTCAGGATCCGGAAACGCTCAGCTCACAGCAGCTAGTTAATGCCTGGCATCAGGGCGACGAGCGGGTCATGCATTGGGTAGAGGGCGCAGCAGGTGCCATCGGTCTGAGCCTGTACAACTTCCTCAACATTCTCAATATCAACCAAATCTGGTTTTATGGCCGTAGCTGTGACTTTGGTGCAAGCTGGCTGGACGCCATTAAATTACGCAGTGGTTTTAACCCTTTCGATCACAGCGACGGCTTAAAACGAAATGCCACGCAAATTAACTTTGGACAGCTAAGTCGTGCCCAGCAGGTCATGGGGATTGGCTATTTATATGCCGAGGCCGCACTCGAAAATGAAGGCTAATGCGATTCAGCAGTCGATGCCCCTATATTATTTACGGGAATGAAGTATCACTTTATTTTCAGAGTGACTATTTTAACGGTTCGCTTAGTAATCTCTGTTTACTGAATAATAAACTCTCGCGCAAAGTCCTTTATCTTTTTAGCCCCTACAATTGCCAGCGTTCAACCCCCCTATGCAAATTATTAAAAATTTATCTTAGCCAGTTGTTTATCGTTCCTTGATTCAGGAGTGTCCTGTATGGAATTAACGCAAATAAGTGAAGAATCAGCATCAAACTCGCAGCAATATGCTCGCGACAGAGTGTCCTGGACCACCGCCATTTCTTACGGAATTGGAAGTTTTGGGGCAAATGTAATGTACGCCTTTATTGCTATTTATCTTATGCTTTACTACACCGACAGCTTTGGTATTAAAGCCGCGGCGGTCGGATTATTGTTTTTAATCGCTCGTCTGGTTGACGGCGCAACCGATGTGGCGCTGGGTATTCTGGTCGATAATACCCATACCAAAATGGGGAAATTCAGACCCTGGATCCTGACCGGCAGTATTCTGGTTTCTTTAACCACCGTGGCCTGCTTTTTGAGTCCCGACCTGTCTGAAGCCGGAAAGCTGGTTTATGCCTATTCAACCTATATTTTATGGAGTGTTTGCTTTGCCATTATTGATATTCCCTACTGGTCATTATCGGCGGCAATAACCCAAAACCCAACCGAACGCACTAAAGTCATTACGATCCCACGGACCATTGCCACATTCGGTTTTCTTTCCGTCAGCGCCTCTACGCTGTGGCTGGTAAAATATGTCGGAAGCTGGTGGGGCGTGGCACTGATTTATAGTCTGGTTTTTCTGATTTGTATGTTAATTACCTTTTTTGGTGTTAAAGAAAAACATACAGTTCCGCGCAAAGAGCGCCAAAGTTTTAAAGGTTTCTGGACCTTATTAAAACAACATCGCCCACTGCGGCTGTTACTGGCAGGCATGTTCTTATTAGAAATGATCGGCGTCATTCGCGGCACCTTTCAGCTGTATTTCTTTATTTATAATTTAAACGCCGAAATGATGCTGGGAGTGTTCTTAACGGTATCGATGATTGCACAGGTGCTAGGCGCGGTAGCCTCGCCTTTTATATCGGCCAAAATAGGTAAAAAGAATACCGCGCTTTATAGCAGCGCCGTGATGGCGCTGGCCTGCATGTTGTTATTTTTCTTCCAGACCAACATCACCCTTATTTTCATTGTCGGGGCGCTGGCACCTTTCTGCGGCGGTATAGGCCAGATTTCGCTTTATTCCATGGTCGCCGACTGCGTGGAGTATGGCGAATGGCGTAGCGGCAACCGCTCTGAAGGCATGGTGTTCTCACTCAATATCTTCAAAACTAAACTGTCCGGCGCGCTGGGCGGGGCTATCGGTGGCTTCATGCTGTCGTGGGCGGGATACATTCCGCACCAGGTTCAGGCCAGCGAAACTGCGATGTGGATTGGCCTTTTATTTACGATGGTTCCTGGCGTCCTGACGCTGATAAGCCTTATCCCCCTTGCACGCTATGAAATTACTGAACAGCGCTTCTATGAAATTCTGAGCGATATTCATCAACGTAACGCCAGCGAGACCGCCGAGGTGAAAGCATGATTACCTGGAACGCAGAAAAGCAGTTCTTCCACTTACAAAATCAACAGGTGAGCTACGTGCTCGGTATTGCCCATGAACGTTATCTGGTGCATTGCTATTGGGGGAAACGCATTGCCACGTTCAGCCAGCCGGACGATTACCCGAAACTGGATCGCTCGTCGTTTTCTCCAACACCCGCCGACTGGCCAGACAGAACCTTTTCACTCGATACGGTGTTGCAGGAATATCCGGGGCACGGCGCGGGGGACTACCGTGAACCGGCGTTTGAGGTACGCTACGCCGACGGTAATCAGGTGAGTAATCTGCATTACGTTTCGCACCGGATTGTCGCTGGAAAGCCCTCGCTGGAAGGGCTGCCCGCAACATGGACTGACTTACCGGCAGAAGCCGAAACGCTACTGATACTGATGGCAGACCCGGTGACCCATCTGGAAGTGGAGCTCAGCTATTCGCTGTTTAGCGATCTTCCCGTTGTGGCGCGAAATACCCGAATCACCAACCGGAGCAACCAACCGCTGCGCCTGCTGCGCGCGTTAAGCTGCGCGGTTGATTTCCCGGACAGCGAGTTTGAGCAAATTCAGTTCCCTGGCGCGTGGGCACGCGAGCGCCAATTGCACCGCCAGCCGCTCAATCCAGGGATTACGGTGCTCGATAGCAAGCGTGGTGCGAGCAGTACCCATCAACAGCCGTTTATCGGACTGGTACGTCCGCACACGACCGAAATGCAGGGCGAAGCCTGGGGCCTGCATCTGGTGTACAGCGGCAACTTTACCGCCCGCACGGAGGTGGATGCTTATCAACAAACGCGCGTATTGCTGGGTATTAACCCACACGGGTTCGGCTGGCAACTGGCACCACAGGCCAGCTTCCAGACCCCAGAAACTGTACTGGCGTGGTCGGAAAGCGGGTTGAACGGGCTGTCGCATGCCTTCCATGAGCTGTATCGCGACTACCTTGTGCGCGGTGAACATCGCCATAAAACACGCCCGATCCTCGCCAATAACTGGGAATCGACGTATTTCGATTTCAACGAGGAGAAGTTGCTGCAATTTGCCCACAGCGCCAAAGCGCTGGGCGTCGAACTGCTGATGCTCGACGACGGCTGGTTTGGTGAGCGCAATGATGACACCTCATCGCTGGGTGACTGGTTTATTAACCGGCAGAAATTCCCCAACGGCCTGCGCCCACTTATCGATCAGGTTCACGGTCTGGAGATGAAATTCGGCCTGTGGTTCGAGCCGGAGATGATTTCCCGCCGTAGTGAACTGTTTGCGAAGCACCCTGACTGGGTGCTTAACGCCGGACAGCAGCCGCTTTCCGAAGGGCGGAATCAGTACATTCTCGATCTGGGTCGACCAGAGGTGCGGGACGCTATTTTGCAGCAGTTGAGTCGCTTCCTCGACACACATCCCATCGATTATATCAAGTGGGATATGAACCGAAATATGAGCGAAGTCGGATCTTCTACCGCTCTGCCCGAACAGCAACAGGAGACGGCACACCGCTATATTCTGGGTCTCTACGCATTGCTTGAAGCGCTGACAGAACGCTTCCCGCATATTCTATTCGAGTGCTGCGCGGGCGGCGGTGGACGTTTCGATCCGGGAATGCTGTTTTACATGCCGCAGGCGTGGGTCAGCGATAACACCGATGCCGCCTCGCGGGTGCATATTCAGTATTCAACCAGCGTGATGTATCCGCCAATTATGCAATGCGCGCATGTGTCAGAAGTGCCAAATCATCAGATGGGGCGCGCCACAAGCATGGGTATGCGCGGCGCGGTGGCAATGAGCGGTAACTATGGCCTGATGCTCGATTTGATGCGCCGTAACGACGAGCGCGATGAGGCCGTGCGTCAACAAATCGCGTTCTACAAACAGCACCGCCAGCTATTGCAGTTCGGCACCTTCTGGCGGCTGGTCAGCCCGTGGGAACGTACCGACTTCGCGGCATGGATGTTTGTGTCACCTGATAAAAGCGAGGCCCTGCTGATGGCCTTTTCACTGGTTAGCCACGCCTCTGCACCCCTCCAAAAAATCTGCCTCGCCGGTCTCGATCCTGCGGCCTTGTATCAGCTGGATGATGTCCCGCAGCCGGTCGGCGGCGATGAACTGATGTACCGCGGAATATTTGTCAACCCGCCGCTGAGTCGCGATTACACCAGTCGAGTCTGGCACTTGACGCGCCAGCCATAACGTTTGGGGGCAGCCGCCCCCTTCTTATTGTGTTGTTCCGAATAGCTATCTTCACATGGAAGAGGAGCACCTCTATGCGTTTTTCACCGATTTGTACCCTGCTTGTCGCGCCATTGTTCTCCCTGCCGGCGCTGATGTCATCCACTCAAGCTCACGCCGAAGGCTTTATCGACGATGCGCATTTAACCGGCGGAATTTACTATTCCCAGCGCTATCGCGACAAGCGCGATATGACCGTCGGCAGTCCGGACTACGGTCATTACGTGGAAGATTTACACCACGCAACATTCAACGCCAATCTCGATTTTACCTCCGGTTATGTCGCCGATTTTATCGGCTTCGATGTGGCTGGTTTTGCCGCCGCTAACCTCGCGACCGGCAATGCGGCGCACCCCAATGAAATTAGTCTTAGCTCGGCGAACCACCGCTGGGATGAGGACTGGTCGGGTGATAAGGGCGGCTTCAATTTGTACAAAGCTGCGATGAAATTAAAGTATGACGACTACTGGCTGCGCGCCGGATACATCCAACCTTCCGGGCAAACGCTGCTGGCGGTGCACTGGGGTTTCGTACCTGGCGCATACCAGGGAGCGGAAATGGGCGGCAGTTGGGATTTTGACGAACATGGCGCATTGTCAGCGTCTTATCTGTGGTCGGATAAATACAAAGCCCCCTGGTATACGGAAATGTATGAATTCCGCGCCGCCGATAACACCACCAAAATCGACTATGTACAGTCGCTGGGCCTACGCTATGACTTTAAAAACAAACTGGTGCTGGAAGCCTCAATGGCACAGGCTGTCGATTTTATGGATCAATACTTCGGCAAAGTCTCATGGAGCGTTCCCGTCGCCGGGAACGATCTGCGCATGAGCTACCAGTTTTATGGCGCGAAGGACAAAGTCGGCGATAACAGCATTGCCGCCTATGGTTCAATCAACGATGAATATGACGGGTTAGCATGGCTACAAGGGATCACGCTCGGTTATACCCTCGATACGCTCGACTTTCGCCTTGAAGCTCAAACGGTTAAGGCCGAGGGCAATCAAGGCTTCTTCCTGCAACGCATCACCCCCGCCTATGCCAGCTCCAACGGTCGCCTCGACATTTGGTGGGATGCCGCCTCTGACTTTGACGCCAACGGTGAAACCTCGGTATTTGCCGGCGTCACCTATGACCTCAAAAATTATGATTTACCCGGTTGGGCGGTGGGCGCAGGTTATGCCTACGGCTGGGATGCCAAACCGTGCACCAGCTGCACCGTCGATGGCGTGCTGGCAGACCAAAACCAGCGCATTGATGAATCGGCCTGGACGTTCAACATCGCCCACACCGTGCAGACCGGCCGCCTGAAAGGCACCTTGTTCAACCTGCATTACATCAACTACGACAACCATGGGGAAAACCCGAACTACAGCGGCGGCTATAACAACATGTTCCAGGACGAAATCGACATTAAATTCAACGTCATTGCGCCATTTACCATCTTTTAAACCGCAGACAAAAAACAGGATAACGCCATGAAACACTTCGGGATTTTACTCGGTACAGTCCTGCTCGCAGGCTGCCAGACTCCGCCCGCAGAACAAACACCAGAAACCGTGTCACCTGGGGATTACCAAGCCTGTATTCAGGCGGCTAAAAGCGGCAATGGAGCGTCAAGCGAGACAAAATGCGATAAGGTCATGCAGGATACGCGCTGAAGTTAGCTCGTTGTTTATGCTGATGAATGGCGCAGTTCGGGGTTGTGTATTAGTTTTTAATTACACTCCTTTGCACAACGGAACGGCTATGAACTCTATTCGGTATTGTGATTTTGGCGCGCTACGCCCTTTACTGTTGCTGATTGCCCGCATTGCCATCGTGGCATTGTTTATTATTTTTGGTTATCCGAAGATCCTCGGCTTCAGCGGCACAGTGCAGTACATGGCCAGTAGCGGCGCACCGATGCCGACGCTGGCGGCCATTATTGCGGTGATGATGGAAGTCCCGGCGGCAATTCTTATTGTGCTCGGATTCTTTACCCGTCCGCTGGCAGTGCTGTTTATCTTCTATACCCTGGGAACCGCGGTGATTGGTCACCACTACTGGAATATGAGCGGGGATGCGGTGGTGCCAAATATGATTAACTTCTATAAAAACGTGAGTATCGCCGGGGCATTTTTACTGTTGGCGATTGTGGGACCGGGTTCAATATCGATTGATCGACGCTAAATCATAGCCAATAAAAAAGGCCGCATTCGCGGCCTTTCTCGTTACAGGGACAGCTTACGCGTAAACAGGGAAACGGGCGCAGATATCCAGCACTTTGCCTTTGATGCGCTCGATAACGGCTTCGTCATTGATGTTGTCCAGCACGTCACACATCCAGCCAGCCAGCTCTTTCACTTCCGCTTCCTTGAAGCCACGGCGAGTCACAGCCGGGGAACCGATACGGATGCCGGACGTCACGAACGGGCTCTTCGGATCGTTCGGTACGCTGTTTTTGTTAACGGTAATGTTGGCGCGACCCAGTGCAGCATCGGCTTCTTTACCGGTCAGGTTTTTGTCGACCAGATCCAGCAGGAACAGATGGTTTTCCGTGCCGCCAGACACGACGTTGTAACCGCGGTTCAGGAACACTTCTACCATCGCTTTGGCGTTTTTGGCCACCTGCTGCTGGTAAACTTTGAACTCTGGCTCCATCGCTTCTTTCAGCGCCACGGCTTTCGCCGCGATGACGTGCATCAGAGGACCGCCCTGAGCGCTTGGGAAAACGGCAGAGTTCAGTTTTTTGTACAGATCCTCATCGCCGCCTTTCGCCAGAATCAGGCCACCGCGCGGACCCGCCAGGGTTTTGTGCGTAGTAGTGGTAACCACGTGAGCGTGTGGAACCGGGTTCGGGTATACGCCTGCGGCAATCAGACCTGCCACGTGCGCCATATCAACAAACAGCCAGGCACCGATGCTGTCGGCGATTTCACGCATTTTTGCCCAGTCAACCACGCCGGAGTAAGCAGAGAAGCCACCGATGATCATCTTCGGTTTGTGCTCCTGAGCCTGCTTCGCCATGTCTTCGTAGTCAATTTTACCGGACTCATCGATGCCGTAAGGAATGATGTTGTACAGCTTGCCGGAGAAGTTAACCGGGGAACCGTGAGTCAGGTGACCGCCTTGCGCCAGGTTCATACCGAGAACGGTATCGCCCGGTTGCAGCAGCGCGGTGTAGACCGCGAAGTTAGCCTGAGAACCAGAGTGCGGCTGCACGTTGGCGTAATCTGCGCCAAACAGCGCTTTCGCACGGTCGATGGCCAGTTGCTCAACGATATCAACGTATTCGCAGCCGCCGTAATAGCGTTTGCCCGGGTAGCCTTCAGCGTACTTGTTGGTTAACTGAGAACCCTGAGCCTGCATCACGCGCGGGCTGGTGTAGTTTTCGGAGGCGATCAGTTCGATGTGCTCTTCCTGACGTACTTTTTCCTGCTCCATAGCCTGCCACAGTTCGGCATCATAATCGGCAATGTTCATTTCACGCTTTAACATCCGCATCTCCTGACTCAGCTAACAGTAGTTTTACCGCTAAAAACGGACCCGTTTTGGGCAACGGCGAACAGTATAACTGATAAGTTCTGTGATAACAGGTCTTGACAAACGATTTTACGCAAACGATTACCTGGCTGCTACATAAGGGTTTGAGCGCCAAAGCATCACGGTTGTTAAACGGATTTCTTTTCAGGTTTGTGATGCACATTTTTCATGTTGCAAAGAACCATTTACAACATGGGGGTATTTTTATAAGATGCATTTTAAATACACCATTAAGAAACGTGACCAAGAACCCCCAAAAGGACACTGCCATGCTAGACGCACAAACCATCGCTACGGTGAAAGCCACCCTTCCCCTGCTGCTCGAAACCGGACCAAAACTCACCGCCCATTTTTACGACCGTATGTTTGCTCATAACCCGGAACTGAAAGAAATCTTCAATATGAGCAACCAGCGCAACGGCGATCAGCGTGAAGCGCTGTTCAATGCCATCGCCGCCTACGCCAGCAACATTGAAAATCTGGCCGCACTGCTGCCTGCAGTGGAGAAAATTGCCCAGAAGCACACCAGTTTCCAGATTAAGCCTGAACAATACGCGGTTGTCGGCGGCCATCTGCTGGCAACGCTCGACGAGATGCTCAGCCCAGGCCAGGACGTGCTGGACGCATGGGGCAAAGCCTACGGCGTGCTGGCTGATGTGTTCATCAAACGTGAAGGGGAAATTTATCAGCAAAGCGCGGCGAAGAACGGTGGCTGGGAAGGCACCCGTGAATTCCGCATCGTCAGCAAAGCACCGCAAAGCGCGCTCATCACCGCCTTTGAATTTGCCCCCGCCGATGGTGGCAGCGTGGCGGATTATCAACCGGGCCAGTATCTTGGCGTATGGCTGAAACCCGAAGGATTTGCCCATCAGGAAATCCGTCAATATTCACTGACCCGCCAGCCGGACGGTAAACGCTATCGCATCGCGGTGAAGCGTGAAAACGGCGGTCAGGTGTCAGAATGGCTGCATGACGAAGCGCGCGTGGGTGACAGTGTGCATCTGGCAGCACCTGCAGGTGATTTCTTTATGACCGTAGATGAAACAACGCCTGTGACGCTGATTTCCGCAGGTGTCGGCCAGACGCCGATGCTGTCAATGCTGGACACGCTGGCAAAACGCACGCATCCCGTCCAGGTAAACTGGTTCCACGCGGCGGAAAATGGCGCGGTCCACGCTTTCGCACAAGAAGTGACAACGCTGGGTGAGAAACTGCCGCGCTTTACGTCACACGTCTGGTATAACGCGCCGGAAAGCAATGACGTATTTGATAGCAAAGGACTGATGGACCTGAGCGCCCATGAAGGAATGTTCAGCGCCCCAACGATGCAGTTTTATCTTTGCGGGCCGGTAGGTTTCATGCAGTTTGCCGCGAAGCAGTTGATTACGCTGGGTGTGAACGCCGAGAATATTCATTACGAATGCTTCGGCCCGCATAAAGTTCTTTAGCACTATGTATTCGATCGCGGGCCTGGCGGTTTGCTGGCCCGCGGAACGAAGCGGGCAGCAAGTTCGCGCCTCGGGGGGAGGCACGTAAAAATCAGATTGCCGCGTCGTCTTCTTCGCCAGTACGGATACGAATCACGCGTGCTACGTCGAAGACAAAAATTTTGCCATCGCCGATTTTTCCGGTCTGTGCCGTGCGGATAATGGTATCCACGCAGGTGTCCACAATGTCGTCGGTCACAACGATTTCAATTTTCACCTTGGGCAGAAAATCGACCATGTATTCCGCGCCGCGATACAGCTCGGTGTGACCTTTCTGACGACCAAAGCCTTTCACTTCCGTTACCGTCATCCCGGTGATGCCGACTTCCGCCAGCGCTTCGCGCACATCATCGAGTTTGAAGGGTTTAATAATCGCATCAATCTTTTTCATGGTTTCCTGTCTTATCCGCGTAACCGGTTGCTTACCCTATCATAACGTTCGAGAAAATGCCGGGCTACTCTTTAAAATCGTTGGCATCGAGTTCGTGACGCGACAGCAATTTGTAGAACTCCGTACGATTTCGCCCCGCCATGCGTGCCGCGTGCGTGACGTTGCCTTTGGTAATTTGCAGCAGTTTGCGCAGGTAGTTCAGCTCAAACTGATTGCGCGCTTCAACGAAAGTCGGCAGCGCGGTATTTTCGCCTTCCAGCGCCTGATCCACTAGCGCATCGCTGATCACCGGCGACGAGGTAAGCGCCACGCATTGTTCGATAACGTTCACCAGTTGACGCACATTACCGGGCCAGTTAGCGGTCATCAGCCGTTTCATGGCGTCCGTCGAAAATGCCCGCACGAACGGCTTGTGCCTGTCGGCAGACTGGCGCAGCAGATAATTTGCCAACAGCGGAATATCTTCAGTGCGCTCGGCAAGCGTGGGAATTTTCAGGCTCACGACGTTAAGGCGGTAGAACAAATCTTCGCGGAACTCGCCGCGCGCCATCGCTTTCGGTAAATCGCGGTGCGTGGCCGAAACAATGCGCACGTTAATGTCGATATCGCGATTGCTGCCCAGCGGGCGAATTTTGCGCTCCTGCAACACGCGCAGCAGTTTAACCTGTAACGGCGCGGGCATATCGCCGATTTCATCGAGAAACAGCGTGCCGCCCTCTGCCGCCTGGAACAGCCCTTCACGATTGCTGACCGCCCCGGTAAACGCGCCACGCGCATGACCAAACAGTTCAGATTCCAGTAACTGTTCTGGCAACGCGCCGCAGTTGATAGCGATAAACGGGTATTTTTCGCGCGGGCTGGCGTTGTGAATGGCCTGAGCGAAAATCTCTTTCCCGGTACCGCTCTGACCGTTAATCAACACGCTGACGTCAGATTGCGCCACCATGCGCGCCTGCTCCAGCAGACGCAACATCCCCGGGCTGCGAGTGACAATCGATTCGCGCCACTGATCGTCTGTCGCGGCAGCGGTGTGCACCAGTGCTTCATCAATCGCTTTATACAGCGCGTCTTTATCGACAGGCTTGGTCAGGAAGCTGAACACCCCCTGCTGCGTCGCGGTTACCGCATCGGGAATCGACCCGTGTGCGGTCAGGATAATCACCGGCATCCCTGGCTGGCGCTTTTGGATCTCGGCAAACAATTGCAGCCCGTCCATTTCATCCATGCGCAGATCGCTTATCACCAGATCGATTTTCTCACGCGCCAACACGCGCAGCCCTTCCTGCCCGCTTTCGGCGGTGGCGACGGAGAAACCTTCACTGGTCAATCTCAAGCCAAGCAGCTTCAGCAGACCGGGATCGTCATCGACCAGCAAAAGGTGTGCGGGTTTGCGTCCTGTCATGGTTTTTCCTCTCCAGCGGGCACGTCTTTCGCAGCAGATGACGGATCCGTCGCATGAGCGGGATCGGGCGTGAAGTTGCTGCTTGCCGGTTTACGGCTGGAAAGCTGGCGCTCAATATCCGTCAGATTCTCCAGCTTGCGGGTGGTCAGCTCCAGTTGGCTACTGAGATGCTGCTGCTGTTGGCGCAGAATATCGAGTTCCACATCCGAGGTTTGCTGCAGTTTGCTGTAGCGTGAACGCTCGTCAGAAAGTTGCAATTGCGAAACCTGCCCGTCGCGCCAAATCTGATACAGCGGTCGCACCTGCGAGGGAATTTGTGGGCTAAAGCTGTCGAGGCGACCGATGGTTTCGCGACGCTCCAGCGGCGTAATTTTGGCACTGCCGAGCAGAATGCCGCGGCGTAACGCGTCCTGCCAGCTGTCCCCCGTGTGCAAACGCGCTTCACTGCGCGCCATCTCCGGCGACAGACGTTCAGCGCAATCCATACTCCGCAGCCAGTAAAGCGGGTTCTTCTCGGTCGTTTCGCCAAACAGCGACCAGACGTCGGCGCAGTCAGTAGAAAGATAATCCGCCACCTGCTGCTGAGGCAGTTTGTCTTCGTCACTGCTGTTGGCCGCGTGCTGAGCGGTCACACATCCAGCCAGTAATAAACAGGAAGCTCCGGCCAGGAGCGAGAGAAAAATAGGGGACATATTCACCAGACATTGCTTCATTTAATAGGTTTATCCGTGTCTGAAAGAGAGAGCTCGATGCGAAAACAAACATTGCCCGCCGGGGTGTCCAGCAGTTGCAGGGATCCCCGCATCCGGCGTATACAATCCCGGGCAATACTCAGTCCCAGACCGCTCCCCTTCACAGCCCCTTTACGTTGATGGCTGCCTTGATAGAAAGGCTCAAAAATCATGGTTTTTTCCGCATCCGGGATCGGCGTCCCGGTGTTCGCCACCTCAAGGAAAATCACATTGCCCTGCTGGCGACTGCGCAAATAAATGTTACCGGATTCACTGCCGTAGTGCACCGCGTTGGAGTAGAGATTATCCAGCGCGCTCAACAATAGCATCGGCTCGGCCCAACACTCGCGGGCCTCAAGCTCAACGCGGGTATGCATCATTTTAGCTCTTGCCGGCAAACTGTGGGCGGAGACCACGATCTCCATCAGCGGCGCCAGCTCGACCCTTTCCATTTCCACCGGGCTGTCGGCAAGTTTGCGGTTGTAATCAAGCAGTTGCTCAATCAGTTTTTGCAGATTTCGACTGCTGTCATCCAGAATCGACACCACCTCTTTTTGCTCCGGCGTCAGCGGACCAACGACCTGATCGGCCAATAGCTCCGTCCCTTCGCGCATACTGGCGAGTGGCGTTTTTAATTCATGGGAAAGGTGACGTAAGAATTGGTGGCGCTGAGATTCAAGCCAGGTGAGTCGCTCACTGAGCCAGACAATGCGCTGTCCGACCGAACGCAGTTCACGTGGGCCCGTTAGCATCACCGAACTGCCCAGAGACTTCCCTTCGCCCAGCCGATTAATCATCCGCTGGATCCCTTTCACCGGGCCGATAATCATGCGGGTAAACAGCACCATCATGGTCAGACTGACCAGAAACAGCACCAATGCCTGCCAGCCGAAGAACTGTCCACGTTCGGCGATTTCCTGCTGGAGCTGCTGCCCGCGCGAGAACACCACCGCACGCGTGGCTTGCACCATATCGGTATTGGCTGACGCAAACACTTCCAGCTGGGCCGCCGATTTTGCATCCGGGCCACTGTTTTTACAGCGCAATTCAGCCAGACCGTTCAAATTATCGTGCAGCGTCTGCCAGATTTTGTCATCCGGCAGGACACCCGCATGAGCGTCGAGCATGTCGCTATAGCGCTTACGCTGGCCTTGGTAGACTTTCGCCAGCGTCGCATCGTCCAGCACGCAGTACTGGCGGTAACTGCGCTCCATTTCCAGCGCGACGTTGGTCATCGCTTCACTGCGACGCGCATCTATCAGCGTCGTGCGATTGGTCATGGCAGCCTGATCGCTGAGCGCATTTAAGCTCTGCCATGCCTGCCACGCCAGCACCAACAGCGGTAGCAAGATCAACAGAAACGACAGCATGACCAATTGGCGCAGCGATCGAGGAAAAAGAGACCAGCGTTTCAAGGAGTTTGCCCCTAAAAATATTCTTAAAGGCAGGGTAACTGAGGTAAGGGTTCAGATACAACAACGCCGGGCTTTTACCCGGCGTTGCTATTGAATAAGGCGGTGCCTAACTCCACGTTTCGCCCGATGTTTGATATAGCTAAGCTGATATCAGTAGTTGGACGGCAGGCACCTGTTTGTGCGTCATTCGAAGTTTATGTAGCGCGTCCCGAAGGGGCTGACATAAGAAGGTGAATGAGCCACTGCGTAATATTATGCAGTAAGCGTGCCATAATGCAAAATATATATTTAAACGGATGATATTATAAGAAATTATTGATCTACATTGCCCAACAACCATTGCGCACTTTTCAACCAAACCGTCTGCAAAAAGAGACACATTCGAAGCGGTAAACGCAACGCCATAAATATCATGAAGATATGTGTCACCTTTTGGCGACACTCAAAACTCAGCCTGTCGCCTTTTTCAGACAGTATTGTTTCTCTGCGTCACAAATAAAAAAGCCTTCCGTTATCGGGAAGGCTTTTCATTGCCGGAGATGGATTAACCCAGCTGTTTACGCGCGTTGCGGAAAATACGCATCCACGGGCTGTCTTCGCCCCAGTTTTCCGGGTGCCAGGAGTTCGCTACCGTGCGGAACACACGTTCCGGGTGCGGCATCATCAAGGTCACGCGCCCGCTTTCGCTGGTGACAGCGGTGATCCCGTTTGGCGAGCCGTTCGGGTTCGCCGGGTAGTTTTGCGTGACGTTACCGTCGTGGTCAACGAAACGCAGTGCCACCAGCCCTTTGCTTTCGAGCTGCGCCAGATGCGCGTCATCACGGACTTCCACGCGGCCTTCGCCGTGGGAAACGGCGATAGGCATCTGTGACCCCACCATGCCCTGCAACAATAGCGATGGGCTTTGTGTCACTTCCACCAGGCTGAAACGCGCTTCGAAGCGGTCAGAGTGGTTACGCACAAAGCGCGGCCACAGGCTGCTGCCCGGGATCAGGTCGCGCAGATTAGACATCATCTGGCAGCCGTTACACACGCCCAACGCCAACGTCTGTGGACGATGGAAGAAGGTTTCGAATTCATCACGCACGCGGTCGTTAAACATAATCGATTTCGCCCAGCCTTCGCCCGCACCCAGCACGTCACCATAGGAGAAGCCACCGCAGGCCACCAGCGCCTGGAAATCGTCCAGACCGGTACGTCCGGCGAGCAGGTCGCTCATGTGGACATCGATGGCATCAAAGCCCGCACGATGGAACGCTGCCGCCATTTCGACGTGAGAGTTAACGCCCTGCTCACGCAGCACCGCGACTTTCGGACGTGCGCCTTTCGCGATGTACGGCGCGGCAACGTCTTCGTTGATATCGAACGAGAGCTTCACGTTGAGGCCCGGATCGTTGTCGTTACGCTTCGCTTCGTGCTCTTGATCGGCACACTCAGGGTTATCGCGCAGACGCTGCATCTGCCAGGTCGTTTCCGCCCACCACATGCGAAGCGTGGTACGGCTTTCGCTGTACACCGGGTGCGAATCGGCAGTAATGACGAAACGGTCGCCTTCGGTGGCTTTGCCAAGGAAGTGAACACAATCGGCCAGGCCGTGATCGGCAAAAATGCTTTCGACCAGCGCACGGTCGTCTGCACGAACCTGAATCACCCCGCCCAATTCTTCGTTGAACAGCGCCGCCAGACGATCTTCGCCCAGTGCCGCAATATCCACCTCAACGCCACAGTGACCAGTGAAGGCCATTTCTGCCAGCGTCACCAGCAGACCGCCGTCGGAACGGTCGTGCCACGCCAGCAGTTTACGTTCAGCCACCAGCAGCTGCATCGCATCCCAGAAGCCTTTCAGCTGCTCAGTACTACGCACGTCGGCGGTTTTGTCGCCCAGCTGGCGATAAACCTGCGCCAGAGCGGTTGCGCCCAGCGCGTTATGGCCTTTGCCGAGATCAATCAGCAGCAAGGCGTTATCTTCCGTAGAAAGCTCAGGCGTTACGGTGCGACGTACGTCTTCCACACGCGCAAAAGCGGTGATCACCAATGACAACGGCGAGGTCATTTCGCGCTGTTCGCTGCCTTCCTGCCAGCGGGTTTTCATCGACATCGAGTCTTTGCCGACCGGAATGGTCAGACCCAGCGCCGGGCAAAGCTCTTCACCCACGGCTTTCACCGCCGCATACAAGCCTGCGTCTTCACCGGGATGTCCTGCTGCGGCCATCCAGTTTGCCGACAGCTTGATACGCTTAAGGTCGCCGACTTGCGTGCCAACAATGTTGGTCAGCGCTTCGCCCACCGCCAGACGTGCTGACGCAGCGAAATCGAGCAGTGCCACCGGCGCACGTTCGCCGAGCGCCATGGCTTCGCCGTAATAGCTGTCGAGGCTGGCGGTCGTCACCGCGCAGTTGGCAACCGGGATTTGCCACGGGCCAACCATTTGATCACGCGCAACCATGCCCGTCACCGAACGGTCGCCGATGGTCACGAGGAAGGTTTTTTCTGCCACCGTCGGCAGATGCAGAACGCGATTAACCGCATCAGCGATAGTGATGCCCTGGCGGCTTAGCGCTTCGCCATTGGCGTTAAGCGTTGCTACATCGCGGGTCATTTTCGGCGTTTTACCGAGCAGCACATCCAGCGGCAGATCGATGGGCTTATCGTCGAAATGGGTGTCGCTCAGACTCAGATGCATCTCTTCTGTCGCTTCGCCGATCACCGCATACGGCGCGCGTTCGCGACGGCACAGCGCGTCAAACAGCGGCAGCTGCTCAGCCGCCACCGCGAGCACATAACGTTCCTGCGATTCGTTACACCAGATTTCCAGTGGGCTCATCCCCGGCTCATCGCTGAGGATGTCACGCAGATTGAAATTCCCCCCACGCCCGCCGTCGCTGACCAGTTCCGGCATCGCGTTAGATAAACCGCCTGCGCCTACGTCGTGGATAAACAGGATCGGGTTGGCTTCACCGAGCTGCCAGCAGCGGTCGATAACTTCCTGGCAACGACGCTCCATTTCCGGGTTGTCGCGCTGTACGGAAGCGAAATCCAGATCCGCGTCGGATTGACCGGATGCCATTGAGGAAGCCGCCCCGCCGCCGAGGCCGATATTCATCGCCGGGCCGCCGAGAACCACCAGCTTCGCGCCAACGTTGATCTCGCCTTTCTGCACGTGATCGCCACGAATGTTGCCGATCCCGCCCGCCAGCATGACAGGCTTGTGGTAGCCGCGCAGCTCTTCGCCGTTGTGACTCTTCACTTTCTCTTCGTAGGTACGGAAGTAGCCGTTCAGCGCCGGGCGACCAAATTCGTTGTTGAACGCCGCGCCGCCGAGCGGGCCGTCCGTCATGATGTCCAGTGCGCTGACGATGCGATCCGGTTTACCGAAATCTTCTTCCCACGGCTGTTCAAAACCGGGAATGCGCAGGTTGGACACGGAGAAACCCACCAGCCCGGCTTTTGGTTTCGCGCCGCGCCCGGTGGCGCCTTCATCGCGAATTTCACCGCCGGACCCCGTTGCCGCACCCGGCCATGGAGAGATGGCGGTTGGGTGGTTGTGTGTTTCGACCTTCATCAGGATATGTGCGGATTCCTGGTGGAAGTCGTAGCGTAAGCCGCCATGTGCGGCATAGAAGCGCCCGACTTCTGAGCCTTCCATCACCGCCGCGTTGTCTTTATAAGCCGACAGTACGTGATCGGGCGTTTTCTCGAAGGTATTCTTGATCATTTTGAACAGCGACTTTGGCTGTTCTTCACCGTCGATAATCCAATCGGCGTTGAAAATCTTGTGACGACAGTGTTCAGAGTTCGCCTGAGCAAACATATACAGCTCGATGTCGTTCGGGTTGCGGTTCAGCGTGATAAACGCGTCGTACAGATAATCTATTTCATCTTCCGCCAGCGCCAGACCGAGACGTTGGTTGGCTTCCACCAGCGCCTGACGCCCTTGCCCCAGCATGTCTACGCTGGAAACGGGTGCAGGCTGATGATGGGCAAACAGGCTTTCCGCATCCTGAAGCGCCGCAAAAACGGTTTCCATCATCCGGTCGTGCAGCTCGGCGGCAACCAGACTCCACTGAGCCTCGTTCAGGGTTGAGGCTTCAACGTAATACGCAACGCCGCGCTCAAGGCGGTCAATCTGGGTCAGGCCGCAGTTGTGGGCGATATCCGTTGCTTTTGAAGACCAGGGGGAGAGGGTGCCAGGGCGGGGAGTGACGAGCAGTAATTTTCCGGCAGGGGTATGGCTGCTGAGGCTTGGGCCATATTGCAGCAACTGTGTCAGCCGGGCATGTTGCTGGTCTGAAAGCGGCGCGTTCAGCTCGGCGAAATGCACGTACTCGGCGTAAATGTTGCTGACCGGAAGGTTGGCTGCCTGAAAGCGTGCCAGCAGTTTGGTAATACGAAATGCAGACAGTGCAGGCGAACCACGCAGAATTTCCATCATAAGTCTCTCGTCTTCTGGGTTTCAGTGTGCGTAATGGCGGAAAACGGGCGCCATTATAGTGAATCCTGAGCGCCGACGAAACCGTTTGCGTCAAAATAAAATTGCCGCTCCGCTTTACCAATTGATGTGACCAATCGCATGAATGGGTTGCCAACTGGCGCATTGTTAAGCAAAATGCCGCTCATTCTGTAGAGCCCTTAAACTTTAACATGGTAACTATTGCCTGAGATCACTCTCTTCACAGAGAATTAACTAATTGAAAAAATTAAAGATTAATTATCTGTTTATTGGCATTGTCACCCTGCTACTGGCAGCGGCGCTATGGCCTTCTATTCCCTGGTTCAGCAAACCAGAAAATCGCATCGCCGCCATTCAGGCGCGCGGTGAGCTGCGCGTCAGCACCGTGATTTCTCCCCTGACCTTTGCCAGCATCAACGAAAAAGATTACGGCCTCGACTACGAACTGGCGCAGCAGTTTGCCGACTATCTTGGCGTCAAACTCAAAGTTACCGTTCGCCAGAACATCAGCCAGCTGTTTGATGACCTCGATAATGACAATGCCGATATGCTGGCCGCAGGGCTTGTGTATAACAGCGAGCGCATCAAAAACTATCAGCCGGGTCCGGCTTACTATTCCGTTTCTCAGCAGTTGGTCTATCGCAAAGGCAGCTTTCGCCCACGCACGCTGGATAACCTGAACGCGCAACAACTGACAATTGCGCCGGGTCATGTGGCGATTAACGATTTAGAGGCGCTGAAAGCCAAGAAATACCCGAACCTCAGTTGGACCGTAGACGATAAGCGCGGCAGCGTTGAGCTGATGGCGGATATCATCGACGGCAAACTGGATTACACCATTGCCGATTCCGTGGCGATTAGCCTGTTCCAACGAGTGCATCCGGAACTGGCGGTGGCGCTGGATATCACCGATGAGCAGCCCGTCACCTGGTTTAGCCTGAAAGGCAGCGACAATACGCTGCCTGCGGCGATGCTCGATTTCTTCAATAACATTAATGAAGACGGCACACTCGCGCGGCTGGAAGAGAAGTATCTTGGTCATGGCGATGATTTCGATTATTTCGATACCCGCACCTTCCTGCGTGCAGTCGAAAATCTGCTGCCGGATGTTCAGCCCTTGTTCCAGAAATACGCCAAAGAAATTGACTGGCGTTTACTGGCTGCAATTGCGTGGCAGGAATCCCATTGGGATCCGCTGGCGACGTCACCCACCGGCGTGCGCGGCATGATGATGCTCACCAAAAACACCGCCCAAAGTCTGGGTCTGACCGACAGGACGGACGCCGAGCAGAGCGTCAGCGGCGGGATGCGTTATCTGCAAGACATGATGGATAAAGTACCGGACACCGTGCCGAAGGAAGAGCGTATCTGGTTTGCGCTGGCGGCTTACAATATGGGCTACGCACACATGCTCGACGCCAGAGCGTTAACGGCGAAGCAGAAAGGCAATCCGGACAGTTGGGCTGACGTGAAACAGCGTTTGCCATTGCTCAGTCAGAAACCCTATTACACTCGCCTGACATACGGCTATGCGCGCGGACACGAAGCCTATGCTTACGTGGAAAATATCCGTAAGTACCAAATCAGCCTGGTGGGTTATTTGCTGGAAAAAGAGAAGAAAGCCGCTCAGGACAGGGAATATGCGCGGGATTACCCGGCGGTAAGACCGAATGAGCTGAATCACACCCGTCTTGGTTTGCTGCCGTTTATCACATTGGATCCCGATGAACGCAGCGGTCAAATTGAAATAAAGCACCCGAGTCAGCTAGTAGAATTTTCTCGTCGTTAAGGCTGATTGCTACGCTTGAGCGCTTTTTTCTGCTCACGACGGTGGCGGAAAAAATCGCTCAGCATCGACGAGCACGTCTCCGCAAGCACACCTTCGGTAATCTCTACCCGATGGTTCATCCCTGGATGATGCAACACATCAATCAACGATCCTGCCGCCCCGGTTTTCGCATCACGCGCACCAAACACCAGTTGCCCAATCCGGCTGTGCACCATCGCCCCGGCGCACATCACGCACGGTTCAAGGGTCACATACAACGTGGTATCGATTAATCGGTAGTTCTGGAGCACCATTCCGCCCTGACGCAGCGCCATGATTTCGGCATGCGCAGTGGGATCGTGGCGACCAATCGGTCGGTTCCAGCCTTCGCCAATCACCTGATCCTGATAAACCAGCACCGCCCCGACCGGCACTTCCCCTTCATCCCAGGCACGTTGAGCCAGAGTCAGCGCGTGACGCATCCAGTGTTCGTGGTTCAGTTCATGGTCAGACAAAGCAACTACTCCGGTAGAAAAGCGGGGCGCATTATACACAGCGGTCAGGTTTTTATTCCAGTTGTTGAAGCTCGCCCTTTGGCGTCACCCGCCAGCGATGTTGGCAGAAATAGAGCAGCGGGTTGTCTTGATTGCTGTCGCTGTAGCCACTGTACAATCGCAGCGGCGTACCAATTTTTTTCTCAAGCTGCGCCACTTTTTCATGCCCTAAACAGCGCAGCGTGAGCACCCAGCCACCGTAACGGCGTTCGGTCATGCTGGCAATCACATTGACACGTGGCAACCACGGCGTGTCGAAATAGACTTTCTCTACCAGCGTTTTTGGCGAACCGGTGATGAGCCAGACATCGGCATCGGAGCTGGTCAGGTATTCGGTGAGGCGCTGATGCACGACCGGAAAAGCCGTTACGTGGCCCCGGAACCATTTAACAAAGTTGGCTTCGACAGTCTGCATCCGGGCTTCACTGTGCCCAAAGGTGGCCGCCCACAGCAGCAGGCTCATCGGCCAGCGCGCCGCCCGCCCTTTTACCAGCAACACTACGCCAATCACGGGTAACAATGGGAGAACCAGCAGCGCATTCAGCAGGTTATGGCGCAACAGATACCGTATAAAACTGCCGAACATATCCTGCTGATGCAGCGTACCATCCAGGTCAAAAAACACTACCCGACGCAAATTGCTTACCAAATCATTCTCCTTAAAAAGGTGAGCGCGTATCAGTCATTCCTGTCAGATAGCCTAACAGCCAGAACCTCACATTTCCAAAAACGATCCGCAATCCGCCTTTCCCTTGCGTGGGATAGAGCGTATCCTTTTGATTAGAATGATGAATCGATTAAGAAAGCAGCGCAAGACGTCCGCAACAAGCCGTGTCTGCATCACAATCCCCTATAATCAAAGACTAAATTCTGACAGGCGGCCACAATTTGGCCCTCTGGAGAGCCAATGAACTGTTTGATTCGTATCCGTCAACGTTACGCCGGACTTGCGCAAAGTGACAAAAAGCTGGCGGATTTCATCCTGGCGCTGCCCGATGAAGCCCGCCACCTCAGCTCTCAACAGCTAGCCGCCGAGGCAGGCGTCAGCCAGTCGAGCGTGGTGAAGTTCTCCCAAAAACTGGGATTCAAAGGTTTTCCTGCGCTAAAACTGGCATTGAGCGAAGCGCTGGTCAGCAATCCACACCCGCAGTCGGTGCCGGTGCATAATCAGATTCGCGGCGACGATCCGTTGCGATTGGTGGGCGAAAAACTCATTAAGGACAATGTGTCGGCAATGCACGCCTCGCTGGACGTCAATACCGAAGACAAGCTGCGGGAAAGTATCGATTTGCTGCGCAATGCCCGACGCATCGTGTTGACCGGGATTGGCGCGTCAGGTTTGGTCGCACAAAACTTTAGCTGGAAGCTGATGAAAATTGGCTTTAACGCGGTGGTTGAAAAAGATATGCATGCCCTGCTCGCCACAGTACAGGCGATGACGGAGGAAGATTTACTGCTGGCCATTTCCTATTCGGGCGAGCGCCGGGAGATCAATCTCGCGGCGGATGAAACGCTACGGGTTGGCGGCAAGATTCTGGCGATCACCGGATTCTCTCCCAACGCCTTGCAGCAACGGGCTAGCCATTGTCTGTACACCATCGCCGAAGAGCTGGCCACGCGCAGTGCGGCGATCTCTTCTACCAGCGCACAGATGATGCTCACCGATTTGCTGTTTATGGGTCTGGTTCAGCAGGACCTGGAACATGCCCCGGATCGCATTCGCCACAGCGAAGCGCTGGTGAAAAAGCTGGTGTGACAATCGGTGAAGCTTCATCGCGAAGCACCTGTGGATAGGCAACAAAAAAGTGGCCTGCACAGAGAATGAGCGTATAATGCCCGCCCTGTTTGTGGTGTTTCTGAGAGTTTCCAAATGGCGTTGTTAATTACCAAAAAATGCATCAACTGCGATATGTGCGAGCCGGAGTGCCCGAATGAGGCCATTTCGATGGGCAGCAGCATTTATGAGATTAATAGCGATCGTTGTACGGAGTGTATCGGCCATTACGAAACGCCGACCTGTCAGAGCGTGTGCCCTATCGCCAACACCATTATCAAGAATCCTGAGCATCTCGAAAACGAAGAGCAGCTGTGGGATAAATTCGTCCAGCTGCACCACGCCGACAAAATCTAGCTTTCCATAATCACCGTTGCGCAGGCGTAATGACGTTCATCTGCAAGCGTAACGTGGATATGCACCACGCCAAGCCGGGCCGCGAGTTCGCTTGCCGCGCCCCACAGCCTTAGTTTCGGTTTGCCAAGTTCATCGTTGTACACTTCAAACTGCTCAAACGCTAAGCCGTTGCGAATGCCAGTACCCAGCGCTTTGGATGCCGCCTCTTTCACCGCAAAACGTTTTGCCAGAAAACGCACCGGCTGCTGATGCGTTTCCCATACTTTCCATTCGTTATCGCTGAGCACCCGACGCGCCAGACGATCGCCACTGCGGGCGATCACCGCTTCGATGCGGGTGATCTCAACGATATCCGTGCCGATACCGACGATGGCCATTAGCCGCGGGCTTCCAGCATCAAACGTTTCATTTCCGCGACAGCCTCTTTCAGACCGCTCATCACCGCCCGGCCAATAATCGCGTGGCCGATGTTCAGTTCGTGCATTTCTGGCAGTGCAGCGATGGCTTTGACGTTGTGATAAGTCAGACCGTGACCGGCGTTCACTTTCAGTCCGAGGCTGGCGGCGTAGGTCGCAGCTTTAGCGATACGATCCAATTCTTTCGCCTGCTGTGTTTCATTTTCCGCATCGGCATAGCAACCGGTGTGAATTTCGATATACGGCGCGCCCACATCAGCCGCAGCTTTAATCTGTGCGTTGTCCGCATCGATAAACAGAGAAACGAGGATCCCTGCATCGGCCAGGCGTTTGCAGGCATCACGCATTTTGTCGAGCTGTCCTGCAACATCCAGACCGCCTTCGGTGGTCACTTCCTGACGTTTTTCCGGCACCAGGCAGCAGAAATGCGGCTGGGTGTCGCAGGCAATCGCCAGCATCTCTTCGGTGACGGCCATTTCCAGGTTCATGCGAGTATCGAGGGTCTGGCGAAGAATGCGCACGTCACGATCGGTGATGTGGCGGCGATCTTCGCGCAAATGCACGGTAATACCGTCAGCGCCCGCCTGCTCGGCAATAAAAGCCGCCTGCACTGGGTCCGGGTACGCCGTGCCACGAGCGTTACGCAGCGTGGCGATATGGTCAATGTTGACGCCTAACAGTAATTCAGCCATGACAATCCTCATTATTGATTTTGATTCTGTAAGAGTGGCTCAACCGCGCTTGGGCACAAACTGCCGGAACAATTCGCGGCTTTTAAGCGGCTTCCCGCCAAGGTAAGGCTTTAGCGCCATACGGGTGAAGCGTTTTGCCGCCCGCAACGCATCGGCATCGGGGAACTCCCGGCTGGCGAGCGCTTTTAAATGGTGCCCGGTAAACGTGTAGTGATCAATCACTACACTTGCGATAAACCCTTTTTCTTCACGATAACGGTAGGTCATGGTGTCATCCACCGGCTCACCGCTGCCCGCACAATGCAGAAAATCCACGCCGTATCCCAGATGCGCCAGCAACGCTAACTCAAAACGGCGCAGCGCGGGTTCAGGCGTGCCATTGACCCCGGCTAACGCCTGGATACAGTGCAGATAATCGAAGAAGAGTTCGGAGAAACGGGTTTCGTTTTCCAGTACGCGGGAAATCAGTTCATTAACGTACAGGCCGCTGTAAAGCGCGGTGCCGCTGAGAGGAAGTGCCAAAGAAACAGCTTCAGCGCTGCGTAGCGTTTTGACATCGCCACGGCCACCAAAACGGACCAGCAAGGGGGTAAAAGGCTGAAGTGCGCCTTTAAGATTTGAACGTTTGGAACGTGCGCCTTTAGCAACAAGGCGCACGCGGCCCGACTCTTCCGTGAAGACGTCCAGCATCAGGCTGGTTTCGCTCCAGGGACGACTATGCAGGACGAAAGCGCGCTGCCAGCCTTCCATCGGGGTTTACTTAAAGATCGTCGACATAACCGAGACTACGCAGGGCGCGCTCGTCGTCGGCCCAGCCAGATTTCACTTTGACCCACAGCTCAAGGTGTACAGGGGACTCGAACATCTCCTGCATATCCTTGCGGGCTTCGATGCCGATGGTTTTGATTTTGGCGCCTTTGTTGCCAATCACCATCTTCTTCTGCCCTTCACGCTCGACGAGGATCAAGCCATGAATGTCATAGCCGCCGCGTTCGTTGGTCTGGAAGCGTTCGATTTCAACCGTAACGGAATACGGCAGCTCTGCGCCCAGGAAACGCATCAGTTTTTCACGGATAATCTCAGAGGCCATAAAGCGCTGTGAACGGTCAGTGATGTAATCTTCCGGGAAATGGTGAATCGCTTCCGGCAGATGCTTGCGCACGATACCGGCCAGAGTATCCACGTTCATGCCGGTTTCGGCAGAAATAGGTACGATATCGAGGAAGTTCATCTGGCTACCGAGGAACTGCAAATGCGGCAGCAGGTCGCCTTTTTCCTGAACGTTATCCACTTTATTTACCGCAAGGATGACCGGCGCACGACCGCCACGCAGCTTGTTCAGCACCATTTCGTCGTCAGCCGTCCAGCGGGTGCCTTCAACCACGAAGATGATAAGCTCTACGTCGCCGATGGAACTGCTCGCCGCTTTGTTCATCAGACGGTTGATTGCACGCTTCTCTTCAATATGCAGACCCGGGGTATCGACGTAAATCGCCTGATAAGCCCCTTCGGTATGGATCCCGACAATGCGGTGACGCGTGGTCTGCGCTTTGCGAGAAGTGATGGAAATCTTCTGCCCAAGCAGTTTATTTAACAGGGTGGATTTGCCAACGTTGGGGCGTCCAACGATGGCAATAAATCCGCAGTAACTCTTTTCGTCGCTCATTCCAGCTCCAGTTTTTTCAGCGCCTGTTCGGCGGCAGCCTGCTCCGCCTTACGGCGGCTGGAACCCGTGCCAACTACCGGTTCACTCAGGCCACTGACCTGGCAGTGGATAGTAAATTCCTGATCGTGGGCTTCGCCACGCACCTGCACAACCAGATAGGATGGCAGCGGCAGATGACGACCCTGTAAATATTCCTGCAAACGCGTTTTCGGATCTTTTTGCTTATCGCCCGGGCTGATTTCGTCCAGTCGGGTCTGATACCAGTTGAGGATAAGCGTCTCGACATTCTGAATATCACTGTCGAGGAATACGCCGCCAATCAATGCCTCAACGGTATCCGCCAAAATAGATTCACGACGGAAGCCGCCACTTTTCAGTTCGCCAGGACCAAGGCGCAGGCATTCACCCAGTTCAAATTCACGGGCGATTTCTGCCAGTGTATTACCGCGAACCAGCGTGGCACGCATACGGCTCATATCGCCTTCGTCAACGCGCGGGAAACGGTGATACAGCGCGTTAGCAATCACATAGCTTAAAATAGAATCACCCAGGAATTCGAGGCGCTCATTATGCTTACTGCTCGCGCTGCGATGGGTTAAAGCCTGTTGCAACAGATCCTGATGTTGAAAAGTGTAGCCCAGCTTACGTTGAAGCCGATTAATTACGATGGGGTTCATGCGTTACCAATAGATGAATGCGTCAATAATGCAGCACACGAAACCGACCTGAAATAGCCAACGCGGTTTCGTGTGCCGTGGATCCCTGATGGGTACCAACCTAAAACTTCGGGGGGACATTCTATACGCAACGCCGAGGGATGTCGTTAGCTGCGAGGCATTTAAACAGGAAATAATTCATGCCGCCATTATTATGATGGCGGCATGAATAAAAGTCAGAAATTAATGGATACCGCCAATACGACTTAAGCGCACGCCGGTCGGCCATTCACCTTCCTGTTTTTCGAAACTCATCCAGATGCCAACCGCTTTACCGACCAGGTTCGCTTCCGGGACAAAGCCCCAATAACGGCTGTCAGCGCTGTTATCACGGTTATCGCCCATCATGAAGTAATGTCCCGGTGGAACAACCCAGGTCGCCAGCTGCTGGCCCTGCTCGTGGTAATACATACCCAGTTGGTCCTGCGCGATAGGCACGGTCAGAATACGGTGAGTGACATCACCCAGCGTCTCTTTACGTTCGCTCAACCGCACGCCGTTATCTTTGCTTTCGCCTTTCGGCAATTGCCAGAAACCGCTGGTCGCTTCGCCCTCGTTACGACGGGCAAACGTCTGCACGAAATCGCTGGCTTCGACATTGGAATACGTTACCGGCAACGCGTTACCACACACCTGACCTGAACTGCAGTTTGGCTTAATCGTCACTTCTTTAGCGATAGGATCGTACGTCACCTTATCACCCGGCAAACCCACCGCACGCTTGATATAATCAAGACGCGGATCTTCCGGATATTTAAAGACGACAACGTCGCCGCGCTTCGGATGACCCGTTTCGATTAGCGTATTCTGGTAAATCGGATCTTTGATTCCATAGGCGAATTTCTCCACCAGAATAAAATCACCGATCAGCAACGTTGGCATCATCGAACCCGATGGGATCTGAAACGGCTCGTAGATAAATGAGCGCACAATCAGCACGATAGCCAGTACCGGGAACACTGAAGCCCCGGTTTCCAGCCAACCCGGTTTCGGGCCGACTTTCTTCAACGTCGTTTTATCCAGCGTATCACCCGCCGCAACCTGCGCAGCGGCCTGACGTTCACGGCGTTTTGGTGCAAAAATAAACTTATCCAGGCACCATAAAATCCCTGTCACGAGGGTCGCAATGACCAGGATCAGGGCAAACATGTTCGCCATGCCAACTCCTTATTGGTTATTTACCGTCTTTTCCGACATGCAGAATGGCGAGGAATGCTTCCTGCGGAAGCTCAACGTTACCCACTTGCTTCATGCGTTTTTTACCGTCTTTCTGTTTCTGCAGCAGCTTTTTCTTACGGCTAACGTCACCGCCATAGCATTTCGCCAGAACGTTTTTACGCAGCTGTTTCACAGTAGCACGGGCAATAATGTGGTTGCCGATAGCCGCCTGAATCGCGATATCGAACTGCTGACGTGGGATCAGCTCTTTCATCTTCTCAACCAATTCACGACCACGATACGGCGCGTTGTCGTTGTGGGTGATCAGCGCCAGGGCATCAACACGCTCGCTGTTAATGAGAACATCAACACGTACCATGTTGGACGCCTGGAAACGCTTGAAGTTGTAATCCAGTGATGCATAGCCACGGGAAGTGGACTTCAGGCGGTCGAAGAAATCGAGAACCACTTCGGCCATCGGAATCTCATAGGTCAGCGCTACCTGGTTGCCGTGGTAAACCATGTTGGTCTGCACACCGCGTTTCTCGATGCAAAGCGTGATGACGTTACCCAAAAACTCCTGTGGCAGCAGCATGTGGCACTCGGCGATCGGCTCACGCAGTTCTTCGATGTTATTCAGCGGCGGCAGCTTAGACGGGCTATCGACGTAGATAACTTCTTTGTTGGTGGTCTGCACTTCATACACAACCGTTGGCGCGGTGGTGATGAGGTCGAGATCGTATTCACGCTCAAGACGTTCCTGGATGATTTCCATGTGCAAGAGGCCCAGGAAGCCACAACGGAAGCCGAAGCCCAGCGCCGTTGAACTTTCTGGCTCGTAGAATAAGGACGCATCGTTCAGGCTGAGCTTGCCGAGCGCATCACGGAAGTTTTCATAGTCATCGGAGCTCACCGGGAACAGACCCGCGTAAACCTGCGGCTTCACTTTCTTAAAGCCTGGCAGCGCTTTGTCTGCCGGGTTACGGGACAGGGTCAGGGTATCGCCGACTGGTGCGCCGAGAATGTCTTTAATTGCACAAACCAGCCAACCTACCTCACCGCATTTCAGCTCGGTACGATCAAGTTGTTTCGGGGTGAAGATGCCCAGACGGTCTGCGTTGTAGACCTGACCGGTGCTCATCACTTTAACTTTATCACCTTTACGCAGGGTGCCGTTTTTCACACGGATAAGCGACACTACGCCAAGGTAGTTATCAAACCAAGAGTCGATGATCAGCGCCTGTAATGGAGCATCCGCATCGCCGACAGGTGCAGGGATATCACGCACCAGACGCTCTAACACATCGGGCACGCCCACGCCGGTTTTCGCCGAGCAGCGCACAGCGTCAGCGGCGTCGATGCCGACGATATCTTCAATTTCTTCTGCCACGCGATCCGGATCGGCCGCTGGCAAGTCAATTTTGTTCAGAACCGGAACCACTTCCAGGTTCATTTCCATGGCGGTGTAGCAGTTCGCCAGAGTTTGTGCTTCCACGCCCTGCCCGGCGTCAACCACCAGCAGTGCACCTTCGCAGGCAGCAAGAGAACGAGAAACCTCATAGGAGAAGTCAACGTGGCCCGGAGTATCGATGAAGTTCAACTGGTAAGTTTCACCGTCAGTCGCTTTGTAATCCAGGGTTACGCTTTGTGCTTTAATGGTGATCCCACGTTCACGTTCCAGATCCATGGAGTCGAGAACCTGAGCGGCCATTTCACGATCGGAAAGACCGCCGCAAATTTGAATGATGCGGTCAGACAGCGTCGATTTGCCGTGGTCGATATGCGCGATGATCGAAAAGTTACGTATATTCTTCATAGTTAGAGTTAGTTATGCCTTACGAATTCCTGGAGGCCGCGGGTCTGCGCCTGACGTTTGATCGTTCGAAAACGCCGCATTCTACACTACATCTCCGTCGCCAGGAAATGCTCTTCCGGCAAGCTTAGCGGTTAGTTGAAGGGAGATCCTGCTGGAGATGTAAATAAAGATAAAAGCCAGTGTAATTACTGGCTCAGTTCAGAAGATGAGT
This sequence comes from Scandinavium sp., assembly GCA_036495715.1. Lineage (GTDB taxonomy): Bacteria > Pseudomonadota > Gammaproteobacteria > Enterobacterales > Enterobacteriaceae > Scandinavium. Next base: position 86,118 of record DASXML010000017.1, read on the forward strand.
CATCGACACGCAGCAGATTCGGCGGAAGGCCGACGCTGATAATGATGGGTTGCCACGCCTCGCGGGAGGCCAGTTTTGGCGACAATCCACGGGCAATCATAAACCCCCCCACGCCGCCAAGCACGCCGCCAGCAAAGGCGGCCAGATCGCTGCCGAATAGCAGTTGAAAGAGAGCTGCCATGACGAACAAACCGAGCAATGGTGTCATGTAAACCAGCATTGCCGACGTCAACAGACTGCCTTCGCTGATACCCAATTCCACTTTTTGGCCGACAACCAGCGGCTGAGCGCTTGGCACGCTGATGGTGTGTTTAGTCTGCGGCCCTAATTTGTTCAGGACTCTGCTGCCACAGCCCGCTCGCGAGGAGCAACTGCTGCAAGAAGACTTGACGTCACAGCTGACCTGCGCAAGGCCGTCGCCCCAGGAAATAACCGTGGCCCACTCTTTAATCATTTTGCGGCCTTGAACTTAATGCTGTCAGCAACGCGTTTGGCGGTCTGCGGCGGCAATTCGCCAACGATGGTGATTTCCGCGTTGTCACGCACAGAAGTACTGACTGTGCGACGCCCGGTACGCAGCACTTGTTCGCTGCTGTTGGCACTCGCGCGGTTCACATTCACCGAGAAGCTAAACAGGCCGTCAGAATAAAGGCGAGACTCCACCGGCGTTTCAATCGTTGGCAGCGTTCTACGGCTACCTGCAACTTCGATAAACCCTTGCGGTAACCAGCTCGGCAACCAATTGAAATTGATTTTATCACCCACCGGCACGGACAACAGCGGCGGTAAACTCGCCGTGGACAGCGTTTGCATGTTACTGCTCACCTGTTCGCTGACGTTAAACGCGACCACGCGGAACTGCTCCAGCGTTTCGCCATCACGGTCAAGCAAATCGACGCGCATGGGCAGCTTAGTCTCTGAATCGAGCCAGACGATATAGCTGTAACGCGTACCGTCGCGCGCTACGACGCGGATAACCTCGCACAGCCTGTCGGCAATACGGGTACGACCGACGGAAATAAAGTCGTAATAAGGCGCGAGGCGTTTGAAATCGGTATAGACCAGGGAGGGTAGCGAATCGACGATATAGTCGCCGTTCAATGTAAAGGGATCGAGGCCAGGCTCGAAATAGCTGATTTCGTTTCCACGCTGGACAACTTCACGGCGCGGACCGTCCATCTGTAGCAGTTGCGCCAGTGCCTGATGATTCAGACGAGCGTGGCGATAGCGTAGTGATTCCACGCCCTGCTTATTGATGCTGACGAACGACAGCTCATAATTGAGAGACTGGCTGGCCAAATTCATCTGCTGCAACAACGCCCCGGACGAGACATCAGCCGAGGCGTTGGTGGAGAAGAACAGGCTACCAGCCACAAGTGACATGGCACACCAAAGTTGCTTCATTACTGCGATTGCGTTCCTAACGTTTGATATCCAGGCACCTGAACAGCGGCTTGCTGAGTCTGGGATTGTTCAAACTGAAGCTGTTCAGAGTGCAGACGGCGCTGCAATTCGTAGTCCTGCAACATCGCATTAATACGACGGCGCTGCTCCTGAACCTGCTGTTGCTGGCCTGAAGATGTCGCACCCGCGTTCGCATCGGCAGGAACACCTAAGCTCACAGGACTGGCTTTGCCCATCATCGGCAGTGTGTTAAACACTGGCGTTTCAGACTGCTGGGACGCATCAGTTTGTCCATTATAGTGCTGGACACCCACGATCACAGCGAGTGATACACACGCCGCAACGCCCATTTGCGTCAGAGAGCTCGCCCACGGACGAACTTTCTTCCAGAAGGGCATATTCTGCCACTGGTGCGGTGCGGGCTGGGCTTCAGGAATGAGTGGCGTCGCCAGGCGAACAGGTTCATTCTCAATAGCGGCCATAACGCGAGCTGAAATATCAAAATTAAGGGTCTGCGCTGTCTCACCACGCATCGTATCGCGGATAAGATGATAGCTCTCCCACGCTTTTTGCATCTCAGTGGAATGAGTCAGCTCGTTGAGCAACTCACTGTCCAGCGTTTCACCATCCATTAAGGCGGAAAGTTTTTCTTTCTGCATGCCTAATACCTTTTCCAGTATTCCGCTATGTCAACGCCTGATTAGCGGTTGAACTTTATTATCAATAGCTTCTCGCGCACGGAAAATGCGCGAGCGAACCGTACCCACCGGACAATCCATGATAGCGGCTATCTCTTCATAGCTCAGGCCATCCAACTCCCGTAACGTGATTGCCATGCGTAAATCTTCCGGGAGAGACTCAATGGTACGGAACACTATTTGTCTCAGTTCTTCTGACAACATTAAGTTCTCAGGGTTCGAAATTTCTTTCAGCGCACCGCCACTTTCGTAATTTTCTGCTTCAACAGCATCAATATCACTTGCCGGCGGGCGTCGCCCCTGAGCAACCAGATAATTTTTGGCCGTATTAACAGCGATACGGTACAGCCAGGTATAGAAAGCACTATCTCCCCGGAAAGAATCCAGCGCACGATAGGCCTTTATAAAAGACTCTTGTACGACGTCAGGCACATCGCCAGACGGTACGTAGCGGGAAACCAGACTTGCCACTTTATGCTGATAGCGTACCACCAGCAGGTTGAAGGCCTTCTGATCTCCCTTTTGGACCCGTTCGACGAGGACCTGATCCGTTAACTGCTCGCTCATCCGAGGTAATGTCTCCTCAAACCCTATTCCCATGCGTAATCAAAACGCCACTCCATGCACTGCACTATGAGCAAGCATCAGCTTAGAGCGGGCTATTATCATTAAGTTCAGTTACGCCTTTGCTTTTTATTGACTGCGGATAGACAGCTCATTATCACTCATTATAAGTCTACCACTGCTAAATGAAGTGTCAGGCGCGCAATAAACGTCTGAAATCTGTCTGCAGAGTACCGTAACGCCACGCTTTTTTCATCATAAAATCTGAGGCTAACGATCTGCTTCGCAATAATTTTCTCTGATTTACAAATCCCCCTGTATGCACGCCGTGTTTAGTCGTCATAACAACACTGAAAAAACATCGTGCTAAAAAGCCCATAGCGGTGCTACATTGCCGGAACCTTGTTTAGTAAATTAAACACAGATTATGACTACGACACCTGACCTTTCCTGTGATGTTCTCATTGTCGGTAGCGGTGCTGCCGGTTTGTCCCTTGCACTACGCCTGGCTGAACACAGTTCAGTTATCGTTCTCAGCAAAGGGCCTGTCAGTGAAGGCTCTACGTTTTACGCGCAGGGTGGCATTGCCGCCGTGTTCGATGAAACCGACAGCATTGAATCCCATGTTGAAGATACGCTGATTGCCGGGGCCGGGCTGTGCGATCGCCATGCGGTGTCATTCGTCGCCAGTAATGCTCGCCCGTGCGTTCAGTGGCTTATCGATCAGGGCGTGCTGTTTGATACCGAAGTTCAACCTAACGGCGAAGCGAGCTATCACCTGACGCGCGAAGGGGGTCATAGCCATCGCCGCATTCTGCACGCCGCCGATGCCACCGGGAAAGAAGTCGAAACCACGCTGGTCGGAAAAGCTTTAAATCACCCCAATATTCGGGTACTTGAGCGAAGCAATGCCGTGGATCTTATCGTTTCCGATAAAATTGGCCTGCCGGGGACTCGCCGGGTAGTTGGCGCGTGGGTCTGGAACCGTAATAAGGAAAGTGTTGAAACCTGTGCCGCAAAATCTGTCGTGCTGGCAACGGGCGGCGCATCAAAGGTATATCAATACACCACAAACCCCGATATTTCATCAGGTGACGGCATTGCTATGGCCTGGCGTGCCGGGTGTCGCGTGGCAAATCTTGAGTTCAATCAGTTTCACCCGACAGCACTCTACCATCCTCAGGCGCGCAATTTCTTGCTGACCGAAGCCCTGCGCGGTGAAGGCGCATTGCTCAAACGTCCCGATGGTTCGCGCTTTATGCCCGATTTTGACGAACGTGAAGAACTCGCCCCCCGCGATATTGTCGCCCGCGCTATCGATCATGAGATGAAACGCCTCGGCGTGGACTGCATGTATCTCGATATCAGCCATAAGCCGGAAGATTTTATTCGCCAGCACTTCCCGATGATCCACGAAAAACTACTGGGTCTGGGAATTGATCTCACGAAAGAACCGGTTCCGATCGTTCCTGCCGCGCATTACACCTGCGGCGGCGTGATGGTGGATGACTTTGGTCGTACCGATGTCGATGGGCTGTATGCTATCGGTGAAGTGAGCTATACCGGTCTGCACGGTGCGAATCGCATGGCATCCAACTCTCTGCTTGAGTGTCTGGTGTATGGCTGGTCTGCGGCGGAGGATATTAAGAAGCGGATGCCTTATGCCCGCGATGTCAGCACCTTACCTGCGTGGGATGAAAGCCGAGTGGAAAATCCGGATGAACTGGTAGTTATCCAGCACAACTGGCATGAACTACGCCTGTTTATGTGGGATTACGTGGGCATCGTTCGTACGACGAAACGATTAGAACGCGCACTGCGCCGCATTACATTGTTGCAGCAGGAGTTGGACGAATACTATTCCCGCTTCCGGGTATCCAACAACCTGCTTGAGCTGCGCAATTTGGTGCAGGTCGCGGAGCTGATTGTCCGTTGCGCCATGATGCGTAAAGAGAGCCGGGGCCTGCATTACACGCTGGATTATCCGGAACTGCTGGAAAATTCAGGGCCGTCCGTGCTCTCTCCCCTGACTCACATGAATAAATAGAATGCCTGGGTCAGCGCAGTATACCCTTCGGAGTACTGCTGCTCTGGCCCACGGATAATCAGCCGGTCGCTATAGCACTCCCCTGCGTGTGGCGAAAAAGCCATCAACACGCGATGAGGGAGGCGCAGTTCTGTTTCCGCCACATCAGTACGCAACCGCAAATGCCACCCCATCGACAGCGCCAGTTCAGTGAATGCGTTACCGATATCTTCCGGCAACACCACACAGAAAAAACCGTCTTCCGTGATCGCACTGGCCGCACAATTCAACAACGTAGTGTGATCGAGCGTCGTGGTGTATCGCGCCTGTTCGCGCTGGGGTGTCGCACATTCCACACCCTGCTGATAATAGGGTGGGTTGCTGATAATCAGGTCATAACGGCTGTTTTCTTCTGGGATCCACTGCTGAACATCCGCAGCATGAACCTGGACACGTTCGGCCCACGGCGACTCAGCAACGTTTTCAACGGCCTGCGCAGCGGCATCAGCATCCAGCTCAACGGCATCAATCACTACCGACTCTTCCGTACGTTGAGCTAACATGAGCGCCAGCAGCCCGCTACCGGTTCCAATATCGAGGATCCGTTTTACGCGGGCGATCGGCGCCCAGGCGCCAAGCAGGATCCCATCCGTTCCGATCTTCATTGCACAACGATCGTGGGCGACGAAAAATTGTTTAAACGTAAATCCGTTGCGACGAAGCACGGAGGCAGACTGACTCATCATCAACAACCTTTTCCTGGAAAATCCCCTGAGCATTGGGTAATGCACAATACCCGAGAACAGATAGCCATACAAACAGATGAAGATTGCAGCCATAACGTCTATAATCAGCGGCCCACACAGAGGTAGATCATGACTGTAACGACTTTTTCCGAACTTGAACTCGACGAAAGCCTTCTGGAAGCCCTCCAGGAAAAAGGCTTCACACGCCCGACCGCCATTCAGGCCGCTGCAATCCCGCCTGCGCTCGATGGCCGTGACATTCTCGGTTCTGCGCCGACAGGCACCGGTAAAACGGCGGCATTTTTGCTGCCAGCGTTGCAGCACCTGCTCGATTTTCCGCGTAAAAAATCCGGCCCGCCGCGCATCTTGATCGTGACCCCAACTCGCGAACTGGCGATGCAGGTGGCAGATCACGCGCGCGAACTGGCGAAAAATACCCATCTGGATATTGCCACTATCACTGGCGGCGTGGCCTACATGAACCACGCTGAAATATTCAGCGAAAACCAGGACATCGTGGTCGCCACTACCGGGCGTCTACTGCAATACATCAAAGAAGAAAACTTTGACTGTCGTGCGGTTGAAACCCTGATCCTCGACGAAGCAGACCGTATGTTAGACATGGGCTTCGCACAGGATATTGAAACCATCGCCGCGGAAACCCGCTGGCGCAAGCAGACCATGCTGTTCTCTGCGACGCTGGAAGGCGACGCAATTAAAGACTTCTCCGAGCGCCTGTTGCAGGATCCGGTGGAAGTTTCCGCAACGCCGTCCACTCGCGAACGTAAAAAAATCCATCAGTGGTACTACCGTGCCGATGACGCTGAGCACAAAACGGCACTGTTGATTCATCTGCTTCAACAGGATGATGCCACTCGCTCTATCGTCTTTGTGCGTAAACGCGAACGTGTTCATGAACTGGCAGGCTTGCTGCGTGCGCAAGGCATCAACAACTGCTATCTCGAAGGTGAGATGGTGCAGGCCAAACGTAATGAAGCGATCAAGCGTTTGACTGACGGTCGTGTAAACGTGCTGGTTGCGACCGACGTAGCCGCTCGCGGGATTGATATCCCTGATGTTAGCCACGTCTTTAACTACGACATGCCACGCAGCGGCGATACCTATCTTCACCGTATCGGGCGTACTGGCCGCGCCGGAAACAAAGGCATCGCGATTTCATTAGTCGAAGCGCATGACCATCTGCTGTTAAACAAAATTGGTCGCTACGTTGAAGAGCCGCTCAAAGCGCGCGTGATTGATGAACTGCGTCCGACGACCCGTATCCCGAGTGAGAAAAACAAAGGGAAGCCGTCGAAGAAAGTGCAGGCTAAACGCGAAGAGAAGAAAAAAGCAGAAAAAGAAAAACCGCGCGTGAAGGAGCGTCACCGCGATTCGAAGAATATTGGTAAGCGTCGTAAGCCGAGCGAAGCCGCTGCGGCGACCGAGCAGAAAAAGAAAGACTAAAAAAAGGCCGGGATAATCATCCCGGCCTTTTTAATTCCAACCCTGAAAATTACAGACTCTCAGTGAAAGTACGCGCGATAACGTCACGCTGCTGTTCTGGAGTCAGAGAGTTGAAGCGAACCGCATAGCCAGAAACACGGATGGTCAGCTGTGGGTACTTCTCTGGGTTCTCAACTGCATCCATCAGGGTTTCACGGCGCAGTACGTTAACGTTCAGGTGCTGACCACCTTCAACGCGAACTTCTGGCTGTACGTCTACCGGTACTTCACGGTATTCGATTTCGCCCAGCTTGTTAACAGCCACAACCTGATCTTCAGTGAAACCACCTTTTGCTACCAGGCAGCGCGCTTCGCCTTTCTCGCTGTCGAGCAGCCAGAAAGAGTTCAGCAGGTCGTCGTTAGCGGCTTTAGTAATCTGGATACCTGTAATCATTTGATGCCTCCCTTGGGCTCATGTATTCGTTTTTGCATCAGCCAGAAACTGGCCAATTGGTAAAACCATTGTTGCTTGAGTGTATATATATCAGTCTCACACCCGGCAATCATTGATTTAAATCAACAGAATTAGTATGTGTACTGAGTACATGTGATGATTTTATTGTTTTATGTCAATTTTCGCAGCGCATAAACAACAAGAATCGTTGTAAATACTCAACTTTATTTGAATCGCCCCCCATTGTTCGACGCCACAAAATTTTGCACCGCAGAAAGAAGCCGTTAAGCTATCGCCAACGAAATTCGCAGGAGAGCGAGATGATCACGCCCTTAACCTGGCACGACGTGCTGGCGACTGAAAAAGAACAGCCCTACTTCATCAATACGCTGACGACGGTCGCTAACGAACGTCAGGCGGGAACAACCATTTACCCGCCGCAGAAAGACGTATTTAACGCGTTTCGCTATACCGAACTCAACGATGTGAAAGTCGTGATCCTTGGACAAGATCCTTATCACGGTCCCGGTCAGGCACACGGGCTGGCATTTTCGGTACTCCCAGGCATCAATACCCCTCCTTCTCTGCTGAATATGTATAAAGAGCTGGAAGGCACGATCCCTGGATTTTCCCGCCCGTCGCACGGTTATCTGGAAAGCTGGGCCCGTCAGGGCGTGTTGCTACTCAATACCGTGCTAACAGTGCGCGCCGGTCAGGCACATTCTCATGCCAGTCTTGGCTGGGAAACGTTCACCGATAAAGTGATTAGCCTTATCAACGAGCATCGTGAAGGTGTGGTCTTTTTACTGTGGGGATCGCATGCGCAGAAGAAAGGGGCCATTATCGATACTCAGCGCCATCACGTGCTGAAAGCACCGCATCCTTCGCCACTGTCGGCCCATCGCGGTTTCTTTGGTTCGAATCACTTTGTACAGGCAAATGAATGGCTGGCGCAGCGTGGCGAACCGCCAATTGACTGGATGCCGGTACTCCCACCAGCAGAAAGCGATTAAAAAAAATGCCAGCATCGCGCTGGCATTCTTATTTTTAGCGATGCAAAAGCATCAGGCTTTATTCTGACGCCACCATTCGGCCAGCAGAACACCGGTTGCGACGGAAACGTTCAGGCTTTCTACGTTGCCAGTACCGCTAATCGCGACACTCAGGTCAGCGCTGTCGAGAGCGGCATCAGACAGACCGTCGCGCTCCTGACCCAACACCAGCACCATTTTCTTCGGCATCGTTGCGTTATACAGCGGCGTGCCTTTATGGCTGGAGGTGGTCACAATGGCGTAACCTGCTTTACGGAACTGATCCAATGCGTCGATGAAGCTGTCGCCCGTAATCGGCTGAACGTGCTCAGCACCCCCTTCTGCGGTACGGATTGCCGCACCGGATTCCAGCACTGCGGCATCCTGAACCACTACACCTTTCACACCAAAGTGCGCGCAGCTACGCATGATGGCACCGAGGTTGTGCGGGTTGCCCACATCTTCCAGTGCCAGTACGCAGTCTTCGTCCGATGCTTCACGCACCCACTGCTGTACGCTGGTACCGTTACGTTTTTTAATCAGGAAACACACGCCGCCATGATGTTCAGTACCGGACGCTTTCTCCAGCTCCGCTTCATCAACCACGTGATAGGCTTTACGGTTAGCGGCCATCCAGCGCAGTGCTTCTTTGAAACGCGGCGTCACGCTCTGGATAAACCAGGCGCGCACGATGCAATCTGGACGACTCAGGAAAAGTGCCTGGCAAGCGTTTTCACCGTATACGCGGGTTTCTTCTGCACGCTGACGACGAATAACTTCTGGATCAACGAAGCTTTTGCCGCTGATCCCGCCGTGATCCGGCTTGTCTGCGACTTCTTCGCCCGGAGCGCGAGAAACGGTGCGCCACGGTGAATTCTCGCGCGGCTGACTGTCGCGGTCACGAGAAGCGTTGTCACGGAAACGATCTCCGCGTGGTTTCCCATCACGAGACTTTCCGTCACGACTATCGCGCGCAGGACGACGACCACCTTCGGTGCGGGATGGGCCGCTACGGCCGCCACCTTTACCGGTACGCGGGTTTTCCGTGCGTTTATCCGAGTCATCATCACTGCGGACATACATCACTTTGACCTTGCCGCTTTTATTTTTCAGTTCGTCGTTCATCTTTTTCTCCACCTGCGCTGCGCGAAGCGCGAAGATTACCCGATGTGTCCGAGCTTCGCCATGATTTCATACCAAAGACTGCGACTATTATATTCATCGAATAAACCACATTGTCCTTTAAAACAGTCTCATCGATAATACGTAACATTACAGATACATTTCGTTCACTCAGGCCGTTGTCTCAACCCGATTACCCAGAGGTTAGCTATGAATACCGTTTGTGCCAGTTGCCAGGCGCTTAACCGTATCCCCAACGACCGTATTAATGATACCGCCAAGTGCGGTCGTTGCGGTCATGAGCTGTTTGATGGCGATGTTGTCAATGCAACAGGAGAAACGCTGGATAAATTGTTGAAAGACGATTTGCCCGTCGTGGTCGACTTCTGGGCACCATGGTGCGGGCCGTGCCGTAATTTTGCACCTATTTTCGAAGACGTCGCAGAAGAGCGCAGCGGGAAAATGCGTTTTGTGAAGGTGAATACTGAAGCCGAACGCGAGCTCAGCGCACGTTTCCGCATTCGCAGCATTCCGACGATCATGATTTTCCATAAAGGCGAAGTGGTCGACATGCTAAACGGTGCCGTGCCGAAAGCGCCGTTCGACAGTTGGCTGAATGAAGCCACCGAAGCCTGATCTGCCGGGGCACATCTTGTGCCCCGCTTTCCCCTCTGCGACAATGGCGTTTTTCCTGCATAGCTTCCGATGACTGATAACGCCGTACTCCGTTTGCGCGCCGAACGCCTCGCTCGCGCCACCCGTCCGTTCCTTGCCCGTGGTAATCGTATTCGTCGCTGCCAGCGCTGTCTTTTACCGCTGAAACAATGCCTGTGCGAAACGCTGACACCCTCTGCCGCCCGTAGCCGTTTTTGTCTGGTGATGTTCGACACAGAGCCGATGAAACCGAGTAATACCGGTCGTCTGATTGCCGATATTCTGCCTGATACCGAGGCTTTTCAGTGGTCGCGTACCGAGCCGCCACAAGCGTTGCTTGAGTTGGTTCAGCATCCCGATTATCAGCCGATGGTTGTCTTCCCTGCGTCCTATGCTGGAGCTGAAAGAGAGGTGCTTACTGCGCCCCCATCAGGTAAACCGCCGCTGTTTATTATGCTCGACGGCACCTGGACGGAAGCACGCAAAATGTTTCGCAAAAGCCCGTATCTCGATGCGCTGCCGATTATTTCGGTCGATTTGTCACGCGTGTCGGCCTATCACCTGCGCGAAGCGCATGCCGAAGGTCAATACTGTACCGCAGAAGTGGCTATCGCCTTGTTGGATCTGGCTAATGACACCGATGCGGCTACCGCGCTGGGCGCGCATTTTCAGCGTTTCCGTGCCCGTTATCTGGCAGGAAAAACGCATCATAAGGGAAACATCACAGTGCCGGAGACCGAAAGCGTTTAAAATCATTCAGGAACGAGCATCCTGGAGATGAATGCGATGAGCCAACGGGGACTGGAAGCGTTACTGAAACCCAAATCGATTGCCGTCATTGGCGCGTCGATGAAACCGCAGCGTGCGGGCTATCTGATGATGCGCAACCTGCTGGCGGGGGGATTCAGTGGCCCGGTGCTGCCAGTGACGCCAACCTGGAAAGCCGTGCTAGGGGTGTTGGCCTGGCCGGATATTGAAAGCCTGCCGTTTACGCCCGATCTGGCTGTTATTTGCACTCACGCTAAACGCAATCTGACCCTGCTGGAAGCCCTCGGGCAGAAAGGGTGTAAAACCTGCATTATTCTTTCCGCACCGCCGGAGCAGTTCAGTGAACTGAAAGCAACGGCAGCCCGTTATCAAATGCGTCTACTCGGCCCTAATAGCCTGGGCTTATTGGCGCCCTGGCAAGGGCTGAATGCCAGCTTTTCACCTGTACCGATTCGTCGCGGTAAATTGGCCTTTATTTCACAGTCGGCAGCTGTATCTAATACCATTCTCGATTGGGCACAACAGCGTGAAATGGGCTTTTCGTATTTTATCGCTCTCGGTGACAGTCTTGATATCGACGTCGACGATTTGCTCGATTTCCTGGCCCGCGACAGTAAAACCAGCGCCATTTTGCTGTATCTGGAACATCTCAGCGACGCGCGGCGTTTTGTTTCAGCCGCCCGTAGCGCTTCGCGCAATAAACCCATTCTGGTCATCAAAAGTGGCCGCAGCCCGGCAGCACAGCGCTTGCTGCATGTCAATTCAGGAATGGATCCCGCATGGGATGCCGCCATTCAGCGCGCCGGGCTGTTACGCGTTCAGGATACTCACGAGCTGTTTTCCGCGGTCGAAACCTTAAGCCATATGCGGCCGTTGCGCGGCGAGCGCCTGATGATTCTCAGCAACGGTGCTGCGCCTGCGGCTTTAGCCCTCGACGAGTTGTGGTTACGCAACGGAAAACTTGCCACACTGAGTGAAGAGACATTAATACGCCTTCGCGAAGCTTTGCCATCAAATGTTGATGCGGCAAACCCGCTCGATCTGCGCGATGACGCCAACAGTGCACACTATCAAAAAGCGCTGAGCATTTTACTCGACAGCCAGGATTATGACGCCCTTCTGGTTATCCATTCCCCTAGCGCGGCGGCCCCCGGCACAGAAAGCGCCCAGGCCTTGATCGATACTCTCAGCCATCACCCACGCGGGAAATATATCACCGTTCTGACTAACTGGTGCGGGGAATATTCATCACAAGAGGCTCGCCGCTTATTCAGCGACGCGGGTATTCCAACCTATCGCACGCCAGAAGGTACCATTACTGCGTTTATGCATATGGTGGAATATCGCCGCAACCAGAAGCAGTTGCGTGAAACACCTGTACTGCCTGACGACCTGACCGCCAATACCGCGGAAGCCCATGCATTGCTGCAGCAGGCCATTGCGGATGGCGCTACGTCACTTGATACCCACGAAGTGCAGCCCATCCTGAAAGCCTACGGGATGCAAACGCTGCCGACCTGGATTGCGGCTGACAGCGCAGAAGCGGTGCATATCGCCGAACAAATTGGTTATCCCGTGGCGCTTAAACTGCGCTCGCCGGATATCCCACATAAGTCAGAAGTTCAGGGCGTTATGCTCTATTTACGCACCGCGACGGAAGTGCAACAGGCAGCCGATGCAATTATCGATCGTGTAAAAATGACCTGGCCACAAGCGCGGATCCACGGATTGCTCGTTCAAAGTATGGCGAATCGCGCTGGGGCTCAGGAACTCCGCGTCGTTGTGGAGCACGATCCGCTTTTTGGGCCACTGATTATGCTGGGCGAAGGCGGCGTTGAGTGGCGCGCAGAAGATCAAGCCGCCGTCGCTCTCCCACCGCTGAACATGAATCTCGCCCGTTATCTGGTGATTCAAGCCATTAAAAGTAAAAAGATTCGTGGGAGAAGCGCTCTGCGCCCCCTGGATATTGCCGGTCTCAGCCAAGTCCTGGTGCAGGTGTCCAACTTGATTGTTGACTGTCCGGAGATCCAGCGCCTGGATGTCCATCCTTTGCTGGCCTCCGGAAACGAATTTACTGCGCTGGACGTGACGCTTGAGATCGCACCATTCAGCGGCAACAGCGAAAGTCGTCTGGCTGTGCGCCCATATCCACAGCAGTTTGAAGAGTGGGTCGAATTGAAAAATGGCGATGGCTGCCTGTTCAGACCTATTTTGCCGGAAGATGAACCGCTGTTGCAGCACTTCATTTCACAGGTCACAAAAGAAGATCTCTACTACCGCTATTTCAGTGAAATCAATGAATTTACTCATGATGATTTAGCCAATATGACGCAGATCGACTACGATCGTGAGATGGCTTTTGTCGCCGTGCATGCCACTGCGAGCGGTACTGAAATCCTTGGCGTCACACGCGCTATTTCGGATCCGGACAATATTGACGCTGAGTTTGCCGTGTTGGTGCGCTCCGATCTTAAAGGCCTGGGTCTCGGGCGTCGATTGTTGGAGAAGCTGATCAACTACACGCGCGAACATGGGCTTGAACGTCTGAATGGCATTACCATGCCAAACAATCAGGGGATGATTGCGTTGGCGCGTAAGCTGGGTTTCGACGTCGATATCCAGCTTGAAGATGGCATTGTAGGATTAACGTTGAAGCTATCTTCTTCGCCATCCTAACTAAGCTGCTGGAAATGTTGACCACATTAGCGAGCACTAATGGTATTATTACCCGCTTCTGTCGTCTGCATGGTACAGAGGTCCCTTGATTAATCAGAGAAGAAACGCACTGTGATGTTGTCAAAATTTAAGCGCAACAAGCATCAACAACACCTTGCTCAACTACCTAAGCTTTCTCAGTCAGTTGATGATGTCGAGTTCTTTTACGCTCCCTCGGAGTTCCGGCAGGCGCTGTTGGCCAAAATTGCCAACGCCACTCGCCGTATCTGCATTATTGCCCTCTATCTGGAGCAGGATGACGCCGGTAAAACCATTTTACAGGCGATTTATGACGCAAAACGTCAGCGCCCTGAACTCGATGTCCGCATTCTCGTCGACTGGCATCGCGCGCAGCGTGGACGCATTGGCGCCGCCGCATCCAACACCAACGCCGACTGGTACTGCCGTATGGCGCAGGAAAATCCAGGTGTTGATGTTCCCGTTTATGGCGTACCGGTAAACACCCGCGAAGCGCTTGGCGTTCTGCACTACAAAGGCTTTATCATTGATGACTGCGTGCTCTATAGCGGTGCCAGTTTGAATGATGTTTACCTGCATCAGCATGATAAATATCGTTATGACCGTTATCAGGCCATTGTTAATACACAGATGGCCGATATCATGTTTGGTTGGGTCAACCAGAATTTGGTGCAGGGTCGTGGCGTCAATCGTCTCGATGATAACGAGCGCCCGAAGAGTCCCGAAATCAAAAACGAGATCCGACTCTATCGGCAAGAATTGCGTGACACCGGTTACCATTTTCAGGGCAACGCCGATAACGAACAGCTTTCGGTGACACCGCTGGTTGGGCTCGGGAAATCGAGCATGCTCAACAAGACGATTTTCCACCTGATGCCGTGTACCGAAGAGAAACTGACTATCTGCACGCCGTATTTCAACCTACCCGCGGTGCTAGTGCGAAATATTATCCACTTGCTGCGTCAGGGTAAGAAAGTTGAAATCATCGTCGGTGATAAAACGGCAAATGACTTCTATATCCCAGAAGATCAGCCGTTTAAGATTATCGGGGCGCTGCCTTATTTGTATGAAATCAATCTGCGTCGTTTCCTCAGCCGCCTGCAATATTACGTGAACACCGACCAATTGGTGGTTCGCCTGTGGAAGGATGAGGACAACAGCTACCATCTGAAAGGGATGTGGGTTGACGATGAGTGGATGCTGCTGACCGGTAACAACCTAAACCCACGCGCCTGGCGACTGGATCTGGAGAATGCCATTCTCATTCACGATCCGAAACAACAGTTAGCGCAGGCACGTGAGAAAGAGTTAGCGCTGATCCGTACTCACACAACAATCGTGAAGCACTATCGCGATCTGCAAAGTATCTCTGATTACCCGGTTAAAGTGCGTAAGCTGATTCGGCGCCTTCGTCGAATTCGAATCGACAAACTTATCAGCCGCATTCTGTGATCTGCAAGCCTCGAATTTTCGAGGCTTTTTTACAGGAACCTGCGATGCGTATTTTGGTTCTGCTGTCTTCGTTATGGCTTTGCGGCTGTAGCCATATGGCGAATGATGCCTGGACTGGGCAGGATAAAGCCCAACATTTTATCGCCTCTGCCATTCTCTCCGCCGCAGGCAACGAATACGCTCTGCATCAGGGCCTCAGCCAGGACAGAAGTGCAGCCTATGGACTGATGTTCTCCCTTAGCTTAGGTGCTGGGAAAGAACTTTGGGACAGCCGCCCGTCGGGTAGCGGCTGGAGCTGGAAAGACTTTGCGTGGGATGTCGCCGGTGCCACGACCAGTTATGCGGTGTGGCAGATGGCGCATCAATAACGCTACAAACGTAACCCCTTCCCTTTACTGTGTAACATCAGCGAAACCAAGAAAGCCAGTGCGCTCAATAGTGTGACATACCAGAAGAATGCACTCTCAAATCCAATAGATTTTAGGGAAAGAGCCACATATTCCGCAGAGCCACCGAACAGCGCATTCGCCACGGCATAAGAAAGCCCAACCCCTAAAGCGCGAACCTGCGCCGGGAACATCTCAGCTTTCAGGATCCCGCTTATCGACGTATAAAAACTGGCGATCAACAGCGCGCATATCACTAATGCGAAAGCAGCATAAGGCGAATGCACATGCTGAAGTGCTGTAAGGATCGGTACAGTAAATAGCGTTGCCAACCCACCAAAGCACAACATTGAGGTACGGCGACCGATCCGGTCGGACAATGCGCCGAACAATGGCTGGACAACCATATAAACAAAGAGCGCAGCAGTCATTACAATACTGGCGACACTTGCACTCATTCCCGTGGTGTTGACCAAATATTTTTGCATATAGGTTGTGAATGTATAAAACACCAGAGAGCCACCGGCAGTGAAACCCAGTACCATCACGAAGGCTTTACGGTTACGCCAAAGCCCTTTAAGCGATCCAGCTTCCTTTAATGCGCGTGTTTCCTGTTGCGAAGTTTCATCCAGTTGGCGACGCAGCCAAAGTGCAACCAGTGCCAACACAGCCCCAAGAGCAAACGGAATACGCCAGCCCCAGGCATGTAAATCCTCACTGCTGAGTACCTGCTGAAGTACCACCACAACAAGAAGAGCTAACAGTTGGCCACCGATTAACGTCACATACTGAAATGAAGCGAAGAAACCTTTACGCCCTTCAATAGCAACTTCACTCATATAAGTCGCGCTAGTGCCGTATTCTCCGCCAACGGAGAGTCCCTGAAACAAGCGTGCCAATAGCAGTAACGCGGGAGCCCAAGTGCCAATAGCCGCATACCCAGGTAAGCAAGCGATCACCAGCGATCCGAAACACATCATGCAGACCGAGATCAGCATCGATTTCTTTCGTCCGTGACGATCGGCAATACGACCAAATAACCAGCCACCGATCGGTCTCATCAGGAATCCAGCGGCAAAAACCCCCGCAGTTTGGAGCAACTGAGTCGTTGCATTACCTGAAGGGAAAAAGATATGGGCGAAATAGAGCGAGCAGAACGAATACACGTAGAAATCAAACCATTCCACCAGATTCCCGGATGAAGCCCCCACGATAGCCCAAACTCTGCGCCGGGTGTCACTGCCCATCAGCGACTCACGAGACGAAAACGCATTCTCAGTCATTGTTATTATACTCCCGCAAAAAACACACCAGCCCGGTATAGGTGGACATCATCGACAAAGCAGAACAATCAGCGAACCAAATGTTACATAATTGTTATGTGGTAATTTGTGACGCGCTACACACTTTTCCGTAGCAGGCTTAGTAATCAGGATTAGTCGCAGCAGCATGGCGTCTTGTGATGACCAATCGCGGGAATATGGCGTAAATGTGGGTCAGATAAGAGGTCCTGCAGTAGCAGCACTGGCTGTTTATAGTATACGTAAACGCAAAAAGCCCGGTCTTTCGACCGGGCTTTCCACTTGTTTGATGCCTGGCCGTTGTATGCCGGACTTCCTGCCTGTCGCCCTTCTGGCAGCACTCCGTGCTGTGCAAATTCGTTCCCGACGAATCTGTCCGTCTCTCCCGGGAACATTTTTCGACAAACAGCAGACAAACAAAAAAACCCCATGCTTTCGCATGAGGTTTCTTTGTTTATTTGATGCCTGGCAGTTCCCTACTCTCGCATGGGGAGACCCCACACTACCATCGGCGCTACGGCGTTTCACTTCTGAGTTCGGCATGGGGTCAGGTGGGACCACCGCGCTGTTGCCGCCAGGCAAATTCTGTCTAATCTA
>DASXML010000018.1:0-11123 GCA_036495715.1 Scandinavium sp.
CAAGACGACCCTGCCTAAAGCGAAAGAGCTGCGTCGCGTAGTTGAGCCGCTGATTACTCTTGCCAAGACTGATAGCGTTGCTAATCGTCGTCTGGCATTCGCCCGTACTCGTGATAACGAGATCGTGGCAAAACTGTTTAACGAATTGGGCCCGCGTTTCGCGAGCCGTGCCGGTGGTTACACTCGCATTCTGAAGTGTGGTTTCCGTGCAGGCGACAATGCGCCGATGGCTTACATCGAGCTGGTTGATCGTTCTGAATCGAAAGCAGAAGTAACTACTGCAGAGTAATCTGTAGTAATTTGAAAAAACCCGCTTCGGCGGGTTTTTTTATATCCGCAAAACCGTCCTTTCACTACAATACCTGTACTCTTTTTGCTCATGTGGGCGCACGTTATGTGGTTACTTGATCAGTGGGCCGAACGTCATATTCTTGACGCGCAAAGTAAGGGCGAGTTTGATGATCTGGCCGGAAACGGTGAACCCCTGTCTTTAGACGACGATTTGCATGTTCCGCATGAACTTCGGGCAGGTTACCGTCTACTGAAGAATGCTGGTTGTCTCCCACCTGAATTACAACAGCGCAAAGAAGCCGTTAAGCTTGCCGATCTCTTACAAAGTATTCGTGAAGGCGATCCCCGTTTTGCTGAACTTCATCGCCGTCTCATACTTATTGAACTCAAACTTCAACAGGCGGGGCTCAATACTGATTTTTTACGTGGCGAGTACGCCGTAAAATTGCTGAACAAAATTAACGAGGAGCCTTAATGTTTCGTATTGGCGAATTGGCAAAGCTTGCTGGCGTAACACCCGATACCATCCGTTATTACGAAAAGCAGCAGATGATGGATCCTCCAGAACGTACGGAAGGAGGATTCAGGCTCTACACCGATAACGATCTACAGCGTTTGCGATTTATACGACACGGTAGTCAGTTAGGATTTACGCTTGAGGCGATCCGTGAATTGCTGTCGATCCGAATTGATCCTGAACAGCACACCTGTCAGGAGTCCAAAAGTATTGTTCAGGCCAGATTGAGTGAGGTTGAAGCCCGAATCGCACAACTGGAAACTATGCGGCGTTCGTTGCAGCGTCTGAATGATGCGTGTTGTGGGGCTGAACACAGCAGTGTTTATTGCTCGATTCTGGAAGCTTTGGAACAAGGAGCGGAAGTGGACAAAGCAGGATGTTGATTTCTTGACCTTCTGGGACTAGAATCCCGCCGTCTTAAACACCAAATTGGAGATATTATGAGCCGCTATCAGCACACTAAGGGGCAAATAAAAGATAACGCCGTTGAGGCACTACTTCATGACCCATTGTTTCGTCAGCGCGTTGAGAAGAGTAAGAAAGGAAAGGGAAGTTTTCAGCGCAAGGGTAAACACGGTGCCAGAGGTAACTGGGAGGCCAGTGGCAAGAAAGTGATGCACTTTTTTACCACTGGCCTTCTGCTTTCCGCGGTTTGATTAAGAACGGCTGTTCTGGTCTCTCAGCAGATCGCGAATTTCTGTCAACAGAACTTCTTCTTTTGTCGGTGCAGCAGGCGCTGCTGCAGGCTCTTCTTTCTTACGATTTAGTCTATTGATCACTTTGATTGCCATAAAAATGGCAAATGCCACGAGCACAAAATCAAAGATATTCTGAATGAAGATCCCATAATGCATCACAACAGCGGGGACATCACCCTGCGCAGCACGCAACGTTACGGCAAACTGTTTAAAGTCGACTCCGCCAATCAATAACCCAAGCGGCGGCATGATAATATCGGCGACCAAGGACGATACAATTTTACCAAATGCCGCACCAATAATGACACCCACCGCCAAATCAACTACGTTTCCGCGCATCGCAAAATCGCGAAACTCTTTAATAATGCTCATTTTATTCTCCCTTATGCCAGCTGACATTTATAAGTTTAACAAATGTTTAGTCGATTTCCATTACAGAGCGGATACTGAAAGGAATAAATAGACCTTTAATAATAGAAGGTTAATAAAAAAAGACGCTCTTTTGAGCGCCTTGAAGAGTTAGAGGAAGAAGGGACTTGGCTGGAAAAGTCGTTCGACATCGGTAATAAACTTTTTATCCGTCAGGAACATAATGACGTGGTCGCCCTGCTCGATGCGCAGATTATCATTGGCAATCAGGACTTCATTGCCCCGAACCACTGCGCCGATGATTGTGCCTGGCGGTAGTTTGATGTCATCAATAACGCGGCCGACTACCCGTGATGTACTTTCATCGCCGTGGGCGACGGCCTCGATGGCTTCTGCAACACCGCGACGTAGTGATGATACACCGACAATATCTGCCTTACGGACGTGGCTTAACAGTGCGGAAATCGTCGCCTGCTGAGGTGAAATCGCAATATCAATTACGCTGCCCTGAACCAAATCGACATAAGCGCGACGCTGAATAAGTACCATCACTTTTTTGGCACCCATACGTTTTGCAAGCATGGCTGACATGATATTGGCTTCATCATCGTTGGTGACGGCGATAAACAGATCAACCTGATCGATATGCTCTTCAGCAAGCAATTCCTGATCCGACGCATCGCCGTAAAACACGATCGTGTTTTGCAGTTTCTCTGCCAGTTCAGCCGCGCGTTGCTGATCGCGCTCGATCAACTTAACGCTGTAATCTTTTTCGAGACGATGCGCTAAGCCGGCACCAATATTCCCGCCGCCAACAAGCATGATGCGCTTGTAGGGTTTTTCCAGTCGCTGGAGTTCACTCATTACCGCGCGGATATGCTGTGATGCAGCGATAAAGAAGACTTCATCACCTGCTTCCACAATCGTTGAACCCTGAGGGCGAATAGGTCTGTCGTGGCGGAATATTGCCGCGACGCGCGTATCGATGTGTGGCATATGTTCGCGCATCGTTGATAACGCATTCCCGACCAAGGGGCCGCCGTAATAGGCTTTAACTACTGCCAGACTGACTTTTCCTTCCGCAAAGTTCACGACTTGCAATGCACCCGGGTACTCAATCAGGCGGTAGATGTTATCGATGACCAGTTGTTCTGGCGCAATCAAGTGATCGATTGGAACCGCTTCTGAATGGAAAAGTTTGTCCGCATCACGGACGTAATCCGGTGAGCGAATACGGGCAATGCGGTTTGGCGTGTTAAACAAGGAATAGGCAACCTGGCAGGCAACCATATTGGTCTCGTCAGAACTGGTCACTGCGACCAGCATATCGGCGTCATCTGCACCTGCTTCCCGCAAAACGCGAGGGTGTGAGCCAGGACCCTGCACCACGCGAAGATCGAACTTATCCTGCAAGCTGCGCAAACGGTCCCCGTTAGTATCAACCACGGTGATATCGTTGTTTTCGCCGACCAGGTTTTCTGCCAGTGTGCCGCCAACCTGTCCAGCACCCAGAATGATAATTTTCATCAGTTGCGATCCGTTAGTTCATCACTGTTTGATTAGCTTAGCGTAATAGAAGCCATCGCCTTCTTCTGCTGCTGGCAGGTTCTGCACGCCAGGATGTTCCGTATTACCGGTTTCGTGGAGTGCTGCATTCGGCGTACGTTTCAGGAACGCTGCGATTTGCTCACTGTTTTCTTCCGGCAGAATTGAGCAGGTTGCATACACCAGCGTGCCGCCAGATTTGAGATGTGCCCAAGTAGCGTCCAGGATCTCGGCCTGTAGCTGCGCCAGCTCTGCAATATCGCGATCGCGACGTAGCCATTTGATATCCGGATGACGGCGGATCACGCCCGTGGCGGAACATGGCGCGTCGAGCAAGATGCGATCGAACTGCTGTTCACCACACCATTGCGAAGGATAGCGACCATCGCCTTGTTTAACGTTGGCCTTCATGCCCAAACGTTTAAGATTTTCATACACGCGTGACAGTCGCTGCTCATCGACGTCGACAGCCAGCACGTTTGCCTCTGGGGCCACTTCAAGAATGTGCGTGGTTTTACCACCGGGCGCTGCACATAAATCGAGAACAGCTTCTCCATCTTTCGGGGTCAGATAGTTCATGCAGCCTTGGGCAGAAGCATCTTGCACTGTAACCCAGCCTTCTTCAAAGCCAGGCAGTGCCAGAACAGGGGCCGGCGTTTCCATGCGCACAGCATCGGGATAGCGCTCATGCGAAAAACCCTTCATCCCCGCCTGGTCCAACAAGGCTAACCATTCGTCACGACTATGGTGGTTTCGGTTTACTCGCAGCCACATTGGCGGACGCTGATTGTTGGCTTCAAGGATTGATTTCCACTGGTGTGGATATGCCGTTTTGATGCGCTTGACTAACCAGGCTGGATGCAGAAAACGGTTTTCTGTTGCCGCAAACTCTTCAACCAGAGATTCCTGATTACGCTGAAACTGACGGAGTACACCATTAATCAGGCCTTTCAGCTGCGGGCGTTTGATGGCGACCGCGCCTTCCACCGTTTCAGCCAGCGCGGCATGAGCTGGAATGCGGGTATGTAACAGTTGATAGAAACCGACCATGATCAAGTAATGCACGGTGCGCTGCTTTCCGGTCATCGGACGAGCCATCAATTTGTTGATGAGCCAGTCAAGTTGCGAAAGTGTGCGCAGCACACCAAAGCTCAATTCCTGCAACAATGCTCTGTCTTTATCGGCTACTTTTTGCTGCATGGCGGGCAGAACGTTGCTTAACGACTGACCTTGCTCGAGGACTTGCTCGATGGTAAGGGCGGCCAGGCTGCGTAAATTTGTATTTTTTTTCATAAGGATAAAAATGAAAAGGCCCGGCAATACCGGGCTTGAATTAAGGGGGCCGTTAGGCTAAACGATTACCAGGAATAAACCATTCCCGGCGCGAATTTAAAAGATCCTGTGCACTCATGGCTTTTTTACCTGCTGGCTGTAGCGATTGCAGATTCAGGATCCCGTTACCCGTAGCGACCTGGATACCGTGTTTATTGGCATCGACAATCGTGCCGGGCAGCGCGTTAGTTTCTGTGTGGACAACGGATGCCTGCCACACTTTTACCGGCTGGCCATCAATTTCCAGCCAGCTCATCGGCCATGGGTTAAATGCCCGGATGCAACGTTCCAGTTGTTCAGCCGACAATGACCAGTCTACGCGTGCTTCTTCTTTGCTAAGTTTTTCGGCATGTGTGACGAGCGCTTCATCCTGAACTTCAGGTTTCGCAGTGCCGTTGGCTAGCTGCTTCAGCGTTTCAATTAAGCCTTGTGGACCGAGTTCTGCCAGTTTGTCATACAGCGAACCACTGGTGTCTTCTGCCGTAATCGGGCAGGAGAGTTTGTGCAGCATATCTCCGGTATCAAGGCCTACATCCATCTGCATGATGGTAACACCTGTTTCGGCATCGCCCGCCCAGAGTGAGCGCTGGATAGGCGCCGCGCCACGCCAGCGTGGCAGCAATGAACCGTGGACGTTGATGCAACCCAGACGCGGCATAACAAGAACCGCTTTCGGTAAGATCAGTCCGTAGGCTACAACAACCATCACATCGGCGTTGAGTTCGGCAACGAGCTGCTGGTTTTCCTGCGGACGAAGTGACGCAGGCTGGAAAACCGGTAGACCTTTTTCTTCCGCAAGCACTTTGACCGGGCTTGGCATCAACTTTTTACCGCGCCCAGCGGGGCGATCGGGTTGGGTAAAGACACCAACGACGTGATGCCCAGACGACAACAGCGCGTCAAGATGACGCGCTGCAAAGTCAGGAGTTCCAGCGAAAATAATGCGAAGTGATTCTGACACGTTAATTCTTATCCTTAAGCACGGGCGTTGAGGCGATCCAGTTTTTCAACTTTCTGGCGGATACGCTGCTGTTTCATTGGCGACAGATAATCAATGAACAGTTTGCCGACCAGATGATCCATTTCGTGCTGAATACAGATTGCCAGCAGGCCATCAGCTTCTAATTCGAACGGTTTACCGTCGCGATTAAGCGCACGAATTTTAACTTTCTCGGCACGCGGTACGAGGGCGCGTTGCTCAGGGATTGACAAGCAGCCTTCTTCAATACCCGTTTCACCGCTTTTTTCCAGCAGTTCTGGGTTAATCAACACCAGTTGTTCTGCGCGGTCTTCAGAGACATCGATAACGATAATACGTTGATGAATATCGACCTGAGTCGCGGCCAGACCAATACCTTCTTCGTCGTACATCGTCTCGAACATATCATCGACGATACGCTGAATTTCTGCATTCACTTCTTTAACCGGCTCTGCGACTTTGCGAAGACGCTCGTCCGGAATATGTAACACTTGCAAAACTGACATAATTATCCAGAGTTGTGTTCAGGAGTTGGAAAGATTATTACCTCTATTCTAGACAAAACCCCCTCTGATTGACAGCATCAGTGACCAATCGCAAAGATTGTCGGGACTGCATGTGGCAAGGGGATAAGGATGACACCCACAGAAATTTGGATCCGCCTGATAGCGGTCAATGGGTTATATGGCGAAGTAGCGAGTTCGCTGGCAAAACGGCTGATTTGCTCAAGTTCAGTTGATGTTGATCGTTTAAAAGACTTTGGGTTTTCGCCAAAGCAAATTAAACAATTTTTCTCACTGCCGTCTCGAGTATTGGACGACACGCTGGAGTGGTTGGCTATACCTGGCCACTCTATTATTCCCGCCGATCATCCTGAGTATCCTCCCGCATTGCGCGCCATCGTTGACTACCCTGGCATCTTGTTTGTCGTGGGTGATGTTCAACTGCTTGCCTCTGAACAAATTGCTATTGTTGGCAGTCGTAACCACTCCTGGTACGGGGAGCGCTGGGGAAGCATTTTCAGCGATGCACTTGCAAGAAAAGGCGTGACGATCACCAGCGGAATGGCGCTTGGCATCGACGGTGTAGCACACCGCTCGGCGTTGGACGCGTCAGGGAAAACTATCGCTGTGCTAGGTAATGGCCTTTTTCATACCTACCCACGACGACATGTTTCATTAGCCCAACGTATTGTGGAAAGTGGTGGGGCATTGGTGAGCGAGTTTCCGCTGGCGCAACCTCCCTTTCCCGCTAATTTTCCACGGCGAAACCGCATCATTAGCGGACTGAGTCGCGGTGTGTTAGTGGTAGAGGCCGCGATGAAAAGCGGTTCACTTGTGACGGCCAGAACTGCGCTAGAGCAGGGGCGAGAGGTATATGCCGTCCCTGGGCCGTTGGGGAATCCAGGATCAGAAGGGCCGCACTGGCTGATTAAGCAAGGTGCGGTACCGGTGACTGCGGTCGAGGATATTCTGGAAAATTTGCAATATGAGCTGCATCCGTTGCCAGATGAAGCTGAAAAATCAAATTATTCCCCGGATACCAAGCTTGCAGCATTGCCATTTCCAGAGCTCCTGGCTAACGTAGGAGATGAGGTAACACCTGTTGACGTTGTCGCTGAACGTGCCGGCCAACCTGTGCCAGTGACGGTAGCCCAACTACTCGAACTGGAGTTAGCAGGGTGGATCGCAGCTGTACCCGGCGGCTATGTCCGATTAAGGAGGGCATGCCATGTTCGACGTACTGATGTATTTGTTTGAGACTTACATCCATAACGAGGCAGAAATGCGAGTGGATCAGGACAAACTGACGCGGGATCTTACCGACGCCGGTTTCGATCGTGAAGATATCTACAACGCACTGCAGTGGTTGGAAAAGCTGGCTGACTATCAGGAAGGGCTCGTTGAGCCGATGCAGCTGGCATCAGATCCACTCTCTGTGCGTATTTATACGGCAGATGAGTGCCAACGGCTGGATGCCAGTTGCCGGGGATTCCTGTTATTCCTGGAGCAGATTCAGGTGCTAAACCTCGAAACGCGTGAAATGGTAATTGAACGCGTCATGGCGCTGGATGCCACAGAGTTTGAACTGGAAGACCTGAAATGGGTCATTCTGATGGTGCTGTTTAACATCCCGGGCTGTGAAAATGCCTATCAGCAGATGGAAGAATTACTCTTCGAAGTAAATGAAGGTATGCTGCACTAATTCAATTGCGCAGCGACAAGAGTTGTTATGGCTAAATCAGCACTGTTTTCGGTATCTAAAAACGAGCCCTGCCCACAATGCGGGGCCGAATTAGTTATCCGAAGCGGTAAACATGGGCCGTTTCTTGGCTGTTCCCATTACCCAGAATGCGACTATATTCGTCCCCTGAAGAGCCAAGCGGACGGGCATATCGTCAAGGTTCTGGAAGGACAGTTGTGCCCTGTTTGCGGCGCTGAACTGGTGCTTCGCCAGGGGCGTTTTGGCATGTTTATCGGCTGTAGTCAGTACCCGGCCTGTGAACATACTGAACTCATCGATAAACCGGATGATACCGCGATCGCTTGTCCTCAGTGTCACGAAGGTCATTTGGTCCAGCGGCGTTCCCGCTACGGTAAGACCTTTCATTCCTGCGATCGGTATCCCGATTGCCAGTTCGCCTTGAATTTCAAACCGATAGTGGGTGAATGCCCCGAATGCCATTACCCACTGCTCATCGAAAAGAAAACGGCGCAGGGCGTTAAGTTTTTCTGCGCCAGTAAACAATGTGGAAAGCCGGTATCGGTGGAACAAATCAGTGAACAATAACCTGCACAACGCTATTAGATCGCTCAATAATAAAGAAGTCATCGCTTATCCCACCGAGGCTGTGTTTGGCGTCGGCTGCGATCCGGACAGTGAAACTGCGGTTATGCGCCTGCTTGCACTTAAGCAGCGCCCCGTAGAAAAAGGTCTCATCCTGATTGCGGCGAACTTCGAACAGCTTAAGTCGTATATAGATGACAACTTGCTGACAGATGTTCAGCGAGAGGCCGTTTTTTCTTGTTGGCCGGGTCCGGTCACATTCGTCTTTCCGGCTCGGGCTTCAACGCCACGCTGGTTGACTGGGCGTTTTGATACGCTCGCAGTACGCGTTACCGATCACCCGCTAGCGGTTGAACTGTGCCAAGCCTACGGTAAACCGCTGGTTTCAACGAGCGCGAATCTGACCGGGCAAGAGCCTTGTCGTACTGTGGATGAAGTGCTTGCTCAGTTTGGCGATGCATTCCCTGTCGTCAATGGCGAAACCGGTGGGCGTTTGAATCCTTCTGAAATCCGTGATGCCCTGACGGGTGAACTTTTCCGCCAGGGGTAATCGTATGGAACAGTACGTCGTTATTGGGAACCCCATTGCTCATAGCAAATCACCTTTTATTCATCAGCGATTTGCCGAGCAATTGAATATTGAACATCCTTATGGTCGCATGCTTGTGGCGCTGGATGCTTTCACCGGGTCGCTAAATACTTTTATGGCCGAGGGAGGGGAAGGTTGCAACGTGACAGTCCCCTTTAAAGAAGAAGCTTTTGCGCGTGCGGATGAATTAACTGAGCGAGCCGCGTTGGCGGGTGCGGTTAATACGCTTAAACGTCTTGAGGACGGGCGACTTTTGGGCGACAACACAGATGGAATCGGCTTGTTGAGCGATCTGGAACGTCTGGAATTGATCAAGCCGGGTTATCGAATCCTGCTTATTGGTGCGGGTGGCGCGGCGCGTGGTGTGCTTCTGCCGCTTCTGTCGCTGGATTGCGCGGTGACAGTGACGAACAGAACCTTTGCCCGAGCTCAGGAATTAGCGGCTCTCTTTGCGCATACTGGCAGCATTAACGCTCTGGCTATGGACGCACTGGAAGGGGAACACTTCGATCTGATCATTAATGCCACGTCCAGCGGCATTGGTGGGGACATTCCCGCCATTCCGGCTGAGCTTATCAGCGTCAACGTGCGTTGCTACGACATGTTCTATCAGAAGGGCAATACGCCTTTTTTGAACTGGTGCCAGCAACATGGGGCAAAGCAGTGCGCTGATGGGCTGGGAATGCTGGTGGCGCAGGCGGCACATGCGGTGCTGCTCTGGCACGGTGTAATGCCCGAGATCGCACCGGTGATAGATGAACTGAAAAAGGAATTGGCGCTGTGAATCAGGCCGTCCTGTTTCCTGATAGCGAAAGCTGGGATGAAACATTGCAATGTATATGCTTCCCGGCGCTGGTCAGTGGATTTCAGGTGAATTGTGCCTTATCGGCTGAATCACTGGCGTACCGCTTCGGTGGCGATGCGCCCGTACAGTGGCTGGAAAGCTTTCGCCTGCATCGCTGGGATCTGGAAGAAGAAGCCGAACAAGCGATCCGCGAGCAGAAAGAAGACGATCAGGGCTGGTTCTGGCTCTCCTGATCGAGATACTCATCTTTCCATTTCACATAATTGTTCGCGGAATATGTCAGGCCTTCGCGTTCAGCCTCCTTTAAAGGGCGGATCTGTTTAACTGGGCTACCGAGGTACAGAAAGCCGCTTTCCAGCCGTTTATTTTGCGGCACCAGACTGCCAGCACCAATCATCACATCATCTTCTACTACTACACCATCCAATAGGATCGATCCCATTCCTACCAATACCCGATTGCCAATCGTGCAGCCGTGCAACATGACTTTGTGTCCCACGGTGACATCTTCACCGACGATCAGCGGGTTACCATCCGGGTTATAAGACGACTTATGGGTGACGTGAAGGACGCTACCGTCCTGGATATTGCTGCGGGAACCAATGGCGACGTAGTTCACGTCACCACGAATAACAACCAGTGGCCAGATGCCAACATCGTCGGCAAGGCGGACATCGCCGATCACCACGCTGGTGGAATCTATCATCACGCGTGAAGCAAGGGTGGGTTGTGTAGCTTTATAAGGACGAATGTTGGCGGGCATGTTGACCTCTGCGATAGGGGAATCAGGTGATTTTCATCCATTATCGGCTTTCTACAAGGCTTTCACACCTCAAAAAACAGTCAGATCGAACGGGATCTCAGCAAACAGAATGAAAAAACAGCGGTCAGAAAAAAGATCGCAAAAAAGGGTTGTGCAAAAAAATGGGATCCCTATAATGCGCCTCCATCGACACGGCAGATGTGAATCACTTCACACAAACAGCCGGTTCGGTTGAAGAGAAAAATCCTGAAAAATAGGGTTGACTCTGAAAGAGGAAAGCGTAATATACGCCACCTCGCAACGGTGAGCGAAAGCCGCGTTGCACTGCTCTTTAACAATTTATCAGACAATCTGTGTGGGCACTCAAAGTGACATGGATTCTAAACGTCTTCGGACGCTAAATGAATACCAAGTCTCTGGAGTGAACATACGTAATTCATTACGAAGT
>DASXML010000019.1:0-2024 GCA_036495715.1 Scandinavium sp.
AACACTCCATCGGTACGCGCGCTATTCCGGAGCAGCAGCACCTTCGTATTTCTGTTGGGTTGGGTGAGTATGTAAGAGCCAGCGGGCAACTCGACATTGCCCGCGTAAAACGGAAAAGGTGTTGTAAAGATGACGCCATCATTGTCGACCTGTGCTGCGAGCGGCATTACTGACAACAGGGACAGCAGTCCCATCTTCACGACGAGCTTTCCACAGTTATTCATAGATGTCTCCGAATTGTTGTCACATCCTGTAGTGACTAGTTAGTTGTCGTGTTTACAAAGTTCGTACCTAAATAACTCGGAACCATGAGGTACGAAGAACAAAGAATAGGCGCATGTTAGTTGGATGCCGCCACGAACATTTGGTTACATAAAGAGCCGGCCCAACCTCCTAGGCAGCAATGCGACGTGATTCATTACCGATAATCACTGCCCGCGCGGAGACCATCGCATCTACGCTTGTCCCTAAATGTTGTCAGTAAAATGTAGTTAAATTAACAAGAGATTTTGCAAGAAATAGAGGATGTTGAGAAGGCTTTGTGATTTGTTATGTCCGTTTGCGACAGGACCAGTTGGTTCTGGTCCAGCCGGATACGCCATAGAAAATCGCATAGAAAGCCTCAGTCCTTGTAATCGTGCAACTTTCAAAGTTTCCAACGATAGTTGATTTCGAACCGGCCAGCGCGAGACGAATGTTATCGGTGACTTACTGTTCGCACAGCGAGTTGCCCAGAAAACGGTTCTTTGAATTAGGACCCAAGGACTGCTGATCTAGCTCTTTCAGTTGACTTGCGTAGAAGATCTTTAGAGGTGTTTTGGCGCGGACGAATCACAATTGGTATCACCGTAGAGACAAGGACGATGACGCTCAGTACATGGAAGCCGTCCCGGTAGGTTCCGGTTGTTTGCCGCATGTGGGCAACCAGCAGCGGGCCAAAGGCGCTTGCCGCTCCCCAGGCTGTCAACATGAGCCCATAGATAGGCCCAACGTTTTTCGAGCCGAAGTAATCCGCTGTGAACGCGGGCATGGTCCCGAAGCCGCCGCCGTAGCACATGAGGATAATAAAGCACAGAACAGTCAGAAATCCTGCGGACGTAATGCTGGGAAGTAACCAGAAGAGGCCTGCCTGCACCAGCAACATCACAATGAAAGTGCTGCGGCGAGTAATCACATCTGACACCCATGCCCAGACGACTCGTCCGGCAGCATTCCCGATACTCACGATTCCCACCATGCCGGCAGCTACGATTACCGTAACCTTTGCCAGCTCCTGGAAGATCGGCGACTCTTGAGAGATCACCGAGATGCCCGCCGAAGTGTTCAGGAAGAGAATGGCCCACAGTGCCCACCATTGCCATGTACGCAGAGCTCCGCCGAGCGTGTAATCCACGGCAGCTCGCTGCGTCATCTCTTTGGCAGAAGGCATCCAGCCCGCGGGACGCCATCCAGCGGGGGGATTCTTCATGAAGAAAGCAGTCCCTACGCCCACGACCGTGTATGCAATACCGAGAAAAGCGAATGTCTGCAGCACCCCGACGGTCTGGATCAGGCGAGTTGCCACAGGAGCGGCTACAAGAGCACCTGCGCCAAATCCGCCGACAGCAATTCCGGTGATCAAACCTCTCCGGTCAGGAAACCACTTTACCAGGACGGCCACAGGCACAATATAAGCTAAGCCAAGTCCGATGCCGCCGATAACACCATAAGTCAGATAAAGCCACCACAAGCGGTCGCCGGAAAAGCTGGCCAGGATCGTGCCGATGCCATACAGCAGCGCTCCCGTTACTCCTACGACGCGCGGCCCTGACTTATTCAGCCAAAGGCCGCCGAAGAATGCGGCGATACCTAGCACAACGATGCTGATGGTGAAAGTCAGGGTCACTTGAGAAATAGTCCAATGAAACTGTTTCGTAAGTGGCGCGCGAAACACGCTCCATGCATAGACGGAGCCGAGGACGATCTGCAAAACAATACCTGCAAGGGCGATGCCCCAACGATTGAGTTTCACCATCTATTACTCC
>DASXML010000020.1:0-72817 GCA_036495715.1 Scandinavium sp.
TCCCGATGCATCCGTAGCTCAGCTGGATAGAGTACTCGGCTACGAACCGAGCGGTCGGAGGTTCGAATCCTCCCGGATGCACCATATTCTCCTTATTATCAGCAATGATGAATCGTCAGAGAAAGTTATTTTTCTCAGCGAGTAAGAGGGGGGTAGCGTTGCTTTAGCAACGGCCCGTCAGGGCGAGCCTTCGGCGAGTAATCCTCCCGAATGCACCATCTACTTTTAGTAGCGCCGTTAGGTGATATTAACGTCAGCAGTAAAGTCGTATCCCAATGCATCCGTAGCTCAGCTGGATAGAGTACTCGGCTACGAACCGAGCGGTCGGAGGTTCGAATCCTCCCGGATGCACCATATTCTCCTTATCGTCATCAATGATGAGCTGTCAGAGAAAGTGACTTTCTCAGCGAATATAAGGGAGGATAACGTTGCTTCAGCAACGGTCCGTCAGGGCGAGTCTTCAACCAGTCATCCTCCGGATGCACCATATTCTCCCGTTTTAATTTCTCTCAGACGTTCTCTTCGTGTCCCATTTTGAGTTTTTCTCGCTTGATCCAATTCCAGATTATTCCTTAACCATTTGTTTCCTATTGGCATCTTTCTTGTTCTGCGCTAATTTATATCTGTGATTAATGTGTTATCAGGTAGCAAGGAGAGAAATCCATGAAATGGTTCAAAGCTGTCTCTGCATTTTGTGCAGTCCTTATCGTTGGCGTGTCCCTGGCGGGCTGTGCAGGTTCTTCCACGAAGGAAAGCACCGGTGGTTATATCGATGACACCGTGGTGACCACCAAAGTGAAATCTGCCTTGTTCAGCGATAAAGACATCAAATCCTCAGATATCGGCGTGGTGACGTTTAAAGGCCGCGTTCAGCTGAGTGGCTTCGTTTCTTCACAAGCGATTGCCAACCGTGCGGTAGAAATTACCAAAGGCGTGACGGGCGTTCGCGTGGTTGAGAACGATATGCAGGTCAAGTAACGTCTGGAAATGTATCAGAAAGGCACCGTCAGGTGCCTTTCTTGTTTTTGGCGGACGGCGACAAGTGCCTCTGTTTTACGTTAAAGTGATGTTTCGATATCCGGTGAGTGAGGACATGATGTACGAGCGTTATGCAGGGCTGATTTTCGACATGGATGGCACCATCCTTGATACCGAACCCACTCATCTTAAAGCGTGGCATCAGGTTCTCGCGCGCTATGATATGCACTTTGAGGCAGAGGCGATGGCTGCACTCAACGGTTCTCCAACATGGCGTATCGCTCAGGCCGTCATTGAAATGAATCAGGCAACGCTTGATCCCCATCAGCTGGCGCGTGAAAAGACGGATGCCGTGAAAGCCATGCTGCTGGATACCGTTCGTCCGCTGCCGCTGATTGATGTGGTCAAAGAGTGGCACGGTCGTCGCCCCATGGCGGTCGGTACGGGTAGCGAAAGCGCGATGGCGGAAGCGCTGCTCAATCATCTGGGCCTTCGTCAGTATTTCACGGCAGTGGTTGCCGCCGATCATGTTAAAAATCACAAGCCCGCCCCCGATACCTTTTTGCTGTGTGCTGAATTAATGGGTGTCGCGCCGGAAAAATGCGTGGTCTTTGAAGATGCTGATTTCGGCATTCAGGCCGCCAGACTTGCGGGAATGGATGCCGTGGATGTGCGTTTGCTGTGAGTGACGCACTGCCGCTGTTATCGCTTTTTACCAGCAGTTTTCTTAGCGCTACGCTCTTGCCCGGCAATTCAGAAGTTGTCCTGATTGGCATGTTGCTCGCAGGGGTCAGCCATCCGTGGCAACTCGTGTTAATAGCAACAATGGGTAATAGCCTTGGAGGGGTAACTAACGTTATTCTTGGGCGTTTATTTCCGCAGCGTGATAATTCGCGTTGGCGGGAGAAAGCAGTGGGCTGGCTAAGACGTTATGGTGCAGCCACACTGTTATTGAGTTGGATGCCGGTTATCGGCGATTTGCTCTGTGTCCTGGCAGGATGGATGCGTCTTTCCTGGGGACCGGTGCTTTTTTTCTTATGCCTTGGCAAGGCGTTGCGCTATGCGGCCATTGCCGCGGCAACGCTTCAGGGTATGACGTGGTGGCACTAATTGGACTGATTGTGACCTTTAATCGTCAACCATTACAATTATGCTTAATAAAATGATTTCGACAGGCGGGAGGTCAATTTGATCCCGGACGTATCACAGGCGCTGGCCTGGCTGGAAAAGAATCCTAAAGCAGTTCAGGGGATCCAACGCGGACTCGAGCGCGAAACACTGCGCGTGAATGCCGATGGTTCACTGGCAACAACCGGCCATCCGGAAGCGTTGGGTTCAGCATTGACCCATAAATGGATTACCACAGACTTTGCCGAAGCACTGCTGGAGTTTATTACTCCAGTCGACGGCGGTATCGACCACATGCTGACGCTGCTGCGTGACGTACACCGTCATACTGCGCGTAATATGGGTAATGAACGCATGTGGCCGTTGAGCATGCCATGCTACATCGCGCCTGGTCAGGATATCGAGCTGGCACAGTACGGTTCCTCAAACGTGGGCCGTCTGAAAACGCTCTATCGTGAAGGGTTGAAAAACCGCTACGGCGCGTTGATGCAGACCATTTCTGGCGTGCATTACAACTTTTCACTGCCGTTGGCATTCTGGCAGGCGAAATGCGGCGTGAAAGATAAGGAAGAGGGCAAAGAGGCCATCTCAGCGGGTTATTTCCGCCTGATCCGTAACTACTATCGCTTTGGCTGGGTTATCCCGTATTTGTTTGGGGCGTCTCCGGCGATTTGCGCGTCGTTCCTGCAAGGTAAACCGACCACGCTGCCGTTTGAGAAAACGGAGGGTGGCATGTACTACCTGCCGTACGCGACGTCCTTGCGCCTGAGTGACCTGGGTTATACCAATAAGTCGCAAAGCAATCTCGGCATTACGTTTAACGATCTCCACGAGTATGTGGCAGGATTGAAGCGAGCGATCAAAACGCCGTCAGAAGAGTACGCTGAAATTGGCGTCGAGAAAGACGGTAAATACCTGCAGATCAACAGCAACATTTTGCAGATTGAAAATGAGCTGTATGCGCCGATTCGCCCGAAACGCGTCACCCGCAGTGGTGAAACGCCGTCGGATGCGCTGCTGCGCGGCGGCATCGAGTACATCGAAGTGCGTTCGCTGGATATCAACCCGTTCTCGCCAGTTGGCGTTGACGAGCAGCAGGTGCGCTTCCTCGATTTGTTTATGGTTTGGTGCGTGCTGGCTGATGCGCCGGAAATGAGCAGTGATGAGTTGCTGTGCACCCGTACTAACTGGAATCGTGTGATTCTGGAAGGGCGTAAGCCAGGCCTGACGCTGGGGATAGGTTGCGAAACTGCACAGTTCCCGCTGGCGCAGGTGGGTAAAGACTTGTTTGCTGATTTGAAACGTGTCGCACAAACGCTGGACGGCATTGAAGGCGGCAACGCTTATCAGAACGTTTGCGATGAGCTGGTCGCGAGCTTTGATAATCCGGAATTAACGTTCTCCGCCCGGATTTTGCGTTCTATGCTTGAAAGTGGCATTGGTGGTACGGGCAAAGCGCTGGGCGATGAATATCGTACGATGCTGCGTGAAGAGCCACTGGAGATTTTAAGCGAAGCGGATTTTGAAGCGGAGCGTGAAGCCTCGTGGGCGCGTCAGCGTCAGATTGAAGCGGCAGATACTGAGCCCTTCTCTGAACTGGTTGCGCGTCACGCCTGACAGAAAAGAAAAAGGCCACAGTCAATGTGGCCAAAATTTCATCTCTGAATACAGGGATGATGATAACAAATGCGCGTCTTTCATAGAGTAAGACTCGCCCGGGAACAAAGAGTTCAGTTAATTTTAAAAATAATCACACTCTTCAGCGTTTTTTTCTCGCGGCCCTGATGGCACAAGAGAAAGAGAAGAGTTCGGAGGAGACAAAATGCCGTTATTAGATAGCTTCACTGTCGACCATACCCGAATGGAAGCGCCTGCTGTTCGCGTTGCAAAAAGCATGCACACGCCGCACGGCGATGAAATCACCGTTTTTGATCTGCGCTTCTGCGTGCCGAACAAAGAAGTGATGCCGGAACGAGGCATTCACACCCTGGAGCACCTGTTTGCAGGCTTCATGCGTGATCATCTCAACGGCAACGGTGTGGAAATCATCGATATTTCGCCAATGGGCTGCCGCACCGGTTTCTACATGAGCCTGATCGGTACGCCAGACG
The DNA here is from genome assembly GCA_036495715.1 of Scandinavium sp. Lineage (GTDB taxonomy): Bacteria > Pseudomonadota > Gammaproteobacteria > Enterobacterales > Enterobacteriaceae > Scandinavium. The sequence goes on from DASXML010000020.1 coordinate 4,218, forward strand.
AAAGCCGTGTCGCAGAAGCCTGGAAAGCGGCGATGGCGGATGTGCTGAAAGTGAAAGAGCAGAACCAGATCCCGGAGCTGAACGTCTACCAGTGCGGCACGTATACCATGCACTCGCTGGAGGAAGCGCAGGAAATCGCACGTCACATCATCGATCGCGGCGTTCGCGTCAACAGTAACGATGAACTGGCGCTGCCGAAAGAGAAGCTGCAAGAGCTGCACATCTAGTTTCACGCTTCGCGTGATAAAAAAAGCCAGTTCATCATGAACTGGCTTTTTTGTTAGTGAGCGCCCCCACCACCACCGCCTGCACCAAACGGTGGTTTCGCTATCCAGATAAGCCCCAACAGTACGATAAAGATCCCCGCCGACATCCAGAAGATCTCGTTGGCAGAAATAATCAGCCCCTGATTGGTAATTTGCTGAGCCAGATAGCCGGAAGCCTGCTGCTGCGTCATCCCCAACCCTTCAAGCTGGCTGTACATCTGCTGGGCGTTCGGGTTATACGGGGTCACCGACTCGGTCAACTGCGCGTGATGCAGCGCTTCGCGGTTGCTCCACATTGTGGTGGTGATGGATGTGCCGATGGAACCAGCAAGCGTACGGGTAAAGTTCGACAGGCTGGATGCTGCCGCCATGCGTTCCGGCGGTAAGCCCGACAGCGTAATGGTTGTCAGTGGCATAAAGAAGCACGCCACCGCAAATCCCTGAATAAACTGCGGCCAGGCCGATGCGCCGAAATCCATTCCCGGTACGAAGGTGTAGGCACGCCAGTAGAAGCACACCGCATACATAATGAAGCTGAATGTCACCAGCTTCCGCATATCAAGTTTATGCGCGAAGCGGCCGATAATGGGCGACAGGATCACCGGCAGTATCCCGACAGGCGCTGACGCCAGTCCCGCCCAGGTAGCCGTGTAGCCGTATACCTCCTGCAATAGCTGCGGCAGCAGAACAATCGCGCCGAAGTAGAGCATATAGGCCAGACTGATACACAGACACCCTATGGTGAAGTTTCGCGACTTGAAGAGCGAGAGATCGACTATCGGGTTATCGTCCGTGAGTTCCCAGACTATCAGGAAGCTAATGGCTATCACTGCGACAATGGTCAGCACCACCACTTCGCTGGAGTTGAACCAGTCGAGTTCCTTACCGCGGTCGAGCATCACCTGCAAACTGCCGATACCGAGAACCAGCAGCGCCAGTCCCACGCCATCAATACGCCGTTGTTCGGTACGCGTTTCGCGCCCACGCAAACTTTGCAATGTGAGCATTACCACCACGGCGCCAATCGGCACGTTGATGAAGAAGATCCAGCCCCAGTGATAGTTATCACTGATAAAGCCACCGAGGATCGGGCCGCAAATCGGCGCGACGATCACCGTCATCGACCACAACGCCAACGCCACGGCGCGTTTTGCTGGCGGGTAGTTGTTTAACAGCAAGCTCTGCGACAGCGGGATCAGCGGTCCGGCAACAATCCCCTGAATAACGCGAAAGAAAATCAACATCGTCAGGCTACTGGAAACACCACACGCCCATGAGGCAATAACAAAGGCGATAGTGGACCAGGTAAACAGTCTGACCTCACCGAAGCGCTTAGCCAGCCAGCCGGTAAGCGGGATCGAGATGGCGTTAGCCACCCCGAACGAGGTAATTACCCAGGTACCCTGACTCAATGAAGAGCCAAGGTTACCGGCGATGGTGGGGATTGCCACGTTGGCGATCGTCGAGTCCAGCACCTGCATGAACGTCGCCAGCGACAGCGCAATGGTCATAATGACCAGTTGCGCGCCTTCCAGCGGTTTTTGCTGTTGCATTCCGTTCACCCCGGTTTAGTTGGCGTTGGCCTGCACGATGTCGTTGATAAGCTTGTTCACCGGATCAAGGCTGATTTCACGCGCATTACTTTCGTAGGCAGGCGCAGTGCGCACCTGATTTGCGAGGATCTGGCCGTCGCGGTTGGTGGTATTCACTGTCACCAGTGTCGACAAGCCAATACGCAACGGATGTTGCGCCAGCTGTTTCTCGTCAAGTTCAACACGAACCGGCAGACGCTGAACCACTTTGATCCAGTTACCGGTAGCGTTCTGAGCCGGAAGCAGAGAGAAGGCGCTGCCGGTACCCATATCGAGTCCGACGACTTTCCCGGTGTACTTCACATCATCGCCGTAGATATCACTGATGACGGTGACTGGCTGGCCGATACGCATATGTGCCAATTGGGTTTCTTTAAAGTTAGCATCAATCCACAGATTGGTAGCCGGAACGACCGCCATCAGCGGCGTGCTCGGGCTAATCTGCGCGCCTGGCTGTACGGCACGGCGGGAAACGTAGCCGGTCATCGGGCTGACGATTTTAGTACGCTGCACGGCAAGCCATGCGTTACGCACTTCGGTCGCCGCCTGTTTCACCGCAGGCTGGTCTTCCAGTTTGGTGCCCAGCACCATCGCCTGGTTGGCGTTGTATTGCTGGATAGTGACGTTGAGTTCTGCTTGCGCACTGGCGACAGCATCACGGGCATGTTGCAGTTCTTCACGACCAATCAGGTTCGCGGTTCCCAGAGGAATGCGACGATTGAGATCGGTCTGAGCCTGTGCCAGCGCGGTTTTTTTGACGTCGATGCTCGCCTGTAATTGCTTGCTGTTGATCATCAACTGGCGGGTCTGGCGCACGCTTGACGCAAGCTCAGTCTGCGCACGCTCGAACGCCTGCTGCGCATCGGTCGGGTCGAGAGTGACCAGCGGATCGCCCTTTTTCACAAAGTCGGTATTGTCAGCCCAGACTTTCGTCACGCTGCCCGACACCTGTGCCATGATTTGAACCTGGTTCCCTGCCACGTAAGCGTCATCGGTATCTTCATAATGACGCAGTACTAAAAACCAATAAATCCCATATGCCACGGCAATAAGAATAAAGAGCAAGGTCAGCAGCAGAAGGGTGCCTTTACGTTTACCTTTCTTACTGGCCGGTTGCTGCGGGGTTTGAGTCTCCGCATTCGCGCTCATGTTTTTCTCCACGATCTTATTATTTCACATCGGCTGAGCCGACCTGTTTGTCAGAAAGGCCAGCAGTTTGCACGGCTGGCCTGTCGGTTTTGTTCTTTAAATCATGATGTTGAGCGATTCACTTGCTTAGCGAAGTGCATCCAGAACCACGCCTTCCTCGTCCATCTGATCAAGACGGGTCAGGAGTTTGCGGGTGATCTGCTCAAGACTTTCTTTTTCGGTCACGCTTAAAGAAGACCAAAGCTGGTGCAGGCAGTTGTGCTGCGGCGGTAAAACTTCACGCAGGAACTGATGGCCTTTTTCGGTGAGTTGCAGATGCAGGCAGCGACGATCATTGTCACTTTCGCGGCGTTCAATCCAGCCACGTTTTTCCAGTTCATCGGCGATACGGGTGGCGTTCGTACGAGAAGACCCCAGTGCGCAGCTCAATTCTGACGGCTGAATACTGTGGTTTTCCTGAGACTCCAGCGTGATTAACGCCATAAATAACGTCTCGTTGATCCCCTGAGCTTTCAGCATTTTATTGCGGTTTTCCAGCAGCTTACCTTGCATGTGCATGCACAGGCGGGTCAGAAGGATTTCCTGATACGGAAAATCTTCATAACGGCTGGCGCGAAATTTTAGCATTTGTTCAATGGGCGTAAACGAACTATCCATTTGGGCATAACCTCATTAATTACAGCCGATATAGTAACGACAGTGACAAATAATGTAAATGAATTAATGTTCCGAATTTATTCGTCGGAACAATTAAATCAAAAAAGTATTCTCTGACGGCGAAGGTGCGCGCCGTCAGCATCCGGGAGGTTTCAGTGCATGGAAGTAACTATTTACTCGTGAAACAGTTGCCCGGCTAATCAGGTAGATAACCTTAACAGACAAGGGGATGCCTTAATACCCCAAAGCCGGAATAGGGCCATGAATGCATGGCCTTTTCAGACAACGGCTTCCTGACGGTGAAATCCTCGCCACCAGACTGCCAGGTTCAGCGTCGCGATGATCGACCCCGCGAGGCAAACGCCCGCCCAGCCCCAGTGCTGCCATGCCCAGGCGGAAATGAGTGACCCTGCTGCACCACCGATGAAATAGCAGGTCATGTATCCGGCGGTCAGGCGGTTTCGCGCATCCGGCTGGACGCGGTAGATAACCGTCTGATTGGTGATGTGTACGCCCTGAACTGTCAGATCCAGTACCAGAATCCCGACAATCAGCGCCAGCACCGAGGTGTGTCCGAACCAGATAGCCAGCCAAGAAAGCAGCAGCAATACCAATCCCGTTGTTGTGGTGAGATGAGATTTCCCCTTATCCACGAGTCCACCTGCGGGACGTGCGCCTAATGCCCCGGCAGCACCTGCCAAACCAAACAGGCCGATGATGGCATCTGAGAAGTGGAATGGCGCCCCTGCCAACAGAAACGCCATCGACGTCCACAGGATGCTGAAGTTCGCGAATGTCAGACAACCCAACAGCGCGCGGGTGCGCAGCAGTTTGTCGTAAGCAAAAAGGCTGAATACCGAGCGCAGCAGCTGCGGATAATTGAGATGGGTCTCTGATTTGACTTTTGGTAAGCCGCGCCACAGGGCGAAAGCCATCAACAGCATCAATACTGACGCAACCCAGTAGACGGTACGCCAGCCGCCGAGGCTTGCCAGCAGACCGGCGACCGTTCGCGCCAGCAGAATACCGAACAGCAATCCGCTCATGATCGTGCCGACTACTTTACCGCGTTTTTCGGGGCTGGCGAGTGTCGCCGCCAGGGGAACCAAAATCTGTGCGACAACGGAGAACAAGCCCGTCAGGGCCGTGCCGAGGATCATCATCGTCAGAGACTGGCTGGAGGCGGTGATCAGCATCCCGCCTGCGGCCAGCAGTGTCATGGTGACGATGAGACGACGGCGTTCGAACATATCGCCAAGCGGCACGAGGAACAGCAGCCCGAAAGCGTAGCCGAGCTGAGCGGCGGTAACGATAAACCCGGCTTTACCAGGGCTTAGCGAAAAAGCGCGGGCGATGGTGTCGAGCAGCGGCTGGGCATAATAGTTGCTGGCGACGGCAAGACCGGTCGCGACGGACATCAGCGCAATCAGCGCGGGGCTAAGTTCGTGTGAATTTTTGGTCATCAGTGCAGTTCATTCTTCGGGTGATTATTTTGCAGGTAAGGAATGATAACGACAAATGGGTGAGGAAGGGGGAAATATTGCGTGCCGGAGCGTGCGGTGGGATATCCCCTCACCCGAAAGGGATGAGGGGAAACGGACTACGGTATTACAGCTTTGGTGACTGCGCAGCCATCGCCTGCTTCAACCAGCCATCGAACTGCTGCTGGTGAGCCGCGATCCAGCCGTCTACGTGGCCCTGAATATCAGCCTCAGAAGCATGACCTTCATGCATCATGGCATTTTCGGCGTTGATATCGCCAATCGGCAACTGCATCACGGAGAACAGTTTCGCCGCCGCCGGGTTTTTCTCCGCCCAGGCTTTGTTTGCAACGATGTGCATGGTGTTCACCGGGAAGCCATAGTTAGCCCCGTTCGGCAGTTTGGTATCAATGTTTTTCTGCTCGCCAGGCATTGATGAGAATGGCACCTGCAGCCACACCACGTCTTTACCCGGTTTGAGAACATCACTCACCCAATACGGCGTCCAGGTGTAATACAGAATCGGCTTGCCTTCTTTATAACGGGTGATGGTGTCAGCCATGATCGCCGCATAGTTACCCTGATTATGCACCACGGTCTTGCTCAGGCCGTAAGCGTCAATCTGATGATTAATCACCGCTTCACAGCCCCAGCCTGGCGTACAACCGCTCAGATCGGCTTTACCGTCGCCGTTGGTATCGAACAGTTTGGCCAGTTTCGGATCCTTCAACTGATCGATTTTGGTGATGTGGTATTTCTCGGCGGTTTTCTTATCGATCAGATAACCCTGCGCCGCGCCGGTCACATAGGTGCCTTCACGATAAAACTTCTTATCGCCCCCTGCGGCGGCATACATATCGTCATGCAGTGGTTTCCAGTTCACGGCGGTAAAAGTCGCATCACCGGAAGCAAGGGAGGTGTAACCGACGTTGTAATCCACTTCGCTCGGTTTATTGACGGTATAACCCAGTTTTTCCAGCGCGCGGCTCACCAGCAGCGTCTGGAAGGTTTCTTCGGAGATGGTGCTCTGGATCGGTTGAACGGTAATGCCTTTGCCCGGCAGGTCAGCGGCGAACGTGCTGGTGGAGACAAGGGTGGCAAACGCAGTAGCAAAAATTACGCGGTTTCGCATCGTTGTTCCTTTATAGGTATGAGGGAAGTAGGCCCGGCAGGCAGTGCTGCCGGGAAATGCAGAATTACTTGATGAAGACGCGAGTCACCAGGCCGATAGGGCCAGTGGTGTACCAGCGACGATTACCACGGCTACGGGAGTCGCGGCCAACGGCCTGCGTCAGACGGTCGAGAATAATCGCGAGGATAACAATCCCAACGCCACCGACGCTCGCCAGACCCATATCGAGTCGGCCAATGCCGCGCAGAACCATCTGTCCCAGACCGCCGACGGCAATCATTGAAGCGATAACCACCATCGACAACGCCAGCATCAGCGTCTGGTTCACACCGGCCATGATGGTCGGCATCGCCAATGGCAGCTGTACTTTAAACAGCATCTGGCGCGGACTGGCACCGAAAGAGCGTGACGCTTCAATCAGGTCGGCCGGCACTTGGTTAATCCCGAGGATCGTCAAACGTACAATCGGCGGCAGGGCGAAGATAATGGTCACCACCACGCCCGGCACGTTACCGATACCGAACAGCATGACAATAGGCACGAGGTAGACGAACGCTGGCGTGGTCTGCATCGCATCGAGCAGAGGCCGAATTATTTTCGACGCCCTTGGACTACGCGCCAGCCAAATACCGAGCGGCAAGCCCAGGATGATGCAGAACAGCAGGGCGGTCAGCACCAACGCAAGGGTGATCATCGCTTGTGACCATGCGCCAATCGCGCCAATCAGAATCAACGAAATCAGCGAGGCGATGCCCATGCCTGCGCCGCCAATCTGCCAGGCGATCAGCGCAAACACGACAATCGCGACGGGCGCGGGCATTCCCAGTAATAGCTGCTGGAAACCGCCGAGAATATAATCCACCGGCATACGAATGCCCTGGAACAGCGGGCGGAAATGCACCACTATCCAGTCGATGCCGTGTGTGACCCAGCTATCGAGCGGGATCAGCGTTTTATGAAACGGATCCAGAATATTGAAATGTTCTTCTTTCGGGGCGGGCGCACTGTGCAGCCAGTCAGCACCGCCGTTCTGCGCGGGGGCCGCAGACGGCGTACCCCAGGCATCGGCAGATTGTGCAGCGCTATCCGCTGCCGGTGTGGTTGCCCACGGATTTGATTGATCAGTCATTGTGAATTCCCTCGCGATCTAAAGCCTGTAGCAGCATGCTTTTGGAAATGATGCCAACGTACTGTTGTTCTTCATCGATAACCGGCACCGCACAAGGTGCCTGGCCAACATGAGAGAGCAACTCACTGAGCGCGGTCTGAGCATCAACGGGCTGCGGGGCTTCCAGCAGCGCGGCATCAATGCCCTGACCTTCGGCCAGCGCGGCTTTCAGGGAATCAATCGACACAATCCCAACAAATTTATTCCCGCGTTCAATGACATAGCCATATTCGCGGTCTTCGTCCTGCAACAATTTCAGCGCAGAACGTGGGCCAAAGCCCGGTGTTTTACGCAGCAGGCCTTTTGGCGTGCGGCGCGCAATGTCTTTCGCGCTAAACACCTGGCTGATATCCACGCCCCGGAAAAAGGTGCGAACATAATCGTTGGCGGGATTATTGAGAATTTCATCCGGCGTACCGACCTGCACCACTTTGCCGTTTTGCATGATGGCAATTCGGTCGCCGATACGCATGGCTTCGTCGAGATCGTGGGAAATAAACACCACCGTGCGCTGATGTCTGGCCTGTAATTTCACCAGTTCATCCTGCATTTCGGTACGAATTAACGGGTCGAGCGCTGAGAAGGCTTCATCCATTAATAAGATGTCTGGATTGATGGCTAATGCACGGGCGAGACCGACGCGCTGACGCATTCCGCCGGATAACTCATCCGGATAACCGTGTGCATAATTTTCCAGACCAACCTGACGCAGAGCGTCCAGTGCTTTTTCCTGACGTTCAGCAGGCGCAATACCCGCTAATTCCATACCGAACGCGGTATTCTCCAGCACGTTCATGTGCGGCATCAGAGCAAAGGACTGGAAGACCATCGCGATTTTTTTTCTACGTACTTCACGGAGTTCGGCGTCGGAGATTTTGGCAATATCGATACCGTCGATCAGGACCTGTCCACGGGTAGGTTCTATCAGGCGATTGAGAAGGCGTACCAGGGTGGATTTACCGGAACCGGATAACCCCATGATGACAAAAATCTCGCCTTCTTCAATGGCCAGACTGGCGTCGATAACGCCAAGCGATAACCCGGTCTTTTCAAGAATTTGTTCTTTTGAAAGACCTTTCTCAATATATTTGAATGCGCGCTGCGGATGTTCGCCAAATATTTTATAAAGATTATTAATTTCTAATTTAATTGCCATGCAATAAACGGATTCCTGTTATTTGATTATGTCGATATGTTACCTGATGAAAATAATTGACAGATCTACCCTAACATACTCAGATTCTGAGACAACCCTCGATTCCCTTGAGTTGTGGGCATTTGCGGTGGTCGATTGGCGCTATGCCCCCATGATATAAGGGCTGAGCGTAATTGAAATAATGGAAATATTTTTTTGGCTAAGTAAGGTAATTTTGCTTGAAACTGAGAGATTCAACCCGTTGGTGAAGTTAAATTAGTGAAGGTCTTGAAATCAATATTTGGAAGAAATTATTAGTTGTCATGCAAAATATCCGCGAGGGAAGTATGGGAATATTTCCCTCGCAAATTAGCGTTAAAAATTCCAGTCTTCGTCTTCGGTTTCAACGGCTTTGCCCATCACATAGGACGAACCCGAACCGGAGAAGAAATCGTGGTTTTCGTCGGCGTTCGGCGACAGCGCGGACAGGATTGCCGGGTTTACGTCTGCCATTTCCGCCGGGAATAACGCTTCATAACCCAGGTTCATCAGCGCTTTATTCGCGTTGTAACAGAGGAACGCTTTCACGTCGTCTTCCCAACCGGTGCCGGCGTACAGCGCATCGGTGTAGGCAAGTTCGTTGTCGTACAATTCCATGAGTAGATCGAGGGCAAAATTTTTCAGCGATTCACGTTCTTCCGCGCTCGCTTTTTCCAGCCCTTTCTGGAATTTATAACCGATGTAATAACCGTGAACCGCTTCATCGCGAATGATCAATCGAATGAGATCGGCGGTGTTGGTGAGCTTGCCACGGCTGGAAAAATACATCGGCAGCCAGAAACCGGAATAGAACAGGAACGATTCCAGAAACACGCTGGCGATTTTCTTTTTCAGCGGCGCATCGGCGGCGTAGTGCTCCAGCATGAGCTGCGCTTTACGCTGTAACGGCGCATTTTCTTCGCTCCACGCATAGGCGGCATCGACGTCTTTGGTCTGGCAAAGCGTGGAGAAAATCGAGCTATACGAACGGGCATGCACTGCTTCCATAAAGCTGATATTCGACATCACTGCTTCTTCATGTGGAGTCAGTGAATCCACCATCAATGCGGGCGCGCCAACGGTGTTCTGGAGGGTGTCGAGCAGCGTCAGGCCGGTGAACACGCGGATCGTCAATTGTTGTTCGGCGTGACTCAATGACTGCCACGCCGGAATATCGTTCGACAGCGGGACTTTTTCCGGCAGCCAGAAATTACTGGTCAGCCGGTTCCAGACATCGAGATCTTTATCGTCCTGAATATGGTTCCAGTTAACGGCGCTAACGCGTGATAAACGGCTCATCCTTTTCTCCTCACAGTGCGCACGATACGCAGCCTTCAATTTCGGTACCTTCCAGTGCCAGCTGGCGCAGACGGATGTAGTACAGCGTTTTGATGCCTTTTTTCCATGCGTAAATTTGCGCTTTGTTGATGTCGCGAGTCGTCGCGGTATCCGGGAAGAACAGCGTCAACGACAGACCTTGATCGACGTGCTTTGTCGCCTCGGCGTAGGTGTCGATGATTTTCTCTGGCCCGATTTCATACGCATCCTGATACAACGCCAGATTGTCATTGTTCATAAACGGCGCGGGGTAATATACGCGACCGGTTTTGCCTTCCTTGCGGATCTCAATTTTGGACACGATCGGGTGAATGCTCGACGTCGCATGATTGATGTAGGAAATCGACCCGGTCGGCGGCACCGCCTGGAGATTCTGGTTATACATGCCGTATTGCATCACGTCTTCTCGCAGCCGTTGCCACATGTCGCGAGTGGGCAGGGTGATGCCAGCCTGTGCAAACAGCGCGCGGATTTTCTCTGTTTTCGGCTGCCAGTCGTTTTCCAGATATTGTCGGAAATATTCGCCGCTGGCGTAGCGCGATTGGGCAAAACCGGCGAAGTGTTGCTTACGCTCACGCGCCAGCTTCATCGAGGTATTTAGCGCATGCCACGTCACGGTGTAGAAATAGAGATTGGTGAAATCCAGTCCTTCGGAGCTGCCGTAAGCAATGCCTTCTCGTGCCAGATAGCCGTGCAGGTTCATCTGTCCAAGACCGATGGCATGCGACGCGGCATTCCCGATTTCAACGGATGGCACCGAGCGAATATGACTCATGTCCGACACCGCCGTCAGGCCACGGATCGCGGTTTCCACCGTTTGTGCAAAGTCAGGTGAATCCATTGCCAGCGCAATATTCAGCGAGCCTAAGTTGCAGGAAATATCATGTCCAACGGTGGCGTAATCCAGATTTTCATCAAAAGTGGACGCGCTGTTAACCTGCAAAATCTCCGAGCACAGGTTGCTCATATTGATGCGCCCGGCAATCGGGTTGGCGCGGTTTACCGTGTCCTCATACATGATGTACGGATAGCCAGATTCAAACTGGATTTCAGCAAGCGTCTGGAAGAAATCGCGGGCGCTGATCCAGGTTTTACGCACGCGATCGTCGGCGAGTAATGCTCCGTACATCTCGCTCACCGCGATATCGCCGAACGGTTTGCCATACAGGCGTTCAACGTCATACGGCGAAAAGAGTGCCATTTGCGCATTATCTTTCGCCAACTGGAAAGTAACGTCCGGGATAACAACACCGAGCGACAGGGTTTTAATGCGGATTTTCTCGTCGGCGTTTTCGCGTTTGGTATCGAGAAAACGCAGAATATCCGGGTGATGCGCATGCAGGTAAACGGCCCCAGCGCCCTGACGCGCGCCGAGCTGATTGGCATACGAAAACGCATCTTCCAGCATTTTCATCACCGGAATAACGCCGGAAGATTGGTTTTCGATACGCTTGATAGGCGCGCCTGCTTCACGCAGATTCGACAACAGAAATGCCACACCACCGCCGCGTTTGGAAAGCTGTAATGCGGAATTCACCGCGCGACCGATCGACTCCATATTGTCTTCAATGCGCAGCAGAAAACAGGACACCAGTTCACCGCGCTGCTGCTTCCCGCCGTTGAGAAACGTCGGCGTGGCGGGCTGAAAACGCCCGGAGAGCATTTCATCGGTCAGTTGACGGGCAAGGGCTTCATTACCCTGCGCCAGACTCAGCGCCACCATCACCACGCGATCCTCGAAATGCTCCAGATACTGTTTTCCGTCGAACGATTTCAGGGTGTAGCTGGTGTAATACTTCCACGCGCCGAGAAAGGTTTTGAACTGGAACCCGCTGGCGTGGGCGTGAGCGAAAAGATCGACCACGAATGCGCGATCGAAGCGGGCAAGCGTGCGCGCATCGTAATAGCCTTCGGCGACCAGCGCGTCGAGTCGCGCATCCTGATGGGCAAACGTGCGGGTCTGCGGCCGTACGTGGCTCTCCATAAATGCGCTGACAGCCTCGGCATCTTTTTCAAATTGAATAAGGCCCGCCTTGTCATACAGATTCAGCATCGCGTTCAGGGCATGGTAGTCCGGGGCGCTGTGGGTCACACGTTCTGCGGTTGTCGTTGCCAAAATTCGCTCACTCCTTTTCGCACGTTGTCGATATCGTTCGCGGTGCCCATCAGCTCAAAACGGTAGAGATAAGGCACACTGCATTTCTGCGCAATGACGTCTCCGGCCCAGGCAAAAGCCTCACCGAAATTCCGGTTGCCCGAGGCGATGACGCCGCGGATTAATGCGCGATTATGGGGATCGTTCAAAAATCGGATTACCTGGCGCGGTACAGCGCCTGCGGTACCGCCCCCGCCGTAGCTCGGCAGCACCAGAATGTAAGGGGCATCCACCTGAATGCGCTCCCGCTCGTTAAGCGGAATGCGCACCGCAGGCAACCCCAGGCGCTCGATAAAGCGCAAGGTGTTTTCGGAGCTGCTGGAGAAGTAGACGAGAATGCTCATGCGCGAGCCGCTGTGGCCTCAGTGCGCAGGCGGTTGATCATGTCTGGTCGAAAGCCGGACCAGCTCTCTTCCCCGGCGAACACGACGGGTAGCGAGCGGAAACCTTGCGCGCGCAGCGTGTCGGCCACCGTGGGATCGTTATCGATATTCACCATCTCAAACGCAAACCCTCTGGATTCCATCGCCCGTTTGGTGGCGTGGCATTGAACGCAATCGTCTCGAGTGTAAATAGTAATGCGCATGATTCGTATTTCCGTTTAAAATGACAAGGCGGCGCAAAAGCGAGCGTCGGTTAGGGGAATGTCTCTTCAAAAGGAATACTAGATGTAGATAATAAAAACTTCAACCATACAATATATAGATATTTTGAATTGATTTACCCCCGCTAACGAGCGTAGCGAGGGGGAGGGTTTTGGCCAGAAATTACATACGCATGCCGACCGCGAGTCGGTTAAAAGCGTTCATTAAGCTGATAGCGAAGGTCAACTCGCTGATTTCTGTTGCACTGAACCAGGCCAGCAGCGGTTCGTAAACCGCATCTTCTGCGCGGGTGCGAGCGATGTCGGTCACATCTTCCGCCCAGGCCAGCGCCGCACGTTCACGGTCAGAGAACTGATGGCTCACGCGCCATCCTGCTAATGCATCCAGTTTCACCTGCTCAATGCCGTGTTTGCGCAACGCTTTGCTGTGCATTTCCAGACAGAAAGCGCAGCCGTTGATTTGCGACACGCGCAGGTACACCAGTTCAATTAACGACGTATCCAGCTCGCCATTTTCGAGAGCTTTGCTCGCCTGAACGAAGGCGGCGTAGACAGTAGGGCTCAGTTCATAATAAGGCTGGCGTAATGTGCTCATTGGGTTTCTCCTCTTAACGATGGCAGAACTTTAGCACTATAATGGCCTGCTAAAGAGTGCCATCTTTTAAGTGAAAAACCAGACCATGAATGAATCCACTCTCGGACCTCGCTACCAACAAATCGCCCGACAACTTAAAACCGCGATAGAACAAGGTGAGCTTTCACCGGGCAAGCGGCTGCCCGCCAGTCGCGTTTATGCTCAGGAATTGGGCGTCTCGCGCGCCACGGTCGAAGCGGCTTACGGCGAGCTGGTGGCGCAGGGGTGGTTAGAACGACGCGGGCAAGCGGGGACATTCGTCAGTGCGGGCGTTGTGCCGGGGCCCGTCGCGCCGGAACCGGTGTGGTACGGCGGGGAGCAGCCAGAGCCTCAGCCATTCCAGATGGGATTGCCTGCTCTGGATTTGTTCCCACGCGCGCAGTGGGCGCGGGTGATGGGGCGACGCCTGCGCACCCAGACACGCTTTGATTTGGCATTGGGTGACGTGTGCGGTGAAATGACGCTGCGCAGCGCGATTGTCGAATATTTACGTTTTTCCAGAAGCATTGAATGTTTACCGGAACAGGTGTTTATCACCACCGGCTATGCGGCGTCGATGACGCTTATTCTGCAAACGCTTGGGCAAGCAGGCGATAAAATCTGGCTGGAAGATCCCGGCTTTCCGCTGATTCGCCCGCTGATTGCGCGTCAGGGCATTGCGTTTTGCCCGGTGCCGGTGGATGACGAAGGGATGCAAATTGACGAGGGACTGCGGCTGGCGCCCGATGCACGTTTTGCATTACTGACCCCCGCGCATCAAAGCCCGCTCGGCGTCGCGTTGTCGCTGCCGCGTCGTCATCAACTGATGGACTGGGCCGCACACCGGGAAGCATGGATTATTGAGGATGATTACGACAGCGAGTTTCGCTATCAGGGCAAACCGCTGCCGCCGATCAAAAGCCTGGATGCGCCGCAGCGTGTGATTTACGTTGGAACGTTCAGTAAATCCCTGTTTCCCGCATTGCGCACCGCCTGGCTGGTGGTGCCGTTGCCGCAGGTGGCAGTGTTTCGTCAACAGGCTTCACTGGCGGCGTGCAGCGTGCCGTTGCTGTGGCAGATGACGCTGGCTGATTTTATGCGTGAAGGCCATTTTTGGCGTCACTTGAAAAAGATGCGTCACCATTATGTGCAACGGCGGCAGTGGCTGGAACAGGCATTGGCGGAGCAGGGCTTTCAGGTCGTGCCGCAGCAAGGGGGGATTCAGTTGGTGATGTCCGTTGACGGTGATGACCGCGAGCTTGCCCGGCGTGCTCGTCAGGCCCGGCTTGCGGTGCAGGCATTGAGCGACTGGCGAATGAACAGTCATGGTGAATCAGGGTTGCTGATGAGCTTTACCAATATTTCCAGCCTGGCCATGGCGCAACAACAGGCGCGGATGCTGAGCCAGGCCATCAAATAAAAGCCCCGACAGGCCAGAAGCCTGTCGGGGCGGACGCGTATTTATTATCAGCATTACGCTTTAATTATCGGCGCAAGCTCAATAACGCGCCAATAAATATGCCGACCGCAGCCGCGGCCCCCACGCTTTGCCACGGTTTATCCCGCACAAAACTGTCGGCACAGCCCGCAGCATCGCGTGCGGCTTGCTGAACACGGGTACGGCCTTGCATCCTGGCTCGGGTTTCACGCAGCAACGATTTGGCTTTGCGTTGCGCGGCGTCCGCTTCGTCCTTGGCATCGCTGCCCCAAGATTTCAGCACCTCTTCCAGCGAGTCGGCCAGCTGGCTGACGTCATTTTGAATATCCTGAACGCCATCATCTACATCGTTGCGGTTAGGTCTGTTGAACATGGGATCCTCCCTCGATTAACGGTGACTCTAAGTTTAGAACAGATTTTATTCCTCTGAGATGAATCACGCCTTATCAGGTCGTTTATGGATTTTTCTGAAAGCGATGCTAATGCTGAATACTGTAAGGTGGCGTGGCTGTACAGGCTAACGAGGAAATAATATGTATTTACGACCTGATGAGGTGGCGCGCGTTCTTGAAAAAGTCGGATTCACGATGGACGAAGTGACGCAAAAAGTTTACGGCTATCGTCGTGGCGAAAATTATGTCTATGTGAATCGCGCAGCCAGAATGGGCAGAACGGCGCTTATCATTCATCCGGGCCTTAAAGATCGCAGCAATTTGCTGGCGGATCCGGCTTCTGAGATAAAGACCTGCGACCATTATCAGCGGTTCCCGCTCTATTTAGGCGGCGATGCGCAGGAACATTACGGAATACCGCACGGATTCAGCTCTCGTATTGCTCTTGAGCGTTTTCTTAATGGTCTTTTTGGCGAAGGGCAATAAGCCTGCGACTGGCTCTTTGCCAGTCGTGGCGTTCAGTATTCAGCGTCAGGCGTACTGACTGACACGAAACAGCCTGCGGCAGTAGTCGAGAAAATACCCGTATACGGCGCCCATCATCATCGAAACCACGATATTCGAGCTTACCGCAGCGGCTATCTGATGCCAGTCTGCGCCCACAGACAATAAAATCACGATATACACCGGCGACTGAAACGTCACATAAGCCACCACATCGGCGAGATTTTTTATCCTTTTCGTCGGGCTTAAATGGCGGGCGTGTTGCATCACCCAATCCCGGTAAAACCCGTATGGCCATGCAATTACCATGTTGACGGGAATGGCCACCAAACGAGAAGAAAGTGACTGCTCAAAGCTCATACCGGAGAGAAATATTTCAATCAACATGTTCACGACGGAACAGTAGACTACCATGGCGAAAGTGTCTGCTACCGCATGACGCAGGCGTGACTGCGCAGAGAACATCGGTATGCTCCTTGATAGAAGGGGATTTATGAACAAAATGGTTTAAGTAGCGCGATGAATTGCTTTTTCATTCCGCCGTAGAATATATAACTGCACTAAAAGTGACAACTAGCTCGAAATTTTTATTTAATGACGATTTGTCGATAAAACACTCTGTGATAGGTCATTTTTTGATAGTGGCGCTATTTTTTGTTCACATGTGTTTTTAATGTGTTGTTTTTCATTTGGTTATGGTTTTTCAGGGACGAAGGAGAATGCCTCGCAAGAAGATGCCAGGCAGGCGATAAGCGAAAAAAGGAGCGTTACTCACATTTGTTTTAAAATCGAATTAATGTCCATTTTGCAGTATTTAATGCTAATGATTTATTTGGTTTTTTATGCTTTATATCTGCTTTTTTATGCATCGATAATGAAGGGGCATTCCCGTGCTAATCGCCTGAGATGGAAGAAAGACTTTGCCTTTCAATGGTAATACACATAATAAGGCTTAACTATTTTTATTCATTCACACATTAAAATGTGAAATTGATATATAGAAATATATACAAACTGATATGGTCGAATATATATTGAGAAATGTCTGGATGATCAAATTGTTTACACGCGATAGTGGTAAATAATTATTTCGTATAATACAATTGTTCTCGTAGTGCCATTTTATCCAGAGGAAAGGAATTTTAATAATATATGTCTATAATGTTACAGAAACTAAATAATATCCGTACTCTGCGTGCGATGACGCGAGAATTCTCTATTGACGTTCTTGAGGATGTGTTGGAAAAGTTCAGGATCGTGACTGAAGAAAAACGCAACGAAGAAGCGGATATGCGCGAAGGTTTGGCCGAGAAGCAGGAAAAAATCAATGCCTGGCTTGAACTTATGAAAGCAGAAGGGATCTCGCCGGATGATTTCATGGGTGAGGCAAGTGCGCCGAGCAGCACCGCTAAAAAGCGCGCTGCGCGCCCGGCTAAATATCGTTTCACCGATATTGGCGGTGAGCAAAAAACCTGGACGGGTCAGGGTAGAATGCCAAAACCGCTTGCCCAGGCTATTGCTGAAGGTAAATCACTTAACGATTTTCTGATGTAAATGTTGAAGTGGTGAGGGAAACCTCACCACTGTTTCTAACAGACACCAAAGTCACCTTCTTCTTGATAGGGTGCAACATCTACCGCTTTCAGAGTATATTTCTGCCCCTGCTCATCATTTTCCGCGACGGCCACAATTTGGTCGCCATGAATTTCGATGATTTTCATTTTTGGGCCACCCATTTGGGGTTGAACCAGATCGCCAACAGAATACATCGTGCTCTCCTTTATCAGGGTCTTTCGCTATACCTTAGCGCAGATTGAAACAAAAAGGTAAAAGAGGGTAAACGCGATGGGCGAAAATGACGGTGCAGGTGACAATGGCTACGCTTAGAGATATTTTCTTTTTTTATCCTGACTAATTGCATGGAGTTCGTATGGGTTTCTGGCGTATCGTTTTTACTATTTTGATCCCACCCATTGGTGTGTTGCTCGGTAAAGGATTTGGCTGGGCGTTTATCATCAATATCGTGCTGACGTTGCTGGGTTACATCCCAGGCCTGATCCACGCTTTCTGGGTGCAAACCCGCGACTGATAAAAACAGTGGGATCGTTTAAACGATCCCGTTTTTGTTAATAGCCGACTTTAAACACCAGCCCGCTTTGTACCCCTTCAACGCTACGACGATAGGCCAGCGCGACGCGTGCCGCCGGAACGCTTTCAAATCCTGGGAAGAATGGACCGTAAGCGGCTTCCGATTCTGTGAGCAGTGTTGGACTCACCAGATTGATTCTTATCCCTCGCGATAATTCACAGGCCGCCGCTTTCACAAATCCAGCCAACGCTGCGTTTACCGTGGTGGCATTCACGCCCTGAGCGATCGGCTCATCGGCAACGATCCCACTGGTTAACGTGATTGAACCCCCATCGTTAAGGAAATGCTGACCTTTGAGCGCCAGGCGAACCTGCCCGAGCAGTTTGTTCTGCAGGCCGATGGAAAAGTTTTCTGTCGTCATTTCATTGAGCGGCCCGAAGAACAGATTCCCCGTGGTGGCAATAATTGCATCCACTTTGCCGGTGCGGGCAAATAACCCATCAACGCTCGCCTCATCGGTAAGATCAACCCGTTCATCACCCTGATGATGACCGACTCGAATAAGCGTGTGCTGCGCATTTTTTTCCAGTTCGGCGGCTACCGCACGGCCAACGGTACCGCTGGCACCCACAATCATAATTTTCATCTCAGCGTCCTCTTTAGGGTCTGAACGCTATTCTTTACCTAATTGTTTGTGCGATAAACTGGCGTATGGTTAGAACATTCTTAACTCATGGTTAGTAATATGGATAAGCTTCGCAGCATGGAAATCTTTGTGGCGGTGGTCGATAGCGGCAGTTTTACCGATGCCGCCGCCCGGCTTGAGATTTCCGCCGTGATGGTCGGGAAGTACATCAATCAGCTTGAATCGCGTCTGGGCGCGCGTCTGCTGGACAGAACTACGCGCCGCCAGAGCCTGACCGATGCGGGCCGCGTTTATGTAGAAGCGTGTCGGCAGGTGCTGGAACATGTCGCGGCGGCGGACGCATCTGTGGAACGTCTTCGCGCAACGCCTTCGGGGATGCTGCGCATCAGCGCGCCGTCTACCTTCGGGGCGTGCATTGTTGCGCCCATCGTGGCGACGTTTTTACAACGTTATCCGGATGTGCGTGTGGAACTCGATCTCAGTAATCGGGTGGTCAATCTGGTTGAAGAGGGATTTGATCTCACCGTGCGTATTGGTGATTTGCGTGATAATGACCTGGTCGCAAAACCGCTGTGCCTATATCGAATGGTGATTTGCGCCTCGCCGGAATATCTCGCCCGCTACGGCGTACCGCAAACGCCCAAAGAGCTCGCGGCGCATCGTTGTTTGTCGCATCGGGTCTGGAATTCGCGTAATGAATGGCGGCTGCCTGGAAGCGAAACGGAAAGTCCGTGGCGGCGCGATCCGGTGTTGATATGCAATGACGGGCCAGGGCTAAAAATGGCGGCGCTTGCCGGTGCCGGGCTACTGCTCCAGCCTGAAATCTTGCTCAGCGATGAACTCAATAGCGGGAAATTACTCCGCGTGCTGGATGACTGGCTGCCCACGCCGCGTCCTATCCATATTCTTTATCGACAAGATTTGCGCCCGCTGCCGAAGCTCAGCGGTTTTATTACACATTTGCAAAACGAGGTCGCAGCGCTGGGATATTTACGCTGAAAAGTCGCTTAGCGCGAAAGAATACGTAAGCAATAACCCGTGAGAAATAGTCTCGCGTTTATTTCATCACTGGCTCCGTCTTAGACGGTCAGGCGCGGATATCCGCGTATTCCGGCGTGGTATCAAATTCATGTTTGGCAAACGGACAGAGTGGAATAATTTTGCGGTTCTCGCGGCGCATGCGTTCTACAACTTTAGCGACCAGTTGCTTGCCTATGCCCTGGCCTTTCAGGCTTTCATCCACATCGGTGTGCTCGATAATCGCCAGATGTTCGCCCGTCGGGACAAACACCACTTCTGCCACGCAATGGCCTTCGGCATTGTTCACATAAAAGCGGGTATTGCCTTCCAGAATTTCCATGGTTTCTCCCGGTCTATTTCAGTCGATATTTAAGCGCCCCGCTAGGGCAGGTATCGATCACACGTTGAACGGTTTGCGCGTCGACATTATCCGGCAGGATCCACGGTTTGCGTTTCAGGTTAAACAGCGCGCTGCTGCCGCGCACGCAATTCCCCGAATGTTGGCACATTCCAGTATTAAAATAGACGTCGATTTTTTCACCGCTGTACAGGCGGTATCCTGCATCGATTAACGCTTTATCCACGACATGGCCTCTGTTTTTAGTATGACTGCAAAGGTAAGCATAGACCTGTGGCGGGGAAGGGGAAAGGAGGGAAACCAAGGGATGCAGCGAATCTGCATCCCTGAGAAAGGCGTTAAATCAGCTTCATCAACACGCTGACAGGCTTAAGATTACGCAAGAACTCCCAGACTTTATGCAAATCGACAACACCCGCCAGCCCCAGCAACGCAAGCGTAATCAGCACCGTCGAGGCGGTGATGACAATCATCAGGCGTACAAAATTGCGCTGCATTCTTTCCTGTTGCTTGATGCGATGCTCTTCTTTCTCGAACTCAACCAGTGTCGCCATCGCTTGCGGCTGCACATAATAACGGTCGTCCGTGAACGCCAGATCGTCAGTTATCACCAGTGATTTCAGCAGCAGTCTGACTTTGCGGCGAAACTCTTCGTTGCGAATGTGCTTGTACCAGAGTTTGCCGTACAGCATGTCAATCACTTCATCTATCTTTATGCCCGCGTTGAGGCGTGACGGACGCTGCTGGATGTACTCGTTTACCAGTAAGGCGAGAAGAGCGATACGATCGCGACTTTTCAGCTCTTTGTTGGCAAAAAACGCCGACACCAGTTTGCCTTTACCGCGACTGAACAGCGTTTTGATGTAGGCAAAACGGGTGCGACGGTTAAAATTAAACGCCAGAATGCCGCCAAAACTCATCGGGCCAAAGCTGCGATGATGAATGATTTCAGCCTGCATCGCGTCGAGTTCAGCGACGCTAATGCGACGTTGATCAAGATAGCTCTCGGTGTCGTAGTCCCAGCGCGCAATCGTCACGATAGGATCCTGATAGTCAGTCAGCTGATAACGATTACGATCCACATCGACCAGATGCACAGAATAGTAATCATAAGGATCACCGGAACGGGCATCCTGAGTGACTAAAAGAGGAAGGCGTTTTTTCCAGCGCTTCTGGCGCATGGCAGCCATTTTACTTTCAAGCATAGTGATTCCACCCGCACATGGGCGGAGCTTATAAAAGGGATAAGTGTTTAGAGCTTAGTCAGCGCATCGTAACGCGACAAGAAAGGAGTTGTTTAAAATTAATAGGCCGGACGGCAGGGCGCGCATCCGGCGGGTAAATCATTTTCTTTATGCTTTTTCAATCATGACCGGTGCGCTTTTATAGGCCGGGATATGGCACTCCTCATCGTAATCATCCAGCGACAATAGAACATTGGCTTCCGGGTAATAAGCCCCGACCGAGCCATTTGCCATGTCGTGTACGACGACGGTTAAGCCGTTGAGCTGACGCTGCGTTTTTGCGCCGCAGGCATCCAACGCCACAACATTCACCACGTCACCGATTTCCAGACCGCGCGCTTTCGCCTCATGTTGACTGATGAACAGCACATCACGGCGGCCCACGACACCGCGATAGCGGTCGTTCATGCCATACACCGTGGTGTTGTACTGATCGTGGCTGCGCAATGTTGCCAACATCAGCGTTTCTGTCGGATAGCCTGCACGTTTGGTTGTCGGTTTCTTACTGTGGGTGAAATTGGCCTTGCCGGTGGCCGTTTTCCAGAGGCGCTGCGACGCGCTGTTTTCCATACGAAAACCGCCCGGATGTTCGATCCGCTGGTTAAACCCGGCGAAGGCGGGAATGACGCGCTCGATGGAATTACGGATAGTGCGGTAATCGGCAATGAAGGCTTCCCACGGAATGGACGACTCTGGCCGCGTCGCGCGTGCCAGCCCGGCAATAATGGCCGGCTCTGAACGCAGGTGTTTTGACGCGGGTTTGAGGGTGCCCGTCGAGGCGTGAACCATGCTCATGGAATCTTCAACCGTAACGGACTGCAACCCGCTCGCCTGCATGTCTTTCTCGGTACGGCCCAGCACCGGGAAGATGTAGTTATGCTTCGCCAACAGCAGGTGCGAACGGTTCAGTTTGGTCGCCATATGAACCATCAAATCGAGCTTTTTCACGGCGGCAAATGTGCGTTCAGGGTCAGGCATCGCCACGGCAAGGTTTCCGCCGAGGCAAAACAGCGCCTTCATTTCACCTCTTTCAATCGCCTGAATACTGGTGACCGAAGAGTGTCCGTGCGCGCGCGGCGCGGTGAAGGCAAACTCGCTTTCCAGCCGTTGCAGGAACGCTTCCGTCGGTGCTTCGTTAATCCCGACCGAGCGATCGCCCTGCACGTTGGAGTGACCACGCAGCGGGCAAATTCCCGCGCCTTTACGGCCCATATTGCCTTTGAGCAACAGCAAATTCGCCAGCTGTTGCACGTTGTTAGTGCCGTTCTCATGCTGAGTAATACCGAGACCGTAACAAATAATCGTGGCGTGGGATTGCCCATAGATGAAAGCGATTTCACGCATCGTGTCGCGACTGATGCCGGAATGTTCGACCAATTCGCTCCACTGGGCTGTTTGCAGTTCCTCACGCAGAGCGTCAAAACCGTGGGTGTGCTCGCGGATAAAATCATTATCCAGCGCGACGCTGCTGCCGTTATCCGCCATTTCCAGCAACGCTTTCATAATGCCGAGGATCAGGTAAACGTCACCGCCGACTTTCACGTGATGATAGCTTTCGGACAGCTTCACGCCGTCGTGCGTTAACAGATCGGATGGGATCTGCGGATGACTGAAGCGTTCAAGGCCGCGCTCGGACAGCGGGTTAATCGAGATGATTTTCGCTCCGCGCTGTGCAACTTCGCGCAGGGTCGCCAGCATTCTTGGGTGATTGGTCCCAGGGTTGTGACCAATGCTAATCACTAAATCACAATGCCCGAAATCGTCCAGTTCGACCGTGCCTTTACCGATGCCGATGGCGTTGGTCAGGCCAACGCTGGTTGGGCCGTGGCACATATTGGAACAATCAGGAAAGTTATTGGTGCCGTATTCGCGCGCAAACAGCTGGTAAAGGTAAGCTGCTTCGTTGGAGGCTCGGCCTGAGGTATAAAAATCTACCGTATTGGGGTCAGAGTAGGTACGCAGCAGTGTGCCTATTTCGGCGAAGGCGTCTTCCCATTGCACCGGCTGATATTTTTTACTGAGCGCATCGTATTTTAGCGGATGGGTTAATCGTCCGGCGTTTTCCAGTTCAAAATCGTTCCAGCTAAGCAGTTCGTCGACGCTGTGTTTTTGAAAGAATTCCGGGCCGACTTTTTTGCTGGTCGCTTCCCAGGTCACGGCTTTTACGCCGTTTTCACACAGTTCCATCGGTGCCCGATGCGTCGGGTCAGGCCACGCGCAGCCCGGGCAGTCAAAGCCTTTTACTTGATTCATATGGAACATCGCGATGACTTCGCGACCAATGGCTTTTTGACCCCAAACGGCCGCCGTGGTGGCCTTCACTGCGCCCCAGCCGCCTGCTGCATGATGATACGCAGCGATACCTTTGACTTTCTTGCTCATGAAAATAGTTACGTTGTTTATTATTGATATCGCAATCTAACAACATGGCCCGCGCATTCAATCGCCCCTTGTAGGTAAGCGAACAGGGGAGGGAGTAGACCATTCACTGATAGCATACTGTGCGTTTAATGCGCTAAAGTAATGAAAAGTGAAGGTATGTGGGTAAGGAAACAGTCATGGCTGCGCGAATCGATTACGAGATTGAAAAGTACCAATTTACTGAAGTCAGTGAACCTCCGCGTCTGGCTCAGCAGTGGGCAGAAGTGCTCGAAGAGTGTCGGCAGGAAAAGGCCGGCAGCGAGGCACGCTTAAGACTGGCGTTGCTGAACGTCGATTATGTGACGAGTTTTGAGCTGCCTTTTCGTTTGCAGCTGATCCGCGCCCCGCAGCTTATCGATCATCTGCGCAATGAACTGCAACTTAATCGCAAAGCGGTCACTATCAGTGACAATCGTTACGGTTGTGTTTACAGCCTGAAAACCGATCTGAGTGCTATCCCGGATGCGTTCCGCTACCGCTTTTCGAATCGTATACGCCGGGTTGAATCGGGCGAGGTCACGACCACGGCTTTCCAGGAGATTGCGAAGCAGGTTAAAGCCCCACGGCAACGCCTGAAACTGGCGCTGGAGGCTGGTTTGCAGGTCACAGCACTTGATGGGCTGTTCTGGTTTGGCATGCAGCGCATCGCCGCCGATATCGCGACGCTAAGAAAATCGGGAATGAGAATTTCGACTGCGGAAGTCGATGCGTTCGATACGCTGACGGCAACGACGCGTCGGGTGCCTGTTTATCGGCGGGTGGAATAGCTGATCGGCGCGGGTGCCGAGTCTTTATAAAGTGCCCGTCTTTCAGGCAGTTATTTATGCTTAATTTATTACCAGCCAACACAAATTAAAAATTTAACTCCGCGACGCAACCTCTAGCATAGATGTTACCTATATGTTGCTGGAGTGTTCGTTGTGAGTGAGTATCTGATAACAGAAAATAAAGGGGCGAATCAACAGCCCTTTCACGCGCAAGATTTAGTCGCAAGAATCGACGCGCTGCCAGCGTCGTCTGGTATGTGGGGCTTCATTACACTGCTGGCGTTGGGTGGTTTTTTTGAGCTGTACGATCTCTTCCAGACAGGCTATATCAGCACAGGCTTGATTGCTGATGGTATTTTCCATGTCGGTTCGCAGGGCGTGTTTGGTCTTAGTGACCAGGCGGCATTTGCGTCTGCAACGTTTCTGGGCCTGTTTTTGGGGGCCAGTCTACTGAGCCCCTACGCAGATCGGCTGGGACGACGCGCGACGTTTATGTTTGCGTTGCTTTGGTATGGCGTCTTTTCGCTTTGCATGGCGTTTCAGCACCACGCTGAATGGGTTATTTTTCTGCGCTTCATGGTGGGCGTCGGGCTGGGAATTGAGTTGGTCACCATTGATACCTATCTAACAGAGTGGGTGCCTGCTCACTTGCGTACACGTGCTTTTGCGTTCTCTTTTTTTATCCAATTTCTGTCTGTGCCTGCGGTTGCGTTAATGTCGTGGTGGCTGGTGCCGCAAACGATCTTTGGCCTGAGCGGCTGGCGTTATGTCGTCATCGCAGGGGCTGTTGCCTCGTTGATCATCTGGCTGATACGTAAGGGATTACCGGAGTCTCCGCGTTGGTTATTGCAGCAAAAACGTTACGTAGAAGCGCGCGAAGTGATGCAGGCGATGGAGAAGCGTTGCGGTGTCACCGATGCGCCTGACTTCCCGATTCGTAGCGATTTAACTGCCGACTCTGCGGTGGTGAAAGGCACCTTTAAGGATATCTGGTCGCCGCGTTACCGTGGGCGCACGATAATGCTCGCGGTAATGAACTTCTTCCAGGCAATAGGCTTTTTTGGTTTTGGCAACTGGTTGCCTGCATTGCTATCGGGGAAGGGGGCAACGGTAACTCACAGCCTGTTGTACGCCTTTTTCATCACTCTGGCTTATCCGTTGGGCTCGCTTATCTGCAGCCGATTCGCCGACAGAATGGAGAATAAATGGCAAATCGTCCTCTCCTGCCTGACCACGGTTATCTTTGGATCGCTGTTTGCGCTGCAGAACAACCCGGTGTGGCTGATCCTCTGCGGCTTTTTCATTACCTGGTCAAATGCATGGCTGACGTATAGCTATCACTCTTATCAGTCTGAGGTTTTCCCAACCTATATTCGCGCTCGTGCGGTCGGGTTCTGCTACTCGTTCAGCCGTTTGTCGACGGTGTTTAGCAGCCTTCTAATCGGTCTTATCCTGCAATACAGTGGCTCGCCAGGCGTGATTGCGTTTATCGTTGTAAGCATGCTGATTGTGGTGCTGACGATTGGGATATTCGGCCCCAAAACACGCGGCGTAGATTTGGAAAATATTTGATTTTGTGCGCTCTTCCGATGAAATCGGAAGAGCGGGGTTTCAGGTTTACGACAACAAAAAAGCCCGCATAACGTGAATTATGCGGGCTTTCGACTTCGTCAGACGGCTCTGGTAACCGCTGACGGAGAATTTTGGTGGAGCTGGGGGGATTTGAACCCCCGTCCGAAATTACTACACCGTCGGTACTACATGCTTAGTCATGTCTTTACATTCGCCGGGCAGCTGCGGGCAGACACGCCACTACCAAACTAGCCTGATTAGTTTTAGCACTTCAGCCCCAGGCAGGACATCCGCGCGATCTCTTTTGGGTTTGACCTCTCTTTATCCCCGTCTTAAGAGCGGAAGCTAGGGAGAGAGGGCTCTTAGCAGGTTATTAAGCTGCTAAAGCGTAGTTTTCGTCGTTTGCGACTATTTTTTTGCGGCTTTTTACGAGGCAAACCGCCCCTCGGCATGCACCTTGGGTTTCGCAAATCCCGTCGAATCCAGAATCAGCCCCAATGTGTTAAGGCGAGTATAACAGACCCGGCCAGGCAAATACTACCGCTATAAGCCGCACAAACGCTCACTTATCGCTCACGCAGTGCCTCTTTCGCGCGGTTGAACGGTTTAATCAGATAATCCATGACGGTTTTTTCACCGGTTTTGATGTCAACGCTGGCAACCATCCCCGGTGAGATGGAGAATTTATGCCCGCGTTTGTTGACCAAATAATCCTGATGCGTGCGGATAAACACCCGATAGTAAACGATTTCTGGCTTCACTTTATCCTGAATCGTGTCCGGCGAAATGGTCTCGACTTCGCCTTCAATGCCGCCGTAAATGGCGTAATCATAGGCGGTGATTTTGACCAATGCCCGCTGGCCTGGGTGGATAAACGCGATATCGCGCGGTGAGAGTCGCGCTTCAATCAGCAGGTGATCGTCGAGGGGCACAATTTCCATCATCTCACCGTTGGGCGGAATGACGCCGCCGATGGTTGTCACCTGGATATTTTTCACAATCCCGCGCATCGGCGAACGCACGGTCATGCGGGTGACGGAGTCCTCGCGGCCCTTAATAATCGCCGACAGCATGTCCACTTCGGCATTGGCTTTGGATAACGCTTCACGCGCTTGCACGTAATACTGCGAGCGCAAATCGGTGATTTTCAGACCGAGATCGCTTTTTTCTCGCTGTAAGCGCAGCACTTCCACATGGCTCGCCGCGCCGCTTTTTTCCAGCCTTTCGGTGATCGCCAGCTCTTTGTTGACCGAGTCTAAAGCGTCCTGTAAATCGGCCTGCGAATCGGTGAGCTGCGCGCGGCGGGATTTATACAGACGCATTTCGGAACCGATAAGATCCGGCCAGGCTTTTAACGAATCGGGAAACACCAGTGGCAGATCGTTCACTTCGGCATCCAGACGCACGCTGGAGGCCAGCGATGCGCGGTAGCGGGCGGCGCTTTCACCGACGTTAGACTCCGATCGAGTCGGATCGAGGCGCGCCACAATTTCACCCGCCTGGACTTTATCGCCCTCGTGTACCGTCAGTTCGGTAAGGATCCCGCCGTCGAGCGACTGCAATACCTGCTCGCGGGAACTGGGGATCACTTTCCCGGTGCCGGTGGAGACTTCATCCAGTTGACCAAACCACGCCCACACGCCGAGTATCAGAAAGAGCACGGCGGAAAGCAGGACGATTTTACTGGCGCCGGAAAACTCATTTTCCCGACGTATGTCCAGATCGTCCATGGCGATATCACGCTGACTGATTTTCATTGCTCCACCCCCGTCCGTTTACCGCGTTCTGCGTCTGCGCGCGGCTGTTGTTCATCGCCTGCGCTTTCGGGGCGTCCATTACCAGTTGGCCCTCTTTCAACACCACCACGCGTTCTACCAGTTCCAGCATTGGCACCCGGTGCGTCGCGACAATCAGCGTGCGGTTGCCGAGCCAGTTGCCCAGACGCTGAATAAACTCCCGTTCGGTGTGTTCATCCAGTGAGGCGCTCGGTTCATCCAGCAGGACGATATTGGGCGAGCGCAGCAGCATACGCGCCAGCAAAATCGCCTGACGCTGACCGCCGGAAAGCCCGTTACCGCCTTCCATGATTTGGTGGTCTAATCCTTTCGGCAGACGTTTCACAAACCCGTCGGCACCGCAGATTTCCAGTACGTCAAACACGGCTTCGTCGCTGGCGTGAGGCGCGCCAAGGGTTAAATTCTCACGCAAGGTGCCGAAAAACAGCCGTGCGTTCTGGCTGAGAAAACCGATGTTGCGGCGCAAATCGGCCATGTCGATTTGCGAGATGCTAAGGTTGTCGAGTCGCAGATCGCCGTTGACGATCTCCACGCCGCCCGCCAGCGCCTGTAAGAGTGTGGATTTCCCCGCGCCGTTGCGCCCGAGCAGGGCCACGCGTTCGCCGGGTAAAATTTCCAGACGTGAGATCCGCAGCGGTACGCGCTGATCCTCATGGTGATAGCGGAAATGGGCGTTCTCAAACACGTAGTGACCGTGGAAAATTTCCTGGTGTACCAGCGTTTCATCGCGCTGCGTTTCGGTGGGGAGCTGCATGATGCTGTCGAGCCCCATTTTAGCGGCTTTTACCTGTTGCCAGCGGGCGAGCACACCGCACAGTCCGGCCATCGGCGCAATCATCCGTGAGGCCAGCATCGACGCTGCCACCACTGAACCGGTTGTTAAATCGCCCTCAATCACCAGCGGCGCGCCAAACAAAATCACCGCCGCATACACCAGACTTTGCACCGACATGCCCCAGCCAATCAGCCCTTGCGTGACTTTGCGCGTGCGCAGGCCTGATTCACCGGTAATGCGGATGTAGCTGTTCCATTGCTGCAAAAAGCGGTTCTCCGCCTGCATTAGCTTGATGTCCTCCAGCCCCTGTACGCTTTCCACCAATACCGCGTTGCGCAGCGTCGATTCATGCGCTGACTGGTTAGCGAGGATGGCGAGTTTTTTCTGCATCATCAGGCCAGGCAGCACCATCATGACCGCCGCAATCGGCGCTATCCACGACAGCTGCGGCGCGATGATCGCCAGCACGATGACGAACAGGAAAAAGAACGGCAGATCGACCAGCGTCGATAGCGTGGAGGAGGTGATCATTTCGCGGATCTGCTCCAGCTCGCGCAATTGCGAAATAAAACTGCCGGTGGAGCGGGGCACCGCGCTGTTGCGCAGCCGTAACGCGTGGCTGAATACTCTGTCAGAAATGCGCATATCGGCGCGCTTGCCGAGCACGTCCATGATATGCGTTCGCGCTTCGCGTAACAGAAAACCAAATATCACCGAGATAAGCACCCCGGTTGCCAGCACGTAGAGCGTCGGGTATGACTGCGCCGGGATCACCCGGTCATACACCTGCATCGAAAAGACGATCCCGGCGAGCGATAACACGTTCACCAGGAACGCGGCAATCATCACCGGGATGTAAGGTCGTAAATCCTGCAGCACCAGCCCTTTCATCCAGTCGGGGCTGAAGCGGGAAACGTAGGCATCGACGCGGCTGTCCTTGAGCGCTGACAGCGGGCGCAGGGCGGCGACGTATTTCACCGACGACAACAGATCGCTGGCGATCACGCGGTTACTTTCGCTGTCGCCGTCGATCATAAACACATCGACCGCATCGTCACCGTTGAAATGTTCGATCACCGCCAGTTGACCGTCTTCCAGTTCTGCCACGACCGGCAGTCGCCACTGGCTAAAAGCATGTTCGGTGAGCGTCAGTAAATGGAACGATAACCCGGCCTGACGCGCGAGTTGCGTCAGGGCCGGCGTGCGGTTTTTGCCTTTAAACCACGGCGCATTAGCCTGAATCGCCCCTGGCGAACAGACCACCCGATAATGGGCCGCAACGTGACCGATAGCCAACGCCCAGTTACTCAGCGCGTGGTCGCTAATCAATTCTTCAACAGGAGGAGCGGCACGGGTCATGGCTGGATCTCCACGGACTGAATGCTGCGATTATTAAGGCCAAAAGCCTGGCGTAACGTGCCGGTGTTGTAGAGGCAGTCAAGCTGGAGCTGATGGAGCTGGCTTTGTGTCTGGAGTTCGGCGAAGCGCGCCTGAAACACTTCCTGTTCGGCGTTAAGCACATCCAGTAATGGGCGAGAACCGAGGTCGAGATATTGCTGTTGATAGAGTTCGCGGGTGCGTTCGCTGAGCTGCTGTTGGCGGCCAAGGATCTGCAAGGCGCTGGCAAGGTTTAGCGACTGGCTGCGCGCTTCCAGCAGTTTTTGGCGCACATCGAGACGCGTACGCTGAATGGTAGATTGCGCCGATTCTACGGCATGACTGGCGGCATCACGCCGCGCCGTCAGACCACCGCCCTGATAAATCGGCATTTCGACTTTCACCCATGCCGAATACTGCGTTTTATCCAGCACTTCACTGCTGGGGTATTTATCGTTGAGATAGTGCTGAACCGACGGCTCCAGCGAAATCGTCGGGGTCATTTGCGCGTTGGCGTATTCCAGATTCGCCTGCGCGGCACTGGCCTGCGCCCAAGCCGCGAGCACCGACGGCACTAATCTGTCCTCGGGTTTCGCCATCATGCAGCTTTGTTCAAGTTTTACCGGAAATTCAGTGCTGACGCCGTTAAGTGAATTCCAGCCCAGCATGCTCATCAATGTCGCCTGAGCGCTGTCGAGATTGGCCTGATACTGAACCATTTGTGAGCGTGCTGATTCGATACGGGCGTTGGTTTGCACCACATCCGAAAGGGAGGTCGCCCCTTCGTCGTTGCGCTGCTGGGTCAGTTTGCCAATACCGTTGAGCGCATCCAACTGCTCTTTCGCGGCATCAACCATTTGCTGCCAGGACTGCACCTGCACCATCGCCAATGCAGTGTCGTGGGCGACGTTGTCGATGCTGACCAGCACGTTGGCTTGTTCCTGCGCCGCACCTGCTGTTTCAGCCTTAACCTGACTTGAAACCTTGCCAAAGTCGTAGAGCATTTGCGAAAGCGACAGCACCAGCGACGGGCTGTAGCCGTTGTTAGTGTAGGTGTTGCTGTAGCCATTGTTCATGCCCGCGGTGACCTGCGGGTAATACTTCGATTTGGCGACATCAATTTGGTCTTGTTGCGAAAGCAGTTTGCCAATCGCCTCGCGGATCGACGGGTGCCAGTTTACGGCGCGACTCACGGCGTTATTCAGCGTTAGCGAGCCGGGTGCGGCGTTACTCAGGGGAAGTTCAGCGGAGGAACCATCGAGCGAAGGCAATCCTTGCTCG
This sequence comes from Scandinavium sp., assembly GCA_036495715.1. Classification (GTDB taxonomy): domain Bacteria; phylum Pseudomonadota; class Gammaproteobacteria; order Enterobacterales; family Enterobacteriaceae; genus Scandinavium. The sequence goes on from DASXML010000020.1 coordinate 35,227, forward strand.
TTGGCCAGTCCCTCAGAACTGATGGATTGTGGCTCATCTTCGGCATACACCTGGATGGAACAGAGGTGGAATGCCAGCAGTAATGCGACAGGCGCTCTTCTTCCCATATTGTATCCCTTTTAAAAATCACGACATGTTGCTGTTTTTTTACCCCGGACGCCGTAGCGTCCGGGGTTGTTTTTGGCTAGCCGGTGATAATGTGGTTCTGTTGAATCAGCTCCGTCAAAGTGGTCTGGACGTTATCCAGGGTGATTAAAGGGGTTGAGTGATAGGTGGATCCCGTTCCGTCACGGTCGATGGAAATCACCGTGTTAGTACCGCTGGTGCTGACCTGCACGAAGTTCCCGAGCGTTGACGCCTGATGATCCCAACCGGTCAGCAGTTCGCGCAGATCGATTTTGTCGCCCTGAGCGAGGTTGAAGTTAGTCCATTCATCATTGCCGTTTCCGCCCGTGGCATCGGTGCTGTTCAGCAGGTGGTAAATCACCGTATCGCCATAGGCCGAGCCGTTTATCACGTCATGCTGTGCGCTACTTGCCATCTGCGGGTTCATGTTGATGGTCAGGGTGGCGGTATCGGTATGGCCGTTCTGGTCGTTAAGGGTGTAGGTGAACGTCTCCTGGCTGGTCATTGAGGCGACGCTGACCCCGGCCTTCAGGGCATAGGTGTAAGAGCCGTCGAGGTTCATGGTCAGTGTGCCGTAATGCCCCTGAATGGTGGCGCTGCTGGTGCTGCCCGTTGGATTGAGGGTCGCCGTGCTGCCGCCAAAGCCGTTCACCGTCAGCGTGGTATGTACCGTCGAGAGCTGATCCAGCGCGCCCGATGCATCGGTCCCGTCAAAAATGTTGCCGGTGACGGAGCTGCTGCTGGTGTCAAACGCGTCCAGGTGATAGGTCGTCCCGGTGACTGACGGTGTTACCGTGTACGATCCGAGCAGGCCCAATCCGCTGGTGGTGCCGGTGAAGTTCAGCGTGTAATTCCCCGCGCCGAGGTCAGCAATGCTGATATCGGTATCGGAGCCGCTGAACGTACCGTGTTGCACCACGGTACCGCTCTGGGTGATCGACCAGGTGCCCGTCAGACCGGCGATGGCCAGCGCGCTGGTGATGGCAAAGTGCAGGACTCCGTTATGCAGCAGCGTATTGGCATCGACCGTAAAGGCGCCGCTGCCGCTCCCGGAACCGGTGCCGAGCAGTGGGTTAGTCCAGTTCGCCGATCCTACGCTGGTGTCCGAGTAGGCGGTGGTATCCTGCACGGTCGTGACCGCCATCACAGCGCTGGTGTCGTTGACCGCATCCAGCGCGTGTGGCGTCGGGGTGATGTTCAGCGAGGCGCTGTCCGTATCGCCGTTTGCCGCTTTGACGGTATAGATAAAGCTGTCCGGCGTGTTAATGCCATCGGCCCCAACCCCACTTTTCAGGGTGTAGGTGTAATTCCCATGCGCATCAATGGTCAGGGTGCCGTACTGCCCGTTAATGGTCGTGGTGCCGGTGGCCGCCACTGCCACGCCGTTCACTTCCGTCAGCAACGCCCCGCTTGGCAGCACATCGTTGCTCAGCACATTTCCGCTGGTGGCGGCGGCGATGCTGTCCACGGCATACGTGTGATCCTGCAAGATATTCAGGGTGTAGCCGGTCAAGGCCGTCACACCGCTGGCGGTATTCAGCAGGAACACATATTCACCGCCGGGCAGCGTCAGGGTCAGCTGGCTCGACTGGCCGCCCAGTAACGGCGCATTCAGCCAGCCTTTTTGCACCTGATACTGCTCGTACTGCTGGGTGGCATCATTGAAGCGGTAAATGTACAAATCAAAGGTAGAAGCCAGCGCCACGCCGCCGACCGACGATTGCAGCGTCAGAGTACGAGTGCTGCCGTCCTGCACATCATAGATTATCGGGTTGCTCATGTTGGCGAGCACGTCGAGGCTCAATACATTGCCCAAACCAACGCCGACCACTGTAAAGCCGGACTGCGACGAGGCCCCGTTGTTGATGGCAGAAACGTCGGTGTTGAACACGATTGAGGCGCTGTCATCGGCGGTGACTACCGTACTGGCCGCAGGAACTGGGCCAAGGGTGACAATCAACTGTGCCGAGTCGCTGACGCCGTTGTCGGTAATGGTGTAGGTGAAACTCTCTTTATGCCCAATGACCGCCGCAGACGTGTTGGTCAGCGTATAGGTATAGCTGCCGTCCTGATTAATATGCAGCGTGCCATATAGCCCAGCGATGTCTGCCCCGCCTGCGCCCACGGTCGTCACGACGCCATTGGCATTGGTGATTTGCGTGACGAGAGTGCCCGTCGGCGCATTATCTTCCCCATTCACCGGGTCAATATCGAGGATCACGTTACCCGTTTCTGAGGTCGGGCCGCTGACCGTTCCTGCGCTGGTCTGGTGAACATCCACATCAAGACTGGTGTAAGACCCGGTTGCCAGCAGGCTGGAGTTGTAGGTCAGTACGCGATACTGCCCGCCGGTCAACCCTGTGAGGTTCATGGTTACGCCGCTGCCAGTGAGGGTCAGCAGGCTGGCGAAATTACCGGCAGAGGTATCAATAAAACTGGTCCATGAGCCGCTGGCCGAATCGTATTTCTGTACCACGATTTCTTGGGTCGAGAGCAACGACAGCACAATCCCGGTGGCGGCTGCATCGATAGAAATATCGCCAGAACCGCCCGCCGCAATGGTGAACTGCACCTGTGCGGTGGTGCTGCCGAGGACCGATGCCACGTTCCCCAGCGCACCAACCAGCAGTAAACCGTAATCGCTGTAGTGCTGAGTGCTGGTGGTGGCCGTGGAGGTTAACGCCAGACTGGTGACGTTATCGCTGGCTGATAATGGCAGATTCGGTGCGATAACCGAGGCAGAACCGGACGTATTCCCCGCAACATCCGTTGCCGTCGCCGACAGCGTCTGGCCTTCGATTTCACGCACCGGCAGCGTCAGCGTCCAGGCACCGTTGCTGCCTGCGGTGGTGGTGAGCGTTCCGCCACCGCCTGGTAACGTGATGGTCACCGTGCTGTTGGCTTCGGCGACACCGCTCAATGTGCTGCCGTCGGCGCTGATATTGATGGTCGGCGTGTTAGGTGCAGTGGTGTCGACAATGACTGAAATCGACGACGAGGCGGCGCCGGTGCCGTTCGCGTTGGTGGCGGTCGCGGTGAAGGCGTGATTACCCTCTGTTAAATTACCGCCTGGGGTGAAGTTCCACACACCGCTGCCGTTGGCGGTTGTCGTGCCAAGCAGTACGCCGTTGTTATAGACATTCACCGTCGCATTAGCCTGCGCCAGGCCGCTGAGGGTTGGCGTTGGATCGTTGGTCAACTGGCCGTTGGTCAGCGTGCCGGTGTAGCTCTGCACGTCGTCCACAACGCTGGTGATGGTTGGCGCATCCGGCACGCGCGTATCCGGTGCGGTAAACGGTGTGCTGATCCCGACGTTGCCCGCTCTATCCTGTGCGAAGGCCAGTAGCCCCTGACCGTTGGTTTGCGCAGGCGAGATGGTCACCGTGAAGGCTCCCGTTCCGTCAGCGGTGGCCGTACCCAGAACTGTACCGGTGCTGCTGGTAATGGTCACGGTACTGTTGGCTTCTGCTGTACCGGTAATACGCGTCCCAGTGGCGTTCGTCGCCAGGTTTGCGACGGCTCCCGGCGCAACGGTATCGACCACAATAGCCGCTGCTGTCGAGGTGGCACTCAGGTTACCCGCCGCATCGGTGGCGGTCACGGTATAGCTGTGATTCCCCTCGGCGAGTGCGGCCGGTGGCGTCCATGTCCAGGTGCCTGCGGCGCTGGCGGTGACGGTGGTGACTAATGCGCCGTTATCATAGATTTGCACCGTGCTGTTGGCTTCCGCCGTGCCGTTCAGTGTCGGTTGGGCATCGTTGGTTGACTGACCGTTGCCTACCGCCCCGACAATATTTGGCACATCGTCGTTGATGAGGGTGATAACCGGCATCACCGGCGCGGTGGCATCCACCACAACCACAAAGTTGCCGGTTGCCGGACTGACGTTGCCCGCCGCATCGGTAGCGGTAACGGTCAGCGTGTGTGAGCCATCAGAGAGTCCCGTCGCTGGCGTAAAACTCCAGTTACCCCCCGTTGCGACAGTGGTACCCAGCAACGTTGATCCATCGTAAACGCTAACGGTGCTACCGGCTTCGGCGGTGCCTGTCAGCGTCGGTTTGTTGTCATTGGTGAGTTGGCCGGTGGTCAGCGCGCCGAAGGCCCCACCAGTGACATCATCCGTTACTGCCAGTAGGATCGGCATTACCGGAGCCACGGTATCAATCGTGATGGCGAACCCGGCAGATGATGGGCCAACGTTGCCCGCCGCATCTGTCGCTGTCGCCGTCAACGAGTGCGGGCCATCGCCCAGCGTTGAGGTGGTGACAATCCAGTTACCGAGAACATCCGCGGTGGTGGTGGCGACCAGCGTTGTGCCGTCGTAGATATTGACCGTGGCACCCACTTCCGCCGTACCGGTTAGCGTTGGCGTGTTGTCGTTAGTGGTTTGACCGACCACAATCGGCCCGACTACTGGCGTGACGTCATCGGCCAGGGCGGTGATGACCGGTGCCAGCGGGGCCTGCGAATCGACGACAAAGGTGAAGCTGTTTGATGTTGGACTGACGTTGCCTGCGGCATCTGTCGCGGTCACGGTCAGAATATGATTGCCTTGAGCCAGCGCAGCGCCCGGCGTCCAGTTCCACGCGCCGCTGCCGTTGGCAGTGACGGTCGCGACCAGGCTGCCGTTGTCATAAATCTTAACGGTGGCGTTGGCTTCGCTGCTGCCGCTGACGGCGGGTTGCGTGTCGTCGGTGACCGCACCAGAAACCAGATTGCCGGTCACGGTGCCCTGATCGTCAAACACGGTGGTAATCGTCGGAAGCGTCGGTGCCAGCGTATCGACGGTAAAGCTGCGCACGTCAGACAGTGGCCCGGTATTTCCTGCCGCATCGGTCGCTGTCGCGGTAATATTCCAGGTGCCGCTGGTGAGCGCCGTTGTTGGGGTAAAGGTCCAGTTTCCTGATCCGTTAACGCTGGTGGTGCCAAGTACCGTCGAGCCGTTATACAGCGTGATGGTCGAACCGATTTCGCCCGTCCCGCTGATCGCCGGATGGGTTTCGTTGGTGCTGCCGCCGTTTGGCACGACACCAATCACCGGCGCGGTGTTGTCCGCAACGCTGGTGATAAGCGGCACCCCTGGCGCGGTCGCATCAACGTTAACGGTGAAGCCGTTGGTGCTGGCACTGACGTTGCCCGCCGGATCCGTCTGGCTGACGGTCAATACATGAGGGCCGTCGGTGAGCGGAGTGGTTGGCGTGACTGTCCATACGCCACCGCCATCGACTGTAGCGCTGCCGATTAATGCGCCATCGGAATAGACATTTACCGTCGCGCCCACTTCACCACGGCCACTCAGCGTTGGCGTGTTGTCATTGGTGAGCTGGCCGTTGACCAGTGCGCCGGTAATGCCCGGCTGATCGTCGACGACCGACAACAGCGTTGGCACAGCCGGTAGCACGGTGTCGATGACAATCGGGAATGCGGTCGATGGAGAACTGGTGTTGCCCGCGGCATCGGTGGCGGTGACGGTAAAACTGTGCGGCCCGTCGGTCAACGCAGTGGCGACTGGGAACGTCCAGGTGCCGCCGCTGCCGACGTTGGCGGTGCCCAGCAGATTCCCGTTGTCATAAACGGTTATCGTGCTGCCAATTTCACCGCTGCCGCTCAGCAGTGGCGTTGTATCGTTGGTGGCCTGACTCGGATTGATATTCACCGGCTGCGAGCCGTTGTCGTTTGCTACGCTGGTGATCACAGGGGCATTCGGCGCGATGGCGTCAATGTTGAGCGTGAAACTTCCCTGCGAGCCACTGGCGTTACCGGCGGCATCGGTTGCTGTGGCGGTAAATACGTGCGAAATACTGCCGAGATCCGACGACGGCGTAAAGCTCCAGGCTCCGCTGCCGTTGGCCTGAGCCGTGCCAATTTTCACGCCATTATCAAAAATAGTGATGGTGGCGTTGGCTTCGCTCGTGCCGTTGAGCGTTGGACGGGCATCATTGGTCAGTTGCCCGCTGCCGAGCGTGCCGATGTCTGCCGGAACATCATCGTAGGCGTTGAGAATAATCGGCGACGATGGGGCGCTCAGATCGACGGTGATGGCGGTCGGGGCAGAAAGCGCGCCCGTGCCCATGGCGTTTGTGGCTGATACCGTAAAGCTGTGCAGGCCTTCTCCCAGCGCTGGCGTGGTGAAGCTCCAGTTACCGCTGCCATCGGCGACCACGTTGCCCGCTGCTATCGCACTGCCATCGATAAAGATATGCACTGTGGCGTTGGCGTCCGCTTTGCCGCTTAACGTCGGTGTGGTGTCGTCGGTGCTGCCGCCAGGGGCGACAGGGCCGGTGACGGTGCCGACGTTATCAAGGATTTGTGTAATGGACGGGACATCCGGCAGGCCCGAGGTGGACGCGCCAAAGTTGACGCCATCGCTCTGATTGCCCGCCCGATCCTGATCAATCGCCGTCAGCGTTTGCCCGCCGGTTTGCGCCGGAGAAAGCGAGACGCTGAAATTGCCAAGTGCATCTGCTGAGCCCTGACCAAGTACATTTCCACCGGCATCTTTGATGATTACCGTGGAGTTTCCTTCTGCAAGACCCGTGACGGTGGTGCCGTCGTTCGAGGTGACAAGGGCAGTCGGGTCGGCTGGTGGGGTGTAATCCGAGTTGATGATGATCGGCGTGCCTTGCAGCGTCTCTTCCCCGGTACCGGTATCTTCGGAGGTGAAGGTAAAGCTGTGCTGAGTTTCCGTCAGGTCGGTGGTGTTGGTGAAACTCCACTGACCGTTGGCTACGGTTGCCGTACCGAACAGTACCCCGTGGTCATAAATGTTCACCGTCGTGCCATTTTGCGCCGTCCCGGAGAAGGTCAGCGTTTTGTCGTCGGTGTACATCCCGGTGGTCAAATCGCCCTGAATAACGCCAACATTATCGACGATATGTTCCACCACCGGCGGCAGTAACACCGCGGTATCCACGGTCAAGGTAAACGACGCTGAGCTGCCGCTCGGGTTGCCGGCTTTGTCGGTGGCTATTGCGGTAAAGGTATAGGTATTGTCGGGCAGCGTACTCAGCGCCAGCGACCAGTTACCGCTGCCATCAGCGGTAGCCGTGCCGACGATGCTGGAACCGTTAAAAATGGTCACCGTGCTGCCGATTTCAGCGGTGCCGTGCAGTATCGGCGTGTTGTCCACGGTAGTGCCATTGGTCAATACCAGAGGGATAAACGGCCCGGTATCGTCTTCGGCATAGCTAATTACGGGGTCCAGTGGCGGCGTGGTATCGATGGTGAAATTCACCGCCGGAGAATGCAGGCTGGTGTTGCCTGCCACGTCCGTTTCGGTAGTGGTAATGGCGTAGCTGGTGACTGGCAGGGCTGTTGGTGGCGTGAACGTCCAATTGCCACTTTCGTTGACTGTCGCGGTGCCAAGAATGGCCGCACCGTTGTAAACGGTGATCGTACTGCCGACTTCGCCCGTGCCGCTGAACGTGGGTGTGGTGTCGTTGGTTGCGCCACCGTCCACAACATTACCGACGACCGGCATAACGTTATCGGTCACCAGCGGTGCTGCCGGGGTATTGGGTGCCGTGATATCAATATCGATAGAGAAGCCTCTGGAGATTGGGCTGGTGTTTCCAGCCGCATCGGTGGCGGTAGCGGTGATCACATGCAGGCCTTCTGCCAGCGCAGTGCCTGGCTGATAACTCCATGTACCCAGGCTATCCGCATGTACGATCGCGAGTTGCACCCCGTTGTTGTAAAGGGTGATGGTCGCATTGGCTTCGCTGTTGCCGCTCAACAACGGTTCTGGCTCATTGGTGATACTGCCGTTGGCCAGCAAAACATCGCCGCTGCTGCCTTCGACGGTCGCGGAGATAATGTGTGGTGCGTCCGGGGCGGTGGCATCGACGTTGAGGGCAAAACTGGCATTCGCGCTGACGTTGCCCGCCGGGTCAGTGGCGCTAGCGGTGAAAGTGTGCAAGCCGTCGCCCAGTGCCAGCGGTGGCGTGAAGGTCCAGGTGCCGAGCGGGCCGACCGTCACCTGGCCGATTTCGGTACCGTTGTCATAAATAGTGATAACCGAACCGGCATCACCGGTGCCGGACATGTGCGGCTTGGTTTCATTGGTCAGTGCATCAGGATCGAGAGTGACGTTTCCACTGGTGGCCAGCGTAAGGCCTGGCACCGCAGGCGGGGTGGTATCCAGCGTGAAAGTCCAGGCGGAGGAATCGCCCGAAGTGTTGCCGTAAGCGTCGCTGGCATTGACCGTTAGCGAATGCGAAGTGCCGACCAGCGCGCCATCGGCCGGGAAGGTGTAGCTCCACGTGCCGCTCGGCGTGACGGTAATATTGGCGACAAAGACATCGTTATCAAACAAATGAACAATTGAACCCGGCTGCCCGGTACCGCTAACGGTTGGGGTGCTGTCGTTGGTCAGCCCTGCATTCGCGACCGGCCCGGTAATGCCGACCATATCGTCATTCACCAGGGTAATCGTCGGCACCTGCGGCGCGACGGTATCGACCAGAATGTTCCATGGTGCAGAAGTGCTGGTATTACCGCCGGCATCTGTCGAGGTGACGGTGAACTGGTGGCTGCCTTCAGAGAGCGGGCTACCCGGCGTAAAGTTCCAGTTGCCGCTGCCGTCAAGGGTTGCGGTGCCGAGCAAATTACCGTTCTCGTAAACCTTAACTGTTGAGCCCACTTCGGCGGTGCCGGAGAGGGTGGGCTGCGAGTCGTTGGTGGTGTCACCGCTGATGACAGTGCCGATGATGCCCGGAATATCGTCCTGCACATCCAGAATGACGGGCACTTCCGGCGGGGTGATATCCGGCGCATCGACATAGCCAGGCAGGCTGGTGTTGTTGGCTAAATCGGTGGCGGTAACGGCCAGATGTTCACCGTTATCCTGGGCCGGTGAAAGTGTGACAGTAAAGTGACCGCTCGAATCAGCCTTGCCGGTGGCAACAACGGTGCCGTCGGGATCTTTCACTGTAACCGTGCTGCCTGCTTCGGCATTGCCGGTCATCTGCGTGCCTGTGGCGTTAACGACCAGGTCAGATGGCGCATCCGGCGGGGTGATATCTGGGGCCACGACGCTTGCCGGAAGGCTCTGGTTGTGGGCGGCATCGGTGGCGGTTGCCAACAGTCCCTGACCGTTGAGCTGCGGGTCAGTCAGGGTAGCAATAAAGCTACCGCTGCTGTTAGTAATGCCTGTTCCCAGCACATTGCCGTTGCCGTCGGTGATGGTAATGGTGCTGTTGGGTTCAGCCTGACCGGTGACGTGCAGACCATCCGGTGTGACTGTCAAATCGGTCGGTGCATTCGGCGCGGTAGTATCCGGCGCGATGACGTTTTCAGGAACACCGATGTTTGCCGCTCTGTCAGTCACGCTGACCGTCAGTGATTCACCGTTGGTTTTCGGTGAACTCAGCGTGATAGAGAAATGACCGCTCTGATCGGCGGTTCCGGTGCCGAGCTGGGTGCCGAAACTGTCTTTTACCACCACAGTGCTGCCCGCTTCGGTGGTCCCGGTCAGCGTTTGCCCCTGATCGACAACCGCAAGATTGCTCAGGGTTGGAATTTGCGTATCGACATCTATGGTGAACGAACCTGAAGGGGCGCTGGTGCCCGCACTGTTGGTTGCGGTGGCGGTAAAGACATGGTCACCATCCATCACCGTCGGCGTAAAGGTCCAGTTACCGTTGATATCGGCAAGAACTGGCGGGATCAGTGGGATGCCGTTATCGCTGACAGTAACGATCGCTCCGGGTTCGGCAGTACCGTGGATCGTCGGCGTATTGTCGTTGGTGATGCCGCCGCTGGCGACGTTCCCGGTGACTGGGGTGACATCATCGGCAACGCTGACGATGATCGGCTGGACGGGGAAGCCGGAATCGGAAGCGGTGAAATCAGTGGGCTGGCCAACGTTACCCGCGGCGTCCTGAATACGGGCTTCCAGACTCTGGCCCTGGGTTTGTGCCGGGTTGAGCGTGACGGTGAAATCACCGTTGCTGCTGACAACGGCAGTGCCGAGCAGCATATTATTGCCGTCATAAATCGACACCGTGCTACCGGCTTCGGCCGTGCCGCTGACGGCCGCACCGTTCACTGCAATGTCGGTAATGATGGCCGGATCGGGAGGCGTGGTATCGACGGTGAATGTTGGGGCGGTGGTTGCGGTGCTGACGTTTCCAGCCAGGTCTGTTTGAGTAATGGTGATGGTGTGCGGGCCGTCACCCAGCGCCTGAGAAGGGGTAAAGCTCCAGTTTCCGCTTGAATCGACGATTGTAGTGCCGATTTTGGTTTGCCCGTCGTAAAGGGTAACGGTGTCGCCAGCTTCACCTGTGCCGTTGAACGTCGGTTTGGCATCATCGGTGACCGAACCGCTGTGCAGCGCTCCGACGATGGAGCCTACGTCGTCAGTCACCGCTGAAAGTTGAGGGGCGTCTGGTACCGTGGTATCGACGGTAATCGAAAAGTGTGTGGATTCTGCGCTATGGCCTTTCAGGTTGAAAGAGATGGCGGTGAAAGAATAGCTGCCGTCAGCCAGCGCAGAGCTGATGGAAAAACTCCATGTGCCATCGTTGCCAACGACCGCTGTGCCAATCTGGTGGCCATTTTCAAAAATATGCACCGTACTGCCCGCAGTACCTGTGCCTTTCAACACCGGCGTGTTGTCGTTGGTAATTTGATTATTGCCGATGGTGGTTGGCGTTGAGCTGTGATCGTCAACGGCGCTGAGGATAACCGGGGTGTCAGGAAGATCGACATTCGGGGCCGTCACTTCAGCGGATGGGCCATGGTTGCCTGCTTGATCGGTGGCGCTGACGGTCAGATGCTCTCCACTCAGCTGTGGCGTATCGAGTGTAATGCTAAAATGCCCGGAACTGTCTGCGGTGCCTTTGCCAATGACGGTCCCATCAGGGCCTTTAACTTCAACGGCGCTGCCGGGTTCCGCTTTACCGGTCAGCGTGGTGCCGTCCGGGGAAACGGCCAGATTAGTCGGTGCCGTTGGTGGCGTGGTGTCTGGATCGCCGTTGCCATTGCCATTTCCGTTGTTACCGTTTCCATTTCCGTTATTGCCATTGCCGTTATTGCCATTCCCATTGTTGCCGTTTCCGGAATTATGGTCGGAACCGCCACCACCTCCGCCGCCACCGCCACCTGCCGCGATACCGATACCCGCGGCAACGGCAACACCACCCAGCACCCATGGCCAAATTGCACCGCCATCGGAATGGCCTTCGGCAACCATAAACGCATCAAGATTATCGATTTGCTGGAAATGGAAACCGCTGGCGGTGTCCTGTACCCACCACAGCGCGCCGTGGCTGTCGACCAGCACTAACTGGTTAGCGCCTTCCGGGTACGTGACGTAAAAATTATGAATGGAAAGGGTTTCGCCCGAATGGAGCTTAATGACCATGTCCTGGCCGGAGCGTGTGATAGAGGCGATATCCGAGCGTTCAAGTTGAAGCTTCACAACGGATGGGGCAGTGAGTGTGGCTTCAGACGCTGCAACATTGCTGGTGACGCCAGTCAATTCGGAAACAATAGAAATAGGACCCATGGTTATCACTCCATTCGAAGTAGAGGGTGTTACCGTTTTTGCGAGCAAGGTTAAATCGTCACACGATAAAATGTATTCCTGCTGTTAATGCCTTAAATGGATTGACCCTTATCTTAAATTTTTCGCGAGCAAGTCCGTTGCTACTCAAAGCAGTCAATAAATAATATGTGTGCAGGTTTATGTATGAATTATCTTGAGACGAAAACCCCTGTTTTTTATCGGCTTAATTTTGCTGCGTGCTGATCATGATATAGACAGGAACGAAAGAATGCGCAAATTAAGCAAGGGTTAACTGTGCGTTAGCAAAAGTGAATTTTTAGTCCTTATGAGATGAAGTCATCTGACCTGTTAGGGGGGGCTGGAGGCGATGATATGAAGTGGTTTAGGTTTAATGCATTGATCTGTAGAGAATACTGCTGACAAAAATAAAATCGCATCAACAGGGATAATATTGAGAATGATTACCATCGCTAATGTTTTGCACTCAAAGACTCTGTGATAAATATCCCGCTTTTCTTTTAAAAATTCCCGCCTTATGCGATCCCTGTCCCTTTATGCTATACCGGAAATAATAACATCAAATAAGTAAGGTTCTTGGCTACATGATATATCTTATCGTTTTGAATAAATGCGCAGGCTGGAAATTATTAACGTTGAGTAAAAGCATTCAGACGTTATTTTAATGCGATTGAAGAGAAGGTCGAAGGGGGAATCGTCAAAGGGGGTCCCGACAGTATAATTTACTTTTGCCGGGACAGTTTCAGATGAAAGGAGATTTAGCGGCCCGCATTTTTCATGATGCGAGCTTTATCACGCGCCCATTCCTGTTCTTTCAGGTCGGAGCGTTTGTCGTGCTGTTTCTTACCTTTCGCCACACCAATCTTCACTTTACACCAAGCGTTCTTCCAGTACAGGGAGAGTGCAACCACGGTGTAACCGTCACGATTAATCAGGCCGTAAAGCGTGTCAAGTTCGCGCTGTTTCAACAGCAATTTACGTGTGCGGATGGGGTCGCAAACGTAATGGCTTGATGCAACGGCCAGCGGTGTGAAATTGGCACCAAACAAGAACGCTTCGCCATCAATCAGAATGACGTAGCTATCGCTGATGTTGGCTTTGCCTGCACGCAGGGATTTCACTTCCCAGCCTTGCAGTGACAGGCCCGCTTCATATTCATCTTCGATAAAATATTCGTGACGGGCGCGTTTATTCATCGCGATGGTGGCAGATCCAGGTTTGTGGGCTTTTTTCTTAGTCATAGTGTCCTGAAGTCATCTTTTCTGTACATTGCCTCAATCCTCCCGCGAGGCGCAATTCGGTATCTTAGCACGAGTTGCGGCACAGCGTTTTTTTTAACAGGGGATAAATGATATTATTTGCCCCATGACAGTGAGTGGAAATTGCTATGCCTCAGATTAGTCGTACTGCATTGGTGCCGTACAGCGCGCAACAGATGTACCAACTCGTAAATGATGTGGATGCCTATCCAGATTTCATACCCGGCTGCACCGGTAGCCGTGTGCTGGAAGCCGGGCCTTCACAAATGACGGCGGCGGTTGATGTCTCCAAAGCGGGGATCAGCAAAACCTTTACAACTCGAAATACGCTGACCGATAACCAAAGCATCCTGATGCATCTGGTGGACGGACCGTTCAAGAAATTGATCGGCGGGTGGAAGTTCACTCCGTTAAGCCAGGATGCCTGCAAAATTGAATTCCATCTGGATTTCGAGTTCACCAATAAGCTTATCGAAATGGCGTTTGGGCGAATCTTTAAAGAGCTGGCGTCGAACATGGTGCAAGCGTTCACAGTGCGTGCCAAAGAGGTTTACAGTGTCGGCTAAGATAACGGTGGAGGTGGTTTACGCTTTGCCGGAAAAACAGTATCTGCAAAAAGTGATGCTTGATGAAGGTGCTACCGTTGAACAGGCGGTTGTCGCCAGCTGTTTAATGAGGTTGCGCCCGGAGATCTCTCTCAGTAGCAATAAAGTTGGGATCTGGAGCAGGGCGGTGAAACTGAAGGACGAAGTGCATGATGGCGATAGAGTTGAAATTTATCGCCCCTTGATTGCTGATCCTAAAGCGTTACGCCGGCAGCGGGCAGAGAAGGCTGGAAAATAAAAAAGCGCTCAATGAGCGCTTTTTTTACGTCTGTACAAGGCTTAGTTGTTGCCTGTCAGCGCGGGTTTGTTGTCGATGTTGGTCAACACGCCGCTGCTGTTGAAGGTCAACGTCAGCGTCTGCTGGGTCACTTTCTCATGGCCCGGTTCCTGACGGAAGACGTAGAACCAGGTGTTGGTCCCAAATGGGTCAGACATCATTGGGGTTCCGAGGGCATAAGCAACCTGCTGTTGTGTCATGCCGACACGAATTTTTGCGATGTCATTAGGTGCCAGATAGTTACCTTGGTTGATGTCAGGACGGTAAACCACTCGCTCCAGAGTGGAACAGCCTGCGGTCAACATCAGAAGAACCGCTGCGGCAGCAGTCAGCATTTTACAGCGCATAGTGATTTCATTCCTTTTCGGGCCCGAGCAGTTCACGGCTCAATTGTATTATGCCGATGATAATAGACCTTTCATCACATTAAAACCCTTATGCTCGTCGTACTTCAAGTTGCAGGTGTGTTGACTGCGGTTATTCACCCCAGTCACTTACTGATGTAAGCTCCCGGGGATTCATCACCTTGTCGCCTTCCTGTGCCTGGAAATCTAACGAGTATCGATTCTGATCTGTCGGCGTTTTTTGTTGTGAACTCAGACCCTGGGATTGTGAAAAAGTTTATGCAGCCAGCAACTCTTTGGCGTTCGCCAGCGTGTTGCGGGTGACTTCACTTCCACCGAGCAGACGGGCCAACTCCTGTAGGCGAGCACGCTTATCAAGCGGCTGCATATGTGTTTCGGTCATCGCGCCATCTGTCTCTTTGCTGACATAAAAATGATGGTGCCCGCAGCCTGCCACTTGTGGCAAATGCGTAACGCACATCACCTGTGTGGATTCACCTAACTGGCGAAGCAGTTTGCCGACGACCGCAGCGGTTGGGCCACTGATACCGACATCCACTTCATCGAAAATCAATGCCGGGGTTTCCATTTTCCGCGCGGTGATCACCTGAATGGAAAGCGCAATACGAGAAAGCTCACCGCCAGATGCGACTTTGGCAATGGGCTGTAATGGTTGTCCTGGGTTGGTGGTGACACGGAACTCGATGCGGTCAGCGCCTTCAGCCGTCAGATGATTTTCCTCAAAGCTCACATCGATAGCGAATTGGCCGTGTGGCATTGAAAGTGAGTGCATGCTTTCAGTAATGAGCCCCGCCAGTTCTGTCGCGCTATTCACACGCAGGGCGTGCAGCTCCGCTGCGGTTTCCAGTGCCTGCTGACGGTGTTTATTGACCGCAAGGCTCAGAGTTTCCAGTGAATCGGCCTGATCGTCGAGCTGATGCTGTTCATCAAGCAGCGACTGATAAAATGCCGGGAGTTCTTCTGGCGTGACGTTATGCTTTCGAGCCAGCGCAATTTGTCGCGAGATACGTTGTTCAAGCTCAAACAGGCGATTGGGATCGAGATCGAGGCGGTCACAGTAATGGCGTAGTTCATCACTGGCTTCACTCAGTTGGATCGCGGCTTCTTCCAGCATTTCCAGTACGCCGGAGAGTTTGCTATCCATGCTAATCAGTTCAGTGACTAGCTGGCGCGCGCTGTACAACTGACTTTGCAGATTGGCATCTTCGCCGTCGGCCAGAATGGTCAGTGCATGTTGGCTGGTGCTGATCAATTGGCCGCTGTTGGCGAGGCGCTTGTACTCTTCATCAATCTGTTCAAATTCGCCAGCCTGCGGCTGAAATTCATTCAGCTCTTTCAGTTGGTATTGCAGCAGTTCGGCACGCGCGGCGCGTTCATGGCTTTGTTGTTGATGTTGCGCCAAATCGCGACAGCTCTGATGCCACTGGTGGTAATGGTCCGCCATACGCTGAGTGAGTACCGACTCACCTGCGTAGCCGTCGAGCAGGGATTTTTGATGTTCAGGTTTAACCAGAAGCTGGTGAGCATGCTGACCGTGGATTTGAATCAACAGTTGGCCAAGCTCGCGGAGTTGTGAAAGCGGTACCGCCGTGCCATTAATAAAGCCACGAGAGCGGCCATCCTGGCTTATCACACGGCGAAGTAAACACTCACGTCCGTCTTCCAGTTGATTAGCTTCCAGCCAGCGCTGAGCGGCAGGGGTGTCTTTCAATGCAAAACGAGCGCAGAGGTCGGCGCGGGCAGCGCCCATGCGCACGATATCACCTTCTGCACGACCGCCCAGGCACAACCCGAGGGCATCAATTGCAATAGATTTACCTGCACCGGTTTCCCCGGTGATAGCCGTCATACCGTTCTGAAAATCGATTTCAAGCTCACGTACGATTGCAAAATTGCTGATGGTCAGTTGTGCCAGCATTGTCGTCTTCCTGTATGAAAAACCATAACTGTGTTTTCATACAGTATAAACTGGTTTTTTATACAGTAAAGCGCTTATGACAAAATCAGAATAATTTTTTTGACCAACCGAGCTTTGAACTCAACGTATTGAAATAATTGTAGTCTTTTGGATGGATGAGGTTGAGATGGTAATCACAGCGGCGGATCAATACGTCTTCACCTTCCTGAATTGGCAACGCAATCTGGCTATCGCAGCTAATTTCCAGGTCCGTGCGCGGGTGTGCAAAACGCAGGCGAATAGTACTGCTGCTGTTAATAACCAACGGACGCGCGGAGAGCGTGTGCGGGAACATCGGCACCAGCGTGATGGCATCCAGAGAAGGGGTCAGAATAGGGCCGCCCGCTGAGAGGGAGTAAGCGGTTGAACCGGTCGGCGTGGAAATAATCAGGCCGTCAGAACGCTGGGAGAAAGCAAACACTTCATCGATATACACTTCGAATTCAATCATGTGTGCCACTTTACCCGGGTGTAAAACCACTTCATTGATCGCCGTGCTGATGCGCTTCTGGCACTCTTTTTGACAGACTTGTGCTTCAAGCAGAAAACGCTTCTCGGTGATATAGTGGCCTTCCAGCACGTCAGCCAGTTGCTGATGAGCATTATCGGGATCGAGATCGGTCAGAAAGCCCAAATTGCCACGGTTGATGCCGATGACTTTGATGTCGTAACGGGCAAGCGTACGCGCAGCCCCAAGCATATTGCCATCGCCGCCCACCACCACCGCCAGGTCGGCCTGCTGACCAATTTCCGCGAGCGTGCCGGTGGCAACGTTTTTCAATTGCAGCTCGCGGGCAATTTGCTGCTCAACGATAACGTTGTAGCCTTTGGTACAGAGCCAGCGGTACAGCATTTCATGTGTGGTGAGCGCGGTAGGGTGACGGGGATGACCGACAATACCGATACACTTGAAATGGTTGTTCATTTTCCGGAGGTCCTTGTGCAAATGAATGATGACAATGTGCCTGCTTCCCTTGAAACCCGCAGCACGATCCCCATAATAAGCGAAGTCAGCGAGATGAATACGAAAAAAACGCGGAGAAATTCATGAGTAGTAAAGAACAGAAAACGCCTGAGGGGCAAGCCCCGGAAGAAATTATCAAGGACCAGCACGATGAAGTCGAGGCCGTGGAGCCTGAAACTTCGGCTGAGCAGGTGGATCCGCGCGATGAGAAAATTGCGAATCTGGAAGCTCAACTGGCCGAAGCGGAGACCCGCGAGCGCGATGGCGTGCTGCGCATCAAAGCTGAGATGGAAAACCTGCGTCGTCGCACCGAACTGGACGTCGAGAAAGCGCATAAGTTTGCGCTGGAGAAGTTCGTCAACGATCTTCTGCCGGTTATCGACAGCCTTGATCGTGCGCTGGAAGTCGCTGATAAAGCGAACCCGGACATGGCGCCTATGGTTGAAGGTATCGACCTGACGTTGAAATCGATGCTCGACGTTGTACGTAAGTACGGTGTAGAAGTCGTGGGTGATACCAACGTGCCAATGGATCCGAACGTGCATCAGGCCATTGCGATGGTTGAGTCAGATGATGTGGCGGCGGGTAACGTGCTGATGGTGATGCAGAAGGGTTACACCCTGAACGGTCGTACCATTCGCGCGGCGATGGTCTCGGTCGCTAAAGCGAAGGCGTAAGCCATGCGCTTAACCCTCTCCCCGCCAGGGGAGAGGGTTGCTGTTATTCAGAAACACTTTCCCGAATTGATTTCACCGGCACCACTTTCACCTGCTTAATCATGTTGTCCTGAACGTCGAGAATATCAATATCGAACTGGTTGATGCGCACGCGTGTGCCGATGGCCGGGATCTCTTCCAGCGCTTCCAGAATCACGCCGTTCATGGTGCGAGCCTCATCTTCCGGAAAGTGCCAGTTAAAGGCTTTATTCAGTTCACGCACATTGGCGGTGCCGTCGATAATGACGGAGCCATCGTTTTGTGGCGTGACTTCTTCTGCCAGTGAGGGTGACATTGAGGTGGTGAAGTCACCGACGATCTCTTCCAGAATATCTTCAACCGTCACCAGCCCCTGAATATCGCCGTATTCATCGACGACCAGCCCCGCTTTTTTCTTGTTACGCTGAAACTTCACTAACTGTGTACTGAGCGGCGTTCCTTCTGGCACGTAATAGATTTCATCTGCAGCGCGCAGCAGCACTTCTTTGGTGAACTCTTTTTTCTCGGTCATCAGGCGATAGGCTTCGCGTACGCGCAGCATGCTGATGGCATCATCCAGCGAGTCACGATACAGCACGATACGGCCGTGAGGAGAATGGGTAAGCTGGCGAACGATAGATTTCCAGTCGTCGTTGATATCAATGCCGACGATTTCGTTACGCGGCACCATGATGTCATCGACGCTGACTTTTTCCAGATCCAGCACCGACAGCAGCATGTCCTGATTACGACGCGAGATTTGCGAGCGCGATTCGTTCACGATGGTACGCAGTTCGTCTTTGCTCAACGCGCTACTGATTGACGTTTCGGTTTTGATGCCCATCATGCGCATCAGAAGGCGAGTGATGGTATTGAGCAACCAGACCAGCGGCATCATTAAGATTTGCAACGGCGCCAGCAAAAAACTGCTCGGGTAGGCCACTTTTTCCGGATACAGCGCGGCGATAGTTTTGGGTAATACTTCAGCGAAAATCAGCACCACAAACGTCAGTACACCGGTGGCAATCGCGACACCGGCGTCGCCATAGAGGCGAATACCGACGATAGTCCCCAGCGCCGAGGCGAGAATATTGACGAGGTTGTTGCCGATGAGCACCAGGCTAATCAGGCGATCGGGTTTACGCAGCAGCTTTTCGACACGTTTTGCGGCTTTGTTGCCCTGTTTTGCCATATGACGTAACCGGTAACGGTTGAGCGTCATCATCCCGGTTTCCGAACCGGAGAAGTAGGCCGAGATAAAAACCATGACGACAAGCGTGATGATAAGCGTCGTGGTTGAGATATGTTCCAAACCGGATTTCCTTTAAGTCTTAGCTCACGAACTGCTGCAGGACGCGGCTACCAAAATAGGCAAGCGTCAGAAGTCCTGCGCCCGCCACGTTAAACCAGACGACACGGCGTCCGCGCCAGCCTTCATGATAATGACCCCATAACAACACGATATAGACAAACCAGGCGATAATAGAAAGGACCGCTTTGTCTATATTTTCGACGCTGAACAGATTGTGCAGATAAAACAGTCCAGTGCACAGGGTTAATGTCAGCAAGACCACACCCACCTGAGTGATGTGGAACATTTTGCGCTCGATGCTCATCAGCGGCGGCATTTCGCTACTAAACGCGAGCTTCTTATTCTTCAGTTGATAGTCAATCCACGCCAGTTGAAAGGCGTACAGCGCGGCAATAATCAGCGTCGCGTAGGCAAACAGCGACAGACCAATGTGCACCATCATCCCCGGTGTGGTTTCCAGATGCGTAATAAATTCATTCGGCATGAAGGTGGCAAACGCGAGATTGATTAAGGCAAACGCGTACACAATCGGCAGCAACAGCCAGCCACGGTTACGAGAGGCCACGATGGTCATCACCGTGCAAATCATCAGACTGACCAGTGAGCCCACGTTCAGTAGACTCAGATTTTGACCGCTATCGCCGCCGGGTAAGATCCGCGCTTCCAGCGCGAAAGCATGGCAGATAAGTGCGATAACCGCTGACAGAATAGCCATGCGCCGCCAGCCGCTGTTTTTTTGCAGCAGGCCAGGAATGATCAGCGCAAGGCTGATGGAGTAGGCAACAAGCGCGAGCAGTGCAAAAACAGGCATATAAATGTCGACATTGGCGTGTGATGAAAGAGGGTCAGTATAACGTTACGAGAGTCAGGCTCCAACCGTTGCATCACAACTCGTGCGGTGTCGTGTTATACTGCGGCAAAATTCTGTGTATGTGTCGCTGTGGCGACCGAACGTTTACACCTCAGGCGAGAGACAATGTTTGATAATTTAACCGATCGTTTGTCGAGTACGCTGCGCAATATCAGCGGTCGCGGGCGTCTTACTGAAGACAACATTAAAGACACGCTGCGCGAAGTGCGCATGGCGCTGCTTGAAGCTGACGTCGCCCTGCCCGTCGTGCGTGATTTCATCAACCGTGTAAAAGAAAGCGCGGTTGGGCATGAAGTTAACAAGAGCCTGACGCCGGGTCAGGAATTCGTCAAAATCGTGCGTAACGAACTGGTTGCGGCGATGGGCGAAGAGAACCAGGTGCTGAACCTGGCCGCTCAGCCGCCAGCGGTCGTGCTGATGGCGGGCCTGCAAGGTGCCGGTAAAACGACCAGCGTCGGTAAGCTCGGCAAATTCCTGCGTGAAAAGCACAAGAAGAAAGTGCTGGTCGTGTCTGCCGATGTGTATCGCCCAGCGGCGATTAAACAGCTGGAAACCTTGGCCGAGCAGGTGGGTGTGGATTTCTTCCCCTCCGACGTGGCGCAAAAGCCTGTTGATATCGTTAACGCCGCGCTGAAAGAAGCGAAGCTGAAATTCTACGACGTGCTGCTGGTGGATACCGCCGGTCGTCTGCACGTTGACGAAGCGATGATGGACGAAATCAAGCAGGTTCATGCCGCGATTAATCCGGTAGAAACGCTGTTTGTGGTCGATGCCATGACCGGTCAGGATGCCGCCAATACGGCGAAAGCGTTTAACGAAGCGCTGCCATTGACCGGCGTTATTCTGACGAAAGTCGATGGTGATGCCCGTGGCGGTGCGGCGCTGTCCATTCGCCACATCACCGGAAAACCGGTGAAGTTCCTCGGCGTTGGTGAGAAAACCGAGGCGCTGGAACCGTTCCATCCGGATCGTATCGCGTCCCGTATTCTCGGCATGGGCGACATGCTGTCGCTCATCGAAGATATCGAAAGTAAGGTCGACCGCGCGCAGGCTGAAAAGCTGGCGAACAAGCTCAAGAAAGGTGATGGCTTTGACCTCACCGACTTCCTTGATCAACTGCGTCAGATGAAAAACATGGGCGGCATGGCGAGCCTGATGGGCAAACTGCCGGGCATGGGCCAAATTCCTGACAACGTCAAAGCGCAGATGGATGACAAAGTGCTGGTGCGTATGGAAGCGATTATTAACTCCATGACGTTCAAAGAACGCGCCAACCCGGAAATCATCAAGGGTTCCCGTAAACGCCGTATCGCGGCAGGTTGCGGTATGCAGGTGCAGGACGTTAACCGTCTTCTGAAACAGTTCGACGACATGCAGCGCATGATGAAGAAAATGAAGAAGGGCGGAATGGCGAAGATGATGCGCGGCATGAAAGGCATGATGCCACCGGGCTTTCCAGGGCGCTAAATCGCTTTAGAGATTGCTTTTTGCGCCGAAATGAGTAAAATTTTCGGGCTTTTAATATAACACCGGGCTCCGTCCCTCGATGGGGCCCGGTGTTTTATTCACACAAGAGGATGTTATGGTAACTATTCGTTTAGCACGTCACGGCGCAAAAAAGCGTCCGTTCTACCAGGTTGTTGTTACTGACAGCCGTAATGCACGCAACGGTCGCTTCATTGAGCGCGTTGGTTTCTTCAACCCGATCGCTTCCGCGTCAGAAGAAGAAACTCGTCTGGATCTGGATCGTATCGCTCACTGGGTTGGCCAGGGCGCTACTGTTTCCGATCGCGTTGCTACGCTTATCAAAGCAGCAAACAAAGCAGCTTAATCTGTCACGGTGGTCATGATGAGCAAGCAACTCGCCGCTAAAGCGCCCGTTGAACCGATTGTTCTCGGAAAAATAGGCTCTTCCTACGGTATTCGTGGTTGGCTCAGAGTGTTTTCCTCCACCGAAGACGCCGAAAGCATTTTTGACTATCAGCCCTGGTTTATCCAGAAGGCGGGTCAGTGGCAAGAACTCGAGCTGGAAAGCTGGCGTCACCACAATCAGGATCTGGTCATCAAGCTGAAAGGCATTGACGATCGGGATGTCGCGAATCTGCTAACCAATTGTGAAATTGTCGTAGATTCTTCGCAGTTGCCTCAGTTGGACGATGGGACCTACTACTGGAAAGACCTTATGGGCTGCCAGGTAGTGACCACTGAAGGCTACGACCTCGGTAAAGTCATCGATATGATGGAAACCGGGTCAAATGACGTTATTGTCATTAAGGCAAACCTGAAAGATGCATTTGGCATCAAGGAGCGGCTGGTTCCGTTCCTCGATGGGCAGGTTATCAAGAAAGTCGATCTCACTACTCGCGTTATCGAAGTAGATTGGGATCCTGGTTTTTAAAACCTCCGGATTACCGGTAAAAGACGGCACTATGGGGATTGGCTTGTGTTTATTGGTGTAGTTAGCCTGTTTCCAGAAATGTTCCGCGCGATTACCGACTACGGGGTAACTGGCCGGGCAGTAAAAAATGGCCTGCTGAACATCCAGAGCTGGAGTCCTCGTGACTTCGCCCATGATCGGCACCGTACCGTGGACTCACGTCCTTTCGGCGGCGGACCGGGGATGTTAATGATGGTGCAACCTTTACGGGATGCCATTCATGCAGCAAAAGCCGCGGCAGGTGAAGGCGCAAAGGTGATTTATCTTTCACCTCAGGGACGCAAGCTTGATCAAGCAGGCGTCTGCGAACTGGCAACCAGTGAGAAATTGATTCTGGTGTGCGGTCGTTATGAAGGGGTAGATGAGCGCGTAATCCAAACCGAGATTGACGAAGAATGGTCTATCGGCGATTACGTTCTCAGCGGTGGTGAGTTACCAGCAATGACGCTGATTGACTCGGTCTCCCGGTTTATTCCGGGTGTTCTGGGCCATGAAGCATCAGCAACGGAAGATTCCTTTGCTGATGGATTGCTCGACTGCCCACACTATACCCGCCCTGAAGTGTTGGAAGGAATGGCTGTCCCGGCAGTGTTACTGTCAGGCAACCATGCTGAGATACGTCGCTGGCGCTTGAAGCAGTCGCTGGGCCGGACCTGGCTTAGAAGACCTGAACTTCTGGAAAACCTGGCTCTGACTGAAGAGCAAGTACGGTTGCTGGCGGAGTTCCAACGGGAACACGCACAACAGCAGCATAAACATGATGGTGAGGCGTAAGCCCCCAAATATCAGTTTACCCAGGATAAGAGATTAAATTATGAGCAATATTATTAAGCAAATTGAACAAGAGCAGATGAAGCAGGACGTACCTTCCTTCCGTCCGGGTGATACCCTGGAAGTGAAAGTATGGGTTGTTGAAGGTTCCAAAAAACGTCTGCAGGCATTCGAGGGCGTGGTTATCGCTATTCGTAACCGCGGTCTGCATTCTGCATTCACTGTTCGCAAAATTTCCAACGGCGAAGGCGTTGAGCGTGTCTTCCAGACTCACTCTCCAGTTATTGACAGCATTGCTGTTAAACGTCGTGGTGCCGTTCGTAAAGCTAAACTGTACTACCTGCGTGAGCGTACTGGTAAGTCTGCTCGTATCAAAGAGCGTCTTGGCGCTTAAGCGACATCCGTGTTGAAAAGGGCTGGCCGAAAGGCTGGCCCTTTTTTATTGCCCGCGTTTAACCGATTTGCGTGAGAGGGTGAACGTGTTGATTATTGGCGCGCTGTTGATGTTCTGCGCTGGCGAATAACCAGCGCAGTTTCAGCGGTTGAACTTAGCTTCAAGGCGCGCTTATCACCACTGTGACGCGGCGGTTTTCTGCACGCCCCTGAGCGGTCTTATTGCTGGCGACGGGGTATTTTTCCCCAAGTCCTTGAGTGGTGAGGTTAGTGCGTGGGATGTGTGCGCCTTGCGCCCAGGCATCGGCCACGCGGTCGGCGCGTTTGAGAGACAGAGCTTCATTGTAACCCTTCTCACCATAGTTATCGGTGTGTCCGTCCATGCGGGCGTGCGTCAGGCCGGTCGCCGCAAGACGGGAGGCCATCGTCTGGATTTGCTGATGGCTCTCGCTTTTGAGCTGATAGTCGTTGGTATCGAACAGTATTTTGTCTGAAATCCCCAATGACCAGTCGCCCGCGTTTTCACTGAATCCCCAGGTTTTCATTTCGGCAATTTGTTGCTGCGAGAACTTTCCCTGAGACTGGCAGCCTGCCAGCAGCGACGTCGCCAAAAGCACCGGTGCGATAAAACGCTTAAGCATGCGGAATTCCTTATAGTCTACGAAAGTGTCTTGTAACGCTGATTTTTCATCAGGTACATTTTTTTATCAGCCTGTTCAAGTAGTGCTGCTGCGGTATCGTAGTCATTGGTTAGCGCATAGCCAATACTCAGGGTGAACGGCGTGGTGTGACCGTTATGCATATCCATGGGCGGTGTAAAGCGTTGCGCCAGTTCGGCACAAATGCGCTGCACCTGCAGTTCATCACTGATATTGCTGAGCAGAATCGCAAATTCGTCGCCGCCGAGCCGGAATGCGTGATGTTGTTTACCGCCAAATTCAATAAGGCGCAGCGCGGTTTCAATCAAGACATAGTCACCTGCTGCGTGTCCCCAGGTGTCGTTGATATATTTAAAATCATCGCCATCCATAAACAGCAACGCCGAGCCTGATTTCGCCCCGTCGTTATTCATTAATGCGTTGATGTGGTTACGGAACGAAGCCCGATTAGGTAGGCCAGTCAGCGGATCGTGCATTGCGGTTTTCAGCAGCTGATCGTTTTTAGCCTGTAGCGAACGCTGCCACTGCTCCATCTCGTTCAAGAGGCTGTTGAAGTCTTGGGCGAAACGATGAAATTCCTCAATGCGTTCTTCGGGTACGCGACGGGAGAAGTTACGATTGATGCGAACGTCATGCGCCACGTCGGTAATATTTTGCAGTGCGCTGACTACGTCGGCGTGCAGGTGGCGGGAGATTATCATCGCCGCTCCCGTAGCCAATAAGATACAGGTGGTGAGTACGGCGAGCGATGTCCAGATAAAGTGGCTGATAAGGCTGTCGCGTGCCGTAAGCCTGATTTGGCCAATGGCTTCTCCGTTGTGGAGGACGGGTTGCGTAGTGGGTTGCGGAAACAACCAATGGCTAATCATCAGATTAACTCGATCGCTGCTGGCGTCGCTTTGATAGGCCCAATGGGCAAACAGTTGATTACGTTTATCAAAAACATCGGCCTGAGCGAATTGCGCCTGTTTGCCCAGCGTTGCCAGCGTATCCGTTGCGGCGGTTTTATCGCTGAAAACCAGCGCCGCTTCAATGCTGTGGCTTAGCGTTGCGCCGGTTAGCTCAAGATTTTTTTGTGCGTATTGTTTGAGTGACACTACGGAAACGACGCACAGCATGAGCCAGACGAGCGTCATCGTAATGACAATGCTGGTCATGTTGATTCGCCGTAATGTTCTTTTAAACGTTGGGCGCTGCGCGGTTGAGAGTTCCTTATTCATGTTTTTTATTCCGGGCAAGCATTAACACGTCAGGGTTAACCCTGACGCCGCTTCGTGAAAGCGCATCAAGGTTGACGGAAAACGAGACTCTCTCAGGAAGCATTTGCAGGCAAAATGCGCTGCCGATAATGCACGCTGCATTTTGTTCTGCGAGGGTTAACAAGGGGCGAGACGGGAAATGATTAATAATCTGCTGCTGGCGTTCGGGCGTTTCGCTACCGAAATAGAGTGCGTCGCACTGAGCCGTCAATGCCTCTTGTTCATTTTTCACGACGACTGGGGTGTAGGGACGCGTGGCAGACTCTTCACTACTAAGCCGTGATACATAAGCAGAGCTGGAGAAAATACAGAGCGTTGGCTTGCCATTGAGTACAGGCCAGTGGGTGTAACTGATGATGCCGGAAACAATATCGCGGACAGCATTATCCTGTCCGGTAGGCGCTGCAAATACCGGTGTGTCGGTCGTCAGGAATACCAGTGCCAGGGTCAGTTGGCACAAAAAAGATTGCCACCGGGTGCTCACTTAAGTTTGCCACACATCCAGAGATAAAACATTCATGTAGATTATGTAAAGACTAACATTATTCACAAAGGCAGTCATTAATGCGCTTAATGAATTCCCTGTGAGCGGTGTTATGTTCTGGCAATAATATTTTGAGGCCCGCGAACAACGTGTTTAATTGAGTTTGTTAGATTGAGCACCCTCATTCATCCCTTTTTGCCAGGCTTCTCGCAAGGCGGTTGCGTTAGGCGTGGTGTCGCAACCTTCAGGGTAAATCTTGCCGGACACGCCCCAACCGAAGAGCAAGTGTGCCTGACATATGTCCTGAAGCCCTACGGCATAGCCCTTCAGATAGGTTTTGCGATCGACTTTCGCATCGTTCAGGTCATTCGCCAGGCTCTCATCGCTTCTGGCGGTGATGCCGCTACGACCATCGTCTATCCCTTCACCGTACCAGTCGGTACTGCCTTTAGGTACATCGGCGTAGGGATCAAGCGTGCATCCATTCAATAAAATCAGCAAAAGCGCGCACAAAACTGGCTTCATAAGGTCCTCCGAATCAGTGCTTTCAGCATAGCGTAGCCGTTGTGTTGTGCGAGTGGAATTTTATGTTTACGGTTTTGTGTGAATTAAATGGCGTAAAAAGGCTTTGTGTAAACATAAATTTACGTATTATGGATTGAAATCTTTACCGCGTGTGATATTGTAAGTTCAACCTCACTGAGGAAACCCTTATCGCAAACGAGCTACACAGGATCGCCATCATGCAAAAAGACGCGCTGAACAACGTACATATCGCCGACGAACACGTCCTGATCACCCCTGAAGTACTGAAAGCGGAATTCCCGCTGACCGTTGCACAGCAGGAGCAGATTGCCCAGTCTCGTCAGACCATTTCCAATATTATTGCCGGACGTGACCCGCGTCTGCTGGTGGTATGTGGTCCGTGCTCCATCCACGATCCGGAAGCGGCGATTGAATACGCTCATCGTTTTAAAGCCCTTGCCGCAGAGGTCAGCGATAGCCTCTACCTGGTAATGCGTGTCTATTTTGAAAAACCGCGTACCACCGTCGGCTGGAAAGGGTTGATCAACGATCCGCACATGGATGGCTCGTTTGACGTGGAAGGCGGCCTGAAAATTGCGCGTCGTCTGCTGGTTGAATTGGTCAGCATGGGCCTGCCGCTGGCGACTGAAGCATTGGATCCGAACAGTCCACAATACCTTGGCGATCTGTTCAGCTGGTCGGCTATCGGCGCACGTACCACTGAATCACAGACGCACCGTGAAATGGCGTCAGGACTGTCAATGCCGGTTGGCTTTAAGAATGGCACTGATGGCAGTCTGGCCACGGCGATTAACGCGATGCGTGCAGCCGCGATGCCACACCGCTTTGTCGGTATCAATCAGGCCGGTCAGGTGTGTCTGCTGCAAACCCAGGGCAACCCTGACGGGCATGTGATCCTGCGTGGCGGTAAAGCGCCTAACTACAGCCCGGCAGATGTGGCGCAGTGTGAGAAAGAGATGGAACAGGCAGGCTTGAAGCCGGCGCTGATGGTGGATTGTAGCCATGGTAACTCTAACAAAGATTACCGCCGTCAGCCCGCTGTGGCAGAATCGGTTGTCGCTCAGATCAAAGATGGTAATCGTTCCATTATTGGTCTGATGATTGAAAGTAATATTCATGAAGGTAATCAGTCTTCCGAACAACCGCGTTGCGATATGAAATACGGTGTGTCGGTAACGGATGCCTGCATTAGCTGGGAAGCGACGGATGCGCTGCTGCGTGAGCTTGATAAAGATTTGCGTGGACAGCTGAAAGCTCGCCTGGCGTAAGAGGAATTTATGGTTGCTGAACTGACCGCACTGCGCGATCAAATAGATGAAGTCGATAAGGCGCTGCTGGGGCTACTGGCACGCCGTCTGGAGCTGGTGGCCGGTGTCGGAGAAGTCAAAAGTAAGTATGGCTTGCCGATTTATGTCCCTGAGCGTGAGGCGTCAATGCTGGCCTCTCGCCGCGAAGAAGCTGCAGCCCTAGGTGTGCCGCCAGATCTTATCGAAGACGTCCTGCGTCGGGTAATGCGCGAGTCCTACTCCAGCGAAAACGACAAAGGCTTCAAAACGCTCTGCCCGCAGCTGCGTCCGGTAGTGATTGTCGGTGGTGGCGGCCAAATGGGGCGTTTATTTGAGAAAATGCTCACGCTTTCGGGCTATCAGGTGCGGATCCTCGAAAAAGAGGATTGGGCGAAAGCCGAAGAACTGGTTGCTGATGCCGGGATGGTTATCGTCAGCGTGCCGATTCATGCGACAGCACAGATTATTGAAAAGCTCCCCGCGCTGCCTGTGGATTGTATTCTGGTCGATTTGGCCTCTGTAAAAGCGGTGCCGTTGCAGGCGATGCTCGCCGCGCATAACGGGCCAGTGCTGGGCCTTCATCCTATGTTTGGCCCGGACAGCGGCAGTCTGGCAAAACAGGTTGTGGTGTACTGCGACGGGCGTCAACCGGAAGCGTACCAATGGTTCCTGGAACAAATTCAGGTCTGGGGCGCGCGTCTGCATCGTATCAGCGCGGTTGAACACGATCAGAACATGGCGTTCATTCAGGCGTTGCGCCATTTTGCGACTTTTGCTTACGGTCTGCATTTGGCAGAAGAGAATGTTCAACTGGAACAGTTACTGGCGCTGTCATCACCGATTTACCGTTTGGAACTGGCGATGGTCGGCCGTCTGTTTGCCCAGGATCCACAGCTATACGCAGACATCATTATGTCTTCGCCAAGCAACATTGAGCTTATCAAGCGCTACTACAAACGCTTTGGCGAGGCGATTGGCCTACTGGAACAGGGCGATAAGCAGGCGTTTATCGACAGCTTCCGCAAAGTTGAGCACTGGTTTGGTGACTACGCCCAGAGTTTCCAGAGCGAAAGCCGGACGCTGTTACGCCAGGCCAACGACAGTCGGCAGTAACAAATGTGTTTATACTGAAAAGCCAGAGGGGAGACCCGCTGGCTTTTTTTATAGGGAAACGACAATGGCACAACCCGAAGTGTTGTTTGATTACGCCGGTCATTTACCGGAGTGCCCGACATGGAGCGAAGCTGAACAGGCGCTCTATTGGGCTGATATTCTCGAGTATGAAATTCATCGCTACTGCCTGAACAGCGGCGAACATCAGGTGCTGCAATTTCCCGAAGAGGTTGGCTGTTTCGCGCTGCGGGAAAAGGGCGGATTTATTGTCGCTTTGCGCAGCGCCATTTGGTTAAGTGATAACCACGGGCTGCTGGTACGTAAAATCTGCGATAACCCGAGTAATCCCCAATTAGCGCGCTTCAACGATGGCGGCACCGATCGTGATGGCCGTTTTTATGCCGGGACGTTTTGGGGACCAGGGGATTACAACGGCGCACTACTGATGCGCGTGGATAATCAACTTAAACCCAAAGTCATCCAGTGTGATATTCACGGCGCTAACGGGCTGGCGTTTAGTGCAGATAAAAAGTGGATGTATACGTCGGATACGCCAAATGGCGTTATTTACCGTACGCCGCTGGATGAGCAGGGTGAACCCGGCAAGCGGGATATTTTTTGTCAGTTTGGCGCAGGGGAAGGCATTCCTGATGGCGCGGCTATCGACGAAGAAGGCTATTACTGGATTGCGATGTTTGATGGATGGCGGGTCGCGCGCTTCTCACCTGATGGTCAACAATTGGCGGAGTACCGTTTGCCGGTGCGCTGCCCGACGATGGTCTGTTTTGGCGGCCCCGAAATGAAAACGCTGTTTATTACCACCACGCGTGAAAATATGAGCGCCGAAGAGGTTCAAAAACATCCGCTCTCCGGCGCTATCTTCACCCTGCCTGTGGATGTGGCGGGTATGAAGAAACGTCCATTTATTGAGGCTTAAGCCGGGTCGACCGGCACCACGTTTTCACTCGGATAGCAGCCAAGCACTTTCATGGAGCGGGTGATTTCACCCAGCTCTTTGAGCGCGCGTTGCATCGCATCTGATTCCAGATTGGCCTGCACGTCCAGATAAAACATCTCTTCCCACGGATTACCGTAAATCGGGCGCGACTCAAGTTTGGTCATGATCAGATTATGATTACGTAATACCAGCAGCGCTTCTACCAACGCACCCGCTTGTTGCCCGGTTGCCATCAGCAAAGTGGTCTTCGCCGGAACTTGATCGGAAACGTTAACCGCTTTACGGGCCAGTACCACAAAACGAGTGATATTTTGTGTTTGGTTCGCCAGATTACGTTCCAGAACCTGCAAGCCATACAGGCCGCCCCCGGCTTCGCTACCCAGTGCGGCCACGTGCGGTGAATTGGCTTGTGCCACTTTTTCCATCGCCGCTGACGTGCTTTCGGTGTACTCAATTTTCCAGTGTGGATAACGATTGAGGAACTGGCTGCATTGTTGGAACGGTTGCGGGTGGCTGTAGACGATTTCGATTTCATCCAGGCTTGTCGAGCCGGACACCAGAACGCAGTGATCGATAGGAATCGTCATTTCACCGACAATCGACAAGCTGGTGTGCTGCAACAGATCGTAGACATCGTTAATGGCGCCGGAGCTGGTGTTTTCAATGGGCACGACAGCGTAATCCGCTTGTCCGGTTTCAACCTGATTGAAGATATCAGCGAACTTGGCGCAGCCGCTTTCAATAAATTGCTCGAAATGCCGGGCGGCGTACTGGCGTGCGGCGAGGTGAGAATAGGAGCCTTTCGGGCCAAGAAATGCCACGCGTGCGGAATGCGGATTGATTTTGTTCAGATGCTGCTGGAGCAGCGTCTGCTGAGTCAGCACGGAATCTTCAATAATAAGCTGGAACAGGCGAGTGATGTAATGCGCATCGAGATGATGCGTCTTGCCAAGGGTAATCAAACGTTCCAGCAGATCGCGCTCACGATCGATATCGCGCACCGGGCGATGAGACAGCAATTTGGCTTTGCCCACTTCAACCGCCAGCCCACGGCGCTCGGCCAACAGCGAGAGCAACTTTTCATCCAGTGCGCTTATCTTATCGCGCAGAGCCAGTAACGGATTTTCCGCAGTCATAATGTCGCCTTTCTTGTTATCAATAAAAAAGGCCCCCCGGAGTGGGAGGCCTTATTGTTCGTCTTCGCATTCTTTATCACACGACGAAACGCCTCCCATTCAGGGGAAGGTAAAAAAGAATGCGAAGAAGAACGGGACAATTTTCATCAGGGTTTCCTTAGAGCGATACCGTTAAAGTAACCGTACTGTTTTCGTGCTGTCAACCGTAAAAGCGTCCAGCCACAAAAAACGCGCCCGAAGGCGCGTTGGATTAACACAGTTGATAAGGATTACTCTTGTTCAACGAAGTTGACGTCTTTCACCGATGCGTTGGCGCGACGTGCTTCCCCTTTGTGTTGCACTTTATTGAGCTGCCTTTCCAGCTTGTTGATCAATTCGTTAATGGCAGTGTACATATCTTCATGACGCGCGCTGGCAACCAGGTGACCGTTCGGTGTGTTCATGGTCGCGTCGGCAACAAAACCCTGCGGCTCCTTAGACAGAATGATGTGTGGATTAATCAGATGAGTTTGCCATTTTTCAAGTTTGGTGAGACGGTCTGCGACGTGCTGGCGGATAGCCGGAGTAATTTCCATTTGTTTACTGGTAATGTTCATTGTCATAAATTTTACCTCTTGTCTTTCCCGTCTTGGTGAATCCAGCATACCGTTCTCAATGTCAAAATGTGTGATGTAAATCACGTAATTTTGTCACTTTTTGTCAGTCAACGTATTTTGTGAGGCAGGACAGGAACAGGGGATTTAATACTTGAGGAATGGGGAAAAGAGAGCCATAGTTGATGGGATGATCTGGCGCTAAACCGGTTCAGCGCGATAACGAATTCCATAAAAAAAGGCAGCCTTATCGGCTGCCTTTTTCGCTATCAGGAACAATCAGCTGCTGGTTTTGCTGTTGTTGGCGGCAATGATTTTCGCCACTTTGTCAGCCTGTGCGGTCATTTGCATTTCGCGGTAGGCTTTTTCCATTTTCGGCAGCGCATCGCGGGTGGCTTGCGTATCCGGGAAATCACGGAGCATGCCATCAACGCGGTTAACCACCGCGACCCATGCGCCACGATCGACATAGTAATCCACCACCGACAGCTCATATTTAGCCAGACGGTC
This sequence comes from Scandinavium sp., assembly GCA_036495715.1. Taxonomy (GTDB): domain Bacteria; phylum Pseudomonadota; class Gammaproteobacteria; order Enterobacterales; family Enterobacteriaceae; genus Scandinavium. The sequence continues at coordinate 67,330 of DASXML010000020.1, forward strand.
CTTCAGGAATACCATGCGCTTGTAGGCATCGGAAGAGTACTGACTCTGCGGATAACCGCGAACCAGTTTGGAGAAGTCGGTAAACGCATCGCGGGCGTGCTGCGGATCGCGGTCAGAGCGGTCAACGCCGAAGAAGCCCTGCAGGGCGCTGTCATCCAGGGCCATATTGGTCAGGCCACGCATATAGATGACGTAATCAATGTTCGGATGAGTTGGGTTGAGACGCATGAAGCGGTCGATAGCGGCCTGAGCCAGCGGCAGATCGGCGTTTTTGTAGTACGCATAAATCAAGTCGAGCTGAACCTGCTGAGAATACGGGCCAAACGGATAGCGGTTATCGAGCGCTTCCAGTTGCGTTATCGCCTGTTTCCAGTTACCGTCCTGCAACTTTTGTTGAGCAGTCGCGTAGATTTCATTTGGCGGGTTATCAGGCACCTCTTCCTTTGAACCGGAGCAACCCGCCAAAGCCAGGCTCAGTGTGGCAATGGCCACCAGGTATTTCATGCGCGTCATGACGTTTTGACTTTCCTCAGAATGTTTATGCGGGAGATTATCAGTCCTGCTCCCGATTAAGACCAGCTACAATAGCACACTATATTATACGGCGAAGCCGTAAAACCCAACGTTAAACGAAGAAGCTGTTTATGGCACAACAAGTACAACTCACCGCAACGGTATCCGAAAAACAACTCGGTCAACGCTTAGATCAGGCTTTGGCCGAAATGTTCCCGGATTATTCACGTTCACGTATAAAAGAATGGATCCTTGACCAGCGAGTGCAGGTAAATGGCGTCGTTTGTGACACGCCAAAGGAGAAAGTGTTGGGGGGAGAGCATGTCGCCATCAACGCTGAAATCGAAGAAGAAGCACGCTTCGAACCGCAGGATATCCCGCTGACCATCGTCTACGAAGATGACGATATTCTCGTTATCAACAAGCCGCGTGGGCTGGTTGTTCATCCTGGCGCCGGTAATCCAGACGGCACTATTCTTAATGCACTGCTGCATTACTATCCGCCGATTGTCGATGTGCCACGTGCGGGGATCGTTCACCGTCTGGATAAAGACACAACCGGTTTGATGGTTGTCGCGAAAACCGTTCCGGCCCAGACGCGTCTGGTGGAAGCGCTGCAATTGCGTGAAATCACCCGCGAATATGAAGCCGTAGCGATTGGTCATATGACGTCAGGCGGTACGGTTGAAGAGCCGATCAGTCGTCACCCAACTAAGCGCACACACATGTCGGTTCACCCAATGGGTAAACCGGCGGTGACGCACTATCGCATCATGGAACACTTCCGTATCCACACGCGTTTGCGTTTGCGTCTGGAAACAGGGCGTACGCACCAAATTCGCGTGCACATGGCGCATATCACGCATCCGCTGGTGGGCGATCAGTTATACGGTGGCCGTCCACGTCCGCCAAAAGGCGCATCGGAAGCGTTCATCACCGAACTGCGTAAATTCGATCGCCAGGCACTGCATGCAACTATGCTGCGTCTTTACCATCCGATCACCGGAATCCAAATGGAATGGCATGCGCCAATCCCACAGGATATGGTTGATTTGATTGCCGCGATGCGTGCAGATTTCGAAGAACACAAGGACGGCGTCGCCTGGCTATGACCAAGATTATTGTTCCCCAGTGGCCGATGCCTGCGGGTGTTGGAGCGTGTAGCTCCACGCGTGTGGGCGGCGTCAGTTTAGCGCCGTGGGATTCTCTTAATCTCGGTGCCCACTGCGGTGATAATCTGGAACACGTCGAAGAAAATCGCCGTCGCTTCTATGAAACAGCGGCATTTCCTTCGCGCCCGGTGTGGCTCGAACAGGTTCACGGCAACGCGGTATTAACACTGACCGGAGAGGAATACACCTCCAAACGGGCCGATGCCTCTTACAGCAATAAGCCCGGTCTGGTGTGTGCGGTAATGACCGCAGACTGTTTACCGGTATTGTTCTGCAATAAAGCCGGAACCGAAGTGGCTGCCGCCCATGCGGGATGGCGTGGGTTGTGCGATGGCGTGTTGGAGCAAACCGTTGCTCATTTCCAGGACAAACCGGAAAACATTCTGGCCTGGCTCGGCCCGGCGATCGGTCCACATGCTTTTGAAGTGGGTCCGGAAGTCCGTGAAGCCTTTATGGCGAAAGATGAAAACGCCGATAGCGCGTTTCGTCCAGTTGGCGAAAAATATTTCGCCGATATTTATCACCTGGCGCGCCAGCGCCTGGCGAATGTTGGCATCAATCAGGTGTTTGGCGGTGAACGCTGTACGCTAAGTGAAAAGGATGATTTTTTCTCTTATCGACGCGATCGAACGACCGGTCGTATGGCAAGTTTCATTTGGCTGATATAACCTAACGAATCAAGACGATCCAGAAGGCTGACTTATTTTTCACATAGTTCAGGTCTCTAACCTTGAATAATTGAGGGATGACCTCATTTAATCTCCAGTAGCAAAATTGACCTGTTATGGGAGGAATTATGCGTCTGGATCGTCTTACTAATAAATTCCAGCTTGCTCTCGCCGATGCCCAGTCGCTTGCACTGGGGCACGACAACCAATTCATCGAACCTCTTCACCTCATGAGTGCGCTTCTGAATCAGGAAGGGGGATCGGTACGTCCTTTATTAACCTCTGCTGGCGTGAATGCCGGGCAGTTACGCACGGCCATCGATCAGGCATTAAGCCGTTTACCGCAGGTGGAAGGCACCGGTGGCGACGTACAGCCTTCTCAGGATCTGGTGCGCGTGCTGAATCTTTGCGACAAGCTGGCGCAAAAACGAAATGACAACTTTATCTCGTCGGAACTGTTTGTTCTGGCGGCGCTTGAATCACGCGGTACGCTGGCCGATCTGCTGAAAACCGCCGGAGCAACAACCGCCAATGTGACTCAGGCGATTGAACAAATGCGCGGAGGTGAAAGCGTGAATGACCAGGGGGCTGAAGATCAGCGTCAGGCTTTAAAGAAATACACCCTTGATCTGACTGAGCGCGCCGAACAGGGCAAGCTCGATCCGGTGATTGGCCGTGACGAAGAAATTCGCCGTACTATTCAGGTTTTGCAACGCCGTACTAAAAATAACCCCGTGCTGATTGGTGAGCCTGGCGTTGGTAAAACCGCGATTGTTGAAGGTCTGGCCCAACGTATTGTGAACGGTGAAGTACCGGAAGGGTTGAAAGGTCGTCGGGTACTGGCGCTGGACATGGGCGCGTTGGTGGCGGGCGCGAAATACCGCGGTGAGTTCGAAGAGCGTCTGAAAGGGGTGCTTAACGATCTCTCAAAGCAGGAAGGCAATGTCATTCTGTTTATCGACGAACTGCACACCATGGTGGGCGCTGGAAAAGCCGACGGTGCGATGGATGCCGGTAATATGCTGAAACCGGCGCTGGCTCGCGGTGAACTTCACTGTGTTGGCGCGACAACGCTCGATGAGTACCGCCAATACATAGAGAAAGATGCTGCACTTGAGCGTCGATTCCAGAAAGTGTTTGTTGCTGAGCCATCGGTCGAAGATACCATCGCGATTCTGCGCGGTTTGAAAGAACGTTATGAACTGCACCACCATGTGCAAATTACCGATCCGGCGATTGTCGCGGCGGCAACGTTATCTCACCGTTATATCGCTGACCGGCAGTTGCCGGACAAAGCCATCGACCTGATTGATGAAGCTGCTTCCAGCATCCGAATGCAGATTGATTCGAAGCCGGAAGAGCTCGACCGGCTCGAGCGTCGCATTATCCAGCTCAAACTGGAACAGCAGGCGCTGAAAAAAGAGTCGGATGACGCCAGCCTGAAACGTCTGGATATGCTGAATGAAGAACTGGACGATAAAGAGCGCCAGTACTCAGAGCTGGAAGAAGAGTGGAAGGCTGAGAAAGCATCGTTATCTGGTACGCAAACCATCAAAGCAGAGCTTGAGCAGGCCAAAATTGCCATCGAGCAGGCTCGCCGTGTGGGCGATCTAGCGCGGATGTCTGAATTGCAGTACGGCAAAATACCGGAGCTGGAAAAACAGCTGGCGGCCGCGACGCAGTCAGAAGGCAAAACGATGCGCCTGCTGCGTAACCGTGTCACCGATGTCGAGATTGCTGACGTGCTGGCTCGCTGGACGGGGATTCCGGTGGCGAGAATGTTGGAAGGCGAGCGTGACAAACTGCTGCGAATGGAACAAGAACTGCATAGCCGCGTGATTGGGCAGAACGAAGCGGTCGAGGCGGTTTCCAATGCTATTCGCCGTAGTCGTGCTGGACTGTCTGACCCAAATCGTCCGATTGGTTCGTTCCTGTTCCTGGGGCCAACAGGCGTCGGGAAAACCGAGCTATGTAAGGCGTTGGCTAACTTTATGTTCGACAGCGACGATGCAATGGTACGTATCGACATGTCCGAGTTTATGGAGAAACACTCTGTCTCGCGTTTGGTCGGTGCACCTCCAGGCTATGTGGGTTATGAAGAGGGCGGCTATCTGACCGAAGCTGTTCGTCGCCGTCCATACTCAGTTATCCTCTTGGATGAAGTTGAGAAGGCGCATCCAGATGTGTTCAACATTTTGTTGCAGGTTCTGGATGACGGACGACTGACCGACGGGCAGGGTAGAACGGTCGACTTCCGTAATACGGTGGTCATCATGACGTCTAACCTCGGTTCTGATTTGATTCAGGAACGTTTCGGCGCACTGGATTACAGCCATATGAAGGATTTGGTGCTCGGCGTGGTCAGCCAAAGTTTCCGCCCGGAGTTCATCAACCGTATTGATGAAGTGGTGGTCTTCCATCCGCTCGGTGAGAAACACATTGCCTCAATCGCGAAGATTCAGCTGCAGCGGCTGTATCAGCGCCTTGAAGATCGTGGCTATGATGTGCATATAGATGATGATGCGCTGAAGCTGTTGAGCGAGAATGGTTACGATCCTGTATATGGTGCGCGACCATTGAAACGTGCTATTCAGCAGCAAATTGAAAACCCATTGGCTCAGCAAATCCTTTCTGGAGAGCTGATTCCGGGGAAAACTATCCAACTGAAGGTCAAAGACGACCGCATTGTGGCAGTGCAGTAAATCACGACAAAGTAAAAACGGGCCCTTCGGGGTCCGTTTTTGTTTAAAAACCAGGCGAAAACTATCATGCCGATGTGGCTTTGTATGAATTTCGAACGGTTGAAAGGTTTTTTTGAATTTCCTCTTGTCACCTGAGAATAACTCCCTATAATGCGCCTCCACTGACACGGAACAACGGCAAGCAAGCCGCCGGGTCAGAAGGGTTTCTCCGGAAATTCTGACAGAGAAAAGCGAAAATAACCGCTTGACTCTGAATGAGGAAAACGTATTATACGGGACCTCGCAACGGTGGGCGAAAGCCGCGTTGCACTGCTCTTTAACAATTTATCAGACAATCTGTGTGGGCACTCAAAGTGACATGGATTCTAAACGTCTTCGGACGCTAAATGAATACCAAGTCTCTGGAGTGAACATACGTAATTCATTACGAAGT
>DASXML010000021.1:0-4171 GCA_036495715.1 Scandinavium sp.
TGCACGCCACTAACAGCTCAGGCCTTCTGCTATAACGAGGCGGGTGAGCGTTATCACGTTGATCCCCAGCTACTGCGGTCAATCAGCAAGGTTGAAAGTGGTTTTAATGCCGGGGCCATCGGTTACAACCGTAATAAAAAAGGGCTGGTGACCAGTCGTGATTTTGGACTGATGCAGATTAACTCCACGCACGTACCGAAACTGAGGGCGATGGGGGTGTTACAGAGTGAACAGGATCTGCTGACCAAACCCTGTCTGAATGTGATGGTGGGAGCCTGGATCCTGGCGAGCCATCTGCAGGTATGCGGTGTCACCTGGGAGTGTCTTGGCAGCTATAACGCCGGTTTCGCTGATGATAACACCGCCCGCCGCATGATTTATGCCCGCAAGGTTTATGCCGACTACATGGCGCGCCGCTGACCTTCACCCGGAAAATTTCATGATCCTATTAACTGAAAGCACTGAAGCCGGGTGGTGGTTAGCTGCCTGTGCCGGGTTCTTTACCCTGCAGGTCTTTATGGCCAGCCGTTTTCTGCATGGTCATGGTGGTCCACCGCTGACATGGCACCACATTATGCCGGTTGCCTTGATATACCTGTGCACTGTCGGCTGGCTGATAACGCTCCCGGCCATGTTACCGCAGACGGCCGCGTGGCGGGCTATAGCACTCTTTATCCTGGCTGTTCCCCTGACGCTGACTGACCTTCGGTGCCAGTGGCTGCCCATGCGGTATACCGTGATGTTCTGGATAGGGGGACTTACCGCTGCAGCGCTGCCGGGCTCCGTGCAGCCCTGGCTCACCGCATTACTGACCAGTTGTGCCGCGTTCGGGTTGTCGGCCGGTGTTCGCTGGTTCGCTAATTTGCATAAGGACGATGAGCGGATTGGGCTGGGTGATGTGTATCTGATGGCCGGGCTGTGTGCGTGGCTGCCCTGGCGAAGCGCGTGTTATGCCGCAGCCGGCGGATTGCTGCTTTGTTGCTTCTGTGCGCTGCTGACCCGGCAGCCTTCCAAACCTTTTGCCCCCGCACTGTTCTGTTATCTGTGCGGGGTGTGCCTTTTCTTTCCCCACTATATGGCGGGAGTGCTCTGATGAATCTTTTCAAACATAAACAACGCCCGGTACATCGTGGAAACATGCTTCTGCAGGCGGGTATTGCGCTGGCCATCGTGTTGTATCTGGCGCCAGGAGCCATTGACGGTTACGCCAACTGGCAACAGCAAAAGGTCTGGACCGGCACGGCTTCACATCTGAGTTTTGTCGCTCAGGCGGCAAAACGGTATGTGCGCGATAACCGTGATACGCTGCTGACAAAAGTCGCCAGTGGTCCGGTTATCGTCACCGGTGCGGCGCTGCAAACGGCAGGTTACCTGCCGGCAGGGTTCTCGCTGACCAACGACAGTGGCCAGACTTACCAGCTTGCGGTGGCAAAGGACCCGGCTCAGGCAGGGCAACTGGTCGCGTTCGTGCTGACCACCGGAGGCAGTGACATTCCTTATAAGGGCTTGCGTCAAATAGCGTCAGATACCGAGGGGATGGGCGGCTACGTCTGGCCGGCCAATACAGCGACGGGCGCTGATGGTGGCTGGCAGGCAAAACTTGGCGATTATGGGCTGAGCGGACAGCAAGGTCGCCTGGCGGCTTTTCTCTCTGCAGATGCACTGGGTACGGATAATGACGGCAGCGATCGCTTGTATCGCTACCAGGTGAACGGCAAACCTGACCTGAACCGAATGCATACTGCCATCGATATGAACGGCAATAACATCAATAACGGAGGGGCCGTAAATGCTGCTACTGGCGCATTTACCGGTCAGGTTTCGGCAGGGACCAACGTGATAGCTGGCGGGAATGTTACTGCAAGCGGAAATATCACCGCGAATAAGGCGATCACTGCGAATAACGACATCAGAAGCAATACCGGTTGGGTTATTACCCGCGGAAATAAGGGTTGGATGAACGAAACCTATGGTGGCGGTTTTTACATGGACAGTACTGACTCTGTAAAAGCGGTAAATAACAAAAATATTTACACCGGTGGTCAGGTCAGGGGAGGGAGTTTACGGGCTGACGGGAATGTGAGCGCAGGGGGCATATTGTCCCTGGATCAAATTAACAAAGCAGGCTCTTCTTGCTCTGTAACCGGGGCTATAAGCCGCGACTCGTCTGGAGCCATACTTTCCTGTCAATCCGGTGCATGGAAAGGTACGGCAAAATTAGAGATGAACACAGTTTGGGGTGAAACAGCGTGCGCTAATAAAGCCACTGCATCAGCCTATTGCCCTGCGGGTCAAACCGCGGTGAGCGGCTCATACGCACTCAGAAGTTGGTCAGACGGCTCTAACCACAACTCACCCGATGTTATGGCGCTAGATCCTGGACAAAATCGCTTTTACATCGTTTTACCTAATAATTCTAAAGGTGAAGCCTGTTTTCAGGCTGTCGTTAACTGTTCAACGAATTGACGCTGAATCAGAAACATATAACAACGCAGCTGGCCTGGCCGTTACCTACTTTGGGCGCAGAAAGTGTCCATGTACGATCCGAATTTGGGGCAAGGACGCATGCTCTGTTTCAACAGAACCGTAGCAATCCGGTTTGCGGACCTGGAGCACCTGACCGTACCCGCAACAACTCGCGAGGAAGCGCTCAGGAATGCATCAGAAGATTTGCTCAGAATACAGGCTCGGGCGGTCTGCGCCGGAAAAAGACTCCCGCCGCCTGGGCCGGTGATGGTCAACGACAGCAGGCGGTTTCTGATAAGACCGCTCTGATAACGGCCTAAGACAGATTAACCCTTTTTATGCGCTGCTTTCTGAGGTTGCGCAGGTATTCCCATGCGCGAAAAACACGCGCAGCGCCTCCACGGCAACGTTATTCCTTTCATCTTCAGCGAACCTCCCCCGGAGACATCATGAAACCTTTTATCACTGCTGCCTGTGCGGCGGCAGCGTTGCTGTCCGGGTGCCAGACTGCACCGTTCAATACACCTGTCCGGGAGCCTGCCACGGTTCAGCCACGCGTTACGACTCCCAGGCCATCTCTTCAGCTACAGCAGCTGTGGCTTGAAGGGAGCATGGATGTCGCGACGCCATTACCTGTGGCAATGATTCGTGCCGACAGCGATCGTGTGACCCTCAGCTGGAATGGTGATGCTGTAGAACTACTGAATGCGCTGGCGCGTGCGCGTGGCCAGTCGTTCAGTTACGCCGGTGTTCGGTTGCCCCTGCCGATAGACATAGATGTACAGGGCATCACGTATGCCAATCTGCTTCGAATCATTGAGATGCAGACAGCATGGCGCGCGACCCTGGTGACATATCCGGGTCAGATGGTGCTGCAATTTATGTCTTCTCTGCCGGCACAACCGGCGTACCACATAAAGAGAGGGAAACGATGAAAGCCCGTTTCTTTGTTCTGCTGCTGCCCCTGGTACTGGCGGGTTGCGCGGGGTTCCCTGTATCAAAACCCGCACCTCCACCAGGGCCAGACGGTGCACCGCCACCGGGGCCCGAAGCCTATATGACACCGCACAAGCGAGACACGGCAGATGTCTCCGACAACCGCCGTCAGATGCTCACTGAAGGAGGGCGAACAACCGGTTTTCGTGGTGGTAAAGCGCAGCGTGCCTGGGAACTCCGGCGTGATCTTGAGACGCGAGCGAAACAGCTTGATGCCACTTACGACTTCCGCCCACTTATCAGTACCCGCGGCTGGTTGCCGCCGGTTATCACCGAAGCCGTCGATGTGGCAAACGTCACGTCAGACCAGATCCGCACGGCAAGCCGCGTTTACGAAATCATCCAGCCAGAACGTTTCGTCAGTAATCCACCGACCTGGCGCAGCTGGCTGATGCCCGGGCTCAGCACAGTCCCCCCCGATGAACCCGAAGGGGGCCTTATCCCCGAAAACGGCGTTCAGCGTGATATCTGGCAGGCGGCGGTAAATGAGGGATGGGCAGAAGGGCGACAGAGTGCCGATGAAACGCTGGAAGCGAATGTGAACCGTCTTACCCGGGATTACAACGGGATGCTGCAGTACATGTTGCTGCGCCGCCAGAACCTGATTACCGCACCGGTCGTCACCGAAAGCCAGAAAACCGTGACGGGTGACAGCAACAAACTCACTACGGGTGATCGTGAACGCCGACTCGAATCCCGCGCAGGGTTC
>DASXML010000022.1:0-6752 GCA_036495715.1 Scandinavium sp.
TGTGGAGAAGCGCAGTCCGGTGCAAATTATCTACGACACAGATTCGGGTATCTAAGGCCCGGTACGGCATCCGGACTGCATGGCAGAGAGAACTGGCCGGTTCTCTCTGCACGGAAGGGATAATACAAGGCCCGGTAAGCGAAGCGCCATCAGGCCTTTGCCCCGGCGGCGCTACGCTTGCCGGGGCTATAATTCTGACCCGCTTGCTTTAACGGCGCTCTAAAATCTCGAAGCAATAGCTGTGAGAATTTTGCTCATCGGCATCATGAAACTCGCTGAACGTTGATTCCCAATCGTCTGGATCGTAATCCGGGAAATGGGTATCGCCTTCCACTTCGGCGTCAATATGCGTCAGATACAGGCGCTGCGCTTTCGGCAGGAACTGCTCGTACACGCGACCGCCGCCGATCACCATCATTTCTTCCGCATCGCCGCACGCAGCAATGGCCTCATCAACCGATTTGACCCACTCCACGCGATCGTCAGTACCCGGCTGGCTACTGATGACGATATTTTTACGCCCCGGCAGCGGGCGACCAATGGATTCCCAGGTCAAGCGACCCATTACCACTGGTTTGTTTAACGTCGTGCGTTTAAACCAGGCGAGATCGGCAGGCAGGTTCCAGGGCATGGCGTTTTCCATGCCGATAACGCGATCCACCGCTAACGCCGCAATCAGACTGATCATTGAAATATCCCGGATGTAAAAATTGCCGCCACTATACACTAAATCATTTTGGTTGCATCACGGCGGCAACGGAGTAAGACCCAGTCACTTACATCAGTAAGTGACTGGGGTGAACGAGGGCAGCCAACACAGAGGCAGCCAGAATAATGACGTGTATATACGGAAAGCATAATCTCTCGTCAACTGGCGGTAGAGTAAAGAAGACGAAATATTTTCGTCTTCTCGCTAAGTGCCCGTTAAGCCGAAGGTTTCGTTTCGGGTTCGTCTGCCGGGTTTCCGGTGTGTTTTCCTTCTTCCGTTCCCTGCCAGCCATGACGCTGAATTAACGACATATTGCTGCGATCTTCATTGATGATATCGGTCAGCATGGTGCTGGTACGTTTAAACACCGCCGCGAAGGATGCATCGTCCTCTTCGGCCATATCCACCATCTCTTCAACCATGCGAACGTTGAAACGGCGGAACACATCAGCACGCTCGCGTGCCTCGTATGCCCCCAACCCCAACGCTTCGAGCGCCATACGGCCCGACTTCAGCGCCCCTTCAAACGTTTCACGTTCAGGTGCATCGATGCCCGCCTGACGTAGCTGAATGTAATGATCGATATCACGGGCGCGGGCGATGATACGCAAATGCGGGAAATGCTCTTTGGCAAGCTCCGTCAGCTCAAGGTTCGTTTTCGGATCGTCGATAGCGTTGATCAGCACTTCGGCGTGCGCAGCGCCGGCTGACTCCAGCATATCGACCCGCGTCGCATCGCCGTAGAATACCTTCATATCGAATTTACGCAGCGTGTCGACATGATCCGGATCGTGATCGAGGATGACCATTTTGACGCCGCTGGACAGCAGAAGACGCCCGGCTATCTGACCGAAACGACCGAATCCGGCAATGATCACCCGTGGCTGCTCTTCGTCGATTTCATCGGCTTCGCGCTCATCGCCGCTGGCGGTTTTCTCCATTATCGACAGCAGCACCAGCAGAATCGGGGTCGCCGCCATCGACAACGCCACTGCCAGCGTCAGTGCTTTTGCCCATTCAGGATCAAGCACCTTCGCCATCTGCGCCGCACCAAAAACCACAAACGCAAACTCACTGCCCTGCCCTAACAGCACGGCAAACCAGCGTCGCTGGGCTTTCGGCACGCCAAGCGGACGGGCGATCAACCACAACATCACGGCTTTGATGACCAGGAATCCGGCCAACAGAGTAAGAATACGCAGCGGGTGTGTCACCAGCGTACCAAAGTCGATAGACATGCCGACGCCGATGAAAAACAGCCCCAGCAGCAGCCCTTTGAACGGTTCGATATCGCTTTCCAGCGCGTGGCGATATTCAGAGCTTGCCAGCAATACGCCTGCCAAAAACGCGCCCATCGCCATCGACAAACCGACTTCTTCAAGCAATAAACCGAAACCGAAAACCAAAAACAGCGCCACGGCGCTGAACACCTCACGCAGGCCTGAACGCGCCACAAAACGCAAAACCGGACGAGTGACATAGCGCCCAAGCAAAATAACCAGTACCAGCGCCGCAGCGACTTTCAACGCCGACAGGCCAAATGCCGCCAGTGTCGTGGAGGCCCCGCTTGCCGCCAGGAGAGGGATCATCGCCACCAGCGGGATCGCCGCGATATCCTGGAACAACAGCACCGCAAACGCGCTACGCCCGAGCTGCGACACCGTGAGGTTGCGCTCATTCATCGCCTGCATCGCAATCGCGGTGGAAGAGAGCGCCAGCGTTAAGCCAATCAGCTCCGCCACTTTCCAGTCGAGGCCGAGCAGCATACAGAACACGCCAATCAACACTCCACAGGCCACCATTTGCAGCATCCCGCCGCCAAATACCGAGGCGCGCAGCTTCCACAAACGTTGCGGATCCAGCTCCAGGCCAATGACAAACAGCATCAACACCACGCCAATTTCGGCGAAATGCAGAATAGCTTCGGCGTCGGTCACCAGACGGAAACCCCACGGTCCGATGATGCAGCCAGCAATCAGATAACCGAGAACGGATCCCAGCCCAAGTCGCACCGCGATTGGCACAATCAGCGCCGCCGAGCCGAGATAGATCAGCGCCTGAATGAGCGTATGGCTATCCATGATGTACCTCCTGCCATTCGAGCAAACGTTGTTTGTAGTGCCGCGCCTGGGCAACCAGCGTTTCGTCGTCGCAGATAAAAGTGCAATGCATAGCGAAAGGCGGCAGCCATTTCAGGCCGCAGTACAACGCCGTGGCTTGCAGCGGCTGCGCCAAAATTTCAAAGCCAGGGAAATTGCCGATGGAAAAGTGATCTTCGCCGCCGCCGGTAGTGACCGCCCACATCAGACTTTTTCCGCGCAGCGCCGTGCCGCCGTGCCCATAGGCCCAGCCATGAGAAAGCACTTTGTCGATCCACAATTTGAGAAGCGGTGGCACGCTGTACCACTGCATAGGATGCTGCCAGATGACCAAGTCGGCGCGGGAAAGCGCTTCCTGTTCAGCGGCGATGTCGATATTGAAATCAGGATAGAGGTGATAAAGCGAACGGATTTCTACGCCGTCGATGTCCCTTGCCTGCTCAAGCATCCGCTTATTCGCATGCGAATGCTGCGGATAAGGATGCGCATAAATAATCAAAATCATTAGTTAGCCTGTTTTGCACTTCTCTATGTTATCAGCAGAGTGTAGTCAGTTAACAGACAGGCTAACAGTGAAGATTTGTGATCTCCATCTATCACATCCCCGAGATAATTCAAGTTGCAGGACAAAGTACCATAGGTACTTTGAACAGCATTTATGCTGGCCCTGAAAGGGTGAGGCGAGAGGCCGAATCACGCGGCAAGTGAGCTTATCCCCAGGAGCTTACTTGAGTAAGTGACTGGGGTAAGTGAGTGCAGCCAACGTACCTGCGGCTTGAAGGATGACGGGGATTAGTTGTCCAGCTCACCCATAGACTTAACCTGGTTACGGTTGATCTGTTCGGTCTTGCCGGTTTCGGCATTTTTGTAGGACACCAGACCGGTATCGCTGTCTACTTCTGGCTTACCGTCGGTCACGATGGTTTTACCGTCGGTGGTTTTTAGCGCCTGATTAGAGGAACAGCCGGCTACGGTAAACAGTGCTGCGGCGGCAAAAAGTGAGGTGACTAAAAGGTGGTTACGCATGGTGTTCTCCCGTGCTCTTCAGTTTATGAATGATTATCTGTCTAACCATTTTAGGCTAACTGACTGAACGCAGATGAGAAACCAGAAGGTTCTTAACTGAAGGCGGGCATTTTGTCGGCCCGGCAAGCAGAGCTTGCCGCCGGGCAATATTGCCGGGTGTCGGCTACGCCTGACCCGGCCTACAGCGAGATTACTTGGTTATCTGCGCGTGCATTTCCTGCACCGAAATCACCTTCTCGGTAGCATCCGCGTTCAGCGCCATGGCTGTTGCGAAACCGCCGTTCAGGGTGGTGTCATAGTGCACTTTGTACTGCAATGCGCTACGGCGAATCAGCTTGGAATCTTCAATCGCCTGACGCCCTTCGGTGGTATTGATGATGTAGGTGTATTCGCCATTCTTGATACGGTCCTGAATGTGCGGACGACCTTCATGCACCTTGTTCACCAGACGCGGGTTAATGCCCGCTTCGCCCAGCACGACAGCGGTGCCGTGGGTCGCATCCAGCTCGAAGCCCTGTTTCAGCAGTTTCGCCGCCAGGTCAACCACGCGCTCTTTGTCACCTTCACGCACGGAGAGCAGCGCGCGGCCCTGCTTCTTCATGGTGGAGCTGCTGCCGAGCTGCGCTTTGGCAAAGGCTTCCGCGAAGGTGCGACCGACGCCCATCACTTCCCCGGTAGAGCGCATTTCTGGCCCTAACAGCGGGTCAACGCCTGGGAATTTGTTGAACGGCAGCACCACTTCTTTCACCGAGTAGTACGGCGGGATGATTTCCTTAGTGTGGCCCTGCTGTTGCAGCGTTTGCCCAACCATCACGCGCGCCGCCACTTTCGCCAGCGGCAGGCCGGTGGCTTTGGAGACGAACGGTACGGTTCGCGCCGCACGCGGGTTGACTTCAATCAGGTAGACTTCGTTGTCTTTCACCGCGAACTGGACGTTCATCAAGCCGCGAACTTGCAGCTCAAAGGCCAGTTTCTGCACCTGCTGGCGCATCACATCCTGAATTTCCTGACTCAGCGTATAGGCTGGCAGAGAACATGCGGAGTCGCCGGAGTGAACGCCTGCCTGTTCGATGTGTTCCATGATGCCGCCAATCAGCACGCTTTCGCCGTCGCAGATGGCGTCAACGTCCACTTCTACCGCGTCATCGAGGAAACGGTCCAGCAGCACTGGCGCGTCGTTAGAGACGCTGACAGCAGTCTGGAAGTAGCGACGCAGGTCCGCTTCGTCGTAGACGATTTCCATCGCACGACCACCAAGCACATAAGACGGACGTACCACCAGCGGATAGCCAATCTCTTTCGCTTTCTCAACCGCCATGTCAATCGCGGTGACGGTGGCGTTCGCAGGCTGTTTCAGTTTCAGACGGTCAACCGCCTGCTGGAAACGCTCGCGGTCTTCTGCGCGGTCGATAGCATCCGGGCTGGTACCGATAACCGGCACACCCGCCGCTTCCAGCGCACGCGCCAGTTTCAGCGGTGTCTGACCACCGTACTGCACGATAACGCCTTTCGGCTTCTCGATACGCACGATTTCCAGCACGTCTTCGAAGGTCACCGGCTCGAAGTACAGGCGGTCGGAGGTATCGTAATCGGTTGAGACGGTTTCCGGGTTACAGTTGACCATGATGGTCTCATACCCGTCTTCACGCAGCGCCAGAGAGGCGTGAACGCAGCAGTAGTCGAATTCAATCCCCTGACCGATACGGTTCGGGCCGCCGCCGAGGACCATGATTTTATCGCGGTCGGTGGATGGATTCGCTTCGCACTCGTCTTCGTACGTGGAGTACATGTAAGCGGTATCAGTGGAGAATTCTGCCGCACAGGTATCTACACGCTTGTACACCGGATGCAGGTTGTACTGCTCGCGCAATTTGCGGATTTCAGACTCGCGCACGCCCGCCAGTTTAGCCAGACGCGCATCGGCAAAGCCTTTACGCTTGAGCATACGCAGGAATTCGTGGTTCAGACCGGTGATGCCGATGTCTTCCACTTGTTCTTCCAGGCGCACCAGTTCTTCAATCTGCACCAGGAACCAGCGGTCGATATTGGTCAGGTTGAACACGCCATCCACGGACAGGCCTGCGCGGAAGGCATCGGCGATATACCAGATACGCTCAGCGCCTGCGTCTTTCAGCTCGCGGCGGATTTTGGTCAACGCTTCCGGGTCATCAAGACTCACTTTCGGGTCGAAGCCGGTCGCGCCGACTTCCAGACCGCGCAGCGCTTTTTGCAGCGATTCCTGCTGAGTGCGACCAATCGCCATCACTTCGCCAACGGATTTCATCTGCGTGGTCAGACGGTCATTCGCGCCAACAAATTTCTCGAAGTTAAAGCGAGGGATTTTGGTCACAACATAGTCGATAGACGGCTCGAAGGACGCCGGCGTGCGGCCACCTGTGATGTCGTTCATCAGCTCGTCGAGGGTATAACCCACCGCCAGTTTCGCCGCCACTTTTGCAATCGGGAAACCGGTCGCTTTTGATGCCAGCGCGGAAGAACGGGACACGCGCGGGTTCATTTCGATAACAATCAGGCGACCGTTTTTCGGGTTCACCGAGAACTGAACGTTAGAGCCGCCGGTTTCTACGCCGATTTCACGCAGTACCGCCATCGAGGCGTTACGCATGATTTGGTATTCTTTATCGGTCAGGGTTTGCGCCGGTGCTACGGTGATGGAATCACCGGTGTGGATACCCATCGCGTCGAAGTTTTCGATAGAGCAGACAATGATGCAGTTGTCGTTTTTATCACGCACCACTTCCATCTCGTACTCTTTCCAGCCAATCAGCGACTCATCAATCAGCAGCTCTTTGGTCGGAGAAAGATCCAGACCGCGTTCGCAAATCTCTTCAAACTCTTCGCGGTTGTACGCGATACCGCCACCGGTGCCGCCCATGGTGAACGACGGACGGATGATG
>DASXML010000023.1:0-47860 GCA_036495715.1 Scandinavium sp.
AGCAAGATCCGGTTGTTAAGGATCAAGTCTCGGGGATACAGGAATAAGGAACGCTTCAAACTGGCAGTAATGTTCCATTATGGCAGGCTGAACATGGCGTTCTGAGCCTTCCCACCATGAACGGGGAAGACCCATATATAAACAGTATCCCCGCCATCGACAGAAAGATCAAACCCTCTCACCAGCCCAGACTGAAAGACGTGGTTCTTTGGTGAAATTAGGGCAGTATTTAACACTATGCCCGGCGCCAGCAGACTGATTGATCACGTCTTTAGCGGGACATGGTGACTTAGCCAGCTTTCGGTGAGAACCAGCTGATACAACTTTGAGGGATCTTAAGCCTGCTGGAGTATCCATCAGTTATTATATCCAGGAGACCTTCGTCCATAGGTGTCGCGGGTAGGTGCTGTATCTGCTGGTAGCGATACTGCATCCGGGATGAACTACAGGGGAATATGCCGTGCGGTGCCTTGGCTGCCATCTCTACACCAAAATGCAGGTGAATCCACATACGCAGCCGGTAATCCACGATATACCCGTCCAGCATTATCCAGCAATGGGGAGAGAGCACGAAGTCACTATCCAGCCCGCTAACTTGGCCCATGACGCGTTGGTGAGGAATGTTTTCACGTGCCAGGGCCAGGCTGACCATCAGAGAATGACCATCACATTCGAGAGGTGCATCATCCACCTGAAGCAGTGCACGGTGAAGGTCATTAAGATGGTCGGGTAGATGGCTCATATTCATTAAAAACCTGTGTAAGCCGTAACTTAAATAGTAGATAACTCAGCTTTATCAAATTAACGAAAGCTCCCGCTTTGACGGGCCAATTAAAGCCTATATCTAACAAAACTCAAACTTTAAATACGTATCATGAGGGCAATATTAGGAGAACCCCCATGAAAAAGAACGTGGCGCTGTTTGTTGCTCTCTCAAGCTTCAGTATTGGTGCTTTAGCTGAGGTTGCAGAACTGAGTTTTAAAGATACGCTAAATGCAAAGAAAACCGTAACCCCGGCAGTGAAATGGATCAACCCGGTAACGAGCTTTGATGTTTCGGTTATTTCGGGGCTTGATCGTTACATCACCCTGGCCTTGCTGAGAAGTGATGGTAGTACTATCTGGAGTACAAAAAGCGGCCTGATCACTGTTAATGACCGAGCAACATCGTCTGCCGGGTTTAATTATTATGGTAAGACTCTTACGGTGCCAGCAATGGGTGAAGATAATTTTACGCTGAGAGAAATCATCACCGATTTGCAAGGGAAAGAGGTTTCTCGCCAGGATTATCCAATTGCAATAGACCGTACCCCGCCAGTAACAGGCACCATCACCTACACGAGAAATGGCTGGACCTACGGAAGTGAAGCGATCTTTACCTCCCTCCCACCTGGAATGCAGTACGCAAGTGTTCAGGCAATAGTGTTCAATGGCCTGAGCGACAAAAGCTCTGGGCTTGATAAAGCAGAGTATTTTATTACTGACACTGCTGGAGTGGAGCGCAGAAAGGGGGCAAAAATTAACACTGTCGATGGCAGCGTCACTGTACAGATTGATGATGCAAGCGGTAGTGCGATGGCCCCGGATGCCCGGTCTGAGTATACGATAGGCATATACCTGTATGATAAAGCTGGTAACAGGAGTGAACTGAGTCGACGGAGTGTAATTGATAGGGTTAAACCAGACGATCTTATTCAGGTACAGAATGCGAATACTGGCTTATGGGAGACCTATGAATCTGGTATGGAGGTATATCAAAATCCAATTTCCATCAGAGTTTTAAGGAAGAAAAGTGATTTTGTTTCTACTAATGGAACAAAATATGGATGGGCTGACAGCAAGTATCAGACTTCAGATAATAACTATAACATTTTCACATTTAAATATATCTATCCCAGCGTTGGTGATACCTATTATGAGTTTGAAACTCTGGCCGGTGGGGTCAGACGAATTCATAACAATTATTTTAATTTCTCCCCTGCATCTTCTTTGGAGATGGCTCCTAAGATAGTGGCTAAGGAAATGTATCGCAGTGAAACAAACGAGTGGCTGAAGCAAGCGTCAATCAGCATACAGACGGGGACTATTTCACGCATTAAGGTCACCGCAGAGCAACGAAATTATGTACAGAGATTCAGAACGGTTAAGGAACCAAACTGGTTTTGTACTATACCTGTGGGGCAAACCAGCTGCGAAATGGCGGTCAATTTTGCGTACACCAGCGGTAAGGGATTCGAATATATCCATCTTTATTCCGGAAAAGATGGTAGCAATATTTACGACTCGCTGGCCGGTAATTTCTCCGTAATCTGGGATAACAATGCTCCAGTCATTAACAGTGCTCAGATTAACAAAGCAGCAAAAACAATTTCCATGACTGCAACCGATAATGATCGGGTCAATGCCTGGAATATCAGTTACTGGGACACCAAAGTGTTTCAGGCTACGCTTAAAAATTCTCGTGGAGAAATTTTAACGCTGACGCCAACATCTGTGACGGAGAGCGATTTTAAAACGAAAAATGCTACTTTCTCTTATGCTGGTCTGCCGGATGGTAATTATACAGTGCTCGATGTGACTGCTACGGATTTGGTTGGAAACAAGAGTACCAAATCGCTAAATACACCCCTGAACATCGATACTACGCTTCCCGTTATCGGCTTTACTTTCAATGGTGCCGATGCTGAGGGAGTACTGGTAAAGGGGCTTGAGAACCTGCGGATAAGCGTTACTGATGCCTCTGGGGATGCCTCCTTAACGTCACTCAAGCTGGCAGGCGGCCCTAACTCAGAAAAGGTCACACTGGCTTTTACATCCATTAGCAAAGATGTCTATATTCCTGAATATCCAAGAATTTTCCCAAATACGGATGAATCAGACCAAACGTATCATCTTGAGGCTCTGGCGATTGATGGGTCGGGAAACCAGACTATTAAAACGCTTAACTTCACGTATCAGCCAGCCAATCTGATATTACTGGATAACTTAAAGACGCTGGCTACAGCTGTCGCTTTGAAAGCTACAGACAACACACCGCTTGCCATTATTCGAACCAGCGTATTGCGTCGGCAGGACGGTTCAATCATCACTGGGCTGCTGAACGGGACCCTGACCGTTCAGAAAAATGCTCAGTTCGGTGTCACCGTTGCCGGAGTTACTGTTCAGCCGGGAGAGACAAAGTCACTGTCATTAGATATGGGGAATGGAGAGGAGCGATCCTATCCGGTGATACCTGCTGAAAGCGGCTATTCCGGCACGGCCACTTTTGCAATCGAGTTCCCTCAGTTGTAGGTCCATCATTTTGGGTGCGGTCTCTGGCCGCACCTTTTACGCATGCATCAATAAACACTTCTGGACCCTCTCACTCGTGGCTGATATGTCTGTTGCACACCCTGCCAGGATATTTATACGCAGCAGGATAGGCATTTAGGGCCGCACAGCTTATTAGAGGCCAGGCTCATCCTGATAGACTTCCTTCAAATATTGTTTGGTAAGGAAGATTACGATGGGTGAGCTGGTCATCAAACATGGCGTAGAACGCATTGAACGTTTTCAATCTCTGGTCTCAGGTGAGTTCTGGTCAGCATTGGACGATATTCCGGAGGAAGGAATTAAAGCCGGTGAGACATTGCTTATTGTCTCCTTACGCTATGTCGAGGACGAACTGCATACCGTCATTCTGCGCTCTCACCCACGCGTGTTTGGCAAGACAATTACCATTCAGGTAACCGATAGTCAGGGGAAGGTTCATGAAAGAGGAAAGACGATGACAGAGCATCGCTTTCTGACACAGGACTTTTTAAACCGATTCCAGTTCCAGCCTGAACATAAGCAGATCCGTGCGGCCGAGCTGCTGCATGTGCAGGAAGAAGTAGCCAGACTTCAGGCTGATCTCACCGGACTTGTAGGCAACCCCAAAGCACTCAGAAGCTTTGCAATTGAACAGTTTGAGAAGGAACAGAGTCATCCAGAACCGGCGAGCATGAACGGTGGTGCTCTTGCGCTTAC
The DNA here is from genome assembly GCA_036495715.1 of Scandinavium sp. Lineage (GTDB taxonomy): Bacteria > Pseudomonadota > Gammaproteobacteria > Enterobacterales > Enterobacteriaceae > Scandinavium. The sequence goes on from DASXML010000023.1 coordinate 4,009, forward strand.
TGCTCAATCCCAGGCGATTGCCTCGATTGCAGTGGGGAGTGTCCAAAATGCGTTGTCGTCGGATTTGACCGAAGCACGTATCGATGAAATCCGTAATGCGGCCAGACAGGAAGGGCGGATCAACGAGATTATTAGCCGAACCATCTCATCCAGGTCGAATGATATCACCCTGGCGATTCAGCGAATGACACCATATTTTGAGGAGCAGGGCGCCGCGATGATCGCGACGTCCGAAGCATCCCGGGAGCATGTGAAGAAAATTCAGGATGGAGTAGGTAGTCTGGAGCTCTACATCGGCAAAGATGTGGAAGTGGTGACGATTTGCGAAGGTGAGTCAGCACCTGAGAGCATTCCGCTTCAGATCGTTCAGAGCAAACTCATGGTTGACGAAGAGCTTGCAGTATGGACAGACCTTGATGAATGGTTTGATTTTTCCAGCATGGAGCGATTCCATCAGGTACTGAAATCAAACACCTCGCTGGTGGAACAAATTTTCCCGTCGGAGCGCTCTATTGTCTGTATGGCGACTACACGTCGTTATATTGATTATCGCGATCCTTGGGAGAATCAGGCCCGAAATAGTCAGAATAAAGTGGTCTTCCTTCTTGTAAGGGATGGGCAGAACATTTATCAGGTCTTTTCATCAGTAGAAAGCCATCTCGGGGCAAACCAACTGTTTCCATCCGAAAGCGAACAGCAATCGCACTTCCGGGGTATGGATGGGAGCACCATTAAATTTGAAGATGTCAGTTATACGGACCGGCTTAAGGCTCACGACCTGATGGCCTTGCACTATCGTCGTTTTTTGATCCTCATTTGCGGGCTGGATCATCGGTTGAAGCTGTTTGGGTCTTTCTATGATAAACAAACCCCTTATAGCTTTCTGAGTATGGATTTCCAGGCGCAATTCATGACCTTCCTCCACGATAATGATGGCAGTGGTTTACTGGCCGCCCCTGAACTTCGTCCGTCTCTTTCAGAGTTCATTGCCCGATCTAATTCAGCATTGCAGTCCGGATCACGGGTACTTTGCGCCTGGAATGAGCTTATTTCGCCACAAACAGCACCGGGCGCCGCTCAGGAGGACAGTGCTTATAGAAGCTATCGGGGCTGGAGCTGGAAAGCGGAACCGCTTAAGGATTACGAGATCGTCATTGCCAGCCGTCAGGGCGAGGACGTTATCGTTAATGTTACGTGCAGACGGTATTCAACAGACAAAATCATTAGCTGTAAGGTAAACATGTCGAAGTACCAGGTCAGGGAGACCATGGGGTATCTGTGCATGGATACCATTCTTCCGGAAGACCTTGAGTGGTATATCCGACGTCGGAAGTTCCGCAGCAATCACATCTTCTACATCCGGATGTTTAAAATGGCGCTGAAATTCATCCATCAGGAGCGCCAGGAAGAACATAGCTATCGTATGGAGCTAAACCAGGCACTCATTGATGGCCATATCGGTACACCTGAAAGCCGCCCGGGTCTCATCGATAAGTGCATCATCACGTTTCGTGCAAATAACCGTGGTGAGCCGCTCTCTGTGGCGATGGAAACACAAAAGGGTAGGGAAGGTCTGCTGAATCAGCTTTTCCAGCTTGGCGGGGCGGCTATGGCTCGATTCCCTGACGTGAAATATTTCCTGGAACAGCAGGGCTTCAGGCTTATTCGCTTGTCGGTAAATGCCACTGGAAAGTTACTGGCATATGCCACGCCTGCCGCATATGAATGCGATAACCGCCTGGAAGCACATGCCTGGGTTCACAAGTTACAGCTCGCATCAAACACAAAAGGTTCCATCCGCCAGGTCAGTAAGGACTGGGTCAAAATGAATAACATCACGCCGTCGGAAAATACCCTGTATGAAGAGCCACAGCTGGTGGCGGAATGGGATGGTAAGAAAACGGCATTTGCGAGTTATCAGGAAAAACAATCATGGTTTGACCTTTGCTGTGCTGGCCCAGAGGCCCTTCAGCGTTTTGTGGGGATCTCAGATCCTGACATCTTCACTGAGGTGATGAGGCAATGGTTTGAGGCATTTGAAGAAATTAATGAAGAGACAACAACAGCTGAATTTCCAAATCTGATGATTCCTGTTGGCGTAGAGCGGGTGCGAGGAAAGGCACACTTGCTCTACATTGGTACCAAATCGCCACAAGACTGGTTACTGCACTATGCCCCGAATGAGGAGCTCCGGAAGCTGTTTCTTGAAGAGTACCTCTCTAACTTTAAGTATGCAGATGAAGTAGAGAAGAAAATGCTGGCCAAATTAGAAGCCGGTGTGCCACCAGTTCTGGGCTTTTATACAAAATCGGAAGGAGAGGTACAGTCGGCTTTGTTTGACAGTAACAGGAAGGCTTCCTATAGCCTCTGGTCAGCGGGAGGATCTCATGAGATGCCAACGATGTTGAATGATCAGTGGAGCTGGCTGGAGGCTAATTTCAGCAAAAATGGCCAGTTATATTTGACTCCGTCTTTCATCGATGACGATGGTGCGATTTTGATTGATGAGGTTATTCATAACCCTCGGCCGCAGGGATTATCGCCGGTTACTGTGTGGGAGTTTGAACGTGACCATTTCAATAAACAGCCGGTGGACCGGGATGGTAAATCAGTATTGCTATCGCATTGGTACGATATCAGCCAGCAAGAATTGACAATCCAGGAAGTACTCGGGAGTATCTGCCCAGACGATTTCGAAGTACGAACATACCGAATGGATTCAGAGGAGCAAGCCTTAAGAAATATCGGGCGGGGATCAACCCGAATCCGTAGCTCAGCTGAAAACGTAGAATGGCACCAGCCTGCACCCGGAGTCACCAGGGTCATTAAACGAGCCTGGTAAACATTTTCTTCCTATCTGATTGGACGTTTTTTTCCGCTTTGGCACAGGTTATGCCGGGTTACCGGGCCAGTAGGTGAAAAGTTACTTTTCACCTACTGGCGTTTCAACTGATGTACGGATCTGACTCGAAGAAGTTGCCTTCCAGAATGCGCTTAGCATGTTTGATATTGAGGGTCGTCATGTTTGCACCCAGCTCGCTCATCATGGACTGATTTGTACACTTCACATACGGCAGCAGGTTACCGGCGTAGGCTTTAGTTGTGGCAATAGTAACCTGCGTAAACGGATCTGATAACTTATTGATACCGTCAAGCAGGTCGTGCTCTATCGCCTTCAGATAGAGGGGGGATGCTGCTAGAACAAACCGATCCGCGTTGTGGGTGCCGAGAAGTTCAGAAAGCGAACAGATGCGGCCTGGCAAAATCGGTTCACGAATATGCAATGCCCACACGTCTGACGAGTCGTGGGGCATGAATGAGAAGCTTGCCTCATAGGGCATCGTGGGATCGGAACTATGGCGAAGTCCGAGACCGGCGGAAATAACCCAAAGTGAGACATTCGGAAAGTGATTGCTTATTTCTAACGCTGTTTTCCAGTGAGCACCGCGATACAAATTTTTTGCTTCAGTAATGTCTTTGCGTTGCTGGTACCGGTGTCTGACCATCAATGACCATTCTGAAAATGCCTGGCGGATATCAGTAATATCATTTGGAAATATAGAGTCTTTCACGTCGCCATTTTTACTTTTCGCACATGTTGTTATTAAATGAATGTTAACCATGCTAACTCCATTAAATTAGACGCCTGCGTTATTAACTTCTGGATAAGTTATTTTAAATTTCGGTGTGCAGATAGTGTTTGTGATTATTTCGATTATGCTAGCATATCTATTAGGTCGGGAATATAAGTCACTCAATATTTAAGCAAAGCAAAACGCAGGGGTTGTATTATGGATTTAATTGATAAAGAGATTAGCAAATGTACGATGGAGGGATTTGGCTGGAATTTGGGCGAGTTTAACCATGCAACGCCTGTATCATCGCACTTCGTGTATTTCAGAGATTGGCGTTTTAAGAAAACATGGCTAGTGTCGTTATCTCAAAATGATTTTAATAACACGAGAGTCACGACCAAGCTAAATTTTGAGGGGGTGGTTGCTGGGGTTGCAACAATCATCAACAAAATTGTAAGAAACCAGAAGTTAAGTCCTGAGGAAAACGAAGCGTATGCCCCTCTGCTGACCAACTATATTAAGCAGACACAAAGTTTTCAGGCGTGGCGACGTCAGGCCTCTTCTGACCAACGATTGCATTTTATCATTAATGTATATGCGGATTCGAAATTCAATAACGATGCAGTGAAGCTCCGGCCGTTTATTATTAATGCTGATGGGGTCATGCTTAGTTCGGCAGAGGTTGAGGAGTACACGGCCCATGTCCAGCGAGGAGATAAGCAAAAGCATCCGGAGTGGTTCCGTTAATCGGGTGTTTTGTAAGCTGTGTTATCAAGTAACTGTAGAGCAGCTTGTCCCGTCAACGCCGCCATCGGGCTGCGTTGACACGCAAGGCTTTGAGTCTTAGTTCCTACAAGGAATTTACTCATAGTCTTCTGGTGTAGCTAAAGCATGGAGAAAAGTATCTGTTCTATAGTCATTGCGCCACCCGATCCACACCGATGCATCACCATCACTAGAGAGTTTCCGGTTGCCAAGCATTGGCGTTTCTGGCTGCAACACTGAAGCACAATTAGTTACGGTATCAGCTTCAGCAACCCAAAGGCTAGCGGTTGTCTCAAAACCAGAAATCAATACAGTAGCGTCCGGATCGTACCCAGCTAACATTGCCTGTAGCTCTTTTACTTTCATCGTGAATTCCTTAGTTTTATCTACATTATTTGAGCTTTTTCATGGCCTCTAAAGATGCGAGGTGGGAATTATACCTATCACCAAATTTTTCCTTCGCACGCTTAACGCGCATTTTCTCCGCGAGCTCAGTCTTGTTATCGGCCTGATAGGTCCTATTATTTTGCGTCTTTATTTCTGCCCCTGGGCCTGCTGCGTACTTTTTGTTTTTCTCGCTGATACACGCTCGGCATTTGCTCTTGAGGCCAAATTTGCCCTTGAGCTCTTTTCCAAACTGTTCAAAGGGTTTTACTTGCTGACATGCTTTGCATTTTTTATAACCCGGGGGGAGGTTGGTGTCAGCCATGAGTTGCTCCAGTCGATATTGTGTATGGGTGATTTTAACTTAAAGGCGACGTCTCTTCCAAATAAATCGACTACTTAACGATGATTTCACATAATCTTTGTTATGTGCACTAAGTTATTGATTTATATGGTTATTTTATTTTGTAGTGCGCACTGGAATTTACACCGGAGCAACAGATTTAATCGCTGATCCATTTCCTGTGATTCATTTCCATTCCTGTGGTGAACATCGGTTGAAGCTGTAAGTTAAAGTACTTCGTGATACCATTTAATGACTTACAGCATAAAGCACTATAAACCAAAGGAGCTTTTGATGGAACGGCCTGTTCATCATAAGGTGGCTATGAGCGTACATGCGACGGAATCCGTTACCGATAGCAAAACAGCAGAATTTGGTTTTTACCCAAAGCGTCTTGATCTTAAGACCGATATTTTTTCGCTCGATACACTTTCAGACCATGATTCAGCATCAAAATATATAAAGGACCATCCTAACGTTGAAAATGGATGGTTTTATGCCGAACTTCAAGAAACGTATGACCTAAGGGGTAATGTAATTACTAGGCCTTATAGCGGTCGGGTTTTCTGCATGCCTAAAACTCATAAGTTGGTGCTGAATGGATCCTATAGTGAGGATGACGTATGCTTCGTTATATGGTGCCTGTCATTCTTCACAGGAATGCGTCTGACAAGTACTCAAGCTGGATTTTTAGATGCAACTCCGGTTAAACCCGGGACTCTGGTCGATTTTTGTTTATCAGGATCCAATGAGTCGGATGCTATACAGTTAGCTTTAAACTTTCTGAATAAAGAGGACCGTCAAGTAACAACTTGTATGCGCTTAGCAGCTGTCATACACGCCCTGTTTTTGTCACAAAACCCAAAAAACCTTCACTTTGAAAAATTCCAGTATCTATATATGGCTCTTGATGGATGCTTTTCCATTATATGGGATGAAAGAGATAAGACTAAAAAAATCAAAAAACCACTACACAAGGACAGAGTTTATTGGATGTGTGACACATTAGGGATGCCTATACCCTTCTGGGCAGATGGTGAGGATAATATTGCTGATGTCCGTAATGAAAACTTCCATGAAGCGATTTTTTTTGGCCAACCATTAGGCTTCTCTGCATATGGGTCTGAACAGTCAGGAACAGTTCGGAACGCCATTCTTCTACAAATGGAAGCTTTGATATGTCGTTATCTTGTTGCATTACTTGGTGGGACAGATACTAGTTATATAAATTCACCATTAAATACTCGTGAGTATTTTTCTCTTAAATTAAAATAGTTTAGAACTGAGGCAATTTTAATGAGTGCAAACGAAATTGAAAATATATCTAATAGACCTGAGGTACTTTACAGTATACCGTTCTATAAAGATATGCCTAACCTTCCCGTAAAAATAGACCTGGAAGGTATGGCGGGAGATTTTTTGAGTTATGATATTGCAGATTTGTTCGGGTTACAGCCGATTGAGAAAGATCACCTAGATACTTATGGTGAGACAATTACTATCAATCCATCAAAGGAGTCCCTTGAACTTTATAAAAAAAGAGATGATTCCTTTCAAATGGTATTTTTGGTAATTAATGCCTATGGTTTTAAAGAAATTGATGGGGTAATGCATTGCAAGCCGTACAACATTTCACTCTTCCCTGCAAGCAAAAGAGGAGAGTTGACTTCACTCAAGACAGAATTGATTGAGGAGTATGATCTTGAGATGGATGCTAAAGTGCCGAAGCTTTACTATGGGTTCAATCCATTTAAAGGAGCTTTTGGACTTTATATGTATAATTCCGTGGATTATTCTGGAATTGAATCTGATATGATTGGTTTCGTAAACAATATGTTTCTGTTGTCAGATAAATATAACTATCATAATGTCGTGCCGCCATTCATTAAATCTATTGATAACAGTCCGCAAGTCAAAGCTGATCACAAAAAATACAGAAAGGATAGGTACTTCAAGAAATTTAACAAGATAAAGCCCAGGAAAATATGGGGCTGTGATTCTCCTATAGAACTTTTTTTACTTCAGGCAATGGATAGCCTGGGCTTGACGCCAGAAATTCAAACAATAATTACTGAAGACGGACTTACAGTCCCTAGCCTGCATAAATTATGGGAAAACTCGCGCTCACGTAGACGGTTAAAAGCCATAACAGATGCTGATTTCTATTTCCCTGAAAAAAAATTAGCAATTTTTTGTGATTCTAAAGAACATCATTCTTCCACAGAATCTATTGTTAAAGACAGAAATATTGATAAGTCGTTGGCGGAAATTGGTATCGTTAGCCTAAGAATATATGGGAAGGATATTGTCGCGGATCCATTAGCGTGCGCCACGATAGTCAGAGACCGTTTAAGTGAGTTGTGAGCTAAAGATAAATTTTTAATGGCCTGAATGCTCAGGCCATTAATATTCAACGATATCTTGCTTCACGGAACTTGAATCAATCTCTGGCTGTAAAATCAGGACTGTATAACCCATACTTACAGGCAACTTCTCAGTATTGAGCCCGCACTGCTCCAATAATGGAAATATCCCGTCAGGAACGCCAGTTACACGCACCTCAAGTGGCAGTATAAGATTTCCCGATTCTGTAAATGAGCTATGGAGTTGAGATTTCTGTGTATACACAGCCGATATATCTGTACCGCATTTCCAACCATCCTGCCATTCGGTATCGGATAATAGGTGATCCTGCCAGCCCATTGAACGTAGTGTGTCAATCATGCAGGTGAATCTAAACAGCGTGCTCTGACTGGCTAACTCACCAGAGCTTGCCAGCCAGATATACTCCACCTTGCTGTAAAGCCGTGCTGAAGGCCCTTTCAGTTTCCCTTGCTCCTGTAACCAGATAATGTCAGGTGCTAAAGATTTAGGAAAAACCTTGCGTTTCTGAGCGGTTGAAAGCCACTGCATTATGAACATGTGAGTTTGAAGAGACGTGAGAGATTTTCCCTCTTTCCTTGCAAGCTTAACCGCTACGATGATGCACCAGGCAAGATGAGCCAGTTCAGTGTCAGGACGCTTAGTAGTTAGCTCAGTCAATACTTTCTCCACGACTGTTAAGGGAAAAATTTAAGGCCGGAGATTAACATGAAATTGGTTGTTGGCGAACCGGCGAAATGAGGTCTGGTTTCGAGTTTCGAAGGTGGTAAAGGTGAGGCGTATGGAGACAAACAGACTGAGCGTCATGATTACCCGTTACGCCTAAACTTAAAACCTATTTCTAATTGTCTGATGTAGCCATCATGTAGGAGTTATTCAGTTGCCGGAGCTGTAGATCTGCACGGTTGAGCAGGTCTCGGGACAGCGGTTGATCCTGCGGGGAATTTTGCAGTTGCCGGATTAATTCTTCAACTGGCACGCTTTCGTTAAAGGACTTTGAGATTGAGAAGACGGCCGTTTTAAGCTCACTAACGGTCAGATATTTGCCCTTCTTCTCGTCGAGTTGATTAAGTCTGTCCTGAAGCGTCTGAAGCTCAGATACTCCCCTGTACCAACCAGAAATGGTGGCACTGGGCAAACTATTGGCTTGAAGCTTTGACTGCCAGTCTGCCGACAGCTCTTCTGTAAATTTTGCGTTAGGGTAAAGATGGCGAGTTTGTTCTACCAACTGATTACCGTATTGCAATGGCCAATACGGTGGAAGAGTGCTCAGTTCGTGCAGACGGGAAGTTAATTGTTTTGCGTAGGTATCACTGGATTCAAGCCACGCCGGGGCGTCCTGGCGTAGCTGATCTACAGCCGGAAGAGGCATGCTGGTCGGTAAAGCTGCGAGAGAGTTGTTCAACGCATCTTCTCCGGGGTGGCTGAATACTATTGGCGTAAAAATATAGGCGGCTATGCCCAGTACGGCAGCGGTTAAAATACCCCCGAAATAAGCCACTAATGGAGTGACCCTGGAGGCTGATTTTCTGATTACTTCAACTTCAACTGCTGGTTCAGAATTCACCACATATACCCAACGCTGACTATTCTGCCTTTCAGCCCTAACAGGTAGTGCTACATCTGTTAGATTGCTCTCTGTCTGGCTTGAGGGGACATCGCTATTCTCCAGCCTGATGGTTGTGTTTTGCAGCATCTGACGAAGTGGCTCAAATCCACTTGCATTATGGAGTTCGAGTCGTTGCAGAGCTTCACCTGTTGAGCTCAAAAGCCTAATGCCTTGGTTCAGGCCTGGTAGATCCTCCCTCAGGAGGGATAACGTCCGGAACAGCTGCTGAAGACGTTTATTCAGGCTGCTGAGTATTTCTATTCTGGCATGTGCAGAAGCGGGCCACATTGCGGACCATTGATAGCGTATCAGGGCATCCAGTATCGCCATACCTTCATTGAAACCCTGTATACCCGCCTGTTGTGCCCTTGCCAGGGTATACCACGCCGCCGTCTGAAGCTCGACACCATTGGTATCGAAAAGGTTTAATGCCAGTTTTTCAACATTCCCCCAGTTCACATCCGGACGGGCAGGATGGGAGAGTTTAGCCAATTCATCACGTAGCGCTGAATATTCAGGCATTGTGCGTGGATCGTTTCCGGTCTTAAGGTGGCGTTCGGTAGTGTGGGACATTGTGAAATCCGTATCGAATGAGGGTATGAGTTGATTAGATAAACTGATGGTTTTCCAGATGCTGCTGCTGTTTCAAATGCCTGATCATCACCTTTCCCTCTGGCATAAACTCGGTCCCATAGCGTACAAGTCCGACACCTCTTAGTTCCGCATCGATGGCGTAGCGCAACTCCCCGGGCACTTGCTGTTCGAGTAAAGTTACATTGAGGGACTGCAAACGTGGTTCATACTTGAGAAGCACACCGGCCAGCGTATCTATCAGCTCGTGGGCTGTCCCGGGCATGCCTTGTAGAATTTTGGTCATATCGGGTAAACCATAATCTTGTAGATGGGATATGGTCCCGGCCCGGGCGTTCAAAATACTCTGGATGTTATCCAGCACTGATAAAATGACCTGGTCTTCTTCATTTACAACATCAAGGGGAAGGTCCCCAGTAAAGTTGCCAGTAAGAATTTCGTATAATGATGGAGATTTTCTATCCATTTTAAACTCCAGATTTTGTGCAATTCTGAGGTCCCATAAAATAATTCGTGATGCGGAATTCACCATTCATGCTGGTCTGCGCCAGACCGCAGGGCATAAACATCAGCGATCACTTTCAGCGAATGCCATTTTGCGAGAATGATGTTAGTCATGGAGAAGTAGGAATTCCTTTAGCTCATTAGATATATTTTTTTGTTCAATGTAATGTATTTTCTCTTCCAGAGATAGCTTTCCCCAGAAAGGAAACCAATATATATCCCACCATGCTTCTATATCGCCTTGTAAACTGCCGAATGTTTCAATATCCCGGTTAGGGAATACAGTGCTCGGTTGCGGAGGTTCTAAATCTAAAGCGTAAATGTCATAAATGAGTTTGTTGTCATTAGTTATTATATCCACCGCTATTTGCCCAAACTCTTCAAATTGAAAATAGTGGAGAGTTCTGCTTTCGAGCGTTAAGATAGCTGTGTTGCTGGTTATTTTATTGTTAAGCCTTTCCTCGATCGTCTCAACCAATTTTGATAAGTCATCGAATTTAATCATGAATCTAGTTGAGTATGCATATACCCCGCTCCCAACAAAAACAAATGATGGGTATCTTTTTTCTGAGTCGGGGACTGTGATAAAGGTATTTTCAGGGTAAATATCCTGGAGGCTATTTTTTTTTCTAAATAAACGACCGAAATTAATTTTCATCAATATAATCCGCAACCCAGTCCGCTCCATAATATCCAGCAGCTCCGAATATTATTCCCCCAACAAGTCCAGTTAGAAACGCTCCAGGACCAGTTTCTATGCCTACTGCTGCTCCTGCAACCGTTCCTATCTTTGCTCCTGCAACAAATCCTCCCCAACCTCCTGCCTGACGTATTACTTCTGCACTGATAGGCTTAACGCTCTCTGTAGCCAAGGATTTTTCAGTTGCCTGCTCAAGATCATAAGCTGTCAATGCTATCCCGACAACCTTTACAACACGCCCTACCTTTGACAAGTTTTTTACAACCGTTAAAGACTCAGGGGTAAAAATTGCTTTTGCAGGTATTTTTTCACCTTTAACCAGGATCTCTTTGTCTATGTCTCTGACATATGTAGCAATTTTATCTACACGTTTTGCTAAGTGAGGGTTGTGTGATTTATATTCATCAAGAGTTTTAAGTATTTCATCAGTGGTTACCAGTTTAGCCCCTGATTTTAATGCTTTTTCTACATCAATATAAATAGTCTTGCCATCAAATCTTGGCGACCCCTCGGGAAATATTGAACTAGTAGATATGTATGGTGACTTGTTATTTCCCATAACATGCTCAGCCACACTGGTTGATGAGTTAAAGTCTTTCGGGATTAATCCGTATCTTTCTGGGTCGGTTTCAGAAAGCATTCTGAAAGGTGATAAATTCATTTTTGATAGGTATGGATTTGATGGTGAGGCATATATTTTCCTTACTAAAAAACCATCTTTCCCCGGCTCATCAACAATGATAAAGAAAAATGCACGAGCAGGCATTAAAGAGCCTGTCACATCATAAGTGGAATGCTTATTTTCATTTGTTACTGCTGAATGCTCACTCATTTACCATTTCTCCAGCGCATGTACTCCCAACCAAACAGTTAATTTTGATGGTTCGTTGGTGAACACTCGTTTACATAATCCTTGAGGGTCTGTAAAACCTTTAAATGCTTCCCCGCTTTCATTAATAATAAAATACGGTGTTTTACATATTGGTTTACCATTTTCATCAATTATGCGGAATTGTTCATCGTATAAACCCTCTTTAATTAAATCATCAACAAGTGGCATGGTTTTACTGTGTATAGGCGAAGTATTAGAACTTGCTGCCATAGTCCGCTTCACTTTGCGTATATACGACGCCGTCGTACCATACTCAACCTTCCCGGCCTCAAGTCGCAGATAACTGCCACCACCAATTAGCGTGATACGTTTTTTCCCGGCAAAGGAGATGTCACTCGCTGAGCTCAGCGTCAGCTTCTTCTCAGCAAATAACCGCATGTTAGCGTTTTGCGCCAGGACATCGACTGGCCCTTCCCCGGATTTCAGGCTCAGTTGACCGGTGCGGGCAAAGAGCCCCAGCTTCTCCCCGGTCAAAGCGGTCGCATTGCCCATAACTCCAACACTGAAGTCTTCTCCGGCGTTAAACGCAAGGTTCCGGCCAGCGGCCAACTGCATATCTTCCCCACTGGTCATGGCCATGCCTTCCGGCGCCGAGAAAAGCACCGCTTCATTGAGCGGTTTCAGCCGCTGCTCAAACATCTGTATCTGGCTGTTGACATCCCCCTTCAGCGCCTGCGCCTTTTCTGCGGCCATTTCCAGCTGTTGCAGTTGCTGATTGAGCCTGTCGATTTCCTTCAGCGCGGCATCCATGTCCAGAGCATCACCCTGCGCTTTCGCCTGCGCATCCGCAGCGACAAAGAGTCCCTTCCCTGCTCTCAGAGTTCCCCACTCATCGGTGCGCAGCTCTGTGCCCTTACCGCGAAGTTGCCCCTTGCTGTCCACCAGGTTTCCGCTGTTGAGCTGCGTCTTGCCGTATTCCGTGGCGAGTTTGATGTGCTCCTCACCACGATTGTCTTCCATGCGTAATTTTGAGTTGGCAGGCGTCCGGAGGATGTTCCGGGTGTGATTGTCCCGGTTCACGAGGTCGGGATGTTCGGAGTCGTGCAAAGCATAGGCGATGTACGGCAGATCAATATCGCCATTGCTGTACGCAATCGCCACTTCGGTGCCATCGATGAGCGGCGTATGCCAGCCCAGCGTTTCACCGGCATAAGGTTTCGCCATCCGCAGCCACAGGTATCCGTAACCGGGTTCCGTCCCCTCCCGGTCGAAGTCCAGCTTCACCCGATAGCGGCCCTGCTCGTCAAGATGTGCGTAGGTATCATTTTTTTCGCGACTTTCGATCCGGGCCGGGATCGTACCCGGAATGACCGGACGCGGGATCTCTACCGGACGGAAGCAGTAACGTTCGGTGTAAGGCAGGCCCCAGACCGACACATGCAGACGGGAATCACGCGCTCCCCGGAATGTCACCAGCGTGAGGGTCACACCCTCTTGCAGGGCCGTAATGACGTCACCCTGCGGCTCCAGCACCTGCCCGGGTGTGAGGTGTGCAGCATTGCTGAACAGGTGAATACGGGCCGACCTGTTGAGCTCCCGCTCGTGGTGAAGACGGGCGTAGAACGCGCCAGATTCAGTTTCCGGCTCCGGGCTGGCGTCATCACCCGCTTCACGATAAGGGGCCGCGTAACGGTAATGCTCCCCGGTGGTGACCGCATCATTACGCACGCTGACCGCCGCATTCATCGGCGTGGTGGCGGTCCGGTAGTTGTAATCACGCGTGGTGACAGTGCCGGTGGCAATGTTGTGCCAGGTCCGCACATCCCAGACCGATTCTGCGGCGCCGTCGAACAACCCCGAGGGCTCGCTGTAGGGCAACTGCACATCAAACTGGTAGTTAAGCTGGCTGTCGGCCAGTATGTAGGTATCCAGACCGCGCACGTCATCCATCATCGTGCGCCAGTAAATGCCCACCTCAGACAGAATGCGCTGGATGAATTGCAGATCCGTTTCTTGCCACTGAGTGATAATTTCACGCGGCGGGTAGGTGTGCTCCAGTCTGAATTCAAAATCAGGACCTTCCAGACCGTGTTTACGCAGCACCTGCTCAACCACCTCAGGAACGGACTGGTTCTGATATACCGCGCACTGCCGGGTGTATCCCAGCAGTGCCAGGCGCGAACTGAGCGTCAGCCGGTAGTGAGACTGGTCCTTTGAGGTGGAAAGCCACTCCAGGCGGGTCACCATGCCGTGAACACTTTTACCACTCCGCATCCGGAAGGAGGCATATTTCATCAGTACCTGTTCAGGGGGAATGTTCGCCTGAAGCGTTGTGAACTCGATGTCCCATCTGAACGGCTCACTCAGTGCTTCCCTGCCGTAAAAGCGCAGAACATCCGGTTTTACTGAACTGTCATTGATATCCAGAAAATATCGGGTCTGTCCGTCAAAAAGCGCTAACCAGTTATCCATTACGTCACTCCTTCACCGGCACGAGGCTGAGCCAGCCATCACCCAGTTCAATCGTGCGGGGTTTGTCCGGATCGAGGTCGTCACGGGTCAGCACCAGGCGCCAGTGGTTGTCTTTCTGGTCCGGGCGGTTAAACAATCCCACCACAGCCACGAACTGAGCCTCTTCATCCATAGGCATATTGAGTGTCACGCTGCCTTTGGGCATCACCAGCAGCGATTTTGACGCCAGTACGTCGTCTTTAAGGACCGTATCGGCGTTGCGCAGCAGTGTCTGGTAGTCGGCGGCATCTACCGCTTTACGATCCTTGAGCTGATAAACCCTGACCATCGTCGCGAGCGGTGTCTGTGTGCCATCAGCGTTAATGGCTGTACGCGGGGTAAAATCCAGATGCAGCGTTTTGATTTTTTTGTAGAAGATGGATTTCGTGATGCTGACCGTACCGTCCGTGACAGTCTGAGTCAGACCGCAGCCTTCGAGCAGGCTACAGGCAATAAGCGTCAGCGCCCACCAGCGGGTTACTGTTGCCATTCAAAAGTTCCTTTATTGAGAGTGGGAGTACGTGATTATTCGAAGCGGTAGTGCCCGTCTTCAGCGGGCGATAGCGCAGAACATTGCAACCCTTCATAGCAGCCCAGACTGACGGTAAGACTCTCCCGGCTATTGCTGAGCTTGCCTGCTTTAAGGCCCAGCAAGCCGGTGCGGCCCAGTTGGATACGTCTGCCTTTGCCGAGGCGAGGCTCAGGCAACAGTCGTACGGGTACGGTGAGGCGCAGTCGGGCGTCACTGCGGTAGCCGAGATAAACGCGCAACAGAACCAGCAAATCGGTATGGAGAATACCACCGGGTAACCAGCCCTCTGCCTCGTCCGGATCTTCCGTTTCCAGCGTCACAAGTACCCGGCTGCATGCTTCTTTTGCTGTTTTACCTAACGTGGCTCGCTGAGAAAGACGGATCCGATTTTGGGCACCCAGTCCGCTGCGGTTATCGATATGGACCTTAACCGGGTCGGGTTCGGTGATAATTGCCAGGGTATTCGGTGCCAGCAGGCTCACCAGGGCCCGAATGCCTTCTGCATTGCGGGTGGGTAATCGCATGGTACCCAGCAAGGCCAGAAAGCGGGAAACCGGCGTTGCCACCTTCTCAGCCGTGCCCGGAATACCAAGGCCGACCAGTCCCAGCAGACACTGAGATGTGGCATCGCGGCCACCTGCCTCGAAGGTGGCCGGATAGGCGTATTTTCGCCAGATCCGATAGTACTGGGTGGTGATGCGGTGGCTGAAAATATCCAGAAACGAAGTGACCGCCTCGTGCCCTTCGCGGCGCTGCGCAATGTCGTCCAGATAGGAAGTTGGCAGAGGGGAGTCCACGCCATACATCCCCAAAAATGTCGTCCGGACTGTTGGGGGCAATGTCGGGTTGTCTTCGTCGGTCTCCACCGCTTTGAGGGTACTGACCGGGAATCCCATACCAGGCCAGGGCCTGAACCGTACCGGATCGTTGGCCGGATGGCTGGTGGTACCAAGTTTCGGCGCGTCCGGATTTTCCTGCTCCAGCAGCTGGCAGAAACGGTAGAAGTTGGCCCGCCAGATATCTTTGCTCAGGACTAATGTCAGCCCGGTACGTGCTGGCTGTGATTCTCGCGCCATCTCAGTCTTTTCCCTGTCGGTTGCAGCACCAGCGTGAGCTGGTTGAAGAGGTGAATATCGGCATAGAGCGCGAAGAAGCGGTGCAGCATCTCGCCGAAGAGGTTCACATCGCCCTCGCCTGCAAAATTGTCCATGTTCAGCGTGACTTCTATGTCCACGCCCCGAAGCATAAAGCCCTTCTCAAAGCGTCGGATCAAGGTATGCTTCACCGCGACGATAGCTTCGAGCCGACGGCGGTTCATTTCATCATCGGTCCAGTCGTACAGCGCCAGCGTTCCCCGCAGGACCTCAGGGTTGTCCATCATGCTGAGGAAGTTTGAGCCAAGGTGACTCATCACCCGCCAGTGGAAACGGTCGTTTGCCGGAGGATACAGTGGCATCGTTGGTGCGGAGACGTTCAGGACCCTGACGGGGACTTTGCCGGTTTTGACCACCCTGTCCAGCAGGGTGCTTTCCAGTGCCTTACGCGGAAGCTGACCGTTGGTCCCGGTGATCCGCATCGAGAGCGACTCCGGTTTATCTGACAGCTGCTCCAGTTCAAACGAGCGGCCGCCGAGAATTAACCAGGTGTCATACAGTCCGGAGGGACCCCGCTTCACGCGGGTATGAAAATAGCGCTCCGGGGCATCGTGTCGCATCATCCCGCCCCGGTGCCGGAAGCTGGTAAATGGCACATAGGGGTGTTTGCCATTCTTCACCGCGCCATGGATATTATCGACGCTGTAAATCTCGGTGTGACCATCCTGGAGACGCAACGGCCTGAGCAGGTATTCGTTATCCAGCGGGTTAAGCGTCAGCGGGTCGGCTTCCAGGGTGAAGAGGTTGATGACCGGCGCACAGTGCAGCCGGAAGTTTTCCGTCTCAAAAGGCAGGTCGGATGACCAGGCTTCACTGAGCACGATGTCGATTTCAAACCAGGTACTGGCCTCAGTAAGCCCGATGGTGTCGAGACCGCGCAGCTCAACAAACATAAACTTTTGACGGAAGCTGAAATATTCCAGCAGCAGCTGGTAACCACTGAAGGCTGTATCAGCTTTCTTCCACAGGCCGTCATTGTCATCAAAGCCCATGGGTTTGCACCAGCCATCAAACTGATGACGTTCGGTGTATGTTCCGGCATGGCGGGCATACATGGCGTGGACACGGCGGGTCATGGCCAGATGCAATGCGGAACTGACAGGACTCTCTGCGTTGAGGAATATGGCGACTTTGTCGAGCCCGGCTTTACTCCAGTCCACTTTTTCCGGGCATTCGAAGCGCAGACGGATAGCAGAGCGACCATCGGTTTCCGTATGCAGGCGGGCGTCCGCAAGATGCAGTGGTTGCAGGGGAACATCACGGGTCGTCCGATACTGGCAGGCGGTTTTATGCGGCCCGACAGGGCGTGAAAGCACTGAGAAGCCTTCAGCCAGGAGTTCAGCCTGACGAAGACCACGCCAGTCAGGTGAGAATTCGACAATGGCCAGCGACGGGATGGTCCGCATATAGTGCGGCCACAGCAGACTCACCAGCCCTTCGGTCAGTTCCGGCAGGTCATCATCCAGCTTTTCACGCAGACGCCCCATCAGGAAGGCAAAACCTTCAAACAGGCGTTCTACATAAGGATCACGTGCGCCGGGTTTATCCAGATTAAGCATCGCTGCCCGATCAGGATGGGCTCGGGCAAACTCTTTACCCGCCTCACGCAGGTAGCGCATCTCAGCTTCGTAATAGCGAAGGGTTAAATCATCCATATTTTATTAATTACCCCGAGCAGAACGTAGAAATTTTTGAGTGAATGCATAAACATCTTCTGCATCTTCGTGAGTAAAAGGTGTATTTTCATGTGCAGATTTATTCCCAAACAACCTGGTTAGCTGTGCCAGGTGGTATATATCAGGGCGATTCTCACCACGCTCTGCCTCCGGAGGGAAAATATATCGAATCTTAAAACTCAATTCTTTACCCTTCAGCTCATCTAACGAAGATACATTGTCCGTCTTTGGTTTTATTTTGCTATTTGACACTTCAACATCAACAATATCTATCATTTTATTTATCGTAATTTCAACAACCTTCCTGCACAGCAATGCAACTGCGTCATAGCAAGCATGGCTCATGCAGGTATCGACCTGGTTCATAAATTTATTAATTTCAGACTCGGGAGGGGAAACACTCCATAAATACCATTTACCCTCCCCCTTCCGGTCAAATTCAATATTATTCCTAAACAACACCGAGACATTCCCTGTTTGATCTGCGTGTTTTCCGAGAGTATTTTCATCCATTAATGGGCCATCCTGTGGATAGGTAAGGTTCCCACTGACAAAACGCCTGCAATTTGCACACTGGGCGGCAAAAGACGTAACACCACCATCACCATAGCGATCATACAAAGGTGCCCAACCCACGATGTTTAGTCGCGTTGCCTCATGGCACATCGGGCAGTTTTTAATAATGTGATATGTCATTAACTTTCCCAGCTATAGATAGCATTGGCTCATTTCTTTTTATCCGCACAACACCATTGCACGCGCCGGATCGATGGCGATCAGACCCGCCAGTAGCGTATCCATCTCAGGCATCAGACGGGCTTTATCGGATTCGCTGCGACCGGCTTTCAGGCGCAGCAGTTTCAGGCGGCGAGCCTGGACTTCAAACAACAGAGCGGGTTCCCAGTCTTCCAGCGTCAGTTGTGGTGCGCTGCTGGTCAGTTCGCCAAGCAGGTGAAGCGCCATATCGTTTCGTCCGTACTGCTCTGCCACCCGGGCCATCAGCAGGCGTATCAGCCAGCGATGGCGTGGTGTGTCCATCCCAGGTCGGGACTGGAGCCAGGCAAGCGCCGCCTCGGGTCCTTCTGCGTCACCTTTTTCCATAGCTTCAGATTCAAGAAGCAGCACATCGTCTGACTGGCTGTTAACAACGGTAGCGGGTTCATCACCGTACAGCAGGCCTTCCTCATTCACTTTCTCAGCGATCCAGGCGGTGGTGACTTCATCAGCGAAGGGCGTTCCGTCATTCCATGCCAGCCCTTCAAGGCCCGTAAGGCGCTGAAGGAGCAGCCGCAGATCGAGAAGAACGGAGTCTGTCCAGGCATCCCACGGGTGACCGGCATGACTGAGCCCCTGCCAGAGATACCACTGGAGGTCGAGCCAGAAATGATTCACTCCCTCGCAAAACATCTGGCTGGCCTGCTCAACCAGTTCAGTCCAGTTTTTCTGAAGGTAGAGCCGTTTGAGTTGAGCCCGGTACTCGGCCTTCGGCGGTACCAGACGGGTGCGCCCGCTACTGTCCAGCGGAGGGATCTGATCGACCGTGTCCCATCGCACAGTCTTAATCAGCCGGTGAGAGGCAAGCCAGCCCTGCGGCTGTTCACTCAGCCAGCGGGAAAGTAACTTTGCCTGGTCGAGCAAATCGCGGCCAGATTTCACGGCTGACAGCTGCGGTGAGTCTGAGTGGGCCGGTTCACGTCCCTGCTCCTTGGCGCTGCTGTTCTGGGGGACCAGCGCCTCCATACCGCCTGAGCGAGCCAGGCGATTTTCCAGTGCCGTACACAGGCCAGCAAAAGAAGGCTTTTCAGCTTCCGGCCAGTTGGCAACGGCTGACTCAAGCAGGTTTATGGCGCCGACCGTCAGACCGGCATCATTACTGTCGACTTCCGGCCATAAAGAGAGTGTGTCGATAATTTTTGTACTGTTCAGCCATTCCAGGGCCGCTTTACGGGCAACCGGGCGTTGTGGATGACAGGCCTGCCCGAAGCGCGTCAACATCGCGACAAGAAGCAGTAAGCCCTCAGACAAGCCTTTTTCGCCGTCGCGGCTGAGGCGGGCCTGAACGTACCAGGTGACAACACGAATATCTTTGGCGCTTTCACAAAGACACTTCTGGGCCAGTTCGCACAACCGTACTGAATCGGTACCCGAAAGCTTATTAATTTCTTCACGCATCAGCTGAAAATTATCATCGTATGCGGGATCGTCGCCGGTTTCAGGGCTGGAGGTGAAAGGGTGCAGCCAGTTATCCCAGAGCGACAGGGCGTCATTCGCCCGGGAGATGAGGCGCTGTCTTTCTTCTTCGCTGGTGGCGCAGGCGGTTAACAGATCTTCCGGTGAACTCATTCTTTTTCCTGTTTGTTAGTCTCTTTCATAAACCTCACGACCGCTTCCAGAGAGTCGTCGTCCTGACCATTCACGATTTGCGGTGGCTTCCATTTAAGCAGCATGCTTTTCTCCTCCCCCTGAGTGGGTTTGCCCTTCCAGTAGCTTTGCCAGTGGGCTTTTCGGACATGAGGACGAAGGCGCCGATGGGGTGTGGAGGGGCTATCCCCTGAGATACTTGCTTCCGATGTTCGTGGTGCCTGCCTGAGTGCCGAACCAGCCCGGACTCCGGCGTAGACCTGTACGGGCTTATTTGGGGGGAGAAATCGAAGATGCCTGCCTACATGTCGGGGGGCGGGTCGTACAGGTTTACCCTGTTTTCCCCACTCACTGTTCTCGGAACAGAGCCAGAAAAGCACCGGTAACACTGCTCGCCAGAAACCCCGTACACCTTCCTCTTGCTGGTTAATGGCAGTTGATACTGGATCTGTCAGCACCAGATATTCCATTCCAAGCGGTATGTTCCGCCCGGGGATTGGCTCCTGTGACAGTGTCAGAGCGAGCAACGCATCCGTTCCGTTATCGTGATCGGCCAGAGTAAAAAATGCTCCCATCAGGGCGCCCTGGCCTTCAGCAAAGACAGTGTCTGCCGGAAAATCGAGCCAGAACCCCCAAAACGGCAAACGGCGCAGTAACTCCCCTGACAGGGCGTCGGTCTGGCTGGTTTCACCCAGCACCCGGAAAAGTGATTCATCGCAGTGAAGCAGGGTCTTTCCTGTGCGCCAGGCCGCGAGGGCCATATAAACAATATGAGGTGGGAAGCGATTCATTAACTCCGGACACAGGAAACCTTCCTTTGGTGCCGGATTATGCTTCAGCCAGTCACTGATCCACGCACGGCATTCCCGAAACGTCATAAATCGCCAGGGAGCATGGGGATCCGTTTCACGCCATTTATCCACCTTGCTGAATATGCCTGGCGACCAGCCTTCCACCTGCTTTGCGAAGCCCAGTGCTGGATGGATATTTTTTTTCATCGCTACTGGATCCCTTCGGCGCCAGCGGTAACGTTAAAAATAGCGTTTGGCAGCGTGAATCCCTGTAGCTTCAGTAACGCCAGAGGGCCATTGCCGAGCTCACTACGCATCACAAACTTCAGAGGGTTGCCGTCGGCGGTGATCCACACCAGTTGCGTCCGGCTGGCATCCAGCGGGGTAATGAGGGCCTTGTCCAGCAGGCGGATGAAACCCCAGTTACCCTGATTGTTAGCATAAAGCTGCATACCGCTGTTTACACTCCGCCAGCTGAGCGACACGCCCGGATAATAGGTATTCCCCGGCCAGGTGAAGCTCTGCCAGCTTTCCATCTGGTTGAAGTAATCCAGGTTTTGCTCATCAAGGGTAAGCTGCACTCTGGCAACATCCCGCGAAGGACGCGCCATTAGTTCGAAGTGAACACCCGCATCGCCCTGAGAGAACACGATATCTGACAGTTCTGCCAGCTGGTTAATCGCCCGAAGGAAATCCGGGTTGACCACCATTCCCTGGCTTGCGGAAGGGTCAACGACCCAGCGATTTCCCTCTTGATGAAGGATCCCGCCAAGGTTAGTTTTCAGGAAGGTAGTGATTCGACCGGAATCACTACGCAGGAACTGTGCCAGCAACGGCAGGGAGGCATCGCTGCCGGTGGCTTTAAACGGATACCGTCCCGCAAAGGCCTTATTCCACTGATCGACAATGGTTGTCTGCCAGCGGGCGTTGAGACTCCCCGCCGCCGGAGCCAGTACCTGTCGCCATGCCAGATCCAGCGGTTGTACAAACAATGACTGACCAAATCCATTCCACTCCTGACCGAGGCTTGCCGCCACCAGACTGCCGTAATCGCGGGTGTCGGTCAGATCGATGGCTTTACCCTGAAACACGGTCTGAGCCAGCATCTGCGACATCGCCTGCGGATCCGGTGCGCTGGTGACCTGCTGAAGCTTCAGTCGCACCTGGGTAACACGGGCGAGCCAGGACTGGAAACTGAGATTGCCGTTGCTACCGGTCCCGTCTTTACCTTCCATCAGACCCATTAGCGGCCCAAATACCCCATCGAGCGGGCCTTTAGGGCCTTGAGCCTGTTCAATAAACTGTTTGGCATTTTTTTTCTGACCGATCAGCTTTTTCGCTGAGTCCACTATCGAATCTGCCAGTGCCTCACCCTTCTGCCCTGTTTTGCCCTGCCAGGCCAGTGTGTTCATCAGTGCCACCAACGGTGACTGGCGGACATCGCCGATCAAATTGAGCTGGGCAATCGCTTCTGAAAGTGACGTGGCTTCCTGCCACTGAATACTGTTGACCATGTTCAGCCATGCATTACCAAAATCGGTAAAATAGCGTTCTGTCAGACGAGCCTTCAGCGCTTCCGGAGAGATATCACTGCCTGTCTGGTGGGTTTTATCCGTCAGTACCCAGTCGATTTCGTCACGTCGGGTCTTGACGACCTCGTTAATCGCATCCTGAACCTGCTCTTCCCAGGCCTGGCGCGTAAACATTCCCGGGACGACTTCGTCAGTGCTGAATACCGTTGAGGCATCGGTGTCGCCGGTCATATCTGCAAGCGTTAAATCAGGCCAGTTGCTGGCAACGCGCTTAAGCATGTCCTGGTACAACCCGGATTCAGCGTTACGCTGGCCTATCTGCTTGAGCAGGATCTGACGGACCGTACCGATTAATTCAGCGTCGGGCTTAATTTTCCATTCCGGATGCGCCGGGAGGTTCTGCGCATAAAAGCCCAGCAGTTTGGGTGCCAGGTCCTGCCAGGTGCCATCCGGCACATTCTGGCGTTTCGGCCAGGCTGCCAGCACGTTTTTTGACAGCCAGCCTGCGTCGGCTTTGTCCGGACGGGCCAGCATCAGATAACTTTTGAGCACGTCGTAGGTGTGCTGTGTACCCAGTGTGCGGGCATCACTGGCAGGAGGAAGTTGCACAAAGGCATTCAACTGCTGCCTGAGATGATCTGCCGTCGCATCCCTCATCAGCTGAGCGTTGTTTTTCGCATACAGTGGCCAGAGTGCGGCCAGCGTGTCACTGTCCTGGTTAAGACCAAATCGGGTGTACCATGGTGCACCGGTAGCCTCACGATGTTGCAAACGAGCAATGGATTGCTGTAGTACGAGCTGGTTGTGCAGGCGTTCGGCGAGTGGTTTTGCAGTATCCGCTGCATGCCTTGCCGTCTCCTGTGCCTGATAAATCTGAGCCCGGTTTACGACAAGAGACAGCAGAGTACCTGCCCCCCATAAGACGATCAGGGAAAGCAGGAGTAATCGAAGTACCTTCAGCCAGTTGAAGCCCAGTTTTCTGCCGCTGACGGCATCGCAGTCATCAATGACCGTTTTCCATGTCGGGGTATCGAGACGCGTGTTCGGCACCGTTCCGGCAACGGCCAGCTCTGGACTGAACATGACCCCGCGTAAACGCCAGGCCGCCGATCCCTGCATCAGCCCGCTGAGTAAAACGGTCAGGCTGGCCTTCAGTTCGTGACGCAGGCGCGAGGACAACTGAAGCAGGCCGTCATGTACCGGATTATTCAGTATCTGTGCCATACCTGCTTTTTGCAGGCGTTGCGCCAGTGTAGAAAGCGTTTCACGCGCCCCTTTTACGGTGCCTTCTGGCCCGAAAATAACCCCCGCTGGAGCTGTTTCAGTGCCCGGTTGAGCGCCTGTCGCTTTGTCAGTCAGCCACAGCCAGACAGGAGCCTGCCAGCCCAGCAGATGGTCTGCTTTCTGGCGATAACGCAAAAAGGCATCCCGTTCGCTATCTGTCGGGAGGGTTGAGGTATTCATCACCTGAATGATGCCATCAAGCGGGTGGTCAGAACGCAGACGTTTAAGTTTTGAAAGGAAGATCTCATCCGGAAGTGACTGAGCGTCACCGCCATAAATCAGCACGTTGCCATCGCCTTCCTGCCACAGGTCGTGACACAGGCCCGGAGCAGATTTGTGGACGTCGTCCTGGTTGCCCATAACCAGAAGGAGACGCACTTTACGCTTCCAGCGACGTCCATAGCGAAAGCGCAGGTGTTCGGACACGACGTCTTCGCTGAAAACCGGTTCATCGTCGTCTTCTTCACTGGGAATTGGGTTCGTCAACGGAGCGGCACTCTCAGCCTTTTTCTGCCCCCACTGGAAATACAACCCGGATTTACCCGCGTGGTCGAAAGCCTTCTCTGTCAGCCAGCCGAGTAAAAATATCGCGGCAACCAGTATGGCGCAGAATGTGAGTATGCGCTGGCCGTCATAGGGACCGAAGCCGGTGGCAGAGGCCACATTTTCCGGAAAGGCATAAAACAAAAATGCCACGATGGCTGTCAGGAAAAAGGAGACAGTCACAACGGAGCCGATGAGAGTTTTTACTTTTACCTTAGACATTCTTAGGCGATTCCTTGCGAACTTCTTCTTTGGTGATGACGGCGACCCAGATGTCGTCTTTGTCAGCGGCGGGCTGTGCGGCGATAGCCTGCGGCCCTCTTTGGCCAACGTCAGCATTGGCAAGTGTAATGGCCAGCCAGGGAGCAACATGGCCCGTATAGCCCAGTATCGGATCGATGCTGAAGTTGTCCTCTGAAAGGCTAAATTCCACCCCACTCTGCTCGCAGGCATTATTCCAGCCGCTTCCCGAGGTCAATGTGGGACCGGAGATCCAGCTTCCTTTGAGTTCATCGGGTCGGGTCTTTGCCCAAAGCAGCGCCCGGTTGAGTGTCTTTGTGAGCGTTGTTTCGGCTCCCCTTTCGGGGCGGTGAAGGCGGAGTGCATCCGGCCAGGCGTGGGCTTTGCGGTTACTTAATACCACCATCGAGACGGCATCAGCATCTTCTTCCCGGGGAGACGCCGGTAACGACAGCGTGATGGCAACCAGAATGCCCGGGTTGTCCCATCGCTTGTCCAGCCAGGCATCGAATGCGCCCAGCCCTTTTCCGGACATCAGGCGAAAAATCCTGCCCGTCTTGAGGGAGAGATCGGCCTTAAGCTGCTCTTCAATCAGGGAATACAGGTCGTTATCACAATCCAGCACCAGCCAGCATGGCAGTTCTGGCGGAAGTGGCTGCACTATCCCTTCTACACGCGTGGTCAGTTTAGACACCGCCGCTTTCAGGGCTTTTGTTAAATCTGCCTGGTATTCTGTTAATGCCGCGTATCTGACCGGTTTGTCACATCCTCTTGGGCGGGAGAAGTCGATAGCGGGGGCCGCGACTTTCATTGCCTCAAGCAGGTCACCGGCTTTGTTTCCGGCGGGGGTCTGAATGTGCGTACCGAGGATCCAGGCGCAACGCTGACCGCGCAGAATTTCACTGTCGATGAGCGCTTCACGGTCGACATTATGCGACTCAGCACCGACCTGCTCTACTTTATAGGCTCCTCTGCGTAAACCGAAAAGAAGCCCCCAGGTGCAAAATGGAAGGCCAAGAGCGGTGAACCAGAAGACAAATCCGGTTCGCTCTGATGTCCAGCACCATAGCGTGAGCGCTATGCCTCCCAGCATGACAAACGCGAGGAAGATCAGCCAACGCCCGGTACTGGGACGCACTATCTTAGGGGCCTTTTTAGGGATGGCATCCAGCCAGACGGGCATAATCAGGCAACCTTTGCTGCGGCAAATGAACTGATCAACGTGCAACCACAGGCGCATTTGTGGCCGTGAAATGCAACCGGGATCCCATGGTCAAGATAATCAGGATTGCCTTCTACGATGGTTGTTGGTCCGTGCCCCTCAACTGGGCAGGACACTTTGTCGCCTTTACGGGCAACGCCGATACCACCGAATTTCATCGTTTCGGAAGCCGTCAGTACCGAGCCGCCGTGAGTGGTTTTATCGCCTTTACGGATAATTTGAAGCATAATGCGCTCATCTCCCTGTTGATATTATCGCTGGTGCATTTTAGATTTTCTGATTACAAGATTTTATTGAAGAACCTTTGTTAGCCACCAGTATCTATTTCACACTCACTCTCAAAAACATTATGGAACGAATTGTTATTGAATAAATAAGCGCTATTCGAGCACTTCTTATCACCTAACGATATGTTTCCGATTTTACTTTCTGGGATGTTTTCACCACTAATCCAAATTAAATTACTGTTTGGATAAAACTCCGCAGAGAACAAATCAGGAGACGGAGTGCCATTATCAATGGTTGAGTAATATTTAGTATTGCCATTAAATGAAGGCAACTCAGAAACTACAGCACCAGTTTCTTTGTCAACTACCCATCCGCAAACCCAGCCATTAACTCCACAATCTTTAGGTAATTCACCTTTCTCGCTTATATATAGGCGATAATGCCCTGCAAAATTAGCTTTTTCGATGAGCTGTTTCTGCATTAGATTTTTCCATGCTTCAGATTTTTTAAGCTGCTCATTTGTTAAGTGAATTTTTGTCGTAAATGATCCATGACTTAACAACACATTATGCTCTTTAAATGTTGGAGCATCTCCTTCATTAGCTAGTGCAGAAAAGCATATGACAGCAATAAAAAGAAAGGGAAGTTTACGGACCTTCATTTTTTGACTCCACAAGTATTTTAACCATATCGTCAGGTTTTATGTGCGCTTTATTTATTCCGTCATCAGAGTAGTAAGAAACACCTTCTGTTTTGGCATATCTTCTTTTATGAATTTTATTTCCTTTCTTGTCCCTTACAAAGGAACCGTCTGGATTTGTTTCAAATTCAGTTTTAGACGGGCTTATCTCTTTTCCTTTTCTTACCCCAGCAGAGGCAAATTCTTTTGCCCAATCATAAATAGCATCTTCAACACTGCCATTCTCTTCAAGGAAATTTATAATTGCTGGGCGCTTTATTTTTATAAGGTATTCGTTAAATATTTTGTCTTGTGTTTCTTCATTGTAAATAGAATTGACATCCAGGCTAAGTTTACTCACTGCATCCTTCAAGGTTTTTGGTACCACTTGGAATCGCCCTGTAGCAAATAGACCTTTAGAAGTATCATCCTCTTGAGAAGTCATAACTTCTTTGATTGTCATGCTTGTTAGTTTAGTTTTGTAATGTGGTCTGTAGGTAACATGTACGTTATAAGCAGAATAATCATTTTTGGATTCAACTTTACCAAGGAAATCACCAAATTTACTATGTGCCCAACCAGTTCGATTCTTTATTAATGCGCCAAGAAACATAATTGGATGCATGTGCCATAATGAAGGGCCAAGTTTCTCAGCAGTAACATCCTGCATCCATGCCATTTTATCGATAAAATCTTCGCTATATTTCTTCCATTCCGGCGCTTCTTTTTTCAGCGCATTCAGGAATGGTTGCCAGATAGCGTCACCTTTTTTGAAGTACCAGTCGCTGGGATGTTTTACGATTGTTTTCTGAATGACGTCACGATAGTCGGGGTTGTGAAGTGCTCTCCAGTATTCCATAGAGGAGTAACGGTCGCTACCATTGTCAATTTTATCCAACAGGCGCTGGTAATTATGCTTCACGAGGGCATGACTGGTTCGCGTATCCTCGGTCGCGGCCTGGCGGAGTGAATCGATGAGGTTACGGAAGAATCCAGTGGGCTGATTTTTTCCATCCAGATAATCAAAGCTGGCAGGCTCTGCGGTTTCAGTTCTGAAACCCAGCTTTGCCAGATCATACTGCGACAAAAGTTGAGGTTCTGCCTGGCCTTTGGGGACATAGGCATTTTCTGGTCGCAACTGCCAGTATTCCTGTTTGGTCGACTTATCGACTTCCGTTTGTACCTGGCTCAGTGGAAGGGTCCCCGCTCTCGTTGTTTCCCTTGTATCCTTTGTGAATGTTCCTGTTGCAACATCTTTTTTGTACAACGCAAGGCCCGGAGAGTACTTCAACCAGATTGGATTTTTTTCTCCCACCTGCTCAGGGTTGGTCAGGAATTTTTCCAGGTTATCATCCATACTCGTGCATTCGATATGTACCTGGTATCGCGCTTCATATCCGCCGTCCTTAGGTGCCTGATAATATCCCATATGACCAACAGGATCACCGGCACTGATAGCATAGGGAGTCGGGCATACGACCTGGTCAAATTTCATCGCTTCTTTTGCTGGTGGCATAAGTTTCTGCCACCAGGAAGGCTGTACCACTCCACCTGTGCCAGGGGACAGATTGTTTTTGTCCACAAGCATCCAGTATTGCTGCCCTGGCTTCAGGGATGTTTTCTTTCCCTTTTTCAGCGCCTGCTCTGAAAGACTGACAAAGGTAACAAGGCCATATTCTCGCTTATTAAATGCAACGGTATGGAGGCTGCTGTCTGTTTTATCCCACTCGACAATAGACCCTTTTGGAATCGAGCCTTTGCGGTAGCTTTCGCTGGTACTTTTGTTGTTGGTACTGGCGGTCATAACCCATTCTGGATCGTAGGCAGAAAGCGTATCCTGGACTGTCCACTTTGTTTCCACTGGATTAACGCTATAGGCTGAGTATGGGGCCAGATGCATATACAGGGTATAGAAATGCAGCCCGCTGGATTCCTTCTCCCCCGGTTGAATAAAGTGCTTCACCAGCACGAACGAACCGGAAAAGCTTAGCGGGCCGGATTCCCATCCAAGCGTGAGATAATCCTTGCAGACACGGTAAGCGACCACTTCGCCGTCAGCCATGCATCGCACAGCCTGCTCACCTTTTAAGGGAACCGGGAAATCTAATGCTTCAAGAGGAGATTTGCCACTAAGAGCACACCACGGGGTCGTAGATTCTGTGATATGGATCCCGCCATGCCACATTCCACTGCGGCCAATCATATACTGCCCGGTGGATTCCCCCCCCAGATGCGATAGGATATCCTCTTGGCTCCCAAAATCACTTCCTCGGTTGTTAGAGGGGATCGGCCATACTATTTTGATAGGCTGCTTTTTTTCGACATTATTACTATCAGAAGCAGTATTGTCATTGTAACGATAAAGGATATATGCGGGCTTTACATTTCGGTATTGTTGTCCGGGATAGAATCCTCTGAGTTGAATGAAGTCTGAAACCCAATTTGTCCCATTAAATAAAGCAATATGGCCATGAGGATGCCCATCAATAGGCTGAATAACAACAACATCACCTGCTTGTTGTCCTGGTATAGTTGCGGTGTCTGTTGGACCTGAACCTGTATAAGAATAAACAGGTTTAAAACCTACGGCCTCAAAAGATGGGCCGTAATCACAAGCGGACGCGGAGTTGCCAATCCTTGGTGGCGGAATCTTAATATTGACACCACCAGCCTCCACAGCCCTTCTGACGTATGCAGCGCACTTGCCGAGACTTCTTGGTTCAACATGACTATTTATGTAACTAACTGATGCACTATTATTCCACATGGATTCAGCCTTTTTATTCCGTTACGCTGATGATTTTCCAGCTACTGTCGATTTTTTTAAGGGAAACACTGAGTGAGTTTTTAGGTTCAGAATCATCACCCAGAACAACCCCAACCACAGACTTACTTCCATTTTCCGTAATAGTACTGGTCTTAATATTCAGCTTCCAGGAGGGGTATGTATCTTGAGACTTAGTGAAATAATTAACGTCAGACTCAACCCAAACACCGTACCAGTCACAAATGTAGTTCCCTTTATATTGTTTGCATTCGTGTTTCTGGGAGCATTTTTTTTCTAGTTCTGATGCAGACACAGAATCGTCAGAATCATAATTACACATTGTGGAATCAGTGATGCTATTCATCAGTTGGTCAGATACGTACTTTTTGATTATTGCTTCATTATTTCCTGTATCATCCTTGAGATATTCAGAGTAAAAATCATGAACAATATCTTCTGGGTTTGTAGATTCAGCAGAAAGCGCCACCTGTGAACAAGTAAGGAGGAAGACATAAATAAAAGCATGGAATATGTTTGGGGTTGGTAATTTCATATTGAATTCTCACTCGTTAAAATTTGCAGCTATCAAACTCATTTAAGTCTTTTGTTGCGGATATTTGCACCCCAGTCCAGAGTCTGCTATTCAGCCGTTTTCATAGTTCCAAACTCAATGCCGTTTTTACTCAGCCTCAGATAAGACCCGTCACTGTAAAGAGCCAGGGCTTCCGGTGTTCTGATCATAATTTTGCTTTCACTATTGGTCACTGTTAACTGTTTATCAGAAAACAGAGGTGTTGTGTCGTGTTGAGTCTGAATTTTGATGCTCGTCTGATTAGCACCCGACTTAGCCCCTTCTTTATGTTTATGCACAAAAAGTCCGAGGGCTTTTTTAACCATTACAGATAGAAAGAATTTAAAATTTGATCTCATAGTGCATATTCCTGTTTGCTATTCTTTTGAATCAGTCATTGAAAGACTTACTGCTGATTTTATTTTCCTGAGTGATATCCGTCAGGCTGAAATTGGGTGTTTCGTTGGGGAGATTAGCGCCCGAGCCTGGTACCAGATAGTCAGACGTTTTCATAATGAACTCACCAGATGAACCATGCTCAATTCCGTTCTTACTCAGCCTCAGGTAAGACCCGCCACCGTTCAGTGTCAGGGTTTCCGGGGTGCTGATAATAATTTCGTCTTCACTACTGGTCACCGTCAGCTGCTTTTCAGAAAACAGTGCCATCGTGTTGTGCTGAGCCTGAATCTCGATGTCTCCCTGGTTGGCAACCAGCTTAGCCCCTTCTTTATGGACAAACATACCCAAGGCTTTTTCTACCGTTACAGACAGATTTTTCATAGCACCGATATCAAGATGTTGACCGGCATTGATCATGGTATTGCGGGTACTGCTGAGCTGAAGATGTTCACCTGAGGTAAATGCTATCCCCTGCGGAGCACTACCCAGCAGGACCGAAGACTGGAGGTCTTTGATTTTGTCGGTCACGAGACTAATCTGGGTATTGATGTCGCAGACCAGCGCTCCGGCGGCAACAGCTGCGCTGTTCAGCGCCTGCATCTGGCTGTTGGCCTGGTTAATCTGGTTAATGGCAGGGGCCATTTCCAGCACCGGGCCCTGAGCTTTGGCCTGGGCATCAGCCGTCAGAAACAGCCCTTTTGCAGCACGTACTGCGCCATGTTCATCCGTTCGCAGTTCAAAACCGGCGCCGCGCTTTTCACGCTGGCCATTGACCAGGTGCCCCATGTTCAGCTGAGTTTTGCCATATTCCGTCGCGAGCTTGATATGCTCTTCCTGGCGCTTATCCTCCATCCGCAACTTATTGTTCGCCGGAGTGCGCCATACGTTCCGCGTATGATTGTCACTGGTGACATGGTCCGGATGTTCTGAGTCGTGCAGGGCATAGGCGATGTATGGCCGGTCCGGATCCCCGTTGTCAAAAATGACGGCCACTTCAGTTCCGTCGATAAGCGGTGAGTGGAAGCCGTAGGTATCACCGGCATAGGGTTTAGCCAGCCGCAGCCACAAATAGGCATAACCCTGTTCAGGGCTGTTGCGGTCAAAGTCCAGTTTCACACGATAGCGTCCTTCCGGGTCGAGCCAGGAATATGTGTCACCTTTCTGTGTGCTTTCCACCCGGGCAGGGAGCGATCCGGATATCACCGGGCGATTGAGCAGCGCCGGACGATAGCAGATAGTTTCGCTATAGGGGATGCCCTCAAACGTCAGCGTAAAGCTACTTTTGCGTGAACCGCTGGTGCGCACCGTGGTGATGACGATGCCTTCTTTTAGGGTTTCGGGTAGTGTTCCGTCCGTTTCCAGTACCTGACCTGGGGCCAGATGAGGGCTGGAGGAATGCCCGGTGACGTGATATTGCGCATTCAGAATGCGTTCGTGACGCAAACGGGCGAAATATGCCCCGGTCTCTGCGCTGTCAGTATCACCTTCTGTCAGGAAGGGTTCCGCATAATGGTACGTTTCCCCGGTGGTGATCCCTTCCTTGCTGAAAATGCTTTCGGAACTGTCCTGAGGTTTCAGCGCTTCTCGGTAGTTGTAGTCACGAGTGGCCACACTCCCACTCACGACATTGTAGGCAGTCTGAATATCCCAGATGCTCTCCTGCCCGCTGTCACTCATCCCGGCCTGGTTGCGCAAAGGTAGAGTGACACCAAATTCATACTGCTGCTGGCTGTCCTGGAAAATCACCACGTCCTGTTCAAGACGGCTGTCCATTTCATAGCGCCAATAAATGCCCACTTCTGCCAGCAGACGCTGGATAAACTCAAGGTCAGTTTCCCGCCATTGGGTGATGAGCTCCCGGGATGGATACTCCCGGGAGAGCCGGAACTCAAAATCAGGACCTTCCAGACCGTGTTTACGCAGCACTTGCTCAACCACTTCAATAACCGACTGATTGAGGTAGATCTCGCTCCCTTTTGTATAGCCCAGCAGGGCGATACGGGGAACAATTGCCAGCGCGTAATGGGTATCATCATTCGAGGTGGACACGCGTCGAAACGACTCCACTACCCCAAAAACTGTCCGGACCGGCAGAGCTGGGGCCCCGTCAAACATCGGGGTCTGGAAAGTAAATGACGCCGGTTTCAGCAGTAACGTTTCACAGGCAATATCCTGAGAGGAGCATGTGACCGCCACGTCATAACGCCATGGCTGGCTAAGTGATTCAACGGCGTTGTAACGCAGAACATCAAGGAAATCGCTGCATTCATGAACATCTACCCGGTAACGAGACTGGCCTAACAGCTGTTGCACCGCGTCGGTT
Organism: Scandinavium sp.; assembly: GCA_036495715.1. GTDB lineage: Bacteria > Pseudomonadota > Gammaproteobacteria > Enterobacterales > Enterobacteriaceae > Scandinavium. The sequence goes on from DASXML010000023.1 coordinate 36,507, forward strand.
GCCTTGCTAAAAAGTGTTCCGCTCATAACGCCTCTCCTTCGGCCTGTTCATCAAATTCCAGCACAATGCCTTGCTCGTCATCCCAGGTCAGTTGTAGTGAGGACGGCTTTTGTTTCGCCGCCATATGGCTTAACAACTGTTGACTCAGAACCGGCAGGATCTGCTGGTTAAGCAGACTGTCCACGTTACGGGCTCCGGTATCCGGCAGCAGACATGCAGCCGTCAGGGTGTCGATGAGACTTTCGCCAATGTGAGTGGAGATGCCGTAGTGACGTTGCAGACGCGTGCTCACCTGCGCCAGCTTCATGTCAACGATGGTGCGCATGGCATCCATTGCCAGCGGGCGGTATATCACCGTCTGGAAGCGAGCCAGCAGCGCTGGCTGGAAATGATCGCGCAGGATCGGACGTAACAACTCATGCAGATCGCTCTCTGTGGCTTCTGGTTGCTCCTCCAGCAACTGCATCAACGGGTCACTGCCCAGATTGGACGTCATCAGGATCACGGTATTGCGGAAATCAATTTCACGCCCTTCCCCGTCCCGCATAAAGCCCCGGTCAAAGACCTGATAAAACAGGTTCATCACATCCCGGTGGGCCTTCTCCACTTCATCCAGCAGCACCACGCTGTACGGCCGCTTGCGGACTGCCTCGGTGAGAATGCCGCCCTGACCATATCCGACATAGCCCGGAGGGGAGCCTTTCAACTGTGAGACCGTGTGCGGCTCCTGGTATTCAGACAGGTTGATGGTAATGAGCGATTTCTCACCACCATACATAACATCAGCAAGTGCCAGCGCGGTTTCTGTTTTGCCCACCCCACTTGGCCCCACCAGTAAAAACACACCCTGTGGCCCGTTCTCCGGCGTAAGACCGGTTTTGGACGCTCTCAGTCGTTGGGCTATGGCATTCAGGGCGGGACTCTGACCGACGACACGGGTTGCCAGTTGCTCTTCCAGCGTCAGCAATTCGGTTTGCTCATCCTTCATCAGGGATGAGAGGGGAACCCCCGTCCAGTCGGCGATAACGGTCGCAACGGTGCGGACATCAACATCCAGACCCAGTAATGGGCTGTTATTCTGAACCTGGGAGAGCTCCTGCTGGAAGGCGGATATCTCTTTCTGGCGGCTGATATCTTCCCGGCAGGCTTTAAGTGAGTCGGTGAGCTGCTTTTCGGTCTCATACTGTGAATGGAGAGCGGTTTTTTGCTCATTCAGTTCCACTGTGAGTTGTTCGATCTGTGGCAGACGGCTGGCATCAACCGTGTTACCCAGGGAAATATCTTCCAGCAACTCCTGTTGCTCCATGGCAAGCGCAGTCAGTTGTGCCTGCAACCGGGTAAGTTGCTCAGGTAGTGTGTCCAGGCTCATTCGCACCCGGGCCGCAGCGGTATCCAGTAAATCCACCGCTTTATCTGGCAGCTGGCGACCGGTCAGGTAGCGGCGGGAAAGCGTGACCGCTGCGCGGACGGCCTCGCCGGTAATGTGCACACCATGGTGTTCGGCATAGCGGGATTTGAGACCACGCAGCATCAGGCAGGCCGTGTCATCGTCCGGCTCATCAACCTTAACCATCTGGAAGCGGCGCTCAAGGGCTGCATCACGTTCGAAATACTGCTTGTACTCACTCCAGGTGGTGGCCGCAATGGTGCGCAGTTCTCCGCGAGCCAGAGCCGGTTTCAGCAGGTTTGCTGCATCTGCCCCGCCCGCCTGATTACCGGCCCCGATGATGGTGTGTGCTTCATCGATAAAGACCAGCACCGGCACCGGGGATTGCTGAACGGCGTCGATGATATTTTTCAGGCGCTGTTCGAACTCTCCCTTTACACCAGCCCCCGCCTGAAGCAAACCCAGGTCCAGAGTCCTTACGATGACAGGCTTAAGACTTTCGGGCACATTGCCCTCTGCAATACGTAGGGCCAGGCCTTCAACAAGTGCCGTTTTACCGACACCAGGTTCACCCACCAGAATCGGGTTGTTTTTACGACGCCTGGAGAGAATGTCTACCATCTGACGGATTTCGTTATCGCGTCCAAAGACCGGGTCAATCTTTCCTTCCCGGGCACGGGCGGTCACATCGACCGTAAAACGATTGAGAATGGATTCTTCCTGCGAAATGGCAGGATGTGCACTCACACCGCCAGTCTGGTTTTGTGCTTCCTGTTGCAATGGCGCTGCCCGACCAATAATGGTGGCATTGCTAGCTTGTCCACTGAGCATCGCATCATGCCGTTCATCTGACTGGGACTCCAGTAAGGGACGTAACCTCTCCAGCTGGCTGGTGGTCAGGGTCATTAAGGGCCAGAGGCCATCGCAGCGCGTCAGCCCTGACGTTTCAATCATGGCCGTGAGCAAATGTATACTGCGGATCTGCTCATCTCCCGCGAGTGTGGCGGCAAGCCAGGCCTGTTTCAGCAGGGTCTGGAGGGAGGCAGAAAGCTCTGGTCGTGTGCGAACAGAACGGGGCTGTGCATCCAGCCAGCTCAGGAGTGACTGCCAGACGGCATCCATATCCCATTCATAGCGGCGAGCGAGAACGGTCAGGTCACCTTCCCCCTGCTCCAGCAGTTTCAGCAGCCAGTGCTCAGGCGTGATTTCTGCATGCGCACGGGTCTGACATAAAGAAGCCGCCCCCTCCAGTGCTTTGGCGCAATAAGGGTTAAGTCGTCGTAGCAGGACTGCTGAATGATGTTCCATGTCGTTCCCTCTTGTTCAGGCACGCTACCGCCCCTGGCCGTCAACCGATGCCCATAAGGTTCATGCCGATAAATTGTGAGACTGCTCTGCAAAGCGTCCGTCTGACAGGCGCTGTGCGGAGCAAAACAAAAAGGCGGACAGAAGGGATCTGCCCGCCAGGTTCTTACGCTGTGGTGCGTTCGTTCCAGGAATCGGAATGAATGATGTTGCCGTCTTTGTAGGTCCAAGTGATTTTTTCGTAGCGCAGTTCGATCTGCTCAAGGTGATTATGCTTCTCGAAGGAGGCATCCTTGATGTCGTGCATTTTCGGCGCAACTTTCACCAGTTTGACGTTTTCCAGTTTGGTGTTGAAATACTCAACTTCCTGGCCTGCGTCGTTGATTTTGTACCACTTGAACTCAGCAGATTTCAGTGTCTGACCGGTGGTCACCGCTTTGTACAGATACGGGCTGGATGAGTCGATTTCTTTGGTAAACAGGAACGGCGTGTGAATACGGGTGCCGGTCAGCTTGCCAGTGTTGTTATCAGTCGGGATGTACAGGTTGTGTTCCTGAGCAACAACTTCGATGCTTCCTTCGCGATCTTTCACATCTACGGAACCCTTGATGTCAGCGCCGCCATCGTCTTTCAGCCACAGATAAACTGGGATTGCCATGTTTACTTCTCCATTTCTTGAGTTGAAACGTCACGTACATCCTGTGACGTATATTTTGTGCCTGGCAGACGACAGGCGTCGGCCTGCGGTACCAGACTGATCTCGACACGCCGGTTATGCGCACGGCCATCAGGCGAGTCGTTTGATGCAATTGGTCGGCTGTCACCGTAACCCTGCACGGCAAAACAACTTTCCGGTACGTCCCCGGTATCACGCATCCAGTTACGAACGGCCTCTGCTCTTTGCAAAGACAGCGTCTGATTTAGCTGAACACTGCCGGTATTGTCTGTGTAGCCACTGACCACGATAAGCCAGCCTGGTCTGGCTTTGATCCCAACCAGCGAGTTGACCAGCATTTTGGTGGAGCCCGGTTTCAGCACGGACTTGCCGGAATCAAACAGCGACATGCTGTCGAGACGGACAATTTTTGGTACTGGTTTTGGTTTCGGGGCGGGTGGTGGTGTCCAGGTATCGATAGCCTGCTGCAAAGCAAGCCACAGACGCTGCCCCGGGTAATAGCCCAGGCTGTAACGCAAAGGCTCTCCCTGGCGCTGCCAGCGTTCAAGCAGGAGCGCATCCTGCTTCAGTGCGGCCAGTGATTCCGCTTTAGGACGATAGTGGTTCATCGGGATCGCGTTCCAGCGCTGCAAATCGGCACTCACCTGACTGATAAGGGAACGATTATTGAGTGCGGAAATGCCTAACGCGGTCAGAGCACAGAGCCACATCAGCAACACCAGGCGACGAGTACGCTGGCCCCCCTGCACAGTCGATGCAAAAGGCGCCAGAAGTGGCAGAACAGCATCCGGGAACAGGTTTACCCGATTTGAATGCCGGGTAAACTGCAAACAGGTGCGGGAAAATAGCCAATGGGACCAGACTGACTGTGTTTCAGGAGGAGCGGTACCGAGGCGCATTGCCACGGAAAATGTACGCACGGGGGGCGTAAGCCGATCAGGCTTCTCAAGCTCATCTGTGAGGGTATTACGGATAAATGAAAATGCCTGACTGATCGCTGGCAGCGCCACGATATTGTCATCCGCCTGCTGCCAGTCAATGAAAGCCTGCGGCGAATCATTTGCCGGACACACAATCGGTTTATCACCACGAACGATTATCCACGGTGTTTCAGGGCCGGAGAATTCAGCACTCACCACAACGGGCAGTGTGAAACCTGTCAGGGATTTTATCTGCTTACTCTGCTGGCGAAGCGTTTTCAGTGTGGAACGCAGAACGGCTTCATCCTGATGATTGTCTGGCAGGCAGTGATACATCACCGAGAGCTGTCCGACCTGGCGCGGGAACTGCGTCTGTATGCTGCGGACAACATCTGTTAACCGGCTGACGTCATCGGCACGGAGCCACCATCCCTGGGATGTTTTACGCAGAGGACTCTCCTGAAACAGCGTATCCAGCCTGTCACCGCATACCAGTACCACGGGGCCCTGGGTGTCGAGTAATGGCAGGTCAGCCGCCGAAACGGCGGCGTCGGACACTGACTGCTCCCGGCGACAGCTTTTAAAAAGATACCATCCTGCCAGAAGGAGGATCAGTACCGATGTCAGGCCTTTAAACACGTTTCCCGTTGGGATGAAATACCAGAGCAACCAGAGCAATGTGGCAACAGCAGCAACGGTGTGCAGAGCAACCGGAATAATGACTGATCTACGCATTAGCCATGCAGCTCCGGTATTTGTGCTGACAACAGTGCCTGGAGCCACAGGTGACCGCCCCACCAGATAACGCCGGTAAGGATGATGGCAAGCACTATCCAGAACCAGACTGAACGCATCAGGCTCCAGCGATGTTTGCCCATCCGGTGGACAACCAGAGACAGACCAGCATCAGGCGGAGAGACTCGTTCAGAAAGGGTTTTGACGACTTCATCTCGCTGGGACTGACTGACCGCTTTCAGGCCATACAGCCCCTGAAAGCCCAGTGCAATCACCCGGTGATAGCAGGTTAAAACGGCCTGGTTTGGAGAAGGCTGACGTAAGACCTCTGCAATGTGATCCCATAGCGCCTCACCGGCCCTGAGTGAGCCGAAAAATCGGGCCTGAAGCGGCGCTTTACGCCATGCCACCTGGCCTTCATCAATTTTCGGCTCTTCTCCTTCCTCGCCCTTTTCAGGTTTGCGGCTCATCACCGCTTCATCCAGCAAGGCACATTGTGCGTAGGAAATATGCCCGACACTGGCCTCGTCATAACCGGCACGCTCCAGCGCTTCCCGCACACTTTCAACCTGTTTAACGCACTTGTCGTAAAGCGCACTGCCATTGAGCGTGACGGCGCCTTTCTTCAGCAGGGTGACGGTGAGCCAGGTATCCGTCATCAGCTGGTCGATATCGATATCCTGTCTCATGAGCGCAATACCGCAAACAGTTCAAGTTCCAGTGCGCCGAGCATTTCAGGCACGTAGAACATACACACGCCTTGCTCCTGCATTTCATGCGCAGCGGGGCTTTCCATATCAAGCGCGAAGTACTGATTTTCCATACGTACAGGCAATGCGGCCGGAACCCTGCTGACAGGGATCAGAGGGATACCCTTGAGTGCAACACCATAGATCTCATTGACGTCATCAGGCGAACCTGCCTGACAAAGTGCCGGGAATTTATCGGCAACCTGCCAGGCCGGGATATCAGAGCGAACAGAGAGATAGAGGTCGGCTTCTTCACGCAGACGAATATCGTGAAGGTTTGCTTTCCATGTCTGTCCGTCCGGGCGGGACATTTCCAGAGCAATGACGCGGGATGGCAGACTTGCCTCCAGCAAGCCCGTGATCAGATCAAACAGCGGAGGAAACGCATTAGCGGGTTCCTCGTGGTCATATCCCGGTATGGCGTCAAGATCATGGTCAAGGGAAAAGGTCAGCATGCTTCCTGCCAGACGTGCGAGCTCAGCCCACACCTGTTCAGGCGGACGGGAAGGAAAACGTTCGTATTCAGTCAGCACCCTGGCGTGGGAATTCAGCGCATTCAGCAACCAGAAAAGGGATACATCGGCGACGGCAAAATCGGCAAGTCTTTCGTTGCTCTCACGACGCATTGTCATCAGACGCTGGCGTCGGGAGCGTAGCTGGCGGTTGAGCAGCACCAGACGTTCGCGAAGAACCGGGCTTGCCGCAAATGACGCAACAGGGGGAATGAAAGACGGATCCAGTCGCCAGGCATTATGTCCATCCCGGATCAGTCGTGCTACAGGACAGACTTTCCAGGCATCATTGCTTTCATGGGCAAACCGGATGGTGAAATTGTAGCGGGCAACTGCCATGGATTCTTCTTCAGAACCAAAAGCATCCTGCAACGTCACCCATTCTTCACGATAGCGAAGTGGCCGATCCGGGGAGATACCTTCCTGCTCAACGTTGGCAACACCCGGCTGCATGTGTGGCAGTGCGATAACGACAGTTAACGCATCATGACCTGCCAGCTGGCTGGCATCTAACTCACGTGGCGCCGGAGGCAAATCACTCCTTTGCGCATCTATCAGCGACCCATCTGCCAGCCAGAGGCGTAACTGTGTAATCTGGATCAGACCCGATGAAAGAAGACTGTCATTAAATTCAATCTTTTCCACACCCCAGGGGAAAGCTGATGCCAGTGCTGTTGCACCGGCACTGCGAAAAGATTCCCATTCTGCCTGCTGCTGGAACTGCTGAGGGGACAGTAAAGCCCCCTCGTTCCACAGTGGACGATAAATTTTCATCCCTGCGACCGCCTTATGCTTTTGCTTTTGGCATCTGAGATACCAGCGACAGATTGACGTCCATGCCTTCGACCTGGAAGTGAGGGACTGCAAAGAGTTTCACGCGGAAGAAACCTGGGTTATCTTCAATATCTTCGACGATGACTTTTGCGTCCCGAAGAGGGTGAGAGGCCTGGAGGTCATCACCAGGATCGGTCATTTCCGTAACCAGGCCTTTGACCCAATTATTCAATTCAAGCTCCAGCAGACGTCGGTCTTTAGTCGTACCGATATTTTCACGCTGAATAAGCTTCAGATAATGTGCAATACGCGATAGCAGGAAGATGTAAGGCAAACGAGCGTTAATACGGCTGTTGGCGGTCGCGTCCGCAGTGTCGTACAATGCAGGCTTCTGGGTGGAGTTGGCACTGAAGAACGCTGCAAAATCGCGGTTTTTATAGTAGGACAAGGGAATGAAGCCCAGATTCGCAAATTCAAATTCGCGGGTCTCCGGGATCATAATTTCGGACGGAATTTTTACCTGATTGCCGGTACCGAGGTCGTACAGATGAATTGGCAGGTCTTGAACCGCGCCGCCAGCCTGAGGGCCACGAATTTGTACGCACCAGCCGTTATTGATAAAGCTCTTCACCATATTCGCGGCAAAGGCAAATGACGCATTGGTCCATAAATACTTCTCGTGATCAGGGCCCTTCACTTCTTCGACGTAGTTGAAGCTGCGCACCGGTACGGTATCTGGACCATATGGTAAGCGGCCCAGAACTCGCGGCATCGTCAGACCGATGTAGCGGGAGTCCTCTGAATCACGGAACGCTTTCCATTTAATATATTCTGCCCGATCAAAAAAGTTCCCGATGTCTTTGATGGCGGCGACCTCTTCCATGTTGGATTTATGGAAGAATTTCGGTCCTACTGAACCAATAAACGGCATATGTGCGGCTGCTGATACTTTTGAGATATTGCGCAGTAATGCGACATCTTGAGCGGATGAGTCAAATTCATACGATGAAATTATTGCAGCAATGGGTTCGCCACCAGGTTGATCATATTCCATCGAATATGTATGGTGATAAAGACCGCTCTGGATAATTTCCGGTGCGTCCTCAAAATCCTGGCGTAAATCGGCTTTAGAAACATCAAGTACTTCGATTTTCACGTTCTGGCGAAAATCTGTACGATCAACCGTGTGTTTGAGCCCCCGCCAGAGTGATTCCACTCGCTGGAACTCTGGATGGTGCATCACTTCGTCAAGCTGGCGGCTGATTTGAAAATCAAGCTCCGCAATATGCGTATCAAGCAATGATTTATCCAGCTTCTCAACTTTCTGGCCTGATTTCGTAATGACCTGCATGAAAACCTGGATTGCCGCAGTGACGCGCTCATCTGCGGAGACATCTGCCATTGTGGTATTGTCCTGGAATTCAGAAATATCACTCAGCGTCGTTACTGGCGTTAAATTGATTTTTTCAAATAACGATGCATAAACGCTGTCAGAAGACTCAGCTTTAAGTACAGTCGCATTCCCCTGCACAGATTGTGTTTCAGTATTTACAGACATCAGCATTCTCTCTGTTAATCCATTAATAGAACCCTGTGCTTACTTCGCAGGGGCAAGGGCGTTCAGTTCTGCTCTTAATTCTTCACTCAGGGCGGGGTCTTTTAGAATGGACTCAAGCGATTTGCGGAACTCTGTGTTGTCCAACAAATTGGATTTCAAATCACGAAGCAGATTTCTCATTGCCATCATTGCGCGTAATTGCGGGATCTGTTTTGCTACCGCTTCAGGTTCAAAGTCTTTCATCTCAGAGAAGCTGAGGCGGATATTTTCTTCAGAACCGTCAGTTGTTAATGTGTTACGTACTGCGTAGTTGACTTCAGGGTTTAACTCAGACAGTACGTTGTCGAAGTTTAATTTATTCACATTGACAGGTTCACGCTCTGAAAGCGGGCGAGATTCTTTGCCGTTAGAAAAAGAACCCAGCGCCAAAAGTTTCAAGGGTAATTCCAGTTTCTTTTGAGCTGAGCCAGTGTGCAGGTCAAGCCGGATGTTAACACGAGCTTTAGGAATCTCGTTCTGGAAGGTCGATTCAGCCATATCATTCCCTTTATGCTTAACAGTTTTGACAGATCCCACAGGATTTCTTTACAAAAGCATGATAGAGCAAATGGCTATCGTAGATCAAATCAGTAGATCAAAGATCTGCAATTAGAAAATTCCTAAGAATTTTATACTGACTCGGGCAGTAGTTGACCTGTGCATTCTGCCATAGAGCTTGCATAACACCGTCGTGTTGACTGCTATTAACATATCGACTGGTTTCATCTTCTGCATGTTATGAGAATGATAGATAAATGATATGGAAATGATCATGAATTGATTTGGATCAATGTTTGTTTGTGGGACTATGTGCTGCAAGGGGTTGTGGGATTCGAAAAGAAATGAACAAATAATAAAATTAATGAAATAGTCATGAATAATCTTAAAAATAGTCTTTTAACGGACTGAGGATCTTCTCGCTCTATTTTGATACAAAATGCTACAAAGCATTCATGTGGGAAATTATTTTGGATGAGATATTAATGTTGTGAATGCTATGTGTGGTGATATTCAGTGTTTAAACTAGAGAATGCATACCTATATTTACTTGGTATGTAGTGACTGTGAATACTTGCTAACTTACATCCCTGCATCCTACGGACTTGTATCATTTCATGATGGAGAGCTTTAACCTGTGATTGTGTACGATGGATCAACCTCACAGTTACTTGCATTTACTGCTACTTATGAATATTTGATAGAACTGCAATCTTACGAAATGTTCTCTTCAGTCCAGAGGACTTGCTCACCCAGAAATCTTGTCAACGCACCCTTTGCAAATTTTGCGTCACTGTAAAAGCGGGGGAACCATCCATCAAAACTTTGGGTTCCGTTATAACGGTATGCAGGCTCAACTGTAAGGCAATACTCAGTGCCATCATGCGTAATGAAGAAGGTGTAACCGTCCTCAGTGGTTGATTTTAGGCGTTTAGCGATCATTGTTAGATTATAAACCCGTCCATGTGAGAGCCTTGAAAGTCAGAGATTTCATCCAGTCTCAGTAGTTCAGCATCAGTAAATTCCCGGCCAAGGGCGCAGGCTACAGGTTGCCAGTGCATCCGTAGATTGGGTAACAACTGCAAGCGCCGTTGGTAATGGGCTTCGCATTCTCGGGCAGCTTCAGAGCCCGCTACACGTTCCACCCAGTGGCTGTCGCGAAATGGATAGTCATCAACCCCTCTGCGGGGAAAACGGCAATACCAGGTACCGTCCGCCAATCGGAAATAAAGATTACCAAAATGGCGGCATTGATAAATCGCGTGAATGAAATGCGATGCCATTTTCAATTAGTGTCCTTTATTGTGGGGTGGCGAAGAGAAAACATGCCTGTTAGATGTCATACATGTCGCCTGTTTTCCAGGCAGTCTCCGCTATGGCTTCATCATTATTTCGAGGTCCGGTGATCCACAGCCGGTCCCGTGATGCCCTGGATGCGAATGCCCATGGCTCATCGGGATCAAGAACAACAGCTTCTTCACTGAGCTCCACAATTACTGGTTCAGCGGGTATAACTCTGTTTGATTCAAAAATCCAGGCTTCAGCCTCTTCATGCGTTTGCAAAAGGAATCGGTACAGGTGGCAGCTGACCCCGTCATTTATAGCGTACAGCCTGAATCCATCCCCAAACTGAACAGTGACGACATTATGTGACATAGTGCTCCAAGAAACTTAGCATTACCCCGGGAAGCAGATTCAGCTGGAGCTGGTGGTCACTTCCTGAACTGAGGCGCAGTTGCCTCCTGATTGGATAGGCTTATTGTATTTTGCATAAGACCGTACTGCATTGATACAGGCCTGGCGAATAGAGTCAAATGAACGAACGCCCGGGGAAACAGCATTCCCCGTATTGTCCAACAGGAGAGTGCTTCCCATTGAGCGTACCAGCTGAAATTCGTGTTTCGATTTGTCTGCCGTAACCTGAATGATGAAAATGGTTTCTCCGAGCTGGCTGTTTTCAATGCCGGTTACAGCTGCCTTGATCGAGTTTACACCAGCTGCCATTAAATCGCAGGCATACCGTTCACGAGCTGACGAACTCCATTTAGGCGAGTTGTTCTGTAAGCGGACAGTCAGAACCGTATTGACGAACGGCGACTATTCAGTTGGCAGGACGATGCGCCATGGCAGCAGTTCACTAACCCGATTGACCGGCCAGTCTGCTATAACATCAAGCACATGGTGAAGGTAACGCTCCGGAT
>DASXML010000024.1:0-2894 GCA_036495715.1 Scandinavium sp.
AGGCAGTCGGCACCGAGTAGTCGGTGCCGCGATAGCGCACCAGCAATTGCGAGCTGACCCCGCCCGCCTTCTTCTCGCAGGCGTCGTAGGGCGCCGGTGGCAAGGAATGGAACGCCGCCAGATCGCGCACCAGGCGTTCGCCGATCGTCTCGTCGTGACCGCGCAGCCGATCCCCGAGCCGACGGCGACAACCCTCGAGCAGTTGCTCGTGAGTGCATGGCCCATAGAACGGGAAATTTATGCATTGCACGATGTACAATGTAGCTCCAGAAGTCACCGACTAGGACGACCACCACTACAGAAAGCAGGAACCACCACCCATCGGATCGCAGATGAAACCACCCACCTCCCGTTGCGTTGACGACGATAATACCCATGCACCCGTTACCGGGAAAATCAATTGGTTGATACCAATGCGTATAGCAGCCAGCTTCCAATCCAGAATGATCGCGGCCATAGGCTGCTCTGTCGCAGGAAATTTCCTCTCTGAGAACCACGCAGCCCATACAATTGCAGCAATTGCAGGGACAGACCATAGAGGAAAAATCATTTTTGAAGAGTCCCTAGTGGATACTTGACAGCCGCCGCGAAAGTCTATGACGGACAGGCCATATGAACCCGTCTAGAAGACCGGCTGGCTTATCGTGTGACGCTAAGCCGGTTGACGGAAATTCATCTTTTTCTGGCTTCCATGTCGTTCCGAAGATCACATCGAACAGCGGCAACAGTTTGCAAAAATTTTTGTCGAGGTGTCGCGGCTCAAGCGAGTGGCGGATTCGATGATATTGCGGGTTCTGAATCCATAGCGCAAAACGTCCTAGCGACATGCGGACGTTCATGTGAGAGAGCAGACCGTCAGGCACGATGTAGATGGCCGCGACGGTCAATATCACCTCTGGTGGAATCTTGAAGATGATCCCCATTACCGGGAAAATGGCTGTGTTGAGGGCGTCTTCAAACCAAAAATGGCGCGCACCTGTAATCATGCTCAACGCCTCGGCGCTGTGATGGAGTGAATGCATGGCCCACAGCACAGGAAATTTATGTTGTGCTCGATGCACAACATAGGAATAAAAGTCCATTGTCAGGATGACGACCACTATTGACAGCAGGAACCACCACCCATCGGATCGTAGATGAAACCACCCACCACCCGTTGCATTGACGACCATAATTCCGCATGCAGCCGTTAACGGCGAAATCAGTTGGTTTATACCGATGCGTAGAGCAGCGAACTTCCAATCCCCAATGACCTGGACAAAAGGAAGTTTTGACACAGGAAATTTCCGCTCTGAGTACCACAAACCCCATACAATTGCGGCTATTACGGGGGTACTCCATAAAGGAAAAATCATGGGAAGCCTCAGTATATTCCAGGTATTAGCCGAGCCGTAGTCTGTCGGTATTCGCCGTATTCAGGGAAGCTCACGGTTAGAACCGCTTCCTCGTTCTGCATGCGCCGTAATTGAAACCCAAGTTGCAGTACAACCAGAAGAGCGGTCCACGCCGACGCAAACTGCATGAACACGCCAATCGTAGCGATCTCTTCGGTGAGATAGAGCGGATGCCGCACAAAACGGTAAGGCCCCGATGTCACAAGCTGCCGCGTCTCGGCCATTATACTGAACGAGCGACCAAGCTGTGCGAGCGCGATGACTGACCCCACAGTACCAATAAGAGTCACTGCTGTCGAAACCATCTCCAGTGACAGAGGCAATTCATGCCGTGGGAAAAGCACAATGATATACAGCATGAAGGAACCGGCTAAGGCCGAGATCCGTGGCTCCGCTCCGGTGGCCTTCCCAGAAGGACGGGTCCGCAAAATAACGGCGGCGGCGGCGAGCAATAGAAATGCGACCGTCGATAGCCGCATAGCAAGATGAATACCGTAAACGAAATCAACGGGTGTTGCCATGTTCATGAACTGGCCGAGTCCCCGTAATTGCGCCGTCGCAGTGAACGCCACCCAGCCCAATAAAGGCAGCCGCATCAATAGATCATACATGCTCTTGTTCATTTGTCGAGATACTTGCCTTGAAAATATACAACAACCACGGCGCATCCACCGTATTTAAAAACATTACCAAAGGGATAGCAAACTGCACTATGGTCGTGGATTTGCCCAGCATAGTAAAGACAGAACGCGGCCATGCTGCCGCATACCAAGGATATGGTGTGAGTACCGACGCGGATTAGCAGGGCTGCTAACATAGATCCGAGACTATCCCGATTTAATGTTTTTACAGAATCGCAGTACATAGTTAAAACTATGTCTGTATCGGGTAACAAGCTGTCGCTGTCAAAGTGAAATTCACCGCAAGAAGTCCGGCACCAATTTTGACGTTATATGTGCCGATAAGCCCAATGCTATTAGGAGAACAATTCGAATTGGGATTAAACGTTACGCCGCTAATATTCATGAAAACAGTATTGGCCGGTGTCACCATATCCGTGCCGTTGCAGGGTGATGTCGTCGATTGAACTGCTCCGCAGCGCGCCGCAGTATCGACTGCAAGATGCAACAGATTATCAGTCCATACGATGTAACCGACTTGCATTATGCCGAAGATGAACAAGAAGATAGGCAGAGCGACTAAGGCGACCTCGACAGCCGTAGCTCCGCGATTGTTTATAAATAAAGAGTTGATGTTACTGGATCCTGATTGTGACGGTGGATGAATAGGTCGTCGATTGCGCCCACAGATAAACTACACTAGGCAAAATCGGCGTATACGGATAGTTCGCCGATGCGGCGAAGCATATCCCACCATTGGCATCGGCGCATGAAGTGAAGGAAGCTGAACACATAGAACCCGTGCAAAATGACGAGTTCCCGGTCGCATCATCCATCGCCTGCTCAATACCACTAAGACAAGCCGCAGTCAGTGACGCAC
>DASXML010000025.1:0-67077 GCA_036495715.1 Scandinavium sp.
CTTTCATCCTTTTGATATCAGAGGCTTCCATACCGCCATACTTTGCTTTCCAGTTGTAGTACGAAGCTTCAGAGATACCGGCTTCACGGCAGACATCCTTAACGGTACGTCCGGTTTCGACGGACTTCAGAACAGCAATGATCTGGTGTTCGGTGAATCGGGCTTTACGCATGGCGATCTCCTCAGAGGACATAATCAGTATGTTGGAAGATCTCTAAAAGCGAATCGGCCGTTTGCAGGGATACTTACAATGAACAGAGCAGTAGAATATAATGCTTATATTGGGTAATATAGCTGGGTGGTGCGTTATAACTGGCTGGACAGTGCCTTTTTTTATCACTAAACGAAATGCAGAACTATGCATCACGATGTCAATGGCTTTATAATCACGAGCGTTAGAATATGGCGCTAAAATGCTTCACGCCAGTGCAGCATTTTCAACGCATGACCTGATTTTTCTCGTTGCCCCGTTAAAAATGAGAGGGCAACTGGATAACATATCCCGAAGTTTTATTATCTCAGCATTATATTGGAAATAAAACCATGATTAAACGCATTCAAATACAAAACTTTCGTTCAGTGCGTAACATACACCTCGAACTTGGAAAACTTAACATTATATTTGGCAGTAATGGCTGTGGTAAATCAAACATTTATAAAGGCATCCAGTTGCTTTCGGCCGCCGCAGACGGTCAGTTTTCAACCCACCTCAGTGACGAGGGGGGACTTGAGAACGTAATGTGGTCAGGACGAACCAGCACAACGATGAGGCACCCCAGGCGTGTCGTTTTGTCCTGCCAGACTGATGATTTTGATTATGAAATGCAAATTGGCTTTCCTGATAGGTCCCCATATCCCACCGCTTTTTCGTTAGACCCGGTCTTTAAAGAGGAAAATATATGGATTGGTAATGCCGGTCGACGCCCGAGCACGAATGTTTTGCATCGCAAAAATAGCGCAACTTTTTTAATAGATATTGATAACCATAAAAACACATACACAGGTGCCGCTTATGAGAATGAGTCAATATTCGGACATTTGGGCGAACCTCATAAATATCCAGAGATATCCCAAGTAAGAGAAACAATGAGAAAATGGCGTTTTTATCACGAATTTGATGTTTCTAAAAAGTCTTCGTTAAGAACGCCAAATGTTGGGCATCGTTCTCCTGCATTATTTAGCGACGGTTCAAATTTAGCAGCGGCATTCCAAACTATTATTGAGATTGGTGATTCAGAAATACTGAAAGAAATACTTTCCGATGCTTTCCCTGAATACTCATTTTATTGCGAAAATGAAAACTCCTTATTTGTGATGAAAATGCAACGTAAAGGTGTTAATCGCCCTTTACTGGCTAGCGAAATGTCAGATGGAACGTTGCGCTTCTTATGTTTGGCTGTTGCGCTACTCAGTCCAAGACCGCCTTCATTTTTTGCGTTGAATGAGCCAGAGAATAGTCTTCATCCTTTACTGCTCCCGGCGCTTGCAAAACTCATTGTCGAATCATCACGATACTCACAAATATGGCTAACGAGCCACTCGCATGGCCTTGCCGAACTTATCTCAAAACATACATCGTTTCAGCTTTACGAACTGGAAAATGGGGCTGGGGAGACAGTCATAAAAAATCAAAGCTGAGGATGTGGCAATAACCTCTGCCAGTGACCCCTTAAGGCCGCGCACACCGCCAGTCAGGACATAAACCTCATCGCTCAGCGCTGAACCATTGTCTACAACGACAACAGCGCCTCTCATATTTAAGCACAGCGATGCGCTCTGCAAGCCTCAGGACTTCATTGCAGAATTCAGGCGTGTGTTGCTTACAGGGCTTTTTGCTGGAATATTTACAACCGCATACCCGCCGTAATATCCACAATGTACACATCCGTCCCACCGTCAACGTTGATGGAAGAAGCGCTGAAACGGATCGCCGAGTTGTACGGTATAGAATCTGATATAAGGGGAATGCCGGCAGAGCAGCGCCCTACCGAACGCCAGTTGAAAAGCAGGCCATTACTGAAATCTCTGGAAAGCTGGCTACTTGAAAAGCTGAAAACGCTGTCGCGGCACTCAGAACTGGCGAAGGCGTTCACCTACGCACTGAACCAGTGGCCGGCACTGAATCAGTAGCCGGCACTGACGTACTATGCGGAGGATGCTCGAGCCAAAGCAAATCCCCCTGTACGCTTACATTTAATAGAGGGTTAGGTTTATTTTAAAACCTGGATGTTATAGGCATCAAGCTCAACACTGTTCCAATCTTTATCAATTTCGCCTGAGATACGCACCTTGTCAGCTGGTGTAACACTGAGGCCATTCCAGAGATTGCTATCAATCTCAACATTGATCATCCCGCTGCTATCACGAAACTCATATAGCTCGTCACCAATTTGTTTGACGACATTCCCTTCAATTACAACTTTCACATTGTCCCGGAGGTTTTTAGCTTGAGCGATCCCTATTTGGCCTGATGCAGGGCCTTTAAATCCATTGCCGGAAGAAACCAGGCCAGATTGTTGCGCCAGTGCGCTCAAAGAAAAACCCACCATTACAACTGTCATTAACATCTTTTTCATATTTAACTTCCTTTACTTTCACTGTGGTTATTATGGCAAAAATTGCCACATTATTTAACGGTGTTAAAAATTTATTTGGAATGAACCTTAAAAAACAATAAAGAAAATAATTGCCGCACTTTTTTAATCGCATCAAAAACATTTCGTCTTCTCCGCAGCGCGGCCTACTAAGCGTATGCGAATCAGTCATTCAACGGCGAAATGCCTTGTACCGGCCCAATTAAGCGATCAAACAAACTTTTTGCACGTTCAACGCGTGCACGGTCACGCATAAACTCCAGGAAATCGGTAGGACTGGTGTTGTATTTGTCCATTGATTTATAGCCTGCTGGAGTTGCGATATCCCGGCGTAACGGAAACTGAAATGACGGTGTATTTACCGGGGCTGATAGCATCCAGCTCATATAGAGTTTTGCCGCTGCCGGATGTTTAGCGCCTTTGAAAATGGCCCCCGTTTGTGCCCATGTCAGGAACGGATCACTTTTTGGTAAAACGACGCGGATATTACTGGACTCTGCGGGTTCAAACGGATCCGCAGTACCGAGAGTGATTGCGTATTTTCCTGCCTCTAATGCATCACTCGGCGTTTGGGTGCCACGTACCCATTGCACGCCGTTGTCCTTAAGCTTTTGCATATAATCGATACCGTATTTTTGAATGATTTTGTCGAACATATACAACACGGCATCATCGTCGTTAGGATAAGGAATGACTATTTTATTTTTGAATTCTGGCTTGAGGAAGTCCTCATAACCACGAGGCACATCAGCCGCACTGACCAGGTTCTTGTTGTAGCTAATAGCGAACGTCAGCAGCATTAAACCTGTAAAGCGGGCTTGCGGATCTTTATAAGCATCAGGAATTTGCGACCAGCCAATCGGTTTGTACGGAAGTAAAAGACCGCGCTGGGCCCAGCTATCAAAGTCATGCAGAGTCTGTAGCTGCGCTACATCCACTTTCAGGTCTTTGCGCAGCAGCTGTTCTTCAATGCGCGCGTCATGATACTTGCTAAGATCGACAATGATATTTAGTTTCATGCCTGGGAACTGGCTCTCAAACCCTTGTTTGATACCGAACCCCTGGGTAACTTCATCGCCACCGGCATACACAGTAAGCTCGCCACCCTCTTTTAATGCTGCTTTATAAAGGTCGTCCAGCGAACATCCTGTACCATCACGCTCTACCCTGGATTGTGTTGCAACGGGTTGTGCGTGAACCGGCACAGAGAGGGCAAGCACAGAAAATAAACAGAGGTATGGGATTTTTTTTGATACCCTCTGTAAAAATGCTGGACGGTTCTTAATGGGTGGAGATAACGATAATTTTTCCATGTTGATATTCCTTTGTGAAAATAAAATTTATACTGTTCTGATGTAGGTGTTCAGAAGCAAATACTTACTGCATCATAATCATTATTCTGCACGCGCTTAAAATAGAATAATACGAAGTCGTCAGTTTCGTTATTCAATAAGCTTACTCTAATATTCCCGGCGCTTGCCAACCAAACAGGTAACTATTAAAAGGAAAATGATTCCAACCGCCCAGGTCAGCCATACCAAATAGCCAGCCCAATCAGTCAGACCTGGCAGCACCTCTGAAAAGGTTTGCCATAATAACAATAACGTTTGCTGCAAGGTGTCACTCATATTTTTGGGGATCAGATCCAATAACGGAATTTTCTGCTGCGTGACATTTTGCGCCGACGCTAATAGCGCTGGTAAGGCGCTGACAAGTTCAGACATCCCCCAGGCAAGAAGCGTCCACACTGCCATGACAATTAGCATTACTACCAAAAACAAACTTCTTAATTTCATATTATTTCCCTTTTAAAATGTACATATTGCTATGTATTAAAAATCGTTATTGTATAAATAGTGGTATTCGAGCGACTGCTAATTGTACGTCAGGGTATACGTTGCCGTTGCATTAGCCACGCCGGGTGTCACGGTATTCCTTGTTCTGTAATAGCGCGCGATAAGTGGAATTTTAAATGCACCGAGATCTGCTTGACCAACCGCAAGATTTTGGTTCAACGGTATCGGTGAATTGTTATAAAGCAGTTGAACACCCACGCCACTCGCGGTTGCATTCCCGTCGGTAGCCGCGGTCAGGGCTATAACCCCCTGCCCTGAAATATTGCTATCTTCATTGGCATTTATTTTGACACTGACGCCCACACCAGCATTGCACGTCATGTCGATCGAAAAATTATGCGAATCCGCAACGCTCCCAACCGATGGAATGCTGTGAGCCTGGATATTACCTAATGGAACGCTTAATGATTTTGATGCTTCTGTTACGGTGCATGAAGCAGTGTTTATCGTAGCACTAACACTTAAGTTAGCGAGATTGAAACCATTATCTGCGGTCCTTAGAAAACTTGATGATGCATAATTTACTTGACCCGATGCTACCTGACTGAAAGATGCCGTTTTTATCAATTCAACTTTTATGCTTGCATTTGGATTTAGATAAATAGATGAATATGAGTGTGCGATCAAAATTGGAATACTAATGTATGTCTGTGTCGGTGTTGTTGGTTCGTTCTGATATGCTGAAGCCGTAAAGTAATACAACTTTACGCCAATGCCTTGAATGTTTGTAGCGTAAATCGCGTTGGTTGTTGCACTTCCATCTCCCGATGCAAGAATAGAGGTGTTCGCGGCAGGGTTTGTTCCCGGACTACCCGGATTCGCATTCGTTCCACAAGAAAATGATGGTAACACTCCGCCAAATGAACTGATTAACCCTGACTTTATCGCTATAACGCTACCAACGGGTGTGGTGTAATCATTAGGTATTGTTATTGAACCCAAATCTACGTTTATCGCAGCCGGTGCGTTTGAGCCTGAAAAGTAATAACACGCATACGCAGTATGTTGCGTCGCGACAAACAATAATAGTAAAAATAATATTTTTTTCATAGCGTCATACTCAATTTATTTAGTGATAGGATTGTTATCAATATGCTGAGATTTAAATACATTGCGCAGAAAATAATTCCAGACCATCCGTATCATTGGATACACGGTAATCGACAGAACACTGTTCTTTCGCATTTTTTCCCCAGTTAACTTCAAGTTTCCCTTTTTCCGCTAATCCCGTCAGATAAACCTGGCCGTTATCACCAACAATAAAACCTTGATCAAATTTGCTTTCCGGGTTGGAAACAATGGCGCCAAACGGTACTGGTTTACCGTTACTCTGATTAAGAGATAGCAACATTCGATGTCCTACGCTTGCCTGATAAGACGCGACAACAACCGCACCTCGCGTCGGGATTACCGTCTGCGTCGTGAGTGGCACTTCAATATCATCGGCAAAACTTTCGGTATTAAGTGAAAGTGTATTTTTTCTGTAGGGGCTGACATAGGTCACGACGGCATAGCCGCGCCAATCCGTTTTGACGCCATTTTGCCCCTGAACGGCGACGCTTTTCGCACCCGGAGCAGCGACCAGGGCAATTGTTTCGCCTAATGGCTGGGAAAGCGTCACGCCGTACTGGTGCGCCACTATCCCACCCTGAATACCATAATTCAGACGTTGACTGTCTTTGTCATAGCCGTATCCCCCGGTCAATTCTCCGGAACCGGCACGCCAGTCAGCACTCGCGCTACCACTGTTGCCTTGCCCGTTACTGCCATATCCCTGCTGTACACCCCAGCTTAAATTGTTATCTTCAAGGGCTGTACCACTGACATTGAGACTATTCGTTGTGGTGCCATATTTGCTGCTGTTCAGCATATAACTGGCATACACTGGATGCTTTCCATTAAACAGCTTGTCCAGTGGAATACTGATATTAAAAGAGAATAACTGGTCTGAACTGTATATTTTCCCGTGCGTATTGGTGTCATTAAATCCAGTTTGATTAGAGTTGCGGTTATAAGCGTAACTCAGTCCGTAACTGATCCCGTTCCACGCATTATTGTAACTCACGGAATATGACTTCATGCCCTGGCTGTTGTCCCAGTAATCCTCAATTATTGCCGTTAACGCCACACTACCGGCAACAGACCCTAAACTCTGGCTCACTGTCATCTCGGCACGATCGCGTCGTTGCTGAGACACCGGTGATGGATCCTTATCCTCATGATAAGAATCAAACGCTTGCTGTAACGTTAAGAAGTTACTGGTCGCGTAGCGATAACCGGCAATCGCGAAGTTAGTCCCGGTGGTGACAAAGTTTTTGCTATAACGGGCTCTGAAAGAACGGCCACTGAGTTGTGGGCCGTTATTCTGACGGGCCCAGGATTGCGTCATATCAATCGAAACGGCACCCATTTGGCCAAGATTCTTACCACCACCAACCTGCATGGCCTGGTATTTGTTGGAAAACTGCCCCCCACCATAGCCAGTGAAACCATACTTCATACCGTAAATAAACGTGCTTTGTGCAAATGGCGTTTTGACCACGCTGCTGTCGTAAGAACGATATGTACCAGACGTCAGGCTGTACTTCAGTTGTCCTTCACGCTGGAGCACTGGCAAAGAGGCGTATGGGATCACCAGATGCTGTTCACTGCCGTCCGATTCTTTAATGGTAACGTACAGATCCCCTGCGCTACCGGTTGGGTACATGTCATTAATTTCAAAAGCACCCGGCGAGACGTAAGTTTGGTAAATAACGTAGCCATTTTGACGTACAGTCACTTGCGCATTGGTACGCGCAATACCTCGTACCGATGGGGCGTAACCACGCAGACTCTCGGGACGCATGTCATCATCAGACGCTATTTGCACGCCACGAAAGGGTACGCTGTCGAAGACATCTGCTGGGCTTGAGCTGTCACCCAAAATCAACTGTGACTTAAGCACCTTAATATCACGCTGAAGGTACGTATAAACAGAGTCCCATTGTGAGGTGCTTTCTCCGTTTTTCCCGCCGGTGCTGCTGCGTGTCCAGGTGCTGTAATTACGTAACCGCCACGGGCCAAAATTGACGCCTGGGCGTAAATTCATATATTGGTTATTCGTATTTTCGCCCGTTTTATTTTCATTGTTAGAGCCATTAGCACTGTAGTTCAATAAAAATGCCGGAATACCGTCATCCCAACGCTTGGGATCAACCCAACCTCGCGCCTGACTATTGACAGCGGACTGAGGAATGCTTAATAACAGTTGCTGCTGGCTGAATCGGAAATCGCTACTGGCTTGTGGTATAGCATCCATGTTTGCGCAGGTAGCATCAGCGGCACCTAATTCAGGATATTGCTGGGTAATTACGCCCCATTTGGTCAGGCTTTCTACAGATAAACAGGGCAACAGATGTAGTTTGCCTGTTGCGTCAGGCATCATTTTAAATTCAACATCACGGGTATCAATCAGGCTATTATTTAAATAAATATCAACATGATAAGTGCCCGGTAATTGTCCATCTTCGCGTTCAAATGCCGACAGATCTGAAGGGACCTGCTCGGGTGAACCTAGCTCCAGTAACGCTGGATTGAAATATTCCTGATTTTGGTCGTCAGCAATAGCGTCCTCAGCCGATGAAAGATGAAGAGCGATAACACAAATTACTTTTATGAAATAACGTGCTTTTTGATGTGTAATTATCATCTTTACTCTTTCTTTCACTGAGGAATCTATTGTGTATGCTTCCTAACGTATTTTTCTATACGCGCTGATTAATTACCGAAGGTATGTGCTTCACCCAGGCCACCGTAATCAGAGATCAGCGTCCAGCTGATTTGTCCACTCGCGCCTTCGGATAAGGTGAACGTGGCCTGACTCTTAGCCAGAACGTAGGTCGCATCTTTCACCCGATGCCCACCGACCTTTACCTGACTGAAATTCATGATAAAAGCCGTAGGGTTGGTCACCGTAAGTTTATTTCCTGACTGGCTCCAGGTGAGTTTTGACGTCACTTCTTCGGGGTTCCCATTCAGGGATGCAGGTCGGAAAATGAGCTTAACTTTTGTTTTAACCGCAATTTGCAAAGCGTTCTGTCCTTTCACATCACTGCCCGATGGGATCGCTTTAATATTGAGCCAAAACAATGATTCACGATCCTCTGGTAAACGTTCACGCGTACGAAGGACGCGTAAAATATTGTCCTGGTTGCCATTGAGACGAAATAAAGGAGGCGTCACAATAAAAGGTAATTTGCTGGAATTTCCATCGTTATCTTCAGCCCATGACTGAATCAAATAAGGCGACTGAGCAGAGTTAGACACGCTCAATGACGCTTCTTTATTCGCGCCATTAAAGACCAGTCGTGTCCCACCGATGGTTACACCGCCACCATTAGCCGCATACGCGAGCGACCCTGTCAGTAGCAACGGAATAGTAAATATAGATAGCCATGAACGCATGTAGTGATGTCCTAAATTAAGAATAGTGGCCAGCAGAGGCTGGCCCGAGAATGGCACTCGGCCACTAATGTCCGAATATTTAGCGTTATTAGTTGTAAATAATGG
Organism: Scandinavium sp.; assembly: GCA_036495715.1. Classification (GTDB taxonomy): domain Bacteria; phylum Pseudomonadota; class Gammaproteobacteria; order Enterobacterales; family Enterobacteriaceae; genus Scandinavium. Next base: position 8,999 of record DASXML010000025.1, read on the forward strand.
TGAAGTTGCTGGTCGCATTCGCCGGTCCTGCAGACACGGTAGCTGCTGTAGCATAATAACGAGCCACGAAATCCAGACTGTTATCCCCTTCTACAAGCGGATAATCTGAAGATGCAGTATGAAGTGGCACAACAACGTTCTGATTATCCACCAACTGAATTCCCACGCCTTGTGCCACGCCAGCTTCATTAGTTAATGCAAGAATGCTGCTAACATTACTGTCAGCGGTTCCGTCAAATTTCACTGATGCGGTCGTCGCGTTTATTGGGCAGTCCGTCAGTGAGATAGTGAATTTTGTTGGCGCAGCTGTAGAGCCAGCACCACTGAATGCTGTACTGGAAACACTACCCAACGTCACATTCAGCGGATTACTTACGTTATTGACAACCGTACAGGCACTATCGGTAATAGACCCAATAAAGTTTATTTTCCCGTCATCCGAAAATGCAGAGAATGTAGTGATTGCTGAAGCTGTGATTAACGAAATCACGATATTTAACTTTTTCATATAGTCCAATTTTCCAAATTATAACGATGTGTTACTACGTAGTGAATGAAGTGAAGCATCACTCATTCATGTGATGTGAATATCCAATTCGGCCCTGAAGAAAGAATGTATTTTCATTAACAGCTACAATTCATCGAAGCATGCATGGAAATAAATGCTATTTAATAACCGATAGCTATAACGTAATCAGATAAAAAATAGATTTTTGTAAACCAAGCCATAAATGACGATTGAACATCCTCTTACAGGGTCAAGGCCTAGCTTCTCTAGCGCCCGTGTTTTTAATCTGTATATCGATTTCAACGGTAGATTTAATTCGTCAGAAATGGTTTTATAGGGTTTACCAATGAGCACATTGTTAAGAATGGTAAACTCTCTCAGATTAATAATACCATTGGCATTATCACGACACCTGACGATGAAATTATTATTCAGCAATCTTCGGAATGCTTGTAAATGAATTCGCATAGAAATGATGCATGTTTTCGACATCTTACTTATGTAATTCGAGTCAAGGCCATTACAGAAATAAAAAACACGTGCGTTTTCTCTGTTGGCAATTTTCATGACTCTTCTTGATAAATTATGATTATTTGTTGCTAAAAAAATGACATCACCGCTTTTGAATTCAATATTTGCGTCATCCGTTGCAGGCGAAATGTGCATATCCAGATGCTCTTTCTTTAACTGAAGCTGAATACCCAGTGCTAAAAAATAATTTTCCGTAATGATATGTATCATTCACACATGTTCTCTTCACTGATGACATAGAGCTTACGAATCATATTCTCTTTTAAGTAGTAGCCTTTACTCTCGACCTTCATAATGAACTGGTCCGGCACACCTACCATATTGAGTTTGATTTTTAACTGCTGCATCACGTGCCATAATCGCGGACCGGATGAACTTAGTCCATAAGCATCCCATACACCCGAAAGGATATTTTTAGTGGGTGTAATTGAACCATTAGCATTTTCCAGAAGAAACAACACTAATCTGAGCATCGTTTCTCTCAAGGTAACACATTCAACAGACTTGCTATTATTCTTTGAATTCACATTGAAGATACGCTTGCCGCTGATGTCCACATACACATCATCGCCGATGCAGTAGCCAAATAATGTTTTATCCATAATGAAATGACCTCCGTGAATAACACGATAAGATTTGTCTTAATGCAGCGTCCTTGTCCCTACACTCTATGTTTGTATGCTTGCGCTATGCAACACTTCGAAATGCGAATGCATTAATATCGCAAACTTTGAAAGTGAAAGCTTAAGGCGTCAAAAAACACAACAATGGCAGTGAAAAAAACTACATATTGCGTTTTTTTGCTTTCAGGTCCTACTTAAAATCCAAAAATAAACAATCAAAGGAAATCACTTTATTTCTTTTATTATCAAGATGATTACGCTGCATAATGGCATCGTTTAATGACGTTATTTTCACATTGATAACAAGTCATCACATTTCACAACAATGAGGAAAATCTATAATCTATTGAATCTGATTGACTTATACCGTGTGCGCTTTCGATGACTGCATATTATCTGACCAACCCTGCATCCGAAAGTAAAATAGTTGTAATAAGACTATGAAGTGGATTAAGACTTTTCACGCATGGTGTGCTTTCTCTGACGAAGACTCATAAGCACACAAGCGGATTTAATTGACATTTTTTCCTTGTTTAATAATGGTTTAATTCTTATTAAGAAATTATTCTAAGGCGGCAATTCTTAGTGATTTGTCTCCAAAACAAAAAATCCACATCCCCATTGAACTGCTATACTTAAGGCCATGAATACCCTTATTATTTATGCTCTTAACAGGTAGAGTCTTATGGCTATACGCTATCTTCTTAATGAAACGATTGAATTCATCCCTGACACACGATTACTGCGCTCACTTAAGCCAAACAGCCCACCGGTATCCCTTAACGGCCCATCCAGTCGTTGCCTGGAACTGTTACTTGAACGTCGCTATGAGCTCGTCACACATCAACAGTTTTATGACGAAGTTTGGGGTGATGAAGGACGAAACGTACCCGCAAATACGCTTTATCAAAACATTGCGCTACTGAGGAAGGCGTTGAAGCTTGCAGGTAACGAAAGTGATGAGATGATTATTACCCTTTCGCGAAAAGGGTTTATGTTCAATGAAGCATTCAGCGTCATTGAATCTACAGTTGAACATATTGATGGCGAACAGATTCAAACGCCTATTGAAGAAGATATAGCCCCCGTGACGACGTCGTTCTCTGAGGTAAATGCGCTGAGCGTTGATCCTTCAGTAAGTGTTGCCACCATGAGCATGCCAACAGCGGAACCACTAGATAGTTCACATAAAAAAATGTTAACGCAACTTTTCATCATTCTTATCGTTCTGCTGTTATCCGCTTTACTCGGTTGGTATTTATCCATAAGTACGCTTTTTTCTGTATCACCCTACTTTGATAAATATACAACCGTAAGAACGCAAGGTGAGTGTACAGTCTATTCTGAAAAAGGTGCATCAAGCCCTCCCTCTACCGAGATAAAAATACCCGACAACATCAATTGCAAGGAAACACCTTATCTTTATGCCCGACATTCCCGTTTTAGCGTTACCGGTAGTATTATTGCCTGTGAAAGCCCGTTCGCTAAAAACTCGGCCCCTTTATGTGTGGCTTACTTCACTGTAGAGAGTAATAAAAATGATTAAGCCGACGCATATGATCCTCCTGTTCGTTATGGCTATATTATGTACGAGCCTCATTTACATCATCAGTGAAAATTATCAGGCCAAACATTTTTCCTGTAACTCCGAATCTGTGTTGAAGGGTGATCAACATAGCACAGCTGTCAGTATTAAATTTATTTTTGACGGCACGCAAGGGGGAACAATAATCGAAGGTGTTAACCATGATTCGAAAGGTGTGGTACATCCCTTCCGTCGGCACACAACATTTCGTTTCACACGCTCGGGCGATGAATATACGCTAACCACACAGTCTGCAACATCACTTGCAGGCGATACCTCGGACGAAAAGCTGGTTGTCCTGTCCTTCCCTTCTTTTTTTATATCAGAAGGCCATACCGTCCGTCTGACCCGATATAACCAGGGTGACGGTGGATATGTTTTTATGAACGGTGAAACGCTGATGAGCTATTGTAAGCGTTAAAAAAAAGGCGATGATAAAATCATCGCCTTTTTATACTATCGCTTGAGATTGCGGCATTCACATTAATCCTGTTCTTTCTTTCCCTGCCAGTTGGCCCAGGGATTTTCTGCTCCGGCATCAACTTTAATTTCATCTTGCTCATGCAGAGATTCAATATAAAGATCTTCGACTTCCTTACGCGCCCACGGTGTGCGGCGCAGGAATTTGAGGCTCGATTTGATACTTGGGTCACTTTTAAAGCAGTTGATATTGATGCGTTTCGCAAGCTCGGCCCAGCCGTATCTGTCCACCAGCGTGTTCAGTAATGCTTCGAGCGTAATGCCGTGTAAGGGATCTTTTGAGGGCTGAGTGGTCATGGTTTTTCCTGCGAGACATAAAAGATTGCGCACACCATACTGATTCAAAAAGCCATGCGCAATAAAATAGCGGCAACGTCCATAGAGAAAGCTGCCGCTGTATGACTGCAATTTACGCTTTGCCGCGTTTGGCGATTATCTCATCGGCCACGTTACGCGGTGCTTCGGCATAGTGATGAAACTCCATACTGTACGTTGCACGGCCCTGCGACATCGACCGTAGCGTGGTGGAGTAGCCGAACATCTCGGCCAGCGGCACATCAGCGCGGATTATCTGACTGCCAAACCGCTCTTCCATGCCCTGCACCATCCCGCGACGGGAAGACAAATCGCCCATGATGTTCCCGGCGTAATCTTCCGGCGTTTCCACTTCGACGTGCATCACCGGTTCAAGGATAACCGGGCTCGCCCTGCGAGCGCCCTCCTTAAAGCCAAAGATAGCCGCCATACGGAACGCCATTTCCGACGAGTCGACGTCATGATAAGAACCGAACGTCAGTGTTGCCTTCACGTCAACCACCGGATACCCCGCCAGCACACCACTGTTGATGGCTTCACGTAAGCCTTTTTCCACTGACGGAATAAACTCACGCGGCACCACGCCGCCTTTGGTTGCATCTTCAAATCTAAAGCCGCTACCCGGCTCAAGCGGATCGAGTGACAGCACGACATGACCGTATTGCCCTTTGCCGCCGGACTGGCGCACAAATTTGCCTTCAATGTCCTTAACCGCTTTGCGGATCGTTTCCCGATACGTCACCTGAGGGCGTCCAATATTGGCTTCCACGCCAAACTCGCGTTTCATGCGGTCGACGATGATGTCCAGATGCAGTTCCCCCATCCCCGAAATAATCGTCTGGCCAGATTCTTCATCAGTATGTAAACGGAACGACGGATCTTCCGACGCCAGGCGCTGGAGTGCGATGCCCATTTTTTCTTGATCGGCTTTCGTCTTCGGCTCGATGGCGAGCGAAATAACCGGTTCTGGAAACTCCATGCGTTCCAGCGTAATCACGTGATTCGGGTCGCTGAGCGTATCGCCGGTCGTGACATCTTTCAGCCCGACGCAGGCGGCAATATCCCCGGCGCGCAGCTCGTCGACCTCGTGCCTGTCGTTGGCATGCATCAGCACAATACGCCCGATACGCTCTTTCTTGCCTTTTACCGGGTTATAAACGGCATCACCTTTCCTTAATATGCCCGAATACACACGGATAAAGGTCAGTTGGCCCACATACGGGTCGGTCATCAGCTTAAATGCCAGCGCCGAGAACGGTTCATCATCACTGGGGTGACGTTCCGCTGGTTGGCCTTTTTCATCCACGCCGTCAATCGCCGGGATATCCAGCGGCGATGGCATAAAATCCACCACCGCATCGAGCATCCGCTGCACACCTTTATTCTTAAAAGCGCTGCCGCACAGCATTGGCTGGATTTCACCAGCAACGGTCCTTATGCGTAGCCCTGCGATGATGTCACTTTCGTCGAGATCGCCCGTTTCCAGATATTTATCCATGAGCGATTCACTGGCTTCGGCGGCGGCCGACACCATCTTCTCACGCCATTGCTGCGCTGTTTCCAGCAACTCAGCAGGCACCGGGCCATAGCTAAAGGTCATGCCCTGAGTCTCGTCGTCCCAGTGGATCGCCCGCATTTTAATGAGATCGATCACGCCGGAAAAATGTTCTTCTGCGCCGACCGGGATCACGACAGGCACCGGGTTCGCTTTCAGACGGTCTTTCATCATCTGCACGACACGGAAGAAATCCGCACCGGGTCGGTCCATTTTGTTGACGAAGGCCAGCCGTGGGACGCGATATTTGTTCGCCTGCCGCCATACGGTTTCCGACTGCGGCTGCACGCCGCCAACGGAGTCATACACCATGACTGCGCCGTCGAGCACACGCATTGAGCGCTCCACTTCTATCGTGAAATCCACGTGGCCCGGGGTGTCGATGATGTTTATCCGATGCGGCTCAACGTTTCTGTCCATTCCGGACCAGAACGTGCTGACGGCAGCAGACGTAATGGTTATCCCGCGTTCCTGCTCCTGAGCCATCCAGTCGGTCGTTGCCGCGCCATCGTGTACTTCACCCATTTTGTGGCTCAATCCGGTGTAAAACAGGATGCGCTCGGTGGTGGTGGTTTTACCGGCATCGATATGCGCGGAGATACCGATGTTGCGATAACGTTCGAGGGGGATGGGTCGAGGCATGATGCGTCCTTAAGTCAGTTGACTTTCAGTAAGCGGCCGGAAGTAGCCGCTCTTCATTTAACGGCATTCATAATAGTACAACTGTACGAGTATATTCGTACTATATAATCTATCGTAGCTATCGGTGAAACGATGGCTTAGTGCGTGGCTTTCAGAAAAGGCATTCGGTATATTACCGCTCACCCGCGCCCGTGCAGACACAGGAACAGTATGATCGCCAATCACCCAGAACGTGAACACATTCGCCTTGAAAATGTCCTTTTTGCATTGGGGAATGCGCTGCGTCTGGAGATAGTGAAAACCCTGGCTGACGGTTGCGAATTAAGCTGTGGTGCGTTACGCCAGGATGTGGCGAAGTCCACCATGACCCATCACTGGCGCGTGTTGCGCGACAGCGGGGTGATTTGGCAACGTCCGCAGGGAAGAGAAAATATGATTTCACTGCGCCGGGAGGATTTAGATGCTCGCTTCCCGGGGCTGCTGGATACGCTGTTACTGGCAATTCAGCGTAGCCCGTAGTCGCTCCACCCCATTTTGTATCCTTCGGCGAGAAATAATTCGCTAAAGCAATGGGGTGTCAGCGGCTGATGTGATTAATTAGCATTTCCAAGGCGGCGTGCGCGTTCCAGACGTGAAAGTGCGGCGTCATCTCCCGCGTCTTTCAGTACGAAATATTCCGGATCGTTAATGCGTTCTACCTGATGCGCGAGTTCGGTCAATTGTTGTTTCACAACTGTGAGCTCTTTGGTCAGCTTTTCGTTTTCGTGCAGCAAATCTTGCGTCTGATGCCGAAGCTCAAGAATATGCTTACCGGCTGCGGGAAAGCGGTTAATTTCCTGCCAAACGGCCATGACAAGCGCGAAAAGCGCGATGACGACTGTGGTCATAAGTTATTCCTTTTCTTATTTTACCCATCTCTTGATCTGTTCCAGTCTTCAAACTTCCGTCGATAAGACTGCGTTTTTGTTGTAAATGACCAGACTCAGGCATCCGTCTGAATCTGGTCATTTAAGGTTCAATGATAACGATGTATCACCGTTATTCAATAAAACCCAATTCGGTCATTAGAACTGATAAACCATGCCGACACCCACGACGTTATCCGTGTTGATGCCAGAAGCCTTCTCGTTATAGAAGTCATCGTCACCATCCAGCAGGTTGATTTTATAATCAACGTACGCGGACATATTTTTGTTGAAGTAGTAATAAGTCCCCAGGTCGATGTATTTAACCAGGTCTTTATCACTATATGCGCCCAGGTCTTTACCTTTAGACTGCAGATAAGCAATAGACGGACGCAGGCCGAAATCGAACTGATACTGTGCAACCATTTCGATGTTCTGCGTTTTGTTCGCAATATAGCCATTGCCGAACGGCGTCATATTACGGGTTTCAGCATACATGGCCGCCAGATAAACATTGTTGGCGTCGTATTTCAAACCGGTAGTCCATGCTTCTGCTTTATCACCCAATGCAGACGAGTAATCGCTTTGCTGAGTTGTACGATCAGAACTGGAATACGCGGCACCCGCGCTGAAGCCTTCCGCAAACTCGTAAGTGGTAGAAATACCGAATCCATCGCCGTTCGCTTTGGTGAACTCACGGGAGTTATAAGTCCCTTCGCCCATGTGATCATCATTTGCACCCTGATACTGCAGAGCGAAATTCAGACCGTCGACCAGACCAAAGAAATCGCTGTTACGGTAAGTCGCAACACCGTTTGCACGGCCAGTCATAAAGTTATCGGAGTAGGTATATGAATCGCCGCCAAATACGGGCAGAACATCGGTCCAGGCTTCTACATCGTAGAGAACGCCGTAGTTACGACCATAATCAAATGAACCGTAGTTGCCGAATTTTAGACCTGCAAATCCAAGACGCGTCCACGCCTGGTTGCCTGACGTTTCGGTGTTGTTCGCCTGAACGTTGTATTCCCACTGGCCGTATCCGGTCAGTTGGTCATTGATCTGCGTTTCGCCTTTGAAGCCCAGACGAATATAGGTTGCATCACCATCCTGACTTGCCGCGTCAGAAAAAGTATGGCGCGCGTCAACTTTCCCGTAGAGGTCGAGTTTGTTCCCGTCCTTGTTATAAATTTCAGCCGCGTGAGAAACGCCAACAGCTAATAAAGCAGGAATCACCAATGCCAGTGCTTTAATTTTCACCTAATAGTCCTTTACGTTTATTTTTAAATTATCTTCTAATGAAGAAGCGCAGTAATAATAATGTAAATATATATGTATGGTGAAAACCTTAAATGTTACAAAATAATAATGAGAGAAAATATGTGCAAGCGCGGAGTTACTATTAAAAAACTTTAATGAATAATAAAAGAATGCTCCTAACAACTCAGGCAAGAACTGCGTTGAGTGACATTCTTCTCGCACTTCTATGCGCGCTAAATGTACGCTATTTTCTCTTCGTTCTGAAATCAAACAAATTAGGTTTTTAAACCTTAAGAATATCTAACCACTTTACTGTGTTTAATTTTAAATTTTCAGAGTGCTTTGGATAATACTTAAGGAAAAAACAAGCGTTCTTTATTCGTTATGTGCCATACGTTTTTTTACAAGATTGATGAAGAATCCAGCGGTCGGTTCAACCCCTCGTGCGCTGCTGCCCTGGTTCAACAATTGCCTCTAATACTTTTGGCCAAATGACCGATACCTAAGACGTGAATTTCCGGAGGGTGGTCATAAAAGGCCTCACATCACGGAATGCATATCTTTGTTTTATACTGATAAAAACCGTCATGTACCTATGGGAAACTATTGTGGATAAAAACCAACGCGCCCTGATGCTGCGTGAAAGCTGGCCGTCACTCTTTGCTCAGGAGCCGCCTAAGCCCATGAAAACAGGCATCATGCAGGACTTAATTTCTGATGCCACCCAACGCCAGATTGATTTTCCTGGGGTTGAGATTGGCAAAGCGCTGAAACGTTATACGCGAACCATTCCCTATCAGCTGGCCTTAGCCAACCAGTCGCAGCGTTACGGCATTCACGGGGAGCCTGATGGCGTCGTGACAGAGGAACAACGTCAAATGGCGGTAAATTGGTTGAATAATAATCCCCACTATCCGCAAACAGCCGATAAACTGAAGAAAGAGAAAAAGGTGCGTTGAGTGATGCACCATGATGGGTTGCTCTGACATTCGAATAAGACGAAAATGTCTTTTTTATCTAACACCTGATAAATGTAGGGATACCATCATCAGCACACGTCACCCCTCCTTCGTCGCACGCGTAACGCGCACCGGTCTTCTGATAGCCACCGCGTTAGTGCTCGCCAGTTGCGGTTCTAAGCCGCCAAAATCGCTGGTTACGCCCCTGCCTCCCGTCGCAAAACATCCGCTGCCGGATAAATCGTTGTCTGATCATGAACCGGTGCGCGGCGTCTGGTTGACGACCGTGTCCCGTCTTGACTGGCCGCCCATTTCATCGGTTAACGTCAGCGATCAGGCCACGCGCGCGAACATGCAAAAGAAAGCGCTCACCGATAAACTCGATAAGCTGCAACGCCTGGGTATCAACACCGTGTTCTTCCAGGTAAAGCCTGACGGCACCGCGCTGTGGCCATCACAGATTTTACCGTGGTCCGATATGCTGACCGGAAAAATTGGTGAAGATCCGGGCTACGATCCGTTGCAGTTTATGCTTGATGAAGCGCACAAGCGCGGTATGAAAGTTCATGCGTGGTTTAACCCCTATCGCGTATCGACCAACGTTAAACCAGGCACGCTCGCGGAACTGAACCGTACGCAGTCGTTGCACCCGGCGAGCGTGTTTATCACACACCGTGATTGGATCCGCACCTCTGGTGAGCGTTACGTTCTTGACCCAGGCATTCCCGAAGCGCGCGACTGGATCACCAGTATCGTGGCCGAAGTGGTGTCGCGCTACCCGGTTGATGGCGTGCAGTTTGATGACTATTTCTATACCGAATCGCCGGGTTCGGCCCTTAACGATAGCCAGACGTACCGCATGTACGGTCAAGGATTCGCGTCGAAAGCGGACTGGCGCAGGCATAACACTGACCAGTTAATTGAACAGGTTTCGCGCACCATTAAGCAGCTCAATCCAAACGTGCAATTTGGCGTAAGCCCAGCGGGCGTGTGGCGTAACCGTTCGCACGATCCGGCGGGGTCCGACACGCGCGGTGCGGCGGCGTATGACGAATCGTATGCCGATACCCGTCTGTGGGTGCAAAAAGGATGGCTGGATTATATTGCCCCGCAGGTGTATTGGCCTTTCGCGCGTGATGCGGCGCGTTATGACGTGCTGGCAAAATGGTGGGCAAACGTGGTGAAACCGACCCACACGCGGCTTTATATCGGCATTGCGCTGTATAAAGTGGGCGAGCCGTCGCGTAATGAACCTGACTGGACCGTTCAGGGCGGCGTCCCTGAACTGAAAAAACAGCTCGATTTAAACGATGCGCTGCCGCAAATCAGCGGCACAATCCTGTTTCGTGAAAACAATCTGAATCAGCCGCAAACACGACAGGCGGTAGATTACCTGCAAAGCCGCTGGGGAAGTTGATACACAGATGCCCGGTAAGCACGCCGCCACCGGGCAATCGACCTACTCCGTCAAATCATCGTAAACGCTGCGCATCCGGGTGCGCAGATACAATACCGCTTTATGTTTACGCGATAACAACGCCTGCACGCTGTCTCCGGTCTCTTGCGCCAATTCCTTATAGCTCAGCCCTTCAAGCTCCGTTCTTTCAAACACGTCGCGCTGGGCAGGTGGCAGTTCCGACAGTGCGTCGTCCAGCTCTTCCCACAATAACGCTTTCAGATAATCGTCTTCCGGCGTTTGCGCCACGCCGAACAATGTTTCCGCTAATTCATCTTCCGGAAAATCACCGTCTTCATCGGCGTTAAAAAAGGCAGACAGCGGTAACTCCCGTTTCTTCCTGGCCCTATCGGTCAGCTCGTTACGGGCGGCGCGAAACAACCAGGCGGCGATATTCTCCACTGGCTGTTCCACTTTCATCAGTTGCCAGGTGATCTCCTGCAAAACATCATCAGCGTCGTCGCGTACCGCCGTGCGACCACGGATAAACGCCGTTAGCCGTGATCGACAGGCATTGAGTGCCGAAACCAGCAACGAATCCCCTGCCACGTCCGTTTTCACTCACGAGGCTCGGTTTTTGCTGCTTCTGGTGCGTCAGTTTCCGGTGTCTGACGTGGTGCCGTTCCCTCTTCACGACGACCGCGCCAGCCGCAATGGTCATGATGACCACGATGACCGTGACGACCAAAGCCTTCGCGGCGCTGCTGCATAAAGGCTTCACGCTGTTCCGGCGTCATTTGCATCCAACGTTCGTGCATTCGACGACGCATCCCGAGCATGCCAGGACGGAAACCAAGGCCGCCAAACAGAATACGACACAGCACCAGCAATCCTAATGCCTGCCAGAATCCGATGCTTTTCACGCCGATAATGGCCGGCAACAACGCATTCCATAAAGACATCACCAACAGTCCCAGCGCCACAAAAATCACCGCGCCAATAATCAGCGGTTTTGCCATCCGGTGACGGCCAAAACCGTGCCCACGATGATGGTCATGCAGTTCAAAATCTCTCATAGGTATTCCCTCATTACGTTATTAAATGGTGTTCGTGCTGAGGTAGACGATTGAGGAGGAGAAATATTGCTGAAAAAAAGTGAAAAGAGGAAAAAAAGTCAGAAACTCATCGCCAGACCGATGCCATAACCATCGGTGTTTTGACCAAACATGTAGCGTGCCACCAGCCGGGTGCGGGTGATGAAGACCGGATATTTACTGCTGTCGAGTTCAATCCCCAACCCAACGGAACTCAAACTGTCGAAACCAAGCTGGCCGCGCTGCTGCCCGAGATATTCGGTGTGCGCGCCTTCCATCACATAACGCACAGGGCTTTTCAGCAACGTCCAGTCAAAAATAGGCGCACGGCGGCGGACGTAAAGGCCCAAGTTTTGCGCATTTGCCTCACCCTGAACCACATCTGAGGTGCTGCCAAAAGTTTGCAGATTCATCGCGGAATACCGCAGTTCGACGTCAACATCCTGCGGGTCGGAAACTAACTCATAGTCGAGCATCAGCGAACCGCCGAGGCCATAGGCATTAAGTCGCCCGCCGTCGAGAAACTTAAAATCGGCATCATGCTGCTGCTGGATATAGAAACTGCCGAGTCGCACATCGCTGGCAACAGTTCCCAGCATAAAATTGGCTATCGGACGCAGCACCAGATTTCCCCCCAGCTGATCGGTGTAAAGGTGGAAATCCCAGCCAATCCCGCCAGTGGCGGTCAGGCTATTCCATTTCGTCGGGACCCGGCGACTTTGCTGCCCGTCGGTTAAGACAAAGTGCGGATCGTAGCGGCTATAGCCCATCGCCCCTTCAACGTAAATAGGTACACTGTTGCTCAGGGTTGCACCACCGCCGAATTGGGTCATCGACAGTTCATTGTGTTCACCACCGCCGCTACCAATATTTAAATCACTGGCGGTCACGTCAGGAAAGACCGAATAGCTCATCAACGCCAGAACCGCATTAGCGCGGTGCTTAAGGCGGCTGCCGTCGGCGGCGTGACAGAGCGCAACCGGAAAGCAGGTCGCCACCAGCAGCAGGCGAATGCCAGAAAACAGTATCGTCATATGTCCTTACACCTCCTGCTTTCGTTCATTCGGCGAACGCGCTGCGGATCCACTACCAGGTATAACCAACACCGGCAATGACGTAAAACTCTCCGTTGTGCTGAACAATCGGACTGTTGGCAATGTCTTTGTCGTAAAACTCGTAGTTGGCGGCAAACAGGCCCATCCAGTGTGGGCTAAAGCGGTACGTCGTTACCACGGCGGCCATCGGCGAGAACGTCGTGCCGGTATCCCACGCTTTGCGCTGCGGCGTCGCTTCATCGGACGAAACACCACCAAAATAGTAATTCGCCATTTTGTCGCTGCGGATCATCATCCCCATACCGGGCATCACCAGCAGGTTGTCTCTGACTATCGGGAAATCGGCCCACAGCAAGAGTTCCTGACCATTACTTTGCCCGGTGACATCCGACGCAAAACGGGCGGTCAACAACGCGTAAGGGGTAATGAGTGTGCCGCCGATACCCGCTTCAAACTCCCCTTTGCGTTTGTGCATTCCGCGCAGAGAATCCGCATCATCCGGGTCAAGATTGCCGAAGCGATAGCGGCCATAACCGTATACCGCCACTTTGTCGTCAAAATGGAAGTAATAGCGAGCGCGATCGCCGAGATACATCAGGTTGTCGCCAAAATAGAGAGCACCGGGAATAAACCAGGTGTTGTTGTCCTGAGCCTGATAGCGCGCCTGGCCGCTCACCGCGACCCCACCGACAACAAAACCTTTAGGCACAGGGCTGTTGGGATTGTCGCGTGACAGAATATCGATAGATCCCAGATCGACATCAGCGTGCGCGCCTGCGCTTGTTAATAAGAGTGCAGTAAGTACAGCAACGGCATTGCGATTAATTGTCATTATAATTCCTGAACGTACTGTTGATCTTCATATGTCGCGAAAACAACCAGAGAATGCGTAAATTTTTCAAGCGATTAATCTAGCCTGAGCCAAACATAAGGCCAAAAGTTTTGAAGCAGGATCCTCCTAATTTACATTCCCTACGGGCGCAAAGTAGGCCTGCAAATAACGGATAAACTTCCCGATAAAGCTCCCGGCAAACAGCCCCCCTACCACAACGGTTACGACGCGCATCCCCGGTTGCTGTAGCGTCTGCGGGGAAATAGCCGACATCACGCCAAACGCATATTTGATAATAAATGCTGCCATCATTAACGGTAACGCCGAATAATCGGCCTGACGATTCACCGTGCGCGAAAGCGTGCCGCGGCTGACCCGATCAGGCTTTATCAACCACAGCCCCAATCCTGCGCCGACGACCAACGCGCCAATCCACAGCGCAACTGTGCCGATGGACAAATGGCGATACATAATCAGATCGTAGAGATCCCAGCCTAAAAAGATCAGCGGAATAATCGCCAGCCGCTCCAGCGTAACCGTTGCAGGCTGACGGGCTTTTATGCCGCGAATCAGTATAAACACAAACAACACGTACACCCAGACGGGAGTCGCTACCAGCATATGGCCGATAAATTCAAACATTTACGGTTCCTGCACTGAGTGAAACGAAGCCGCACCTGGCACACTGTGAAAAAGCCTGGCACAACGCTAATCACTTTGCGAATCAGGCTCATCCAACAGTGTTGTTCCATACGAGTTATCAATCGTACAACGCCAGCGATCGTCAGAACCCTTACGGAAAACATATGTCGCACGACGCGTCGTACTCGTTACACCGCCTTGCCCGTCCGGGAAGTGAAGCCGCGTTTCCATGATAACCAGCGCATCCTCCGCGCCTTCGATGACCTCCATTTTTCCCTGCTCCACAACCAACTGTCCTTTAAAGTAGTCGGAAATTGCGATAAACGCTTTGCGGATATTCTCTTTACCGCTCACCACCATGCCGGGTTTCACGACCAGTGAGGCATCCTCAGCGTAATGCTGCATCAGCCTGTCATACTCTTTGCAAGAAATAGCCCGGTCGCACTCTTCAATAATGTGTCGTATTGGATGTGTGTCCATCAATAACCTCTGTGATTAGCTAACGTTCTGCGGATAATGCCGCTGGCACACCGCCAATACCGTTTGCCTGAGCCAACGATGCGCGGGATCCACTTCCATTCGCGGATGCCACATCTGTGAGACCGTAATAGCACGGGTTTTGAACGGTAACTCAAACATATGCAGTCTGGTATGCGTATCGGGTGGGTTCAGAAACGATGCAGGAACCAATGCGATGAGATCCGATGCTTGCGCCACCGCCAACGCCGAAGGGAAACCGGGCACCACACTGACAATTTTGCGGGCCAAACCACGCTCTGCCAGCGCCTCATCGACCGGCCCGTGCGGCTGACCACGACGGGACGCGATTACGTGCCCCCACGCGATATAGTCGCTCACGCTGACTGACGCTAACGCTTCCAGCGGATGACCTTTACGCACCACGCCGACAAACCGGTCGCGGAACAACGCCTGAAGACGGATTTCCGGGCCCATATTACTCAGCACGCCAATTTCTAAATCCACCAACCCTTCACGCAAGTAACGCGCGCTTTTCTCGGGTTTCGGTGCAAAACGCAGGCAAACCCGAGGTGCAACGGCCGCGACAGCGGCTATCAATACCGGACCAAACGCTTCAATAAACCCGTCGTTAGCCCTCAGCGTAAACACGCGCTCCAGTTCAGCCAGATTCAGTTCGGCGGTTGAGGGCTGCAAAACCGCCCTTACCTCCAACACCGCGTTGCGCGCCCGGTCGCGGCTGGCCTGCGCATACGGTGTCAGCACCATCGTTCTGCCCGCACGAACCAGCAGCGGATCGCCCGTCACATCACGCAAACGGCTCAACGTTCGGCTCATTGCCGAGGTGCTTAAATTCAGACGCCGCGCTGCACCCGCCACGCTGGCCTCTGTCAGTAACGCATCCAGCGCTATCAACAGATTAAAATCAGGATCGGTCATCAGAAAGAGGTTCCTGTCATTCAGATAAGGCGTTTGATGCAACTAAACAGTATCAATGCTGCGTCTTCCGCCTGTTATAGACTGAGTTTATCCTTTCATCATCAAAACACCAGCTCACGAGACACATGCTATGGAACTCTTTTCTGAAAAACCGGGTGATGAAGGCTTGCCGGGGCGCGAACGCGCTTTTGCGATGGCGGCGGTGATGACCTCCACGCTAATGGCCGTTTTTGACGGTTCGATGGTAAACATCGCTCTGCCGCAGATGGCGCAGTCGTTACAGGTTGCCGCGCCGGTTGCCGTGTGGTTTGCCAACGGTTATCTGCTTTCTGCCGCCATGACGCTGGCCATCTTCGCCGCGCTCTCTACCCGATTTGGTTTTCGTCCGATCTTTATCTTCGGGTTAAGCCTGTTCACGCTGGCATCGCTCGGCTGCGCGATGTCATCCAGTGCCGACATGCTGATTGTGATGCGCATTTTGCAAGGCGTTGGCGGGGCTGCCACGCTCAGTATTGCTCCGGCGATATTACGATCGGTTTTCCCAAGCCGCTTGTTGGGCCGTATTCTTGGGCTGAATGCGTTGTTGATTGCCTCCAGTACCGCCGTCGCCCCAGTGTTGGGGGGAACATTGCTCGGGACGCTGAGCTGGCAATGGCTGTTTGCGATTAACGTTCTGCCGGGAATGGTGGCGTTGATGTTAGCGATTAAAGCGATCCCACATACACCCGCACGAGATCCCCAGAAATTTGATGCCGTCGGCGCGGTGCTTTCCGCGACCATGCTGGGTTCCCTGATTATGGCGGCCAACAGCTTTGCCGATCCCCACGCCGCCAGTCATGCGCTGAATGTCAGCGTAATGGGATGGGCCGCGCTGGCGCTCATCAGCGGCGTCGCGTTCGTCTGGCATATTCGTCGGATTGAAAAACCGCTGCTGCCGCCGATTATCTTTACGTCTAGCCGTTTCTCACTTGCCGCGCTGACCTCACTGGCGTCATTTATCAGTCAGGGTATTACGTTCGTCGCTCTGCCATTCCTGTTCCAGAGCGTCTACGGCTATAGCGCCTTTACCTCAGCACTGCTGTTTACGCCGTGGCCGGTGGGCATTGTGCTGGTTGCGCCTCACGCCGGACGCTTAGCCGACAAATACTCACCGTCGATTATCTCAACCGTCGGACTGCTGGTGTTTGTTGTGGGTCTGGCATTACTGGCAATGTTGCCCGCTCACGCGGCAATGTGGGATATCGGTCTGCGCAGTCTGGTGTGCGGCATGGGGTTTGGCTGTTTTCAGAGCCCGAACAACCGCGAAATGCTGTCGAATGTGGCGCGGGAATACAGCGGCTATGCCTCAGGCGTGCTGGCAATCATGCGCACCTTTGGGCAATGTTTAGGGGCAGCGTTGGTGGGTGTATTGTTGGCGGTGATGGTGTCTGGCACCTCCGTGGCGCTGGAAGAACACGCGGTACGAATGAGTTTGTGGGTCGCGGTGGCAGCCTCGGGCCTGGCTATCCTGTTGAGTCTGAGTCGCCTGCGCCGCCATCAGCAGCAAAATGCGCAGGAATAAGTGACAACGTCACAAAAAACTTTTTAATTTCGCCAGTAAAAATGCGGTCACGGATGTCGCTATACGCCCGCAGAGTGCGGGCGTTGTGAGGATTTAATTCAGTTTATAATCGAGCGTGATTTCGGCTTTCAACACCTGAGAAACCGGGCAGCCGGCTTTGGCCTTCTGGATAATATCGTCGAAGGTGCCTGGATCAATATCAGGGACCGCAATTTTACTTTGCAGCGCCACTTTGGTGATAGCAAACCCGGCATCGACCTTATCCAGCGACACGGTGGCTTCCGTGTCAATCGAGGTGGCGGTAAACCCGGCTTCACTCAACATTAATGAGAGTGCCATTGAAAAACAGGACGCGTGCGCGGCCGCAATCAGCTCTTCCGGATTGGTGCCTTTTGCGCCTTCAAAGCGGGTATTAAAACCATAAGGTTGCTGGCTGAGCGCCCCGCTTTCCGTGGAAACGCTGCCTTTCCCGCGCTTGAGATCGCCTTCCCAGTGTGCCTGACCTTTCTTGTGGATTGTCATCGTTCACTCCTCTTTCCATTGGGCTGTTAAGTATAGAACACGTGATTAAGGCCGTAAGACTCAGGCCCGAAGCGACGCCATATCAATCACAAAGCGGTATTTCACATCGCTTTTTTGCATCCGTTCGTAAGCGTGATTGATGTCCTGAATGTTGATCACTTCTACATCCGCCGCGATCCCTTTTTCGGCGCAGAAATCGAGCATTTCCTGTGTTTCTGCAATGCCGCCAATCGCGGAACCGGCCATCGAACGGCGGTTTATCAGCATCGGTATGGTGTTAAATTCAGGTGTATTACCCAGTAGGCCGACGAACACCAGCGTGCCGTCCAGCGCCAGCGTTGGCAGATACGGGTTAATATCATGCTCGTAAGGCACGGTGTCGATAATCAGATCGAACTGATTTTTCACCGACGCCATCTGTTTTTCATCGGAAGAGAGCACCACATTGTTCGCGCCAAGGCGACGGGCATCGGTCTCTTTTCCCGGCGAGCGGGTAAACAACGTCACGTCAGCGCCCAGCGCATGCGCCAGTTTCAGCCCCATGTGACCGAGACCGCCGAGACCAATTATCGCCACTTTACTGTTCTCATCGATATTCCAGTGACGCAGCGGCGACCAGGTGGTGATGCCCGCACACAACAGCGGCGCAGCGCCTTTCAGATCCAGCCCGTCAGGCACGCGTAACACAAAATCCTGGCTAGCATGAATCACCTGCGAATAGCCGCCGTAAGTGGGCTGATGATCGTGACGGTCGTGTCCGTTGTAGGTTTGTGTATTGCCTTCTTCACAGTATTGCTCCAGCCCCTCTTTACAAGGCTCGCAGGCGCGACACGAATCAACCATACAGCCGATGGCGGCGAGGTCACCGGGTTTGAATTTAGTGACGTTGTCACCTATTGCCGTCACACGTCCGACAATTTCATGGCCGGGCACCAGCGGATAGGTACTGAATCCCCAATCGTTGCGGGCCTGATGTAAATCGGAATGGCAAACGCCACAGTAGAGCACTTCAATGGTGACATCGTCCGGGCGCGGTTCACGTCGGTCGAAGGAAAACGGAGCCAAAGGCGTGGTGGAATTTTGTGCTGCATAACCTAAAACTTTCATGAGCAAACCTCTTGATGGGCAGGACGGGATACTCCGCGCGAATCAACAAGCATAGTCCAGTGACATGACCGTGTGATGGCGGTCGCACAAAGGGTTAAAGTCGGAGAGTTCCTGAAAGCGCCAGGTGGTGTTGCTATTTTGCGCGGAATGGTCAAGTATCATTCACGCAGGCAGAAGGTTTGTCTGCGCTAAGGGGTAAATTTCGCCCGGGCCCCCCGGGATTGACCTTGAAACCATTCACCGAATTAAGAGCCTATCCCAGTAGGCGTAATTGTTGCAGGCAGTTTGGACACGGACAGCGCGGAAGAACCGCAGCGTACACGTAGTACGTGAGGATTCTGAGCACTGCCCAGGGCCAAACGGGCAAATAAAATAGCCTAATGGGATAGGCTCTAAGGAGTCAGAATGAAATCGAACCGTCAGGCACGTCATATCCTCGGCTTAAACTATAAGCTATCAAACCAGAAAAAAGTCCTTATCGAAGGCGATTCGGAAACTCAGCATAACCACACCCATGCCACCGGCCGTAAACGCCGCACCGAGTAATTCCAAGGCTATTGAGCCGTTTTTTCGATAAAGATAAACACCATCGTTGGCACAAGATGGTGTTTTTTTAGTTATGAACTGACGCTTTTACCCTTTTTATAAGCACTTGCTTTATACTTTGCCGCGCCGAAGACCCTGCCGGCCCCTCCCGCTATGCATGTCCGGGCCTGGCGTGATGACAAAGGATCAGTGAGATGTTACTCAACCATAAAAACAATCGTTCTCTTTATATCCCCTATGCAGGCCCCGTTTTACTGGAGTTTCCGCTGCTCAATAAAGGCAGCGCGTTTAGCCAGGAGGAACGTCGCAATTTCAATCTCTTAGGCTTACTGCCTGCGGTAGTTGAAACCATCGAAGAACAGGCCGAACGCGCCTGGATCCAGTATCAAGGCTTCAAGACCGAAATCGATAAACACATTTACCTGCGTAATATCCAGGATACCAACGAAACCCTCTTCTACCGTCTGGTCGAAAATCACCTCGACGAGATGATGCCGGTTATCTACACCCCGACGGTCGGTGCCGCCTGTGAACGTTTCTCCGAGATTTATCGTCGTTCCCGTGGCGTATTCATCTCCTACGAAAACCGGCACAACATGGACGATATTCTGCAAAATGTGCCGAACCATAATATCAAAGTGATCGTGGTCACCGACGGCGAGCGCATTCTCGGCCTCGGCGATCAGGGCATTGGCGGGATGGGCATTCCGATTGGTAAACTGTCGCTGTACACCGCCTGTGGCGGCATCAGCCCGGCGTACACGCTGCCGGTGGTGTTGGATGTCGGCACCAATAATCAGCAGCTGCTCAACGATCCGCTGTACATGGGCTGGCGTAACCCGCGCATTACCGACGACGAATATTATCAGTTCGTCGATGATTTCATTCAGGCAGTGAAACAGCGCTGGCCGAACGTACTGTTGCAGTTCGAAGACTTCGCACAGAAAAACGCGATGCCGCTGCTGAACCGCTATCGCGATGACATTTGTTCTTTCAACGATGATATTCAGGGCACAGCAGCCGTCACTGTTGGCACGCTGATCGCCGCCAGTCGTGCGGCCGGTAGCCAGCTTAGCGAACAGAAAATTGTCTTCCTCGGTGCGGGTTCTGCCGGATGCGGCATTGCCGAGCAAATCATCGCGCAAACCCAACGCGAAGGGTTAAGCGAAGAACAGGCGCGTGCGCGCGTGTTCATGGTTGATCGCTTTGGACTGCTCACCGACCAGATGCCAAACCTGCTGGCGTTCCAGAATAAACTGGTGCAGAAGCGTGAAAACCTGAACAACTGGGACAGCAGTGAAGATGTGCTGTCGCTGTTGGATGTGGTGCGTAACGCCAAGCCGGACATTCTGATTGGTGTTTCCGGCCAGACCGGGCTATTCACCGAAGAAATCATTCGTGAGATGCACAAGCACTGCCCACGCCCGATTGTGATGCCACTGTCAAACCCGACATCACGCGTAGAAGCCACACCGCAGGACATCATCAGTTGGACAGAAGGCTGTGCGTTGGTGGCAACCGGTAGCCCGTTTGCCCCGGTGGTGTGGAAAGAGAAAACGTACCCTATTGCGCAGTGCAATAACTCCTACATTTTCCCTGGCATCGGTTTAGGCGTGATCGCCTCTGGCGCGTCGCGTATCACCGATGAAATGCTAATGTCGGCGAGTGAAACGCTGGCCAAGCATTCGCCGCTGGTGAATAACGGTGAAGGTCTGGTGCTTCCGGAGTTAAAGGACATTCACACCGTGTCGCGCGCGATTGCATTTGCCATCGGCAAAATGGCGCAGCAGCAAGGCGTGGCGGTGAAAACCTCTGCCGAAGCGCTGCAACACGCGATCGATGATAACTTCTGGCAGCCGGAGTACCGCAGCTACCGGCGTACCTCGATTTAATGCCTGATGGCGCAGCACTTCCCGGACCTACGATAATTTGTAGGTCCGGCGGGCGTAGCGCCGCCTGACAAACCTCGCTACACTGAACTCACCCATTAATCTGCTGAATATAAAAAGGAGGATCCCCATGCCGTATTGTGAAATGTTTACTATTTCACGTACTTTTGGTGATCGCACCTGCTCAAGCGTTATCCGTACCGTGCTGCGATAACGTCGGCTTGAGCGAAGACACCAAAGACTGAATCCCTTCCCTCGGGCTTACCGGGTTATCGTCGGCGTTATATGACGAGGCGTTTTCACGCCAATAACACTTGAGTAAGTTCTATGAGCACACTATTAAGCGCACATTCCCTGTGCAGCGAAACGGCCTTCGGCCCCCTGTTTACTGACCTCTCCTTCACCCTGAAAAAAGGCGACCGCGTCGGGCTTATTGGCTATAACGGCTGCGGAAAAAGTACCCTGCTTAAACTGCTGGATGGCACACTTACGCCCTCCTCTGGTGCCGTATCTGTCGCGAATCACTGCCTGCTGGCGCGCGTTGAACAACATTTACCGGAATCACTCGGACCGTTGACGATGCTTGATGCGGTGTTAGACAACATTGCGCATAGCGAACGCGAAAACCAGCGCTGGCGTGCTGAAGCCTTGCTGGCTGAAATGGGCTTCAGTGACACCGATATTGCGTTAACCGCCGCCACGTTAAGCGGTGGGCAGCATACCCGTCTGCTGCTGGCGCGCGCCCTGGTCACGTCGCCCGATTTACTGTTACTGGATGAACCCGGCAACCACCTCGATCTGCCCACGCTGTTGTGGCTGGAGCGTTTTCTCAACGGCTGGAACGGCAGCTTTGTTGTGGTTTCGCACGACCAGCAACTGTTGGACAACGTCACCAACGCCAGTTGGATCCTGCGCGACCACCGATTGCATAGCTTCTCCCTTCCCTGTCGCGCCGCCCGTCAGGCGCTGGAGGCGCAGGATGAAAGCGATGCACTGCGTTTCAAAGCCGAGCAAAAAGAGATTGATCGGGTGACCACCAGCGCCAAACGGCTGGCGGTATGGGGAAGCGTGTACGACAACGAAGACCTGTCCCGCAAAGCCAAACAGATGGAAAAGCAGGTTGAGCGATTGAAAGAAAGCCAGACCGATGTGACCGCAGGTAGCCAGTGGCGTTTGCAGTTGCACGGCGACCTGCTTCGCGCAGACCGCTTGCTGGAACTGGAAAATTTGCCCGTTTCTCCCGCGCCTGGCCTCATGCCACTGTTCAGCACACCGATTGCGAGACTGAAAAGCGGTGATCGGGTCGCAGTAATCGGCCGCAATGGCTGCGGAAAATCGTCTCTTCTGCGGCTTATCTGGCAACAATACCGGGCAAACACGTCAATAGAGGGTCTTAACATTCATCCACGCGTGGAACTCGGTTATTACGATCAGACGCTGCATCAGTTAGCGGATGAGGCCACGCTTTTCGATGCGCTGGAACCGTTCGCGCCTGCGCCAGAAGTGCGAAAAATGGCGCTCATCGGTGCAGGTTTTGCCTGGGCTCGCCACGGTCAGCGCGTGGATTCCCTGAGCGGTGGCGAACGCTCTCGGTTGTTGTTTGTTGGCCTGACGCTCGCACGTTACAGCCTGTTGATGCTCGATGAACCGACCAATCATCTGGATATGGAAGGTAAAGAAGCGTTAGCCGAAACCCTGCAATCTTTTGCGGGAGGCGTGCTGCTGGTGAGCCACGACAGGCAACTGATCCAGCAAAGCTGTAATCGCTTCTGGCTCATTGAAAACGGCGTACTGGAAGAGTGGCATGACGCCGATACGGTGTGGGAACGACTACGCGAACCGCTGCAAACCGTTTCAACATCAGCATCTGGCGCGATAACGCACACCACACTGGACGCTACAGACGATCTTCTGGATAAGCTGGTTGGGTTGGAAACGCTGCTTGCAGAGGATTTGGCGCGCAAACCCAAACACCAGAAGCCTCACCTACAGGCCGAATGGACGCGGGAAATCGCCCAGTTGAACGCGTTGCTTGACGCGTTGTAATTGCTCCTCATAGACACCTCCGGGTGTCTATTTTTTTGTCTTATTCCCCAGTGATTAATAAGGATTGCTTATCATTATTATGGAATTAAACACTACCAATTTCTGTAAATTTATTACTTTATGTTACGACTCCCTTGCCTATTTCGCAGAACGTGTTAACTCTAAAGGAGTAACGACGTACATCGGAGACGCCGTATCCGCTTTGCCGATTTTCATTCTTAAAAGGAGCAATACATGAAGGCTGCTGTAGTTACTCAGGACCATCAGGTCAATGTGACGGAAAAAACACTGCGTCCGCTGAAACATGGCGAAGCACTGCTGAAAATGGAATGTTGCGGCGTCTGCCATACCGACCTGCACGTGAAAAATGGTGATTTTGGTGATAAAACCGGGGTCATTCTCGGTCACGAAGGGATCGGGATTGTCAAAGAAGTGGGCCCTGGCGTTATCTCATTGAAACCCGGCGATCGCGCGAGCGTGGCGTGGTTCTTCCAGGGCTGCGGCCACTGCGAATACTGTAACAGTGGCAATGAAACGCTCTGTCGTGATGTACAAAACGCCGGATACAGCGTGGATGGCGGCATGGCTGAAGAGTGCATTGTTACCGCCGACTATTCAGTCAAAGTGCCCGACGGACTGGAATCCGCCGCAGCCAGCAGCATCACCTGCGCGGGCGTCACCACCTATAAAGCGGTGAAAATTTCCGGCATCAAACCGGGCCAGTGGATTGCCATTTATGGGCTTGGTGGTTTAGGCAATCTGGCGCTGCAATATGCGAAAAACGTCTTCAACGCAAAAGTTATCGCGCTGGACGTGAATGACGAACAGCTGAAACTGGCCGCCGAAATGGGTGCCGATTTAATCATTAATTCCCGCAGTGAAGATGCAGCTAAAATCGTGCAGGAAAAAACCGGCGGCGCACACGCAGCCGTAGTGACTGCCGTCGCGAAAGCGGCATTTAACTCCGCCGTTGACGCCGTACGTGCGGGTGGTCGAGTGGTTGCCGTTGGTCTGCCGCCGGAATCCATGAGCCTCGATATCCCACGTCTGGTGCTGGACGGCATTCAGGTTGTGGGTTCATTGGTGGGTACTCGCCAGGATCTGATTGAAGCATTCCAGTTTGCAGCAGAAGGAAAAGTTGTCCCGAAAGTCACGATGCGTCCACTTGGCGACATCAACGCGATTTTCAAAGAGATGGAGCAAGGGCAAATTCGTGGTCGTATGGTCATCGATCTGCGTCATTAATTCGCCGGTATACGACAAACGGCGTGTTCTAACGCCGTTTTTTACGCCTTACTTCGGCGATCGTTAATCCACTGTTTGACTTCAATCGTGAATGTTTCCGGTGCTTTGCGGAACATTTTACGCGCCAGATCGAGAATGGTATGGCGAGCCAGTTCTTCTTCCATCCGCTGTTGAGCGCTGTCCATCACCGAACGCACTCCGCAAGGCCCATCGCAGACCCATGAAGGCGGCGCTTCATCAAATAATGCCAGACGCTGGCGGATTTCGCGGCATTCGAACATCGACTTTTGCCCGTCGATGGCCTGTACGATATCCAGCACGCTGATCAGTTCGCTGGCTCTCGCTAAACGGAATCCACCGCCCTTGCCTTCTGTGCTGACAACCAGTCCGGCCCGTGACAAGCGGGTAAAAATTTTTGCGAGATAGTCATACGGCACGTTCTGCAGCTCTGCCAGCTCACGCACACTCATTTCACGCGCGTCGCCGTTTGCATCAACCATGCTCATCAGGCTGTGAATACCGTATTCCACGCCAGAACTGTAAAACGCCATTTTTATACTCCTTTTCTGTTTCTGCCAAGATGATAACCCAGATACTCAGAAAGATCTTGTCGGAGTTAACTCCGACAAGTATAGTGGCAGTTATTGAGGCCAGACGGCCTGAAAATGCAGAAGGACTGAAAATGAAACAACGTATTCTTATTATCGGCAGCGGTTTTGCAGGCATGTGGGCCGCGGTCAGTGCGACGCGTCTTGCCCATCTGGAAGGGAATGAATCTCTGGAAATCGCCGTGCTGGCACCGCAACCTGAACTGCGCGTCAGACCGCGTTTTTATGAAGCCAACGTCGCCTCGTTGACCGCCGATTTGCAGCCGCTTTTTGCCGAGCTGGATATTCGTTTTATCGCCGGACATGCAGAACGCATTGACCCTACGCAGAACGGCGTGTGGTATAAAACACCGACGTCAGAATCGACTTTTATGACCTACGACCGTCTCATTGTCGCGAGCGGCAGTCACCTGCACCACTTTGGTATTAAAGGTATCGCCGAGCACGGCTTTGATATCGACCAACTGGATACCGCTCAGCGCCTGGAAGATCATCTGAACGCATTGGCAACCCAGCCAGAAAGCACTGCCCGTAATACCGTCGTTGTGTGCGGCGGCGGCTTCACCGGTATCGAACTGGCAACGGAACTGCCTGCACGTTTGAAAGCGCTATTGGGTCATGATACGAATACCAAAGTTATCGTAGTTGAGCGCGGCTCAGCAATCGGTGGACGCTACAGCGAAGCACTGCGAGACATTATTCGCAAAGCGTCCGACGAACTGGGTATCGAATGGCGTCTGAATACGGAAATTGAAGTGGTTGATGCCGCCGGCGTGACACTGAAGGACGGCACGCATATTGACGCCGCCACCGTTGTATGGACTGCCGGCGTGAAGGCCAGCCCTCTGGGTGAAAACCTGACCGCTGAGCGTGATGCGCTGGGCCGCTTTATTGTCTCCCCAGAACTGCAAATCCCGGGTTATAGCAATATCTTTGCCACCGGTGACATGGCGCACGCCAAAACTGACGATGTAGGTAATACCGCGCTAATGACCTGTCAGCACGCTATTCAGTTGGGTAAATTTGCGGGGCATAACGCAGCGGCCAGTCTGCTTGGCGTCGATGCACTGCCTTATCGTCAGGAAATGTATGTCACCTGTCTCGACCTGGGTACATGGGGCGCGGTTTACACCGAAGGTTGGGATCAGCAAGTGAAAATGGTGCGTGAAGAGGCTAAAAAACTCAAAATCGCCATTACCAATGAGCTTATCTACCCACCGAAGGCCGATCGCGAAATCGCATTTGCCGCCGCCGATCCGCTGGCGAAATTCGTCTAGTTTCCCCTTTCACCCTCTGATCAGGGGTCCGGATTCGTACCGGGCCCCTTTTCTTTTGCGGCGATACTCGTGCAATCACCGCATTCTGCTTGTTGTTTTCCTTCCCCAGCGCAAAATCACTCTCGCCATTTTTCAAGACGCAAAAATAACCGTTGCGCCATACGCAACATAGAGTATGTTGTTCCTCAGTAAGGAACAGGGAGGGATCGATGGTCATGCGTTTCCGCCATAAAGGATTACGCAACCTGTTCTTTTTCAATGAGACTGCCGGGGTGATGTCGCAACACGTCAAACGTTTACGCAATCGGCTGACGGTGCTTGATGCTGCGACAAAAGCCACTGACCTCAACTTACCGGGCTACCGGCTACCGGCTACCGGCTACACGCGTTGAGCGGCGATCGTGAAGGCGTCTGGGCAATAACGGTCTCAGGAAACTGGCGTTTGACCTTTGAATTTTTCAACGGCGACGCACATGTGCTTAATTATGAGGATTATCACTGATGAAAATGGCAAAACCGTCCAGTCCTGGCGATATCATTCAGGAAGCGTTGGATGAACTTAACGTCAGCTTGCGCGAATTCGCCCGAGCAATGAATATTGCGCCGTCTACGGCCAGCCGACTGCTGACGGGCAAAGCCGCGTTAACGCCAGAAATGGCCATCAAACTCTCCGTCGTGATTGGCAGTTCCGCGGAAATGTGGATGAATTTACAAGTGAACTGGAGCCTTGCTGAGGCGCAAAAACGGGTTGATGTTTCCGGGCTTCAACGCCTCGTCGCTGCTGGCGCTTGAATGCCTTTAGCGCTTTGCCGTAATCTTGCGGGTTTTCAGGATGAACAAGACCAGGCTCATGACAAAACAAAAAGCCACGCTTATCGGCCTGTTGGCGATCCTGCTGTGG
Source organism: Scandinavium sp. (assembly GCA_036495715.1). Classification (GTDB taxonomy): domain Bacteria; phylum Pseudomonadota; class Gammaproteobacteria; order Enterobacterales; family Enterobacteriaceae; genus Scandinavium. Next base: position 36,499 of record DASXML010000025.1, read on the forward strand.
AGTACGATGGTTGGCCTTATTCGCGGCGTCAGTGAGGGTTTAGGCCCTGTCGGCGGCGCGGCGGCCATCTATACCTGCAGTGGCGTATTACTGCTTTTCACCGTTGGGTTTCCCAAACTTAAAACATTCTCTGTCCGATATCTACTGGCCGGTTGCCTGCTGTTCGTCAGCTATGAAATCTGTCTGGCGCTTTCGTTGGGTTATGCCGCCACGCGCCAGCAGGCTATTGAAGTCGGGATGGTTAATTATCTGTGGCCCAGCCTGACCATCACGTTCGCCATCTTATTTAATAGTCAGAAAGCGCGCTGGTGGGTGATCCCTGGCTTGTTGATCTCATTACTTGGTGTCAGTTGGGTTTTAGGCGGATCCGAAGGCCTGAATCTGACCGAAATAAAGCAAAATATTGCGACCAGTCCGCTGAGCTATATTCTGGCTTTTTGTGGGGCCTTTATTTGGGCGGCATACTGCACCGTGACGGCAAAATATGCCAAAGGTAAAAACGGCATCACCCTTTTTGTGTTGCTCACGGCGCTCAGCCTGTGGATCCAGTATTTCTCCAGTACTCAGCCGCCGATGGTGTTCAGCTGGCCGGTGGTAATTAAGCTGATTCTTTGTGCGTTATCACTGGGGTTTGCCTATGCCGCCTGGAATATTGGCATTCTTCACGGCAGCGTCAGTTTATTAGCGGTCGGCTCTTATTTTACTCCGGTGCTTTCTTCGGCGCTGGCGTCCGTGTTGCTCAACGCCCCGCTCTCATGGGCGTTCTGGCAAGGTGCCTGCATGGTCTGCGCAGGCTCCTTGTTGTGCTGGTACGCCACCCGAAACTGACTACGCGGCCTGGCGCGTTTTTGCCAGGCCGAACCAAATTCCCACTGTCAGAACCAGCATCATGCCGCCTGCGCTAAACAACGCCACACTGTGCGAAGTAATGAACGCGCTTTTTGCTGCCTGCGCGACGGATTGCGCAAGTGTTGGGGTCAGGGTTTGGGCAAGCTGCATCGCTTCGCCAATGGACGATCCGGCCCGACTCATCGCATCGGCACTCAGACCTTCCGGCAACATAATGGATGCAGTATAGCTGCGGGTGAGGATCAGACCAAACAGCGCAATACCCAACCCCGCGCCCAACTCATAGGCCATGGTTTCGATAGCTCCGGCCGCCGCCGCTTTCTCTTTTGGCGCTGCGGCCATGATTGCGGCTGTCGAAGCCAACAACGCGTTGGCGGCACTAAAACCTAACAGCGCCATCAGCCCCCACGCCTGCCATTGCTGGGTGCTGAAATCGGTCATCGACAGGCCCAGAAAGCTAAATGCGCTCAGCGCCATACCGCCCGTTGCGACCTGACGCAGCCCCAAACGCGACACCAGAACGCCCGCAATGGGGCCGCTGAAACCACTCGCCAACATCAACGGCAGCATAAACAGCCCCGCTTCAAACGGCGTTTTACCGTGCACAAACTGTAATTCCTGAGCCATCAGCAGTTCAAAGCCGACCAGCGTTATCATCGCCGTCACCGCCATCATCACGCCGCTGAGAATAATTCGGTGTGTAAACAGTCGCATATCGATCATCGGCGTTTTGGCATTCAGCTGAATACGCACAAAGGCGGTTAATAACGCCGCGCCAAACAGCAGCACAATGCCGACAACCCACAGCGCCATCGCGCCTTTCATCGCCGTTTTCGCACTCCAGACCAGCAGCAGGATCGCCACAATCAGCATCAGTGCGTGAGTAAAATTGAGCGGCTGCTCGCGCCTTCCTGGCTGCCACGGCACGACGCGCGCGCTGAGCGCCATCACCAGCAGCACAATTGGCACGTTAATCAGGAACACCGCGCCCCACCAGAAATGCTCCAGCACAATGCCGCCAATCAATGGACCAAACGCCGCCCCGCCGGAACCTACCGCCGCCCACATGCCGAGCGCCATATTCCGATGTCGTGCTTCGCTAAACGTATTGCGGATCCCGGCAAGTGTCGCCGGAACGATCATCGCTGCGCCAATCGCCAGCATCGCTCGCGCCGCAATCAGCCATTCTGCCGTTGGCGCAAAGGCCGCGCATAATGACGCCAGACCAAACAGGCCACTGCCAATCAACAATAAGCGTTTGAAGCCAATGCGGTCGCCCAACGCGCCCATCGGCAACACCATCCCCGCCATGACCAGCGAGTAAATATCAATGATCCACAGCAATTCGTTGCCGCTGGCCCCAAGCGATACGCTCAGCGTCGGGGCCGCGACGTGTAAAACCGTGGCATCGATGGCTACCGGGATATACACCAGCACGATAGCAACCAACGTTAACCATTGACGAAACATAACCTCTTCCTCTTCAAAACCAATCTGGACACTTGTCCAGATTGCGATCCTGCTTGAGAGTTGAACGCTTGTCCAGCTTTTTGTTATCATGCCTACATTGCCGTCAGGAACCAACATTATGAGTTATTTGAATCGGGAAGAACGACGCGAAACCATCATGCAGGCCGCGATTGACGTCGCGCTCGAAGAGGGTTTTAGCGCGATGACCGTCCGCAACATTGCCAGCCGTGCGGGCGTTGCCGCAGGTCAGGTTCACCATCATTTCACCTCGTCGGGTGAACTGAAATCGCAGGCGTTTGTGCGGGTTATCCGTGAAATGATGGCGCTGCCGCTGGTGCCAGAGAATGCCACCTGGCGCGAACGCCTGTTTTCTGTGTTAGGCAGCGAAGACCGACGGCTCGAACCCTACATTCGCCTCTGGCGTCAGGCACAGCTGTTAGCGGACAGCGATCCTGAGATTAAAGACGCTTATCTGTTAACAATGTCTCTCTGGCATGGCGAAGCAGTACGACTGATTCTCGCCGGACAACAGGCCGGAGAATTTACGCTGTCAGACCGCGCGGAAAATATCGCCTGGCGTTTGATAGCCCTGGTGTGCGGGCTTGATGGTATCTACGTCTTGGGGATGCCAGAGGTCGACGACGCGGCATTTAGCCGCCACTTAAAACAATCCATTAACCTGGAGTTAATTTAATTTTTACAATTGGTAACACTTAAGCGCAGCTATATTCTTAGCCCATTCGCGGGGTTGCGCTTTTTTATCTATCCTTCTTTCACATAACCCAAAAAATCCTTACTTTTCGCGGAATATTACGTTCCGGCGGACTCCTTTTGCTTATTTTTCATAATGAACAGGTGCATACGAGGGCGATATGTCACGACAAAATGAGAAGAATAATCATTACCTTTTAAATGACTGGAAACCGGAAAATCCACAATTTTGGGAGAATAAAGGCAAAGGCATCGCCAGACGCAATCTCTGGATCTCCGTGGCCTGCCTGCTATTGGCCTTCTGTGTATGGATGTTATTCAGCGCCGTCGCCGTGAATCTCAATAAAGTCGGATTTAATTTCACCACCGATCAGTTGTTCTTATTAACCGCCCTGCCTTCGCTTTCCGGCGCAATATTACGCGTGCCCTACTCCTTTATGGTACCGATATTTGGTGGCCGTCACTGGACGGTATTAAGCACCGTTATTCTGATTATTCCCTGCATCTGGCTCGGTATTGCCATTCAAAACACCGCTACTCCGTTCTGGGTATTTATAGTCATCGCGTTACTGTGCGGATTTGCCGGGGCGAATTTTGCCTCAAGCATGGGAAATATCAGTTTCTTCTTCCCGAAAGCCAAACAAGGCAGCGCGCTTGGCATCAACGGCGGGTTGGGAAACCTTGGCGTCAGCGTGATGCAGTTAGTCGCCCCGCTGGTGATTTTCCTGCCAATGTATACGTTCCTCGGCGTGCATGGCGTCCCGCAGGGCGATGGATCAACGATGTGGCTGACCAACGCCACGTGGATTTGGGCGCCGTTACTGCTGCTTGCCACCATAGCAGCCTGGTTTGGCATGAACGATATCGCCAGTTCTAAAGCCTCTGTGGCAGAACAATTACCCGTGCTGGGACGATTGCATACCTGGATCCTCGCCCTACTGTATCTGGCGACATTCGGCTCGTTCATCGGCTTTTCAGCCGGTTTTGCGATGCTCGCCAAAACGCAGTTTCCGGATGTGAACATCCTCAAACTGGCATTCTTCGGCCCGTTCCTCGGGGCACTGGCCCGCTCATTTGGTGGCGTGATTTCCGATAAACTTGGCGGTGTGCGCGTGACGTTGATTAATTTCATCTTCATGGCCATTTTCAGCGCGCTGATTTTCTTTACCCTGCCAAGCGGCACGTCGCCGGGTAATTTCATCACCTTCTATCTCGTGTTTATGGGCCTGTTCCTGACCGCCGGTCTCGGCAGCGGCTCAACCTTCCAGATGATTGCGGTGATATTCCGCCGTATCACCATCGATCGCGTAAAAGCCAGAGGCGGCAGCGACGAACAAGCACAGCAGGAAGCGGTAACCGACACCGCTGCCGCGCTGGGCTTTATCTCCGCGATTGGTGCCGTCGGGGGTTTCTTCATTCCTAAAGCCTTCGGCACTTCACTGACAATGACCGGCTCACCGGTCGGTGCCATGAAGATCTTCCTCGTGTTCTACATCGTTTGCGTGTTGGTGACGTGGCTGGTCTATGGCCGCCGCAAAGCCTGACGCCTAATAATGCCCGGTGGCGCTTCGCTGACCGGGCCTACGATTGTAGGCCGGGCAAACACCCGTGCCGCCCGGCAATACTCGTTGCATAATGGAGCCATGTCATGAGCAAATTACTGGACAGATTTCGCTACTTTAAGCAAAAAGGCGACACCTTCGCCAACGGCCACGGTCAGGAATACAACACCAACCGCGACTGGGAAGACAGCTATCGTCAACGCTGGCAGTTCGACAAAATTGTGCGCTCGACCCACGGCGTGAACTGTACCGGCTCCTGTAGCTGGAAAATCTATGTCAAAAATGGTCTTGTCACCTGGGAAACCCAGCAAACCGACTACCCGCGCACCCGCCCTGATTTACCGAACCATGAACCACGCGGCTGTCCACGCGGGGCAAGTTACTCCTGGTATCTGTACAGCGCCAACCGCCTGAAATATCCGCTTATTCGCAAAAGCCTGATCGAAATGTGGCGTGAAGCGCTGGAGCAGCACACCGACCCGGTCAACGCCTGGAACGCCATTATGCACGACCCGGCGAAGTGCCTTAAATATAAACAGGCGCGCGGTCACGGCGGATTTGTTCGCTCCAACTGGAAAGAGCTGAATACGCTGATCGCGGCGGCAAACGTCTGGACGATTAAGCATTACGGCCCGGATCGCGTGGCCGGTTTCTCACCCATTCCGGCGATGTCGATGGTCTCTTACGCCGCCGGGACGCGTTATCTTTCGTTGCTCGGCGGCACTTGCCTCAGTTTCTACGATTGGTATTGCGATTTACCGCCCGCCTCACCGATGACCTGGGGTGAGCAAACGGACGTGCCGGAATCCGCAGACTGGTACAACTCCTCGTACATCATCGCCTGGGGCTCTAACGTGCCGCAAACGCGCACACCGGATGCCCATTTCTTTACCGAAGTGCGTTACAAAGGCACCAAAACCATCGCTATCACGCCCGATTTTTCGGAAGTGGCAAAACTCAGCGATCAGTGGTTAGCCCCAAAACAAGGCACCGACAGCGCGCTGGCCATGGCGATGGGTCACGTGATGCTGCGCGAATTCCATCTCGATAACCCAAGCGACTATTTCATCAACTATTGCCGCCGCTACACCGACATGCCAATGCTGGTGCAGCTCGACGCGCGTGAAGACGGCAGTTATGTGCCAGGCAGAATGCTGCGCGCCTCCGATCTGGTCGACAATCTCGGCGAGAGCAATAACCCGCAGTGGAAAACCGTCGCGTTTAATACCGCAGGGGATCTGGTCGTCCCCAACGGCGCGATTGGCTTCCGCTGGGGTGAACAAGGCAAATGGAATCTCGAATCGATTGCGGCGGGGGCGGAAACGGAATTACAACTCAGCCTGTTAGGGACGCACGACAGTATCGCGGGCGTGGCTTTCCCCTACTTCGGCGGCAACGAAAACCCGCATTTCCGCAGTGTGAAACAGGACCCCATTCTGGTTCGTCAGGTTCCCGTAAAACAGCTCACACTGGCTGGCGGCGCATCAGGACTGGTGGTCAGCGTTTACGATTTGATCCTCGCCAACTACGGTCTCGATCGCGGATTAGACGATCCACTCGCGGCGAAAGATTACAGCGAAATCAAAGCCTATACACCCGCCTGGGCTGAGCAAATCACTGGCGTAAAGCAATACGATATCGCTCAGATCGCTCGCGAATTTGCCGACACCGCGCATAAAACGCACGGCCGGTCGATGATCATTCTCGGTGCCGGGGTCAATCACTGGTATCACATGGACATGAACTACCGGGGGATGATCAACATGCTGGTGTTCTGCGGCTGCGTCGGCCAAAGCGGCGGCGGCTGGGCGCACTATGTCGGCCAGGAAAAACTGCGCCCGCAAACCGGCTGGCTGCCGCTGGCGTTCGCGCTGGACTGGAACCGCCCACCGCGTCAGATGAACAGCACCTCGTATTTCTACAATCACTCCAGCCAGTGGCGCTATGAAAAACTCACCGCCAAAGAGCTGCTTTCGCCGCTGGCCGACAGCAGTAAATTCACCGGGCATCTGATTGATTTCAACGTTCGTGCCGAGCGCATGGGCTGGCTGCCATCCGCACCGCAGCTCAATCTTAATCCGCTGTCGATCAAAGAAATGGCAGACGCCGCAGGCGTTTCCCCCGCCGACTACACCGCGCAGGCGCTGAAATCCGGGGATATCCGCATGGCCTGCGAGCAGCCGGACAACGGCAAAAATCACCCGCGTAATTTGTTCGTCTGGCGCTCCAACTTGCTCGGCTCGTCGGGCAAAGGGCATGAGTATTTACTCAAATACCTGCTCGGCACCGAAAGCGGTATTCAGGGCGAGGCGCTCGGTGAAAGCGATGACGTGAAGCCGGAGGAAGTCGAATGGCAAACGGCGGCGCTGGAAGGAAAACTGGATTTGCTGGTAACGCTTGATTTCCGCATGTCCAGCACCTGCCTGTTCTCCGATATTGTGCTGCCGACCGCGACCTGGTATGAAAAAGACGACATGAATACCTCGGATATGCATCCGTTTATTCATCCATTATCGGCGGCGGTCGATCCGGCCTGGGAAGCGAAGAGCGACTGGGAAATCTATAAAGGCATCGCCAAAGAATTTTCTCAGGTTTGCGTCGGCCATCTCGGCACCGAAACCGACGTGGTGCTGCAACCGTTGATGCACGACTCCCCGGCAGAGTTGTCGCAGCCGTTTGACGTCGCCGACTGGCGCAAAGGCGAATGCGACTACGTGCCGGGTAAAACCGGGCCGAGCATCGCCGTGGTCGAACGCGATTATCCGGCAACCTATGAGCGTTTCACCTCGCTCGGTCCGTTGCTCGATAAATTCGGTAACGGTGGTAAAGGCATTTCGTGGAACACCGATACCGAAATTGAATTCCTCGGAAAATTGAATTACGTCAAGCTCGACGGCCCTGCGAAAGGTCGCCCGCGCATTGAAACCGCGATTGATGCGTCCGAAGTGATCCTCGCCCTCGCCCCGGAAACCAACGGTCAGGTGGCGGTCAAAGCCTGGCAAGCATTAAGCAAAATCACCGGACGCGAACACGCGCATTTGGCGCTCAACAAAGAAGACGAAAAAATTCGCTTCCGCGATATCGTTGCCCAGCCGCGCAAAATCATCTCCAGCCCGACGTGGTCCGGCCTTGAAAGCGAACACGTTTCCTATAACGCCGGTTACACCAACGTTCACGAATTAATCCCATGGCGCACGCTGTCCGGTCGTCAGCAGCTGTATCAGGATCACCTGTGGATGCGCGCGTTCGGCGAAAGTCTGGTGGCTTATCGTCCACCGATTGACACCCGCAGCGTCACCCACATGAACGAGATCCCGCCGAACGGTTTCCCGGAAAAAGCGCTTAACTTCCTGACGCCACACCAGAAATGGGGCATTCACTCGACCTACAGTGAAAACCTGTTGATGCTAACGCTGTCGCGCGGCGGGCCGATTGTCTGGCTCAGCGAAACCGATGCCAAAGAACTCGGCATTGCTGATAACGACTGGATTGAAGCCTTCAACGCTAACGGCGCCCTCACCGCTCGCGCGGTGGTCAGCCAGCGTATACCGCCTGGGATGACGATGATGTACCACGCCCAGGAACGCATCATGAATATTCCAGGTTCCGAAGTCACCGGGCGGCGCGGCGGCATTCATAACTCGGTCACCCGCATCTGCCCGAAACCCACGCACATGATTGGCGGCTACGCCCAACTGGCGTGGAGCTTTAACTATTACGGGACCGTCGGCTCCAACCGCGACGAATTCATCATGATCCGCAAAATGAAAAACATTAACTGGCTGGATGACGAAAACAACGATCAGGTCCAGGAGGCGACAAAATGAAAATACGTTCCCAGGTTGGCATGGTACTCAATCTCGATAAATGCATCGGCTGTCACACCTGCTCGGTGACCTGTAAAAACGTCTGGACCGGTCGTGAAGGCATGGAATACGCGTGGTTCAATAACGTGGAAACCAAACCGGGCATCGGTTATCCGAAAAACTGGGAAGACCAGGCACAATGGGAAGGCGGCTGGATCAGGGGCATCAGCGGCAAACTCACGCCGCGCCTCGGCGGTCGCCTTGGCCTGATGGCGAAAATCTTCGCCAACCCGGTTTTGCCGTCCATCGACGACTATTACGAGCCGTTCACCTACGACTATCAGGATTTGCAACGCGCGCCGGAAGGCAAACACCTGCCAACCGCCCGCCCACGTTCGCTTATCAGCGGCGAGCGCATGAACAAAATTGAATGGGGCCCAAACTGGGAAGAACTGCTCGGCGGTGAATTTGAAAAACGCGCCAAAGATCAGAACTTTGAGAACATGCAAAAGGAGATGTACGGCCAGTTCGAAAACACCTTCATGATGTATCTTCCGCGCCTGTGCGAACACTGCCTTAACCCAAGCTGCGTGGCGACCTGCCCAAGCGGTGCGATTTATAAACGTGAAGAAGACGGTATTGTGCTGATCGATCAGGACAAATGCCGTGGCTGGCGCATGTGTATCAGCGGCTGCCCGTACAAAAAAATCTACTTCAACTGGAAAAGCGGCAAATCGGAAAAATGTATTTTCTGCTATCCGCGCATTGAATCCGGCCAGCCGACGGTGTGTTCCGAAACCTGCGTTGGGCGCATCCGCTATCTCGGCGTGCTGCTGTACGATGCCGATCGTATCGAAGAAGCAGCCAGCACCGAACATGTGACCGATCTGTACGAACGCCAGTGCGACGTGTTCCTCAACCCGAATGACCCGCATGTCATCGAAGAAGCGCTGAAACAAGGCATTCCGCAGAACGTCATCGAAGCTGCGCAGCAGTCGCCGGTGTACAAACTGGCGATGGACTGGAAGCTCGCCCTGCCGCTGCACCCGGAATACCGCACGCTGCCGATGGTCTGGTACGTGCCGCCATTGTCGCCTATTCAGTCGGTCGCCGATGCGGGCGCGCTGCCACACAACGGCAATATTCTGCCGTCCGTCGAAAGTCTGCGTATTCCGGTGCAATATCTCGCCAACCTGTTAGCCGCGGGCGACACCGGCCCGGTGCTGCGTGCACTGAAACGCATGATGGCGATGCGTCACTACAAACGCTCACAAACCGTGGAAGGCGTGACCGATACCCGCGCTATCGAGGAAGTCGGCCTCAGCGTGGAACAGGTGGAAGAGATGTACCGCTATCTCGCCATCGCCAACTACGAAGACCGTTTCGTGATCCCAACCAGCCACCGCGAAATGGCTGCCGATGCCTTCCCGGAGAAAAACGGCTGCGGCTTTACCTTCGGCGACGGCTGCCACGGCTCCGACACCAAATTCAACCTGTTCAACAGTAAACGTATCGACGCCATTGATGTTTCCGGCGTGCGTCATCACGGGGAGGGAGAATAATGCCGATCCTCAAGCTGATTGCCCTGCTGCTGGAATACCCGGACGCGCTGCTGTGGGACCATCGCGAAGAAGCGCAAGCGCGGGTGACCCAGGATGCGCCCACGCTTTCGCCGTGGGTGGAAACCTATCTCAGTGCCCGACTGATCGACCAGCAGGAACTGTGGTGTGACTTGTTTGAACGCGGCAGCGCGATGTCGCTGCTGCTGTTTGAACATGTTCACGGCGAGTCCCGCGATCGCGGTCAGGCAATGGTGGATTTAATGGCGCAGTACGAACAGGCGGGTTTACAGCTCGACTGCCGGGAACTGCCGGACCATTTACCGCTGTATCTGGAATTTCTCAGCACCCGCTCACAGGAAGAAGCGCGAGAAGGCTTGCAGAATGTGGCGCCGATTCTGGCGTTACTGGGCGGTAGGCTTAAAGAGCGTCAGTCGAACTATTATCAGCTGTTCGACACCCTGTTGTTACTCGCCAATAGCCCACTAAGAAGTGACAGCGTCACGCCTCAGGTAAAAAATGAGGTGCGTGACGACACCCGTCAGGCGCTGGACGCGGTGTGGGAGGAAGAACAAGTGAAGTTTATCGAGGATAATGCGACGACTTCCGCCTGCGACAATTCCCCGCTGCAAAGCTACCAGAAACGTTTTAGTCAGGACGTCGCGCCGCAGTACGTTGACGTCCGTCCCGGAGGCCCCAAATGAGTCACTTCTTTGACGTCTTCTTTTACGATATTTACCCCTACATTTGCGGCTCGGTGTTTATCATCGGTAGCTGGCTGCGCTACGACTACGGGCAATACACCTGGCGCGCAGGCTCCAGTCAGATGCTCGATAAGCGCGGGATGGTGATTTGGTCAAACATGTTCCACATCGGCATTCTCGGCGTCTTTTTCGGCCATGCTTTTGGGATGTTAACGCCGCACTGGATGTATGAATCTTTCCTGCCGATTTCGGTGAAACAACAAATGGCGATGATCCTCGGCGGGGCCTGCGGCGTATTGACGTTGATTGGCGGTTCGGGACTGTTGATTCGTCGCCTGTTTAACCCGCGCGTTCGCGCGACGTCGACGACGGCAGATATTCTGATCCTCTGCATTCTGCTGATTCAGTGCATTTTGGGCTTGTCGACGATCCCGTTCTCGGCGCAGCATCCGGACGGCAGCGAAATGATGAAACTGGTGGGCTGGGCGCAGTCCGTGGTGACCTTCCAGGGCGGTGCCTCGACGCATCTTGCGGGCGTCGCGCCTGTCTATCGCATCCATCTGGCGCTGGGCATGACCATCTTCTTGCTGTTCCCGTTCACCCGTCTGGTACACGTCTGGAGCGCGCCGGTGGAGTATTTCACCCGTCGTTATCAGATTGTTCGTTCACGCCGTTGAGGGATTGCCCGGTGGCGTTACGCTTACCGGGCCTACCTGATCCGTGGTTTATGCCGTAGGCCAGGCAAACGCAGTGCCGCCCGGCGACAGGCTTATTTCCCCGCTTCCGCGTGCGTATCAAACGCCGCCATTACCGCCGCTAAATCCGCCAGCGTGAAGCCATTTTTCGGGTCATCCACGCCCTGCCCAAATTTATCCTGTAACAGTAAATACAGGCTCTCTACGTCTGGCAAATTGATTTGCTCAACGGTATGGCCGTTTTCCTGATGGGTGTAATGGAAGTTGGTCAGCGTCAGCTTGCCGCCGTCCGGCAGATGACGGCACATCAACAGATGATGGCGGAAATGTGATTGCGGCCAGTGTGCCGACCAGAAGTTGCCCGCCACATAGTCAGAGAAATACTGCGGCACCAGATCGAAAAGGTACATCGACTGCCAGCGATCGTGATGGCGGAACTGGAGCGTCCAGTCGTTGCCCTCATTGAGCAAGCGATATACGCCGTGCGGCGTGGTTTGCTCTTTGTTAGCCTGCAACAATATCGGCGCGGTCAGCGTTTGCCCGCCGAAACCGACGTCGGCAATCCAGCGCTCACCCGCCAGTTCAACAACCAGCAGACGATGCGTGCGCGGCGGCATTTGCGATGGATTAGACAGCACCACACGCCCCAGCACACTGCGCACATCAAAACCGATTTCACGCAGCACGCGCTCAAATAGGCCATTCTGCTCGAAGCAATAACCGCCACGACGGGCAGAGATCAGCTTGTCTTCCAGCGACTGATCGTCGAGCTGGATTTCCCGTGGCAGCAGCACATCCAGATTCTCAAACGGAATAGTGCAGTTGTGGCGCAGATGCAGCGCACGCAGGGTGTCAATATCGACAGCGGCGTTTTCTGTCCAGTTCAGGCGGTCAAAATAGGCGGTTAAAAATGGGCTCATACGGCCTCCATGCTTCAGATAGAGTGTGTTTATAACGTATTTTTTTCGCCTGGCGGGCGTTTTTGTGCGGTCATTTTTTCCGTTTGTGCGCGACACCTGTTTTCCGCTGATGAAACACGCTTAAATGCAGAAAATAACCAGGAGAATTGCTATGAGCCGTTTTCGTCCCGTGGAATTAAAACATGCCAGCCGCCTGCTCAATCACGGCCCAACCGTATTGATTACAAGCTATGACGACAGCATCGATCGCCGGAACATCATGGCCGCCGCGTGGTCAATGCCGGTGGAATTTGAACCGCCGCGCATTGCCATCGTGGTGGATAAAAGCGCCTGGTCGCGAGAGTTGATTGAGCGCAGCGGAAAATTTGGCATCGTGATCCCCGCCGTCGATGCGGCAAACTGGACCTACGCGGTGGGCAGCGTCAGTGGGCGCGATGAGGATAAATTTAACTGCTATGGTATTCCGGTCGTTTACGGTCCGATTCTTGGCTTACCGGTTGTCGAAGAGAAATGCCTGGCGTGGATGGAATGCAAACTGTTACCCGCCACCGCCGCGCAGGAAAAATACGACACGCTGTTCGGGGAAGTGGTTGCCGCTGCGGCAGATGAACAAGCCTTTATCGCCGGGCGCTGGCAGTTCAACGGCGACAAACGAAACACTCTGCATCACCTTGGCGCGGGGACATTTGTGACCAGTGGCAAAATAGTGAAAGCGGCGGAGTGAAGCGTATGCCGAAACACGTCATTGAATAGAGGTGATAATCGCCTCACAGGCAAAAACAGGTGACATTATTCCCGGACGTAACAGACGTAATTTTAGCCCAGAGTTTCGCCTCGACGTCGCCCAACGTTTACTCGAGCGGCATTACACCGTTACCGCCGATGCCACGGCAGATAAAATAGAAATAAAGGCCCTGACGCGGGCCTTTATGTTTTTACAAACTATAACCCGGCTTCTTAATCAACGTCTCAAGATGAGGCGCGATCTCTGTGTCCCAAACCTGCGCTTTCCAGTCGGCTTCGGCCACCTGATTCAGTGCGACGCTGATCGCGCCATCTTTACTGCCCAAATGGCGAGTGATGGCGTCGGCGATATCCGCGGCCAGTGCGGTTTTCTGTTCGTCATTCAGGTCACGGGGAAAACATTTGATGTCTACATGCGGCATGGGGGTCTCCTTATTGTGTCGCTTAAAACTATCATCTTCCCGGCGGCGTAATTAGCGATTTGTGCAGTTATGCTGCCATTAATAGGTGATCCCGGGCGGATTCACCTCGGACTGCGTCACGCCCTCGCCGTCTTCCCCCCAACGGGCCAGAATGCGCTGCACGTCCCCACGGGCAATACCGCCATCGAGCGCCGCCTGTAAGGCATAAACCAGTTGGTTGCCTTTTTTGGTGGTGGTGGCGACAAAGGCTTTTTTCGGTCCCAAACCAACCACGTTGGTTTTGCCCGTCAGCGCCGCTTTATAAGCAGCGACCGACTGCGGCCCGAAGAACACCTCCGCGCGTCCGGACTGAATATACAAATTGCCAGACGCGTCATCGGTCAGATACACCGGCAGCGCAGGTGCGCGCCCTGCTTTCTCGTTAATCTCATTCCAGCCGAGCAAAATTCTTTCCTGATTGGTGCCAGAACCGACAATCACTTTTTTACCGGAGAGATCCGCCGGGCCTTTCACCGCTTTAATCGGACTGTCTGATTTTACCGAAAAAGCCAGTGAATCGACGCGATAGGTGGCGAAATCAAACTTCTCTTTGCGCTGTTCAGTCACCGCAATATTGACCAGTGCCACGTCATAACGCCCGGACGTGATCCCCAGCGGCCAGTCTTCCCACGCCGTCGGCACCAGTTTCAATTTCAGGCCCAAACTCCCCGCCAGCAAACGGGCAATATCCGGGTCACTGCCGATGCGTGTGCGGTTATCGCTGGCGAGCAGCGCCAGCGGCGGTGAATTTAACGCGGAAATGGCGACCGTCAGCGTGCCGGGTTCAACGAATTTGTAGTTCACCGGGATCTTCGCTATCGCCTTTTCATCACGCGTGACGGGCAACGGTTGTTCGTTGGCTTTCAGGTCGATCCGCCCTTCTGCCATCGCGCCGCGGGTGCAGAGATATGCGGCTAATAACATCCATTTTTTCATGACAATACCTTGGATAAAAACTGCCGCGTTCGCGGATGCTGCGGACGGTTGAGCACCGCATCACTTTCACCCTGTTCGACGATTTTGCCGTCAACCATAAACACCACCTGATCGGCGACCTCACGTGCGAAACCAATTTCATGCGTCACGACGACCAGCGTCGTGCCGGAACGCGCCAGCGTTTTGATAACATCCAGCACTTCACCAACAAGTTCCGGATCGAGCGCCGATGTCGGTTCATCAAACAGCATCACGCGCGGCCTCAATGCCAGCGCCCGCGCAATAGCAATGCGCTGTTGCTGACCGCCGGAAAGATGCCGCGACCACGCATCCGCTTTATTGCGCAGCCCAACGACGTCCAGCAATTCGTAAGCGCGTTCAATCGCCTGTTTTTTGCTGAGCTGACGATGGGCCACCGGCGCTTCAATCAGGTTTTCCAGCACCGTCATATGCGGGAACAGATTGAAATTCTGGAACACATAGCCGACGTTGACACGCTGACGGAGGATCTCTTTTTCTTTTAACTCATACAGCTTATCGCCCTGACGGCGATAGCCGATGTAATCGCCATCAATCTGGATAAAGCCTTCATCGACGCGTTCCAGGTGGTTAATGGTGCGCAGCAGCGTCGATTTCCCTGAACCGGACGGGCCTAAAATCACTGTCACCGTGCCGGGAGGGATCTCCAGCGACACGTTATCCAGCGCCTTGTGGCGACCAAAATATTTACTGACGCTGGTAATCGAAATATGGCCTTCAGGAGAGTTGAGCATGCGCGGCCTCCGGGGCTGTCGCGGCGGCGGGCACAATGGCACGACCACGGTTGCTGTTGACGGCGGAACGGCGTTCGCTCTTCGCCAGCGCGCGTTCCACCAGATACTGAATCGCGGAGAGGAAACTGGTGATCACCAGGTACCACACCGCACCCACCATCAGCAGCGGGATAACCTCCTGGGTGCGGTTGTAGATCATCTGAATGGTGTAAAACAGCTCCGGCATCGCCAGCACATAAACCATCGCCGTGCCTTTGGCGAGGCTGATAATTTCGTTAAACCCGGACGGTAAAATCGTGCGCAACGCCTGCGGCAGAATAATGCGCAGTGTGCGTCGCCAGGCAGGCAAACCAAGCGCGGATGCGGCTTCGTACTGTCCGTGATCGACGCCCAAAAAACCGCCGCGAATGATTTCAGCCGTATAAGCGCTCTGCACCAGCGTCAAACCGACAACGGCGGTGGAGAACTGCCCCAACACGTTGATGGTCTGATAACTCGCCCACTCGATGCCGGTGAACGGAATACCGAGTGACAGCGTGTCGTAGAGATACGAAAAGTTGTACAGCACGATCAACACCACGATCAGCGGCAGCGAGCGAAACAGCCAGATATACGCCCACGCCAGGCTACTGAGTAGCCAGGATGATGAGAGCCGCGAAAGCGCCAGCACGCCGCCGAAAATCACGCTCAACACCGTACCGAGCAACGTTAACAGCAGCGTTTGCCCCAGCCCTTCCAGAATCACCGGGTCAAAAAACCAGCGGGCAAATACGCCCCATTCCCAGCGCGGATTAAATGCCACCGACTGCACGACAATCGCCAGAATTAACAACGCCACACCGGCCCCGACAATGCGTAGCGGATAACGTGCGGGCACCACTTTGATGATCTCATTACTTTTCATCGTCACTCCTCAGGCGCTTTTGCTGAGCGCGGGAACTGCCAGCGCTTTGGTGAACCGCAGGCGTCCGTCAAACGGCGGACGGCTGTACTCTTCCGGATCACGGTTGAGATCAAACTGCGGCTGATAGCCCTGACTCAAATACAAGCGCACCGCTTCCGGCTGGCGAAACCCGGTGGTCAGATACATCTGGCGGTAACCGGAAAGTAACGCCCTTCTTTCCAGTTCGGCGACGATTTGCCCGGCAAGCCCCTGCTGGCGTAGCGTTTTGTCGGTCCAGATGCGTTTGATTTCCGCCGTCTGCGCGTTATAGGATTTGTACGCGCCGGTGGCGATAATCACCCCGTCACGTTCAAGCACGATAAACAGCCCCTGCGGCGCGAGATACCACTCGCTGTTTTCTACCTCAGCATCACGCGAGAAATAGTCGCCGTAGCGTGCGGCGTATTCGGCAAACAGGCCGTTGAGAATGGGCTGGAGTTCAGCGTCTTCCGGCGAAACATCACGAAAGCGTTCGCTCATGGTGGACTCCTTAGTCGCCAAGTCCGGCAGGGTTGACTTCAGACTGCGGAATGCGCTCGACGCCTTCGCCCCAACGGTTCAACACTTTGTCGTAATCGCCGTTTTTGATGACGCCATTCAGCGCCGTTTGTACCGGTTCGGCTAAACCGCTGCCTTTTTTCAGCGTTACCGCGATGTGCGCCGCCTTCGGCCAGCCACCGTCTACGCTCCCCACGAGTTTAGTTTTGCCGTTCAACGCCGCTTTCCACGCGCCAATCACGTTAGGGCCGAAGTACGCATCCGCACGCCCGGACTGTAATGCCAGGGTTTGTGCTGCATCGTCTTTGGTATAAATCGGGGTGAACGGTTTTAAGCCTTTTTTGAGGTTTTCCGCGTTCCACGCCAGCAGGATCGCTTCCTGATTGGTGCCGGAACCGACGATAATATTCAGCCCGGCGATGTCCGGCGCAGTTTCAATCTTGCCGATATTGCTGCCCGATTTAACGTAGAAACCGAGGGAATCTTTGCGATAAGTAGCAAAATCAAACTTCTCTTTGCGCTCTTTGGTCACCGTAATGTTGCTGACGGCGGCGTCATATTTGCCGGAGGCCACGCCGAGCGGCCAGTCTTCCCACGAGGTCACCACCACGTTCAATTGCAGCCCCAGACTGTCGGCGACCAGACGGGCGATATCCACTTCACTGCCGAGCAGGGTTTTATTGTCATCAGAGAACAGGGTCAGCGGCGGCTGATTCAGTCCTGCCACCGCGACGGTAAATTTCCCCGGCACTGCCGGTTTAAATCCTTGCGGCAGCTGTGAAATTGCCGAAGGGTTTTTATCGGTGTTAACCGGCGTTTTATTGGCTTCGACGCTCACGCCGGTGCCGTTAATGGTGACGTCACTGGCCTGCGCCAGCCCGGAAAAGGCCAGCGCGAGTGCCAGCAGCAGCGATGATTTTTGCATGGTGAAGTCTCTTATTATTGTGTGAATTGATTGACCGGCAACGACAGACCTAAGCTTTCACGCAAGGTGTGGCCGGGATAGTCGTGACGGAACAGACCACGCGCCTGGAGTACAGGCACAACGCGATCGACAAAGCGTGGGAAGGTGTCCGGCGTGCCGCCCTGAATGATGAAACCGTCGGCGGCGTGGCTGTCGAACCACAACTGCAAGCCGTCGGCCACGTCTTCGGCGGTGCCTGAAAAACGTGGGCGCGGGCTGGCGGCTTCCAGCGCCACCTGACGCAGCGTTAAACCCCGCGCTTGCGCATTGCGTTTGATCTCATCGGTGGTGCTACGGAAACTGTTCTTGCCTAAATCACCCAGTGCCGGGAACGGTTCATCCAGCGGATACTGGCTGAAATCGTGATGCTCGAAATAACGTCCGAGATAGTTCAGCGCGTCCTTAATCGACACCAGCGCGGCGGTGGTCTGATATTGCTGTTCGACGTCGTCAGCATCGTCGCCGACAATCACGCTTACGCCCTGGAAAATAGGCAGTTGATCGGCCCGCCGTCCGTGACTTTCGAGCTGACTTTTCACATCACGATAAAATGCCTGCGCTTCTTCCAGCGATTCGTGATGCGTGAAAATGGCATCAGCATGGGTTGCGGCTAGTTTTTTCCCATCATCAGAGGCACCTGCCTGAAATATAATCGGTCGCCCCTGTGGCGTACGCCCAATATTCAGCGGCCCGGCGACCTGGAAAAAATCGCCGTGATGGTCAATCGTGTGCAGTTTAGTGGCATCAAAGAATTGCCCGCTGGCTTTATTACGCACAAACGCATCGTCTTCCCAGGAATCCCACAGCCCTTTCACCACTTGCAAATATTCATCGGCGATGCGGTATCTGAGGGCGTGATCCGGATGCTGCGCGCGCGAGAAATTCTTCGCGGAGCCTTCCAGCGGCGATGTCACAACATTCCAGCCCGCTCGCCCATTGCTTAAATGATCGAGGCTCGCAAACTGCCGCGCGGTAATAAACGGTTCGCTGTAAGAGGTGGATAATGTCCCCACCAGACCCAGATGCTGCGTCACGCTCGCCAGCGCCGATAATACCGTCAGCGGTTCAAAGCGGTTTAAAAAATGCGGAATGGATTTTTCGTTGATATATAACCCGTCGGCAACAAAAATAAAGTCGAGCTTCCCTTCTTCTGCCTTTAACGCCGTCTGTTTTACAAATTCAAAATTAATACTCGCATCAGCCTGTGCCGCCGGATGACGCCAGGCAGACATATTTCCTGATGCCCCATGTAATATCGTGCCGAGCCGTAATTGCCGTGCTGAAGACATAATGACCCCTTACCCTGCCGGTAATATAAAAAGGTGTGATTAAATGTTGTGTAAGGCTTTTTCAGCCAGCGCAGCGAAATAACGTGCCGCCGGCGCAATCAAACTTTCGTCCGGATTAAACGCCGGATGGTGTAAACCAAATTCACTGGCGCTGCCGATACTGACGAACGCGCCCGGAATTTGCTGTAAATACACGGCAAAATCTTCGCCCCCCATATGCAAATCGGCCGTTGTGGTGCGATAACCCGCCTCGTCGGCGACGGTTGTCGCAAACTCAGCCCATTCGGCGTTATTCACCAGCGCGGTCGGCCCTGCGTGCCAGATGACGTCAATTTGGGCGTTAAACGCGCTGGCAAACCCGGCTGCAATTTCGCTCACCCGTGCTTTGACCTGCTGTTGTACCTCGGTTCGGTGTGTGCGCAGCGTGCCTTCCAGTTCGACATGCTCCGGCAACACGTTCCAGGTATTGCCGCCCTGAATGCGCGTCACGCTGAGCACCACCGAATCCAGCGTATTCACCTCACGGCTGGCGACGCTTTGCAGCACGTTCACCAGTTGGCTGGCAAGCAGAATGGCATCCTTTCCTTCATGAGGGCGGGCTGCGTGGGCGCCCTTTCCGTGTACTCGCACGATGAAGCGATCGACGTTGGCGTAAAACGCGCCGCCGCGAGTAGCAAAGGCGCCCACCGGCAGCCCAGGTTCGTTATGCATCCCGAAGATAGCGGAAACGCCTTCCAGCGCCCCCGCGCGGATCAGCGTTTTTGCGCCGCCAAAACTCTCTTCGGCAGGCTGAAAGAGAATGCGCACGCGTCCTGGCAATTCGGCTTCACGGGCTTTAAGCAACAGCGCCGCACCGAGCATGACGCTGGTGTGGACGTCATGTCCGCAAGCGTGCATCACGCCTGCATTTTGTGAACGAAAGGCAACGGCGGCGGCTTCATCAATCGGCAACGCGTCGATATCCGCACGCAGAGCAATCACCTTTTCGCCTTTGCCGATTTCCGTCACCACCCCGGTTTTTAGCGCGTAGGGCTGAATCTCCAGCCCGGCACTTTGCAGCCAGTCGCGAATGCGCGCCGTGGTGGCGACCTCTTGCAGAGACAACTCCGGGAACTGGTGTAATTCGCGGCGCCAGGCAATCAGCTGTTGTTCGAAGCTCATGACAGCACCTCCGCGCGGTTGAGCGCCTCAGCCAGCAGACGTAACGATGTCAATCGTGCCACGCCGTCGGCAATCGGGGTGTCGATAATAAATTCATCCACACCGTAGTATTGATGGAGCGCGTCAAGCTGCGCACGTACCTGCAACGCAGTGCCTGCAATGAGTGAGGATTCGCGACGAACAATTTCTACTGCCGGACTGCCCGCCTGATGGGCAAAGTTTTCCGCCTGCTGCTGGCTGGCAACCGAAACGCGTTGACCGTTTTCCAGCCGCACGCCCCACACTTCAACCTGCGAAGCTAACGCTGACGCCTGTTCAGCGGTGGTCGCGACAATCACCTGCACAGCGATAATGACATTACGCAGGCTAAGCGTGCGCCAACGGCTGATGACATCGCGCAGCAGATTTTTATCGCCGTTCAGGTGCGCCGCGAAGACAAAGTTCCAGTCGAGCTGCGCGGCCAGTTCCGCACTTTCCAGGCTTGCACCGAGCAGAAAACCGTCCGGGCGCTGCGGCGGAATAGGCGTGGCCAGCACCGTATCAGGGCTTTCTGCTCGCGTTCGTGACAGCCAGCTGTCCAGTTGCGTGAGTTGATCGGCAAAGGTGCCTTTTGCTTGCAGGTCCACGCCCTGCTGCAACGCGCGAGTGGAATGTGGCAAACCGCCGGGCGCTTTCCCGACACCTAAATCCACGCGACCCGGTGCCAGCGAAGCCAGCAAGTTGAAGTTTTCCGCCACTTTGTAAGGACTGTAGTGTTGCAGCATCACGCCGCCGGAACCGATACGAATGCGCCGCGTCTGCCCTAACAGCCAGCCAATCACCACTTCCGGTGACGGGCTCGCCAGCTGCGGCGTGTTGTGGTGTTCGGCAATCCAGAAGCGATGATAGCCCCAGGCATCGGCCTGCTGGGCCAACGTTAAGGTTCGCGCCAGCGCCTGAGACGCGTTCTCGCCATCTGCCAGGGGGCTTTTATCCAGAATACTGATTCGATAAGACATGTCGCAGGCTCGTTTGGGGAACATGCCTGCATTATTAGAAGGGGTTGCGCCGCGTGAGAAACAATTTATTTACATTTGCTCAGCACAAAATTAGCTATCAACGTCTTTTCGTTGCGACAATTTTGGTAATAACGGCTTCCATGCCAGCCAGTCATGCACGATAGGTGATATTTCCTCCGTGCAACTTGCCAAAATTATGCGCGGAGAATAAACCCATCAGCAGTATTCCGGCGGCGAATGGCAACACATCATGGGTAGCCTTGAAGGCAAAATCGCCTACCTTGCAGATCAGAAAATAACTCACCACCAGATTAAAAAACCCCCACAGCACATTGACCAGCGAAGATGACAATCCTTTTCCTGGCGGGCTGGCAAAAGGTGTCTGAAAGGGTTTGCCCATCACCCCGCTGACAAAATGGGGAATGGCGTTCGTTAAAAAGAGACCGCCGAAAAAATAAGAAATACCCTGTGACCATACCATGATTCATTTCCTCTTAACGCCAGGCATAAAAGCCGTCGCAACACTTAGAATTCAGCTAATCGTTCAATCAAACGTATACAGGCGGCCAGCTCGCGGCGCTCTGCTTGCGTTAGCTGTGACTGTAATGCCAGATGGAGCCAATCCTCTTTCGCTGTTCGACTGGCATGTACTTTGCTTTTGAATTCAGCGGTTAATTCAACAAACGTTTTGCGACGATCGTTCGGATCGGCCCTTTTTACGATAGCCCCACTGGCTTCGAGACTGGCGACGGTGACCCGCATCGATTGGGGTTTCACGCCTTCTGCCCGCGCCAAATCCGACACCGTCGCAGGGCCTTCTTTTTCTAACCGGATAAGAATGGATTTTTGCGCAGAGGTTAAATCGCCCGCCTGCGCATGTTCCCGCAGGCGACGGACCAGTTTACCCATGGTGATACGAAGATCGCCCGCGAGCGAGGTAAGCTCAATGGCTTGGGGGGTGTTTGTTTTTTTCATCAGATAAAGCTAGCACAGACATACAGTTTACCTGCACAGCTAAACTGTATATCTGTATTGCAAAGTCTTACTGATTAGCGCCCGGCATACTCTTCGTCGGTCACTTTCTCAAGCCAGGTCACCGGGGAGCCGTTTTCTGCTTCGGCAATGGCGATATGGGTCATTGCGGTGACGGAACTCGCGCCATGCCAGTGTTTTACGCCCGGCTGGATCCACGCAATATCACCTTGATTCAGTGCTTCTGCCGCTTTGCCCTCTTCCTGTAACCAGCCCCGGCCTTGAGTGACAATCAGCGTTTGCCCTAGCGGATGCGTATGCCAGGCCGTGCGTGCGCCAGGCTCAAAAGTAACGGTTGCGCCGCCGACTTTTGCCGGTTCTGTTGCCTGAAATGGTGCGTCAATCCTGACGGTACCGCTAAACCATGCCTCCGGCCCTTTGACCGACGGTAGCGAACCACTACGAATGATTTTCATACATGCTCCTGTTTAAGGCTTTTTGGCGTGCTGATCGCACCGACACATGTTGACGCATCTTTGTGCCCATTTTTGTCCCATATGTCACTTGTGATTTTCTTGTTATG
Source organism: Scandinavium sp. (assembly GCA_036495715.1). Classification (GTDB taxonomy): domain Bacteria; phylum Pseudomonadota; class Gammaproteobacteria; order Enterobacterales; family Enterobacteriaceae; genus Scandinavium. The sequence goes on from DASXML010000025.1 coordinate 59,097, forward strand.
TTATAACCTTTTTCCGTTTCTGTACTCACTGCCTGTTGCCACAGGCTGCCTTTTTGTCTTTTCGCTGGAGCCGTCATGGTGCCCAATCTTCAAAGTGAAAACACCCACCAGGAAACGCGTCTACGCTCTCGTCTATTGTGGTGCCGATCTCTCGTCTGCATGCTGACGGGCGCGGCAGGTATTGCTTATATCTTGATGCAGTATAGTGGCGTCCCTGAACCATGGATGGTTTTTTCCCGCCCCTTGATGGCCTCTTTGCTATTGGCCCTTGCGGTCATTGAAAATGCGCTGCGCACGGTTTCCCCTCTTTCGCGTTCTGTCCTTCTGGATGAAAACATCACCGAGAAAAAACGCAAATTCGGTCCCGTCGTATTCACTCCACGTATTGAATTGTGGCTTCACCATTGCCTTCAACTGGCGCTGACAGCGATAAGCGCCGCGCTGGCTATTTATCTCGTCTCGGGCAACTTTTCTGTCGCCGCCACTCTTTCGGCACCTGAGAATGGGCTGATTCTGGTGTGCACCCTGCTGCTGGCCGTGTGCTTTGCGCTGCTGGTGTGTGAACGGATGTTGAGCCTGCGTCGTGTCCGCAGTTGGGCATTACAGTCGGCAAATGTAGGGCTGTTACGAACGCTGTTAAGCCTGTTCCTGCTGACAGCGGTTGCCTTGCCGGTCTCCCGTTTTGCCCCACAGATTGCGTACTGGCTGGTGTGGCTCGCAAGTTTAGTGGTGGTGCTGGTCGCCGCCGAGTTTCTGCTGCGCGCCCTTGCCGCGGCCTGCACCCTTCCGCATCCCGAGCGAAAACCGCCGTTCGTGACCCAAAGTCTGGTCGCCGAACAGTATCGCTGGCCCCTGAATCCGCTATTGCAACTGCGTAAAAAAATCCTCCAGCACTTTGGCGTCGATATCGGCAAGATCCAGGCTTTCCGTTTGATGGGGCAGCTTTTTCTGCCGGTGGTCTGTGGCGTCGCCGTTGTCGGCTGGCTGGTCAGCGGTCTGAATGAAGTGTCCGCCGATAAGCGCGGCGTTTACGAACAGTTTGGCCGTCCGGTAGAGGTGCTTTCTCCCGGCTTGCATCTCGGACTTCCGTGGCCGTTTGGTCGCGTGGTGTTTGTGGATTATGGCGCGGTGCATGAACTGCAGCTCAGCGAAAAGTCCTCCGCCGATGAACAGCCTGGCGTCAAAATTCCCGATACCATTGAAGGCCCCGCGCCGCAGGAAAGCTGGCGTTTGTGGGACAGCAGCCATCTGACCGACCAGGCCCAGATCATCGCCAGCGCCAACGGCGATAAGCAAAGTTTCCAGATAGTGAATATGGATATTCGGCTGATCTGGCGTGTGGGCATGAGCGATGCCGATGCGATGAACAGCCTGTATCAGACCGACAACCTGTCAACCACGCTTCAACGTATCGCCCGTCAGGTACTGACCCAGTATTTTGCGCATCAGCAATTGGATGCGTTATTGAATGAACAACGCGCCACCATGTCGACAGCCCTCAACACCGAAATCCAGAAACGGTTAAGCGCGCTCAATATCGGGGTGGAGTTGCTGAACACTCGCATAGAGTCGATTCATCCACCGGCGGGCGCCGCCAATGCCTATCATGGTGTGCAGGCCGCGCAAATCACGGCCAATGCCCAGATTGCCAGGGAACGAGGCTATTCGGCTTCGCAGGCCAACGATGCCCAGCGAAAAGCGACCACGGCGATTGATGGTGCTAATGCGACAGCCAACGAGTTGCAGGCGCAGGCCAATATTGCCCTGACCCGTTACAGCGCCGAGCACAATGCCTGGGAAATTAATCCTGAAGCGTATCTCAATGAGCGACGTTATCAGACCTACAGCAAAGCGCTTGCGAACACGCCGCTGCTGATACTGGACAGCGAGGTCGCAGGTAAAAACCAGTCGATTCTCGATTTGCGCCAGTTTTCTCAACCTTCCCGATAGCACTGAATGACTAAGGTTCACACACAATGAAAATCCGTACTATCTCAACCCCGGCGAACGCTGAAAAAGTAGGGTTGACCCCCGTGCAAGCGCAAAAGAGATCCACCGGCCCGCGCCGATTGTGGATCCGCTATGGTGTCGCTGCGCTGCTGGTGACGCTGGCCCTGCTGACCGCCTGTCTCGTACAAGTTCATGCGGGCAGTGCAACAATCATTACGCGTTTTGGCAGCCCGGTGCGCGTGTTGCTTGAGCCTGGCCTCGCCTGGCGACTGCCTGCGCCTTTTGAAACGCCGGTTGAAGTCGATTTGCGTAGCCGCTCCACCTCCAGCGGTTTGCAGGATGTCGGCACGCGTGACGGCCTGCGTGTCATTGTGCAGGCGTGGGCTATCTGGAAAGTCAGCCCGGAACAGCCGCACGTGTTGCGTTTTATCCGCGCGGTACAAAATCAGCCCGAAGAAGCGGCGCGTCAGATTCGCACCTTTATCGGCTCATCGCTGGAAACCACCACCAGTAACTACAGCCTGTCGGACATTGTGAATACCGACGGCAGTAAGGTGAAAATCCCGCAGCTTGAGCAGCAGATCAAACAACAGTTGAAGGCCCAATTGCTGAACAGCTACGGCATCGAGTTGATCGATGTCGGCATTGAGCGACTGACCTTACCGGCCGTTACCCTGAATGCGACCGTGGACAGAATGCGGGCCGAACGTGAAACCATTGCCACCGAGCGCACCGCAGAAGGCAATCGTCAGGCCGCAGAAATTCATTCTCGTGCCGATAAAGACGCGCGTATCACCGAGGCAGACGCCTCGATCAAAGCCGCCACCATCACCGCGCAGGCGCAACAGGATTCCGCAGCGATTTACGCCAAAGCCTATGCGCTTGATCCGCAGCTCTACAACCTGCTGCGTTCCCTGGATACGCTCAACGATGTGGTGAACAAAAGTACGCGTATTGTGCTGAGCACAGATGCCGCCCCGTTCAAGGCGTTGGTGCAGAAACCCGACGACGCGGATAAGGCCAATCCATGAAAAAACAGCCCTCAGTTGCCTCTCCTTGGGGGCAGTCCTACAGGATTGCCTTCTTTAGCCTGTATGGCGCAACGCTGCTGGCGGCGATCGCCTGGGTCTTTTCCAGCTTTCACCAGATAACGCCGGATACGCAGGCGGTAGTGTTCCGCTTTGGCAAACCGGTCAACGTGGAGAGTTCCGGCGTGCTTTTCGCCTGGCCAAAACCGGTCGATCGCGTTGAGATCATTCCTGGCCCGGCGCGCATTCTGCAACATGATGTATTGCCGTTGCAGCGCAGCGAACAGCAAAAACTGTTGTCTGCCGATCAGCGCAGCAGCGATGCGGGCGCGGGGGCCGGTTACCTGTTGACCGGCGATTCCGGCGTGGTTCAGCTGAACATGCAGGTCTTTTACCGCATTAATTCGCCTTTACGCTATGTGTTGCAACGTTCACATATCGATCCCTTGCTCGACCGCCTGGCGCAGCACGCCGCGACGCTGGTTGCTGCCGGGCGCGATCTGGACACCATTTTGGTGGCCCGCCCGGAAACGTTGCAGAACGACAGCCATGCAGCGCAGGAGCGTTCACGTCTGCGCAGCGACCTGAAACAGCAAATCTCCCGCGATTTGGCACTGTTGAAAGACAGCGACAATGATCCAGGGATAACCATTGAACGTGTCGATATTGCGTCGTCGCTCCCTGACGATGCCGTTGATGCCTTCAATGCCGTCCTGACCGCCAGCCAGCGTGCCGAGCAGAATATCGCTCAGGCGCAAAATGAGGCCACGCTGCGGTTGCAGAAAGCGCAGCAGCAGGCAGACCGCATCATCCAACAGGCGCAAGCCAGCAGCAGCGAAATGCATGCCAGGGCGGAAGTGGCTACCCAAACCATCACCAAACTGGCTCAGGTGCGGGCCACAGGCAGCGATGCCGGAATGCTGCAACGCATCTGGCGCGAGAAAATCGCTGCCGTGCTGTCCCATGCCGGACAGGTCATTACCGTCAACCCGGAAGACGACAGCAAGTTAATTTTACCGGGGCCAACGCCACAGGTTGAACAGCCCTCCTCTTCATCGCAGTGGTACGGAGGCATTCCATGAGTCATCAATGCAGTCACGGGCATATTCATCCTAACTTTAGCCAGACGCTACTGACGCCCGAAGAGCAGCGACGAATGACCGTTCAGCTCACCCTGGCGATGACCACGATTGGCCTGATCCTGCTAAGTCTGCTGTGGCGTTCACTGGCACCACAGCAGACGGCAATCAGCGATTTGTTAGCGGGCGTGGCCTGGCTCATCGTTGCCATTCCGGTGTTCCGCGCGGGCCTGCACAGCCTGCGTCACCCTGATCTGCATGGCGTCACGGATTTATTGATCGTGCTGGCTATGCTGGGGGCGTGGGCGCTGGGGGATTTAATCACCGCCGCCCTGCTGCCGGTGCTGATGATCTTCGGTCATATGCTCGAAGAGCGCAGCGTGATGGGAACCCGACAAGCGATTGCCGGGCTGACGCAGCTAACGCGCAGCAAAGCGCGGCGCGTCCGCGCGGATGATTCGCTGGAGGAAATCGACAGTCGCGCCGTGCGTCAGGGCGACATTGTAGAGATCCGCGCAGGGGATAACGTGCCCGCAGATGGCAAAATCATCAGCGGCTACGCCAGCCTGGATGTGGCCTCTATTACCGGCGAATCGGTGCCGCAGGAAGCCGGCCCCGGCACGTTGATTTTTGGCGGCGCTATCAATCTGAACGGCCTGCTGCGCATGGAAGTCACCCATACTGGCGAGCAATCGACGCTGGGGAAAGTGATTGCTCTGATGAAAGATGCCGAGCAGGCAAAACCGCCGATTACCCGTTTGCTTGAACGTTACGCATCGCAGTATTTGATCCTCGTACTGCTGATCGCCGCCAGCACCTGGTTCTTAACCTACGACAGCCAGGCGATGCTCGCCGTACTGGTCGCCGCCTGTCCGTGCGCGCTGGTGCTTTCTGCGCCTGCAACAGCGATGGCCGGTATCGCCGTCGCGGCCCGTCATGGTGTGCTGATCCGTAATGCTGCGTTTCTCGAAGAACTGGCGGATGTCGACGCGCTGATCATCGATAAAACCGGCACGCTGACGCAAGGCCGTTTGCGTCTGGTGGATTCGGTTCTCGCCCCGCAATGCGAGTATGAGAGCGTATTACAGCTTGCCGCCTCGCTCGGCGCGACCAGCAGTCACCCGGTTAGCCATGCGTTGGCTGAGTACGTCGATGCAGAGCATAAAGTGTCGGTTCATGATGTGCAGGAAAAACAGGGACTGGGGATCGTGGCTCACACCGACGCAGGTATCGCGCTGCTGGGACGCGCCGATCTGTTTGCGGAATATGCGGTCACGACGCTCCCACAGCCTGATCATCAAGGACCGATTGTCGGTGTAGCACATCAGGGCCAGTTCCTTGGCTGGCTGCTGCTGGCCGATACGCTGCGTCCGGAATCACCAGAAGCGTTACAGGAACTGCGGCAGATGGGCATTGATAAACAACTGCTGCTGACCGGTGACCGTCAGGCTGCGGCGAACAGCGTCGCTCAGACATTGGGGATCCAGGAAGTGGTGGCCCAGGCGCTGCCTGCGACAAAATTGCAGGTAGTACAAAAAGCCGTCAATGAAGGTTGGCGACCGTTGGTCGTGGGCGACGGCATTAATGACGCGCTGGCGCTGAAAGCCGGTGCCGTCGGGATGGCGATGGGTGCGAACGGGGCAGACATCGCTCTCGTCTCCGCCGATGTGGTGTTGACCGGTAGCGACCTGCGCCGTATTGCCTCCGCCATCCGTTTAAGCCGCAAATGTCGTCAGACGCTAATGGTCAACGTCTTTATCGGCCTCGGCTGGACCATCATGATCGTCGCTGCCGCCGCACTGGGCTGGCTCGGCGGTGCGGGTGCTCTGGTAGCGGCGTTGCTGCATAACCTGAGTACGCTCATGGTGTTGGGGAACACCGGCAGATTACTGCAGTTCGACGAAACCCGTTAACCCCCTCGCCCGGTGTTCAGTTGGACACCGGGCGGATCCCTTCTCGAGGCATTCGTCTAATGCGTTGATAACTCTGCGCTACTCGGCGCTTTCTTATCCCTTTTGTGACTTATCTTACCGCGGCAGATCCGACCACGCGAAAAACCGCGAAACACGTCACCGGATCGCCGGGTAAGTTTTGCGTCGCTTATCATTTGCAGGTAGGATGCTGCGCCATGTTTTGCCTTATCTCTACGTCAGAATGCTGAGAAAGGCAGAACGGTGTGCTGCCGCGCAATCGTTTAATCGCGGTGGGGTTTTTGGGCCCCAGATTGGGGTAAAGACAGGTAACCGGGATACAACCATGAACACAAAACATGACAGCACGGCGGAGCATCACGCAGCTAAGCGCCGCTGGCTGAACTCGCATGAAGCGGGTTATCACAAAGCGATGGGCAACCGTCAGGTACAAATGATCGCCATCGGCGGTGCCATTGGGACAGGTTTGTTTTTGGGCGCAGGTGCGCGCTTACAGATGGCAGGCCCTTCTCTTGCCATCGTTTATCTGGTGTGCGGCATTTTCTCTTTCTTTATTCTGCGTGCGCTTGGCGAACTGGTTCTGCATCGTCCTTCAAGCGGCAGTTTCGTCTCCTATGCCCGTGAATTCCTCGGCGAAAAAGCGGCCTATGTTGCAGGCTGGATGTACTTTGTTAACTGGGCAATGACCGGGATCGTCGATATCACCGCAGTGGCGCTCTACATGCACTACTGGGGCGCGTTTGGCGACGTTCCGCAATGGGTGTTTGCCCTTGGCGCGCTGGCGATTGTTGGCACCATGAACATGATCGGCGTGAAATGGTTCGCCGAAATGGAATTCTGGTTTGCATTGGTTAAAGTGCTGGCGATCGTCGCGTTCCTGGTGGTCGGGACGATTTTCCTCGGCAGTGGCAAACCGCTCGACGGGGGCACCACCGGATTCCATTTAATTACCGATAATGGTGGATTCTTCCCACACGGCCTGCTGCCTGCGCTGGTGCTGGTTCAGGGCGTGGTGTTTGCGTTTGCGTCGATTGAACTGGTCGGTACTGCGGCGGGCGAATGTAAAGATCCACAGACCATGGTGCCTAAAGCCATCAACAGCGTTATCTGGCGTATCGGTCTGTTCTACGTCGGTTCTGTTGTGCTGCTGGTACTGCTGTTACCGTGGAACGCCTATCAGGCCGGACAAAGTCCGTTTGTGACCTTCTTCTCGAAACTTGGCGTACCTTACGCGGGTGATGTGATGAACATTGTCGTACTGACGGCGGCACTGTCCAGTCTCAACTCTGGCCTGTACTCGACCGGTCGTATTCTGCGTTCGATGTCGATGGGCGGATCTGCGCCGAAATTCATGTCGAAAATGAGCCGCCAGCAGGTTCCTTATGCGGGGATTCTGGCGACGCTGGTCGTCTATGTGTTTGGCGTATTCCTGAACTATCTGGTGCCTTCTCAGGTGTTCGAGATTGTGCTGAACATCGCGTCTATCGGTATTATTGCTTCCTGGGCGTTCATCGTGGTGTGCCAGATGCGCCTGCGTAAGTTCATCAAAGAAGGCAAATGTGCCGACGTCAGCTTCAAGCTGCCGGGCGCGCCGTTTACCTCCTGGCTGACGCTGCTGTTCCTGTTCAGTGTGCTGGTGCTGATGGCGTTTGATTACCCGAACGGCACGTACACGATTGGCTCTATTCCGCTGTTGGCGGTTCTGCTGGTTGCGGGCTGGTTCGGCGTGCGTAAGCGCGTGAACGAGATCCGCAGCACCGCGCCTGTGCATCCGGATGACGTGAAATAACGTTATCGCTGCGCTTGCGTGGGCCGACAGGTTTTGGCTGTAAGAAAAGCCGCTCAATAGAGCTAATGCCAGTCAGTTAAGCGCGGTGGTCGCTTTTCCGTTCACCTGATTTCCGCAGACACCTCTGCACTTTCATCCGTGAACGGGCAAAGGGGAATGACCGAATTCCCCTTTGCAATCCCCCCGGTCCCGCAATTGAAATCG
>DASXML010000026.1:0-71154 GCA_036495715.1 Scandinavium sp.
ATGCGTGTTCAGGAGAAAAACCGGCAGGAATGCGCGCGGGACGTGCAGCTGCCGGGTATCGACATGCACCTGCTGTGGCTGGAAACCGAACTGAAACGCCTGGAAAAACAGATACAGGACCTGACGGATGATGACCCGGACATGAAGCACCGGCGCAAACTGCTGGACAGTATCCCGGGTATTGGGCCGAAAACGTCGGCGGTGCTGCTGGCATATGTAGGGCTGAAAGAGCGGTTCGGTGAGGCGCGGCAGTTCGCGGCGTTCGCGGGGCTGACGCCGAGACAGCATGAGTCGGGAAGCAGTATCAGACGGGTAAGCAGGATGAGTAAGATGGGCCACGTGTCACTGCGACGGGCGCTGTACATGCCGGCGATGGTGGCGCTGTACAAAACAGACTGGGGTCGTGTGTTCAGGGAAAGACTGGAGAAAAACGGGAAAAATGCGAAGCTGATAATCGGGGCGATGATGCGGAAACTGGCACAGGTTGCGTACGGGGTTCTGAAATCAGGACAGCCGTTCGATGCCACGCTGCATATGGAAAATGCTTGCGTGGCATAACAGTATCTACATTGCGAAATGTTTTAGGTCCGGCAAGCGTAGCGCCGCCGGGCACTGTCCACGAATATTATGCGTTCGACCAGCTCTGAATCGCTTCTACTTTATCCAACGAACCGTGAAAAATCGCATACGATTTTTTCAGGATAGGATCGGTATACTGCGTCAGTTCCCGGAAAATACCCTTGTTCATCGCGTCGTAGCGCACCGCGTGGGCAGGAACTGGCGTAAACACATCTTTCACCCGCACCATATTGTCTACCGCTTGCTGATAGGATGAATAGAGACCAAGCCCGACAGCAGTATTGATAGCCGCGCCGAGGCTTGCGCAGCCGTTAATCACGTTACGTTGGGTTGGCAGGTTGAAGACATCCGCAAAGATCTGCATGAACAAATCGCTGTTTGAACCGCCGCCGGTAATGATGACCTGCTTCGCAAAATGTTGTCTTTCGCTGCACATGTTGTCGTAATTGTTTTTCAGCGTTAGCGCGATGCTTTCCAGAATCGAGCGGTAAATCCACGCATAATCCATGGTGGCGTTGAAGCCAATCATGATCCCACGTTTGTACGGTTCCCACGGGTTTGTCAGCCAATCGAGCACGGTCATCAGGCCATCGCAGCCTGGCGGCACGTCGTAAGCTTTGCGGTTGAGTAAATCCTCTGGCGAAATGCCCAGTGATTTAGCATCCTGAATGAGTGATTCACCCAGCATGTCGCGCAGCCAGCTTACGGTCCACATCCCTTTGCGAATTCCATAGCCTTCGTACAGTAGCGTTTCAGGAATTGACGACATGATCGGCCAGTAAGCCTGCGGGTCTTTCGGAAGTGCTGTGCCATTCATCATCAGTGCGATATAGGTACCAAGGGAAATGACCGCAGTTTCATCATCCAGCAGGCCTGCGCCCAGCGCTTCTACCGCTTTATCACTGGTGCTGCATACCACCGAAAGTCCCTGCGGAAAACCGGTCGCTTTGGCGGCCTCCGCGGTAATACGCCCCAACACCGTGCCCGGCATTTGCACGTCAAACAGCATTTCACGCGGGATGTTAAATTTCTCAAATACTGCCGGGTCGTCGCTCCAGCTCCAGGTTTTATAGTCCACCGGCCACTGACCAAAATAGTTGGCGATGTTATCTTTAAATTCGCCGGTTAAGCGATGCGAGAGATAGCCGGAAAATGAGGTAACGTACGCCACGTCTTTTTGCGCATGCTCGTAAGGGCGCGTGACGCGGGCATCCTGCCAGCTAATCAGCGGTGCCGCGGGCGTTCCATCCGCTTTCAACAGTGCGCGACAACAGCGAATGGATCCAAGCCCAATGCCAACAATTTCCTCCGGCCTGCCGCCGAACTGTTGCATCAGATCTTTTCCGGCGGCACATAACGACGTCCAGAGATCGTCGTCAGGATGCTCGACGGTATCCGCATCCGGGGTGTGCATTGGTTGGAGCAGTCCTTTTCCTTCGCATACGACGTTTCCTTTGAGGTCGTACATCACCACCTTGGTACTCTGACTCCCACCATCAATTCCAATGATGTATTGCTTAGACATTGTCGTTCTCCTTTAAATTGCCACCGTCACTCGCCTGCGGGCTGCGCGGCAAGTGACGCTACGTTTTCCGTTTCACGGCCGACGGCGCGAATTTTCCTGAACAGCAGGAAAGTAAAGACGATAACCATGCACACCGCGAACAAACCCATTAACCACATATTGCGATAGGCCTCGGCGGCGGGCAGGGTGTCCTGCCAGTGGCCGACCACAGGGTAGACAAACACATCCGGCAGGAAGCCAATAACAGAGCAAATACCGACTGTGGTGCCCATAATGAACGTCGGTGTTCTGGCTTCTCCGGGGCAGGCAAAATAGAGCCCGCGTGAGGCGTAACAGGTGAAAGCCAACAACAGAATCAGACCAATACCGACTGCGACAGATTGTGGATGACTATTGGTCGCGAGCAATGCCAGTAGCGTGAGTGCGCTGACGACGGAAAGGATCTGGATAACACGTGTCGGCGATTTCACCCGGCTGTATGTGGTGATTAATCCGCCCAGCGGTCCACAGAAGGCGCGGAAGATTTTATTAATGACGATCCCCATGTAGCTCGCGGCGACCAATGTCATGCCATACATTTCAGTGAGATAGTTGGTGGAGTAGCTGAGGATCGCATAGATGGTATACACGCCGAAAATAATCAGGCTGCAGTACCAGGTGGTGCTAATGCGCAGCACTGACAAGATGTCATTCAACTGGAAGGCTTTTTTCGCTGGCTCTGAGCCAGATTCGGTATGGTTCACCCCGTCAGCGACAAAGAACCAGCAGAGGATCCCCAACAGAATATAAACCACGCTGTAAATCAGGATCACCGTTTTCAGGCTGTTTGGGTCATCGGGGGCGAAGCGTGAGAAGGCCCACATGGTGAATACCGCCAGCGACATCACGCCCACGCCGCGCAGGCCTTCCATCCAGCCCATAATTTTACCCTGTTCGCTGCTGTCACCGAGCATCGAGGCTGCTTTGATAGACACCGACCACAGCATCAAAATGGTGGTTATAGCGAAGGCGACCTGAATCAACAACATAATCCACAGCGGCGGATAAGTGGCCATCAGCAGGCCAAGCAGGCCGGTGATGATCATCGCTGAAGTAATCATTTTTCGGTGCGAAAATTTGTCGGCAATAACTCCACTTGGTGCATAGAGAATAATGGCAGTTATTCCAAATGTGCTCATTATTAACCCTATTTCGGTATTGCTGAATCCCATAAATTTTGCCATGGGAATTTGATAAATATAACGTAAATAAGCAAGATCAAAGCTCACGCCCCCACTAAAACTAATAATGGCGAGGGTTATCCAACGGCGCCAGGGTGATTGTTGCATAGCTTTCTCTCGTATGATTAAGTCATGTTGACTGGGTGAAAAAAAGACAAAAAAAAGAGAAAAATAAGCCGCCTTTTCAGGTGGATTACTTTTCTCATGGTCTCTAGTAATGGGCATAACAAATAGCATGGTTGATTTTATTTGAGTGTGAGAATAATCACGCTTATCGCATTTTATTATTTTATGTGGTGAAGCCTGTCTCTGTGAGATGGGTCACATTCGGCGGTGAGGCACTGTGCTAAAAATTATCCCCAGTTACCAGAGAATATGAGAAAGGTGACTTCCCTCAAATCGGGGGAAGTTGCCTTTCTTTTTTTTTGCCTAAAGGATTGTGGAGCCAAATTATGTCTATCGAATCACTGAACGCATTTTCTATGGATTTCTTTTCCCTGAAGGGAAAAACCGCGATCGTCACCGGTGGCAACAGCGGGTTGGGTCAGGCGTTTGCCATGGCGCTGGCGAAAGCCGGGGCGAATCTGTTTATCCCGAGCTTTATCAAAGATAACGGTGAAACCCGCGAGCTTATCGAGCAGCAGGGCGTACAGGTCGATTTTATGCAGGTCGATATCACTGCCGAAGGTGCGCCGCGCAAGATTATTGCCGCCTGTTGCGAACGCTTCGGCACGGTCGACATTCTAGTGAATAACGCTGGGATCTGTAAGCTCAACAAGGTGCTGGATTTTGGTCGTGCCGATTGGGATCCCATGATTGACGTCAACCTGACGGCTGCATTTGAATTAAGTCATGAAGCGGCAAAAATCATGATCCCGCAAAAGAGCGGAAAAATTATAAATATTTGTTCATTGTTCTCTTATTTAGGAGGTCAGTGGTCCCCTGCCTATTCAGCGACAAAACATGCGCTTGCAGGATTTACTAAAGCGTACTGTGATGAATTAGGTCAATACAATATTCAGGTTAACGGAATCGCACCTGGATATTATGCGACGGAAATTACGACCGCTACCCGCAGCAATCCTGAAACCAATCAGCGCGTATTGGATCATATTCCAGCAAATCGTTGGGGAGATACACAGGATTTAATGGGGGCGATGGTTTATCTTTCCAGCCGCGCTTCTGATTATGTAAATGGTCATTTATTGGTCGTCGATGGCGGGTATTTAGTTCGCTAATTTATAAGTCAGTCTTAACAGATTGTCGCCGTTTAATTAGGTGGTTTCTGCTGTTTTTTTACTCTTAAATCAGAAAGGAAATACTATGTCTTTATCCCGCGAAGCAATTGTTGAACAGGTCAAAGAAATTGTCGGCCCGGAGCGCGTGGTTACCGATGAAAATGTGCTGAAGAAAAACAGCGTCGATCGCTTCAGAAAATACGCTGACATTCACGGCGTGTTCACTCTGCCACTGCCAGCGGCGGTGGTGAAATTAGGCTCGACTGAGCAGGTTTCTCACGTGCTGTCTTTCATGAATCAGCACAAAATCAACGGCGTGCCGCGTACCGGAGCTTCAGCGACCGAAGGCGGGCTGGAAACAGTGGTGAAGAACTCGCTGGTGCTCGACGGTTCCGGGATGAACAAAATCCTGAATATTGATATCGAAAACATGCAGGCCACCGCGCAATGCGGCGTACCGCTGGAAGTGTTGGAAAACGCGCTGCGGGCTAAAGGTTACACGACGGGTCACTCACCACAGTCTAAACCGTTGGCGCAGATGGGGGGTCTGGTGGCGACCCGTAGCATCGGCCAGTTCTCTACGCTTTATGGTGCGATTGAAGACATGGTTGTTGGGCTGGAAGCCGTGCTGCCCGATGGCACTATCACGCGTATCAAAAACGTGCCGCGCCGCGCCGCCGGGCCAGATATTCGCCATATCATCATCGGTAACGAAGGTGCGTTGTGCTATATCACTGAAGTAACAGTGAAAATATTCAAGTTTACCCCGGAAAATAACCTCTATTACGGCTACATTCTCGACGAGATGAAAACCGGGTTTGAGATCCTGCGCGAAGTGATGGTGGAAGGGTATCGCCCGTCCATTGCCCGTCTTTATGACGCGGAAGACGGCACGCAGCACTTCACCCATTTTGCCGATGGCAAATGCGTGATGATCTTTATGGCCGAGGGCAATCCGCGTATGGCGCGCGCGACAGGCGAAGGGATCGCTGAGGTTGTCGCACGTTATCCGCAATGTCAGCGTGTGGACAGCAAGCTCATCGAAAACTGGTTCAATAACCTCAACTGGGGCCCGGAAAAAGTGGCTGCCGAGCGCGCGCAGATCCTCAAAACCGGCAATATGGGCTTCACCACCGAAGTCTCCGGCGACTGGAGCAGCATCAACAAGATTTACGAACGCGTCATTCATCGCATTCGCACTGAGTTCCCACATGCGGACGATATTACCATGCTCGGCGGTCACTCCTCTCACAGCTATATCAATGGCACCAACATGTATTTCGTCTACGACTACAACGTGGTGGGCTGCAAGCCAGAAGAAGAAATCGACAAGTATCACAACCCGCTGAATAAAATCATCTGCGAAGAAACGATCCGTCTTGGCGGTTCGATGGTGCACCACCACGGCATCGGCAAGCACCGTGTCCACTGGGCTAAAGCCGAGCACGGCACAGCCTGGACGCTGCTGGAAGGGTTGAAAAAACAGTTTGATCCGAACGGTATCATGAACACCGGGACTATTTATCCGATTGAAAAATAATCTCTGCCTCGGCTTCTCCCTCGGGGAAGCCGTCCTTTTTCTGAAGGGGAAGCCATGAGCACGTCACCCGTACGAATGGACGATCTGCCGCTAACCCGCTTTCACTGGCGTATCGCCGGGCTGACTTTTGGTGCTCACCTGACCGATGGATACGTACTCGGTGTCATCGGTTACGCGATTATTCCGCTTCAGTCACAAATGAACCTGACGCCTCTTCTGGAAGGCCTTATCGGCGGATCTGCATTGTTTGGCCTGTTTCTCGGCAGCCTGATCCTGGGCTGGATTTCCGACCATATTGGTCGTCAGCGTATTTTTACTTTCAGCTTTTTGCTTATCACGCTTGCGTCATTCCTCCAGTTCTTTGTCACGTCGCCGGAACAACTGATATTTCTGAGGGTGCTGATTGGTTTTGGGCTTGGTGGCGACTATTCCGTTGGTCATACCTTACTGGCAGAGTTCTCGCCGAAACGCTACCGCGGCATGTTGCTCGGTGCTTTCAGCGTGGTATGGACCGTGGGATATGTGCTGGCAAGTGTCGCTGGACATCACTGGATCAACAGTGACCCCGAAGCCTGGCGCTGGCTTTTGGCGTCTGCTGCCTTCCCGGCGCTGGTGATAACGTTACTGCGGATGGGCACGCCCGAATCGCCACGTTGGTTGATGCGTCAGGGACGATTGGGAGAAGCACATGCGATAGTGAGGCGATTTTTAGGGGCTAACGTTTTGCCGGGGGATGAAATTTCTGCGGTGACGACACGCCACATTAGTACGCTGTTTTCTGCTCGCTACTGGCGGCGTACTGCGTTTAATAGCCTTTTTTTTATCTGCCTGGTGGTGCCGTGGTTTGTGATTTACACCTGGCTACCGACGATTGCCGGGACGATTGGGCTGGAGGACGCGCTCACTGCAAGCCTGATCCTGAATGCACTATTGATTGTCGGTGCGCTACTCGGACTGGTGCTGACCTGGTCGCTGTCGCGCCGTCAGTTTTTGATCAGCAGTTTTCTGCTGCTGGCGCTCACGCTGACGGCACTGGCCTTTACGCCCGCCAGCAACAGCACGTTGATATTACTGCTTTTTGTGTTGTTCAGTACCGCGATTTCAGCAGCGAGTAATCTGGTTGGTATTTTGCCAGCCGAGAGTTTCCCGACGGATATCCGTTCGCTCGGTGTCGGTTTTGCGACGGCGATGAGTCGCCTGGGAGCGGCGATTGCGACCGGACTGCTGCCGATGGCGCTGCTCTCCTGGGGTATGCGTCACACATTGTTGGTGCTGGTGGCAGTGCTGCTGATTGGCCTGCTTGTGTCGCTGTTATGGGCGCCGGAAACCAAAAATTTATCGCTGGTGGAAGCGGCGGAACTGCCAGCAAAGCCGCAGGGAAAGGGCAATGAACATTCTGTTGGCGTTTAAAGCGGAGTCAGATCTGTCGATGCTGTCTGAGAGCGACTGGCAATCGGCTGCCGCGGGTATATGTGGTCCCGATTCGGCTTTGATGCGAGTGGTGATGGGCAACGATGAGCAGGGCGCTGCAGAACTCATGCTGCAGGCGAAGGAGGCAAACCCGGCGCTGACACTGAGTGCGGTGACGCTCGGTGACGAACGCGCGCTGCCAGCGCTGCGTCATCTGGCGGCGCTCGGCTTTATGCGGCAATCGCTGCTGAAATGCGAGGATGATATTCGCTTCACGCCAGAGTTTGTGGCAGAACGACTGGCAATACACGTGAGAGAACAAAACGTCGGCCTGGTGCTTCTGGGCAGTCAAAGCAGCGAAGGGCAGAATGGGCAGACGGCCTGGCTGCTGGCGGAGAAACTCGGCTGGCCCTGTTTGTCGCAGGTATGCGGACTTCGCGTCGACGGCGACGGTTTTGTGGTGGAGTGCGAAAGCCTGCAACGGCGCAGCCGCTGGCAGGTGCAGCAGCCCGCAGTGCTGAGAGTGCAACATCGGGGACAGATGGCGCTGCGTGTCCCGGGAATGCGGGCGAGACTGGCGGCGGCAAAAATGGACATCGAGAAGCGGGAATGTGAACTCGCAGGATTGCCGGCGGTGTCATGCCTCACGCTTGAACGCATTATTTCCCGCCGTAGTGGCATCATGATAGATGAACCGCCTTCGCAGGCGGCGCAGCGGCTATGGCAGGAATATTTGGCAGAAAGGATGCAGCCATGAACATCGTGATAGTGTTATTGAGACCCGAAGATGAAGGCTCGATGGCTGATTTTTTGGCGCAAAATTGTCTGCCAGTGCAGATGTGCTGGCGCATATCAGAGGAAGGATTTAGCGCAGAATCACTACTGCCCGCGTTGGAAGCGGCTTTTCATTCTGCTGTGCCTGACATGGTGTTGTTTCCGCCGTCGGTGGAAGGCGATGAGCTAGCAACCCGGCTGGCGTGGCGTCTGCACGGTAGTGCGATTTGTCAGGCACTGAGTTGGGATAGCCTGACAGGTTGCGCCAAAAAAGCGGTATACGGTAATGCGCTGACGGCAGCGTTGAGGCCTGAACGTCACCCGGTGTGCCTTTCGCTGTCACCTGCGATCTCACGCCGCCATTTGGCGCTTCCTGGTGGCCTTAGCTCGAAAATTATTGTTCCTGCGACCCTGCCAGGTGCGCTGCCGTTGCCAGAGATCCTGAGTAAATCGGCGCACCCGTTACAGTCTGCGAAAAGGGTATTGGCGACGGGACAGGGCGCGACGTCAACGGAGTATGAGCACATAGCGAAAATGCTAAACGCTGAAATCGGCTATACCCGCCAGAGGGTGATGGCCGGAGGCTGTGATGAGCAGCGAATGTTGGGTATTTCAGGACAAAGCGTCGCGCCAGAAGTGTGTTTGATTGCGGGGGCTTCCGGCGCATCGGCATTTATGGCGGGCGTGACACATAGCCAGTTTATCGTCGCCATTAACACCGATCCTGCCGCGCCGGTGTTCGCTGCCGCGGACGTCGGAATTGTCGGCGATGCGCAAGAGGTGTTACAGGCGTTGGCGGAATGTGCGAACTGCGCTAATTGAAACCTTTTGTCCGGCGGCGCAGCGCTTGCCGGACCTGCTGGTCAGTTTGGTAGGCCCGCGCAAGCGAAGCGCCGCCGGGCGTTTATCCCTCGGGCTTAATTCAATGATTTCGCCAGCTTCCACACATCGGTGTTGGTGGTCGACAGGGCCAGAACGCCGGCAGCAATGGCGTTACGGGCATCTTCTTCGTCGCACACCAGGCCACCCGCAATCAGCGGCTGACGGACTTTCTCGGTCACCCAGTTCAGTACTTTCGGCATACAACCGGGCAAAATTTCGATGCAGTCAGCGTTGGACTGCGCCACCTGTTTATCGATGTTATGGAACGAAATGGAATCGACGATAAACACGCGATGGATGCAAAAATAACCCTCTGCGCGGGCGGCTTTCAGCATATTGGCTTTGGTACTGATAATACCGTCGGCTTGCGTCACCAGTTTGAGAAACTGAATAACCACCTCTTTATTTGACGCCCCTTCCAATAAATCGACATGGATAAAGGCCATCTTTCCAGCCTGTTTTATCTTTTGCACAATCCCGCTGATGGTACAAATGTTTCCATAAAGCACCGAAATAAACTGACAGTCGGAAGCGATGGCAAGCTGCAGGCTGGCGTTATCTTTGACCGCGGCGATAACCGGGTTTTGTCTTAGCAGGTGAAGTAGTGGCACACAAACGTCCTTAGATTAATTAGCCAAAACGCAGGGTAATCCCGGAGCCTGAAGGTGGGTAGCACCATTGCGTGAGGGCGTTTTCTCCCGCAACAAGCCGACAACAACCGCACTCCAGGCAGCCCTCAAAATGCACTTTTAGCCTGCCTGTTGCATCACGCTGAAACAACCCGGCGGGGCAAATCTTTTCCAGCAGGGCAATGTGTTCATCGTTAAGTGATTGCCGGAGCTGAATGTGCGCATCGTCGGCGGGATGATAGCAATTGCGCGTCAGGCTTTCGTTTACAGACATCGCAGACTCCGCAGAATATCGGCACTGATCCGCGCCAGACCAAAACGGTGCGCATGGTGTAGCAACATCTGCCACAGCGGCGGGTTAGTACCGGCGTCCACTCGCGTTAAATCGCGCATCACGGCGCGGCTGAATTCAGGCCACTGGCGATACCAGCTTTCCCGCTGCAACAGGAGCGGTACATCACGATAGCGCTGAAGTTGTTGCCAGAGCGTATTGCAGTGCAGTTCGCGGTCGTACAGCGTTTGCAACGGTCTATCTGGGTGTTCGACATGGCCGATCAGCGCCTGTGTCGCCGCTTTGGCGCTCAGCATGGCGGTATCCATACCCCGGACGGTTACCCCCGTGTTGATGCAGGTGCGCAGGGCATCTCCAACTAACAGCCAGCCGTCTCCGGCGCGCTGAAGTGGCATACTGTTTAGACCGCCTTCAGGCACCAAATGTGCAGCATATTCCAGCGTTTCAGTATCGCGAAGAAGCGGGCGTAGTGTTGGGTGATGTTTGAGTGTTGCCAGCAGAGAAGAGGCCGCGCCGGGGCCGTTACGCAAAGAGGAAAGTGGTGCGACAATGCCGAGCGAAAGCGACTGCTGGTGGGTATAAAGAAACGCACCTGCGGGTTTATTACCGCAGATTTGCCCACTGAACAGCCAGGCAGCACCTTCGTTTTCGTCTAAATGAAAGCGTTCCTGCAGCCGTGTTTTGTCGAGCGCCAGGGTTTCTTTAATGCCAAGTGCCATGCTGTCCATTGTCGGGCGAGCGACCAGCTTGTGCTGTTCAGCAAGCAAACTGTTCGCGCCTTCCGCCAGTATCACCACTTTTGCCTGTAGCCGTTCACCTTCGCAGATTACGCCCGCAATACGCCCCTTTTCCTGAAACAGCGCCTCAACGGTCACGCCGCACAGCAGTTGTGCGCCTGCCGCTTCGGCTTGCGCCGCCAGCCATGGATCAAAGCGGGCGCGTAAAACGCTCCATGAGGGACTGGCCGGATTTTGCGCGCTGAGCGTGGTTGCCCCTTCGGCGGTCAATAGCGAAAAGTGTTCGTGGGTGATTTGGCGCTCAAGCGGCGCAGTGGCTTTAAAATCGGGGAGAATATCGGTGAGTGCGTAGCCGTACAGCCTGCCGCCAGAAAGATTTTTGCTGCCGGGTTGTTCGCCGCGCTCGATAAGCAAAACCGACAGCCCGGCGCGGGCACTGAGCAAGGCGCAGGTGGAGCCTGCGATTCCTGCGCCAATGATAATAAGATCAAAATCGTCCGCCACCTTGCGCTCCTTTTCCTCAGAACGCATAACCTAACATAGCGGAATTAAAGGTAATTTGACCGCTGCCGCAAAGGCAGAAATCACTCGCCGCGATAGATGCAGCCCGCGGTGCAGGTTTCTTTAATCATCACCGCGCTTAGCAGCGGTACCCGCGGTTTCATCTGCTCCCAAATCCACTTTGACAGCACTTCGCTGGTCGGGTTTTCGAGACCCGGGATGTCATTCAGATAGTAGTGATCAAGTCTGTCATACGTCGGCTTGAATGCGGCTTTCAGTTCGGAAAAATCCATGATCCAGCCCGTGTAGGGGTCTACGTCGCCGGTAATTTCCAGACGAACCATAAAGGAGTGACCGTGCAGGCGACCGCACTTATGACCTTCCGGAACATGTGGCAGGTGGTGAGCGGCTTCGAAGATGAAATCTTTAAACAGGGTGGTGGACATCATGAACTCTCGAGAATGCGGAAAAAACCGGCGAATCTTACAGGAATGCACCTTTTTTATCATTAACTAAAACCGCCATTTAAGGTGGGCCTGGTGAGTCTGGCGCTAAAATCTATAAAAATCATTTATTATCAAATGGTTAATTAATCTGTTTTGACGATAGGTATGACAACAAAAACAGGTTAGTCCATTTGGTTATTTATTATTTCCAACCCTTCTTTAATTGTTATTATTCCAACCGTTAACCTTACTTTCACTTACGTTATTACGATAATAAGAAGCTTTGCTACTGGAACATAACGACGCATGACGACACAGGCCCCACCTTCCGCTTTGCTTCCGCTGAACCCGGAGCAACTGGCACGCCTGCAGGCGGCCACCACCGATCTTTCATCCACCCAGCTTGCCTGGGTTTCTGGCTATTTCTGGGGCATGCTCAATCAGCAGCCGGGCAGCGCAGTGGCGATTATACCTGCTGCCGTTGAAGCGCCGGCCATTACGCTGATTTCTGCTTCGCAAACCGGGAATGCGCGCCGCGTGGCTGAACAGCTGCGTGACGATCTGCTGGCGGCGAAACTGAACGTCAAACTGGTGAATGCGGGCGATTATAAATTCAAACAAATCGCCCAGGAAAAACTGCTGGTGGTGGTGACGTCGACACAAGGTGAAGGCGAACCGCCAGAAGAAGCCGTGGCGTTGCACAAATTCCTGTTCTCGAAAAAAGCGCCGAAGCTGAACGGCACCGCGTTTGCGGTGTTTGGCTTGGGTGATACCTCGTATGAATTCTTCTGCCAGTCGGGCAAAGACTTCGACGGAAAACTGGCTGAACTTGGCGCTGAGCGTCTGTTGGACCGCGTTGATACTGATGTCGAATACCAGGCGGCAGCGGCAGAATGGCGTGAACGTATCGTTGATGTACTGAAAGCGCGTGCGCCGAAAGAAACACCCGCACAGGCGGCGGCTACGGCGACCGGCATCGTTAATGACGTCCATTCCAGCCCGTACACCAAAGAAGCGCCGCTGACCGCGACGCTGGCGGTGAACCAGAAAATCACCGGGCGTGATTCTGAAAAAGACGTGCGTCATATCGAAATTGATCTGGCTGAGTCCGGGCTACGTTACCAGCCTGGCGATGCGCTGGGTGTCTGGTATCAGAACGATCCGGCGTTAGTGAAAGAGCTGGCAGAACTGCTGTGGCTGAAAGGCGACGAGGCGGTCACGATTAATGGGCAGACGCTGCCGCTCAGCGAAGCGCTGCAATGGCATATCGAGCTGACAGTAAATACCGCCAATATCGTGGAAAACTACGCCACTCTGACGCGCAGCGAATCGCTGTTGCCGCTGGTGGGTGACAAAGCGCAGTTGCAGCATTACGCCGCGACCACGCCGATTGTCGATATGGTGCGTTTCTCTCCGGCTCAGTTGGAGGCCGACGCGTTAATTGGCCTGCTGCGCCCGCTGACGCCGCGCCTGTATTCCATTGCCTCTTCGCAAGCGG
Organism: Scandinavium sp.; assembly: GCA_036495715.1. Lineage (GTDB taxonomy): Bacteria > Pseudomonadota > Gammaproteobacteria > Enterobacterales > Enterobacteriaceae > Scandinavium. The sequence continues at coordinate 13,272 of DASXML010000026.1, forward strand.
AAGTAGAAACCGAAGTCCACATCACCGTCGGGGCCGTGCGCTACGACATCGAAGGCCGTGCTCGCACGGGGGGCGCATCCGGTTTCCTCTCTGACCGCGTGGAAGAAGAGGGCGAAGTTCGCGTCTTCATCGAACACAACGATAACTTCCGTCTGCCTGCCAACCCGGAAACACCGGTGATCATGATTGGCCCAGGCACCGGCATTGCCCCGTTCCGCGCCTTCATGCAACAGCGTGCAGCCGATGGCGCAACAGGCAAGAACTGGCTGTTCTTTGGCAATCCGCATTTTACCGAAGACTTCCTGTATCAGGTGGAATGGCAGCGCTACGTTAAAGACGGTGTCCTGACCAAAATCGATCTGGCCTGGTCCAGAGATCAAAAACAAAAAGTCTACGTACAGGACAAATTGCGTCAACAGGGCGCAGAGCTGTGGCGCTGGATCAATGACGGTGCCCATATTTATGTTTGCGGTGACGCCAATCGCATGGCGAAAGACGTTGAGCAGGTTTTACTGGAAGTGATTGCCGAATTTGGTGCGATGGATACCGAAACGGCGGACGAATATTTAAGTGAGCTGCGCGTTGAGCGCCGTTATCAGCGAGATGTCTACTAATGAGCGAAAAACACCCAGGGCCTTTAGTGGTCGAAGGTAAGCTGGCCGATGCCGAGCGCCTGAAGAAAGAGAGCAACTTTCTGCGCGGCACCATCGCCGAAGATTTAAATGAAGGCCTGACTGGCGGCTTCAATGGCGACAACTTCTTGCTGATCCGTTTTCACGGCATGTATCAGCAGGATGATCGTGACATCCGCGCCGAACGTGCTGAACAGAAGCTCGAACCGCGTCATGCGATGATGCTGCGCTGTCGCCTGCCGGGGGGGGTAATCACCACCAAACAGTGGCAGTCGATCGACAAATTCGCTGAGAACAACACGATCTACGGCAGCATTCGTTTGACCAACCGCCAGACGTTCCAGTTTCACGGCATTCTGAAAAAGAACGTCAAACCGGCACACCAGATGCTGCACGAAGTCGGTCTCGACGCGCTGGCGACCGCCAACGACGTGAACCGCAACGTGCTCTGTACGTCGAATCCGATTGAGTCCGAACTGCACGCCGAAGCCTACGAGTGGGCGAAAAAACTGTCTGAACATCTGCTGCCGCGCACTCGTGCGTATGCGGAGATCTGGCACGATCGGGAAAAAGTCGCGACCACTGACGAAGAACCGATCCTGGGCGATACCTACCTGCCGCGCAAATTCAAAACCACGGTCGTGATCCCGCCGCAAAACGATGTGGATCTTCACGCCAACGACATGAACTTTGTGGCGGTGGCGGAGAACGGCAAACTGGTGGGCTTTAACCTGCTGGTGGGCGGCGGTCTGTCTATCGATCATGGCAACAAAAAAACCTACGCCCGCACCGCGAGCGAGTTCGGTTTCCTGCCACTCGAACACACCCTGGCCGTTGCGGAAGCGGTGGTGACGACTCAGCGTGACTGGGGTAATCGCACCGACCGGAAAAATGCCAAAACCAAATATACCCTTGAGCGTGTCGGTGTTGACGTGTTCAAAGCGGAAGTCGAACGTCGCGCGGGCATGACCTTTGCGCCGATTCGCCCATATGAATTTACCGGTCGCGGTGACCGCATCGGCTGGGTGAAGGGTATCGACAATAAATGGCACCTGACGCTGTTTATTGAAAATGGCCGCATCCTGGATTATCCGGGTAAAACGCTGAAAACCGGGCTGCTGGAAATCGCGAAGATCCACAAAGGTGATTTCCGTCTGACCGCCAACCAGAACCTGATTGTGGCGGGGGTGCCGGAAAGCCAGAAAGCGAAGATTGAGAAACTCGCGCAGGATAACGGCCTGATGAATTCCGTGAAACCGCAGCGTGAAAACTCGATGGCCTGCGTGTCGTTCCCGACCTGTCCGTTAGCAATGGCCGAGGCCGAGCGTTTCCTGCCGTCGTTCGTCGATAAAGTGGAAGCGGTGATGGCGCGTCACGGCGTGGGCGACGAGCATATCGTACTGCGTGTGACCGGCTGCCCGAACGGCTGTGGTCGTGCATTGCTGGCAGAGGTTGGACTGGTGGGTAAAGCGCCTGGCCGTTATAACCTGCATCTTGGTGGCAACCGCATGGGCACACGCATTCCACGGATGTACCGCGAGAACATCACCGAATCGGAAATTCTCGATTCGCTGGATGACCTGGTGGGCCGCTGGGCCAAAGAGCGCGAAGCCGATGAAGGCTTTGGCGATTTCACGGTGCGTACCGGGATTATCCGTCCGGTGCTCGATCCGGCGCGTGATTTCTGGGAATAATGCCCGATTGCCCGGTGGCGCTGCGTTGACCGGGCCTGCGTGAATCAGAGGTGTTGTAGGCCGGGCAAACGCAGTGCCGCCCGGCAAAATCTGACAGTGAGGTAACCATGTCCATACTCGATCTGAACGCCTTAAACGCCTTGCCGAAAGTCGAGCGCGTGCTCGCGCTTGCAGAAACCAATGGTCAACTGGAGAAACTCAGCGCGGAAGCTCGCGTGGCCTGGGCGCTGGAAAACCTGCCGGGTGACTACGTACTTTCTTCCAGCTTCGGTATTCAGGCTGCGGTGAGTCTCCATCTGGTGAATCAGCTGCGTCCGGACATCCCGCTGATCCTCACCGACACCGGTTATTTGTTCCCGGAAACCTACCAGTTTATCGATGAACTGACCGACAAGCTGAAACTCAACCTCAAGATTTACCGTGCCGAACAGAGTCCGGCGTGGCAGGAAGCGCGTTACGGCAAGTTGTGGGAGCAGGGCGTTGAGGGCATTGAGAAATACAATGAAATCAACAAAGTTGAACCGATGAACCGGGCGTTGCAGGAACTGAACGGGCAAACCTGGTTTGCTGGCCTGCGCCGTGAGCAGTCCGGCAGTCGGGCTAATTTACCGGTGTTGGCTATTCAGCGCGGTGTGTTTAAAATCCTGCCGATCATCGACTGGGACAACCGCACGGTTTACCAGTATCTGCAAAAGCACGGTCTGAAATATCACCCACTGTGGGATCAGGGCTATCTTTCTGTCGGCGATACCCACACCACCCGCAAATGGGAGCCGGGCATGGCCGAAGAAGAAACGCGTTTCTTTGGTTTGAAGCGTGAGTGCGGTTTGCATGAAGGGTGAGTGATGTGTCCGGTGGTGAATAACCACCGGATTGATTGCCTTACGCTTTCCCCGCCTTCGCCAGCGCCTTCACCAATGGCAGCATGATTTTCACGACGTCACGGCCACGATGTTCAATGCGGCCCGGCAAGGCTTTGTCTATGTATTGCAGGTTGTCGAGACGGACGTTATGCCAGCTGGTGCCCTCCGGGAAGGCGTGTGTTTTCGCGCGTTGCTGAAAACCATCTTTCTTGCCCAGAGACCAGTTGGTGGCCTCGACGGAAAGCACGGGAATACCCGCATTATCAAACACCTCAGCATCATTACAGCAACCCGTTCCTTTTGGATAGCGGGCGTTTAGCCCTGGGTTGATGGCAGCCTGAATGCCGTGGCTGCGAGCGATAGTTAACGCGCGGTCGCGAGTCAGTTTTCGCACCGAGGCCGGTGTTGATTTGCCGCTGTTGAAATAGAGTTTGTCGCCGACGACCAGGTTATCGAGGTTGATAACCAACAGTGTGTTTTTTCTCTCCTCGGCGCTCATGCGCTGAAGCAGATTGGCTGCGCCGAGTTTTCCTTCCTCTTCACCGCTGGTGGCGATAAAGCGGATGCTGTATTCCGTTGGTGTATTTTTCAAGCGCTCAGCCAGTTCCAGCATCACGCCCACGCCCATGGCGTTATCGTCGATGCCTTGCAGCGTTAAACCACCGAGATTGTTTTCTACATCGGTATCGCTGTGCGGCGCATAGGTGTCGAGATGCGCCATCACGATAATCTGTTGGCTGGTCTTGCCTTCATGCGCGGCGATAACGGTGCTGCCGGTGATTTTATGCCAGTTCTGATGTTTGTCTTTGCTGGTGTAAATAAAGCGACTGTTGAAGGTGCGAATATCACTTTCATAGCCCATTTGCGCAAACTGCTGGCGAACGTAATCCGCCGAAAGCATTTCTGCGGGGCTGCCGGTCATGCGACCCGGAAAATAAGTGGCGATATAACGCGCTTGCTGGTTGGCGATGGCGCCGGTAGCAACCGGTGCAGCAAAAGAAGACGCCGTAAAACATGCACCTAACGCCAGAGGAAGCAGGCGACGGCACAGGGCGGAAAACATAATGTGTCCTTACATCAGGGCAAAATAATAAACGGCTCTAGTATGAAACTGTGACCGGTCTAACACAATTTCATTTGTTCCTAAACTGGCGAATTATCGAGCGTTAAGCACTTTTTAACATTTGCATTTCTGCGGTGTTATTCCTTTGAGGAACTACTCATTCCATTTCGTAATTTCATTTGCTCTGAGCCTCCCCCTATAGTCCCTCTATGTTGAATGTGAATGAGTTGTAGCGCCGTGGACTACTTGCCTCTCTTTGCCGCTCTGAAAGACCGCCCGGTGCTCGTTATCGGCGGCGGCGATATTGCTGCCAGAAAAATTCTGCTGTTACGGCGGGCTGGGGCAAACGTGCGCATTGTCGCGCAGCAACTTTCGCCTGAACTGACTGAGCTTGTGAATCAACAGGCCATTGAATGGTTGGCGACGGAATTCAACGAAGCACAGATTGATACTGTGTTTCTGGTGATTGCCGCCACGGATGACAGCGAACTGAACCAACGCGTTTTTGCGGCGGCAAATGCCCGCCAGCGGCTGGTGAACGTGGTCGATAATCAGCCGTTGTGCTCCTTTATCTTCCCGTCGATTGTCGATCGTTCTCCTTTACTGGTGGCGATTTCCTCCGGCGGCACCGCGCCCGTTCTGGCGCGCATTCTACGCGAAAAAATCGAAGCGCTATTGCCGACAAATCTCGGACGGATGGCGCAGGCGGCGAGCTACTGGCGACACCACCTTCAGACGCGTTTGAAGACCGTGGCCGAACGTCGTCGTTTTTGGGAACGCGTGTTTACCGGACGTTTCGCCAGTCTGATGGTGGCAGGTAACGAAGCCGCTGCACAGCAGGCGTTGGAAGATGAACTGAATCAACCTGAGCGCACCGTCGGGGAAATTGTGCTGGTCGGCGCAGGGCCTGGCGATGCGGGCCTTCTGACGCTGCGCGGGCTGCAGGTTATCCAGAAGGCTGACGTGGTGTTTTACGATCATCTGGTCAGCGACGGGATCCGTGAGTTAGTTCGCCGTGACGCAGAGATGATCTGCGTGGGCAAACGCGCGGGAACCCACAGCGTTCCACAGCATGAAACGAACCGCATGTTGGTTGAGGCGGCATTAGCAGGCAAAAGCGTGGTGCGCCTGAAAGGCGGTGACCCGTTCATCTTTGGTCGTGGGGGCGAAGAACTCCAGGCGGCAGCCGAAGCGGGCGTGCCTTTCCAGGTGGTCCCGGGCGTTACCGCGGCGGCGGGTGCGACAGCCTATGCAGGCATTCCGCTGACCCATCGTGATTACGCGCAGAGTGTGACCTTTGTTACCGGACATTACAAAGCCGACAGCACGCCGTTTGACTGGGCGCACCTGGCGCAAAGCCGTCAGACGCTGGCGATTTACATGGGCACCATGAAAGCGGCGGAAATCAGTCAACAGCTTATAAAGCACGGTCGCGACAGCCTGACGCCGGTGGCGGTGATCAGTCGCGGCACGCGTGCCGATCAGCAGGTGATGGTCGGAACCTTACAACAACTCGAAAGTCTTGCGAAAGACGCCCCGATGCCAGCGCTGCTGGTGGTGGGTGAGGTGGTGCAACTGCATCATCAGCTCGCCTGGTTTCAAGATAATCAACAGCAGGAGGGGTTTAACTCTTCTGTGGTGAATCTGGCTTAGTCCTCGGGCAACAGGCTATTTTATTTGCCATTTTGACCCCGGGCTGCGCGCGCAATCCTCACGTACTTTTGTACGCTCCGGTTGCTGTGCGCAGGCCGTGACCAAACTGGCTGCAACAATAACGCCTGTTGCACCAGGCCTTATTAAGGAACGGTTATGGACCAAAAACGACTCACTCACCTGCGCCAACTGGAGGCGGAAAGCATCCATATTATCCGCGAGGTGGCGGCAGAATTTTCCAACCCGGTGATGATGTATTCCATCGGCAAAGACTCCAGCGTGATGCTGCATCTGGCGCGTAAGGCGTTCTATCCTGGCTCGTTGCCGTTCCCGTTGCTGCACGTGGATACCGGCTGGAAATTCCGTGAGATGTACGAATTCCGTGACCGCACCGCCAAAGCCTACGGCTGCGAACTGCTGGTGCATAAAAACCCGGAAGGCGTGGCGATGGGCATCAACCCATTCGTTCACGGCAGCGCCAAGCACACCGACATCATGAAAACCGAAGGGTTGAAGCAGGCGCTGAACAAATACGGTTTTGACGCCGCATTTGGCGGGGCGCGTCGTGATGAAGAGAAATCCCGCGCCAAAGAGCGTATCTACTCTTTCCGCGATCGTTTCCACCGCTGGGACCCGAAAAACCAGCGCCCGGAGCTGTGGCACAACTACAACGGTCAGATCAACAAGGGCGAAAGCATTCGCGTGTTCCCGCTCTCTAACTGGACCGAGCTGGATATCTGGCAGTACATCTATCTGGAAAATATTGAAATTGTTCCGCTGTATCTGGCAGCCCCGCGTCCGGTGCTTGAACGCGACGGTATGCTGATGATGATCGACGACGATCGCATTAATTTGCAGCCGGGTGAGGTTATCAAACAGCAGATGGTGCGTTTCCGTACCCTCGGCTGCTGGCCGTTGACCGGCGCGGTGGAGTCGACCGCCCAGACATTACCGGAAATTATTGAAGAGATGCTGGTGTCGACAACCAGTGAACGACAGGGCCGCATGATTGACCGCGACCAGGCAGGCTCCATGGAGCTTAAGAAACGTCAGGGTTATTTCTAAGGAGCCGCCATGAATACAACGATTGCACAACAAATTGCCGATGAAGGCGGTGTGGAAGCGTATCTGCACGCCCAACAGCACAAAAGCCTGCTGCGTTTCCTGACCTGCGGGAGCGTGGATGACGGTAAAAGTACCTTGATTGGTCGTTTGCTGCACGATACCCGTCAGATATATGAAGATCAGCTCTCTTCGCTGCACAATGACAGCAAGCGTCACGGCACGCAGGGTGAAAAACTCGACCTGGCGCTGCTGGTTGATGGCCTTCAGGCCGAGCGCGAGCAGGGCATTACCATTGACGTGGCGTACCGCTATTTCTCCACTGAGAAGCGCAAATTTATCATTGCCGATACCCCGGGCCACGAACAGTACACCCGTAACATGGCGACCGGTGCATCCACCTGTGATTTGGCGATCCTGCTGATGGATGCGCGCAAAGGCGTGCTCGACCAGACCCGTCGTCACAGCTTTATCTCCACGCTGCTGGGGATTAAACACCTGGTGGTGGCGGTGAACAAAATGGATCTCGTGGACTACAGCGAAGCGAAATTCAATGAGATCCGCGATGCATATCTGACGTTTGCCGCGCAGCTGCCGGGCGAACTGGATATTCGCTTCGTGCCGCTGTCGGCGCTGGAAGGCGATAACGTTGCCAGCCAGAGCGAAAAAATGCCCTGGTACAGCGGCCCGACGCTGCTCGAAGTGCTGGAAACCGTTGAAATCAAACGCGTGGTCGAGAATCAGCCGCTGCGTTTCCCGGTGCAGTACGTGAACCGCCCAAACCTCGATTTTCGTGGCTACGCGGGGACACTCGCGTCCGGCACGGTGAGTGTTGGCCAGCGCGTCAAAGTGCTGCCCTCTGGCGTGGAATCCGCCGTCGCGCGCATCGTTACTTTTGATGGTGATTTGCAGCAAGCCGCCGCCGGAGAAGCGATTACGCTGGTGCTGAAAGATGAAATCGACATCAGCCGTGGCGATCTGCTGGTTGATGTGAATGAAAATATTCCCGCGGTGCAAAGCGCGAGCGTGGACGTGGTGTGGATGGCTGAACAGCCGCTGCAGCCAGGTCAGAGCTATGAAATCAAAATCGCCGGGAAGAAAACGCGCGCCCGCGTTGACGGCGTGCAGTATCAGGTGGATATCAACAATCTGACGCAGCGCGACGTCACCACTTTGCCGCTGAACGGTATTGGGTTGGTGGATTTGACCTTCGACGAACCGTTAGTGCTGGATAAATATCAGCAAAACCCGGTCACCGGTGGCCTTATTTTTATCGATCGCCTGACTAATGTGACCGTCGGTGCCGGTATGGTTCGCGAGCCATTGCTACAAACCACTGCCGTGAACAACGGTGATTTCAGTGCGTTTGAACGGGAACTGAACGCGCTGGTCCGTAAGCACTTCCCACACTGGGGCGCACGCGACCTGCTGGGAGGCCAGTAATGGCTCAGCATGACGAGAACGTCGTCTGGCACGCCCATCCCGTTACGCAACAACAGCGCGAAGAACTCCACGGTCACCGTGGGGTTGTGCTGTGGTTCACCGGGCTTTCCGGCTCGGGAAAATCCACGGTGGCAGGCGCACTGGAAGAAGCGTTGCATGAGCTGGGCGTCAGCACTTATCTGCTGGATGGTGACAATGTGCGTCACGGTTTGTGTAGCGATTTAGGTTTTAGCGATGATGACCGTAAAGAGAATATTCGTCGCGTCGGTGAGGTCGCTAACCTGATGGTCGATGCAGGCCTGGTGGTGCTGACGGCGTTTATCTCGCCGCATCGAGCGGAACGGCAGATGGTGCGCGACCGCGTAGGGGAAGGGCGCTTTGTTGAAGTGTTCGTCGATACGCCGCTGTCTGTATGTGAAACCCGTGATCCGAAAGGCTTGTATAAGAAAGCGCGCGCTGGAGAATTGCGCAATTTCACCGGTATCGATTCGGTTTATGAAGCCCCGGAAAAGGCCGCGATTCACCTTGATGGCGAACAATTGGTAACAAATTTGGTTAACCAATTATTAGACCTGCTGAGACAGGACGATATTATCAGATCCTGAGACCGGGCCGGTTTTCCGTCCAGTCAAGAAACAGGATTTGAGATGCGCAATACCCAGAACATAACCATTACTCGCACAGAACCCATGAACGCCGATACCGAAGAGACCACCTGGTCTTTGTCGGGTGCGGTCGTGGGTTTTGTTGCGTGGCTGCTGGCGTTGGGTATTCCGTTTTTGTTTTACGGCAGCAACACGCTGTTCTTCTTCCTCTACACCTGGCCCTTCTTCCTGGCACTGTTGCCCGTTTCAGTGGTGATTGGCATTGCGCTGCATTCGCTGGTTAACGGTAAACTCCTCTACAGTATTGTGGTGACGCTGATAACCGTCGCGGCGCTCTTTGGTCTGTTATTCCTGTGGCTGCTGGGTTAAACGCAGCGGTCACTATGTTCGTTTCTATTCAGACCTACGACTCGGCGGCCAAAATGTGGTACATTCCCCGCGATATGCGGCATCGTCCGCAGGCCTGGGTAAAGCACTCCGGCACGTTATGGGATGATGATGCCGTTTTTCAGGGGGCAGGATGGGTAAATTAACGCTGCTATTGCTGGCATTGCTGGTCTGGCTACAGTATTCACTGTGGTTCGGCAAGAATGGTCTTCACGACTACAGCCGCGTCAATGACGACGTAGTGTCTCAGCAGGCAACTAACGCGAAACTTAAAGCGCGCAACGATCAGCTTTTCGCCGAAATTGATGACCTCAACGGCGGTCAGGAAGCTATCGAAGAACGCGCTCGCAACGAACTCAGTATGACCCGCCCGGGCGAAACGTTTTATCGCCTGGTGCCTGATGCGTCTAAACGCAATCAGGGTCAGAATCAGAGTTCGGGGCAGAACAATCGATAATCTCAAGCCAGGATAAGCGCATGGCAACCACTTTTCCGGGCGTTTGCGCCGTGGTGCCGGCAGCCGGTTTTGGCCGCCGTATGCAAACGGAATGCCCGAAGCAATATCTCTCAATCGGTAACAAAACGATTCTTGAACACGCGGTCGCTGTGTTGTTGGCGCATCCGCGGGTTGAACGCGTCATCATCGCCATCAGTGACGGTGACGAACGTTTCCAGCAGCTTCCGCTCGCAAATCATCCGCAAATCACCGTTGTTGAAGGTGGCGCAGAACGCGCCGAATCTGTGCTGGCTGGCCTGCGCGCGGCGGGTAATGCGCAATGGGTGCTGGTTCATGATGCGGCACGACCGTGTCTGCATCAGGATGATTTGGCAAATTTACTGACGCTTAGCGAGACCAGCCACGTTGGCGGAATTCTTGCCGCACCGGTGCGCGACACCATGAAGCGCGCCGAACCGGGACAAGACGCGATTGCCCATACCGTTGACAGAAACGATCTCTGGCATGCACTGACGCCACAATTCTTCCCTCGCGAACTTCTTTTTGACTGCCTGACGCGGGCGCTTAATGAAGGGGCGACGATCACTGATGAAGCCTCGGCGCTGGAATATTGTGGCTTCCATCCCCAGCTTGTTGCTGGACGTGCTGATAATATTAAAGTGACCCGCCCGGAAGACCTGGCGCTGGCAGAATTTTACCTTTCCCGTTGCGGACTTCAGGAGCAGGCATAATGCGAATTGGACACGGTTTTGACGTACACGCCTTTGGCGGAGAAGGCCCGATTATCATTGGTGGCGTGCGCGTGCCTTACGAAAAAGGCCTGCTGGCCCACTCCGACGGCGACGTAGCCCTGCATGCATTAACTGATGCGCTGCTCGGCGCGGCGGCGTTAGGCGATATCGGCAAACTCTTTCCGGACACCGATCCTGCTTTCAAAGGGGCCGACAGCCGCGAACTGCTGCGCGAAGCCTGGCGTCGTATTCAGGCGAAAGGCTATACGCTTGGCAATGTCGATGTGACCATTATTGCTCAGGCACCGAAAATGCTGCCGCACATCCCGCAGATGCGCGTGTTTATTGCCGAAGATCTGGGGTGTCACATGGATGACGTCAATGTGAAAGCGACCACCACCGAAAAACTCGGTTTTACCGGACGTGGCGAAGGGATTGCATGCGAAGCCGTGGCACTGCTGAATAAGGCTCGTCCATGATCGCTTTTGACGAATTGACGTATCTGCACGGTAAGCCACACGGACAGGGGCTGCTGAAAGCCAATCCCGAAGATTTTCTGGTGGTCGAAGATCTCGGTTTTTCCCCGGACGGCGAAGGTGAACACCTGTTGGTGCGTGTCCTGAAAAACGGCTGTAACACCCGTTTTGTGGCTGATGCGCTGGCAAAATTCCTCAAAGTTCACGCCCGCGAAGTGAGCTTTGCCGGGCAGAAGGATAAACACGCGGTCACTGAACAGTGGATTTGCGTCCGTCTGCCGGGCAAAGAGATGCCTGATTTAAGTAAGTTTGACCTTGAAGGCTGTAAAGTGCTGGAGTACGCCCGCCACAAGCGCAAGCTGCGTCTGGGCGCGCTGAAAGGCAATGCATTTACCCTCGTGCTGCGTGAAGTCAGCAATCGCGAAGATGCAGAAGCGCGTTTGCAGGCGATTGCCGAACAGGGCGTGCCGAACTATTTCGGCGCGCAGCGTTTCGGTATCGGTGGCAGTAATTTGCATGGCGCACTGCGCTGGGCAGAAAGTGATGCGCCGGTTCGCGATCGCAATAAACGCAGTTTTTGGTTGTCGGCGGCCCGCAGCGCGTTGTTTAATCAGTTAGTGAGCGAGCGTTTAAAAAAACCGGACTTTAATCAAGTTGTTGACGGCGATGCGCTACAATTAGCGGGACGCGGCAGCTGGTTTGTAGCAACGGATGAAGAGATGTCTGAACTTCAGTCCCGCGTTGATAATCGCGAACTGATGATAACCGCGTCGCTGCCGGGCAGCGGCGAGTGGGGAACCCAGCGCGCGGCGTTGGATTTTGAGCAACAAACGCTCGCGCAAGAAGCGCTGTTGCAGTCTTTATTACTGCGTGAAAAAGTGGACGCCGCGCGACGAGCCATGCTGCTCTACCCGCAACAAATGAGCTGGAACTGGTGGGATGACGTCACCGTCGAGGTGCGTTTCTGGCTGCCGGCAGGCAGTTTTGCCACCAGTGTTGTAAGGGAACTTATCAACACAACGGGTGATTATGCGAATATTGCTGAGTAACGATGATGGGATCCACGCACCGGGGATCCAAACTCTGGCGAAGGCCTTGCGTGAGTTCGCCGAGGTTCAGGTTGTTGCACCCGATCGTAACCGCAGTGGGGCGTCAAATTCGCTGACCCTGGAATCTTCCCTTCGTACCTTCACGTTAGAAAACGGCGATATTTCCGTGCAGATGGGCACGCCGACGGACTGCGTGTTTCTCGGTGTAAACACCCTGATGCGCCCACGTCCGGACGTGGTTGTGTCTGGCATTAATGCCGGGCCAAACCTGGGCGATGATGTTATTTACTCTGGTACAGTTGCTGCGGCAATGGAAGGCCGTCATCTTGGTTTTCCGGCGCTGGCAATTTCGCTGAATGGTTATAAACACTATGACACTGCCGCGGCGATCACCTGTTCTATTCTGCGCGCATTGGCCCGTGAACCACTGCGCACCGGGCGTATTCTCAATATCAATGTGCCCGATCTCCCGCTTTCTGAAATCAAAGGCATTCGTGTGACTCGCTGTGGCAGCCGCCACCCGGCGGATAAAGTCATTCCACAGCAGGATCCGCGCGGTAATACGCTGTACTGGATAGGGCCGCCGGGCGAGAAATTCGACGCAGGGCCAGACACCGATTTTGCCGCCGTGGATGAAGGCTATGTCTCCGTGACGCCGCTGCATGTCGATTTGACGGCGCACAGCGCGCAGGAGGTGCTGTCTGGCTGGCTGGATCGCACAGGAGTCGGTGAGCAATGGTAAGCAAACGCGTGCAAAGTCTTCTTAATCAACTGCGTAACCAGGGCATTCTGGATGAGCACGTGCTCGACGCCATTGCTCAGGTTCCGCGTGAAAAATTTATTGATGAAGCCTTTGAACACAAAGCGTGGGAAAACGTCGCGTTGCCTATCGGTCAGGGGCAAACCATCTCGCAGCCGTACATGGTTGCGCGGATGACCGAGTTGCTTGAACTGACGCCGGAATCACGCGTGCTGGAAATCGGCACCGGTTCTGGCTACCAGACCGCTATTCTGGCGCATCTGGTGCATCACGTGTGTTCCGTTGAGCGTATTAAAAGCCTGCAATGGCATGCACGACGTCGCCTCAAACAACTCGATTTACATAATGTTTCAACGCGTCATGGCGATGGGTGGCAGGGGTGGCATGCGAGAGCGCCATTTGATGCCATTATTGTCACGGCGGCACCGCAGGAGATTCCCGTTGAGCTGATGTCACAGCTGGATGAAGGCGGCATTCTCGTTTTACCCGTCGGAGAGGAACAGCAGGTTCTGAAACGCGTCCGTCGGCGGGGCGGCGAATTTATCATCGATACCGTGGAAGCGGTTCGCTTTGTGCCCTTGGTCAAAGGCGAACTGGCGTAATACAGGAGTTTTCCTGTTTCTTTCAACGCGCCATTTGGCGTAGGGTGAGCACACTTTTTTTGTGTGATTACCGTCGCCTTTCACGGTTTATAAGTCACTGGCAGTTAACCTATTCCTGGGGGATAAATGAGCGCGGGAAGCCCAAAATTTACCGTTAGTCGCGTGGCGGCTTTATCACTGGTTTCACTTTGGTTGGCAGGATGCACAACGTCCAATAATGCGCCTGCTCCGGTCAGTTCTGTGGGCGGGATGTCGTCCAGCACCGATTCTGGAATGCTCATTACACCGCCGCCAAAAATGGGCACCACGGCTCAGACGGTACCACAACCGCAGCCGGTACAAACCGCACCGGTTCAGCCGCAGATCCAATCCGCTCAGCCACAGATTCAGCCAGCACAGCCGATGGCGACACAGCAGCCGGTGCAGATTGTTGATGGGCACGCAGTCTATAACCGTAAATATGGCGATATTCCAAAGGGCAGCTACACCGGGGGTAATACCTACACCGTGAAGCGTGGCGACACCCTTTATTATATTGCATGGGTCACTGGCAACGATTTCCGCGACCTGGCGCAGCGTAATAATGTTCCGGCCCCTTACGGTTTGAACGTCGGTCAGGTTATTCAGGTAGGGAATGCTTCAGGGCAGCCAATCACCGGAAATAACGCCGTAGCACAGGCCAGCGAACAGGCCAGTACTACCCCTTCCGGATTAGTCTCAAAACCTGCACAAAATTCCTCCGCAGTGGTTGCGTCTCAACCGACAATTACGTATTCTGAGGATTCAGGTGAACAAAGTGCTAACAAAATGTTGCCTAACAATCAGCCTGCGACTCCGGTCACAGCGCCTGTTACGGCACCTGTTGTCAGTACAACCCAACCGACTGCAAGCAGTACGTCTACCAGTTCGCCGATCTCCTCCTGGCGCTGGCCGACTGACGGCAAAATCATCGAAAACTTTAGTGGCGGCGATGGCGGCAATAAAGGTATCGATATTGCAGGCAGTAAAGGACAGGCAATCGTCGCGACCGCAGATGGACGTGTCGTCTATGCCGGTAACGCACTGCGCGGTTACGGTAATCTTATTATCATCAAACACAACGATGATTACCTGAGCGCCTACGCCCATAACGATACAATGCTGGTCCGGGAACAACAAGAAGTGAAGGCGGGGCAGAAGATAGCTACCATGGGTAGCACCGGAACCAGTTCAACACGCTTGCATTTTGAAATTCGTTACAAGGGGAAATCCGTCAACCCGCTGCAGTATTTGCCGCAGCGATAATTTGGCGAAACAACCGTGAGGTGTGTTTCGTCCAGGGATCACGGGTAGGAGCCACCTTATGAGTCAGAATACGCTGAAAGTTCATGATTTAAATGAAGATGCGGAATTTGATGAGAACGGAACAGAGTCTTTCGATGAGAAAGTCTTAGTAGAAGAGGAACCCAGTGAGAGCGACTTAGCAGAGGAAGAGCTGTTATCACAGGGGGCCACACAGCGTGTGCTGGATGCGACTCAGCTTTATCTTGGGGAAATTGGTTATTCCCCACTGTTAACTGCCGAGGAAGAAGTTTATTTCGCACGACGTGCGTTGCGTGGTGACGTTGCCTCTCGCCGCCGGATGATTGAGAGTAACCTGCGTCTGGTGGTGAAAATTGCTCGCCGTTATAGCAATCGTGGTCTGGCTTTGCTGGACTTGATTGAAGAGGGCAATCTGGGGCTGATTCGCGCGGTCGAAAAATTCGATCCTGAGCGCGGATTCCGTTTCTCGACCTATGCAACCTGGTGGATTCGTCAGACCATTGAACGGGCAATCATGAACCAAACCCGTACTATTCGTCTGCCAATTCATATCGTCAAAGAGCTGAACGTTTATCTGCGTACCGCGCGTGAGTTATCCCATAAACTGGATCACGAACCGAGCGCAGAAGAAATTGCTGAGCAGTTAGACAAACCGGTTGATGACGTAAGCCGTATGCTGCGTCTCAACGAGCGCATCACCTCGGTCGACACTCCTTTAGGTGGCGATTCCGAAAAAGCGCTGCTGGATATCCTGGCCGACGAAAAAGATAACGGCCCGGAAGACACCACGCAGGACGATGACATGAAGCAAAGCATCGTCAAATGGTTGTTCGAACTGAACGCCAAACAGCGTGAAGTGCTGGCACGTCGTTTCGGTTTACTGGGGTATGAAGCGGCAACGCTGGAAGATGTTGGCCGTGAAATTGGCCTGACTCGTGAACGCGTTCGCCAGATTCAGGTTGAAGGTTTGCGTCGCCTGCGTGAAATTTTGCAGGGGCAAGGGCTGAATATTGAAGCGCTGTTCCGTGAATAAAACCGTTTTCATCCGGAAAGGCTCGTCATCGTGACGGGCCTTTTTCTTTTCTGGTTGGGATGTTACGCCTGAGCGGTTTCATGTAAATGGCGCCAGGTGATTTTCTCTCCCTGTCTTTTCAGTATCACGGTTGAGAAACGTAGTGTTTCCCCCTGTTCTGGCAGGCGCTGTTTTTCGCTATACCGTAATGCCGCCCCCTCTTGCCACTCGGCGAGTAATTCTATTTTTTCGACCGTAATTTTCAGCCCCGAACGCGCCCCACGCTGAGCCTGAAAGAAACCGCAAACTGCCGCATAGTCGAGACTGGCTCCGTTCGGCGTCACCATCGTAAAATCGCGATCGAAGCGGGAGAAGAGTGCTTCTGCATTTCCCTCGCCCCGAGCAAGCCAGTTTTCAATGGCAATATGCGCGTCAATGATTTCAGTGACATAAGGGTTCATGGTGGTTCCTTTTGGGTGGAGGAGAATGACGCTCCGGTAACGTAGAGTGCTTAATGTGTCGCGTGTAAGGGATTACTCACGCATCATTTTGTCGACCAGCTGCGAAAACTGTTCGCGATCTTCTTTATTCAGACGACCAAAGCCGGAAGCATTTTCTTCCGGCTTTTGCGAGCCCGTCTACAGTAACTTACACCAGGCTTTTCAGACGGTAAATCCACTCCAGTGCCTGACGCGGAGTCAGAGAGTCCGGGTCGAGATTTTCCAGCGCTTCAACGGCTGGTGACGTTTCTTCTGGTACAGAGAGCAGTGACATCTGCGAGCCATCTACCTGTGTTGCCCCGGCGCTTGGCGACAGACTTTCCAGCTCGCGCAATTTCTGGCGTGCACGCTTAATCACATCTTTTGGCACACCGGCCAATGCGGCAACGGCCAGTCCGTAGCTTTTGCTTGCCGCACCGTCCTGCACGCTGTGCATAAAGGCTATCGTGTCACCATGCTCCAGGGCATCAAGATGGACGTTAGCCACGCCTTCCATTTTTTCCGGTAACTGCGTCAGCTCGAAGTAGTGGGTTGCGAACAGCGTCAGCGCTTTAATGCGATTGGCAAGGCTTTCTGCGCAGGCCCATGCCAGCGACAGTCCATCGTACGTTGATGTGCCACGACCAATTTCATCCATTAATACCAGGCTATTCTCGGTAGCGTTATGCAGAATATTGGCGGTTTCCGTCATCTCGACCATAAAGGTTGAGCGACCGCTGGCGAGATCGTCTGCTGCACCGACACGCGTAAAGATCCTGTCGATTGGGCCGATTTCGACCTTCTGCGCCGGAACATAGCTGCCGATGTACGCCAGTAATGCAATTAGCGCTATCTGGCGCATATAGGTACTTTTACCACCCATGTTTGGGCCGGTAATAATCAACATTCTCCGCTGAGGCGACATGTTCAGCGGGTTGGCGATAAATGGTTCGTTCAGTACTTGCTCAACCACCGGATGGCGGCCTTCCACAATGCGAATGCCCGGCTTATCACTGAAAGTTGGACAGCTATAGTTCAGGGTGTACGCGCGTTCTGCCAGGTTCACCAACACGTCCAGCTCCGCCAGCGCGGCGGCACTTTGCTGCAAATCGGCAAGATGCGGCAGCAGCATGTCGAACAACTGATCATACAGCTGTTTTTCCAGCGCCAGCGCTTTACCTTTGGAGGTCAGGACTTTGTCTTCGTACTCTTTCAGTTCTGGAATGATGTAGCGCTCGGCATTTTTCAGCGTTTGACGACGAACGTAGTGGATTGGGGCCATGTGACTTTGCCCACGGCTGATCTGAATGTAGTAGCCATGCACGGCGTTATAGCCGACTTTCAGCGTATCCAGACCCAATCGCTCGCGCTCGCGAATTTCCAGACGATCGAGGTAGTCGGTTGCGCCATCAGCCAGCGCGCGCCATTCGTCGAGCTCTTCATGATAACCCGGTGCAATCACACCGCCGTCACGTACCAGAACGGGGGGCGTTTCGATAATTGAGCGTTCGAGCAATTCGCGGAGTTCGGTGAATTCGCCCATCGTTTCACGCAGCTTTTGCACCGGCGCGCTGTCCACACTTTTGAGCTGTTCACGCAAATCAGGCAGTTGCTGGAAAGCGTGACGCATTCTCGCTAAGTCGCGTGGACGAGCGGTACGCAGTGCCAGACGGGCAAGAATGCGTTCCAAGTCGCCGACCTGACGCAATACCGGCTGGAGTTCATCACAACGATCCTGTAATGCCCCCAACGTTTGCTGGCGCTCCGTCAGCACCTGAGTATCTCTCACCGGCATATGCAGCCAGCGTTTGAGCATACGACTGCCCATTGGCGTAACCGTACGATCCAGTACCGCCGCCAGCGTATTTTCGACGCCGCCCGCCAGGTTCTGGGTTATCTCCAGATTACGACGCGTCGCCGCATCCATGATGATGCTGTCCTGCTGACGTTCCATAGTGATGGAGCGGATGTGCGGCAAAGAAGTGCGCTGTGTATCCTTGACGTACTGCAGCAAACAACCGGCAGCACACAGACCGCGCGGGGCATTTTCAACACCAAAACCGACCAAGTCGCGAGTGCCAAACTGCATGTTCAGTTGCTGGCGAGCGGTATCAATTTCAAATTCCCATAACGGGCGACGGCGCAGGCCACGGCGGCCTTCAATCAATGCCGTTTCAGCAAAATCTTCCGCGTACAACAGTTCAGCCGGATTCGTGCGTTGCAGCTCGGCTGCCATGGTTTCACGGTCTGCTGGCTCGCTCAGACGGAAACGTCCGGAGCTAATATCCAGAGTGGCAAAGCCATAGCCTTTACTGTCTTGCCAGATAGCGGCGAGCAGATTGTCCTGGCGCTCCTGCAACAGTGCTTCATCGCTGATGGTTCCTGGCGTCACAATCCGCACAACCTTGCGATCCACTGGCCCTTTGCTGGTGGCGGGATCGCCAACCTGTTCGCAAATGGCCGCTGACTCACCCAGGTTCACCAACTTGGCGAGATAGTTTTCGACCGCATGATGAGGGACGCCAGCCATCGGAATCGGCTCGCCCGCTGAAGCACCACGCTTGGTCAGCGAAATATCGAGCAACTGCGAGGCGCGTTTGGCATCGTCATAAAACAGCTCGTAAAAGTCGCCCATCCGATAAAACAGCAGGATCTCCGGATGCTGAGCTTTCAGCTTCAGGTACTGTTGCATCATCGGCGTGTGAGCGTCGAAATTTTCAAGTGTGCTCATGGAGTTATGATGTCCATTTCGTTGAAAAACAATAATATTCAGGCATTTTTCATGCGTATAAGTTGCGCTCATTGTCGCATGAACGACAGTGTTCTCGCAGCAAAAACTACGTGTCTCATCAGCCTTTAACTTCAACAAAACGTGACATGGCCTTGGCTTCAGCGGGTGACATCGGCCATTTCTGGCTGCGGCTGTAAAATCAGCTGCCCATGCTGCACGGTTATCGAAACGCTCACCCCCGTGGGAAAACCGGCTTCTTCAAGCCAGTTACCGCTGAGCACCAGGCTTGGATGACGACTGTAGTGCCGTGTGCGCCCCGTTTTGGGATCCTGATGACGTTTTCTGACGTAGCTGACTTTAATCTGACGGGCCGTTATCGCGATATCCACAGCCATTGTGTTTTGTTGATCCATCGTTCATCACTCCTTTGCTCTTTTCAGAACAGAATAAATGAGCTGGATAAAAAAACAGTGATTATTGTGAGAGCGAAAAGAATTTTGCGTAGTTGCTTCCAGAGAAAATGAAACAATACGGAGGTTTCATTGATAACTGGATTGCTGCTCGGAAAATTACCAAGCGCATCAATAGAGGAAGGGATGTTGAATGGGAATGAAAAAACCCCTGTGATGTTCTGACATCACAGGGGTTTTCTTTACGCGTCTGCGGTAACGCGGCGGGCGGTTTCGTAATGCGCTTGCCAGTAATTGTTGGCAAGGCTTGAAACCGTTACGCCTTTGACTTTCGACGCGTGGATAAATTCGTTATTACCGACGTAAACCCCGACATGGCGGGTTGATCGTGATGTTTTGAAGAACACCAGGTCGCCGGGTTTCAATTCGTTCTGAGCAATATGATGACCATTATGGATTTGCTCGTTGGTCGTACGCGGCAGTTCCATTTTCATCGAACCGTGGAAAATCGCCTGCATCAACGCTGAGCAGTCGATGCCCCGGTGCGAACTGCCACCGAAGTGATAGCGCGTTCCTTTCCACTCAGAATACTGTGCGAGTATTTTTGATTTTACATTTTCTGACTGCGGTTCAGAGAGTTGACGAGTCAGGCTGTGGTTTTTCAGCGTGGTAAAACTTGAAGGCATGTTGTAGGCACAAGCGTGACCAGCAACGGCGGTGGTGGCAAGCAGCACCATCGCAGGAATGATTTTTGATAATTGCATAAAAGTAAAATTCTACAAAAAAGAGCGAATAAATCCTTACGAATAAATGACCGGACTCCTCCCGGAAGGTGTGCAAATAATATACAAAGATCGTTTTTTGTCCAAATGTAATGGAGTCCCATTTTGGACTGTACTTTTCTGGGGTCATGGAATCCTTAGGCCGTAAGGGGTATTATTGATGCAACTTATGATTTGGAGATGCAGAATGCCGGGAAATCGTATTCGCAGAGAAAAGCTGACGATCCGTCGCATGATTGCGCTCTACGCGCAGCGCTGCCCGCAGGCGAATTCCGAGATAGGCCACTACAATACGTTGAACGCCTATGCTGAAAAACGGCTCGATAAATGTGTGTTTGGCGAAGAAAAACCGGCATGTAAACAGTGTCCGGTGCATTGCTATCAACCCGCCAAACGGGAAGAGATGAAGCAGATCATGCGCTGGGCGGGGCCGCGTATGCTGTGGCGGCATCCGATGTTAACGGTCTTGCATTTGATTGACGACAGGCGTGTTGTGCCTGATTTGCCGGAGAAATATCGGCCAAAGAAATAATGGATACGCCGCGGAATTCACGGCGTGGGCGGCAATTATGCGCGGGTCGCGAGCAGGATCGCGGAGGCTTTGATTAACGCAATGACGCGACCACCGGAAGCCAATTTCATTTCGTGCTGGCTTTCGTTGGTGATGACGGCAACCAGCTCAAAACCTGCATCGGTTTTTATGTGTACCGTCGCGTTAACCGCACCTTCGGTGACTTGTGAAACGCTCCCCGCAAACTGGTTGCGAGCGGAGAATTTCAGACCGCAGTCTTCGCTGGCGAGCGTGACCCACGGGGCTTTAATCAATGCCACGGCTTCTTTGCCGTTCACCAGACCCAACGCTTGCTGGCTGCTGTGGGTGACAATGGCGACCAATTTCGCGCCGCCTGCCAGCGTCAATTCCACTTCATCATTCACCGCGCCCGATGCGACTGCGCTGACTTTACCGCTAAGCTGATTGCGTGCTGATACTGACATAGTGCCTCCTTTCTTCGAGTGTCCTGGATTTATAGCCTGTCACAGCGATTTACACCAGTATGTCCTTTTCGATTCCCAGTCGTTTCATCCGCGAAAGCAGGGTCGTGCGCTTGAGTCCCAGGCGCTGTGCAGCCCCTTTCGGGCCTGAAACAACGCCATTGGTTTCTTTCAAAATTCGAATGATTTGCTGCGTTTCATCTTCCCCTTCTTGCGGCGGTTCTGCCGGGACCTTCTGGGCTACGGGAGGGATTAATGCCATTTCGGGTAGAGAAAATTGCAGCACGGTTCCTGATGTGAGTAACACCGCGCGCTCAATAACATTTTCCAGCTCTCGCACGTTTCCCGGCCACGGCATTTCGCTGAGCGTACGCAACATATGGGCCGGAATACTGTCAATTTGACGCCCGAGGCGGCGGGAAATCTTGCTGGTAAAGGCTTTCGCCAGTAAGGGAATATCGTCCGGGCGCTCTCGCAGCGGCGGCAGCTGAATCGGGAAGACATTCAGGCGATAGTACAAATCGCTGCGGAATTCTTTGTTTGCCACCATTTTGCGCAGATCCTGATTGGTGGCGGCGATGAGTCGAACGTCAGTTCGAATCAGCTTATTACTGCCCAAACGCTCAAACTCCTGTTCTTGTAATACACGCAGCAGTTTGGGTTGTAGCTCAAGCGGCATGTCGCCAACTTCATCAAGGAACAGCGAGCTTTTATCCGCCAGTTCAAAGCGGCCGATGCGCTGGGTACTGGCACCGGTAAAAGCGCCGCGCTCATGCCCAAAAAGATCGCTTTCCAACAGCCCCGCAGGCATCGCGGCACAGTTCATTTTGACCATCCGGCGACCATTTCGGCCGCTAAGATTATGGATAGCCCGGGCGATAAGCTCTTTGCCTGTGCCGGTTTCACCCAAAATCAGTACGGTGCTGTTGCTGTGCGCCACCATCTCGACTTGCTTGAGCACGTTATACATTTCTTTGCTGCGACCGATGATTTCACCGAAGTCGTTGTCGACATTGTTCAGTTGTTCGGTCAGCGCCAGGTTTTCATCGACCAGACGTTCCTTAAGGCGATGAATTTCCTGATAAGCCAGCGCGTTATCTACTGCAATAGACACGCGCCCGGCGATTTGACGCAGCAGTTTAAGATTTGCGGTGTTGAAGACTTTTTCATCGCACTGCGCCAGCTTGAGAACGCCCAGCATTTTGTCGCCCGACATCAGCGGCAGCAGGCACAGCGTCTGCAGTTTATTGCTCCACATATTGAAGAGCATTCGTTCATAGGGCGCGAGCACATCGCCTTCGTGCAGGTTCACCCGCAGCATTTCGTTGCTCTTGAACACCCGCTCGCTGAGCGTGCCCGTTTCCTCCACTTCATTTTGCTCGTGGAGAGGTTCCTGATCGTTGAGATAATGGCTGGAATAAATGTTGAGCTTACCTTTGCGTTCGCTGCGCAGCACGATGCTGATGGCGTCGATACTAAAATAGTGATGGATCTCTTTGGAGACCTCTCTCACCAGCTCATCGATATCGAGGCGCGACAGCACGGCATTCGTGATCGCCACCAGAATGCGAAAGTTATCGCGTTCGTGGCAAAGCAGGTCGTAATCAAGGTTGTTGCTGACCCGACTTTGAATTTGCTCTGTGACGACGGCGACAATCTGCGCCAGAGTATGTAACCGCTGAAGCTCTTTGTCGCTCCAGGGCTTGTCGTCGTGGCGGATAAATTCACAACCGCCAAAAATGTGCCCTTCGTTGGTTAAAGGCAGCAGGCAATAGTGGGCAAAGGGTGCATATAACCCACTGGCAGCAAGATGTGGCCACGTTTCACTGAACGTTTCATTGTCACAGCAAATCGCTTCGGGGCGCGAAAGTAACGTGCGCATAGGACCGTATGCCAGAACGGTTTCATCTTCATATTCAATAGCCTCGCCACTGTCCGGAATCGCGTAATAACGCGCGCGATGGTTTCCCGGTTGCCAGAGAATAATTGCCGCACGGTCTGCTAATGCAGACTGCTTTACCAGCCGGGTCAAGGCATCGCTGATGCTTATCAGGTCCGGCTGTTGTAATAAAATGCGGGTGATATCAAACAGCCCTTGCTGCCCGAGATCGCCCATCGGTGAATATGACATTGCAATTATCCAAAAAGCACCGGGAAACCCCGGGCAAATAAACGAATATAAAGATTAAAAATATGGCGCCAGACCGCGGTATTAACAGATGCGCGGTAGCGGCTCGGCATGGGGTAATTCCAGACTACGATTCACGCCATATAACCCGGTGAGGCGTACACCCGGACGGGTGCTTACCTCACCAATAATCGCAGCATCCCGCCCAAGAGGATGGCTACGCAGCTGCGCTAAAACCTGTTCCGCCGCATCGGCTGCAACACCCATGACCAGCTTGCCTTCGTTCGCAAAATTCAGTGCATCAAGACCTAATAATTCACAGATACCACGAACGGCGGGTTTAACGGGTAAACACGCCTCGTCGAGTTGAATGCCGCACCCGCATGCCGCCGCAAATTCATGCGCCACCGCGTTGACACCACCGCGCGTTGCATCGCGCATCGCTTTCACGCCGGGGACGTCGAGCAGTGTTTGGATAAGCGGCGTCAGGACGGCGCAATCGCTGCGTAGATCGCCTTCCAGCCCAAGATGTTCGCGCAGGTTTAAAATAGCGGCACCGTGATCGCCCAACGTGCCGCTGACCAGCAGGATATCTCCCGCACAGAGATGCCGCGCACCCCAATTCACCTGCGCAGGGATAACGCCAATGCCTGCGGTATTAATAAACAGTTTGTCGACGGCTCCGCGCGGCACCACTTTGGTATCGCCGGTCACAATCGCGATATTCGCCGCTGCCGCGGTTTGCGCCATACTCGCGACCACCGCTTCGAGGGTCGCCATGTCCAGCCCTTCTTCCAGAATAAATCCGCACGACAGAAAGCGGGGAAGGGCACCGCTGACGGCCACATCATTCGCTGTGCCACAGACAGCGAGTTTGCCAATATCCCCGCCGGGGAAAAACAGCGGATCGATAACATAGCTGTCGGTGGAAAAGGCCAGCCGATCGCCACAGGCGGTTAGCGAAGCGAGGTCGAGCCTGGCCTGATCTTCTTGTTCAACCAGCCACGGATTATCAAAGGCTTTCATAAACAATTGGTTGATCAGCTGCTGCATCGCCTGACCCCCGCTGCCGTGTGCTAACTGAATGCTTTTCATGCGCTCTGCTCCTGACGTCGATATTGATACCACGCGGCACAGGCGCCTTCTGAAGACACCATCAGCGCACCAAACGCACTTTGCGGGGTGCAGGTTGTGCCAAACAGCGGACACTGATGAGGTTTACAGCGTCCTGTAAGCACTTTGCCGCAGCAGGCGCGCGGATCGTCACTGACGCTCTGCGGCGCAGGGCGAAAATGGGATTCGGCGTCAAACTGCTGATAATCAGGGACCAGATGCACGCCAGAGTCGGTAATCAGGCCAAGCCCGCGCCATTCGCTGTCGCCCTTCACCGTAAATACCTCGGCAATTGCTTCTTGCGCCCGTCGATTGCCGCTATCGGGTACGACGCGACGGTACTGATTTTCGATTTGGCTTAGGCCTGCTATTTTCTGCTCAATAAGCATGCTAACGCCTTGCAGTAGATCAAGCGGTTCGAATCCAGCGACTACGATCGGGCGTTTATAGCGTTCTGCGATAAACGTATATGCTGCCGTACCTATCACCATGCTGACGTGCCCCGGCGCAAGAAAGGCATCAATCTCGTTGTCCGGTTGTTCCAGCAAACTCTGTAAGGTCGGAATCAACGTAATGTGCTGGCAGAAAAAGAAGAAGTTATCGACTTTCTGCGCCTTAGCGTGTTGCAGGGTAATGGCGGTGGCGGGCATGGTGGTTTCGAACCCAAGCCCGAAGAAAACCACTTTGCGCTGTGGATGCTGTCTGGCAAGCGCAAGGGCATCCATCGGGGAGTAAACGAGACGAATATCGGCCCCTCGCGCTTTCGCCTGCGTCAGTGAACCTTGTTTACCCGGCACGCGCATCGCATCACCGAAGGTACAGAAAATGACCTGAGGGTGACGGGCAATGTCGATACAGGCATCGATTCTGCCCATTGGCAACACGCAAACCGGGCAGCCCGGCCCGTGAATAAACTCAATGTTTTCCGGCAGTAACTGGTCGAGGCCAAATTTGAAAATGGCGTGAGTATGACCGCCGCACACTTCCATAATCCGCAGCGGTTTTTTGGCCGTGTGGGGAAGATAACGCGCACGGTTTTGCAGATGGGCGATAAGTGCCATGACCTGTTCTGGCGCGCGGTATTCATCGATGAAACGCATTATCGCTCCTCGCCGTACAGCAGGGCGCCGACGTCAGGCTCGACCTCGAACATATTTTGCAGCGCTGCAAGCGTTTCGCGTGCCTCGTCTTCATCAATGACGCTCATCGCAAAACCAACATGAATCAGCACCCATTGCCCGAGCCGTGATTGCCCTTGCTCGTCGGTCATTCCGACCAGCGTAAGATCCACATCGCGTTTGATGCCGTTGACATCCGCTTTCGCCTGTAAGCCCTCAATGGCGCAAATTTGCCCTGGAATGCCTATGCACATCGCTGCGTCTCCAGCCATTGCAACCAACGCGTCATGCCTTCACCCTGGGTCGCGGAAATCAAAATGACTTCCAGCGCAGGGTTCACTTCATGCGCGTAAGCAATGCATTGATCTACGTCGAAATTGAGATACGGCAGCAGATCGATTTTATTCAGCAGCATCAGCGATGCCGCAGCAAACATATGCGGATACTTCAGCGGCTTATCTTCCCCTTCGGTCACTGAAAGCACCGCAACTTTATGGCGTTCACCCAGATCAAAACTGGCCGGGCAGACCAGATTGCCGACGTTCTCAATAAACAGAATGCCTCTGTCTTCAAGAGGTAATCGAGAAGCCGCATCGGCAATCATTTGCGCATCCAGATGGCATCCTTTGCCGGTATTCACCTGAATCGCTGGTGTACCGGTAGCGCGAATGCGGGCCGCATCGTTAATGGTTTGCTGATCGCCCTCTATCACCGCACAGGCGGTTTTTCCTTTCAGGCGCTGCAGGGTTTCTGTCAACAGCGTGGTTTTGCCAGAGCCAGGGCTTGAGACCATATTCAGCACCAGCTGCTCACGTGCCGCAAAGCGGGCGCGATTTCGGGCGGCGAGTCGGTTGTTTTTGTCCAGCACGTCGATTTCAACGTCCAGCATTCTGCGCTGGCTGATGCCCGGTGCGTGAGTGCCCGCTTCGCCGTACCCGTAATGCAAATCGCCGTCTACAGACTGCTGTGGACGAAAATCAGAGGCGAGGGCGGTAATGTTCAAAGGCGGTCGTGAGGCAGGGGCAAACGGTGCGCTGCGAAATGCTGAATGCGGGTTGCGCTCGTCCCCTTCGATATAGCGATTGCCTTCCGCGCAACCACAGGTTGTACACATAACGGACTCCTGTTACTCGACTTCAATACGCTGGATCTGCAAACCCTCATCGGCCACGATCCGTAATTCATTGCTATGACACTGCGGGCAGCGCCTGACGTGGGGGGAGAGCAAGTGCACGTACTGTTGGCATGTTGGGCACCAGCATTCAGCCTGCTGTTCTTCTATATGCAATGTGCTGCCTTCCGCGAGCGTGCCGCGACAAACCAGTTCAAAACAAAAGTTGAGCGCGGCGGGTTCGACACAGGAAAACGCGCCGACGTTCAGCCAGACCGCCTTCACGCGCGACGCACCGTTTTGCAGGGCTTGCTGTTCGACAATTTCCAGCGCTCGCTGGCAGAGCGTAATTTCGTGCATAGAGCCTCCCGAAACGTTTCACCCTTGAATGCAATATTGATGCCAGAAGAAAAAGTGACGATGACGCAGTGACGAAAATGACATGTCATTTGTGCACATTGATTTATCAATTAATTTAAAATCAATGTGTTAATTATTGGCATGAAATGTGCTTATCCGTTGCATCTTCATCAAACCGGACAAGCTGACATGACTATTTGGGAAATTAGCGAAAAAGCGGATTACATCGCTAACCACCACCGCCGCCAAAAGGATCAATGGCATACCTACTGCAATTCGTTGGTTCAAGGGATCACGCTTTCAAAAGCGCATTTGCATCACGCCATGAGCTGCACCTCAGACAAAGACCTGTGCTTTGTTCTTTTCGAACACTTCCATATCGCCGTTACGCTGGCCGAAGGTT
The DNA here is from genome assembly GCA_036495715.1 of Scandinavium sp. Lineage (GTDB taxonomy): Bacteria > Pseudomonadota > Gammaproteobacteria > Enterobacterales > Enterobacteriaceae > Scandinavium. Next base: position 40,691 of record DASXML010000026.1, read on the forward strand.
TCAACAGCCACACCATTGAATACTACGTTGAGAACAGCGATGGCTCCGATAAGCAGTTGATTGCACAGGCCGTACTGAGCCAGGACGGGCAAGTGGACCAGGGTGTCAGCAACCGCAATCGCCAACAGGTGCTGGAGCATTATCTGGAGAAAATCTCGCCGGTTTATGACGGCCTTTACGCGGCAATGGAGCTTGGCCAGTCGGTCAATTTGTCGCGCCTGCTCAGCGGCCAGACGCTGCATGCCTGATATTCCCTGGTGTCGACACGCGTCAAAAATGACGCCTGCGACCTGTTTTCGTCAAAAATGACTGTCACCTGAGGACCGCCTGGTGAACCGTTTTGTAATAGCTGACTCCACCGTATGTATCGGCTGCCGCACCTGTGAAGCGGCGTGCGCCGAAACCCACCGCCTGCATGGTCTACAGGCCATGCCGCGTTTAAGGGTGATGAGAAACGAAAAAGAATCGGCGCCGCAGTTGTGCCATCACTGTGAAGACGCCCCTTGCGCCGGGGTCTGCCCGGTCAATGCCATCAACCGTGTTGACGGCGCAGTACAGCTTAATGAAAGCCTGTGTATTAGCTGCAAGCTGTGCGGCATTGCCTGTCCGTTTGGGGCTATCGAATTTTCGGGTAGCCGCCCATTGGATATCCCGGCGAATGTGAACAGCCCGAAAGCACTGCCCGCGCCGTCTGCACCCGCCCGCGTCAGTTCGTTGTTGGATTGGGTGCCGGGTGTCCGGGCAGTCGCCGTGAAATGCGACCTGTGTTATTTCGATCCTCAAGGGCCGAGCTGTGTGCGCACGTGTCCGACCAAAGCGCTGCTGTTGGTCGATATTCGGGATATTGCGCAGTCCAGTAAGCGTAAACGCGAGCTGAGCATGAACATCGACGCGGGCGATTTAGCGTTATTTCAGTCGCTGGAGGGAGGCGCAAAATGAAGGATTTGTTGTTAATCAATAGCGCCGTGGCTTGTTTCTCCGTTGCGGCGATCCTCGCCGGGCTGCTGTCATTTCGTAAATCGCTAAGCGGGTTTATCGCCGGAATTGGCGGGGCGGCAGGCAGCCTGTGCGCAGCAGCAGCGGGCATTCAGGGCTTACTGGGAGAGCGTGTGGCGGCGGGAGTGATCCCCCTGCTTCATCATCACGTATTGCTCTCACCACTGAATGCTATTTGGCTAATGACGCTCGGCATCTGCGGTTTATTTGTCAGCATCTATAACATCGACTGGCATCGTCATCCGCAGACGCGCGCGAACGGTTTGTTGATAAACCTGCTGCTGGCGGCGGCCGTCTGCGCCGTTGTGGCGGGCAATTTTGGCGCGATGGTGGTGATGGTTGAAATCATGGCGCTCTCAGCCGCGTTTCTTACCGGTTGCGCGCAGTCTGGCAAACTTTGGTTTGCGCTCGGACGGCTGGGAACGCTGCTGCTGGCGCTTGTTTGCTGGCTGGTGTGGCAACGCTACGGCACGCTGGATTTGAACGAACTGAATCTGCGGGCGCAGGTGCTGCCGCTTAGCTCGCTCATCTGGTTCGTGGGCGTGCTGGGCTTTGGTTTGCTGGCGGGGATTATTCCGCTGCACGGCTGGGTGCCTCAGGCACATGCCAACGCCAGCGCGCCAGCGGCGGCGCTATTTTCCGGCGTGGTGATGAAAATCGGCCTGTTGGGGATCCTGACATTGTCGCTGATTGGCAGCCATCAACCGATTTGGTGGGGCATTACGCTGCTGCTTCTCGGTATGGTGACGGCGTTTGTTGGCGGGCTTTATGCGCTGATGGAACACAACATTCAGCGTCTGCTGGCATATCACACCCTGGAGAATATCGGCATCATTTTGCTGGGGTTAGGTGCGGGTATCACAGGCGTAGCGCTTGGACAACCCGCGCTGGTAGCGCTTGGCCTGATGGGCGGACTCTATCATCTCATCAACCACACCCTCTTCAAAACCACGCTGTTTCTCGGCGCGGGCAGCGTCTGGTATCGCACCGGTCATCGGGATATCGAAAAGCTGGGCGGCATTGGCAAACGGATGCCCGTTATTTCACTGGCGATGCTGGTGGGGCTTATGGCGATGGCGGCATTACCGCCGCTGAACGGTTTTGCAGGCGAGTGGGTTATCTACCAATCCTTCTTCCGTCTTGGCAACAGTGGTGAATTTATCGGGCGTCTGCTCGGCCCGCTACTGGCGGTTGGCCTGGCGATTACCGGTGCGTTAGCGGTGATGTGTATGGCGAAAGTGTACGGGGTGATGTTCCTCGGTGCGCCACGCAGTAAAAGCGCTGAGCAGGCCTGCTGCGCACCGTTATTGATGGCGACGTGTACGGTGGCACTGGCGCTGTGCTGTGTACTGGGGGGCGTGGCCGCTCCGTGGTTATTACCGCTGCTGCAACATGCCGTACCGTTGCCGCTGGAAACGGCCAATACCGTCGTTTCAACGCCAATGATCACGCTGTTGCTGATTGCCTGCCCGCTGCTGCCTTTCCTGATCATGGTGCTCATGAAGGGCAATCGTCTGCCGAGCCGTTCGCGCGGCAGCGCATGGGCATGCGGATATGAGCACGAGTCGGCGATGGTGATTACCGCGCACGGTTTTGCCATGCCGGTTAAAGAAGCCTTTGCGCCGGTACTGGCGCTGCGCAAAAAACTGAATCCGATTTCACTGATCCCCGGCTGGCAGCAGGACGCTGTGCCCGCGATTTTCCGTCGCCTGGCGCTGATCGAACTGGCGGTGCTGGTGGTGATTGTGATTTCCCGAGGAGCCTGAAAATGAGTGTGTTATTTCCAATAATTCAGGCGCTGGTGTTATTTGCCGTCGCGCCATTGCTCTCCGGCGTAACGCGCCAGCTACGGGCGCGTATGCACAACCGCCGTGGTCCTGGCGTGCTGCAAGAGTATCGCGACCTGATAAAACTGCTGGGACGTCAAAGCATTGCCCCGGAAGCGTCCGGTTGGGTGTTTCGGCTGATGCCGTTTGTGATGGTGGGCGTCATGCTCACGATCGCGATGGCGCTGCCGGTGATAACCCTCGCATCGCCGCTGCCTGCGTTGGGTGACTTGATAACCTTGATCTATCTGTTTGCCATCGCCCGCTTCTTCTTCGCCATCGCCGGGCTGGATACCGGTAGCCCGTTTACCGGAATTGGGGCCAGCCGCGAAGCGATGCTGGGTGTATTGGTCGAGCCGATTTTGATTCTCGGACTGTGGGTGGCCGCGCAGGTGGCGGGTTCAACACACATCAGCCACATCGCCGAAGTGATTCACCACTGGCCGGTTGCGCACGCCGTTCCGCTGATTCTGGCGCTGTGCGCCTGCGCGTTTGCCACCTTTATCGAGATGGGAAAACTGCCGTTTGACCTCGCCGAAGCGGAACAGGAGTTACAGGAAGGGCCGCTGACCGAGTATAGCGGCAGCGGTTTTGCGGTCCTCAAATGGGGCATCAGCCTGAAACAACTGGTGGTACTGCAAATGTTCGTCGGTGTCTTTTTGCCGTGGGGACAAATGACCCATTTTTCCGTCAGCGGCTGTGTGCTGGCGCTGGTTATCGCCATTGCGAAGCTATTGCTTGGCGTGACGGTGATTGCATTGTTTGAGAACAGCATGGCTCGTCTGCGTTTTGCCGCCACTTCCCGGGTGACCTGGGCCGGTTTCGGGTTTGCCTTTTTAGCCTTCGTCTCCTTGCTGGTGGCGTGATTTAAGAGAGTTTGAGTATGTCTGAAGAAAAAGTAGGTCAACAGTATCTCGCCGCGCTTCATCAACAGTTTCCTGGCGTGGTGTTGGATGAAGCATGGCAAACGCGCGATCAGCTGACCGTGACGGTGAAAATCAACTCTCTGCCGGAAGTGGTGGAGTATCTGTATTACCAGCAGGGCGGTTGGTTGTCGGTGTTGTTCGGCAACGATGAGCGAAAACTCAACGGTCACTATGCGGTGTATTACGTCCTGTCGATGGAGCAGGGGACGAAATGTTGGATAACCGTGCGCGTAGAAGTGGATGCTGACACGCTGGAATATCCGTCGGTCACCCCACGTGTCCCTGCGGCGGTTTGGGGCGAGCGCGAAGTGCGCGATATGTACGGGCTGATTGCGGTGGGTTTGCCGGATGAACGCCGTCTGGTATTGCCGGATGATTGGCCGGATGAGCTGTATCCGCTGCGTAAAGACAGCATGGATTACCGCCAGCGTCCGGCACCGACCACCGACAGCGAAACCTACGAATTCATCAATGAACTCGGCAGCAAAAAAAATAACGTGGTGCCGATTGGGCCGCTGCACGTGACCTCCGATGAACCCGGTCATTTCCGCCTGTTTGTTGATGGCGAGAATATTATCGATGCCGATTACCGCCTGTTCTACGTCCATCGCGGCATGGAAAAACTGGCCGAAACGCGCATGGGCTACAACGAGGTGACTTTCCTCTCCGATCGCGTGTGCGGTATTTGCGGTTTCGCCCACAGCACGGCGTATACCACGTCCGTAGAGAACGCGATGGGTATCGTCGTGCCGGAACGGGCGCAGATGATCCGCGCGATTTTGCTGGAAGTCGAACGCCTCCATTCGCATCTGCTGAACCTTGGGCTGGCGTGCCATTTTGTCGGCTTTGATTCCGGGTTTATGCAGTTCTTCCGCGTCCGTGAAGCCTCAATGAAAATGGCGGAAATCCTCACCGGCGCGCGTAAAACCTACGGTCTCAACCTGATCGGCGGGATTCGTCGCGATCTGCTTAAAGATGACATGATCAAAACCCGCCAGTTAGCCCAACAGATGCGCCGTGACGTGCAGGAACTGGTTGAGATGCTGCTTAGCACGCCGAACATTGAGCAGCGCACCGTGGGCATTGGGCGTCTGGACCCGACGATTGCGCGCGATTTCAGCAACGTGGGACCGATGGTTCGTGCCAGCGGCCATGCGCGCGACACCCGCGCCGATCACCCGTTTGTCGGTTATGGGCTGTTGCCGATGGAAGTGCACACCGAGCAGGGTTGTGACGTGATTTCGCGTCTCAAAGTGCGGATCAACGAAGTGTTTACCGCTCTGAATATGATCGACTTTGGTCTCGATAATCTCCCCGGTGGGCCGCTGATGGTTGATGGTTTCACCTATATTCCAAACCGTTTTGCGCTTGGCTTCTCTGAAGCGCCGCGCGGGGATGATATTCATTGGAGCATGACCGGCGATAACCAGAAGCTGTATCGCTGGCGCTGTCGTGCGGCGACCTACGCCAACTGGCCGACATTACGCTACATGCTGCGTGGCAACACGGTGTCTGATGCGCCGCTGATCATCGGCAGTCTTGATCCTTGCTACTCCTGTACTGACCGCATGACGGTGGTGGATGTGCGCAAGAAAAAGAGCCAGACCGTGGCGTACAAAGAGCTTGAGCGTTACAGCATTGAGCGTAAGAACTCGCCGCTGAAATAGGTTAAAGGAGCAACGATGTTTACCTTTATCAAGAAAGTGATCAAAACCGGTACGCCCACGTCGTCCTATCCGATGACGCCGATGGATGTTGATAAAAACTTTCGCGGCAAACCGGAGCATAGCCCGCAGCAGTGCATTGGCTGTGCGGCCTGTGTCAATGCCTGTCCCTCGAACGCGTTAACGGTGGAAACGGACGTTGAGGGTCACGCGCTTGCCTGGCAGTTCAATCTCGGTCGCTGCATTTTTTGCGGGCGTTGTGAAGAAGTGTGCCCGACCACGGCCATTAAACTGTCGCAGGAATTTGAGCTGGCGGTCTGGAAGAAAGCGGATTTTCTCCAGCAGTCGCGCTTTGAACTGTGCAACTGCCGTGTGTGCCAGCGGCCCTTCGCCGTGCAAAAAGAGATTGATTACGTGATTGCGTTGCTCAGTCATAACGGCGACACCCGCGCCGAACAGCATCGTGAGAGTTTTGAAACGTGCCCCAACTGTAAGCGTCAAAAATGCCTGGTACCGTCAGACCAGATTGCGCTCACTCGCCATATCAGAGAGGACCACGCATGAATCAATTATTAGGGCCGCGTGATGATAACGGGCTGCCCGTGCCGATGACGGTGGAAGAGTCGATCGCCAGCATGAAGGCGTCGCTTCTGAAAAAAATCAAACGTTCGGCCTATGTGTACCGCGTGGACTGCGGCGGCTGCAACGGCTGTGAAATCGAAATTTTCGCGACACTTTCTCCGCTGTTTGATGCGGAACGGTTTGGTATCAAAGTCGTGCCTTCACCGCGTCATGCCGACATTCTGTTGTTTACCGGTGCGGTCACCCGCGCCATGCGATCGCCGGCGTTGCGTGCCTGGCAATCCGCACCCGATCCCAAAATTTGCATCTCCTACGGGGCCTGCGGCAACAGCGGCGGGATTTTCCACGACCTTTACTGCGTGTGGGGCGGCACGGACAAGATAGTGCCTGTTGACGTGTACATCCCCGGTTGCCCGCCGACACCCGCCGCCACGCTTTACGGTTTTGCGATGGCGCTGGGGTTGCTGGAGCAAAAAATTCACGCTCGCGCGCCTGGCGATGAAGATCAAAAACCGGCGGAGATCCTGCATCCGGATATGGTTCAGCCGCTGCGTGTGCGTATCGATCGCACTGCGCGCCGTCTGGCTGGATATCGCTATGGTCGGCAAATTGCCGATGACTACATGCGCATGTTGAGGCAGGGCGAACGGCAGGTGAATCGCTGGCTGGAATCCGAAAACGATCCACGGCTGACTGAGATTGTTGACCATCTCAACCAGGTGGTTGCAGAGGCAAAAGTCTGATGAGCGAAAACGTCGTGTTCAGCCAGTTGAGTCGAAAATTTATTGACGAAAATGACGCCACGCCCGCGGCTGCGCAGCAGGTGGTCTATTACAGTCTGGCGATTGGTCATCACCTTGGCATCATCGACTGCCTTGAGTCGGCGCTAAGTTGCCCGTGGGAGGATTACCAGGCGTGGATTGCCACGTTGATGCCCGGCAGTGAGGCCCGGCGGAAAATGGACGGTGTGCCAAAGTATGGCGAAATTGTCATCGACAGCAGCCACATCACCATGCTGGCAAAAGCCTTTGACGATGCGCAAACACGACAAACGCCGCAGCAGCGAGCATGGAGCCAGCAACTGCTCAGTATGCTGCATGATATTTACCTGGAAAGTGCTATCTATCTGATGGTGAGGAGGTTGCGTGACTGACGTTTTACTCTGCGTGGGCAACAGCATGATGGGTGACGACGGCGCAGGACCGCTGCTTGCGGAAATGTGCGCCGCCTCGCCAAAAGGGGATTGGGTAGTGCTGGATGGCGGCAGCGCGCCGGAAAGAGAAATCGGCGCGATCCGCGAAATGAACCCACAGCGTTTGCTGATCGTTGATGCTAGCGACATGGGGCTGGAGCCGGGTGACATTCGCATTGTCGATCCGGATGACATCGCAGAGATGTTTCTGATGACGACCCATAATATGCCGCTCAACTATCTGATCGATCAGCTGAAAGAGGATATCGAGGAGGTGATTTTTCTCGGTATCCAGCCGGACATTGTCGGCTTCTATTATCCTATGACCGAAAAAGTAAAAGCGGCGACGGATGAGGTATATCAGCGGCTGGAAAGCTGGGAGGGTGACGGCGGGTTTGAGAAACTGTAATCACTTGCCGGGCGGCGCTGCGTTTACACTGGCCTACAATTATACAGGGACGACTTGTAGGCCCGGAAAGCGTCAGCGCCACCGGGAAATTCATTTTAAGCTAAATCTCCGCCGTTACTGGCGATCACTTTCTTGTACCACCAGAACGATTTTTTGCGCGAACGCGCCAGCGTGCCGTTGCCCGCATCATCGCGGTCGACGTACACAAAGCCGTAGCGTTTGCTCATCTCACCGGTCGAGGCGGCAACCAAATCGATACAACCCCAGGTGGTATAACCCATTACCGGAATGCCGTCGTCAATCGCGTCGCCCATCGCGTGAATGTGCTCACGTAAATAGCTGATGCGGTAGTCATCGTTGATCTCGCCATTCGCTTCCACCACGTCTTTCGCGCCAAGGCCGTTTTCCACCAGGAACAGCGGTTTCTGGTAGCGGTCATACATCATGTTCATGGTGATGCGCAGACCCAGCGGGTCAATCCCCCAGCCCCATTCGCTGGCCTTGATGTGTGGGTTTTTCAGCGATTTAACGATGTTCGCAGCGTTGGTGTTATTGCTGTTCATATCCGCCGAAGCACAGCGCGAGGCGTAATAGCTGAACGATACGAAATCAACGGTGTTTTTCAGGACGTCATCATCGCCCGGTGCTTTTTCAATGTTCACGCCTTTCTCGCGGAACACACGGGCCGAATAGGACGGATAAGCGCCACGAGCCTGTACGTCGATAAAGAACAGGTTTTCGCGATCTTTTTCCAGCGCCATCCACACATCTTCCGGCTTGCAGGAATAGGGATAAAAATTGCCGCCTGCCAGCATACAACCGACCTGATTTTGCGGGTTCACCTCATGCGCGATTTTCGTCGCCAACGCGCTGGCAATCAGCTCATGGTGTGCGGCCTGGTATTTCACCTGTTCCTGATTTTCGCCTTCTTCAAACACCAGACCAGCCCCGGAGTACGGGCTATGCAGCATGATGTTGATTTCGTTGAAGGTCAGCCAATATTTCACCAGCCCGTCGAACGCTTCAAAACAGGTACGGGCGTAGCGGGTGAAAAACTCCACCATTTTACGGTTGCGCCATGAACCGTATTCCACCACTAAATGCATCGGCACATCGAAATGGCACAGCGTCACCAGCGGTTCGATATTGTACTTTTTGCACTCGGCAAACAGGTCACGGTAAAACGCGATGCCTTCTTCATTGGGCGTCAGTTCATCGCCATTCGGGTACAGACGCGCCCAGGCAATGGACGTGCGGAACACGGTGAACCCCATTTCCGCCATTAGGGCGATGTCTTCTTTGTAGCGATGATAGAAATCGATCGCCTGATGGCTTGGGTAGTATTCGTCTTCACGCAGGGTAAAGCGTTTATCCAGCCCTAGTTTGACGGGCATACGGTTCGCGCCGTGCGGAATGGTATCGACCGTCGTCAGGCCTTTACCGCCTTCCAGATACGCGCCTTCAGACTGGTTAGCGGCGAGCGCGCCACCCCATAAAAAACCTTTCGGAAACATGCGTTACCTCGCTTATAAGGGTTGTGCGGTGGCCGGAATGCCCTGGGCTTTGCGCGCCTGCTCGGCGGCGTCAGAAACGTCTTCCACCGGAATGTCTTCAAAGCCCAGCAACAGCGTCAGTACAAAGGAAAGCACGACGGCCAGCGCCATTACCCCAAAGACCCACACAATGGTCATTGGATTGGACGGGTCAAAGAATTGCACGCTGGTAAACAAGCCTGGTGCGGCCATTGAGTGACTGGCAAGCCCGGCGATACCGGCGACGGCACCACAGATAAAACCGCTTATCAGGCTCGCAATCAGCGGGCGTTTGAGGCGAATCGCGACGCCGTACAGCGCCGGTTCAGAAATGCCCGCCAGAATGGCAGATGCCGCTGCGGCCAGCGCCGTCTGGCGTAGTTCTGGGTTTTTGGTTTTCCACGCCACCGCCAGTGATGAACCGCCGAGTGACAGATTGGCACCGATTTCCGACGGCATAACCATCGCCTCTTTGCCGGTGGTGGCGATAGTCTGAATGATGGTCGGTGTAAACACGCGGTGCATCCCGGTCATCACCAGCAGCGGCCACAGCGCGCCCATAATGGCAACGGAGAGCCAGCCGAGATAGCCGTGAACGGTGTAAACGATGGCGGAAATACCGCTGCCGATCCAGATGCCAATCGGGCCAATCAACAGAATAGCCAGCGGGGCGGCAATCAGCACAATCAGCATCGGTTTGAGGAAGTTTTTTGTGACCGCCGGCGTGATTTTATCCACCCAGCGCTCGATGTAAGACAGACACCAGGTCATCACCAGCGCCGGGATCACCGTGTAGGTGTATTTCACCGCCGTCACCGGAATGAACGCGAACTCAACGTGCTCGCCCTGCGCGGCTTTCGCCATCAGTTCGATAAAGCTCGGATGCACCAGCACGCCCGCAATGGCAATCGCCAGCGACATATTGGTTTTGAATTTTACCGCCGCAGAAGCGGCGACCATCAGCGGCAGGAAGAAGAACGCGCCGTCGCCGATCACCGTCAGGATGGTCAGCGTCGGGGCACCTTTGGTCAGCACACCGGACATCTCCAGCACCATCGCCAGCAGTTTCACCATTGAGCCGCCGATGATCGCCGGGATCAGTGGAGACATGGTGCCGATCAGCGCGTCGAGAATACCTGCACCGATGCGGCGCAGCGTCAGCTTTTGCGGGCCTTGTTCCACGGCGGGTTGCAGGTTACCCGGCAGCAGGTTCATCACGTCTTTGTACGCCTGAGACACCGTGTTGCCGATGATCACCTGGCACTGATTGTCGCTGCGCACCACGCCCAACACGCCATTGAGCGCTTTCAGCGTAGTGGCGTCGACGAGCGACGGATCGTTGAGCACAAAGCGCAGACGGGTCATGCAGTGGGTCGCGGCGGTGATGTTGTTAGCGCCGCCGAGGGCGGCCACGACATCGCGGGCCAGCGCGGCATAATTTTTCGGCATCGGGTCAATCCATCTTTTGTGATTAAAATTTGTATAGGAAACCGGTTCCACAAAATCATGAAGAGATTGGATTGATGAAACAAGACTGGAAAACGATCTATTTCGTTTTCGTGAAGTTGATCACCTCAGATCGTGATTGCTGAAAATCGGCAAAACCTGAAGTACACTGCCAACACTTTTTTCAGACGGATGAGCAACATGGCAACGATGCTGGAAGTGGCGAAGCGCGCTGGCGTGTCGAAAGCCACCGTGTCCCGCGTGCTGTCGGGCAATGGCTATGTGAGCCAGGAAACCAAAGATCGGGTGTACAAAGCGATCGGTGAAAGCGGGTATCGTCCGAATTTACTGGCGCGTAACCTGGCGACGAAAAAAAGTCAGACGCTGGGGCTGGTGGTGACGAACACGCTGTATCACGGCGTCTATTTCAGCGAATTGTTATTCCATGCCGCGCGTCTGACTGAAGATCAGGGGCGCCAGCTTATCCTCGCCGATGGTAAACACAGTGCGGAAGAGGAGCGGGCGGCGATCCAGTACCTGCTCGATCTGCGTTGCGATGCGATCATCATCTACCCGCGTTTTCTGACGCCGGATGAGATGGACGAAATCATCCACGATCACGACCGGCCGATCATGGTGCTCAACCGCCGGTTGCGGCGAAACGCGACACACTGCGTGTGGTCCGATCAAAAGGCCTCCAGCGAGGCGGCGGTGGAACAGCTGATTGCCGAGGGCCATCGCGATATCGCATTTATCACCGGTTCACTGGATTCGCCTACCGGGATCGAGCGTCTGGCAGGGTATAAAGCGGCGCTGGAACGCAACGGCATTGCGGTGCGTGAGGCGTGGATCGCAGAAGGTAAATGGACGCCTGCAACAGGTGCGGCGGGCGTGGCAACGCTACTGGATCGCGGTGTTGCGTTCAGCGCACTGGTGGCAAGTAACGATGACATGGCGATCGGTGCTATCAAGCAGCTCATTACCGCAGGTTTACGCGTTCCGCAGCAGGTTTCAGTCATTGGTTTTGACGATATTGCTCTGGCGCCTTACACCGTTCCCGCGCTCTCCAGCGTTAAAATTCCGGTGACCGCGATGATTGAAGAAACCATCAGCCGCCTGATTTTCATGCTCGACGGCGGTGAGCTTAACCTCCAGCAATCCTTCCCCGGCGAACTGATTCTCCGCGATTCCGTGACCGCCGGACCCTACGCCTGACGCCCGTCAGCTGTCATCGTCATTTTTGTCGATGACAGCGTTTGAACAGAACGTCATTGTCTCAATGCATTGAAAATTAACAACTTTAATGTTGGCGTGATTAATGCATATCTCCGGCCTTAACGCCAAAGGCTGGAGAAGTGGATGAACCGTTTCATCATCGCGGAAGCGAGTAAATGTATTGGCTGTCGCACCTGCGAAGTGGCCTGCGCTGTTGCGCATCAGGCCGACCAGGATTGTGCCGCGCTGACCCCGCAAACTTTCTTACCCCGCATTCATGTCATTAAGGGCGTGAATATTTCTACGGCGACGGCCTGTCGTCAGTGTGAGGACGCACCGTGCGCTAACGTCTGCCCAAACGGGGCGATAGCACGCGAAAACGGCTTTGTGCATGTGATGCAGGAACGCTGTATCGGCTGCAAAACCTGCGTAGTGGCTTGCCCTTACGGCGCGATGGAAGTGGTCGTTCGCCCGGTGGTTCGCACCAGCGGGTTCGGCATGAAAGTGAAAATGGAAAAAGCCGAAGCCAATAAATGTGACCTCTGCCATAGCCATGCGGAAGGCCCGGCTTGCGTGGCCTCTTGCCCAACGGCTGCGCTGATGTGTATCGACAGAGCGGCGCTGGAACAACTTACTGCCGAGAAACGCCGTCGGACCGCTTTGGCCTATTGAAATGTCAGTTAACGGTACGGCCATTCGTGTGCGTGGCAAAGTTCAGGGCGTCGGGTTTCGCCCGTTTGTCTGGCAGATGGCGCAGCAGTTACAGCGACAGGGAAACGTCAGCAACGACGCCGAAGGCGTACTGGTGCACCTCACTGGTGCAGAAAATGGCTTCGTTGCTCAACTTCGTGCGCATTGCCCCGTTTTGGCGCGGATAGATTCGACAGAAATTTCGCCGTATCACTGGGCCGAATTACCGACGGATTTTACCCTTCAGCAAAGCGGCGCAGGGCGCATGAGCACACAGATTGTGCCGGATGCCGCAACGTGCCCGGCGTGTCTGGCGGAGATGAATGATCCGCAAAATCGGCGTTACCGCTACCCGTTTATCAACTGCACGCACTGCGGCCCGCGCTTCACCATTATCCACGCGATGCCTTACGACCGCCCCTTTACGGTGATGGCGGCGTTTCCGCTTTGTCCGTCCTGTGAGCAAGAGTATCGCTCCCCGCGTGACCGCCGTTTTCATGCGCAACCGGTGGCTTGTGCGGAATGTGGCCCGCAGCTGAGCTGGCAGTCTTGCGCTCAGCACGAAATCGGTGAAGCCGCGCTGGCGGCGGCAGTTGTAATGCTGGCTTCCGGCGGCATTGTGGCGATTAAAAGTCTGGGCGGCTTTCATCTTGCCTGTGATGCCGGCAATGCGCGCGCCGTGGCGTTGCTGCGTGAACGCAAACGGCGTCCGGCGAAGCCGCTGGCGGTCATGCTGCCGCGGGATAACTCCTTGCCGAAACAGGCACAAAAATTGCTTAACACTCCGGCGTCGCCAATCGTGCTGGTGGCGAAAAACAGCGTGCCTGATGTGTGCGACGGCATCGCGCCCGGTCTGGATGACGTCGGTGTGATGCTGGCGTCAAACCCGATTCAGCATTTGCTGATGCAGGCGTTAAACCGTCCGCTGGTGATGACATCGGGCAATCTCAACGGTAAGCCTCCGGCGATAACAAATGCCGAAGCACTAACGGATTTAGCACAGATTGCTGACGGTTTTTTGCTGCATAACCGCGATATCGTGCAGCGGATGGATGATTCTGTCATGCGGCAAAGTGGCGAAATAGTGCGGCGCGCGCGGGGTTTTATGCCTGACGCGCTGCCCTTACCGCCGGGGTTTGCCGATGTGCCGCCGTTGCTGTGCTGCGGGGCCGATCTCAAAAATACGTTTTGCCTGGTGCGCGGGCAGGAAGCGGTGTTGAGTCAGCATCTGGGCGATTTGTCGGAAGAGGGCGTCGACGCGCAATGGCGTAACGCGCTGGCGCTGATGCAGTCGATGTATGCATTTACGCCAGAACGCGTCGTGGTTGATGCGCATCAGGGGTATCGCTCAGCACGGTGGGGCAACGCGCTGAATATTCCGTGTGACACGGTGCTGCATCATCACGCGCACGCAGCGGCATGTATGGCCGAGCACGGCTGGCCGCTGGACGGCGGTGATGTGATTGCCCTGACGCTCGACGGCATCGGTAGGGGGGAAAACGGTGAACTGTGGGGCGGCGAATGCCTGCGGGTGAATTATCGCGACTGCGAGCATCTCGGCGGTTTACCCGCAGTGGCGCTGCCCGGCGGTGATTTAGCGGCTCGCCAGCCGTGGCGTAATTTGTTGGCGCAGAGTCTGGCTTTTACGCCTGGCCCTGAGGCCTTTGCATCGTTGCAGCGTCATCCCTCGGCCGCGCTGGCGCGTGCCATTGAACGTGGCATCAATTCACCGCGGGCGTCGTCCTGTGGGCGTCTGTTTGACGCAGTGGCGAGCGCGCTGGATTGCGCACCCGATACGCTGAGTTATGAAGGGGAAGCGGCCTGTTTACTGGAAGCGCTGGCACGAAAAAGCGGCAGTCACAGCCACCCGTTGACGCTGCCTTTTCAGGATAACGAACTGAATTTACGTGTTTTCTGGCAGCAGTGGCTGGCGTGGTCCGCACCGCAGGCAGAGAAAGCCTGGGCGTTTCACGATGCGCTGGCCTGTGGATTCGCAGAAATGATGCGGTGCCATGCGACAAAACGTGGGATCACCACCCTGGTTTTTGGCGGCGGCGTTATGCGTAACCGCGTGTTACGCGAGCGACTGGCGTTTTATCTGTCTGGTTTTACACTTTTATTTCCGCGGAACCTGCCCGCAGGCGACGGCGGAATTTCATATGGGCAGGCGGTGATTGCCGCTGCCCGCCTCCAGGAGGAAAAGAACGGATGATGTTGATGACGCTTTTACGTCAACAGCCGCGCGCGGCGCTGTTGGTGTTGGGACTGATGTTAGCCAATTTGCTGGCATGGTGCTGGGCATGGCAGGTGTTTGGTCATAGCGGTGCGCTGATGGCGGCGAGTTTACTGGCCTGGGGATACGGGTTGCGCCATGCGGTCGATGCCGATCACATTGCGGCTATTGATACCGTCACGAGAAAAATGATGCAGCAGGGCAAACGCCCGTTTGGCGTCGGGGCGTGGTTCTCACTGGGCCATTCGTCGATTGTGGTGCTGGCTTCGGCGGCGATTGCTGCCACGGCGACGGCTTTCCAGCAGCACATGAGTTGGTTTCACGACACCGGTAGCCTGATTGGCACTGCGGTATCGTCGCTGTTTCTGCTGGCGATGGCCTTCGTTAACCTGATTATCCTGCGCAGTATCTGGCGCAGTTTCCGTGCCTTTAAACAGGGCAAACCGTTCAACAGCGATCCGGCCGTGAATGGCGGGATGATGAGCTGGCTGTTCGGCAAGACCTTCCGCCTGATCGATAAAAGCTGGCACATGTATCTGGTCGGTTTTCTGTTTGGACTGGGCTTTGACACCGCTACCGAAATTGGTGTGCTGGGGCTGACCGCTGCCAGCGCGTCGAGTGGGATGTCCATCTGGAGCATCATGATTTTCCCGGCGCTGTTTGCCAGCGGCATGGCGTTAATTGATACCCTCGATAACGTGTTGATGGTAGGTGCCTACGGCTGGGCGTTCAACAAGCCGCAGCGCAAGCTGTATTACAACATGACCATCACCGGCACGTCGGTCGTGGTGGCGCTGTTTATCGGTGGTCTGGAAGCGCTGGGATTGCTGATGGATAAATTTGGTTTCAGCGGTGGGCTGTGGAATTTGGTCGGCGCGCTGAATGATAATCTGGGCAACGCCGGGTTTATTGTGATTGGGCTGTTTATCGCCTGCTGGGGGGTCTCTCTGGCGGTGTATCGCTGGCGCGGGTATGACGCGTTAACGGTGTGAGATTGATTGAATGCCCGATGAGCACTGCGCTATCGGGCACTGTCCTCAGGCGGAAAGCTGTTTCAACAGCCCAAATGCCTGCTTCATGTTTTCTTCGCTCACCACAAACGCCCGCAGTTTCTCCTCACTATCAAACCCTTGTGCAATCATGCCGTTGGCGGTGGTGTCGAGCTGCCAGCGCAAATCTTGCCGACACGTATCGCCCGCCAGATGCAGAGGCAGATACGGCGTTTTGACCTTCACCAGCATCGGCGGCAGTTTCAGCGTACCTGTCTGACCGAGCAGATTTTTCGCCAGCGTCAGCGCACTTAGCAAAATCGGCTGGAGGAACGGCAGCACGCTGCCGTTGATTTCCGCGCAGTCGCCGAGCGCATAAATCGCCGGATTGCTGGTTTGCAGCGTGTCGTCAACCACCACACCTCGGTTGATTTCAACGCCTGCCCGACGGGCAAGCTTCGTTTGTGGGCGTAGGCCGGCGGCGGCAATGACCGCATCCACTTCAAACACGCGGTCTCTGTCGAGCGTGACACGAATGCCCGTGGCGGTTTTCTCCAGTCCGCGTAACGGGCTTTTGAGCAGCAAATGCACGCCCATATCGGTGAGCCGATGTTGTAGCCGACTGCTGGCTTCAGGCGGCATCAGCGAGGCCAGAACGCTCGCTGAATTGTCCACCACGCTGACGGCTTTCCCCGCGCGACAAAAATCCATCGCCAGTTCGCTGCCTATCAGACCCGCGCCGACAATCAACACGCGCTTTGCGTCGTGCAGCGCCGTTTGCACCGCGCCATATTCCTGCTGGCTGTTAAGCGTCACCATCAGCGCTTTACCGGGAACCGGCGGCACAAACGCCGTGGCCCCGGTCGCCAGCACCAGTTTGTCGTATTGCCAGTGCCGATCGTTGCTTTTCACCA
The DNA here is from genome assembly GCA_036495715.1 of Scandinavium sp. GTDB lineage: Bacteria > Pseudomonadota > Gammaproteobacteria > Enterobacterales > Enterobacteriaceae > Scandinavium. The sequence continues at coordinate 57,305 of DASXML010000026.1, forward strand.
CTTGCGCTACCGCATCGATATCGCTGACCCAGGTCTGCGGAAACAGGCGCAGGTTGTACTGTTCGGCAAAATCGCCCGCGGTTTGTAGCGTCAGATCGGCGGCCTGTTGCCCCCGGCTGATGACATGGCTGAGATCGGGTTTGTTGTACTCATCCATGCTGTCGGCGGCAATCAGCGTCAGCGGGATCTGCGCGTCTTGTTTGCGGATGTTTTTCACCAGTTGGCGAGCGGCAAAGCCCGAACCGATGATGACGATACCGTGATTCATTGTGCCTCCGTTGCCAGGACTTCAAATACCTCTTTGCCGAGTGAACATTCCGGGCACAGGAAACTGTCCGGAACGTCACTCCACGGCGTGCCTGGGGCGACATCCTGATTCGGTTCGCCGGTTGCCGGATCGTAGATCCATTGGCAAACGCTGCACTGCATGGCGGGACCTGCGTCTACGACACAAGCGGTTTCCTCTGGTTTCTGGGCAACGCTTACCGCAGAGGGATCAGGCAGCGGCGACAGCGCCCACTGGCGGGCGATTTCTCGACCGTGTTCGCGGCACACTTCCAGCGCGTCGAGATCCGGACGCCATTTGGCTTTCAGGCTTAGCGACATTTCAAAACCGGCATCCTGCAAACGCGTCGACAAACGATCCACCGCGCCGCCGCTCCAGCCGTGTGAACCAAAGGCGCTGGCACGTTTATTGCGAAAACGCAGGCCCGTCATCTCTTCCACCAGACCGGCAATCTTTGGCATCATCACGTTGTTCATGGTGGACGTGCCCGCCAGCACGCCTTTGGAGCGGAAGACATTCGTCAGTACGTCGTTTTTATCGCTACGGGAAACATTAAAGATTTTCACCGCCACGCGAGGATCCACTTCGTTAATCCCCTGGGCGATAGCGTCAGCCATCATGCGGGTATTGTTGGACATGGTGTCGTAGAAAATAGTGATGCGATCTTCCTGATAATCCGCCGCCCATTTCAGATACTGCTCAACAATTTGCGTGGGGTTATCGCGCCAGACCACGCCGTGCGACGTCGCAATCATATCCACCGGCAGGTTGAAGCCGAGGATCTCGGTGATTTTGGGTGTCACCAGACGGCTGAACGGGGTGAGTATATTGGCGTAGTAGCGCTGGCACTGCTCGAACAGTTCGGCCTGATCCACTTCGTCATTGAACAGACGCTCGTCGCAATAGTGCTGACCGAACGCGTCGTTGCTGAACAGCACCGCGTCGCCGGTCATGTACGTCATCATGCTGTCGGGCCAGTGCAGCATCGGGGTTTCAACGAAGATAAGTTGTTTACCGTTGCCGAGATCCAGTGTGTCACCCGTTTTCACCACGTTGAAATTCCATTCCGGATGATGGTGATGACCGTTGATCGAGTCGATGGCGTTGGCGGTGCAGTAAATCGGGGTGTCCGGAATCGAGGACATCAGTTCGGTTAACGCGCCCGCATGATCTTCTTCGGCGTGGTTGATGATGATGCAGTCGATGTCTGCGAGGTCGATCTCGGCACGCAGGTTTTGCACGAAGTCGCGGCTGAATTTATGGTCAACGGTGTCAATCAGCACGTTTTTTTCTTCGCGGATCAGATAGCTGTTATAGCTGCTGCCGCGCAGGGTTTTGTATTCGGTACCGTGAAAATCACGCACTTCCCAGTCGCGTTGGCCAACCCAATGAATATTGTTTTTAACGTGAATAGCCATAATGCCCTCAATCAGTCTTTTGGTTCAAAAAAGTAATGGGGCTATATCAAATCGCGTGCCAACTTTTATTTAATTGATAATTAAAATGTTTTTAAATTTCGCTTTGTGATGGTTTGTCATAATGACTATGATTGTTATGGTCTAAAAGACAATGGTTGTAGTCATAATGACAATGAGGCAGGTATGAGTTTTTCCACCGAAGCGCTGGCGAAAATCGCCATCGAGTTGCAGAGCGACATTGGTCACCCGAATCGTTTTTCGCGTTTGATAACCACGCTGCGCCAACTGTTGGGCTGCGACGCCTCGGCGCTGCTGCGCTACGAGGCGCACCAGTTCATTCCTTTGGCGATAGATGGCCTGGCGAAAGATGTCCTCGGGAGGCGCTTTGCGCTGGACGGTCATCCGCGGCTGGAAGCGATTGCCCGTGCCGGAGACATTGTGCGTTTCCCGGCTGACAGTTCGTTGCCCGATCCTTATGACGGCCTGATCCCTGGTCAGGAAAGCCTGAAAGTTCACGCGTGCCTGGGGTTGCCGCTGTTTGCAGGACAGAATCTGATTGGCGCGCTGACGCTAGATGGTATGGACGCCCACCAGTTCGACAGCTACAGCGATGAAGCGCTGCGGCTCATTGCGGCGCTGGTCTCCGGGGCACTGAATAATGCGCTGTTGATTGCGCGGCTGGAAAGCCAGAACGTGCTGATGGAAAACCTGAGTGGTGAACCGACTGCGGACGCACAGGAGATAATTGGTCTTTCTGCACCGATCATGCAGCTGAAAAAAGAGATTGAGATTGTCGCGGGATCGGACCTGAACGTGCTGATTGGCGGTGAAACGGGCACCGGGAAAGAGCTGGTGGCGAAGGCGATTCATCAGCAATCGCCCCGAGCCGCAAACCCTCTGGTTTACCTTAACTGCGCCGCACTGCCGGAAAGCGTGGCGGAAAGTGAGCTTTTTGGGCACGTGAAAGGGGCGTTCACCGGGGCCATCAGCAACCGCAGCGGCAAATTCGAAATCGCCGATAACGGCACGCTGTTCCTCGATGAAATCGGCGAGCTGTCGTTGTCGCTACAGGCCAAACTGCTGCGCGTTCTGCAATATGGCGATATTCAGCGGGTAGGGGACGACCGCAGTCTGCGGGTCAACGTGCGCGTACTGGCAGCAACCAACCGTGATTTGCGCGAAGAAGTGCTGGGCGGGCGTTTTCGCGCCGATTTGTTCCATCGCCTGAGCGTGTTTCCGCTTTCGGTGCCGCCGCTGCGCGAGCGGGGTGACGACGTCGTTCTGCTGGCGGGCTATTTCTGCGAGCAGTGCCGTGCGCGCATGGGGCTTGGCAGTGTGATTTTAAGCGCGGCGGTCAGAACGCATTTGGCGGCGTATCCCTGGCCCGGCAACGTGCGTGAACTGGAACATGCCATTCATCGTGCGGTGGTCTTGGCGCGTGCGGCGAGTGGCGGTGATGACGTGACGCTGCATCCTCAGCATTTTGCGTTTAACGGTGAAGCGGCGGTCGTTGTGCAAACGCGTGACGTGCAGACGGAGACAGTGAATCTGCGCGAGGCGACTGAGGCATTTCAGCGTCAGGCGATCATACAGGCGTTGGACAGCCAGCAAAACAATTGGGCCGCCACGGCCCGCGCGCTGTCGCTGGATGTGGCGAATTTGCATCGGCTGGCAAAACGCTTAGGTCTTAAAAAGTAACTTTAAACGAATTATTTGTCGTTGGGGCGAGCTTGCACTTTCTTATCGGCTGACGGATGTTTACCATACTTCCTCTTGCCGAATTAGCTAAATGGATGTCACATGTTGAAGCGTCGTTACCTGACCATACTCCCGCTCTGCGTGCTGGTGGCTGCCTGTAGCAGCAAACCAAAAACCGCTGAAGCACCGACCACGGCGAGTCCCTCTTCGGGAGGATTCCTGCTGGAGCCGCAGCATAACGTGACCCAGATGGGCGGTGACTTCGCCAACAACGCGGCGGCGGAGCAGTTCATCGATTCGATGGTCAGCAAACACGGCTTTGATCGCCAGCAGCTGCATGAAATTCTCTCTCAGGCCAAGCGCCTGGATTACGTGCTGCGTTTGATGGACCGACAGGCACCGACGGCGCAGGTTCCGACCGGGCCAAACGGCGCATGGCTGCGCTATCGCAAACAGTTTATTACCCCGGATAACGTGCAAAACGGTGTGGCATTCTGGAACGAACATCAGGATGCGCTGACCCGCGCGTGGCAGGTTTACGGGGTGCCGCCGGAAATTATTGTTGGCATTATCGGCGTGGAAACGCGCTGGGGCCGCATCATGGGTAAAACCCGTATTCTGGATGCGCTGGCAACGCTATCGTTCAATTATCCACGCCGCGCCCAGTATTTCTCCGGCGAGCTGGAAACCTTCCTGTTAATGGCTCGTGACGAACAGGACGATCCGCTGGATCTGAAAGGGTCGTTTGCCGGTGCAATGGGCTACGGCCAGTTCATGCCATCGTCATACAAGCAATACGCCGTAGACTTCAACGGTGACGGTCATATCAACCTGTGGGATCCGGACGACGCAATTGGCAGCGTGGCCAACTACTTCAAACAGCACGGCTGGGTGAAGGGCGATCAGGTCGCGGTTCCGGCGGCGGGTCAGGCTCCCGGTTTGGATAACGGCTTCAAAACCAACTACAGCGTTTCACAGCTGGCGGCGGCAGGCTTGTCACCGACGCAGTCGTTGGGCGATCACCAGCAGGTCAGTTTGCTGCGTCTTGATGTCGGTACCGGTTATGAATACTGGTATGGCTTGCCAAACTTCTACGCCATTACTCGCTACAACCACAGCACGCACTACGCGATGGCGGTCTGGCAGCTGGGTCAGGCTGTGGCAATGGCCCGCACGCAGCAGTAATCCTTCGTCCCCTCCTGCGGGAGGGGCGTCTGAAATATTTCGATACAGCCCCACCTGACAACACCGATTTACATCTTACGTTAACCTCTTTATTGTTATGTTATAACGTTAAATTTGAGGTTAATGATGATCCCCTGTTCCCTGTTCAACACCTCCAGTCTGCTGCGACTGGTTTTGGCCCTGTTCCTGATAACGTTACTGTGGCTGGCGACGTGCTGGGCGGTGGCGCTGCCATGATTGAACTTGACCATCTGGTGGCGGGTTATGAGCGGTTGGCTATCACGCCATCGCTGTGCGGCACGATTGAGAAAGGCTCGCTGACGGCGATTGTCGGTATCAACGGCTGTGGTAAATCCACGTTACTGAAAACGCTGGCCGGGTTTATTCCACCAGTGAGCGGGCAGCTTCGCTGGCGTGGCGCGCGCCCGGTTATCGGCTGGCTGGCGCAGCGCCACGCATTAGAATCGCAATTTCCGCTTACGGTTTATGACGTGGTCAGTCAGGGGGCGTGGCCGCGAGTGTCACTGTTTCGCGGCTTGAACGCACAAATGCGACGCAAAATAGCGTCGGCTATCGAACGCGTGGGGCTGGCAGCGCTGGGGGAGTCATCGATAGATGCGCTTTCCGGCGGGCAATTTCAGCGGATGCTGTTTGCGCGGGTATTAGTGCAACAAGCGCCGTTAGTGATGCTGGACGAGCCTTTCACCGGCATCGACGAAGCAACCAGCCTTGAGCTGATGGCGTTAATCCTCGAAATGCATCGCGATGGACAAACTGTGCTGGCGGTGCTGCACGACAATCAACGCGTGGCGCGCCATTTCCCCGAAACGTTGTTGCTGGAGTCCCAGCGCGCCTGCTGGGGCGATACCCCTTCCGTACTTACGGCATTTGAAAATGCGAGGCGCGCATGATCTGGCACACCTTCTTTCAACCTTTTATCGAGTTCGGCTTCATGCGCCGCGCTTTGGTGGTGTGTCTGGCGCTGTCGGTCAGCACCACGATGCTCGGCGTTTTTCTTCTCTTACGCCGGATGAGCCTGATGGGTGACGCGCTTTCGCACGCCATTCTGCCGGGCGTAGCCGTGGGTTATTTACTGAGTGGTATGTCATTGCTGGCGATGACCGTCGGCGGGTTCATCGCAGGCATTGCCGTGGCGCTGATTGCAGGATGGGTCAGTCGCCGAACGCCGCTTAAAGAAGACGCCAGTTTCGCCGGTTTTTATCTCGGTTCACTGGCGCTAGGCGTCACGCTGGTGTCGCTGCGTGGCTCCAGCGTCGATCTACTGCATTTATTGTTCGGTTCGATTCTGGCGGTGGATAACAACGCGCTACTGTTTGTCTCCGGCGTCGCCAGCCTGACGCTGGTGGTGATGGCGCTCCTTTATCGCGGGCTGGTCAGCGAAGCCTTTGACAGCGCGTGGCTGGAGGTGAACGCCCAGCGTCTGCCATCGCTGCTGCACGGTTTATTCCTGGCACTATTGGTGCTCAACCTGGTGGCTGGTTTTCAGGTGCTTGGCACGCTGATGGCGGTGGGTGTGATGATGCTGCCGGCGATTGCTGCCCGCTGCTGGGCGCAGACGTTACCGGGCATTTTATTGTTCGCGGCGGTGAGTGGAGCGTTCTGCGCCTGGCTTGGCCTGAGTCTTTCCTGGTCGGCCAATTTGCCCGCCGGCCCCTCCATCGTACTGACTGCAAGTTTACTGTTTTTTATTTCGGTGTTTTTTGGCTCGCGCAGCCGACTGGCTTTCAGTCTGCGTGCGCTTTTTTAACGCAAGGGGAAATGATGAAAAGAACGGGGATTATTTTGGCGCTGACGCTGAGCGCATTGTCGCAGGGCGTGATGGCGAAAACGCTGAACGTAGTGACGAGTTTTTCAGTGCTCGGGGATATGGTGCAGCAGGTGGGCGGTGAGCACGTTCACGTCGATACGCTGGTCGGCCCGGACGGTGACCCGCACACCTTTGAACCTTCACCCAAAGACAGCGTACTGTTGAGCAAAGCCGATGTGGTTGTCGTGAACGGTTTGGGGCTGGAAGGGTGGCTCGATCGGCTGGTGAAGGCTTCGGGTTTTAAAGGTGAGCTGGTGGTGGCTTCACAAGGCGTGAAAACACATACGTTGGATGAAGAGGGCAAAGTGGTGACCGATCCGCACGCATGGAATAGCGCGGCGAATGGGGCACTGTATGCGAAGAATATTCTGGCAGGGCTGGTGAAAGCTGACCCGCAGGATGAAGCCGCGCTCAACGCCAGTGGGCAGAAATACATCGCCGAGCTACAGCAGATTGACGGTTGGGCGAAAGCCCGTTTCAGCGCCATTCCACAGGCGAAGCGCAAAGTGCTGACCAGCCATGATGCGTTTGGTTATTTTGGCCGCGCTTATGGCGTGACGTTCCTTGCCCCGCAAGGACTGTCATCAGAAAGTGAGGCCAGCGCTGCGCAGGTGGGGGCGCTCATCCAGCAGATTAAAGCGGATGGCGTGCATACCTGGTTTATGGAAAACCAGCTTGATCCGCGTCTGGTCAAACAGATTGCGACGGCAACAGGTGCGCAACCGGGCGGTGAGCTTTACCCAGAAGCGCTGTCGAAACCGGGTGGCGTGGCGGATAGCTACGTCAAAATGCTACGTCATAACGTGGAATCTATCGCCAATAGCATGAAGTAATTCTGAGATGCGTCCCGAGAGTTCGGGGCGCAGCACGATTTTTCTGAAGCGTCCTCGTAAAATCTCCACGCCATCTCCCTCTCGATACAGAAAATGGTATCTTGTTGAGCATCTTTTTCAGGCCATGAGGGATGACGATGACTGACAGTGAATTGATGGCGTTTAGCGAAAAGGTAGGGCTGGCGCTGAAGGCTCAGAGTGCGACGGTAACGACGGCGGAATCCTGCACTGGCGGCTGGATTGCTAAAACATTGACCGATATAGCGGGCAGTTCTGCCTGGTTTGAACGCGGGTTTGTCACCTACAGTAACGAAGCCAAATCGCAGATGGTTGGCGTGTCTGAAGACACATTGCTGAACCACGGAGCGGTTAGTGAACCGGTGGTTGTGGAGATGGCAATTGGTGCGCTGCGTGCAGCCCGCGCCACGTATGCACTTTCCGTCAGCGGAATTGCAGGGCCGGATGGCGGCAGTGAAGAAAAGCCGGTTGGCACAGTATGGTTCGGTCTTGCCTGCGCCAATGGTCAAGGCTACACCCGTCAGGAATGCTTTGCCGGAGACCGCGAAGTCGTGCGCCGTCAGGCTACCGCGTATGCCTTACAGATGCTGTGGCAACAATTTCTACAAAACACTTGATACTGTATGACCATACAGTATAATTGCCTCAACAAAACAGAATTCACGCGGGAACACCCGGACAGGAGTAATAATGGCTATCGACGAAAACAAACAGAAAGCGTTGGCGGCAGCACTGGGCCAAATCGAAAAACAATTCGGTAAAGGTTCCATCATGCGCCTGGGTGAAGACCGTTCCATGGATGTGGAAACCATCTCTACCGGCTCGCTTTCTCTGGATGTCGCACTGGGGGCTGGCGGCCTGCCGATGGGTCGTATTGTTGAAATTTACGGACCCGAGTCATCCGGTAAAACGACCCTGACTTTGCAGGTCGTTGCTGCGGCGCAGCGCGAAGGCAAAACCTGTGCGTTTATCGATGCAGAACACGCGCTGGACCCGGTTTACGCTCGCAAACTGGGCGTTGATATCGATAACCTGCTGTGTTCTCAGCCGGATACCGGTGAGCAGGCGCTGGAAATCTGTGACGCGTTGGCACGTTCTGGTGCGGTTGATGTTATCGTCGTCGACTCCGTCGCGGCATTAACGCCAAAAGCGGAAATCGAAGGTGAAATTGGTGACTCACACATGGGCCTTGCGGCACGTATGATGAGCCAGGCAATGCGTAAATTGGCGGGTAACCTGAAACAGTCCAATACGCTGCTAATTTTCATCAACCAGATCCGTATGAAAATCGGTGTGATGTTCGGTAACCCGGAAACCACCACTGGCGGTAACGCACTGAAATTCTACGCCTCTGTTCGTCTCGACATCCGCCGTATCGGCGCGGTGAAAGAGGGCGACAACATCGTGGGTAGTGAAACTCGCGTGAAGGTCGTAAAAAACAAAATCGCAGCACCGTTCAAGCAAGCTGAATTCCAGATCCTCTACGGTGAAGGCATCAACTTCTACGGCGAACTGGTTGATCTCGGCGTGAAAGAGAAGCTGATCGAGAAAGCAGGTGCCTGGTACAGCTACAACGGTGACAAAATTGGTCAGGGTAAAGCGAACTCTATTGCCTGGCTGAAAGAGAACCCCGCTGCCGCGAAAGAGATCGAGAAGAAAGTACGTGAGCTGTTACTGAGCAATCAAGACGACAAGCCAGCCTTCAACGTTGACAACAACGACAGCGTTGAAGAAACCAACGAAGACTTCTGATCCTCGCTGAAATGAGAAAAGGGCTGCTGATGCGGCCCTTTTGCTTTTGTTAAGTATGTTAAGTGCTTAATTGCACTCTGCGTCAAAAGGCCCTTTATGACTGAAAGCTCACCTCGTCGTTCTGCTTACGCCCGGTTACTGGACAGGGCCATTCGCATTTTGGCGATGCGCGATCACAGTGAAAAAGAACTGCGCCGTAAACTGGTGGCCCCAATATTCACTAAAACGGGCCCAGAGCCGATTGATGCGCCGCCAGAAGACGTTGATAAGGTCGTCACCTGGTGTCTGGAAAGCAACTATCTGGATGATGCTCGCTTTACCCGACAGTTTATCGCCAGTCGTAGCCGCAAAGGTTATGGTCCTGCGCGGATCCGCCAGGATCTGAACCAGAAAGGGATTGGGCGTGCTGACATTGATCAGGCGATGTACGACTGCGAAATTGACTGGATGGCGTTAGCCCGTGACCAGGCAGAACGTAAATACGGTGAACCGCTTCCGACGGTGTTTGCAGAGAAAGTGAAGGCGCAGCGATTTTTACTGAACCGTGGCTATCTAATGGAAGATATCCAGCAAATATGGCGAAAAGTTAACGACTGAGTCACTCTGGATTTTACTTCCCTCCCAAGAAAACTTATCTTATTCCCACTTTTTTCCGTAAGGTTGCCTGACTGTGTAAAAACTGTTCAGCTGCCGCCTGCAACAATCCGTTAGCGTGATTCCAGGATAATTATGAGCAAGAGCACCGCTGAGATCCGTCAGGCGTTTCTCGACTTTTTCCATAGTAAGGGACATCAGGTAGTTGCCAGCAGCTCCCTGGTACCAAACAACGACCCGACTCTGCTGTTTACCAACGCGGGGATGAACCAGTTCAAGGACGTGTTCCTTGGTCTCGACAAGCGTAATTATTCCCGCGCAACGACCTCGCAGCGCTGTGTGCGTGCGGGCGGTAAGCACAACGATCTGGAAAACGTCGGTTACACCGCGCGTCACCATACTTTCTTTGAAATGCTGGGCAACTTCAGCTTCGGCGACTATTTCAAGCATGATGCTATTCAGTATGCCTGGGAGCTTCTGACCGGTGAAAACTGGTTTGCACTGCCGAAAGAGCGTCTGTGGGTCACCGTGTATGAAACCGATGACGAAGCCTTTGAAATTTGGGCCAACGAAGTCGGCGTTCCGCGCGAACGTATTATCCGTATCGGCGACAACAAGGGCGCGCCGTATGCCTCAGATAACTTCTGGCAGATGGGCGACACTGGCCCATGCGGTCCGTGTACTGAAATCTTCTTTGATCATGGCGATCACATTTGGGGCGGTCCTCCGGGCAGCCCGGAAGAAGATGGCGATCGTTACATTGAGATCTGGAACATCGTCTTCATGCAGTTCAACCGTCAGGCCGACGGTACGATGGAACCGCTGCCGAAGCCGTCTGTAGATACCGGTATGGGTCTGGAGCGTATCGCAGCAGTGTTGCAGCATGTGAACTCCAACTACGACATCGATTTGTTCCGTACCCTGATTCAGGCTGTGGCAAAAGAGACCGGTGCAACCGATCTTAACAATAAATCCCTGCGCGTGATTGCCGATCACATTCGTTCTTGTGCGTTCCTGATTGCTGATGGCGTTATCCCGTCGAACGAAAACCGTGGTTATGTGCTGCGTCGTATCATTCGTCGTGCAGTTCGTCACGGCAATATGCTCGGCGCGAAAGACAGCTTCTTCTGGAAACTGGTTGGCCCGCTGGTTGAAGTGATGGGTTCTGCAGGTGAAGAACTTAAACGTCAGCAAGCTCAGGTTGAGCAGGTACTGAAAACCGAAGAAGAGCAGTTTGCTCGCACGCTTGAGCGTGGCCTGGCGCTGCTGGACGAAGAACTGTCGAAACTGAAAGGCGATACGCTGGACGGTGAAACCGCTTTCCGTCTGTATGACACCTACGGTTTCCCGGTTGATCTGACGGCAGACGTTTGCCGCGAGCGTAATCTCAAAGTTGATGAAGCAGGTTTTGAAGTCGCAATGGAAGAGCAGCGTCGTCGTGCGCGTGAATCCAGCGGTTTTGGTGCTGACTACAATGCGATGATCCGCGTTGACGGCGCTTCAGAATTTAAAGGCTACGACCATCTGGAACTGAACGGTAAAATCACCGCGCTGTTTGTGGATGGCAAAGCAGTAGACAGCATTGCAGCAGGCCAAAATGCCGTTGTCGTACTGGACCAGACTCCGTTCTATGCGGAATCAGGTGGCCAGGTTGGCGATAAAGGCGAACTGAAAGGCGCTGGCTTTACCTTCAACGTGACGGATACCCAAAAATACGGCCAGGCGATTGGCCATCTTGGCACGCTGAACAGCGGTTCCTTGAAAGTGGGTGACGCGGTACAGGCTGATGTCGATGAAGCGCGTCGTGCTCGTATTCTGTTGAACCACTCCGCGACCCATCTGATGCACGCGGCGCTGCGCCAGGTGCTTGGCACCCATGTCGCGCAGAAAGGTTCTTTGGTGAATGACAAAGCGCTGCGTTTTGACTTCTCCCATTTTGAAGCCATGAAACCGGAAGAGATTCGCGCGGTCGAAGATTTGGTCAATGCCCAGATCCGTCGTAACCTGCCTATCGAAACGCATGTCATGGAGCTGGAAGACGCGAAAGCGAAAGGCGCGATGGCGCTGTTCGGCGAGAAATACGACGAGCGCGTACGTGTTCTGAGCATGGGCGACTTCTCCACCGAGCTGTGCGGCGGTACACACGCCTCACGTACGGGTGACATTGGTCTGTTCCGCATCATTTCTGAATCCGGTACTGCGGCAGGCGTTCGTCGTATCGAAGCGGTGACAGGTGAAGGCGCGATTGCCAGCCTGCATACGCAGAGCGATGTACTGAGCGATGTGGCGCACCTGCTGAAAGGCGATAGCCATAACGTGACTGAAAAAGTCCGTTCAGTGCTCGAGCGTACTCGTCAGCTGGAGAAAGAACTACAGCAACTGAAAGCGCAAGCTGCTGCACAGGAGAGCGCAAATCTCTCCAGCAAAGCAGAAGAAATCAATGGGGTAAAACTGCTGGTGAGCGAACTTACTGGCGTTGAACCGAAGATGTTGCGTACTATGGTTGACGATCTGAAGAATCAGCTCGGTTCCACGATTGTGGTTCTGGCAACGGTTGCTGACGATAAGGTTTCTCTGATTGCGGGTGTCTCTAAGGATGTGACAGACCGTGTGAAAGCAGGGGAACTGGTAGGTATGGTCGCTCAGCAGGTGGGCGGTAAAGGGGGCGGTCGTCCTGATATGGCGCAAGCCGGCGGTACGGATGCAGCGGCTCTCCCGGCCGCACTGGCCAGCGTAAAAAGCTGGGTCAGCGCAAAACTGTAATAACTATAAACGCTGCAGGTGCCTTAACTCACGGGTTTGGGTGCCTTGCAATAGCAAGACTGACAACGATAAAGTCAGGTTGAAATTGTGTACATCGGCTAAACTTACGTTTAACAGAATGTAATGCCGTGACTGCTTACACGTTTACGTGTTTGTCATCGCTTACTTTTTGGCGTTATATGATGGATAATGCCGGGATACAAGAGACCCGACTCTTTTAATCTTTCAAGGAGCAAAGAATGCTGATTCTGACTCGTCGAGTTGGTGAGACCCTCATGATTGGAGATGAGGTCACCGTGACAGTTTTAGGGGTGAAGGGCAACCAGGTACGCATCGGCGTAAACGCCCCTAAAGAAGTCTCTGTCCATCGTGAAGAGATCTACCAGCGTATCCAGGCTGAAAAATCCCAGCAGTCCAGTTACTAATTTTCCCGCGTCTCACTTCTCGGTGAGACGCAACCCTCCGTTTTTTTCGTTTTTGCTGTTTTTGTTCCGTTCTTCGTCCTGAATCCATCACATTTTTTCCTCAATGTACTTTTCACACGCCCCGTATTTACTGGGTTAGCTGAGACTATTTGTGTTGATAAATCGCTCTTTTTGCCGTTTTTGCAAACTAATTGAACGGGAAGTGTGCAAACGATAAAAGCTCTGGAAAAATTGTTTGACTTATAAGTCCCAGAAAGTAATATGTGCGCCACGCAGCGACGAGAAGCTCTCACGAGTAACTTGAAGCACTCGCAAGAGGCGTATGGTGAGGTGGCCGAGAGGCTGAAGGCGCTCCCCTGCTAAGGGAGTATGCGGTCAAAAGCTGCATCCGGGGTTCGAATCCCCGCCTCACCGCCATTTGCATCCGTAGCTCAGCTGGATAGAGTACTCGGCTACGAACCGAGCGGTCGGAGGTTCGAATCCTCCCGGATGCACCATATTTTTCCTGCCATTAGCGATGGTCGTGTTTCAGAGAAGATGTTTTTTCAGCAAACACCAGGAAGGATAACGTTGCTTCAGCAACGGCCCGTCAGGGCGAGCCTTCGGCGAGTAATCCTCCCGGATGCACCATATTTATCAATGTTGCGGCACGTTGAGTGACATTGAGTCGGCAGTAAAAGCAGTATCCCGATGCATCCGTAGCTCAGCTGGATAGAGTACTCGGCTACGAACCGAGCGGTCGGAGGTTCGAATCCTCCCGGATGCACCATCTTCCCTTGGCTATTAACGATATAGTTTTGCGGAGAAAGATTATTTCTCAGCAGGCGACAGGGATGATAACGTTGCTTCAGCAACGGCCCTTTAGGGCGAACCTTCGGTGAGTCAACCTCCCGGGTGCACCATCTTTATCAGTGTCGCGGCACGATAAGTGGCATTGAGTCAGCAGTAAATAGTTATCCCGATGCATCCGTAGCTCAGCTGGATAGAGTACTCGGCTACGAACCGAGCGGTCGGAGGTTCGAATCCTCCCGGATGCACCATCTTCCCTTG
>DASXML010000027.1:0-3644 GCA_036495715.1 Scandinavium sp.
GCGACTGGCACCCGGACAAACCCAGGAAGGGGATGCATGGGACGTCCTGGGGGCGCTAAATCATGTCAGCGCAGCAGAAGGGGCGGCAGCGCTTGCCGCTGCGATGTTTCCACCCGAGACACACACCCATCTCACCCGACAACTGATGGCGTGCGTGCTGGCCTTTGCGGCTGATTCCGGACATTTCAACGGTCGTGCTTCTGGTCTCGCTGCGCTTGCCGGGCAACTGTGGGCTGACGAATTGTGGACGGCCCTGGCACGCTGGAGCAAAAAGTACCCCTGGCATCCGGCACTGCAGTCAGCGCGTGCGCTGCTGACACAAGAGGGGGCAAGTGAATCTGCCGGGATTATTCGCAACTGCATGGCCACCTACCATCATCCCCACGTCGCGGAAACCTTCGCTGCTGAGTGCGGCCTGAACCTCAGTACGTTCAGGTTGCGTCCAGGACAGATTATCTTTTTGACCCCAGATATTCGTTGTATGGAAAACCCGGCGCTGACCGACGTCTATGGCTTTTTGTTTACGGCGTTGCATGCGCTTGGGGCCCTGCACCATCTGAATTTTTCGGTCATTGAACCTGCGCTGGCTGTTGAGGATGAAACGCTATGAGTCCTAAAGATGAACAGCCTCCGGTAACGGGGGCAAAAAGCAGGAAAGTCACGGCAAAGCGCGCGGGCTGGCTGGCGCTGAATATTGTCGTCCCGGCTTCGGAAGTGGCCGGTATGGCGCGCTATACCGGTCGCAACTTATCCCGTTTGTGGCAACGCTTACGGGAGGTGACATCAGGACGTGGGGCAGGGAGCTACCGTCCTGAAAGCTGGTCGCAGGCGGTGGCAGACACGGGTCTGCGTCCTGAGCGGCTGGCCCGCAATTTTCGTATCAGCCGCTGGTTCTGGTGGAGTCTGATGTGGCTCACCGGTCTGCCTGCGGTAGGTTTTCTGATGATGCTGATTGCGGCAGGCAGTAGCGTGAGCGGTACAGGCTGGCTGCGGGTGGGCTGTGTTCTGATGGTCATGCTTCTCCTTGCCGCGACCGGGTTTGTTCAGGCACTGGCGGTAAGTTACCGGTTATGGCAATTGACGGAAAAGCGCGTATCTGAATCCGAAGCAGGCAGTTTTCGGGCGTTTTTGCAGGAAACGCACTGGTGCCGCCAGGTGCTGAGCGGGGGGCTTTTCTGACCACCGGTTAAATACATAGGGTAAAATTTATGACAAATATTGCCTCTGAGCACTCGTGCTTGCTATAGTTCAGAGAATGACCATTTTCATTAAAGGTGAATAAGATGACGACGATTTCCCAGAAGTCGGCCCGCGAAATGCTGGGTTCTCCTGAGCAGTTTCGGGGCGGAGTCTATGTGACAAAAAACGGGGCTGCAGAACTGTTTATTCAGACCGCAGAAGAACGTGATGCAGAGCTGGCTGAGCGCCATCAGCAACAGCAGATAAACGCCATGTTAAAACTGGTTAGCCTTTCTCAACACGATGTTGAGCAGGGTCGTTTCAGTAATGCGCGTGAGTTGCTGGCCCGTCGCAGAGCACAACAGGAAGAATAGAGCCGGAAACGCAATGCCATCTATCATAACAACCCGTACAACGGAGCAGACGCTCAGTATTATTGAGTCTTATAAAGCGGCGAAAATGCCCCTCAACCAGGCACGGGACGAAGTGACTGATTTACTGGAGGAAGCCATCGTTGCGATTGAATCGAACCCCCTGCAATACCCCGTTGATTTACATGCTCAGGCGCAGGGCGTTCTGATCCGCCGCTGGATGGATAGCTCAGGTAAATACACGTGTCTTTTTCGCTATAACCCGACAACTGATACTGCCATTCTGGATATTTTTGCCAGCACGCGTCAGGATTATCTTTCACTTCTCTATATGGTGCAGATCTCACGGCCATAGCATTTGGCCGCCAGTGGTTATTCGCCTGTTATTCTGTTGCGAGGTATTTATGTCTGTAGAGAAAACGGCAGTACCGGACGTTATCATGACGGCAGAACAAGAGGCAAAATTACGTTTGCGTGAAGCAGATGAAGGCAGAGAAGCACTGGAAAACCTGAACCGCTTCCACGATGAGCATGGTTGCTTTAGCGATGAGTTCAGGACGTTCTGAGCGCTGCAGTGGGCTTATTTTTCTCGCGGACAAAAGCTGCCTTCAATTTTAATCCGGATTAAATTTAGGGCTTTTGCTTGCCAGCCATCAACGCCTTCTTTACCGTGTAGCAGAGCGTCAGCATGCCTGTCTGACAATTAACCAAAATCCACGGGCGCATGCCCATATCGATACCGCCCGGGGATATTCACCGGAGCGGCGTTTTTTTATTGAGGACCCTATGACACGGAAAGACTGGCTGCTTAAATTTCGCCGGCATCACTCGCTCGACACCCTTGAAAAAGTCTATGAACACCTGAGCTACACCAGTACATCTCCCGACACGTCTGAAATGACGCTGGCTTATGACCACCGTAAGGCTGAGCTGGCCACCGGTAAGCTGTTTGATCGTGTCCCTAAACATGTCTGGCGGCTCGTTAACTGATTTTATACTGACAATGTTACCGTGGCTCAGATGCTGTTCTGTCTCCTGCCACGGTAAATGAAAGAAGATGCATCCCCGGCATCTGATGGTCTCAACTTTAATCAATCTTTGATGTAACGCCCACACAGCCGCGATGCCGGCTTTCCCGCCTATCTCTCTTCTGGTCAGTCTTACTGACCTGCAGGTAAACCATGAAGCTACTGAAAAAAATTCAGGCGGCAGCCTTGCTGTGCGCTGCGTCGTGCCCGGCGTTTGCCGATGGCGTGGATTACCAGACCATCAGCGATGCCGCACAAAGGTCTGGTGATCTTTCTCGGCAGGCGCTGGTGATGATATTTGGTGATGTGGTGATTTCACCCTTTCAGCCCGGTCAGGCGACGCTTATCGGTTCATTGTTCGCGCTGCTGAATGGCGTGCTGTGTACGGTCGCCCTGGTCTGGTTCCTTATCGTAACGCTCAAAACGCTGTTTAAGGGCGGACAGGATGGCAAAGTGTTTAGCGCCGGGCGAACTATGCTGCATCCGGTAATGAGCTTTGCCGGATTCATCACCCTTATCCCGACGTCATCAGGATGGTCACTCTCACAGCTGGTGATGCTGTGGGCGGCATCCACCATGGGTATCGGGAGTGCCAACGTACTCACAGACAAATCGGCTGATATGATTAGCAGTGGCATGTCGCTGGTAGTGCAGCCCACGGCCCCATCCACACGGTCGGCTGCCCGGGCGGTATTTGAAATGAACCTGTGCAAATACGCGACCAACCAGGAACTGGCCTCTTTGTATCAGGACGGGCAGGCACGAACGGCGATGATGGTCACTAAAGGTGGTAACGGTGACTACACGACGGGTAATGGCAGCGCTTTGTGTGGTAGTGCCACTATCCCTGAACCCTCAACCGGCGTGCTGGATGGATTGTTCTCGACACCGGTGAATACCGACAACGTGACCGCCGCAGAGCGTAGTGCGCTGGATACGATGCAGTCCACGCTTGATGCCGCAGCCCAGGCTTATGTGGAAGCGTATCTCAGTCGTCGTGACCAGGATACGGGCACCATGGCGGATGCCGAGACGACCATCCAGCAAGCCGCCGCTGCCTATGAAA
>DASXML010000028.1:0-106116 GCA_036495715.1 Scandinavium sp.
TTTCAATTGCGGGGCCGGGGGGATTGCAAAGGGGAATTCGGTCATTCCCCTTTGCCCGTTCACGGATGAAAGTGCAGAGGTGTCTGCGGACATCAGGTGAACGGAATAGCGACCACCGCGCTTAACTGACTGGCATTAGGCTATCGCTAGCCCGGTTTTTTTATACCTGATGAAAACTACTGATGACGCTTACGCAGGTTTTCAATCACGGTAGTCATATCCAGTTCCTGATCCTGGAGCAACACCATCAGGTGATACATCAGGTCAGAGGCTTCGTTTGTCAGCTCATGACGATCGTTAACGGTCGCGGCCAGTGCGGTTTCCACACCTTCTTCGCCGACTTTCTGCGCGATACGCTTAGTGCCGCTGGCGTACAGTTTTGCGGTGTAGGAACTGGCCGGATCGGCGGTTTTACGCTCAGCCAACAATTGCTCAAGCTGATACAGAAACAGCCATTGATGTCCGGTTTCACCAAAGCAACTGGATGTGCCTTTGTGGCAAGTTGGGCCAATAGGATTGACGAGCACTAAGAGCGTATCGTTATCGCAATCTGGCGTGATGCTGACCACGTTGAGGAAATGACCAGACGTTTCGCCTTTTGTCCACAGACGCTGTTTAGTGCGCGAGTAAAACGTCACTCTACCGCTTTGCTCGGTGGTTGCCAGCGCTTCCTGATTCATATAACCCAGCATCAGCACTTCACCCGACACTGCGTGTTGCACAATGGCGGGCATCAGTCCGTCGGTTTTTTCCCAATCCAGTTGTTCAGTTAACATACCCTGATCTCCACGCCCTGAGTCGCCAGGTACGCTTTTAGTTCGCCAATATTGATGATTTGTTTGTGGAACACCGAGGCCGCCAGCGCCCCGTCAACGTCTGCATCGCGGAAGGCTTCGTGGAAATGTTCCATCGTGCCTGCGCCGCCGGAGGCAATCAGCGGCACATGGCACACGTCGCGCACTTTCTTCAACTGTGCCAAATCGTAGCCGTTGCGTACGCCATCCTGATTCATCATGTTCAACACGATTTCACCGGCGCCGCGCTTTTGCACTTCCTGAACCCAATCGAGCGTTTCCCACTGGGTGACGCGTGTACGGTTTTCGTCGCCGGTATATTGATTCACGTGATACTTGCCGGTTTCTGCGTCAAACCAGGTGTCGATGCCCACCACAATACATTGCACGCCAAAACGATCGGCCAGGCGGGTAATCAGTTCCGGGTTGGCCAGAGCAGGGGAGTTCACGGAAATTTTATCTGCGCCAAACGAGAGAATTTTCGCCGCGTCGTCAACAGACTTGATACCGCCCGCCACGCAGAAAGGGATGTCGATAACGTCGGCGACGCGTGACACCCAGCTTTTATCCACCACGCGTCCGTCGCTTGACGCGGTAATGTCATAGAACACCAGCTCATCAGCCCCTTCTTCAGCGTAACGTTTTGCCAGCGGGACAATATCGCCGATAATTTCGTGATTGCGAAACTGTATGCCTTTCACAACCTGACCATCGCGCACGTCAAGACAAGGAATTATCCGTTTTGCCAGCATTGGATGGCCTCCGTAACGTTGAATTTATCTTCCAGCAGCGCACGCCCAACGATCACGCCGCGAACGCCTGTTCCGCGCAGGGCGGCAATATCGTCTAATCCACCAATGCCGCCAGAAGACTGGAACGCAACCTGCGGATAGCGGGCGCACACTTCTTCATAAAGCGAAACATTGGAACCCGCGAGCGTGCCGTCACGGGAAATATCCGTGCACAGCACGTGTTTCAGCCCGACGGATAAATAGGTATCGACCAGTGCTTCCAGCGTGACGCCAGAGTTTTCCTGCCAGCCGCTGACGGCGACCTGTTTGGTGCCCTGCTCGTCGATACGCACATCCAGCGCCAGCACGAGTTTTTCAGCGCCGAAACGTTCAAACCAACTCTTCACACTCTCCGGGGATTTCACCGCCGTGGAGCCGATAACCACGCGCGCCACGCCTGCATCCAGCAATGCTGCAACGTCTGCTTCGGTACGAATACCGCCGCCCACCTGCACCGGGACATCAACACCGGCAACGAGCGTTTTGATTAAGGGGATCTGACGTTTAGCCGGGTCTTTCGCCCCGGTCAGATCGACAAGATGCAACACTTCCGCGCCCTGTGCGGCATATTCCTGCAAGCGAGGCAGTGGATCGTTGCCATAATCGCGTTGCTGACCATAATCGCCCTGGTGAAGACGCACCACGGTGCCATCAATTAAATCTAAAGCGGGAATGATCATCACATCTCCAGGAAGTTTTTCAGCAACTGCGCGCCTGCGGCACCGGAGCGTTCCGGGTGAAATTGCACGCCGAAGAAATTGTCCTTTTGCACTGCGGCGGTAAAGGGTTCGCCGTAGTGACACTGCGCGATGGTCCACGGATTTACCGGCATCGCGTAGCTGTGTACAAAATAGAAATACGCGCCGTCTTCAATGCCACGGAACAGGCGGTCACCGGCTTTCGGATACACGCGGTTCCAGCCCATGTGCGGCAGCGGCAGGCCGAAATCGGTCATTTTCGGCACGTCCTGCTCGATAATGCCGATCATGTCGACGCCGTTTGATTCTTCACTACGACGCCCCAGCAGCTGCATGCCGAGGCAAATGCCCAGCACTGGTTGAGTGCAGGCTTTAATCAGGTCAATAAGCTCACGTTCACGGATCTGATCCATCGCCGCCTGGGCGGTGCCCACGCCCGGCAGAAAAAGTTTGTCGGCGCGAAGGACGATGTCCGGGTCGCGGCTGACTACGAGTTCGTAGCCATGACGGCTAATGGCCGCTTTCACCGAGTTGAGGTTCGCGCAGCCGGTATCGAGGATAACGACGCTCATCACAACACTCCTTTGGAGGAGGGAAGGGTGTCACCTTCGACGCGGATCGCCTGGCGCAGCGTACGGCCAAAGGCTTTAAACAGACTTTCCACGCGGTGGTGATCGTTTTTGCCTTTGGTTTTCAGGTGCAGCGTCACGCCCATGGTGTAGGAGAGCGAGCGGAAAAAGTGCTCAATCATCTCGGTGCTAAGATCGCCGACGCGTTGATAGGTAAATTCAGCGCGGTATTCGAGGTGTGGACGACCAGAAATATCCAGCGCACAGCGGGCCAGGCATTCGTCCATCGGCAACACAAAGCCAAAACGGTTAATGCCGCGTTTGTCGCCGAGCGCCAGTTTCAGCGCTTCACCGAGCGCCAGACCGGTGTCTTCCACGGTGTGGTGATCGTCGATGTATAAATCACCTTTAACGGTAATTTCCGTGCGGAAGCCGCCGTGGGTCGCAATCTGATCGAGCATATGGTCGAAGAAGCCGACACCGGTGTTGATTTTGCTGCCGCCTTCGCGGTCCAGCCACACTTTTACGTCGATCTGCGTTTCGCGCGTATTACGTTCGACGTGCGAATAGCGATCGCGTTGGGTCAACTGCTCGGTGATTTTCAGCCAGTTGAGGTCATCCCGGCTGTAACGCAGGCCGATGATGCCCATGTTGTTGGCAAGCGTCACGTCCGTGGCGCGGTCGCCAATCACGTAGCTGTTAGCGACGTCCATCACGCCGTCCTTCAGCCACGCGGACACCATTTTGGTCTTCGGTTTGCGGCATTCGCAGTTGTCCGTTTCAACATGCGGACAGATCAAAACGTCATCAAACTGTACGCCCTGTGAGCTAAAAATCTGCATCATCAGATTGTGCGGGCCGTCAAAATCCGCCTGCGGGAAACTGTCGGTGCCCAGCCCGTCCTGGTTGGTTACCATCACCAGTTTATAGCCCGCTTTTTGCAGTTTCAGCAGAGAAGGAATCACTTCCGCTTCAAACGCCAGTTTGTCGAACCTGTCGACCTGAAAATCGCTCGGCGGCTCACTGATGAGGGTGCCGTCACGATCGATGAATAGGAACTTCTGGGTCATACTTTCTCCGCACGAAGGGCGTCAATGACGCGCTGGCTCTCGTCGCGGGTGCCGATGGTGATGCGCAGGCAGCCGCTTAAAGAAGGTTGTTTATTCTGGTCTCGTAAGATAATGCCCTGATCCCACAAAGATTTGAAGACCGCGCTTGAGGCGGTGATCCGCGCCAGAATGTAATTGGTCTCGGAATCGAATACCTGTTCAACGCACGCAATATCACGCAGCTGGCTCACCAGATACTGCCGTTCTTCGAGGATCTGCGCCACACGTTCGCGCATCGCATTGATTCCCTGCGGGCTTAACGCCTGGGCGGCAATATCAGCCACTGGCGTCGAAAGCGGGTACGGCGCAATCACTTTCATCAGCAAGGCAATAATTTCTTCACTGGCGAGTGTAAAGCCACAGCGCAATCCCGCGAGGGCGAACGCTTTCGACAACGTTCGTAGCACCACTAAATGCGGATACTCGGCAATCCAGCCGGTCAGCGTCGCCTGCGGACAAAACTCAATATAGGCTTCATCGGCGACGACCAACGCTTTGCCACGGGTCATTTCCAGCAGCACGCGGAAATCCTGCGGGTTGATAATCTGCCCGGTCGGGTTATTGGGGCTGCACACGTACACCACTTTCACGCCGTCGAGTTTATCGGCGATGCCTTGTAAATCGAGCTGCCAGTTTTCCAGCGCGGACACGGTACGGTATTCAATGCCAAAGGTTTCAGCGCTGACGCTGTACATGCCGTAAGTCGGCGGACAGAATAAAATGGCGTCTTTGCCCGGTTCGCAGAAGGCGCGGATCAGCAGTTCAATCCCTTCATCAGCCCCACGGCTGACTAACACCTGTTCCGGTTTCACTCCGGCGTACCGCGCATAGTTGTCGATGACCGCCTTCGGCTGGCACTCGGGATAACGGTTGAGCGTTTGCTGGGAAAGATCGAAAGCCACCGCCGTTGGGAATTCATTGGCATTCAGCCAGACGTCACCTTTGCCGCCGAGGCGACGCGCAGATTGATACGGCGTAAGGTCACGGACGTTTTTGCGGGCTAATTCTGCAATGCTCATTTCATCTCCTTGAGTGCGGCGACACGTAAGGTAACGGCGTTTTTGTGGGCCATCAGGCGTTCGGCGGCGGCCAGCGTTTCGATGGTTGACGCCAGCGCGGCAAAGCCGTCCTGCGACAGTTCCTGTACGGTCATGCGCTTCTGGAAATCTGCTAACCCGAGGCTTGAACAGGTGGCGGTATAGCCGTAGGTCGGTAGTACGTGGTTGGTGCCGGAAGCGTAATCACCCGCGGATTCGGGTGACCAGTCGCCCAAAAAGACCGAACCGGCGCTGGTGATGCCGTCGACCAGCGATCGCGCGTCACGGGTCTGAATGATCAGGTGTTCAGGGCCATAGTGGTTGGAAATTTCAACGCACTGCGCTAAATCACGGGTAACGATCAGACGGCTGGCAGACAGCGCCTGGCGTGCGGTTTCGGCACGCGGCAGTTCGGCCAGCTGACGCTCTACGGCAACGGCGACGCGGGCGGCCATATCAGCATCGGGCGTTAACAAAATAACCTGCGAATCCGGACCGTGCTCGGCCTGAGACAATAAGTCTGATGCCACAAAATCAGGCGTGGCGCCGCTGTCGGCAATCACCAATACTTCAGATGGACCTGCCGGCATATCAATCGCGGCGCCATCCAGACGCTGGCTGACCTGGCGCTTGGCCTCGGTCACAAAGGCATTACCCGGGCCAAAAATTTTATCCACTTTCGGTACGGATTCGGTACCCAGCGCCAGCGCAGCAATGGCCTGCGCGCCGCCGACGTTAAAGATGTCTTGTACGCCGCACAGTTTCGCCGCATACAAGATCTCGTCGGCAATCGGTGGCGGTGAGCACAGCACGACGTTTTTACAGCCTGCGATGCGCGCCGGTGTGGCGAGCATTAACACGGTAGAAAACAGTGGGGCAGAACCGCCAGGAATATACAGGCCGACAGAGGCAATCGGGCGGGTCACTTGCTGGCAGCGCACGCCGGGGAGCGTTTCCACATCGACGGGCTGCAGTTGTTGTGCGACGTGAAACGTCTCCACATTTTTCACCGCGACGGCCATCGCCTGTTTCAGCACATCGCTCAGTCGGGCGCTGGCGGCGTCAATGTCTTCGGCGCTCACTTTCAGTGCTGCAACGTCAGTTTTATCAAACTTTGCGCTGTATTCACGCAGCGCCGCATCGCCCTTGGTTTTCACGTTTTCAAGGATCTCAGCCACGGTACGGCTGATGCTTTCCGATGCAGAGATAGCCGGGCGCATCAGCAGGTCGCGCTGTTGAGTCGGGCTGATGGCGTTCCAGTCGATGACAGTATTAAAGCTCATGATCATTTTTCCTTTTTGCCGGATGCTCGTTCTTTATCCGGCCTACAAGACCCGTAGGCCCGGTAAGCGAAGCTCACCGGGCAGGCAAACGATGATTTACTCCATCATCTTCTCAATCGGCAGCACCAGAATAGAACTGGCACCCAGCGCTTTCAGTTTTTCCATGGTTTCCCAGAACAGAGTTTCGCTACTGACCATGTGCATCGCCACGCGCTGCTGATCGCCCGCCAGCGGCAGAATGGTTGGGCGTTCAGCACCAGGAAGCAGAGCTATCACTTCCTCCAGACGCTCGGTTGGCGCGTGCATCATGATGTATTTCGATTCACGAGCCTGAATCACGCCCTGAATACGGGTCAGCAGTTTGTCGATCAGTTGCTGTTTAGCGTCGGTCATTTCGCCGTCGCGCTGAATCAGGCAGGCTTTGGAGCGGTAAATCACTTCTGTTTCACGCAGACCGTTCGCTTCAAGCGTGGCACCCGTAGAGACCAAATCGCAAATGGCGTCCGCCAGACCCGCACGGGGTGCGACTTCAACCGAACCGTTCAGCAGACAGGATTTGAACGAGATCCCTTTCTGGTCGAGGTAGCGTTTGAGCAGGTGTGGATAAGATGTCGCGATGCGTTTACCGTCCAGTGCCGCAGGGCCGTTCCAGGCTTCGTCTGCTGGCGCTGCCAGTGACAGGCGGCAACCGCCGAAATCGAGGCGACGCAGGGTAAAGTAGCGTGGGTCATCGCCCTGAGCGCGGCGATTCAGCAACTCTTCTTCCAGCACGTTTTCGCCGATGATGCCGAGGTCAACCACGCCGTCCATCACCAGACCTGGGATATCGTCATCACGTACGCGCAGAATATCAATCGGCATATTCTCTGCCATCGCAATCAGGCGTTGGGTGTGCATATTGATTTTTATGCCGCAGCGAGCAAGTAATTCGCGTGAATCATCGCTTAAACGGCCTGATTTCTGCATCGCTATGCGTAAACGGGTGTTGTCTAACATTCTATTATCCTCGTAGTCCTGTCTGAATCATCCGAAACTCACGCCCAAAAAAAAGCCCCCGGAAGTGCGATCTTCCGGGGGCTCTCTTTTGCGTTCTGCGCCACTGGAAGATTCCAACTCTCTTCCAGCACACATCGCCTGAAAGATTAGTCAGGGTGATGGTGATGATGGTGGCTTGTAAATTGAACGCAGTTCATAATTTTCTCGTTGAATGCTTATGCATTTGATGCCTTTTAACCTAAACCACTTCATTGCCAGAAAGCAAGGGCTTTTTCCCAACTTTAATTCATTTCATATTCACCAGATAAATTGTCAGTTGTCGAGGGCTGGCGTAGCCTTATGAAAGGAACGCGAACGAGTCAGGAGAACACAGATGAAAAAGGTCGCAATCGTGGGCTTAGGTTGGCTGGGCATGCCGCTGGCACTGTCGCTAACGGCGCGAGGTTGGCAAGTGTCGGGTAGCAAAACCACCGAAGATGGAATTGAAGCCGCGAGAATGTGTGGGATCGACAGCTATTTGCTACGCCTCGATCCGCAGCTGCTCTGTGATACCGACGATCTTGATGCTTTAATGAATGTCGACGCGTTGGTGATTACCTTGCCCGCACGACGTACTGGACCGGGGGAAGATTTTTATCTTCAGGCCGTGCAAGAGATTGTCGATAGTGCACTTGCGTATCAAATCCCACGCATCATTTTTACCAGCTCAACGTCGGTCTACGGTAAAGGGCAGGGGGCGATCAAAGAAGCGGCACTGCGTGAGCCGATCACCTCCAGCGGGCGGGTGTTGAAAGAGTTGGAAGACTGGCTGCACAATCTGCCAGGAACGTCGGTTGATATTCTGCGACTCGCCGGGCTGGTAGGGCCGAACCGCCATCCTGGGCGTTTCTTTGCCGGGAAATCGGCACCGGACGGTCAACAAGGCGTCAACCTTGTACACCTTGAAGACGTGATTTCGGCGATAACGCTGCTGCTACAGGCACCAAAAGGCGGGCACATCTATAATCTGTGTGCACCGGGCCACCCGTCGCGTTCAACCTTTTACCCGCAGATGGCGCGCGAGCTTGGGCTTGAGCCGCCTGTATTTAGCGAGAGTTCTGAGCAAGGACGCATAATTGATGGCAACCGCATCTGTTCTGAGCTGGGGTTTGAGTACCAGTATCCTGATCCGCTGGTGATGCCGCTGGAATAAACCGTCAGCGGTGACATCGCGTACCGTAAGGGGGCGACGATGAAACCATTGCTGGAAGTTCTCATCATTCTTGATGCGCTCGATAAAGAAGGGAGCTTTGCTGCGGCGTCGGCAAAGCTTTTTAAAACCCCGTCGGCGCTGAGTTACACCGTTCATAAGCTGGAAAGCGATCTCAACATTCAACTGCTTGACCGCAGCGGTCACCGCGCGACATTTACCCGCACCGGGAAAATGTTGCTGGAGAAAGGCCGTGAAGTGCTGCACACGGTACGTGAACTGGAAAAGCAGGCCGTCAAACTTCACGAAGGCTGGGAGAACGATCTGGTGATCGGCGTGGACGACACCTTTCCCTTCTCATTACTTACTCCGCTTATCGAACAATTCTACGAAAAGCACAGCGTCACGCGTCTGAAATTCATTAATGGTGTGTTGGGCGGTTCATGGGATGCCCTGGTTCAGGGGCGGGCGGATATCGTGATCGGTGCGCTGCATGACCCGCCGCCGTTGAGCGATTTTGGCTTCGCCCCGTTAGGCGAGCTGGAACAAATTTTTGTCGTGGCGCCCGATCATCCCTTAGCAACAGAAGCCGAGCCGCTGAATCGCAAAATCATCAAACGCCATCGGGCGATTGTGGTCGGCGATAGCACCACGCCGGATTGCCCTGCATTCCAGCAATTGCTTGATGACCAGGAAGCGATTACCGTTTTCGATTTCAAAACAAAACTGGAGCTGCAAATCAGCGGGCTGGGTTGTGGGTATCTGCCGCGCTATCTGGCGCAGCGTTTTCTTGACAGTGGGGCGCTGGTGGAAAAGCAGGTGCTTGCTCATGTTCCGTTTGATGCGGTTTGGATCGGCTGGAATGAGCAGACGGCGGGCCTCGCGAGTGCCTGGTGGCGGGATGCGGTTTTAGCAAATAGTGCGATCGCGACCGTTTTCCAGCGTGGCACTGATGAATAATCAGACATTTAGCTGACAGGATGGCGTTATAAGCCTTGCATTCTCTTGTTTTTATCTGGGGAAGGGGGCAAAATACGCGCCAGCAAAAAAGAGACTAACCGACGCAAATCATAAGGCGTCGGTTATTTTTTTGCTACGAGAAACACTCATTCAAAACAAGAGGCCGGGCTTCGTACCGGATAGATACTTACTAAAAATCGACAGTTGTTGTCGCCGAGGATTATTAAAAAATGGGGCAATTTTTTGCTTACGCGACTGCTTTCACCGTAAAGGGGAATAACCATGTCGCATAACGCTACTCCAAACACCTCTCGCGTGGAATTACGTAAATCGCTTACGTTGATTCCGGTTGTTATGATGGGTCTTGCCTATATGCAGCCTATGACGCTGTTCGATACTTTCGGTATCGTATCTGGACTGACCGATGGTCACGTCCCGACAGCTTATGCATTCGCTCTGGTAGCCATCCTGTTTACTGCATTAAGCTACGGTAAGCTGGTTCGCCGCTATCCGTCCGCAGGTTCAGCTTATACCTATGCTCAGAAATCCATTAGCCCGACGGTTGGCTTTATGGTGGGTTGGTCTTCGCTGCTTGATTATCTGTTTATGCCGATGATCAACATCCTGTTGGCGAAAATCTATTTCGAAGCCCTTGTGCCTTCTGTTCCTTCATGGATATTTGTTGTCGGGTTAGTGGCCTTTATGACCATTTCTAACCTGCGCAGCATTAAAACCGTGGCGAACTTCAACACCCTTATTGTGGTGCTGCAGATGGGAATCGTTGCCGTTATCGTCGGCATGATAGTCTGGGGTGTTCATAAAGGTGTGGGCGCGGGTACGTTAACCAGCAGCCGTCCATTCTGGTCTGATGGTGCGCATATCACGCCGATGATCACCGGTGCGACTATCCTGTGCTTTTCGTTCCTCGGTTTCGATGGGATCTCTTCGCTGTCTGAAGAAACCAAAGATGCTGAGCGCGTGATCCCTAAAGCTATCGTCCTGACGGCGCTGATTGGGGGAATGGTCTTTATTGTTGCATCGTACTTCCTGCAACTGTATTTCCCGGACATCTCACGCTTCAAGGATCCTGATGCGTCGCAGCCTGAAATCATGCTGTACGTGGCGGGTACCACCTTCCAGTGGTGTGTGCTGATTTTCTCCAGCGTTACCGTACTGGCGTCCGGCATGGCTGCACATGCAGGCGTTTCCCGTCTGATGTATGTGATGGGTCGTGATGGCGTGTTCCCGAAAAGTTTCTTCGGTTACGTTCACCCGAAATGGCGTACTCCGGCCTGGAACGTATTGCTGGTTGGCGCGATTGCCCTGCTGGCGATTAAATTTGACCTGGTGACGGCAACGGCGTTGATCAACTTCGGTGCGCTGGTGGCTTTCACCTTCGTTAACCTGTCGGTCATTTCCCAGTTCTGGATCCGCGAGAAGCGTAACAAAACCCTGAAAGACCACTTCAACTACCTGATTATGCCGGTATTGGGTGCCCTGACAGTGGGTGCGCTGTGGATTAACCTGGAAGAAAGCTCAATGGTTCTCGGTCTGATTTGGGGCGCGGTTGGCCTGATTTATCTGGCCTGTGTCACCCGTAGCTTCCGTAACCCGGTTCCGCAGTACGAAGACATCGCGTAATCCTGATTGGCGATAAAAAAACCGGAGACACTTGAACTGCACCCCAAAAGTTGGATACCCAACTGAGTAAGGTGCAGTTTTTTATTAGCAAATATTCCTTCAGTTTAAGCTTCAGGTCGAGCACTACCTTTCCGATTTGGAAGGGCCAGGTGGCGACCGCAAAACTTTTTGGTATCGATCGCTGTGCTGTGCGCAAATATCACGCGTGCGCATCGTCGGGAAGGGAGTTCACTGAATAACAAAACGGTTCAGAGGCTGATGCAGCAGTTAGATTAAACCTCCCGCATCAGAAGTAAGAAATACACCTCTTACAAAGGTAATACGGGAAAGCCGTGGGTAATGTGCTGAACCGACAGTTCAGAGCGGAGAAACCCAACCAGAAATGGGTAACCGACGTGACAGAATTTAAAATTGGTTGGGGTAAAGTCTTTTTATTTCAGCCGCTTGTACTATGTAGCGGCGAAATAGTCGCGTATCAAATGGAGCCTCGTGCCAGTTTGTGGATGGTGGGTAATCCCCCCGAATATCCGTTGGTACATTCGGATAAGGGTTGGCAGTACCAGATTGCACACTATCAGAAGCGACTGAGGGAAGCAGGACTGGAACAGAGTATGTCACGCAAACTGCTATGGCAATGCAGTAATAGAAACCTCTTTGGCACACTGAAAGCTGAATGTCTGTATCTGGAAGAGCACTGGAGTATCAGTGAGTTACGAATGGCAACTGACAGATATATTGACTATTACAACCATGAAAGAATAAAACAGAAACTAAAAGGCCTGAGTTCGGTAGAGTACCGAACCCAGGCCCAGATAGACGCGTAGAATAAACCGTCTAACTTTATGGGGGCAGTTCATCATATCCCGATTTTATGCTTGAGAATATTCTTAAAAGAAACTTACATTCCTTTTACGTCAAAGGTGGATAATCTTCATGACAAATGTCTACCAACTTAGTTGAGCCAGAGAAATTTGATGGACCCCGGTTTAGGTTCGTGAGGTTTCGCCCGCTATATGGTCATTAAATTAAACTTGGGCAATCGGATGGCTATCTGGTGTATGTCCTTCAGAAAATATCTCTGCTGAATGCGTTGGGCTATACTTCGTAATAGAGCAATTGTTTTAGCTTTAAGGCATTTGCTATTTGTACTTAATCGTTCATGGAAATATATGAACAGAGAGGCTCAAATAAATTCATGATATTACTAATTAAGATTCATTATTTAACTGAAAAATGATAAGGCCTTAAAAAAGGCCTTATGGTAATGATAGGATGACATGTCAATATGAAATTTTCTGCAATATTAATTACAGTCGCTCAAAGCCTTGCAGAGAGGAATAATACTATAGTTTTTAATATCTATGAATACATCCAATGAAAGTCCAGGAATTCCCTTTATATAATTAGTATGGCCCGAATTGTATACACCGATTACTTGTTGCCTAAATTTAAGATTGGATAGTTCTGGAGCATTAAGGTTCTTGGCAAGTTGTTCAATAGGTGCAGTACTATTGCAAACAGCTGAATCATTTGATGCGAAAATGACTGGTTGATGATGGTTCTCTAGGAATGTAGTAACATCGCTACTAGGTATGGAGTTGCTGGTGCATGTTGGTAATGCCAAAACATTTCCTGTTTGGTCAGGGTTAAGGCTTATTAAATTAAAACCGAAACCAAGAGTTATGTTTTGATCGTTAACCACCCCACCACTTGACATAGTGAAAGGGGCTACGGATAGTCCTAATATATTATTGTCTAAAAATACTGTTGGTTTGTTAATAATCTCATTAGATGACGTTCCAGTTGGATTAATTCGCATTTTTCTGATTGAGTTTTTTGATATAATATAAGAACAAATGCCATTCTCATTAATACCTATGTTTTTGCATAAATTTGCATAAAAAATATTACTATTGGTTAGCATTTTTTTTGCATTAAGTGCAAAAGCTTCGAACCATAAACCTTTAATTTGATTATTTGAATCAAGGGATGCAAAAACAGGTAAGGTATATTCTTGTGAGCCAATGCGTATGCCATTTGGAATTTGTTTTATCCCCTCATTTAAAGAAGGGTAACCCCAGAGTTGTGAGGCATAAGCTAGATAGTCCTTCGTTCGTCCAAGAGCATAACCTTTTATAAATCTGCCTGGTTTACTATCCAAAAGACTAGTACCAAATCCAACTTCTTTTATTGTAGAACCGGATACATCAAGAACCGTTGGCCAAACATCAAGCAAAGTGCCTTCGGTATTATTTACTGCAGGCTGTAAGCCTTTTTTTATAATAATAAAGTGATTGCGTCGCTGCTGTTCAATATTTGACAGCAATGGAGTTGCATCATTTGCCATCATCAGATGATCAGAGACTAAAACAATAATGGTATTATCAAACCAAGGACTCTCAGTAATTCGGTTAATAAATTTTGTCAGTAAATAATCTGAGCATTCTACAGATGCGAGCATTGGGTACTGTTCATTCCGGGATACATGATCATCGCAGATATTTAGAAAAGTCCCACTGGGAGCATGAGTATTAACAGTTAAAAATGAGAGAAGAAATGGTTGCTTACTCGCAGACATACGTGAAAACTCATCCCAGGCGTGATTGAGCATTACGTCATCGTGAATACCCCAACCGCTAATGTCATTAGGTGTTACAAGCCCCTGACTGACAAAGTAAGATCTATCGTGCTGAGATTGCCAGCCATGCTGTTCGAGGAATTTATCACCACCAGCAAATTCTTTCTGACTCCCTCGAATAAACTCTGTTTGATAACCTTGTTTTTCCAGCCAAGTAGCAACACAATCTGCTTTACCTAGGAATTTAGAAAAATTAGCTCCAGAGTTACCCTGCTCTATGACCAAGGGAATACCACATTGGGTATTAACCATTCCTGCCATAGTCCATCCCATTCCTCTGCTCAAAGGCTGGCGGATGTCAGTGAACTCAAGATATTGGCTGGCAATAGAACTTAATCCAGGAAGATGATTTTTCCCATCAAGATTTTTAAATGTCCTTTCAAGACTTTCAGCATATATAAATACATAATTGTATTTTTTGTTTAGATTTCCATTTATATTTTTATATTCATTTTGTACTGCAGATGCATCGCCTTGGTTGAAGAATGTGTCTTTGGCTGAATTATATATATTGGATATGAATGGAGAGCACAAAAGACTCAAAAAAGTAAGCGTCCAAATATAATTAATATATTTTATCTTAAGAATATTGATCTTGTTTTTTTTGAAGTAAAAACTCAGGCAAAGCGTCGAAAATATTATTATAACAAAGAGAATGCCTATTTCAATTTTACTATAAATATCATGTAATGAAGTCCCTTGGGTCGAATTGAATAATTGATAATAAACAGCATCAGTTACGCCATAGCCCGTAAACATGTCTGAAATAAACCAAAAAGCGAAAAGTAGAAAAATAATACTCGTTGCAATAGATTTGATTATAACCCAACGACTTGTTGCCAGACTTAATGCAAATAAAAGGAAAAATTGTATATAAATCATTTAATTATCTTAACAAGGGAAGGTAAATGTTTAATGTTGAGTATGCGATGTTAGCATGGCTCGTCGCCTATAAGGCGTGTTTTTTGTCATTTTTTTGTCACGAAAATGTGTTGCATCCCTCTTCATGAGAGGGACGTTCAGACTCAAACAATCTCTTGTGCGTATTGATACAGCGCTTTCACCAGCGCGAGCTTCTCGCTGTTACTTTCATATTGCACGTACAACTCCTGCAACTCATCGGCGTAGGCTTGCAGAAACTCTGGCGTAAACACGTCACGACGATGCTCTAACCAGCGCTGCTGCTCATTTTCATCCAATGTGCCGGGAAAGTTACGCGCCCGGTAGTTGAACAGCAGTTTTTCAATCCGTTTGTCGGCAAAGGTTAAATCCAGCGCTGGAAGATTGCGTGGTTCGGTTTCAAGCAGGATCTTCATTGCTGTGCGATCCGCATCGCTGAAGAAACCGTTATACAACTGGGTATCGACATTTTCCGATGGCACGAAAGGTTCTGCTTCGGCAAAAATCGCCACCACTTTGTCGCGTACCTGCGGGTTCTCGCGAAGTAATTTCAGGTTATCCAGACACAACTGGCGGTTGACGCCCAGACGGTCGGCATCTTCCGGGCGCAGGGTGTTGGCTTTTGCCAAAATTGGGCATTTGTTCAGATGCACCAGTTTGACCGGCACTGCTGCCAGTTCACCCAGATCTGCTTTGGGTGTGTACAACCGCTCGCGCAGTTCATCAGCATTTAGCTCCAGCAGCGGTGACATATCACCGGCCAGGTCAACCATGATCACCGCATTGCGGTTATCCGGGTGCCAGGCCAGCGGCGCCACCCAACTGGTGTTTCCGCGCCACGCGCCAAACATGCCTGAGATATGCATCAGCGGGGTCATCTGCGGGACGTCAATCAGCGTCGCCAGTTTGTTCTTGCCGCGATAGGCATAAAGGTAGTCAAACAGGCGCGGCTGACTCTCTTTTACGAGTTTCGCCATCGCGATGGTGGCGTATACGTCGGCCATCGCATCGTGGGCGTTACTGTGTTCGATACCATTGGCTTTGGTCAGATGTTCCAGACGAAAGCTTGGCAACCCGTCTTCATTCTCCGGCCAGTTGATGCCTTCCGGGCGCAGGGCATAACAGGCGCGCATCACATCGAGCAAATCCCAGCGCGAATTATCGTGCTGCCAGCTCCAGGCATACGGGTCGTAAAAGTTGCGGTAGAAGATGTTGCGCGTGACTTCATCATCGAAGCGGACGTTGTTATAACCCACCACACAGGTCTTCGGGACGGTAAACAGGTCATGAATTCGGCGGGCAAAAGCCGCTTCGTTTTCACCTTTCGCCAGCGCTTCCTGCGGCGTGATACCGGTTATCATCACCGCCTGAGGCTGCGGCAGATAATCATCGGCTGGCTTGCAGTAGAACACTTCTGGCTCGCCAATGATGTTGAAATCGGCGTCAGTGCGAATGGCTGCGAACTGCGCAGGGCGATCCAGTTGTGGGCGGGTGCCGAAGGTTTCGTAGTCGTGAAACAGAAATCCGGCTTGCGGTTGCGTTTCTTGCATGGGCTGTCTGCTTTCCGTGTGCGCGTTAGCCTGCCATGGTAAACGATTTGCCCTGCTATCAGAAGTGAACAGGGTATTCCTGCGAGGTTGTTCGCAGGAAATGTCATACTTTCTTGCAATTTAATGCTGTCAGCAAAGCGTAACTGCCGTAAAAAGAACGGGAATACGAGAAAGTTGAGGATATGCTGTTGAAAGGCCGTTTTTTTATTGCTGTTTCTTTGCTCGCTTCGAGCATTTCCTGCGCCGTTGCCGCAGACACTATTTCCGCTCCAGTACAACCTCCTGCAATTCAGGCCGCAGCCTGGGTGCTGATGGATTACACCACGGGCCAGATCCTGACTGCGGGTAATGAGCATCAGCAGCGCAACCCTGCCAGCCTCACCAAGTTGATGACCGGCTATGTGGTCGATCGCGCCATTGATAGTCATCACATTTCCCCGGATGACATGGTCACCGTGGGGCGTGATGCCTGGGCAAAGGGCAATCCGGTGTTTGACGGTTCTTCCCTGATGTTTCTGAAAGCGGGCGATCGTTTGAGCGTGCACGATCTCAGCCGTGGCCTGATTGTTGATTCCGGTAACGATGCCTGTGTGGCGCTTGCGGATTATGTCGCGGGCGGCCAGCCACAGTTCGTCACCATGATGAATGATTACGTGAAAAAGCTGGGCCTGAAAGATACTCATTTCGAAACGGTACATGGCCTTGATGCGCCGGGGCAGCACAGTTCGGCCTACGATCTGGCGGTCTTATCACGTGCGATTATTCACGGAGAACCTGATTTCTACCACATGTACAGCGAGAAAAGCCTGACATGGAACGGTATCACTCAGCAAAACCGCAACGGGCTGCTATGGGATAAAACCCTGAACGTCGACGGGCTGAAAACGGGTCACACGGCGAGTGCTGGTTTTAACCTCATTGCCTCTGCCGTGGACGGAAAGCGCCGTCTGATTGCTGTCGTGATGGGCGCGGAAAGTGCGAAAGGCCGTGAAGATCAGGCCCGCAAGTTGCTGCAATGGGGCCAACAGAACTTCGATACCGTACAGATCCTGCATAACGGTAAAAAAGTGGGCACTGAGCGCATCTGGTACGGTGATAAAGAGCAGATTGATTTGGGCACCGATCAGGACTTCTGGTTGGCGCTGCCGAAAGCCGAAGTGCCAAAAATCAAAGCCAAATACGTGATGGATAAGAAAGAGATCGATGCGCCGATTGCTGCCCATCAGCGCGTTGGCGAGATTGAGCTCTATGACGGCGATAAAATTGTCGCCCACTGGCCGCTGGTGACGCTTGAAAGCGTCGGCAAAGGGGGAATGTTCTCCCGCCTGAGTGACTGGATGCACCATAAATCCTGACCCTTAAAACGCTCCCACCCGGGAGCGTCAGACGGCTGACAAAGAAGGATAAAACGTGGTTTTTCCTTCTTTGTGGTTATCAGCCGAAAATCAATAAATTGATTTTCCTGGTTTTTATGTCGGCGTCATATGATAGACCTGCATTGGGATTAGGTTTGTCACCGACCTCACGCTCCCGCCCGGGAGCGCTTTACTTTTCCGTTCTGTGAAATATCGCACATACTCCTTCAGGTCTGTTTGCTACATTTTATATGTATATTTATCCAGTAAAATCATTGGCGGAGGCAGTATGGAATACAGCATCAAGCAGGAAAATCGGCGTGTTGTGGCAGGTTTTCATATGGTTGGCCCGTGGGAACAAACCGTCAAACAAGGTTTCGAACAGCTCGCCATGTGGGTAAATGGTCAAAAAATTCCGGCGAAGGAGTGGGTCGCTGTTTACTACGATAATCCCGATGAGGTGCCCGCAGAAAAACTGCGCTGTGACACCGTTGTCACTGTGGGGGAAGGCTTTACGGTGCCCGCCAACAGTGAAGGGGTGATCGTCACTGAAGTCGCCGCAGGTACCTACGCCAAAGCGCCGGCGCGGGTACTCAACCATGACTTCTCTACGCCGTGGCTACAGTTCTTCAACAGCGTGCTGGAAGACAACGATTACGAGCTGGATGCGAGGCCTTGCTTCGAGCTTTATCTCAATGACGGTAATCAGGATGGTCATTGGGATATCGAAATGTATATCCCTGTTAAAAAACGCGCTTTTTAACGTTAAAGAGCCTGGAGTATTCAAGGTTATTTACGCATCCGTGATGCCAGTGGCAGAAAAACAGATACAATTGTGTTTTCTGCCCTGGCCGGAGAGCGGGTGTGCGCGCCGATAAATCCCTGAGTCCTTTTGAAATCCGTTTATACCGTCACTACCGTGTTGTTCACGGGGTACGGATTGCCCTCGCATTTGTTCTGACTTTTCTGTTGGTGCGTTTGCTGCATATCCCGGAAGGGACCTGGCCGTTGATCACGCTGGTGGTTCTCATGGGGCCGATTTCCTTCTGGGGAAATGTAGTGCCGCGTGCGTTTGAGCGGATCGGTGGCACGATCCTCGGCTCAGCGCTTGGGCTGCTGGCGCTTAAACTTGAGCTTATGTCGTTGCCGCTGATGTTGGTGTGGTGTGCGGCGGCGATGTTCCTGTGTGGCTGGCTGGCGTTGGGTAAAAAACCGTATCAGGCACTGCTGATTGGCATTACGCTTTCTGTGGTGGTGGGGGCGCCAGCGGGCGATATGCATACCGCACTGTGGCGCAGCGGGGACGTGGTTATCGGTTCGCTGCTGGCGATGCTGTTCACGGGTATCTGGCCACAGCGGGCGTTTCTGCACTGGCGCATTCAGATGGCAAACTACGTCACAGAATTAAATCGTCTGTACCAAACCGGTTTTTCACCGAACTTGCTCGAACGCCCAAGACTGGAGCGCCGTCTGCAAAACGTCCTCAATGACGTGGTCAAAATGCGTGGTCTGATCACCCCCGCCAGTAAAGAAACCCATATTCAGAAATCGATTTTTGAGGGCATTCAGACGGTCAACCGCAATTTGGTTTGCATGCTGGAGCTGCAAATTAACGCGTACTGGGCCTCGCGCGGCAGCCATTACGTGATGCTCAATGCCCATACGCTACGCGACATGCAGCATATGACGCAGCAAACTCTGCTCACCATCGCGCATGCCTTGTATGAGGGTAATCCGCAGCCGATTCTGGCGAATAACGAAAAGCTTAACGACATCGTGGCGGAGTTGCGCCAGTTGGTGAATGACTATAAAGGTGAGAACCTGGCGGAAACGCCGATGCACGGTTATGTCTGGTTAAGTATGGAGCTGGCGCGACAGCTGGAGTTGTTATCGCATTTGATCTGCCGGGCGTTGCGCAAATAACGCCCACACGGTCACGGTTTACCGTGTGCTTGTTTCGATTCAGCTCGGTTTAGGGTTATGATTGAGGCAGAGCAAAAACCATTGTCATTCGCGGTCGCTAGCAGTTATGTTTACCGGTAGCGGCTGTTTTACGAATCCGAATCTTCATTATCAGGGGTGTAAAGATGGAAATAATTAAGCCTTCGTTCCAGGACGTTCTGGAGTTTGTTCGTCTGTTCCGTCGTAAAAACAAACTGCAGCGCGAAATTCAGGACGTTGAGAAAAAGGTCCG
Organism: Scandinavium sp.; assembly: GCA_036495715.1. Lineage (GTDB taxonomy): Bacteria > Pseudomonadota > Gammaproteobacteria > Enterobacterales > Enterobacteriaceae > Scandinavium. The sequence goes on from DASXML010000028.1 coordinate 19,705, forward strand.
TGACAACCAAAAACGTGTGCTGCTGCTTGATAACCTTAGTGACTACATCAAACCAGGCATGAGCGTTGAAGCCATTCAGGGCATTATCGCCAGCATGAAAACTGACTACGAAGATCGCGTAGACGACTACATCATCAAAAACGCTGAGCTTTCCAAAGAGCGTCGCGAGATCTCCAAAAAACTGAAAGTGATGGGCGAACTGAAAACGGCTGAAACCAAAGTCGAATAAGTTGCTGACGCGGTGAGGGCATGGCCTTCATCGCGATGAAACATGCTCAGATGACAGAAAAGCAAAAAGCCTGCTCGAAAGCAGGCTTTTTAAATATGGCTCCTCTGACTGGACTCGAACCAGTGACATACGGATTAACAGTCCGCCGTTCTACCGACTGAACTACAGAGGAATCGGTTGGACGCCTATCTTAGCGGCGGGAAATTTTTTGTCAAACCTCAATTCTTACCTTTCTGCGCGACTGCGGGTTCCATCAACAATCTGTTGTATTTACCCACAATTTAAACGTAAAACGACGTTGCAGGTTTGCCGATTCTCCCTCATTATTTAAAACGAGGTTTCAACTTTCTCTCTAAGGCACCCTTTGAACGTCTCTGCCGCTGTACGCCAGGCCGTCACTCGCACCACCTGGTATAAAAACCGCAAGACCTACCGTGTTCTGTTCTGGCGTGAAATCACCCCCCTTGCCGTGCCTATCTTTCTGGAAAACACCTGCGTTCTGTTGATGGGCGTGCTCAGTACCTTTTTGGTGAGCTGGCTCGGCGCGGATGCGATGGCGGGCGTGGGATTAGCCGACAGCTTTAACATGGTCATCATGGCCTTTTTCACCGCAATTGATTTGGGGACCACGGTCGTCGTTGCCTTTAGCCTTGGCAGCCGAAATCGAAAGCAGGCGAGGGCGGCGGCGCGACAGTCGCTGGTGATCATGACCCTGTTCTCGATAATCCTCGCGGTGGTTATTCACCTGTTTGGCCGGGAAATTATCGAAGTGGTGGCGGGTGCGGCGTCACCGCATGTTAAAGAGCTGGCGCTGACCTATCTGGAACTGACGGTGTTGAGCTATCCGGCAGCGGCGATTGCGCTGATCGGCAGCGGTGCATTGCGCGGCGCAGGCAATACCAAAATTCCGCTGCTGATTAATGGCGGGATGAATATTCTCAACATTATCATCAGTAGCATCCTGATTTACGGCGCGTTTTCCTGGCAGGGTATGGGCTTTGCCGGTGCCGGTTTGGGGCTGACGATTTCACGCTATATCGGTGCGGTCGCGATTGTTGCTGTGCTTGCGGTGGGCTTTAACCCCGCGCTGCGAATTCCGCTGAAAAGTTATCTGAAACCCCTCAACTTCGCCATTATCTGGGAAGTGATGGGCATTGGTATTCCGGCGAGCATCGAGTCGGTGTTGTTCAACAGCGGCAAATTGCTGACGCAAATGTTTGTGGCGGGAATGGGAACCGATGTGATTGCCGGTAACTTTATCGCTTTCTCGGTGGCCTCGCTGATTAACCTGCCGGGGAACGCGCTGGGCTCAGCGTCGACCATTATTACCGGTAAACGGCTCGGCAAAGGCCAGATTGGTCAGGCGGAGCGACAGCTACGGCATGTGTTCTGGATGTCAACGATTGTGCTCACCGCGATTGCCTGGGGAACCGCGCCATTCGCCGGACTGTTCGCTTCCTTCTATACCCACGAAGCGGACGTGCAACACGTAGTGAAAGAGCTACTGTGGCTGAACGCTGCATTTATGCCGATTTGGTCGGCGTCGTGGGTGTTACCGGCAGGTCTGAAAGGCGCTCGCGATGCGCGTTTTGCGATGTGGGTGTCGATGTTCAGCATGTGGGGTGCGCGCGTCGTCGCCGGTTATCTGCTCGGAATTGTGCTCGGCATGGGCGTGGTTGGCGTGTGGCTCGGGATGTTCCTCGATTGGGCGGTGCGCGGCGTGGCGTTCTATTGGCGTATGGTCAGCGGGCGCTGGCTGTGGAAATACCCGAGAGTGAAATCCCAATAAAAAAACGTGCAGAGGGGATCTCTCTGCACGTCGGGTCATCTTAATGATTGCTCAAATAATTTGAGCTACAAAGGTAATGAAGCCAACACCCCTGTAGCGTGAAGTATGACGAGCATTACACCCCAAGGCGATCGCGAAGACTATAGTAAGCCGCACCCATCGCGGTAAACGGAATACGCAGGGTACGGCCTCCCGGGAACGGATAGTGCGGCAGTTTGGCAAAGGCATCGAAACGCTCTGCGTCGCCGCGCAGCAACTCAGCAATCAGACGACCCGCCAGATGCGTACAGGTCACGCCGTGACCGCTGTAGCCCTGCATGTAGTAAATGTTGTTATCCAGACGACCAAACTGCGGCATTCGGGATAACGTCAGCAGGAAGTTACCGGTCCAGCTGTAATCAATTTTCACGCCTTTCAACTGCGGGAAGGTCTTCAGCAGATTGGGCATCACCAGACGTTCAATATCTGCCGGATCGCGCGCGCCATACACTACGCCGCCGCCGTACAACAGACGGTTATCGCCGGTCAGACGGTAGTAATCCAGTAGATAGTTACAGTCTTCCACGCAGTAGTTTTTCGGGATCAGTGAACGCGCGACGTCTTCGCCCAGCGGTTCGGTGGTTAACACCTGGGTCCCGCACGGCATACTGCGTTTCGCCAGTTCCGGTTCCAGCTTATTGCCGAGATAAGCGTTCCCGGCAACAATCACATATTTGGCCGTCACGTTACCTTTCGCGGTGCTGACGACCGCCGGGCTGGTGTGTTGAATGTTGGTTACCGGCGATTGTTCATATACGCGACCGCCGTTCAGGCGAATGGCGTCGGCTTCACCGATTGCCAGATTGAGCGGATGAATATGACCGCCGCTATGGTCGAGCAGTGCGCCGACATAGCGGTCGCTGTTCACTTCCTGTTTCAGCTCGTTCGCGTCCAGCATTTCAAGCTGGGTGTTGCCGTAGCGTTCCCAGTTGGCTTTCTGCTCTTCCAGCGTTTCGAGCTGCTTGTGGTTCATCGCCACGAACAGGCCGCCGGGCTTATAATCACAGTCAATCTGATAACGTTTGATACGTTCGCGAATAATCTTGCCGCCTTCAAACATCATGCTGCCGAGCATTTTGGCGGAATCCGGGCCGTAGGTACGCTCGATAACGTCGATGTCGCGGCTGTAGGAATTCACCAACTGGCCGCCGTTACGTCCGCTGGCGCCGAAGCCAATGCGGGCGGATTCCAGTAGCACCACGTCGTAACCCATTTCGGCAAGATGCAGCGCGGAGGAAAGCCCGGTGTAGCCGCCGCCGACCACACACACGTCACAGGTGACTGACTCGGTCAGCGTCGGGAACGGTTCATACTGATTGGCGCTCGCGGCGTAATAGCTGGTGGTATGTTCAGTCATGATTAAGGCTCCAGGGCAATCCAGATAGTTTTCAGTTCACTAAATTTTTCCAGCGCGTGCAGGGACTTATCGCGCCCGTTACCGCTCTGCTTATAGCCGCCAAACGGCACGGTCATGTCGCCATCGTTGTAGTTATTGACGAACACGGAACCGGCTTTCAGGCGACGACTCATTCGGTGCGCGCGCGATAAATCGCGGGTCCACACGGCGGCCCCGAGGCCATAATCGCTGTTGTTAGCGATTTCCAGCGCCTGCGCTTCGTTTTTAAAGCGGGTGATAACCAACACCGGACCAAAAATTTCGTCGCGGCCAACGCGAGCGTCTGGCGTGGTATCAACAAAAATGGTTGGGCCGATCGCCGCCGGATGTTTACCGTCGCGGCCATCCAGCGCGAGTTTGCCCTGCGTTTCGCCATCGCGAATAAACCCATGCACCAGATCGGCGTGGGCGTTGTCAATCAGCGTGCCCATGGTGGTATTCGGGTCGAGCGGGTTGCCGGGCTGCCAGTTTTTAGCCTGTTCTAACAGCAGGGCGATAAATTCGTCGGCGATGCTCTCTTCGAGCAGCAAGCGCGTCCCGGCGATACACACCTGGCCCTGGTTATAGAAAATACCGGCGGCGGTCGTCGCGGCGGCTTTTTCCAGACTCGGGCAGTCGGCGAAGACGATGTTGGCGCTTTTGCCACCCGCTTCCAGCCACACGCGTTTCATGTTGCTGTCGCCTGCGTCTTTCAGCAGCTGTTTGCCGGTGCGGGTCGAACCGGTGAAGGTGATCACATCGACGTCAGGATGCTGCGACAGCGCCTGGCCCGCTTCATGACCAAAACCAGGGATGACGTTAAACACGCCGTCCGGTAACCCGGCTTCTTTCGCAAGCCCCGCCAGACGAATGGCGGTCAGTGGCGATTTCTCAGACGGCTTGAGGATAACGCTGTTGCCTGCGGCAAGGGCGGGGCCGAGTTTCCAGCAGGACAACAACAGCGGGAAGTTCCACGGAACGACGGCAGCAATCACGCCGACCGGCTCGCGCACAATCAGCGCCAGGTCATTCACGCCGGTGGTGGCGACTTCGCCATACACTTTATCGATTGCTTCGGCATACCAACGGATAGCGCGGGCGCTGCCAGGAATATCATCACGCAGGCTATGGCGAATAGGCTTACCGGTATCGAGCGTCTCCAGCAGCGCCAGTTCCTCGTGATGCTGCTCCATCAAATCCGCCAGCTTATTGAGCACGGCTTTACGTTTAGCCGGGGAGGCCTGCGACCAGTCACCGCGTTCGAACACCTCACGAGCACTGCGCACGGCACTGTCCACATCTGCCTTTTTACCGCGAGCGACGTGAGCCAGCGTGCGCTGCCCGGCCGGGTCTACACTCTCAAACGTGCTGTTATCCTGTGCCTGGCAATATTCCCCGTTAATAAATAAACGGGTTTCGGGTACGGCATTTTTCGCTTTTTCCTGCCAGTAATTCAGATGCTGAAAGTCCATGCTGACTCCTTTAAATTCAAATAGATAATCGGTCTTTCTGTGCTGCTAACGGCAAAATCAGGCTGCAAGAGGTCCCAGGAAATAAATCCTGTGAAAACCGTATTTTTGAAAATGGCCTGAGAAACTCAGGCCATACGGGAATCAGAACGTGGTGGGCGTGTGGGCGCTGATAATGCGGCAGATGCCTGCCGAGGTGTTGCTGAAGCTGTGCGGTATGCCGGTGTTGATGGCATAACTTTGCCCTGCAACGAGATGATAGATCTGACCGTTGATGGTCAGTATCACTTCACCTTCCAGTATCGTGCCTATTTCCTCACCCTGGTGTTTGATCCTCTCGCCGGTAGTTGTGCCGGGTTGATAGGTCTCGAAGATCATGGCCAGTGTCCGGTTCGGATTCCCGTTATGAACCAACTTCATTGAAACCCCCTGACTGCCGATTTCAATCAGGTCGTCCTGATTGATAATCACCTGCGGCTCATCAGGTTTTTCCGGTTCCGCGAAGAACTCGGAGAGCGACAGCCCATAAACTTTCAGCAGCTTTTGCAGCGTACTGATGGCAGGACTGACTTTGTCCTGTTCTATGGTGCTGATGGCGCTATGCGTTAATCCAGACAGTTCGGCGGCACGACGTTGAGAGAGACCCAATTGCTGGCGGATCGCTGACAAACGTTTACCCGGCGCCAGGCCGTCATCGCTCATATCGGTATTTCCTTAACAGTAGGGGTCAGAGTCGCTGTTTTTCAGCGAGATGGTTCTGACAAGCGGTGATAAAACCTTCAAGCAACAAGCGTGACAGGGCGTATTCGCTACTGTTCCATTCAGGGTGCCACTGCACACCTAATGCGAACGGGTGGTCGTGAACGCTGGCAGCTTCTAACAGACCGTCCTGCGCGCGGGCTTCCACACGCAGTAGCGGGCCGAGCGTTTTAGCGCCTTGTCCGTGTAATGAATTTACCCAAAACGTGTTGCAACCCGGTATTAACCTGGAAAGCAATCCTCCCTCTTGAACCTGGACTTCATGTGATGGCGCGTACTGCTGCTCCACCGGGAGTTCCGGATCTTCACGGTGTTCCAGGAACTGAGGCTGATCGCACAGGCGACGATACAGAGTCCCGCCAGTGGCGACAACCAGTTCCTGCAAACCCCGGCAGATGGCGAAAATGGGAATGCGCCTCTCGAGCCCGGCAGTTATCAACGCCATGCTCAATTCATCACGCCCGGGATCGGCGTCAGGCTCATCGCCGTTTTCACCATAAAGGTGCGGCTGCACATTGCTGGGGCTGCCAGGCAAGAAAATACCATCAAGTTTTGGCAACAGGGCATTCAGCAGTTCTGGCTCTGCTAATGCATGGGGCAAGGCAATCGGTAAACCGCCGGCATTCAATACAGCATTCAGGTACTTTTCTTGCAGTGTTTGGGTCTCGTGACCCTTAAGCCTGTTCCTGCACATCACAACACCGATAAGCGGTTTGTCAAATATATTGCCCATGATCAACCTCACAGTCTGGACTAAATTATTGCCAAAATCTTCCATATGGCGCTATTCCGTTCAATATTTTCTCAATCTAGCAGCGAGATAACCGTTTTGCAAACTCAATTTAACATTTGACAAACATTTGGATTGGTATCATTGTCGAAAAGTGGACATTATATTTAACGGTCTGAACCAAAGACTGGCATCCAAAGCAACGGCGGTGAATCATGGAAACCAATATCGTAGAAGTTGAGAATTTTGTTCAGCATTCTGAAGAGAGACGAAGTAGCGCGTTTGCACGCGAAGTAAAAACCTTCCTCGAAAACTACCCCAATACCCAATATGTTGACGTTCTGCTGACTGACCTGAACGGTTGCTTCCGTGGCAAACGTATCCCGATCGCCAGCCTGCGTAAGATTGAGAAAGGCTGTTACTTCCCGGCGTCGGTGTTTGCGATGGATATTCTGGGCAACGTAGTAGAAGAAGCCGGATTGGGACAAGAGCTGGGCGAACCGGATCGCAGCTGTGTGCCGATTCTGGGAACGTTGACCCCGTCAGCGGCAGACCCGGAGTTTATCGGGCAGATGATGCTGACCATGCTGGATGAAGATGGCGCTCCCTTTGACGTTGAGCCGCGGAACGTGCTGAATCGACTCTGGCAGCAGCTGCGCCAGCGCGGTCTGTTCCCCGTGGTAGCGGTAGAGCTGGAGTTCTATTTACTTGACCGTCAGCGAGATAATGAAGGTTACCTGCAGCCGCCGTGCGCGCCGGGCACCGATGACCGTAACACCCAGAGCCAGGTTTACTCCGTTGATAACCTTAATCACTTCGCCGATGTGCTGACTGATATTGATGATGTGGCACGTCTGCAATTGATTCCTGCCGATGGCGCGGTCGCAGAAGCGTCGCCGGGTCAGTTCGAAATTAACCTCCATCACACCGATAACGTGCTCGATGCTTGTGACGATGCGCTGGCATTAAAACGCCTGGTTCGCACGATGGCGGAGAAACACAAAATGCACGCCACCTTTATGGCTAAGCCGTATGAGGAACATGCGGGCAGCGGGATGCATGTGCATATCAGCGTCCTGAATGCGAAAGGGGAGAACGTGCTGGCTGACGCCGATGGCGAAGATTCGAGCATCCTCAAGCGTGCGTTGGCGGGAATGATAGATCTGATGCCTGCTTCTATGGCACTGTTAGCCCCTAACGTAAACTCCTACCGTCGTTTCCAGCCAGGTATGTATGTGCCAACGCAGGCTTCATGGGGGCATAACAACCGTACCGTTGCGCTGCGTATCCCTTGTGGCGATCGTGACAGTCATCGTGTCGAGTACCGCGTTGCGGGTGCAGATGCCAACCCTTATCTGGTGATGGCCTCTATTCTCGCGGGTATTCTTCACGGTCTGGATAACGAACTGCCGTTGCAGGAAGAAGTTGAAGGCAATGGTCTGGAGCAGGAAGGGCTACCGTTCCCTATCCGCCAGAGCGATGCGCTGTGGGAATTCGTGCAGAACGATAGCCTGCGTACGCTGATGGGTGAACGTTTCAGCCATGTGTACCACGCCTGTAAGAACGACGAGTTAATTCAGTTTGAGCGTCTTATCACAGAAACTGAAATTGAGTGGATGCTGAAAAACGCCTGACCGGTGTCATGCCGGACGGCACTCCGTTTGCCCGCCCTACGTATGAAGTAGGCCCGGTCAGCGAAGCGCCACCGGGCGATAAAGAAAAACAAAAAGCAGCATCATTCGGTCTGAGCGGAGCCAGACCGGACGTTTTGCAGGGCAACCTGCCATTTCCCGGTGTCGCGTAATGGAGCGCGGGCGGCAACGGGTCTTCAGTTAAACGACAGATTGTATGACGAGGAAATGAGATGATGCAGATGTTCAAATACCCGCACGGCGAAGGCGAATGCTGCTGCCGCATTGATTACGACGGACCGTCTATCGGTCATTGCCCGACGTTTACACCTTTATTGACACGACTCACCCCCAGGCTAAGCAGGTTTGCAACAACGACGACATTATCGCAAACCTGGACGCGCATGGGGGGGCTTCGTCATGGCGACTAATTCCGCGCTTGAACTCCAGTCGCAGGCGGGTAAACCGCAGTTGCGCAAATCTTTAAAACTCTGGCAGGTGGTGGTGATGGGATTGGCCTATCTCACGCCGATGTCGGTGTTTGATACTTTCGGTATTGTTTCCGGTATTAGCAACGGCCACGTCCCGATGTCCTATCTGCTGGCGCTGGCGGGCGTGCTGTTCACCGCCATCAGTTACGGCAAGCTGGTTCGTCAATTCCCGCAGGCGGGTTCTGCTTATACATACGCACAGAAATCGATAAGCCCGCATGTTGGCTTTATGGTCGGTTGGTCATCGTTACTGGATTATCTGTTCCTGCCGATGATTAACGTTCTGCTGGCGAAAATCTATCTTTCAGCGTTGTTCCCCAGCGTCGCACCCTGGATTTGGGTGGTCGGTTTTGTCGTGATCCTCACCGCCGCCAACCTCAAAAGCGTGAACCTGGTCGCGAACTTCAACACGGTGTTCGTGCTGGTGCAGATTTGCATCATGGTGGTATTCATCTTCCTCGTGGTGCAAGGGTTGCATAAAGGCGAGGGCGTAGGCACCGTCTGGTCACTGCAACCGTTCATCAGTCAGAACGCACACCTGATCCCGATCATCACCGGGGCGACGATAGTCTGCTTCTCGTTCCTCGGCTTTGATGCGGTAACGACGCTGTCCGAAGAAACCCCGGACGCGGCGCGCACCATCCCGAAAGCCATTTTCCTGACGGCGGTGTACGGCGGCATTATCTTTATCGTGGCGTCATTCTTTATACAGTTGTTCTTCCCGGACATCAGTCGCTTCAAGAACCCGGACGCGGCATTGCCGGAAATCGCGCTGTACGTTGGCGGTAAACTGTTCCAGTCGATTTTCCTGTGTACCACGTTTGTGAACACGCTGGCTTCTGGCCTGGCATCACATGCGAGCGTGTCACGTTTGCTGTATGTGATGGGGCGTGACAACGTGTTCCCGGAAAAATACTTTGGCTACGTGCATCCGAAATGGCGTACACCTGCACTGAATGTGTTGATGGTGGGCGTGGTCTCGCTTTCTGCACTGTTCTTTGACCTGGTCACGGCAACAGCATTGATCAACTTCGGTGCGCTGGTGGCGTTTACCTTTGTGAATCTGTCGGTGTTCAACCACTTCTGGCGTCGTGAAGGGCGTAACAAAACCTGGAAGGATAAACTGCATTATCTGATCCTGCCGCTGATGGGCGCGGCGACCGTCGCCGTGCTGTGGATCAACCTCGAAATGACGTCTTTAACGCTCGGACTGGTGTGGGCGGCGGTCGGTCTGTTGTATCTGACCTACCTGACAGGCCGCTTCCGTAAGCCACCGCCGCAGTTTGACGCGGCCAAAGCGGAACGGGCCTGGGAGTGATTTCCCTCCGGTCTGGAGAAGAAATCGCCAAATGATTAAAATTGTGAAAAACAGGCTTTGACAACGAACGGGCGCATCGCTAATATGCGCCCCGTTCACACGATTCCTCTGTAGTTCAGTCGGTAGAACGGCGGACTGTTAATCCGTATGTCACTGGTTCGAGTCCAGTCAGAGGAGCCATATTTAGAAAATCCTGCTTAAGGAAACTTAAGCAGGATTTTTGCTTTTTAGAGTTTATCAATCACATCAAAAATATCGGTTCAGGATGGCTTGCTATCTGACCATCACTTCACCATTAGGTATACGTTGTTCAAGCCTTCAATATCAATGGTTCTGGGCTGCTCACAGCGAATAGCGCCCGTTTTTTGTTCTTGCATGCTGCAAAACCCTGGTATCCACCGCTGGTGATGGGAACAACAAAGGGTGGCTTGGTGAACTGATTAAATAGTGTCGCAATTAGCCAATAGCAGCAAGTGAGGGGTTCTGGAAGCAGATCGCAGAAAATAGGACAAGACCGCCATAACAGGAAAGGTTTAATATCTGTTAACCTGCATATCGCTATTGCGAAATGTGATTAATATCAATAAATTGCATAACATATCCAGCAGTTGATAAAACATCCCCCCAATAAAGAAAAAATGCCGTACTATCTCTGATATAAGCAAGAAAATTCAGGTGCAGCTTTCCTTTCTGCTGGAATATTTGGGCTATTCAACACGAAGTGTTTTGTAACTATGAATTCAACCTTCTATCTTGAACGTAATTTTACGCACGGTGACAGGACGTACACAGAGACAGAGTTGCTGGCGGCATCAACGCACATTGTTGTGTTAGCAGAACCCGGCGGCGGGAAAACGGAGCTGATGAAAAGCATCGCTCAGAAACTGAATACTTCTGTCTTAAATGCCAGCGTATTTGCTTACGTGGGAGCAGATAAAGAAAATAGCCCACTGGTAATTGATGCCGTTGATGAGGTCGCCAGGATCGATCAATCGGGTATTCATAAACTCCTTGCGCTAGCGAGAACATCAAAGCCAACTCGCGTAATCATGTCGAGCAGGTCAAGCGAATGGGGGCTGGCTTCTACCGGTATTTTTGAGAAATTTCTTGGTTTCTCCCCTATTATTGTGAGGCTGAGAGAATTCGATCAAAACGAACAACACGCCATCTTTAAGCACCATGCGCCAGAAGAAGACTTCTTCAAATTCCAGACCGAAGTAACACAGTTTAGTTTAGAAATGTTGTTGCCAAACCCTCAGTTTCTGAAAATGTTTACCGATGCCTATTTAGAAAGTGGCAGGCGATTTGCTGACAAACGTTCAATCTTTGCTTTAGCGGTCGAACGACTGGCTAAGGAAGTCAACCCAGATATCCCGAAAGCCTCTATATCTCTTTCAGTTGCACAGAAGATTTCATTTTCTGCCGAGGTTTATGTCAAACTTCTGTTGTCGGGCGCAGAGGGCGTCAGCACCATCGACGCGACGGCAAGCCGGATGTATCCCATGCTGCCAGCATTATTTAGCGGCAGTACTGCCTGTTACGACATATTGTCAACTCAGCTTTTCAAACCCGGCGATAAGGAAGACCAGCACCGCCCGGTTCATAAGATCGTCGCTGAATACTGCGCAGCGGACTATCTTATTAAACGAATAACCGACCCAGGGGATGTTCTCACTTTAACAAAGTGCTTGCCTGTTATTGCACCGAACGGTACTGCCAGGGATGAGTTGAGAGGTCTGCTCGGATGGATGGCGGCATTAGGCAACAAGTCAGTACAGGAATCCATTATTGAGCTTGACGCCTATGCGGTTCTCGCAAACGGCGATCCATCACAGCTTGAACGCTCATCGAAACGACAACTTCTTCATCGACTCAAAGAGATTGAAGCCGCAGACCCTTACTTTCGTCGGAGCGATTTCTGGCGTCGGTTCAGCGCGGCTGGTTTTTTCACGCAAGACGTTATTGAAGAAATAAAGCCTCTTTTAACGATGGGTAATGATGGTCATTTACGTGATTTAATTTTAGAACTTCTGACAGACTCACCGGTCAACTGTCAGTTGACGGCTGAATTAGGTCTGCTCACCTTAAACCCCAACGAGTCTGAACACATTCGTACCTTAGCAAGTAGATGCTTACTCAATGTCAAAGAATACGATTTCATTGGCGCTTTAGCCGTTTTGATTTTTGAGGCTAGTAATATTTCACTCAATATTGCAGCTAAAGCCATCGAAGTCACAGGGCCAGAAAAATTTAACTACACATATCTCTCTGGATTCTTACGCGTCTGTGCGAACCTCTACCCTGCTCACAAAGAACAATTTGAAAGAGTGGTCGGCTCTCGTTATTTTATTAAAAAGCTCATTTCCTGTTTTTCACAACATACTCTCGAATCTCTTCTGGATGAGCTAACCCATAACCTTCAATGCCACTGTGGGAAAAGATCCTATGAATGTGATTGTCGCAATGGGATAAGCAAGATCGTCGGTTCAATTGTCGATCGCTATTTTGAACTGACTCAAGCACCGTTTGACCCTGTGAGGATCTGGCAATGGATAGGTAATCTCAATTTTCATCGCCAACGCCAACCCGATCAAAGCAAATCGGTACAGGTGCTTCGGGAAAATGACACACTTCGTCAGGAGATCATTGCTTATGTATTCGGGCCATTAACGGATCGTAAAGAAATATTCAACATAAGAGTAGAAAAATTCGACGGACACCTGCATTCACATTCAGGCCTTCATTTATGGAGGAATGACTATAAATTCATCCTCAATCTGGGGTTTGAAACAGATAACGTTGACCTGTGGGCTAGTTTTCTTGTCAACCATCAACGTTACAAAAACAAGGAAGAATATGGCCCTGATGATTTGCGGACACAAATTCGTCAGCACGCCCTTTCCAAACCCGCATTTATGCGCGAATGGGCCCGGTACAACAATGCAATGAAATTATCCGAACAGGAGCACCAGTTATGGAGATTCAGACATAGCCGAAGCAGGAAACGTCATGACAAAAAACAACGAGAGATTCACGCTAAAAACATAAAATTTGTTAATGAAAACAGAGATGTTGTAGAACGTGGTCGTCACTGGAGTTGTCTGGTGCGTTTTGCAGAGCTTGTGCTCATGCATCCAGAAAGAATTGAATTAGAATTTGGTGACGCGAAACTGGTTCGGACTGCGTTAAGAAATTGTCTGGATTTTATTACTCCCGTGGTTCCCACCCTACCCGAACTAGCGGCTCTACAATGTGAATCTAAGCACAGGTATTCTGAGACAGTTTTATATGCAGCCTGTCTGGAGATTTTACGTGCAGAAGGCAATCTTGAATGCGTCAATACCGAATTGCTTACAGCATTAAGAACCAACATTCACATGGGATATGACTCAGTTTCGACGGAGGAACGTGACGCTCTAAAGACTGAAATAGACCGCCTCATTTTTCCTAATAGTGAAAGTGCTGAAAAATATCTCCAGCAATACGTTGAACCCCAACTCGCTCAACCATGCCCTCACCCCGAAATCTGGATGTTAAGTGGCGAAGAGGTCTTTCGTCATTCACGCGCTAAACTTTCTATTGAATGGCTTCGTCGTTTTACTGATTTATCCCTTAACTCAGTAGATACACTTTTTGAAATTGCTGCTCAATACGGCGATCGTGAGGATTTAAAAGAGATTATTGCAGAGCGTTGCTTAGATATGATGTCAGGCTGGCCTAATCCGACAGAAAATGAGGATATTGAACGCAAGCGAATATTCTGGATGGTTCGTGAGTTCTACTTTCTGGAGAATATTACGGATACTTATTGGGCATGGCTAAAATCTGACAAAGATAATTTACTGAATTTTTATGAACGTTCTGGGTGTATGAGCCGAAGTGAGCACCGTTCCTGGCCGGAACTGACCTCAATCAAAATTGAAACCATTTTAGATGCTTTCATTGAACAATGGTCGCGCGTTGACCTACCGGATCATTGGGACAGTGATAGTCCAGAAGAGGAAAAAGCCTATCGTTTTTTGACTGATTTAATGTGGTCAATTGAATCAGATATTCCTGACAATGCAATACCCGTACTGGGTCGCTTTCTTGCCGATCCACGTTTCACGAGCCAGCATAAAGAACTGCAAAGTATATATGCTGGTCAGCTCAGGAAAAAAGCGCTCAGGGATTTTGAACCACCAACACCAGATGAAATAGTTCAACATCTGGATTGTGATTCAGTGGTTACTGTTGAAAACCTGCGTCAATTAGTTCTTCAGGAGCTTAATGATTTCCAGAAAGCGATTGATGGCGGGGAGTTTAACTCTGCAGATCGCTTCTATGAGAAAAATGAACGCCTTGATGAGGTAAAGTCCACAGAGATTATTGCGGAACGCCTGAATTTAAGACTTCAACCTCAGGGCATCTCTATAACTCCTGAGCATCAGTTGAAAGGGAAAAACAGGAGTGATTTCACGGCATCTAAATTGATTGGCGGAAGAAGACGACTGCTCGTTACGGAAGTCAAAGGTCAGTGGCATAGAGAGTTATATTCTGCCGCTTCAGCTCAACTCTATGAACGTTATGCCATTCATCCTGATGCCGAGCAGCAGGGTATCTTTCTTGTCATATGGTTTGGAGAAAGCGAAACCGTTGCTGGCCGCAAAACCCACGGAATTAAAACTGCTCAGGAGCTTAAAATCAGTATTGAAGCAATATTACCGGCTGATCTCCGTAGTTTAATTGATGTTTTCGTTTTAGATGTTGCACGGCGCAGTAAACATTAACATGAGTTACATCGAACATAAATATCCGATATCACCACAGGTGTAAGATCAGGCGTTTACCACTGGCACAAAGAGGTTGTTAAAAAGTGGTGGCCATTCTGGTGGTCTTGACAGGTAGTTGATTAAGGTTTAGCTTATTTATTAGCCAGTTACAGGCAAAGGCGATCCCAGTCAGAGGAGCCATATTTAGAGAAGCCCGTTCAGGAAACTGAGCGGGCTTTTTGTTTTTTACCTTTGCGCGGGCCTAAAATCTTCTGTCGGCCGGGTCAGCGCAGCGCCACCCGGCGTTTTCCGTCAAATTAACTCACCTGAACCCGAACAGGCGCGGTTGCCGCGAACAACCACGGACGTGCATCGCTGTCGACGCGTGGTGAAAGGATTTCACGCACCTGCTGGTGGTAGTCATCCAGCCACTGTTTTTCCTGATCGGTGAGCAGATTGAGTTCCACCTGGCTCAGGTCGATAGGGATCATCGTCAATGACGCAAAGCGGCAGAAACCTGGCAGTGCGTCGACAACCTCCACCTGATTTTCAATGCGTATACCGTATTCGCCTTCGCGATAGTATCCCGGCTCAATGGTGATGATATTACCTGTCGCCAGTGGCCACGGATTGACCTTTTTCGCGATACGATGCGGGGCTTCGTGAATGAGCAATTGATGCCCGACGCCGTGCCCGGTACCGTGATCGAAATCGAGACCCAGTTCCCACAGATGACGGCGCGCAAACGCATCCAGTTGATGTCCAAAACTGCCGGAAGGGAACGTCAGCGTGATAAGCGATAAAAAGCCTTTCAGTACGGCGGTGTAATGCAGTTTACGCTGTGGATCGAGCGGGCCATACGCCAGCGTGCGCGTGGCGTCCGTGGTGCCGTTGTGGTACTGCCCACCGGAATCATTCAGATAAAAACTGTCGGCGGTAATGGCGGCGTTCGTGCTTTCGCTTGAGTGATAATGGCACATCGCGGCGTTGGCGGACGCGGCTGAAATGGTACCAAAGCTCTGCTCGATAAAGTTTTCCTGCTGCTCGCGGAAGGTGAGCTGTTTAGCCTGCGCCTCCATTTCGCTCAGCGGGTTTCCGGCGGCGATACGTGCCGGGACTTCATGCGCCAGCCAGGCGAGGAAATTCACCCATGCCGCGCCATCCTGATGATGGCTATCGCGGAAACCCTCCAGTTCAACCTGATTTTTTGTGGCCTTGATCAACGTCATCGGGTCAGATGCCCATTTCACTTCACCGCCGTGCTGTTCTACAGCGAAACGCAGCGCAACAGGCGCGCTGTCAGCGTCGAGCTGCATCCGGTTTCCGTTGGCGATTTGCTGGCAGCGAGCGACAAGCTGTTCCATTGGTGACAGTGTCAGGCCGGAAAGTAATGTAGGCGATAGACCTGTCGTTTTCGCAGCGTCGACGAACCATTCCACTTCACCCTTGCGGCTTAACAGCACAAACGAGAGCGGCACCGGGCTGGTGGATATATCGGCGCCACGCACGTTCAGCAACCAGGCGATGTTATCAGGTGCGGTAATAGCGAGGTAATCGGCACCGTTAGCATCGAGTATTGCGGCGATACGCGCACGTTTATCTGCGCTACTTTCACCCGCAATGGATAGCGGCATTTCGCGGATCATGCCCCGTGGCGCGGCAGGGCGATCGTGCCAGATACGGGCAAAAGGATCTGCGCTCATCGGCATCAGCTCGCAGTCCGTCGCGTTCAGCGCCTCGAACTGACTGTTGACCATCAGCATCGGGCCGAAGCCGATACGGCTTCCGGCGGGTAAATGGTTTTCCAGCGGATCGTTGTGTAAGTGATGAATATCCCACGCCGGGATATCCACTTCCTGGCGAACCTGAACCTGATAACGTCCATCGACAAAAATCAGTGCGCGATCCTGAAGCACTAGCGCAACACCGGCCGAGCCGGTAAAGCCTGTCAGCCACGCCAGTTTGTCATCGTGCGGGGAAGCGTACTCGCTTTGCCACGCATCCGCGCGCGGCACAATCATGCCATCAAGCCCAAGTGCTTGCAGTGTGCTGCGGAGGGAAGAAAGCGGGGATGAAGTTTGCATTGTCATTGTCCTGAAGATTAGCGGAACGGCGGTTCGTTGAAGGTGCGCAGTTTGCGCGAGTGCAGCTTGTCGCCCTCGGCGCGCAGCAGATCGATGGCGCGAATGCCTATCTGTAAGTGCTCCGAAATGGCCCCTTCATAAAAACGGTTTGCCTGGCCGGGAAGTTTGATTTCGCCGTGCAATGGTTTGTCGGAAACACACAACAGCGTGCCGTACGGGACTCGGAAGCGGTAACCCTGCGCGGCAATCGTGGCGCTTTCCATATCAATGGCGACCGCGCGACTGAGGTTAAAACGCAGCGCAGAGGCGGAATAACGCAGCTCCCAGTTACGGTCATCGGTGGTGACAACGGTGCCGGTACGCAGACGGTGTTTAACCTCTTCGCCCGGCATGCCGCTGACTTGTTTGGTGGCGTCGTAGAGGGCGCGCTGTACTTCGGCAATGCTCGGGATCGGGATGTCCGGCGGTAAAACGGCATCCAATACGTGGTCGTCACGCAAATACGCATGTGCCAGTACGTAATCGCCGATGCTCTGGCTTTCGCGCAGGCCGCCACAGTGACCAATCATCATCCATACGTCAGGGCGCAGTACCGCCAGGTGGTCGCAGATATTTTTGGCGTTCGCCGGGCCGACGCCGATGTTGATCAGGGTGATGCCCTGACCGTCTTTGGTGATCAAATGCCAGGCGGGCATTTGGTGTTTTTTCCATGCTAAATCGGAAACTGCCGTTTCTGGTGCTTCGGTATCAGCGGTTATCCACACGCCACCTGCACAGGAAAGGGCGATGTAAGGGCTGTCCGGGTCAAGAATCTGGCTGCATCCCCAGCGCACGAATTCATCCACATAACGGGTGTAGTTGGTGAACAGGACAAATGGCTGGAAGTGTTCAACCGGCGTGCCGGTGTAGTGACGCAGGCGGGCGAGAGAAAAATCCACGCGACGCGCATCAAAATGTGACAGCGGATAATACTCGGTTGGATGGAATAACCCATCCGCCGTTTCGTCGCCAATCTGCGCCAGTTCGGTTGTCGGGAAATGGCGAGTCAGACCCGCGCTCATCGAGCGGTCAAGGGTTAGCGTTGAGCCATCAATCACATAAGGATAGGGAATTTCATGCTGCGACAGCTCAACGGTGATGTGCGCGCCGTAATCCTGATACAGCGAGGTCAGCTGTTCGAGCAAATAGGGGCGAAACAGCGTCGGCTGGGTGATGGTGGTGGTGTAGCACCCAGCGTGGGTAAAGCGTCCCCAGGCGCGGGTTTTCAGTGCGTTATGCGCTTCGCCATCCCAGGAAACAGACAGCGCCGGATACACAAATAATCCTTTCGCCCGCTGTTCTGTGTCGGGCAAAACATGGTCATTGATGTAGCGACCAATAGCTTCACGAAGGGATGTTACCGATTGGTTGTAGAGCGCGTCGAGTTGTTCCAGCGCTTGTTCCGGCGTCAGGCCGGTACCCTTATTGTTCATCATTCGCTCCTTCTGTCAGCTCGTCGTTGTTACTCGCTAGAATGTCACAGGAATGTGAAACAAAAGCCAGCGGATAAAACAGAAAAATGGCGTGAATAAAAAGGCTGATTGACAGGGCTTATCCAGAATCGGACTGGATATGATGGGGGCTGCTTGCCTCTTTTTTGGGCAAAAACAGATTGTCAGCCAGAGTGGTCGCGCCAAAGTTAGATGAACTTTACGTGTTTGAGAGCAGATATTCGCACTGAAAATCTACTTGGTGTTCTGCATTTAATGTAATGAAGTTTAAGAGTTTATTTGATTTTTATGTTGTTGGTCACGAACGGTAATTATCAGTTTTGTGAATTTTTATAATTTAAAATTTAAGTTATTGGCTTTTTGGACGCTTTAGTGACGTGTGCGACATTTCTGATGTTTGCGCGTAACAAGGATAAAAAGGGTCAATGACGGTGATATCAGAGAGGCAAAAGCCTCCACCAACGCCTCATATAAAGAACCTATCCAACAATTCCTCTGGTGTTTGCGATGCCTCTCCACGCATGACGCGTGGACGAGGCGTTGTTCCTTGTCTCGTGATGCGATAGCGCACGAGATGTAAGTATTGGATAAACATTATCAAGGATGACATATGGATTTCAGCCATCAACAACAGCTTCATTCTCATCATAAGGCTTCGAGCCTGCCTCGTTCTGTATGCCATCTCCCGTACATCACCGTTATTTTTTGCTGAGTAAAACACTATGAATACAGTTTATCGTCTGGTCTGGAGCCATACGGCTAATGGCTTTGTTGCCGTGGCTGAA
The DNA here is from genome assembly GCA_036495715.1 of Scandinavium sp. Taxonomy (GTDB): domain Bacteria; phylum Pseudomonadota; class Gammaproteobacteria; order Enterobacterales; family Enterobacteriaceae; genus Scandinavium. Next base: position 38,645 of record DASXML010000028.1, read on the forward strand.
ACTGCCCGCGCCGGTAAGAAAAAGAAAACGCGTGGACGTTCCATGCTGCTGGCGACGGCTCTGGTCGCAGGCGCACTTCCGGGAAGTGCACTGGCCGACGAGGTGGATTGGGCGGAGGAATATCCGTCTTATCTGTTTGTGAATGATGGCAGCGTTGACTACGACAAGGTTATCAATACCGGCACCGCTTATAAAATTGATGGTGGCAGCGGTGATGATGGTACGAGCCAGCATTTTGCATCCGGCACGACGTTAGACATTACCGGTGCCATGCCCCACGTTGATGCCGGTAATGGCCCCAGCAGCCGTGGCGTCACCGCGGCGAGCGCGCTCGGCGACTCCTTTGGTGCGGATAAAGGCCGCCTGATTTCGGCTTTTGCTAAAGATGCTGATGGTAACCAGACCGCCATCACCTTGGCGAATATCGGACAGTTTACTTATTCGCCGAGTCCAGCGAATCCGCAGCAAAACCAGGAAATGAATCTTGAAGTTCCGGGTCTGGAAGGTTCTTACCAGGTCATCAGTGTCTACGATTCAACCACTTTTGCCTCGGCTACCGATCAGAGCGTGGGCAATATGGAGATGCCGGTTTACAACCCGAAAACCGTGCATATCTATAACGAATTTGGTATTGCCAGCGTGGACAGCGGTGGCGGTACGGTCAATGTGGACATTGGTGCGGATACCAACAGTGCCACGCCGATTCATTCGACAGAAAACGATCTGGAGTTAATGGCGAAAAACTCCATTCTGATCAAAACCGATGGCACGGGCGCTGCCCACAGTGATGCTAACTGGAAGTCCGATAACTATATTCATTTCCAGCCTGCGCCAGTTATTTCCAACGACATACAGAGTGTATCAGCGCAAAGTACCCAGTTTGATTTCACGGTTAAACTTCCGCAGTACTATCAGCAGGAAAGCGGTAAAATTATCGTCATCGCGCCGAAAGATTTCCATATCACGTCATCGGCAGACATTGCTGACGTCAACGACTACCTTCTGGGCCAGGGCAAGTATGCAGGCCAGCCGCAGATGCAGTTCTGGCTGACTCAAGGCGTCGAAGTGCGCGGTGAAGTCATTGACTCCACCGCAGAAGTACAGGCGATTTACAATGCCATTATCTCAGAAATGATGGCGCAGAAAGAAACCACCACCATCGATTTCAGCTGGCACGTCTGGGAAGACATGGGGTCGCACACCAACAATGCCACATTGGGCACGGGCGATCTGAATGTGATTTATGCCACCGGTGCCAACGCGACCGGCACTGTGACCCGCGAAGGCAGCCTGGCGGTTGATGGCGCCTCTGCTGTGATGCGCGGCGATCGTGATGCATTGCTGACCAATGACGGGGCAATTAATGCCTGGCGCAGCAGTAACAGCAGCCCGACGCCGGTTGGTATGCGCGTGACGGACAGTACCGCTGTCAACAACGGCACGCTAAATGCCGGTTTGTTCCTTGAAAAAGACGGCAGCAACCAGAATGTCAACAATGCGGGAAGCATCGCGATTAAAGGGGATGGCAACAGCAGCATCACCAATAACGGTCACATCAACATTGCTATTACCGACGGTTCGACCCATAACGCTTCCGGTATTGTTGCCAGTGATACCACCAACGTGGTTAACGAATCCGGGGCCACGATCGCCCTGACAGGCAATACACACAATACGGATGGTCGCGCCGGAGGCTATGCGGTTGAGCTGAGTGATGCGGCTACCTTTACCAACAAAGGCGACATTTATATTGGCACCACGCCGATAACGGATTTAGACCCGACGGCATCTGCAACGAACCTGGTGGGCAGCGGTGATTTGACGGCGGGTGTCTACTCCACCGGCACCGGGGATATTACTAACACCGGGACCATTTCACTGCTCGAAAATACCCGTAATGCCGCCGGCATTCAGATTGACGGGGGGGCCGGGACCGTTGTTAACGATGGCACCATTAACGTTCTCGGCAATTTAACTGCCGGTGCCGCGGCGGCTAACTATGGTCTGAATATCAAGGACAGCGCAGGCCATGTGACCAATAACGGTGATATCAACGTTGATGGCGATAATAACATTGCCATTAATGTTCAGGCTTATAACACCGATGCGTCGATGACATCGACAAAGACCGGCAATATTACGGTGGGCACCGCAGGCGATCAGGGCGGGAGCGATAACAACCCATACACTTACCGTAACTATGCTGTATATGCCGAAGGTCTGAAGAACAATTACGCCAACGTGGATCTGGATTCCACCATTCGCCTGTTGTCCGCAGGAGCGATTGGTGTGCATGCGCGTGGTAATGCCACCATTAATGTCGGAGACGATGCGACCCTGAGTTTCGAGAACTCCCAGCAGATTGGGTATTACGCCTGGGGCGAAAATGCCAGCATCAACGTCAGTAATGCAAATATTACCGACAATGCGCAAACCCAATCCATTCTGTTCGTGGTCGATCATGGCGCGGAATTTAATGGGGATAACGGCAGCGGAACCGATTACAACCTGAGCGTTGACGGCGCCGGTTCCATTGGCGTGATGGCGAATGGCGTTAACGACCAAAACGACGGTAACGCCGCCAACGATAAAAAATCGGCGATGACCACCGGTAATGCGAAAATCACCGTCAGCGGTGATGGCGCAATGGGGGTAAAAGTGACCGGCGGTGCAGCAGGAACCATTAATGACGGTGCGATTGTGCTGGCAGGGAATAATACCACGGCGGTGTCTGTTGATGGTCGCACCTTTGCCATTGACGGTAGCAACGACGGCACACCGGTTGCGACGCATGTGGATTCCGACGCAAAAATTGGTTCCACCGCGCTTCAGACAGGGATCACCGGCTACGACGTGGGTTATTCCGGTGAACTCTCACTGACTAAAAATGCAGCGATTGATTTGCAAGGTAACGATAGCACCGGTATTCGCCTGCACAATAACGCCTCGGCGGATGTCCTTTCCGGGGTGACGCTGGCGGGTTCAGGCAACATTGGTGTTGATATCCAGAATGGCGGTAATCTGACCATTACGGGCGACATCACCAACAACGGCGGCACCAACAACACCGGTATTAATATCAATAATGGCGGTACGGTAAACACCTCCGGGAATATGGACGTCAATGGTGATGCCGATAACATCGGTATCAATATCCAAAATGGCGGTACTGTCACCAATTCTGGCGATTTGCTGATCAGCGGAATGACCAACAATACCGGGATCAATATTCAGAGCGGCGGCACCGTCAATAACTCTGGTGATATTACGGTGGATGCCGATGCCAACAGTATTGGCGTAGATATCCACGACGGCGGTACGTTCAGCAATACCAAATCAATTACCATTAATGGCGCTGACGACAGCGGCAATATCGGCCTGCGTATTCAGGGGGCAGGAGCCACGGTCACGCAACTGGGTTCTGTCACGGCGAACGGCGGTCTGGCTGCCGTGCAATTAACCGGTAACGGTGCAACCCTGGCGATTCAGGGCAGCGGCAACCACATTACCGCGGGCGGCAGTGCCGATGGGGTGCTGATCGACAGTATCGGCGCATCGTCCTTTAGCGCGGACAACACCGTGATTGACGTTCTGGGCAGCGGCGCAGGCATTAACAACAACGCGGATTCCAGTAACGTTAATCTGAACAATGTCACCATCAACGCCACCGACGGCCCGGCTATTCGGACGGCTACCACCTTCAATGCAGAAGGTAATGGTAACGTATTGAACGTTGATGGCAGCGGTGTTGGTTTCGCCTTTATGGACGCCAATGGCAACATGACTGGCGGTGACCTGACGATCGGCAATGGCTATACGATCAACGGAGCAGGCGCAGGCAGCGTCGGTATTCTGGCGAAAACAGCCGGGTCGGTAAAATCCGGTACCAATATCACCATGAATGCGGGGGCAAATGCTGCGATCGATGCCGCGATGGCAAGTTCTGTCAGCAACAGCGGTACTATTTCCTACGGCAGTGACACTGGCAGCACCATTATTGCCAGTGCAGCAACGTCGTTTAGCAACAGCGGTAACGTGACCTCCAGCAATAATGCTGACAGCACGATCCTTGCTAATGCAGCCACCTCTTTTACTAATACCGGTAGCATTGTTTCCAACAGCACCAGCAACACCAGCGCGTTGATTGCGCTTAACAATGATGTCGGCAACCGCAGCATTAGTAACACTGGAACGCTGTCTACGAAGAGTGAAAGCGCTGTTCTTATCGACGCCACCGGTACCACCAACAATACCCTGACCAACTCCGGCAATTTGAATGCCGCCAGCGCTGATGCTATCGCCATTGCGATGGGCAGCGGCAATGACACCGTTACGCACACTGCGGGTCAGATTATCGGGCAAATCAATCTGGCTGACGGTAACAACACCATTAATCTGAACGGCGGAACGCAAACCGGGCAGATGACAATGGGCGACGGCAACGACGCCGTATCGATTACCGGCGCGAACAGCACCGGCGATGTCCTGATGGGTAACGGAGCAGACCGCTTCACCTACACCGGCGGTAGCTACAACGGAAATGTCGATTTCACCGGCGGTGACGGCAACGACAGCGCGACATTCGGCGCAGTCAGCCTGGCGAATGTGGCCCATGTTCTCAGCGAAGGCGGTAGCAACAGCGCGCTGACCTTTAATAACACGCAGGCAAAGATTGGTGATTTTAGCACTGATGATCTGACAAAAGGCACCAACGTGGGCAGCGGCTGGAGTTCACTGACTCTCGATGGCGCGAATACCGATATTACCGTTGTCGATGATCTGCTGCTTTCCGGTGCGCCGCAAATCAACGTCAACAACGGCGCGACGTTGCGCAGCGGTAACAGCGTAAGCGATGCTGACGACGCGACAATCCATGATTACAACATCGCCACCACCGGCAACAGCTTAGTTTCCTTCGATGGCAGCAACACGCAGACCTACGAAGGTGTGATCAGCGGTACCGGTGGAATGGAGCGCATTGGCGGTGGTAGCACGTTGCTGCTCGGTGAAAACACCTACACCGGCGATACCCTGATTGGCAGCGGAAGCACGGTGAGTCTCGGTAACGGTGGCACGACAGGCAGCCTGTCAGAAGTGACCAATATCACCGATAACGGTGTATTGGCGGTGAACCGTGCCGATGATATTGCCCTCAACGGTGTGATTTCAGGTAGCGGTGCTTTTGAACAAAACGGCGCAGGCACCACCCGTCTGGGTGGCGACAATACTTATGCCGACACCACTACCGTCAACGGCGGTACGCTGCTGATTAACGGCAACCAGGCCGGACATGGCACAACTACCGTCAACAACAGCGGAGCGTTGGGTGGCTACGGTACGATTGGCGGCGATGTCTGGTTTGATAACAACACCACACTCACACCGGGTGACAACGGCGCGGGCACGTTGACCATCAACGGTGATTTACATCTGGATGCGGGCACCAACAGCCAATGGCAGCTCGGACAGCACTACACGCCAGGCGGTTCATTTAACGATCTGGTCATCGTGAATGGTGACTTGACGCTGGATGGCGATCTGAATGTTGAATTAAGTGAGGACGGCAGCTTCCTGCCGGGTGTTTACCGCCTGTTCAGTTACGACGGTGCGCTGACCGACAACACCATGGATATTGCGACCTTACCGGATCACGATCCGGATTCGGCATACCGTATTCAGACCGATGTCGACGGCCAGGTCAACCTGGTGCTTAACTTTGTCAATCCTGCACAAGAGCTGCAGTGGTGGGATGGCGATAACGCGGGTGCCCAGGACAACGGCAAAATCGATGGCGGCGACGGCGTATGGCGTTCGACCGAACTGACTCCGACCAATAACTGGACCAAATACGTTGACGGCGGTAATGCCCCTTGGGCACCAACGGCCTTTGCGATCTTTGCGGGTACGGCCGGTGAGGTCAGCATTGATGGTTCCAGTGGACGCGTTATCGAATCGGGTATGCAGTTCACCGTAGATGGTTACAAATTCACCACTAAAAATGATTCGTCGCTCTACTTTATGGGGACGGTGACGCAGGCTTATAACATATCGATTCCAATACCCGCCAATAACTGGACGTCAGAAGGCGAAACCGTTGCAGACACTTACCACGTCATTCGTGTCGGTCTGGGCGAGTTAATCCCTGGTGAGCACATCACTGCTTCTATTGATGTGAATCTGCTGCAGGATGAGCTGGACGATCGCAGCGTTCGTTTGTTGAAAGCCGACGGTGGTCGTTTGATTCTCAACGGTGACAACCATATCACCGGCGGCATCGAAGTATGGGATGGCACGCTTCAGGTGTCGAAAGACAGCAGCCTGGGCGACGCGGGAACCTCACTGACGCTGGCAAACGGCGCTTCGTTCCAGGCCGGTGCTGATTTGGCCTTTGACCGTAAGCTGTTCATTGATGGCGAGCGACAAGGCGATGAAGTTCCCACTGGCCCGGATGCTAAATATGGCGGCGTGCTGGATGTGTTTGGTCATACCTTAACGATGGGTAACCCGCTTACTCGTTCGAATGACTCCGTGATTGGCGGCAACGGCCCACTGACTATCGTCGATACGTCCGAAGGAACCGGTATTAATGGTGATGACGGCGACGGTAACGGTGTGCTGGACATGAACACCCGCAACACCTATCAAGGCGACACGGCGATCTTCGGCAAAGACGGGAACGGCACATTAACCGTGAACGCCAATGTGACGGGTGCGTTAGGTAATGCCACCTCGAGCATTTATGCGACCGACGATGCGACGTTAAGCTTTAATAATAACGCCAATGCAGAACAGCATTACCTCCTTATGGATAATGCCACGCTCAAATTCCAGGATAACGCCCTTGCAGCAGACAACGCGATTGAGCTACAGAATGGCAGCCTGGCTGAATTTAGCGGTAATAGTCAGGGCGGCAACAGCTATATTCTGACAGATAGCGATTCTGAACTGGCGTTGCGTGATAACGCCGATGCAGGCAGCGCTGGCGTAGATAACAGTGGTCTGGTGACATTCGCTGATGATGCGCAAGCACGTAGCGCAATCATCAACAATAAAGCCGACGCCCTTGTCGATCTCAGTGCTTCCAACGGTTACACCGCGATCGGTTCTCTCTCGGGCGCGGGCAATGTTGAACTGGGTGCCGCGACGCTTGAAGAAGGCGCGCTGGGTAACATCGACACTATCACTGGCCTCATCAACGGTGACGGCGGCAGCCTGGTGAAAACCGGCACGGGGTCGTTGATTCTGAGCGGCGATAACAGCTGGACCGGCACCACATCGGTTAAGCAGGGTTCACTGTTTATCAACGGTGATCAGCAGGCGGCAACGGGGGATACAACTGTTGATGCTAATGCAACCCTCGGCGGGATGGGCGTGATCGGCGGTAATGTCCTCGTTGCCAACAATGGTCACATCACCGCAGGCGACAGCATGACGGGCGTCGGTGAACTGACCATTAACGGCGATCTGACGCTGAATGATAATTCACAGATTGATTTCCAGCTCGGCCAGGCATACCACCCTGGTGGCCTGATGAACGACGTTATCACTGTCAAAGGTGACCTGAATCTTGACGGCAAACTGAATATCACCGAAACCGATGGCGGTAATTTTGATGTCGGTATCTACCGCATCTTTAACTACGACGGTGCGCTGACCAACGGCCTGATGGATATTGGTGTGGCACCGGAAGCGGCTGACGATCTGTACGTTCAAACCTCCATCGATCATCAGGTTAACCTGATCAACCGCACGGGCTACACGCTGCGTTTCTGGGATGGTGCAGGCGGCGACAAAGGTGAGCTGAAAAATAACAGCCAAATGGACGGTGGCGACGGTATCTGGCAAAACAGCCACGGTAACGACAACTGGACGACCGATCAGACCGATCCCGATGGCAAAATCAATGCGCCGTACAGCGACGGCTCATTCGCTATTTTTGGCGGCGAAGCGGGTAACGTCACTGTAGATAACAGCCTCGGCGAAGTCTTCATGGGTGGCGCACAGTTCCTCGTGGATGGCTATGTTATCAACGATGGCGTGCTGACCATCCACAATGCGGATACGCAGTTACGCGTCGGTGACGGCTCAAGCGACGGAATCGACTACACCACCACCATCAACTCGGTCATTACCGGTGAAGGCGGCTTACGTAAAACCGATGCCGGTACGCTTATCCTCAATGGCGACAACACCTATGCAGGCGGCACGGCGGTTAGCGGCGGTGTGCTGCAAGTCTCCGGTGATAAAAATCTGGGTACAGCCGACAGTGCGATTACATTGCGCGGCGGTGTACTGCGTTATGCCGAGGCGTTCAATACTTCACGTGAAGTGAAACTGGCCTATGGCGGCGGCGCGATCGATACCTATGGTCACGATATTTCGCTGCTCAACAAAGTGACAGGCGAAGGCGATTTGCACAAGTTTGGCGACGGCACGCTGACGCTGACGCAAGACAGCACGTTTGCCGGTACCACCTGGATTGAGCAAGGTGTGCTGGAACTGGGTAATGGCGGCACGGGCGGCAGCGTCACCGGTGATATTGTGGATGACACCATGCTGGCCCTGAACCGCAGCGACAACTTCACGCTGAATGGCGATATTTCTGGTGACGGTCAGGTGTGGCAGAAAGGCACGGGCACTACCTCTCTGAACGGTGAAAATAGCTGGACCGGCATTACGCTGGTGGAAAACGGTACGCTGAAAGCGGCATCTGAAAACAGCTTCAGCGCCGCATCAGACCACGTGGTGAGCATGAACGGTACTTTGGCGACCGGCGGATTTAACCAGGATGTGGCTAATCTTAGCAACCAGGGAACCGTCAATCTGCGTGGTGATCAAATTGGTAATGCGCTGACTGTTCACGGGGATTATACCGGTCTGGATGGCACCATTGCGCTGAGCGCACAGCGTCAAAGCGTGGGTGTTTCTGACCGTTTGGTGATTGATGGCGGCGACGTGGCGGGTGTAACCTGGCTTGATATCGACGCCAGCCATCTTGGTGAGCCGACCGTTGGCGACGGCATTAAAGTCGTAGAAGCAGAAAATGGCGCGACCACCACGGCACAAACAACCAAAGATGCCTTTACCCTCGGGGCTGATGCAGTTGTTGCAGGCGCGTGGGAATACCAGCTGTATGCCGGTGACGCACAAGGCCTGGGCGAAGACTGGTATCTGCGTGCGGGCTACCGTCCAGATGTGCCTGGTTTTGATACCATCGCAACCACCATCCGCCAGGCAGACCTCGCGGTACTCGGCACGCTGCATCTGCGTGTGGGTGATGAACTGGATGCCGGCAAAACGAAGCCGGTGAACGATGAAGAGCGCTTCTGGGCGCGCTATATCGTTAAGTCAGTCGATCAGACGCTGGACGATGCAACGGGGACCACCACCAGCGCGAACTATAACGGTATGCAAATGGGCTTCGACCTGTGGCATAACGAGCAGTGGCGCGCCGGTTTCTACACCACCTTTATGGATACCGATGCACAGATGGATGGCTTTACCGGCATGCGTGGCGGCGCGGGCTACAACTCGACCTTCTCCACCTATCTCGGGGCCTACGCCACCTGGACGGATACCAACGGCCTTTACGTTGATAACGTGTTGCAGTACGGCTACCACTCGGTCGATCTGCGCAATTACGCGGACAACGAAACCACCCATCCTGATGGCAGCAGCTTTGCGGGCTCCATCGAAGTGGGTAAACCCTGGTATCTCGGCGACAGCAATTGGCTGTTGGAACCGCAAGCACAGCTGATTTATCAGTACAGTGATTTCGGTGCCGTTACCCTGGGCGACAGCGCGAAATCGCGCGTGAAGATTGACAGCGACGTGGCGTTGATTGGGCGTGTGGGTGGTCGACTGGCCGTTGATGTTAAAACCGATCATGGCAACATCCGACCTTATGCCCGCGTAAACTACTGGCAGGGGCTGACCGGTGGTCAGGACACGGTCACCTGGAGCAACAGCGCGAACGGTTCCAGCAAAACAGAAATGAAAACCAGCCAGGATTACAGTGCCGTTGAGGCAGGCCTGGGGGCAACATGGGAGTTTACGCCGGATGTCTCAGCGTATACCGAAGTGAGCAAAACCTGGAGCACGGGCGGCAGCATCGAGATTGACGCTGATATGTCTGCGTCTTTGGGTATGAAAATCCGCTTCTAACCTGCAAACAGCAGCAGCCTGGCATCCGGGCTGCTGCTTTTTTTAACGTCACTTCTCCGTATTCTACTTATAAGTCTGCTTTATCGGCGATTTCCGCTGAGCGCCGCTATCCCTCTCTCAATCAAATTCCGTTCGGCTCAGCAATGAAATTATGGCGGGCTATCCTTTAAGCAAAGCGTCCATAACCACCTTATTTTCGGCTGAATAGTGCAAATTTCTCGCGACAATACAGGATTGTAAAGCATGTCAAAATGGCAATGGCTGTTTAATCAGCTCACACGTCAGTTGTAGTTTCGTATCAGTTTATTTGCGGTGCTGGCCGTGTTCTCGGCATTGGGTTCACTTGTTCTTAAACCCTTCATTCCGGCAAGCGTCGGTGGGGTTGTAGGGGCAGAAGCGGTCGATAATATTCTCAATATTCTGGCGTCCAGCATGCTGGCGGTGACCACCTTTTCATTGAGCATCATGGTTTCGGCTTACAGTTCTGCGAGTACGAGCGTCACGCCCCGAGCCACACGGCTGATGATGGAAGATTCTGTCACCCAGAATGTATTAGCGACGTTTATCGGCTCGTTTCTGTTTAGCCTGGTAGGGATTGTTGCGCGCAGCATGGGTGCCTATGGTGAACAGGGGCGTGTGGTGCTGTTTATTACCACGCTGATTGTTATTACTCTGATGATTATCATGCTGTTGCGCTGGATCCAACATTTGTCACTGCTTGGCCGGGTAGGGGAGACAACCTTACGGGTGGAGGAAGCCACGCGCAGTGCATTAGAGAACAGAGTCAGCGTTCCCTGTATGGGCGGCAATCTATGGACGGCACCACCTAAAGACGCTATTGCGCTCTATCCTGCTGAGATCGGCTATATCCAGAATATTGATGTGGCAATGATCAATGCGTTCGCCGTGGATAATGACGTTCAGCTCTATCTACCGTGTCAGATTGGCGCTTTTGTCCACCCGGCGCAGGTGGTTGTCTGGCTCACGCCTGTACGCGACTCTCTCGACACCGCGCCTATTCTGGACGCCATCACCATTCATGCAGAGCGCTCGTTCGATCAGGACCCGCGTTTCGGTTTGTCGGTCCTTGCGGAAATCGCCTCGCGTGCGCTGTCACCGGCGGTGAACGATCCCGGGACGGCGATTGATGTTACCGGGCGTGCGCTCAGACTCCTGGCGATATGTGGGGACAAAAAAGCGCAAAGCGTTGAGGTGCTTTATCCTCAGGTATTTGTGAAACCACTTCTGACCGCTGATTTGTTTGACGATATTTTTAACCCTATCGCCCGGGACGGCGCCGCACTTATCGAAGTCCAGATGCGATTAGCGAAAAGCCTGCAGGCGTTGGCGCAATTGAACCCGGAGGCGTTTGCTGCGGATGCGCGGCGATACCTGGCCATTATCCTGGCGTGGGCCGAAACGAAAATGGAATCACAGCCGGACAGACAACGTATTACGACGTGGATAAATGAGACGGGGTTATTATTGCGTTGAGATAACGGGTGGCCTTAAACGACAGAGACAAAAAAGCCTGACATCGCTGTCAGGCTTTTTTAATTCATGCTGTTTGTCGAACAAGGGGCATCAACAAACTAAAATATGGCTCCTCTGACTGGACTCGAACCAGTGACATACGGATTAACAGTCCGCCGTTCTACCGACTGAACTACAGAGGAATCGTGTGAACGGGGCGAATAGTAGCGATGCCAGAGCGGCATGTCAAAGGCTGGGTACACCTGGTGAGTTCGATTGCTGACTATTTCAGCAAAATAACGGCAATTGCTGAAAAATAGCACAGCGCGCACCGGTTTGGTGCGTTTCGACTCCTGGTGGGGCATTGCGCAATCGTTTAACGCGTTACTAAAAGCCGGGAGATTATTAGCATCTCTTATTCTGCGGCTCTGTCAGAGCCATCTTGTCCACATGGTCAAAAATTGGCAAGCATATTGCAACTCCTCCGACAACTGAATCGCCGGAATGAATACTGGCATCCCGAACCGGAGGCAAAATGAACTTAAGACGACTCAAGTACTTCGTAAAAATCGTCGATATCGGTAGCCTGACTCAGGCCGCTGAGGTGTTGCATATCGCTCAGCCCGCGTTAAGCCAGCAGGTGGCCACGCTGGAAGGTGAGATGGACCAGCAGCTCCTTATTCGCACCAAACGGGGAGTGACGCCAACAGAAGCCGGTAAAATTCTCTACACCCATGCGCGGACCATTTTGCGTCAGTGCGAACAGGCCCAGATGGCGGTCTGCAATATGGGCCAGACGCTGAGCGGGCAGGTGTCAATTGGTCTCGCGCCAGGCACTGCCGCGTCGTCGATCACCATGCCTTTGTTGCAGGCAGTGCGAAATGAACTGCCGGAAGTGATGGTGTATCTGCATGAAAACAGCGGCACTGTGCTGAATGACAAACTGCTCAACGGGCAGTTGGATATGGCGGTGGTGTACGAGCGTTCGCCGTTGGCCGGGATCACAAGCCAACAATTGTTGAAAGAGGATTTATGGTTGGTCGGTACGCGCGATTGCCCAGGGCAAAGCGTGGACTTGCTCGCAGTGGCCGAAATGAATCTTTTCCTGCCGCGTGATTACAGCGCCGTGCGTGCGCGTGTCGATGAGGCTTTTTCTTTGCGTCGTCTGACCGCGAAGATCATCGGCGAAATTGAATCGCTCTCCACGCTGACTGCCGCGATTGCAAGCGGAATGGGGGTGACGGTGTTACCTGAATCTGCCGCGCGTGCGCTGTGTGCTACGGCGAATGGCTGGATGGCGCGCATCACGACGCCGTCGATGAGTTTACCGCTGTCGCTGAACATGTCGGCGCGTGGTTCGCTCTCGCCACAGGCTCAGGCGGTGAAAGAGATCCTGATGTCGCTGGTCAGTCGTCCATCGCTCGAAAATCGCGAGCTGTTGCTGGTCAGCTAATCGTTATACCCGAAAGGAATAAGTTGCTGGTTTTTATTATTTGTTCAGCAGGGGCGCAGACTCTAACAATAGCGTTATGTCTGAAGGTCCCTGGAGGAAAGGGTGAATTTCCAGCAACTCAAAATTATTCGCGAGGCGGCACGGCAGGATTACAACCTGACCGACGTCGCCAACATGCTTTACACCTCACAGTCTGGCGTTAGCCGACATATCCGTGAACTGGAAGAAGAACTCGGCATTGAGATTTTCATCCGTCGTGGTAAGCGGCTGCTGGGCATGACGGAGCCGGGGAAAGCGCTGCTGGCGATTGCCGAGCGCATCCTCAACGAGGCGAGCAACGTGCGTCGTCTTGCCGATTTGTTCACCAACGACGCTTCTGGCGTACTGACCATCGCAACCACGCATACCCAGGCCCGCTACAGTTTGCCGCCGGTGATAAAGGCGTTTCGCGAATTATTCAAAGAGGTGCGGCTGGAGCTTATTCAGGGCACTCCGCATGAAATCGAAACGCTGTTGCATAACGGCGGGGCGGATATTGGTATTGCCAGTGAGCGGTTAAGCAATGATTCCACATTGGTGGCGTTTCCGTGGTTTCGCTGGCATCACAATCTTTTAGTGCCGGAAGGGCATCCGTTGACGCAAACCGTACCGCTGACACTGGAAGCCATCGCTCGCTGGCCGCTTATCACTTATCGTCAGGGTATTACCGGGCGCTCACGCATTGATGAAGCTTTTAATCGTAAAGGTTTAGTGCCTGATATTGTGCTCAGTGCCCAGGATTCTGATGTTATCAAAACCTACGTAGAGTTAGGGCTTGGCATCGGTTTAGTGGCCGAACAATCTGGCGATAATCAGGAAACGGGCAGGCTAACGCGGCTCGATACGCACCATCTTTTTGATGCGAACACGGTTTGGCTCGGGCTTAAACGCGGACAATTGCAGCGTAACTATGTCTGGCGTTTTCTGGAACTCTGTAATGCGGGTTTGTCTGTTGAGGAAATCAAGCGGCAGGTCATGGAGCCGGAAGAAACGGCTATCGATTATCAAATCTAGAAAGCAAAAAGCCCGCAATAAGCGGGCTTCTCTAAATATGGCTCCTCTGACTGGACTCGAACCAGTGACATACGGATTAACAGTCCGCCGTTCTACCGACTGAACTACAGAGGAATCGTGTGAACGAGGCACATACTAAAGGCGTGCCTTTTTTGTGTCAACACTAAAATTAACTGACTGATTCAATTGCATGAAATAGCCGCAATGTGTCGTTTTAGTGTACTACGCGGAAGTTACCGCCGTCATCATCCCCATTTTCACGAATTCGCTGCAGCGGATCTTGTTGATAAAAATGGCAGAAACGTTGCCACAGTGCGGGAAAACGAGGGGCAAACAACTCCGGTGCACTGAAGAAGTATTCTGAGAGCACGGCGAAACATTCAGCAGGGTCCGTTGCCGCATAGGCATCAATGCTGGCAGCACTTTCACCGACGAGATCGATTTCATCCTGAATGTTATTCATCGCTGCGTGCAGGTCATGTTCCCAACCCGCCACTTCGCGTAACGGGATAAGCGGTACGCCATTGGGGCGATCGCCATTTCGAACATCCAGTTTATGCGCCACTTCATGGACGACAAGGTTAAAACCAGAAGCATCAAGGGAGTCCTGAATATCCAGCCAGTTCAGAACGATCGGCCCTTGCTGCCAACTTTGGCCTGATTGTACTACGCGCTGACTGTGAATGAGCCCAATATCATCTTCCCATTCGTCATCCACCACAAAGGGGGCAGGGTAGATCAGCACCTCATGGAAACCATCGAGCCACTCGATCCCGAGAGACAATATCGGCAGGCAAAAAAGCAGGGCGATACGTGCATTTTGCAGCGATGTCAGTTCGAGTCCCTGGAGAGGAACAAGACGTTTTTGTTGCAGAAAACGATCTGCCAGCTGAACCAGTTTGAGCTGTTCTTCTGGCGAAAGGCTTGCCAGGACGGGGATGGCAAGGGCTTGCTCCCACGGGATATCCGCGCTATGAGGGGCGTCATGTGCTTTCCAGGGCCATTTAATCATCGCTTTGCTCGCAAACTCGTCACTTGCTGTCAATTAAAGGGACAGGGTCTGTTAAAATGCCAAAGAACCAGGCATCATAGCAACCACTCAGCGGAGAGATGCCGGAGCGGCTGAACGGACTAGTCTCGAAAACTAGAGTAGGGGCAACTCTACCGGGGGTTCAAATCCCCCTCTCTCCGCCAATTATTCAAGCAGTTACAAAAAATATTTTCAACGACCCTCGTCACAGATACCTTTTCCTCTTTCTCTTTGAACAGTTTATAACCCCATTCTCACTGGCGTGATCGGAATGCTCCCTTTCGTTGATAAAAAGTACGCATAAAAAAAGCCCGCACAGTGCGGGCTTGAGGGGAATAGCTGTTTTTAGAATTGGTAAATCATGCCAACGCCGACAACATCATCGGTAGAAATGCCGTTGTTTTTATAGAAATCTTCGTTGTTATCCAGTAGGTTGATTTTGTAATCAACATAG
This sequence comes from Scandinavium sp., assembly GCA_036495715.1. GTDB lineage: Bacteria > Pseudomonadota > Gammaproteobacteria > Enterobacterales > Enterobacteriaceae > Scandinavium. Next base: position 54,272 of record DASXML010000028.1, read on the forward strand.
GTGGAGAAGTTTTTGTTGAAGTAGTAGTTGGCACCGATATCAATGTAGTTAACCAGATCCTGGTCTGTGTAATCCACTCGGCCATGACCAACGTAATTACCGCCGAGATCAACCCCTTTGGAATAAACCCAGGCCAAAGACGGACGCAGGCCAAAATCGAACTGGTACTGTGCTACAGCTTCAAAGTTCTGGGTTTTGTTCGCGATACCGGTATCACCGTATGGGGTCATGTTTTCGGTTTCGGAATACATCATTGCCAGGTAAACATCGTTAGCGTCGTATTTCGCGCCTACGGTCCATGCCTGTGCATTCTCGCCACCTGCAATTTTGCTGTAGCGATTGTTGCCTGCGCCAGCACCTTGCTGCTCATTGGTACGATCTGAGGAAGAGTACGCGGCACCCAAGCTCAGACCCATACCGAAGTCATAAACGGTAGACAGGCCAAAACCGTCGCCGTTGTCTTTACGCATGCTGCTGCTGTCACCGCTGCGGTTATCAGTACCTTCCTGGTCAAACAAGCCATTAGAACCTTCGTTCGCGCCCTGATACTGTAGAGCGAAGCTCAGGCCATCAACCAGACCGAAGAAATCGCTATTGCGGTACGTCGCCATACCGTTACCACGGCCAACCATAAAGTTGTCAGTGTAAGTATAAGAATCGCCACCAAACACTGGCAGCATATCGGTCCAGGCTTCTACGTCGTATACAACGCCATAGTTGCGGCCATAATCGAATGAACCATAATCGCCAAATTTCATACCAGCAAAGCCCAAGCGGGTCGCGGACTGGTTGCCGCTACCTTCGGTGTCGTTTGCCTGGATATTGTATTCCCACTGACCGTAGCCAGTCAGTGCGTTATTGATTTGGGTTTCACCTTTGAAACCGAGACGAACATAGGTCTCATCGCCGTCGCTGCCTGCGTTATCAGAAAATTGATGACGCGCATCAACTTTGCCGTACAGGTCGAGTTTATTACCGTCTTTATTATAAATTTCTGCCGCATTTGCTGCACCAGTCAGCAATAAAGCGGGTATAAGGATCGCCAATACTTTTCTTTTCATTATGTAATTCCTTTGACATATTAATGTTGTGAATATAAACGGATCTATCCGAGATGCTAAATGAATATTAGCGACGAAGTTCATTTTAATTTAAAGAAAACATGTAAGTAATCTATTTAAAATATTTCAAATTGTTTTAATTTGGTGGTTATATATGTATTTGTAATTGACTGAGGTTTAGCATTCATGTGCCTTATTTATCGCACTGCGCCTGTGTTTTGAAGGAGGTGGGGAGGTTTGTGAAAGGAGCATTCATCTCGGAAATGTTACAGGAAAATATAATCATCGCAATTATAAAAGGCGAAAAAAAACCTGACCATGGTTTTGGTCAGGTGCTATTAAGGTTAATAAAGTGAGTGCAGTGTAAAAACAACATAAGGCACGGAATAATTGCATAGGCTGAAACAGAATTACAGTGCGGAAGCAGACAGTTATTTGTGCTTCATTTTTTTCTGAGAAAATATTCAAGTTAAGAATACCGTAAATAGCCGTTTGATAAACGCCGAGCCCCGGTATGACGTAAACATTGCCAAAGATCAAAAGAACGGCAACTCAATGAAACAAGAAAGCGTTGATCTCTTTCCTGTGCCGTGTGTATGACTATAATGTGACAAATTTCACATTTTTAGTGGTCGTAAGTGAAAAAAGAAACATTTCTGTATGAACCGAAAGGAGCTCCCTTTAGGGGTGAAAGGGTGACGCGCGGCCCCGGTGGCACGCTTGCACTTTGGTTGTTCTATGCCTTTTGCGGATACGTTGTCTGGGCAATGCTGCGTTACATTTGGGTCGTCAGCCAGATTGATCCGGTTCCCGGCGCTACACTGGACGGAGAGTTAGGGTCAACAACCGGGAAATGGCTCGGCGCATTGCTTGGTTTTCTGGTGCTGAGTGTGGTAGGGATAATTCTCGGTGGAATTGCGTGGTACACCCGCCCGCGCCACTCCGGGGTGTCAGGAAGCTGAAACAAAAAACTGCTATTCTCGCTACTTGCGTGCAGATAAAAAGGAGAAGGGAATGACAGTACAGGTCTGGCAGCAACGTTTTGAAAAATGGTTAAAGCAACACCACGACGACGATGATGCTGCCCATGATATCTCCCATTTTCGCCGTGTCTGGGCCACCGCTCAACGTTTGTCCGACGAGGGAAATGCAGACTTGCTGGTGATACTCACCGCCTGTTATTTTCACGACATCGTTAGCCTGCCGAAAAATCATCCACAACGTAGCCGCTCATCAATGCTGGCTGCGGCGAAAGCCGTGTCGATTTTGCGCGATGATTTCCCCGATTTTCCTGAGCATCTGTATCCCGCCGTGGCGCACGCCATTGAAGCGCACAGCCACAGCGCGAACATTACGCCAGAAACGCGGGAGGCCAAAATTGTACAAGACGCTGACCGTCTGGAGTCGTTAGGGGCAATAGGGCTGGCGCGTGTTTTTTCAGTCGCGGGCAGACTGAATGTTTCCTTATTTGATGCACAAGACCCTTTTGCCGATTCGCGAGCGCTTAACGACCAGCGTTATGCCCTCGATCATTTTCAGAATAAACTCCTGCGATTGCCCGCCACGATGCAAACCGAACAAGGAAAAGCGCTGGCTGAGCATAACGCCCGTTATCTGGTGCAGTTTATGGCAAAAATAAGCGCTGAGTTGCAAGGCGATTATCTGGAATATGATGAGGTGATTCTGGCTCGTTTTGAACCGCGTGTCTGAGTTCAGCAGGGGAATTTGTGTTACTCTCAGCGAAAATCGTCTGTCCCGGTGACTGAAATGCAGCACGTACTTATTCGCACACGCCCTACACAAGACGCGGAATTTTCCGGGCCAAATGCACAAACGCTGCTCAATCAGCTCCTGACCATTTATGATGTGAAAACCTTGGTCGCCACGCTCAATGCCGTCGGCGAACAGCACTGGAGCCCGGCGATCCTCAAGCGCGCCATCGACAACGGTAAAATCAATCGCCGCCTGGGCGATAGCGAGTACGCTCGGCTTACTGCATTACTGCCACAGCCCTCGTCCAACCCTAAGCATTTTCGTTTTATTGATTTATTCGCCGGGATTGGCGGGATCCGCAACGGCTTTGAGGCGATTGGCGGACAGTGCGTGTTTACCAGTGAATGGAACAAGCACGCGGTACGCACTTACAAAGCGAACTGGTACTGCGACCCGACCGAACATCAGTTCAACGAAGACATTCGCGATGTGACGCTGAGCCACAAAGCAGACGTCAGCGACAGCGAAGCCGCCGCACACATTCGCAGCATCATTCCACAGCATGACGTACTGCTCGCGGGCTTTCCGTGCCAGCCATTTTCACTGGCAGGCGTCTCCAAGAAAAACGCGATGGGCCGTGCGCACGGCTTCGCCTGCGATACCCAAGGGACGCTGTTTTTTGATGTGGCACGTATCATTGATGCCTGCAGCCCGGCCATTTTCGTGCTGGAAAACGTGAAGAACCTGAAAAGTCATGATGGCGGAAAAACGTTTCGAATCATCATGCACACGCTGGACTCGCTGGGCTATGACGTTGCCGATGCGGCGGAAATGGGGGCTGACGACCCCAAAATTATCGACGGACAGCATTTCTTGCCGCAGCATCGCGAACGCATTGTTATGGTCGGTTTTCGCCGCGATTTGAATCTGAAACAGGGCTTCACGCTGCGCGATTTACCTGCCTTGTACCCGGAGCGCCGCCCGACGTTTGGCGAATTGCTCGAACCCACGGTGGACGCGAAATTTATCCTCACGCCGGTGCTGTGGAAATATCTTTATCGCTATGCCAAAAAGCATCAGGCGCGTGGCAACGGTTTTGGCTACGGCCTGGTTGACCCTACGCGAGCCAGCAGCGTTGCGCGCACGCTTTCAGCGCGCTACTACAAAGATGGTGCGGAGATCCTTATCGATCGCGGCTGGGATAAAGCGCTGGGCGAGAAAAACTTCGACGATCCTCAGAATCAGCAGCGTCGCCCGCGTCGTTTGACGCCGCGTGAATGCGCGCGATTGATGGGTTTTGAGTCTCCACAAGGTTATCAATTCCGCATCCCGGTGTCGGATACGCAAGCTTATCGTCAATTTGGTAATTCCGTCGTTGTGCCTGCGTTTGCCGCCGTGGCGAAATTGCTCAAATCCCGCATTCTTCAGGCCGCAGAGTTACGCCAGGCCGAGAAAGCCGATGGCGGACGTTCATAATCCAGCCACCCGCAGTAAAAATATGCGTGCGATTGGCACGCAGAATACCGCTATCGAAAAACGCCTCGCCGCGCTGTTAGGCGAGGCGGGATTCGACTATACCGTTCAGGATCCTACGCTTCCGGGTCGCCCGGATTTTGTTCTCACGTCGTATCGCTGCATTCTCTTTACTCATGGTTGTTTCTGGCACCATCACGATTGTTATCTGTTTAAAGTGCCCGAAACGCGCACGGATTTCTGGCTGCACAAAATCGGAAAAAATGTGGAGCGTGACGCGCGGGATATTACGCGATTGAAAGAGCAGGGCTGGCGTGTATTGGTGGTTTGGGAATGTGCATTACGCGGAAAACGTAAACTTAGCGATGCGGCATTACGCGAAAGGCTGGAAGAGTGGATCTGCGCGAGCGAAGGCTGCGCGCAGATTGATACACAGGGCATTTCAACGTTGACGATTACTTCTTAATCTCACAGGGCGTAACGATCGCGCGCATCGGGAACAGTGTTTTCCCAAGCGTCACCAACACCACGGCAAAAATAATCACCCCCAGCGCCAGCCATTCCACCGACGATAACGATTCACCGCCAAAATGGGTGCCGAGCAATACCGCAACCACCGGGTTTACATAGGCATAGCTGGTCGCAACCGCAGGTGAGACATTGCGAATCAGATACATATATGCGTTTATGGCAATCAGCGAACCGAAAACAGCCAGATACGCCACCGCCAAAAAGCCCGACAGCGTCGGCATTTGCGTCAGTCGCTCGCCGGTCAACACTGAGGCGCACATCAGCACGATCCCCGCCGCCAGCATTTCAACCGCACCAGCCATCATCCCGGTCGGCAGCTCAATGCGTGAACCATACACCGAACCAAACGCCCAGCTTAACGAGCCAATCAGGATCAGGATTGCGCCCCACGGATTACCGCTCAGGTTACCGCCGCTGTTCAACAGTACGATCCCTGCCAAACCGATGGTGACACCGAGCCATTCCAGTTTACGGGTAGCAATGCCAAAAAAGCGGCTAAAGCACAACGCAAACAGCGGCACGGTGGCGACTACGACCGCAGCAATGCCTGACGCGACATGTTGATGTTCTGCGATAGTGACAAACCCATTGCCGATAGCAAGTAACAGCACGCCGATTAACGCCGCGTTCAGCATCGGGCGGCGAGCAGGTAATTTATGACCGGTTAACAGCAAATAGCCCATCAACACCACGCCAGCGGAGAGGAAACGCACACCCGCCATCATCATTGGCGGCCAGCTTTCCACCCCAATGCTGATGGCAAAATAGGTCGATCCCCAGATGATATAAAGTGCAAAAAGCGCTCCGATGAGCGGTAATAGCTGTCTGACGCGCATACGTCCTCACGACGAAAAGAGAAATAAGAAGGGCGCATATAGTTAACGGGAAAACTATCCGTCTGGCGAGCGCTTTAGTGAGTGGATTATGTTGTATTTTTGTTGACACTTTGTGTGCCTGGGCGCAACGCGCCTTTTGCCTCATACTGTATGTCAGATAAATCAATAAAGAACGGAAGGAGCATCATTTGGCCGGGAGCAGTCTTTTAACGTTACTCGATGATATTGCGACACTGCTGGACGATATTTCAGTGATGGGCAAACTGGCGGCAAAGAAAACCGCCGGGGTTTTGGGGGATGATTTGTCGCTCAACGCGCAGCAGGTGACGGGCGTGCGTGCGAACCGCGAATTGCCGGTGGTGTGGAGCGTCGCGAAAGGGTCATTCATCAACAAAGTGATCCTTGTGCCATTGGCGCTGTTGATCAGCGCATTTTTGCCGTGGGCTATCACACCCTTGTTAATGTTGGGTGGCGCGTTCTTGTGTTTTGAGGGGGTAGAAAAAGTCGTCCATACGCTGCATGCTCGCAAACATAAAGAAGATCCGCAGGCTCGCCAGCAGCGACTGGAAGCCATCGCCAGTCAGGATCCCTTAGCCTTTGAGCGCGATAAAGTAAAAGGCGCGGTACGCACCGATTTCATTCTGTCCGCTGAAATTGTTGCGATTACGCTGGGTATCGTCGCAGATGCACCGCTGCTCAATCAGGTGATTGTCCTTTCCGGGATTGCCATTCTGGTCACCATTGGTGTGTATGGCCTCGTCGGCGTGATTGTTAAGCTCGACGATATGGGATATTGGCTGGTGGAGAAAGCCAGCGCGGTAGCACAAGCGGTGGGTAAAGCATTGCTGTTCATCGCGCCTTTACTGATGAAGGTGCTGTCGGTGGTCGGGACGCTGGCGATGTTTCTGGTCGGCGGTGGGATCGTGGTTCACGGGATTGTGCCGTTACACCATGCCATCGAAACCTTTGCGACAGGGCTGGGCGGTGTGATTGCGCTGCTGCTGCCAACGCTGTTCAATTTGATATTTGGTTTTGCGGTGGGCGCCGTTGTGCTGGCGGGCATCAACCTGGTGTCACGGCTGCGTTCTGCTGAGTAAATCTTTTTCAGGCATTACGCAAAGTGGTCCATTTTCGGCTATCGTGAAACAGTTTCTCTCTGATACCGGAGGCAGTTATGGTCTATTTGGTCAGTGATGAAGTGAAGCCGAAAAACGGTGGACCGCGGATGGTCGTTACGGGTTATGCCAGCGGAATGGTTGAATGCCGTTGGTATGATGGGTTTGGCGTGAAGCGTGAAGCGTTTCACGAAGACGAACTCTTACCCGGTGATCGGCGAGTCCAGGACGAGGTATAATAACCACGCCCGGCAACTGCCGGGCGATTTCGTTGGTTATTAACCGAATAGTCAGGGAGTTTGTGTGCCCCACGAAACACGAGTGGATAATTCGCGCTGGCTGAACAGACTCAGCCGCCACGCCAACCCGAGTTGGGTGGTCAACGTTTGTTTTTTTATCGTCCTGCTGTTCTCAACGCTGCTGACATGGCGTGAAGTCGCCGTTCTTGAAGATGCCTATATTTCCAGCCAGCGTAATACGCTGGAGAACGTAGCGCATGAATTCAATAACCAGATACAGGTCAATATCGACAGGCTGACATTCTACCGTAACGGGATGCAGGCCGCGCTGAAGACGCCGTTGGCCTTTGACGTCTTGCGCAATGCGGACGTCGATTTTGAGCGCCTGCGTACCCAGCATCAGTGGTCAATCTCATTGAATAACCAGCGTATGCTGCCAATGTTTGGCGTTTCGGATGCCTTTGTTAACGAAACCACAATGCTGTCCCGTGACAATGCGCTATTGAGCAACGAACTGACCGCCACGCTGGAAGTCGGTTATTTGTTGCGCTTGTCCACCACGCTAAAGCGTGCAACGCAGCAAATGCTGTATGTCTCTCGTGCCGGGTTCTTCATTTCCAGTAATCCGCTGGCGAACAACAATGATGTGGTCGAGCAGTATTACGCGCTGGTCACCAGCCCCTGGTTTGCCGACCAATCGCAGGATAATAACCCCAGCCGTGACATTCACTGGATAAGCTGGATGGCCGATACGCCGAACGGTGAGTTTCGTCGCGTGGCGGTCTCTCTGCCCCTGGATTATCAACAGTATTGGTACGGCGTGCTGGCGATTGAGTTTACGCTACCGCAAATGAAACAGCTGCTGATGTCGGCAAAGCAGGGCGAAGAAGAGGGTGAGTATCGGTTGTACGATCGGAAAATGAACCTGATTGCCACTTCACTGACCGCCGGGACGACACCGGCCCCGCTGAGTGAACCTGAAAAAGCCCAACTAGCTCAGGCCTTTGAGAAAGGCTCGCGGGGTGACCTGCGTTTTACAACGCGCTACGTCAACTGGGAAAAGGTGCGTAACTATGACGGTGTGCTGCTGCGAATTCATTATCTCGATGAAGGCGTTCGCGGTGATTTCGGCACCATTTCAATCGCGTTGGGTTTGCTGTGGCTGCTGTTTACGTCAATGCTGATTCTGTCGTGGGTCGTCATCCGTCGAATGGTTCACAACATGAGTACGCTGCAGGGTTCATTGCAATGGCAGGCGTGGCACGACGGCTTAACCCGCTTGTATAACCGCAGCACGCTGTTCGATTTGGCAGATAAAGCCGTGAAACACAGCGAAGCGCAAGGGCTGCCCGTGTCGGTTATTCAGCTCGACCTCGACCATTTTAAAAGTATAAACGATCGTTTTGGCCACCAGACGGGCGATCGGATTCTGAGTCACGTGGCGGGAATGATTGCGGCGCAAATTCGCGATGAAGATCTGGCCGGACGCGTGGGCGGGGAAGAGTTCTGCATTATTCTGCCGGGCGCTACGCGAGAAGATGCGTGCGCGCTGGCCGAGCGGATCCGCGCCCGCATTAATAGTCGTGAGATATTGATTGGCAAAAGCGCGACGCTGCAGATAAGCGCCTCACTGGGCGTCAGCAGCAGCGATGAAAAAGGGTTGTATGGCATTGAATATCTGCAATCCATTGCCGATGGTCGCCTGTATCAGGCGAAACAGAAGGGGCGGAATCGGGTCTGCTGTCAGGATGATGAAAGCCAGTAATCAAGCCCTTCCCGCCAGCCAATCGGGCCGCTTGCCTGGGTGTGATAGGCCCGTTCTGGCGCGTCATTTCGCAAGCTGATCCCGTCACGGTTCAGGCCTTTCACCACCACCGCGAAGTCGGTGGTGTCCAGCAACGGCGCGTCATTCGGCCCATCACCTAATCCAATAGAAACCCGCCGAAAACCTTCCCGCTGCTGATAGCGACCCAGCAGCCAGGTAAGCGCCTGGGCTTTTCCGCCGCGCTCATCCAAAACGTGCCAAAAGCGCGCACCCTGAACAAATTGCAGACCGAGCGAGGCAAGCGTTTCAGTAAACGCCAGCATCTGCTCATCGCTGTCGCGCCAGATTAACGTTTCGGACGCTTCGTGCAGACGCGCAAGTTCCGCGTGTTTGAGGTTCATGCCGGTCCATTCAGCCACCTCCTGCGCGCTCACGTCTGAGAAGGTCGTGAATTTGAAACCGTCATTTTCCCGTAACTGTTGCAGGATATGCTGGATTTCTTCATGCGGAGAACCGGTGATGAGCCGTGGAAACGTGTCGTCGTCTTCCCAATCACCGGCAAGCTGAATAACCGCGCCGTTTTCGGCAATCAACGGTTGTGAGCCGAGTCCCAGCTCTTTTTGCAGCAGCATCATCTCTGCCGCCGTTTTGCTACTGCACAACACGACAGGCACCTGATGGTGTTGCAGGCGTAATAGCCAGTCGCTGGCGGGCTGCCATTGTTGCGTATGGCTGTCGAGCAGAGTGCCTTCAACATCAGTGAACACAATAAGTGGCTTTTGCAGATCGGGCATTACTTCTCCTTAAACGTAAACTTGTGCAAGAAAGGTCTTAAAAACATTCATAGGAATTATGAATAATGCTTGTCTTACAAAAAAATTGAGGATAATGTCTTATCCGCATCAGATTTCCTGGTGTAACGAATTTTCAAGTGCTTCTTGCTAAAGCAAGCTTCAACCCGACCCTTCCATGGTCGGGTTTTTTTTACCCGCCGATCACACTCAACGATTCACCTCGGTAATACTGAAGTCATGAATATCAAGTTCAAACGCTTCGGCCAGATCGCGCCACGTGTGGTACTCACGCCCATCAATACTGACATGATGCGGGTCGTCACCGGCGCGGTGGACTTCGCTTTCACTGATTTCGTTGATGGCGTCCAGCAAGGCATCGACATCAACATTGACCTCGCGCTTGGCCGTATCGCTATACTCTTTGGCTGTTTTCATTCCAGGGTCCTCATGCATTCACCCACCTTAGAGTATAGACCGTCGAAAAAAACAGCCATTGGCGCGGCAGGCGCTGCCAGCGCGGGCGTTTTGTTCTACACTGGCTTGAAGTAAAAGACAGGAGAAAAGGTATGCAGGTTAACGATCGCGTAACGGTCAAAACGGACGGTGGACCGCGTCGGCCTGGCGTGGTGCTGGCCGTAGAGCAATTTAGTGAAGGGATTATGTATTTGGTGGCGCTGGAAGATTACCCGCTCGGTATCTGGTTCTTTAATGAAGTCGGTCATGATGACGGTATCTTTGTTGAAAAAGCGGGCTAACCGTCTTTCCACTGGCGGAACTGTTCCGCCAGTGCTTGCACATTATTTCAGCGCATATTGACGTAGATCCCGCTGGTGACGTTATCTGTCAATCGGACAACGTGATAAATAACCTGCTTATTGTGGGTTTTTATTTTCTTTTTAATATTACCTTTATGTGATGATACCGTTTTAGCCTTAATATTCATCTGGTCGGATATTTGAATCGTTCCCTGTCCCGACATCCACATTTTCAACATGCTGGATTCCGTTCGACTTAATGACAGTGTGGGTATTTTAACTTTACTGACACTCTCACTAATTTTGTGCAGGTAGTCGGCCAAAATGCCATCCAATGATTCAGGTGTAATCGATTTAGAACTAATTAACAGATTATCCCTGACCAACAGATACTCATCAAAATGAATGTTGGCAATAGCCATAAAGACGATAAACAGTGTCCTGGGGTGTTGATTAATGATCTGCTTTATATGCTGACTACTTTCTGTATCGTGGATAAAGCAGTCTTCATTAATAAACACGACAGACGGGCGTAGTCCCCCGCAGGCCTCTTCAAGCTCACTGATGCTCTCAACATCGCCGATATCACGCTTCCTTATCCCTCGGCTAGTAAGATACCCGGTGAGTCCAAGCCGGGTGTAACTGCATAGATCCATAATAATCGTTGACATGGCTTACCCTCACTCAATGCGTAACGATAATTAACCCATAGCCCGATTGCTTCTTAATTGTCAGAGCGCATTAAACCTGAACTAATAAAGAGCAAAGGAAAGGCAATCGGGCGACCTCAACTATCCCGTAAAGTTACGTATAATTTGCCAGGAATCTTCTTAAAGTAAAGTAAATGTTAGGTTATGTGAGAAGAGTAAAAACAATTAACCCGCGCCAGATATATCCTGGTAGATGTTTTTGCGGTTATGTTTTAAGAATATCCTTAGGATGCCCCTTTTAATATTAAGGAGAACTTATTTTTGGTAACTCGCTGATAATATCTGCTAATAGATCGAATATTTCACTGAACAGATGTTCAGCAAAGGGAGCAATAAGTGGCATTAAGGCGGCCATTAAAATAATGCCGACGGTCAGCGTAATCGGGAAACCGATAACGAACACCGACAGCTGCGGCGCCATTCTGTTAAGCATGCCGAGCGCCAGGTTGATGGTCAGCAGAAGGGTGATAATCGGCAGGGCCAACATCAGGCCATTGAGGAAAATCAGCCCGCCCGCGCGACTCAACGCCATAAACGCGTTGCTGTTGAGCGGATGACCGCCGATCGGCAAGGTGTGAAACGTATCGACCAGCAGCGAAATCAACCATAAGTGGCCGTTAAAGACCAGGAACAGCAACATCGCGAGCATATCCATAATGCGGGCCAGCACTGGCATGCTCAGATGGCTGCTCGGGTCAACAAAAGTCGCGAACGACAGCCCCATTTGCAGGCCGATGACCTCTCCGGCGAAGCGGATCGCGGCGAAAGCAAACTGCATGGTAAAGCCCAGCGCGGTGCCAATCAGGATTTGCTGTAACGCCAGCCACAGTGCATTGGGCGAAAATAGCGTCACATCCGTCGCGGGCAGGGAAGGGGCGATGATAAACGTAATGATTATCCCAAGCCCCAATTTCACGCGCTTAGGCACGGATTTCTCACTCAGGATAGGTGCGGTTGAAATCAGCGCCAGAACGCGCAGCAGCGGCCAAAAATAGAGGCTAAGCCAGTGCAGCCATTGATCGCTGGTGACGTGAATCATTCGTCTTATCCGATGATGTACGGCAGGTTGGTAAACAGCGTGCGCACATAGTCGAGCAGTAAGTTGAGCATCCACGGGCCAGCGACGATGATAGCGATGAATACCGCAATAATTTTCGGAATGAACGACAGGGTCATTTCGTTAATTTGCGTCGCGGCCTGCAAAATACTGATCAACAGGCCGGTGACCAGCGCCACCAACAGTAAGGGCGCAGCAAGGGCCAGGGCGACTTTCATCGCTTCGGTGCCCAGCATCATTACCGATTCAGGGGTCATGACGGCGCTCCTTAACTGTAGAAACTTTGTGCGAGCGAACCGACCAGCAACTGCCAGCCATCCACCAACACGAAAAGCATCAGTTTGAACGGCAGCGCAATGGTTGCCGGGGGCACCATCATCATTCCCAGCGCCATCAACACGCTGGCGATCACCAGGTCGATAATCAGGAACGGAATAAAAATGGTGAAGCCAATCTGGAACGCGGTTTTCAGTTCGCTGGTGACATACGCCGGCAGCAGAATGCGCATGGGCACCGCTTCCGGGCCTTGAATCGGCGGCGTGTTCGCAAGGCGTGCAAACAACGCTAAATCCGCTTCACGGGTCTGGCGCAGCATAAATTCGCGCAGCGGCTGCGAGCCTTTATCAATCGCCTGTTCGAGGGTGATTTTATCCTCGCTGAACGGCTGATAGGCGTCGTTGTAAATCTTGTCGATAACCGGCGACATAATAAAAAAGGTCAGGAACAGCGACAGACCGAGCAGCACCTGGTTCGGCGGCGCAGAGGCCGTACCGAGCGCGCTGCGCAGCAGGCCAAAAACGATAATGATGCGCGTGAAGCTGGTCATCATCAGCAAAATGGCCGGCAGGAAGGTCAGCGAGGTGATAAACACCAGCGTCTGCACCGGCAGCGACCAGCTCTGTCCACCGCCAGGCATGGGTTGACTCACCAGTCCGGGTAACTGAGCAAAGGCCGCCGGAGACAGCATTAATAGCGCAAGAAGCGAAAGGGACAACAGGCGGCGCATCAGTCTCTCCCGGGGCGCTTAATAACGGATTTCATCAGTGAGGCAAAATCAGGGGTTTCAGGTTTAGGGGCGTTGGGGTCGATGACCGCTGGCGGCAGTTTGTGCAGCAGGGTTATCTGACTGGCGGTGACGCCCAGCACCAGGCGGGCATCTTCTACATCGACAATCACGACCTTTTCACGTTGTCCGAGCGCCGTACTGGCGCTGACTTTCAACTCTTTTGTGGCGGCGCTTTTCACGCCACTCACACCAAAACGTTTAGCCAGCCACGCCGCCGCCAGAATCAGCAAAATAATCCCCAGCAGCGCGCCGCTCACGTCAACAAGCGTTGATGCAGGAGAGGCGGTGATAGGCTGATGAGCAATAGCGACCTGGGGTTTCATCTTAGCGACTCAGGCGACGCATGCGTTCAGACGGGGTAATGATGTCGGTAATACGCACGCCGTATTTATCGGCGACGACGACAACTTCACCTTGAGCAATCAGATACCCGTTGATCAGGATATCCAAAGGTTCACCCGCCAGTCCGTCGAGCGACACCACCGAACCCTGCGTCAGGCGCAGCAGCTCTTTGATGGTCATCCGGGTGCGACCCAGTTCAACGGTCAGCTTGACCGGAATGTCCATGATCAGGTCAATGTCCTGCAACGTGCCGCTGACATCGCCGCCGCCCAACTGCTGGAATACCGCGTCGGCCGCGCTTTTGTTGACGGTCGTTTTCTGTTCGTTCAACGCCTCAGCCCACAGATCGTCCACGTCACCGCTGTTCTCATCGGACGGATTATTCATATCACTCATTTGGGCTGTTCCTCATTCAGCGAGTTCAAAATCGGGTTGATCAAATGCTCTACGCGCAGCGCGTATTGACCGTTTACCGTGCCATATTGGCTGGTCAACACCGGCACGCCATCCACATGGGCAATGATGCGATCCGGTTTATCGATCGGCAGTACATCGCCTGGCTGGAGTTTTAAAATTTGCGACAGGCGCAGGGAGAAATCGGCAAAATTGGCCACTAACTCCAGTTCGGAGTGCTGTACCTGGCGAACCAGGTTTTCGCGCCAGTTCTGATCTTCACTGCGGGAGTTCTCCAGCGGCGGGTTGACCAGCAGTTCGCGCAGTGGCTCTATCATGCTGAACGGCAGGCAAATATTGAACTCGCCGGTCAGGTTGCCAATTTCCACGTGGAATGGCGTGTTCACCACAATGTCGTTCGGCGACGTGGTGATGTTGGTGAATTTCACCTGCATCTCGGAACGCACGTATTCCACTTCCAGCGGGTTAATCGCTTTCCATGCGTCGCTATAGCCTTCCAGCGCCAGTTTCAGCATGCGGTTAATCACGCGTTGTTCTGTGTGCGTGAATTCACGGCCTTCCACTTTGGTCGGGAAACGCCCATCACCGCCGAACAGGTTGTCGACCGCGATAAACACCAGGCTTGGTGAAAACACGAACAGACCTGTGCCACGCAGCGGTTTCAGGTGAATAAGGTTAAGGTTGGTCGGCACCGGCAGGTTACGGGCAAACTCGTGATAGGGCTGAATGCGGATCGCGCCGACGGTAATGTCCGGGCTACGACGCAGCAGGTTAAATAGCCCCATACGAAACTGACGCGCAAAACGTTCGTTGATGATTTCCAGCGCCTGCAAGCGCTCGCGCACCACGCGACGCTGGGTATTGGGATCGTAGGGACGAATCTCACTTTCGCCGGGAGTGCCGGCCTGAGGTTCGTCGCTCTTGTCGCTGTCGCCGTTCAGCAGCGCATCAATTTCGGCCTGAGATAGAATACTGTCGCCCATGGGATTACCGCAGAATGAAAGCTGTATACAGCACGTCAGTCACTTCCTGCTTCGGTTGGCCCGCCACCAGAGGTGGTGCAAGTGTCTGTTTGATGGCCTCTACCAGGTCTTGTTTCCCGGTGTCGGTAGCCAATTTGGTTGCGTCCTGACGAGAGAACAGCAGCAGCAGGCGGCTGCGCACTTCCGGCAGGTAATCGTTCAGACGTGTGCGGGTCGCATCATCTTTAAGACGCAGCGTAATCCCAATGTAGAGCACGCGATCGGCATCACCGAGATTCACCGTAAAGGTGTCCAGTGCCCAGAATACGGGGGCTGGAGGCGGCGGTACCTCGGCTTTCGCCTGCGCGGAAGGTTGCTGCTGCATTCGCCAGTAACTATAGCCTGCGGTAGCGCAGGCCGCGAGTGTCACCAACACCAGCAGCGGGATCCAGATTGAGCGTTTGCTCTTCTTCGTGATCGCGGAGTCTGTCATCTGTTACGGCTTTCCTTTATTAGGTATAGCTATTTCGGTACTGCTATATCCGGTGATTATCCCGACTTAAGTCCAGCTCAAAGGGTGGAAAAGACGGGAATAATCGTGCTACCTCTGGCGTTAGGCAAAGGTGTCGACAATGCCGTTGCCTCTGACCTGCGCTTGCAGGCTGGCAGGCACGCTCAGTGTCTCTTCTTCATTGGCACCCAATGCGCGACCTTCAGTCGAACGTTGCGAAGATTGCTGATTAAACGTGGACTGCTGCTGCTGCCCGGCAAAACTTTCGCTGCTGACGTTGCTCTGCGACAGCTGAATGCCGTTTTCAGCAAGCTGGGTACGCAGCGTTGGGATGGCCGCTTCCAGCGCAGCGCGCACGTGACTGTGCGCGGAAACCATCTGGATTTGCGCCTGATTGTCGTCAATCTTGAGGGTGATATTTACCGGACCTAAGTTTTCCGGATGCAGTTTTAGCTCAGCGGTTTGCTGGCCCTGGCGGGTAAATAGCGTGATGTGCTGACTCACGTTCTGCTGCCACTCGGGCGTACCTAACTGGGAATTAATGGTGACAACCGGGTGCGTGTTCACCGTTGCGGTCGCATTGCTGATAACGGGCGTGATGTTTACTGTCGGGGTTGCGGCAGAAAGTGAACTCTCGGTATCGGCTTTTGCAGCCACTGCGGCGGCCAATGGAGACTGCCCGCTGGACGTATCCGTGGTTTGAACCGCTTGCAGGCCTTGTGCAGCTTGTGGGAGCGTAAATTCTTTGCCGGTGGCATGCCCGGACTTACCGGTATCGACACCCGTTGCCGCTGCGGCTACGTCAGCGAAACCTTTTACGCTGGCCCCCTCCGTGGCAATTGTCGCTGTACCCGAAGTTGCAGGCAGTGCAGCTGTGGCGGTCGCGGTGTGTGGCAGCATTGCCATCAGCGCGCTTAACCCGGCCATTTCTTCATTACTGAGCGTGGGTTTGTCGTCACTCTTTTGCAGCTCTTTGGTCAGCTGTTTCATCACGTCGCTTTTGGCTTCGGGCGTCAGCGCGCTCAACACCGACTGCGCATCGGTCAGCGTGGTCAAATCGACTTTTGGCGTTGGCTCGTCGCCTTGCTGCGCCAGCAGTTTGCTGAGTGTGGTTTTAGCGTCGCCCTGCGGTAATTTATTGCTGGCGGCCTGAAGATCGGCCAGCGTCAGCTTACCGTCTTTAGCGGTTTTGCCAGACATCGCGCCGGAGAGCAGGGCGAAAAAATCCTGTGCGCCGTCGGTGGCTCCGGCGGTTAAGCTCGTCTGTGCAGAAGAGGTGATGTCGGAATCACTGACGATAAGTTTCGGCAGAGTAATCATTCGGGTTTCCTTAAGGTGGCACGCTGGGCGAACTCATCCATTTTTTTCTGGTCCAGACGGTTTTCCGCCAACAGCGTTTCGGCGGCCTGTCTGTCCTGTAGCGTCTGCCATGCCTGCAAACGCTGCTTTTTCTCGCGCCAGGCGTTGAGCGCCTGTTCGACTTTACGATTCCACTGCAACAACTGCTGGCGATGCTGATCGATAGCCTTTTCCAGCGTCTGAATAAATTGCTGATAGTTCTGCCAGCGCAGGCTTGCCATACCCTCAGTCATGTTGCTATTGAGGTTGTTCTGGTACTCAAGCTGGTAATCCATCAGCATCTTCAATTGCTCTTCCGCCTGGTGACAACCACGTCGCATCTCGCCCAATTGCAGGGCGGCGCTATCGACGTCTTTTTCGGCCAGTTCTTTCAGTGTGGCTAACGCACCGTGTTGTGCCATGATCGTTTACTCCTGCGGTCAGGCGACCGGGAAGATAAGCTCCAGTGCCTGGAGTGAATCGTCCCAATCCGCTTTCTCGAAGATGCCCTGTTGCAGAAACGCTTCCAGCTGCGGCCATAACGCGATCGCTTTATCGAGCATCGGGTCGCTGCCTTTGGCATACGCGCCGACGCTGACCAGATCGCGGTTACGCTGGAAGCTGGAAAGCAGTTGTTTGAAGTTTCTTACCCGCGCGTAATGTTTCTCAGTAATGAGCGACGTCATGGCTCGGCTAATAGACGCTTCGATGTCGATGGCCGGATAATGGCCCGCTTCCGCCAAACGGCGGGACAGCACAATGTGACCGTCAAGGATCGCACGCGCGGAGTCGGCAATCGGATCCTGCTGATCGTCACCCTCCGTCAGTACGGTATAAAAAGCGGTGACTGAGCCACCGCCGCTGATGCCGTTCCCGGCGCGTTCTACCAGCGCGGGCAGTTTGGCAAACACGGATGGTGGATAGCCTTTGGTGGCCGGTGGTTCGCCGATAGCCAGCGCGATTTCACGCTGCGCCATCGCATAGCGGGTCAGGGAATCCATGATCAGCAACACATGCTGACCCCGGTCACGAAAATCTTCGGCAATGCGCGTGGCATAGGCCGCGCCCTGCATACGCAGCAACGGTGAAACGTCCGCTGGAGCCGCAATCACCACCGAACGCGCACGTCCGTCGGCCCCGAGAATGTTCTCGATAAAATCTTTCACTTCGCGACCACGTTCGCCAATCAGCCCCACGACAATCACATCAGCCTGCGTATAACGCGCCATCATGCCGAGCAGCACGCTTTTGCCGACACCGGAACCGGCGAACAGGCCCATACGCTGGCCGCGCCCCACGGTGAGCAGGGCGTTGATCGGGCGCACGCCGGTATCTAAAACGTGTTCGATTGCGGTACGCTGCAACGGGTTAACCGGTTGCGTGATAAGCGCCCCCGTCTCGGTGGTGTCCGGCGCTGGCAGACCATCAAGCGGTTTCCCCGCGCCGTCGAGAACGCGTCCGAGCAGCGCCGGACCGAGCGGTAATTGCTTGCCGCTCTGTAAACCGTCGCCCGATGCATTACGCGCATACACGCGAGCGCCCGGCAAAATGCCTTCAACTTCTTCCAGCGGCATCAAAAACAGGCGCTGACCGTTAAAGCCAACAACTTCACTTTCGACTTCACGGGTTTCCGCGCCGTCCTGACGCTCAATCACGCAGGTCGCGCCGAGCGGCAATTGCAAGCCCGTCGCTTCCAGAACCAGCCCGGTGGCACGCGTCAGCCGCCCGTAACGACGCACTGCCGGGAGCTGTGTCATTTTGGTTTCGACATTATCGAGCGTATTGAGCCAACGGGTCAGGCGCGCGGTCATTACACCACTCCCGGAGCGGCCAGGCGGCACAGCTCCTGCCAGCGGGTCGCCACGCTGGCGTCGAGATCGCCTTCTTCGGCGGAAATTTTACAGCCGCCGTGATGCAGCGTTGGGTCACCGCGCAGTCGCCAGCCGTGCAGGCTTAACGTCGCGCCAACCATCTCTTCTACGCGCTGCAAATCATCGGGGTGAACACGGAGTTGCGGCTTGCCGCTGAACAGCGGTTCCTGTTGCAACAGCGCCTGGATTTGTTTGATCAGCGCCGAGTTATCGACAATCGGTGCCTGACCAATCACCTGACGCGCGGCTTCCAGCGCCATCTGCATCAGGCGCGAAGGGATCACGCTGTCCAGTGCGTCGAGCGTATGCTGGAACTCGCTGACCAACTGCTGCATACGGGCGTGCAATGGGATCTGTTGCTGCTGCGCCTGCGCAAGACCCTGTTCCAGACCTTGCGCCAATCCTTCCTGATAACCCTGAGACTGTCCGGCAGTGCGGCCTTCGACAAGCCCGGCGTTATAACCTTGTTCATGGGCCTGCATCTGGATGTGCGCTAGCTGCTGTTGCAGTTTCTGCTCTTCGGAAACCTCTTCAACCGGTTCATCAACGCTTTCGTCGATAAACGCAGGCGCAAAGGCTTTTATCGGCGGTGCCAGATCGTCAGGCTGCCAGACTTTCCATGGCGTGGAATCAGACATAGGTGTCTTCTCCGCTGCCAATGACCATTTCGCCGGTTTCGGCCAGACGACGCACAATAAGCAGAATGGCTTTCTGTTCGTTCTCGACCTGAGACAGACGAACCGGGCCACGGTTGGCCAGATCGTCGCGCAGAATATCGGCTGCACGCTGAGACATATTGCGCAGGAACTTCTCGCGCAGCGGCTGTTCGGCACCTTTGAGCGCGACCAGCAGCGATTCGGAATCCACTTCCTGCAACAGGCGCTGGATGCTGCGATCGTCCACTTCGACCAGGTTTTCGAACAGGAACATCTCGTCGATGATTTTCTGCGCCAGCTCGCCGTCGAACTCGCGAACGGCGGTAATGACCGCCTCTTCCTGCTGGGTTTTCATCAGGTTGATGATTTCCGCCGCCGTTCTCACGCCGCCCATTTTGCTGCGCTTGAGGTTTTGGCCATCGAGCAGGTTGTTCAGCACTTCGGTCAGTTCTGCCAGTGCCGCCGGTTGTACGCCGCCGAAGGTGGCAATACGCAACATCACATCGTGGCGCAGACGCTCGTCGAACAGCGCCAGAATATCCGCCGCCTGACCGCGTTTGAGGTGCACCAGAATGGTGGCGATGATCTGCGGATGCTCGTCGCGGATAAGATCGGCCGCGCTCTGTGGCTCCATAAAGTTGAGCGTTTCCATCCCGCTGGTGGTCTCGCGGGTTTCGAGAATATCTTCCAGCAGGCTGGCAGCACGCTCTTCGCCGAGGGCTTTCACCAACACCGAACGCAGATATTCGTTGGCGTTGACGTTCAGCGCCGCGTACTGCTCGGCTTCCTGCTCAAACTCTGCCAGCACCGATGTGAGCTGGGTGTTGGAAATTTGGCGCACGTTCGCCATCGCGGCACTCAGGGTCTGTACTTCGCGGGCATTGAGGTGTTTGAATACCTCCGCAGCGCGGTCTTCGCCAATGGTCATCAGCAGAATGACGCTTTTATCGGTACCGGAAAGGGCATTACTCATGGTCGTTACTCATCCACTGGCGAATGACCAGCGCGACGACGCGCGGATCGTTGTCTGACATTTCGCGAATACGCTGGCTCAACACTTCTGCACTCAGGCGCTGGTTGGCACGGCGATTCTGCTGTTGTTCATCTTTACTGAGGTGAACCTGCACCGCTTCGCTGGCTTCACGTTCGTTTTTGGCTTCTTCCTGTGCGGCTTTGGCGATCTCGTCGCGGCGTAACAACTGCGGACGAACCGCTTTGCGCCACAGGATCCACGCCACCAGTGCAATCAGCACCCAGCGTCCGGCAGACATCAGTTGATCGATAAATGACTGCTGTTGCCAGAACGGCAGCTCACCACCGGTTTCATCGCCTGCGCTAAACGGTGAATTGACCACGTTCAGGGTATCGCCACGCGGCGTGGAGAAGCCCATCGCTTCGCGGGTTAAATCTTCAATCTGTTTCATCTGATCGGCGGTCAGCGGCAGTGGCTTACCGTCAGGCAGATTTTTGTAGTTCACAACGACCGCCACCGACAGACGCTGAATATCGCCCACGTTCATTTTGGTGTGACGAATCGTCCGGTCGACTTCGTAGTTGGTGGTTTCATTGCGCGACGTATTGCGCGGGCCGCTCTGATTATTGGTGCTGGTGGTCCGCTGCTGACCCTGAGCCGCATTCTGCTGGTTGGCAGGCGGTGTCGAAATAGGTGCGCTCGGTGCCGGGGCAGGGGAGTTGGACAACGCACCCGGTACACCGCCAGGGTTCTGACCACCAACTTGTTCAGTCTCATTCAACTGACGTGAGCGCATCACCGCCTGAGCGGCATCCCCGTTCGGGCTGTATTGCTCTTCGGTTTGCTCTTTATTGTCGAAATTGATCTGCGCGGTCACCTGCGCATGAACGTTGCCGTTGCCAACAATTGGCGACAAGATCGATTCGATACGGCGCTGAACGCGACTTTCAACATCGGAGGCATACTTCAACTGTGCGTCGTTCAGGTCACGATCGCCTGATGTCGATTGCGTCAGCAGATGGCCCGCCTGATCGACCAGCGTCACGTTACCCGGCGGCAAGCCCGCCACGGCACTGGAGACTAAATGCACGACGGCCGCAATCTGACCTTCGTCGAGCGCACGGCCCGGCTCAAGGTTCAGCGTGACGGAAGCCGACGGCAGTTTTTGCTCGCGAACAAACAGTGACGGTTTCGGCATCGCCAAATGCACGCGTGCGCTTTTGACCGGGCCAAGGGTTTCAATGGTACGGGCGAGTTCACCTTCCAGCGCGCGCTGGTAGTTCACCTGCTCACTGAACTGGCTGATGCCGAATTTTTCCTGATCCAACAGTTCAAAGCCCACCGCACCGCCTTTCGGCAAGCCCTGCTGGGCGAGGCGCAGACGCAGTTCGTGGACTTTATCGGCAGGCACTTCAATGGCACCGCCGCTATCGGAAAAGCGATACGGCACGTTCATCTGTTGCAACTGGGTGACGATCGCACCGCCGTCCTGATCGGTCAGGTTGCTGAACAGCGTGCGGTAGTCAGGCGCTTTTGCCCATAGCACCAGCGCGACGACGATCGCCACGGCTGCTGCACTGGCAACCATTAAAGGGATTTTCGGGTTAGCGCGCAGGCGAGTGACCCACTCAGGCATTTTAGTGTTTGGCGTGGTCGTGGCTGTCGCGCTCATTGCGCACCTCGTGAATCCAGGTCGATGGCGTTAAACGTGTACAAAAGCAAGGCTGACTCCCGGTCGGCAAAGGCAAAGTGGTAGCGATGCCATTATTTGCTGATTCGGAATTTTCTATGGCTCAAATAGTCGGGTTTTTTAACGTTAATTAGCGGCTTTATCTCATTGACAAACTGCTAATCTCATCCTCCATGACATCGACCAGGAGATAAACATGGCCATTACAGGTATCGAAGGGGTCTTGACGCAAATGCAGGCTGCGGCCAGCGTCGCCCGCAATCAGCAGGTAGAAGAACAGCCGAGTATCAGCTTTGCCGGGCAACTCAATGCCGCGCTCGACCGCATCAGCGACACGCAGAACAGTGCCAAAGCACAAGCGGAGAAATTTGCCTTAGGTGAGCCAGGCATTGCATTGAATGATGTGATGACCGACCTGCAAAAATCGTCAGTCTCATTACAGATGGGAATACAGGTGCGCAACAAGCTGGTGTCTGCGTATCAGGAAATGATGGGCATGCAGGTTTAGGTTGTATAACCTACTTTCTGTTTTTTTGGTGTATCCGGCACGCCGAGACTTTCACGCACCCGGCTACCTTTATAGATGAACCATATGCGGACCGTCCCGCCATGGTTCTCAACGCCTGTTGGGTATGCTGTCTTAGCCATTACTCCCTCCTGACGCCCAAGAGCGTCGATAGCATATCATCAGCGAGCACTAGGTTGTTTTGCTATCTGGCTTTCGATCCACTGGTTGATAGCATCAGTGTTATACATGCAAGCAGTGTTAGGATTGGGATCGCCTTCAGGCGCTACATGCACATACTCACGACCAGCAAACCATGACTTGCGTCTGGCGCGCTCGATAGTACCGTGCTTCATCCCGGTAATTTCTGTCAGTTTGTCCTCTGTTACCCACTTATTGGGCACCAGTTTAAAAGCGTCACTCATGGGTTTTCTCCAGGCAAAAAGAAGCCGGACGAACCGGGCCAAAGGGATCTCGAGGCGATGCTTTCGCACCCAATAGCCAGCTCATAACTGGCTATCAGTTGCGTCAGAGGAAGTTAATGCAGCCATTGTTCGAGGCCATTTCTATGGTTTGGATCATATGACTTAACTGTCTGCGGAAAAATAGTAATCAACCGTTGTACATTCAGCGATTGGTCTTCAGCCGTTGGTAGCCACTCCGGTGTTACTGGAAGTCGCTGGATTGATTTACGAGTGACTGACTGTGATATGTTTGTCAGCAAGGCGGGTATAAAATGCATTGGTTGGTCAGGAATCGTTATTAGCAGAAACAGAATTCTTTATACTAAAGCCAATGGATATCCTGACACGGTAACGTTTTATCCAATCATACTAAGGCCAAGTAACAATGTCGTTAATTCTGATGTGATTATTTCAGATAATCAAATAATATGGGAAATGGATAATGTCACCGGTTCAGATCATAGAGGTATTCAAATTAAGGGTAATGGCACAGATGCTACTGGGTCCTATCGTAATGTAACTGTTAGCAATAACATAGTAAGAGGGAGCTTTAGAACGCACATCTCAGCTGACGATATTATAAATATAAAAATTGATAATAATAAAGTTCAGCAACTAGGGTCTTATGCTTCTGGCACTTCAGATTTTGCTAGTATAGCTCTATATGGGACGCGTAACGGAACGATTACTAACAACACAATTGAAAGTGGATTCAATCTTGTTGCAAGTAAGGGTACACAGACCATTAACATGGAGAGAGTGATTGTAATTGGGAATGATGTATCTGGAAATATTGATGTTGATAACGAGTTTCTAAATCAGGTTGTCACATCTAACATATGTTCATCAATTAGCGCTGGAACTAAAACCCTCGCAGCCCGCAATGTCGGTAGGTACAGAAGCCAAACTGTAGTGTGCCTTGGCAACGTGGAAGTTGGCGTAGCGATGGAAGCTCAAATCACCTCAACATAAAACTTGATGCTTTACAATGACTAATTTGGTAGGGTGTGTGGCTACAACCACATACCCTACCAGTGAGTTCGAAAATGCAGCAAAGGGACACAAAAATTGATAATATCAAGGGTGGTTTAATGATTCTTGTGATCTTTGGTCATATGATAGAACCTTTGATTAAAACCAATCCAACCCTAAGCAATGTTTATGATTTCATATATTTATTTCATATTCCTGCATTCGTTTTCCTTTCTGGATGCCTTGTTGGGGATGCGCCAGTAGTTAAGTGGAACTCATTGATAAAGGGGATTGTTATTCCTTTTTTAATGTTTAGTTTTCTATATGAAATTCCTGATTTGTTAATTAATAAAACCATGTCAGGATATATTGGTGCCCTCACGCCTAACTGGATTCTATGGTTTCTTGTTAGCTTGTTATGCTGGCGGCTAATTACGCCAATTGTTATGCGATTTAGATTTGCGCTGTTAGTCTCTATCGCAGCATCACTGCTAATTTCATTGACATCAGTTGATGGGTACACATATGGAGCATTTAGAACGGTAATATTATTCCCGTTTTATTTGGTCGGAGTACTACTATGCCCACTCGCGTATAAAGTACGAGATTATAGACTTCATCGTTATTTGACAATGGCTGCAATGGTTTTATTTATTGTAGTTGCTTTTATACCTCTTCCTTTCAATAGGTACTTTCTTTATTGCGTAGCTCCATTCAATGCATTTGGTTACACCAACGAGATGGGATTAATTCAAAGAGTCGAATATTATCCTATAGCATTGTTTGTAACACTTCTTTTCTGCTTGTCAGTTGCGGAGTTTAAAATATTGGGTGTTATTGGAAGAAATTCCCTTTACGTTTATCTTTGGCATGGACTTATAGTTAAATATTATTTTTGGCCACTCATTTTGGAAAAGATGCCAGCCACTGAAAAAGCGCTCGGATTAGGTATTCTGGTGAGTTTGACACTCGGATATTTGCTATCAAGTAAATATGTGGTTTCAGTAACGAATACAATTACTGGCTTTATATACAGACTTCTAATCAGAAAAGATGTACCAGTGTGACATAACACGCTAACTAAAGTGAGTTACCTAATGAACACAGCATTATGGAGCGCATTTTAGCATCGACATGAAGAGGACTGCTGCCCACCCGAACCATGCCTGCGGGTGTGCTGCATGCCATAGCATGCTTCTTGCTTCTCACTACATATCAATAATCTCTGACGCAAAGAAGCCGCATCGTTTAGCCACACCCTGAACGATTTTCCCGGTGAATTCATAGCCCACTCAGGTGGGCTTTTTGCATTTTGTGCTACTGCCACATCACTATATCTATTCAGATTACCTGAGCGGTAGTTTCTTCACCGACGACCCTATCCTTGAGCACCGTGCACGTTCCTACCAAACCCGCTTCGGCGGGTTTTTTATTACCGGACACTAAATCCCTCACCAACTCATCACCTTGCAAAATACTCGCACGCCTCACTTGATCCCAGTCATAAATCAATAAATACTGTATGCATAATCAGTGTTTGATTGAGGTGCATTATGGGCTTTCCATCCCCACCAACAGACTACGAAGAATCACGCATATCCCTTGACGAGGTGTGCGGTACACGGCGTGCCGTGACATACCTGTTCCGCGCTGATTTCACGTCATGGCGTGAGGGTATCAAGAAAGAAGCGATAATTATCGTCGACTTCTCCCGTAAGTCCATAGATGGTTCGATTGTTGCTTGCATCATTGATAACCAGTTCAGAACGAAGCGTTTTCGCACGCTGCCACAACCCCACCTGGAAGACTTAGACCATCCTGAGCGCAAAACAAAGCTACCTGACCTGGACGATACGGGACTGGAGATATGCATTAAGGGTGTAGTGACGCATTTTGTGAACGATGCCAGGTCAGGCGAGTTCGACAACTGCCCGGTGATGTAAAGCGCGGAGCTATGCATCGATTTGCATGGCTCTGGACTCAATGGGGCATATATGGGGCATGAAAGAGTGCGCGAAGTTGGGTGAACTAAGCAGCAAGGGTTTTGTAACGACGCCAATCAACTGTTTTGTAATGCGCTCTTGGGCGATCTTTGTCGTTTGTTAAAAATGCATGGTCATATGATGGGCATGCAGGTTTAGGTTTTAACCTTCCACCAACCTGTAAGGGCATAACTTTTTCCTTGGGACATTACCAGTTACTGCGTTAGCAACCATACTTTCCTTTACGGTTCGCTAATGCAGAGACAACCATGCCTATGTCCAAATCGTCTTCGTCACACCACACGCCAGTGGTGGAGCATCTTTTCTGGCTGCGGGTGGAGAATGCTGCCCGTCAGTATGGGTTTGTTTTATTGGTTTTACTGCTGCTGGCCGGGTTCTGTGGCCTTTTTTCAAAAGGGGTCTTGAGTAATACCGCGGCGGTGAACTCGGATGGGACACTGCATACGGACTATGAGCGTTTTGGGCGTAGCCAGAGCGATATGGATCTCAAACTCACCATGAAAGTGCCGCCGGGTGAGAGCTACACCGTGACCCTCGGCGGGCAGTTTATGGATACGTTTGAGATTAACGCGCTCTATCCGCAGCCATGGCGTTTCAGCAGCCAGAACGGCAGCATGACCTTGGAGTTTCATGACCAGCCGGAAGGAGGGACGCATACCCTGTGGCTGAGCGTGCAGCCGCGTAGCGCGGGAAAGGTAAAAACGGCGCTGCGAGTGAATCAACTCCCTCCTGTTACGATCACCCAATTTGTTTACCCGTAAGGCGCACGCATGGATATGATCCTCAGGGCGGTCGCCATTTATCTGATTCTGGTGCTGGTATTTAAAATCGCCGGGCGGTGAGCGTTGCTGCAAATGAATTCTTTCGATTTGATTCTGCTGCTGATCATCAGCGAGGCCACGCAACAGGCGCTGCTCGGCAGTGATTTTTCCGTGACCGGCGCCGCGCTCAGTATTGTCACGCTCATCGTGATGGACATGCTATTCAGCAAAGTAAAAAAGTATCTGCCCGGTGCGGAAGAGATGATCGACGGTACGGCGGTGATCCTCGATGAAAACGGTGTGTTGATGCATGAAAAAATGAAACTGGTGGATATCTCCGAAGAGGACATCATGGTGTCGGCGCGCAATAACCAAGGGCTGACGAGGCTTGCGGAGATTAAATTTGCGATCTTCGAAAGTAACGGTCATATCTCCATCATTGCGCAGAAGTAAGGCTGGAAGCCTTAAGGCTTTAATGACACAATATTTTTTTCACGGTTTTCAGGATAGGTGATGAAAAATTTTGCAATTATTGGCGCACTGTTGGCGCTGAGTGGCTGTGCCCAAATTGACAACTATGACAACGTGGTCAAAGCGCCTGCGCCAGCCGGCCTTGCGGGCTACTGGCAATCAGAAGGGCCACAGAGTGCGATGGTCAGCCCGGAGGCGATTGCGACGCTGGTGATTACCAAAGAGGGTGATACGCTGGATTGTCGCCAGTGGCAGCGCGTGATCGCGTTACCGGGAAAACTGATGATGCGCAGCGATGACCTGTATAACGTCACCCATAAAAAAGACGTGTACGCCATCGACAAAGACGGCGATCGCCTCGATTACGACCGTATGACGCTAAAGCGTGTGGATCGTCCAACACAGGAATGCGCGGACTATTTGCAGAAGAATCCGCTGATTTCCCCGCGGCCTTAAGCGTGCAGGAAAAGTGCCCGGCGGCGCGGCCGCTGCCCGGGCCTACGAGTTCTCTGTAGGCCGGTGCAAACGACGTGCCGCCCGGCAATTCTCAACCCATCAAAGTACATCCTCCATCACCCACACGCTCACACTGCCGCCGTTGCAGGTGAAAACGCCGTTGCCTTGTTTGTCAGTTTCGACAACTTCTTCGCGATTATTGAGAAAATCTTTCCAGCGTTTGTTGCCATAGTTATCACCCAGCGTTAATGACTTTTCGCCGTCGTCGCCGTTAGAAAGCACGACGACGCAACCCGGTGCGTCGTCGGTGCCGCTACGGCTGAAAGCGATACAGTTCGGGTGATCGAAATAGAGCGTTTGCACGCCATGAGCGAACTTTTGGCGGGCGTCAATCAGCTCGTGAAGTTGCTCAATAACCGGCATTTCGATTTTATAACTGTTACCGTCGCCGCCGGTGTCTTCGTAAATCGCGCCGAATAAATCCGCATAAAACACAGAAGGCACGCCGTTTTCACGCAGCAAAATGAGGGCATAGGCCAGGGGTTTAAACCACGGCTCGACGGGTGCTTCAAGCGCCTGTAGCGGCTGGGTATCGTGATTAGTCACCAGCGTTATCGCGTGAAACGGATCGGCTTCTACCAGTGTTCCCGTGAATATCTGGCTCATGTCGTAGTCACGCCCAAGCCTGGATGCTTCGTGGAATTTCATCTGTAGCGGCGCGTCAAACAGCAGTGTCTGACCGTCGACCTGATTGATGTAATTCTGGAGCGTTTCAACTTCATGTGACCAGTATTCGGCAACGATAAACAGCGGTTTTGGCGCCACTTCTTGTACGTGCTCAATCCACTCTTTATAGAACCAGGCGGGGATGTGTTTGACCGCATCAAGACGAAAACCATCGCACTGCGTTTGTTCCATCACCCAGCGCGCCCAGTATTTCAACTCTTCGGTGACCGCATGATTGCGGAAATCGATGTTTTCACCCATCAGATAATCGAAATTACCCATCTCGCCGTCGACCTGATCGTTCCAGCCGTCGCCGCTGTAGTCGTTAACGATTTTAAAGACGCCGTTTTCATCGGGGTTTTCGATGTGGTCGATGCCGCTGAAGCATGTGTAGTCCCAGACGAACTGCGAATATTTGCCGTCACGGACGGGGAAATAGTATTTGGTCCAGGCGTCACACTCGATGATTTCGTCGTTGATTTGTGTACGGTCTTGTTCGTTTACCCGCTGGACCTGGATGCGTTCTTTCTCATCGGCGCCCATTTTGTGGTTCACCACTACATCCAGCAGCACGGCGATGTCATGCTTTTTCAGGGCATCGATGGCGGCCAGCAATTGGGTTTTATCGCCATATTTGGTGGCGACCGAACCTTTTTGGTCAAACTCGCCCAGGTCGAATAAATCATAGCTGTCATAACCCACGGAATAGCCGCCCGATGCGCCTTTGTACGCCGGAGGGAGCCAAATCATGTTGACGCCGATTTCGTTGAGATTGGGTGCAAGCGCTTCGACTTCTCGCCACAATTCACCGCCAGCGGGGTAGTACCAGTGAAAACATTGCAACAGGGTAGGATTGCGCATACACAGACTCCGGGTGTGTTGGAGACTCTAGTATGGAGTAAGTCGAGGGAAAACGCCTGGCGCGCGGTGCGCGCCAGCGAATCAATTGCCTGGGGTGTCGCGGGCTTCTTGCGGCACCAGAACGTGGCCGCCCTGTTTACCGTAGGTAGTGAGAACTGATTTCTGGATAGAAGACTGTCCGACCAGCCTGGACAGTTCATCCATACGAGATTGCAACAAGCGTTTGACCTCAGTTTCGTTTTCGAGGATAGCGCGCAGAACCGGGCGCAGCTGATCCTGCATCACCGTTGAGGGTTCCGTTTGTTGCGTGAACTCTGCCAGTTTTTGCACCGCACTGACATACTCCATTTCACAGGCGATCAACTCATCCCATTGCCCCTCGGAGGCAAGTCGCAGCATCACGAGGCTTCGGTCAAGCAGCTGCTGGTACAAATTGTACAGATGCGGTGCAGTACTCATTATACGGCGTCCTGAATCAGAGTGGGCGAAGTGGCAACTTCCTTCCAGGCATCCGCGATATCACGCAGTAAGGATTCCACTTCTTCAACGGCAGCAACCTCGTTATGCAGATTGGCCTGCAACAGACGCCTTACCATGTAGGCGTACAGCGAGATCAGGTTTTTTGTCAGGTCATCTTCACTTTTTTCGTCCAGGCCCACTTTCAGCCCGTTCTCAATGATGTTGATGGCTTTCGAGAGGGAAAGGCCTTTCCCCTCCAGATTGTTGTCTTGCATAAACAGGCGCGCGCGCACCAGCGCGCTAAGTGCACCATCAAACAACAGAGTCACCAGCTGTTGCTGGCTCGCGCTCATTACTGCGCTTTCGACTCCGATTTTTGCGTAGGCCTGTGTGCCATTTGCGCCGTACATGTTAGCTCCTGAGTGTATTTAATTAGCTTTTACTGCTGCTGGATGATGTATCAAACTGCTGCGTTAAGTAGCTGCTGGTGGAGTTCAGTGAACTCATCATCACATCCAACTGGGTAAACTGGGTTTTGTAACGTGCAACCAGATCGTCAATGCGCGCGCTGGCGTCGTTGTATTGTTTAGTCAGGTTATTCAGCGTCTTACTGACGCCATCGGTGGCGGCCTGAATAATCCCGGTGGTAGAGAGCCAGCCGGTCAGATTGGTGCCCATGGTGGTGGTGATACCGGTGGTTTTGCCGTCACCAAGGAACATATCTTTAATGTCTGAAGCGTTAGTTTTCAGCGCACTTTCCAGTTTGGTGCTGTCGATGCTTAATTTGCCGGTGCTTGGGTCAGAGGTGATCCCGATCTGCGTCAGCGTTTTATAAGCAGAACTGCCGGTGGAGCTGGAAAGCATGCTTTTTAGCTGCGACTGAATGGTGCGCAGTGTGCTATCGCCGAGCAGGGCACCGTTGCTGGTATCAGCATCCGCACCGGCATCAACGGCGGTGTATTTGGTCAGTGAGGAGAACGTATCCTGCAGCGTGTTATACGCATTCACCCAACTGGTGATCGCCGTTTCTGCCTGCGAATTATCTTTGGTGATGTTTAACGTCTGCGTTCCGGTGGTGGTCCCACTCAGATTCAGGGTGATGTTTTCCAGCGCATCACTGATGGTATTGCTGCTGTTTTCGATCGCAACGTTGTTTACCGTCAGTTTGGCGTTCTGCGCGGCTACGCTCTCTTCCATGCCATTGCCGGTGCCGGATGCGTCATAGCCCATAAAGCTTTGCAGCGCGCTGTCACCGCTGACGCTGATGCTCATCGCATTGTCACTGCCGGTGTCATTCGAGGTGATGGACAGGCGATACTGCCCGTTACCGACGTTGATGATACTGGCGCTGACGCCTGCATCCGCTTTGTTAATTGCGTCGCGAATACCGCTCAGCGATGAGTTTGCCGCGCTGATATCGATATTAACCGGCTTTTTGTCGCCGCCTTGCTGAATGGTAAGGGTACTGGCAGAACTGGCAATCGCCGTTTTGGTATCGGCCTGTGCGGTTGTCGTCGTCAGGGTCTGTGCCTGCGCCAGCTGCGTCACGTTGATGGTGTACTTACCGGCGATGGCGTTCCCGCTGGTGGTAGCGCTGAATGCAGAAGAGCTACTGTTGGCGTTGGTGGCGCTAAACAGGTTGGCGCTATTCAGCGCGGTATTGGCCGTCTGGAACGTGACCAGCGCGCTTTTCAGGGTGCCGTAGGCGCTCAGTTTGGCGGTATAAGAGGTTTGCTGTGCAGAAATAGGTTGCAACGTGGCTTTTTCAGCCGTCGTCAGACTATCCAGAATGGTGCTCAAATCCAGACCCGAACCAATTCCCAGCGTAGAGATACTTGCCATATTTATTCCTTAATGTAGCGACATGTAGAATGAATACCGGGGTTATCGGCCTGAATGGGACAAAGTTTACCGATAATTTTCATTTTTTAATGGCGGGAATAAAGGCAAGAGGGGAGAGTATTTCAGCGGCTAAAAAATTATTCCGGTGTTTGTGAAAAAAAATCTAAAGGTTAATGGGGTGACGACGATAACCACAGTAACGGCGATTGAGCCGATGGGTGTAAGCCCTAAATCGTAACCACAGATTTGAAACACAGGAAACGCAATCATGGCACAAGTTATTAATACCAACAGCCTTTCGCTGATCACTCAGAACAATATCAACAAGAACCAGTCTGCTCTGTCTACTTCCATTGAGCGTCTGTCTTCCGGTCTGCGTATCAACAGCGCAAAAGACGATGCAGCGGGCCAGGCAATCGCCAACCGCTTCACCTCTAACATCAAAGGTCTGACCCAGGCGGCACGTAACGCCAACGACGGTATCTCTGTTGCACAGACCACTGAAGGCGCACTGTCTGAAATCAACAACAACTTGCAGCGTGTTCGTGAACTGACCGTTCAGGCTTCTACCGGTACTAACTCTTCATCTGACCTGTCTTCCATCCAGGACGAAATTAAATCCCGTCTGTCTGAAATTGACCGCGTATCCGGTCAGACTCAGTTCAACGGCGTGAACGTACTGGCTAAAGACGGCAAAATGTCTATCCAGGTTGGCGCAAACGACGGCGAAACCATCGACATCGACCTGAAGAAGATTGACTCTTCTACTCTGGGTCTGAGCAGCTTCAACGTAAACGGTCCTCAGGGCACCATCAAAACCGCAACTGCTGCTGATTTCCAGACAGCTTACGGTTCAACCACTAACGTTACCGCGGCAACCGTTGGCGAGAAAGGCGCAACTGATGACCTGTCTACCCGTCTGGGTCTGGCAGCGGGCGGCGCGGCACTGGATCCGACTAACGTCTACACCGATGACAATGGCAACATGTTTGCTAAAGTGACCATCAAATCCACCAGCGCTGCAGAAACCAACAACCTGAAAGCGAACGGCTTTGATATCGCAAGCGGCGCAAGCCAGGACTTCTACATCGCTGTAGACCCACAGTCTGCTGATACCTCTACGACTGCCGGTACCGCAGCGTTCAAAGTGGATACTCAGAGCCTGAGCCTGTCCAGCCTGACTAGCGGTGCAAGCTCTAACCCGCTGGCAAAACTGGATGACGCCATTGCTCAGGTTGATAAATTCCGTTCTTCACTGGGTGCTATCCAGAACCGTCTGGGTTCTGCGGTAACCAACCTGAACAACACCACCACCAACCTGTCTGAAGCGCAGTCCCGTATTCAGGACGCCGACTATGCGACCGAAGTGTCAAATATGTCTAAAGCGCAGATCATCCAGCAGGCGGGCAACTCCGTGTTGGCGAAAGCAAACCAGGTTCCACAGCAGGTTCTGTCTCTGCTGCAGGGCTAATCTGGATACGTTTGATTTGCTTCACAAACCCCGCTTCGGCGGGGTTTTTCCGTCTTAGCATTTGACTTAACTCCCCAAATAGCCCCCCCTTTTAGCCACTATTCCGTCGATTAAAATCCCTCCAGAAACGGATAATCATGCCGATAACTCAACTATTGCAGGGCTGTTTATCGTGAATTCTCTCTATACCGCTGATGGTGTAATGGATAAACACTCGCTGTGGCAGCGTTATGTACCTTTGGTGCGACATGAAGCATTGCGCCTTCAGGTGCGACTGCCCGCGAGCGTGGAACTGGATGATCTGCTTCAGGCGGGCGGCATTGGTTTATTGAACGCCGTCGAGCGTTACGATGCTCTGCAAGGCACGGCATTTACCACTTACGCAGTACAACGCATACGTGGCGCGATGCTGGACGAATTGCGCAGCCGGGATTGGGTGCCAAGGAGTGTCCGGCGCAACGCCCGAGAAGTGGCGCAGGCGATGGGGCAACTGGAACAGGAGCTGGGACGCAACGCGACGGAAACAGAAGTCGCACAGCGCCTCGGTATTGCTGTTGAAGAGTATCGACAGATGCTGCTGGATACCAATAACAGCCAGCTTTTCTCCTACGACGAGTGGCGGGAAGAGCACGGCGACAGTATCGAGTTGGTGACTGAAGAGAATCAGCAGGAAAACCCGCTTCATCAATTGATGGAAGGCAACCTGCGTCAACGCGTAATGGAGGCGATTGAAGCCTTACCGGAACGTGAACAGCTGGTGCTGACGCTTTACTACCAGGAAGAGCTTAATCTCAAAGAGATTGGCGCGGTACTGGAAGTCGGAGAGTCGCGCGTCAGCCAGCTTCACAGCCAGGCCATTAAGCGTTTGCGAACAAAACTGGGTCGGTACCAGGAAGGCGGTTAGCTGTCATTCCTGGAGTAATGCCGCACATAGCATTGACTACCAGGAGTTATCATGACGGTGCAGCACGTTAAAAGACGGCCTTTAAGCCGCTATCTCAAAGACTTTAAACACAGCCAGACGCATTGCGCCCATTGCCAGAAAATGCTCGACCGCATCACGCTGGTGCGTCGGGGCGAAATCGTCAACAAAATCGCTATTTCCCGCCTTGATACGCTGATGGATGAGGCCGACTGGCAACAGGAACGCCGTGAGTGGGTCGCGTTGTGCCGTTTCTGCGGCGATCTGCACTGCAAAGAGCAGAGCGACTTCTTCGATATCCTCGGTTTTAAACAGTATCTGTTTGAACAAACCGATATGAGCCCGGGCACCGTGCGTGAATATGTCGTGCGCCTGCGTCGTCTTGGCAATCATCTCTCTGAACTGAACATCAATCGCGAACTGCTCAACGGCGAACCGGACGAAACGCTCGCGCCGTGGCTGCCGCTGACCAGCACCAACAATTATCGCATCGCGTTGCGAAAGTATTCGCAATACAGAAGCCTGCGACCTGTGGTGATGGAACAGAAGTTCGCGTATCAGGCAACCTCTGATATATATTAAATTTGAATGGCATATAGCGGACGGGTATTAGCTGTTTTTCCCAAACGCCTTACACTGCAAAAAATTCGAATTTTCGGGGGAATGATGAAATTAGCATTTCTGGGCCGTCAGGCTCTGATGGGCATGATGGCCGTAGCGCTGGTTGCCGGGGTGAGCATAAAGACGTTCGCCGCTGAAAATCTGCTGAGCCAGGTTAAAGAGCGCGGCTCACTGCGTGTTGGGCTGGAAGGCACGTATCCGCCATTCAGCTTCCAGGGCGATGACGGCAAACTGACCGGGTTCGAAGTCGAATTTGCTCAGGAACTGGCTAAGCATCTGGGCGTGAAAGCGGACCTGAAACCGACCAAATGGGACGGGATGCTGGCGTCGTTGGATTCCAAACGTATTGATGTGGTGATTAACCAGGTGACCATTTCTGACGTGCGTAAGCAGAAGTATGACTTCTCTACGCCATACACCGTGTCCGGTATTCAGGCGCTGGTGAAGAAAGGAAACGAAGGGGTAATCAAAACCGCCGCTGACCTGAAAGGCAAAAAAGTCGGCGTAGGTCTGGGGACTAACTACGAAGAGTGGCTGCGTAAAAACGTGCAGGGCGTTGACGTGCGTACCTATGATGACGATCCGACGAAATATCAGGATCTGCGCGTAGGCCGTATCGATGCGATTCTGGTTGACCGTCTGGCCGCGTTGGATCTGGTCAAGAAAACCAAAGACACGTTGGCAGTGACCGGTGAAGCGTTCTCTCGTCAGGAATCGGGTGTTGCGCTGCGCAAAGGCAACGACGATCTGCTGAATGCTGTCGACGGTGCTATTGCTGAAATGCAGAAAGACGGTAGCCTGAAAGCGCTGTCCGAAAAATGGTTCGGCGCGGATGTGACGAAATAAGTCAGCCCAAGAAACAGCTTAAAAGGCGCTAATTTAGCGCCTTTTTTTATTTAGTCCGCAACTGTGTGCATAATAAAAAGAAAATCAGGAGGTGCTATGTCACTGCAAAATCTCACCCGTTTCCCCCGACTGGAATTTATTGGCGCGCCGACACCGTTGGAGTACCTGCCGCGTTTGTCCGATTATTTGGGCCGCGACATCTTTATCAAGCGCGACGACGTCACCCCGATTGCGATGGGTGGCAACAAACTGCGTAAACTTGAATTTCTGGCGGCAGATGCGCTGCGCGAAGGCGCGGATACGCTGATTACTGCGGGCGCTATTCAGTCTAACCACGTACGCCAGACGGCGGCAGTCGCGGCGAAACTGGGCCTGAACTGTGTGGCATTGCTTGAAAACCCGATTGGCACCAAGGCTGAAAACTATCTCAGCAACGGCAACCGCCTGCTGCTGGATTACTTCAATGCCCAAATCGAAATGTGCGATGCATTAACCGATCCGAATCGTCAAATGGAAGAACTGGCGACTCGCGTGGAAGCGCAGGGCTTTCGTCCGTATGTGATCCCGGTCGGCGGTTCAAACGCGCTGGGCGCGCTGGGTTATGTCGAAAGCGCACTGGAAATTGCGCAGCAATGTGAAGGTGCGGTATCGCTCTCTTCCGTGGTGGTGGCTTCCGGAAGCGCAGGCACGCACGCGGGGCTAGCTGTCGGTTTAGAGCAATTGATGCCTGACCTTGAACTGATTGGGGTGACGGTTTCCCGAAGCATTGCCGATCAGAAACCGAAAGTCGTGACCCTGCAACAGGCGGTCGCGGAAAGCCTTGATCTGAAGGCTCAAGCTGACATCACGCTCTGGGACGACTATTTCGCGCCGGGCTACGGCACGCCGAATGAAGAAGGCATGGAAGCCGTGAAACTGCTGGCGCGTCTGGAAGGGATTCTGCTCGATCCTGTCTATACCGGAAAAGCGATGGCTGGGCTCATCGACGGTATCACCCAGAAGCGCTTTAAGGATGAAGGGCCGATTCTGTTTGTCCACACCGGCGGCGCTCCGGCGCTCTTTGCCTATCACCCACACGTATAATAAGAAGCCACAATGCAAGAAAGTATCCAACTGGTTATCGACTCGCTGCCGTATCTGCTGAAAGGGGCGGTGTTCACTTTACAGCTCAGCATCGGCGGGATGTTTTTCGGCCTGGTTCTCGGGTTTTTAATGGCGTTGATGCGCATGTCGCCCATTGGGCCGGTGCGCTGGATTGCCCGTTTCTACACCTCCATTTTCCGTGGCACGCCGCTTATTGCCCAATTGTTCATGATCTACTACGGTCTGCCACAGTTTGGCATTGAACTCGATCCCATTCCGGCGGCGATGATTGGCCTGTCACTTAACACCGCAGCGTATACGTCTGAAACGCTGCGTGCGGCGATTTCGTCGATCGATAAAGGCCAATGGGAAGCGGCGGCAAGCATTGGTATGACGCCGTGGCAAACACTGCGTCGTGCGATCCTGCCGCAGGCGGCCCGTGTTGCTTTACCGCCGTTGTCCAACAGCTTTATCAGCCTGGTGAAAGACACCTCGCTGGCGGCGACGATTCAGGTGCCGGAACTGTTCCGCCAGGCGCAGCTCATCACCTCGCGCACGCTGGAAGTGTTCACCATGTATCTTGCCGCGTCGCTGATTTACTGGGTGATGGCAACCGTGCTATCCGCGCTACAGAACTATTTCGAAAACCAGCTGAACCGTCAGGAGCGTGATCCAAAATGAGTGCTATCGACGTTAAAAACCTGGTGAAAAAATTCCACGGACAGACGGTATTGCACGGTATCAATCTGGAAGTGAAAGAGGGCGAAGTGGTGGCGATTATCGGGCCGAGCGGTTCCGGTAAAACCACGCTGTTGCGCAGTATCAATCTGCTGGAGCAACCGGAAAGCGGAACCATTCGCGTGGGTGATATTACCATTGATACCGCACGACCGCTGAGTCAACAGAAAGGGCTGATTCGTCAGCTTCGCCAGCATGTCGGGTTTGTGTTCCAGAGTTTCAATCTGTTCCCGCACCGCACCGTGTTGGAGAACATTATTGAAGGGCCGGTTATCGTGAAAGGCGAAAGCAAGAGCGAAGCCTCGACGCGTGCGCGTGAACTGTTGGCGAAAGTGGGGTTGACCGGTAAAGAGACCAGCTACCCGCGGCGTTTATCCGGTGGGCAGCAGCAGCGCGTGGCGATTGCGCGAGCGCTGGCGATGCGACCGGACGTGATCTTATTTGATGAGCCAACGTCAGCGCTGGATCCGGAACTGGTGGGCGAAGTGCTGAGCACGATCCGTCAGTTGGCGCAGGAGAAGCGCACGATGGTGATTGTGACCCATGAAATGAGCTTTGCACGTGATGTGGCCGACCGGGCAATCTTTATGGATCAGGGGCGCATTGTGGAGCAGGGTGAAGCCAAAGCGCTGTTTGCCAATCCACAGGAGCCACGTACGCGACAGTTCCTCGAAAAATTCCTCATGCAATAATGTTTCAAGAAGTGGCCTGATAGTTTCAGGTCACTTTTCCCTGCCGAATAAAATTTCACTTAAGTTTACTGTGTTCTTCAAATAGCCTGCTTACGCCGCCGTACAATGGTTTCATCCACACGTTTGCGTGGGAGCAGCAGGGCATATCAGATTATTTCCACTCTCAACGATATTTCATATATATAAATAAGATTTATGTGTTAGTTTGCATGTATTCATAGGAATGATTATCACTCAGGAGTTTTCTCGTCAGTTATGAGGGACATCGACTTTTTTCATTGGCGGAAGGATATCTCGCAACAATTTCAGGCTGCCACGGTAAACGACCAGGTCTACGCCATTCTTCAACAGCAAACGCACGCGCTGGAATATGATTGGTTTGCGCTCTGTGTGCGTCATCCAGTGCCTTTCACCCGGCCTAAACTCTCTTTGCATACCACCTATCCCAAAGCATGGATGGACCACTATCAGGCCGAAAATTATTTCGCCATCGATCCTGTGCTCAAAGCCGAAAATTACCTCAACGGACATCTTCCCTGGAGTGAGCGCTTATTCAGCGAGACGCAGGCATTTTGGGATGCAGCGCGAGACCATGGTTTGCGCAAGGGCATTACGCAGTCGCTGATGCTGCCCAACCGTGCGCTCGGGTTTTTATCGGTATCGCGGGAGAGCAATCAGGCGAATCCTCTGACGGATGATGAAACAGAACTGCGTCTGCAAACGCTGATGGAGTTCAGTATGGCATCGCTGTTGCGGATGGAAGATAAGACGGTGATGGCACCGGAAATGCGATTCAGTAAAAGAGAGCTGGAAATTCTTAAGTGGACAGCGGAAGGGAAAACGTCAGCGGAAATAGCGATAATTCTGTCGATATCTGAGAATACGGTGAATTTTCATCAAAAGAATATGCAGAAAAAATGTAATGCACCGAACAAAACCCAGATTGCCTGCTATGCCGCTGCGATAGGGATTATCTGACTGCAACTCCGTTCTGCGTGCCAGACGCAAAACCGGCTGCGAATCGCAGCCGGTCGACATTCATTGACGGTAAGCTTGTTTAATCTGCTTAACGGTGCTGGAAAATACGGCCGCCTGAGCTTCATCTTCCATCTGCGTGATTTGTTTTTCCATTTTCAAAATCACGCGTCCTGCGTCTGCCTGACCCATTGCTTGCAGCATCAGCGTCAGTAACGCTTTCAGGCAAGACACTTCCTGGGACAATTGTTGATTATTTTCAGCAGTGGAAAAATCAGGAGTGCTCATCTATTTCCTCGTTGGATTTCTACGCGCATACGCGGGTGTAACAGTAAAGGTCGCGCAGTATACCACAAGCATCAGCAAAAACGGGAGTGTCTGTTTTTTGTTCTCTAATCAGAGGGGCTTACGTATAATTAATGGCAGGCGAGAAATGTCTCAATGATTATTTGTTTAGCATAGGTTCATGCTCGGTTAATTATTGTTACATTTTTGCAATCGTATTTGTCATCTGCGCAAAACGTCGTGTTTTTAAGAATTTTTTGGAGATAAGTGTTTAAAAACGCGGTTGCCGTATCTGACTGTTTTATGGTTGTTTCCAGTTGTTGTACATTCTAATTTCCAAAAACCTGAGTAAAATCTTAATCGGGACATTTTTTGCCTTTCAATGTCGGGATAAAACCCGTTAATATGGTCACGCATTTTAGAGACAGTCGCGTTATCCCTATTCTGGAGATTATTCCTTTGATCAACATCCTACTTGTTGATGACCACGAACTAGTGCGCGCAGGGATACGACGCATTCTGGAAGATATAAAGGGTATTAAAGTTGTTGGTGAAGTCTGCTGTGGTGAAGATGCGGTCAAATGGTGCCGCGCCAACCCGGTAGACGTCGTGCTAATGGATATGAACATGCCAGGTATTGGCGGGCTGGAAGCCACGCGTAAGATTGCGCGATCCACCACAGATACCCGAGTCATCATGTTAACCGTTCACACGGAAAATCCATTGCCAGCAAAAGTCATGCAGGCAGGGGCTGCGGGCTACCTCACTAAAGGTGCCGCGCCACAGGAAGTGGTCAACGCTATCCGCGCTGTATTTGCGGGTCAGCGCTACATCGCCTCAGACATCGCGCAGCAAATGGCGTTGAGTCAGATTGAGCCAGAAAAAACAGAATCACCGTTTGCCAGTTTGTCTGAACGTGAATTGCAGATTATGCTGATGATCACCAAAGGCCAGAAGGTGACTGAGATTTCTGAGCAATTGAATCTCAGCCCTAAAACGGTGAACAGCTACCGCTATCGTATGTTTAGCAAATTAAACATACATGGTGACGTTGAGCTGACTCACTTAGCAATTCGCCATGGCCTATGCAATGCGGAGTCGTTAGCAAGTCAGTGAGTGATGTATTTGATTCAAAAGCCTTTCTTAAAACCGTGACCAGTCAGCCCGGCGTCTATCGTATGTATGATGCCGGCGGCACGGTTATTTATGTCGGCAAAGCCAAAGATCTCAAAAAACGCCTTTCCAGCTATTTTCGTAGCAACCTCGGGTCGCGCAAGACCGAAGCGCTCGTGGGGCAAATTTCCCAGATAGATGTCACTGTTACTCATACCGAGACAGAAGCGCTGCTGCTTGAGCACAATTACATCAAGCTGTATCAGCCGCGCTACAACGTGCTGCTGCGCGATGACAAATCTTATCCGTTTATTTTTCTGAGCAGCGATACCCATCCGCGATTGGCGATGCACCGTGGTGCGAAGCATGCGAAAGGCGAATACTTTGGCCCGTTCCCGAATGGCTATGCCGTTCGTGAAACGTTAGCGCTGTTGCAGAAGATTTTCCCAATTCGTCAGTGCGAAAACAGCGTTTACCGCAACCGTTCGCGCCCGTGTCTGCAATATCAGATTGGACGTTGTCTTGGGCCGTGCGTGGCGGGACTTGTCAGCGAAGAAGAGTATGTCGAACAAGTGGATTACGTGCGTCTGTTCCTTGCCGGAAAAGATGAACAGGTTGTGAATCAACTGGTGGCCCGCATGGAAAAGGCCAGCCAGTCGTTGGCCTTTGAGGAAGCCGCACGTATTCGAGATCAGATTCAGGCGGTGCGCCGCGTCACTGAAAAACAGTTTGTGTCCAATGAAGGCGACGATCTGGATGTGATAGGCGTGGCCTTTAACGGCGGAATGGCCTGCGTACATGTGCTGTTTATTCGCCAGGGGAAAGTGCTTGGCAGCCGTAGTTACTTCCCGAAAGTGCCTGCGGGTACCGATTCAGGCGAAGTGGTAGAAACGTTTGTTGGTCAGTTCTATTTACAGGGCAGTCAAGCGCGCACGCTGCCGGGCGAAATCTTGCTGGATTTCAATCTCGGCGATAAAACGTTGCTCTCCGATTCGCTGACGGAACTGGCTGGTCGCAGAATCCACATTCAGACCAAACCGCGCGGCGATCGTGCGCGTTATCTGAAACTGGCTCGCACGAATGCGGCGACCGCGTTAGTCACCAAACTTTCCCAACACTCGACCATTACTCAACGTCTGCAAGCGCTGGCGACCCAGCTCAAACTGCCTGAGGTCAAGCGCATGGAATGCTTCGACATCAGTCATACGATGGGCGAACAAACCGTGGCGTCCTGCGTTGTGTTTGACAGCAACGGCCCGCTGCGCGCCGAATACCGCCGTTACAATATTACCGGGATTACGCCGGGCGATGACTATGCGGCGATGAATCAGGTATTGCGCCGCCGCTATGGTAAAGATATTGAAGAGAGCAAAATACCGGATGTCATTCTGATTGACGGCGGTAAAGGACAGCTCAGCCAGGCCAAACAGGTGTTTGCTGAACTTGAGGTCAATTGGGATAAACATCATCCGCTACTGCTGGGCGTGGCGAAGGGCAGTGACCGTAAAGCTGGGCTTGAAACGCTGTACTTCGAACCGGAAGGTGAGGGCTTCAATTTGCCGTCGGATTCTCCGGCGTTGCACGTTATCCAGCACATTCGCGATGAGTCACATGACCATGCGATTACCGGACATCGTAAAAAACGCGCCAAAGTGAAAAGCACCAGTACGCTCGAGACCATCGAAGGCGTTGGGCCAAAGCGCCGTCAGATGTTGTTGAAATACATGGGCGGGCTGCAAGGTTTGCAAAAAGCCACCGTCGAAGATATTGCAAAAGTGCCCGGCATTTCGCACGGTCTGGCAGAAAAGATCTTCTACTCGTTGAAACATTAGGGGCTCTGTAGCAACATAGGGCTAATTTTACTGACAACAGATAGTTACCGTCGCCATGCAATTTAATATCCCTACATTGCTCACATTGTTCCGTATCATCCTGATCCCCTTTTTCGTGCTGGCGTTCTATCTGCCGTTCGTTTGGGCTCCGTTTGCCTGCGCATTTATATTCTTCGTGGCTGCGATAACCGACTGGTTTGATGGCTATCTGGCGCGTCGCTGGAACCAGAGCACCCGTTTTGGTGCTTTCCTCGATCCTGTGGCAGATAAGGTGATGGTGGCTATCGCGATGGTGCTGGTGGTTGAACACTATCACTCCTGGTGGGTGACGCTGCCAGCGGCGACCATGATTGCCCGTGAGATTATCATCTCGGCATTGCGTGAGTGGATGGCTGAACTTGGCAAGCGTAGCAATGTGGCGGTATCCTGGATTGGTAAAGT
The DNA here is from genome assembly GCA_036495715.1 of Scandinavium sp. GTDB lineage: Bacteria > Pseudomonadota > Gammaproteobacteria > Enterobacterales > Enterobacteriaceae > Scandinavium. Next base: position 96,683 of record DASXML010000028.1, read on the forward strand.
GAAAACCACGGCGCAAATGGCAGCGCTGGTGTGGATGTTGTGGCGTCCAAACGAGTGGGTTGAGTGGGCCGGCATTGGCCTGTTTATGGTCGCTGCGGTATTGACGCTGTGGTCAATGTTCCAGTACCTGAACGCCGCTCGCGGCGATTTGCTTGAACAGTAATGCTCGAACGGTGATCGTTTCGACGTAAATTTCAGCAAACGATCTGGTGCGCTGCAAAATAACGTTGACTCAGTGCGTCAGGTAAGTAGAATGCATCGCATCGAACGGCAGCACTACTTGCCAGACGGTAATAAAATCAAATGATTAAGTTAGTCATCTGATCTGCGGGAATAGCTCAGTTGGTAGAGCACGACCTTGCCAAGGTCGGGGTCGCGAGTTCGAGTCTCGTTTCCCGCTCCAGTTTAAACGCATCGGCAATTGCGGGTGTGAGTACTTCGGCGCGTTAGCAAAGCGGTTATGTAGCGGATTGCAAATCCGTCTAGTCCGGTTCGACTCCGGAACGCGCCTCCACTTTATTCCCCGAGGCCGGATGGTGGAATCGGTAGACACAAGGGATTTAAAATCCCTCGGCGTTCGCGCTGTGTGGGTTCAAGTCCCACTCCGGCTACCATGGGAAAATAAAGAATAAAATCAATGATAAGCAGTGTCGTGAAACCACCTTCGGGTGGTTTTTTTGTATTTGCGATCCTGATGTTCTATCTTCTATACCCTTAATAATTCGAGTTGCAGGAAGGCGGCGAGAGAGTGAATTTCCATGAGCTTAGATAACTACGTGATTGGGATGAGCGAGCGCAGCCAACGCACTAGCAGCTTGAAGTATGACGGGTAAACACACTTCCAACACGAGTACTCAGCAATGAAAACCGGACCGTTAAACGAAAGCGAACTTGAGTGGCTGGACGATGTTCTGGCCCGTTATGGCAACGAACAAGCCGTGATGGATGTTTCTGAGTTGGACGGCATGCTGACGGCGATCCTGTCCTCTCCGGTTGACATTGAGCCTGCTGAATGGATGCTGGCGGTGTGGGGCGGGGCGGATTTTGTCCCTCGCTGGGCAAATGATCGTGAACGTGATCATTTCGTCAACCTTGCTTTGCAGCACATGGACGATATTGGCGAGCGTCTTGGCGATTATCCCGATCAGTACGAACCACTGTTTGGCACGCGTGAAGAAGAAGGCCAGGAGATAACCATCGTTGAAGAGTGGTGCTTTGGCTACATGCGCGGCGTTGGGTTAAGCGACTGGTCGGCACTGCCAGAGAGTTTTCAGCCACAGCTGGATGCGATTGCATTGCACGGTAGCGAAGAGAATTTCTCTCGTCTCGAAGCGCTTTCCGCTGAAGAGTATGTTGCGAGCGTGGACCTGCTGAAACCGGCGGCGCTCACGCTTTGCCATTACTGGCTCGATAATCCGCAGGCCGCGCCGGTAAAACAGCCGATTAAGAATGAGAACAAAACGGGACGCAACGATCCTTGTCCTTGCGGCAGCGGGAAGAAATACAAAAGTTGCTGTCTGAAATAAGACGCTCATTGTTGACCATAAAAAACGCCTGAGGAACTCATCCATCAGGCGTTTTGCTTTTCGCTATTCTGAATTACCCGACCGCAGGCAGCATCCCAGCAGCAATCGCGATTTGCACCAGAATGACTGCAATCCCACAGCCGAAGACCAGCCATAGCGCCAGTGTTCCACCGACAACGCGATAAGCCGCCTGTGGGTGCTGCTGACGACTTTTTAGCGTCAATAGTGAAGGGATAATCAGCGCCAGCACCGCCAGGGCAACGCCAGCGTAACCAAGGGCCATGACAAACCCGCGAGGATAAAACAGGGCAAATGCCAGTGGTGGCAGGAAAGTGATCGCGCCGGTTTGCAGACGTCCGGTCACGCTGTTTTTACGCTGGAAGAGGTCAGCAAGATAATCAAACAGCCCCAGCGCAACGCCGAGGAAAGAGGTCGCCAGCGCCAGGTCGGCAAACAGATGTACCGCCAGCTCCACGTGTGGAGATGCCACAACGGCGCGAATCGCCTCTAACAGTCCATTCAGACCCGCATGGCTCGCCAGCAGCGTGCTAAATACCGGTGATTCAATGCTGCCGAGCGTCGCAATCTGCCAGAATATGTACGCCACCAACGGGATAAAGCTGCCGATAACAAAAATGCGACGCAGTTTACGCACATCGCCACTCATGTAACTCACGATGCTCGGCACGCTGCCGTGGAAGCCAAACGAGGTGAAAATAACCGGAATGGCCGATAGCGCCAGCCCTTGTTGCAGCGGTAACGTCAGCAGGTTCATCTGATGGATATGCGGCAACAGCAGCACCAGCATCAGAATCAGAAAGACGATTTTTGCGCTGAACAGGAAGCGGTTAAACAAATCAACCAGCGTGGTGCCAACGCAAATCACGCCTCCGCCGACTGCCGTAAACAGCAGCACGCCCGCCGCAGGAGGCAAGTCGAGGTTCAGCCACTGGCTGAGGCTCGATGCCAGCAATTCACCGGCTCCGCTCACATAGGCCGCCGTCAGGGCGTACATCAGGAACAGCATACTGAATCCTGTTATCCATTGGCCGTAACGGCCCAGATAACGCAGCGCCAGCGATCCCAGTCCGGTATCGGCTGGAACGTGCTGATAGACTTCGAGCAGCAACAGCGCGGTGTAACACATCAGCGCCCACAGGCTTAACAGTAACGCCAGCGTGACGCCAAAACCCACGCCTGCTGAGGCCAGCGGCATCGCCAGCATTCCTGCACCAATTGTGGTGCCAGCGACGATTAAAATACTCCCTACGGTGCGGTTCTTCACGCTTTCCTCTGCTATTGAGAATGGAGACGATAAATAATGCCGCGCAGGGTAGGGGAAAACCCGCAGTTCGTCAAATGTGGATTACAGTGGGTGTAACGTGAGGTTTACGTAGTGGGGTTTGATGCGAAAGGATGTTCCGAAAAAGAGTGGCAGCGGTTGCCGCTGCCACTTGAAGATTAATTCTGTGCGTCGAGGGTCGCCAGTTCTTTATCAATAAAGTACAGGCCTTCACCACTTTTTCCGACCAGCGACAATTTATCGAGAACGGATTTAAACAGTTTCTCTTCTTCGTGCTGCTCAGCGACATACCATTGCAGGAAATTAAAGGTTGGATAATCCTGATTGCTCATTGCCGCATGCGCCAGTTCGTTAATTTTCTGAGTGATCAATTGTTCGTGTTCGTAAGTACAACGGAACAGTTCATCCAGTGACGCATATTCGGCAAACGGCGATTCGATAGTCGAAATACGCGGCAGGCTGCCGGTATCGGTCAGATAATCGAACAAGCGCTGCATGTGGGTCATCTCTTCCTGAGCATGACGACGCAAAAACGCGGCGGCGCCTTCAAAGCTGTGATAGCTGCACCATGCGCTCATCTGCTGATAAAGCAGAGAGGAATAGAGTTCCAGATTCATTTGCTCATTCAGTTTGTCGATCATTTCCGTTTTCAGCATGGGGTGCTCCGTCATATTAGGCTCAGGGGAAGATGCGGGAAGTCTAATTTGTAATTAAGTTATTTGCAAAAGGTAAAATAAAAAATAAATTTTGTTAAATGCTAATGGGAATAAAACGCATTGCGGCTATTAAATAATGAAATGCGAATGATTTTAATGACTGCCGGCGTTATTTATCCGGCAGCAAAAAATATTAATAATGTGTGACAGGAGACACGTTGATGGCAATGCCGCGGCATTGATATTGAATCGTGACACTTTGATTCATGCACAGTGAGCCGCTGGTGACGGTGCAGGTAGTGACTGGCTGACCATAAGGTTCTGCGGTTGCGTAACCCATTTGCTGGCACTGTTTGGTGGCAGTGCCGTTGGCAACGTAATCGTCAGTCGTGGCTGATTGCAACACGGCCTGACCGTAGGTCAGACGCACGATGCCGCTGGTGGCATCGGCATCCGTCACATTGGCCTGGCGGTGAACCGTACAGGCGGAAAGCACTATCGTCGCCGCAACGACGGTTATCAATTTGTTCATGGCGCACTCTGCGTGAATATCCGATCCTGTCATCTTAGCGCCCATGCGCACAGCCAATGCCCTGAATAGCCAACACAATCGCCTTTAGTTTTCACTACTGCCAGCGTTAATCGGCCTGACTGTCATAAATGGTCTCAAACCGGGAATGTAGTTGGCGAAAGCGGTTGATAAGCTCCGGGTCAAAATGGCGTCCCGCGCCGGCGATAATCAGTGAGCAGGCGTGTTGGTGGGTGTAGCCTGGTTTATAGACGCGTTTTTGCCGCAGTGCGTCGTAGACATCGGCCAGTGCCAGAATACGGGCCTCAATGGGAATTTGCTCGCCGCATAACCCTTCGGGGTAGCCGTTGCCATCCCATTTTTCGTGATGATAATGAATGATATTTTCAGCAACAGGCCCCAGCCCAAGCCCCTGAATAATGCGCCAACCCTTGAGCGTATGCAGCTTCATCTCACTGAATTCTTCTTCAGTCAGCGGCCCTTGCTTGCGCAATATCCGTTCAGGCACGGCTATTTTCCCGACGTCATGCAGCGAGGCGAAACGCTCAATATCCTGCACCATTTTTCGCGGCAAGCCGATTTCGCGGGCCAGCAGTCCGCAATAGGCAGAAACGCGGCGAATATGGCTACCGGTTTCATCGTCATGGGCGCGGTTCACTTTTTCCATCGCCTCAACGATGCTGCGGCTTACGGCCTGGCTCCGTTTCATCTGTCGCCACATCAACCACAGCAGACACAGGCTGAACAGCACTGAGATGAACAACACGATGCTGATAATTTTAAAGGTGTTTTTGCTGAAATCCGGGAACAGCGAGGTTTCGGGCTGGCGCTCCATTTGCGTGCGATAGCTTGAGATGCGATGGATTTGCGTCAGCAGCGAGTGCATGGGATGCGTGCTATCGACCCAGGAGACTATGCGATAATCCGAACGCGTCAGGCCAGCGACTTTCAGCACGCCCCGGAAAAGGTCGTTGCCACGCAAAGAGCCTTCGAGCGAGCTTAAATCCCCGAGGATAAAATCAATTTTGCGCTGTTCGATAGCGGTGACGAGATCTTCAATCGATGCGGCAGGCAACAGTGAGATGTCATTGCCAAAGCGCTGACGCAGATACAGCGCGGAAAACGAACCGCGAATAACCCCCACACGCTTATAGCGAACCTGTTCTTCGTCCCACAAAAACGGCTGTTCGACGCGATTGTAATAGGCATTATGCCAGGACAGCGCCGGGCCAATAATCCCTTCAACCTGCGATTCATCGCGGCTTTCAACAATGTTCACCATCCGCACCGGCCAGGATTCCTGGCGCAGGCGAGCAACGTAATTGTCGGTATATTTCACATCGACATGAATATGCAGCAGGTCGCGCATGTCGCTGATCATATCCATCACCGTGCCGTGATAACCGTGTCTGTCCTGCCAAAGTAACGGGGCAAAGTTTTCGTTTTTCGGCAGCCAGACCGTGAGGCGATTATTGCGCATCCATGCGGCTTCATCGGGCGTTATCTGAATACGGCTCACCAGGTAATTACGTTTACTCTGGTTCTCCAGCGCGTTGAGCTTGCCGTTTTGCTGCCATTCGGCAATCAACTGATTAATGTTGTCACGCATCCCGCGCACTTCCGGGCTAAAGCCCATCACGCAGGACAGGCGTAAATCAGAAAACGGGCGCGACAACGTGTAATAGTGCTGCGTGTCGTCCATCTCTGAATCGTCATTGATGTAGAAATCGGCTTTACGTTCGCGCAGTAAGGTAAATGCCTCATTGCTGCTATCCACCAGGATCAGCTGTCGGAAATGAAGATAAGGGTAACGCTGGAGAACCTGATTTTGGGTGGCATCATCGCGACGGAAAATGACGCGGGTGTCGTTGAGATCTTCCGGAATGGCGGCAGTACGGCTCAGGCTCGCCGCGAGGACTTCATTATCGAACAGGCGAGCCGATAGAATTTTACTGTGTGAGCGTTCTTCGGTGCGCACCACGCCTGCATACAGGCCAAAACTGTCTGAGTTGAAACGCCTGCCAATTTCCTCACCGCCAATGGGCGTTAATTCCAGGTGATAACCAAAGCGTTTATTTATTTCCTGAATGAGTGTTGGGTAATAACCTTGATAATGTCCCTGCGCATCGCGCCAGAATTCAAAGTTATCTGCATCAAAAAGCCAAACCGGAACGGGCATAGATGTGCGAGAGGCGGTAAATGGCGCAGCCCTCAGCGAACAGGCATGTGCGAAGAGTGCAACCCAGAGCAGAGTGAGCGACATTGTTAGCAAGGAGCGCACAAGGAGGTTCCTGATTTTTATTGTGTCGTTTGTTTTCAGTCTAACTAACTGCCGTGAACCCGGACAGAGTTTTATTGATTTTGTGAATAATCATGCATTATGACGATTGACGCTAAAAACTGTGAGCCCGGCGATAATTAATGAAACAATATTTCATTAAATTTGAATGTGTGTTTGATGCGGGTTAAGGTTAAGCCATCACGTCTGTTCACTGCGGAGCGTTCCGCGCGGATTTCAGGAGAAGAAAGAATGAAAATTGCACTGATGATGGAAAACAGCCAGGCCGCTAAAAATGCGGTGATCCATCGTGAACTCAAAGGTGTCGCCGATGAAAAAGGCTTCCCGGTCTACAACGTCGGCATGAGCGATGAACAAGATCATCATCTGACCTACATTCATCTGGGGATCATGGCCAGCATTCTGCTCAATGCCAAAGCGGTCGATTTCGTGGTCACCGGTTGCGGCACCGGGCAGGGCGCGTTGATGTCGCTGAACATTCATCCGGGCGTGGTGTGTGGCTATTGCATCGACCCAGCGGATGCGTTCCTGTTTGCCCAGATCAACAACGGCAATGCGCTCTCTCTGCCGTTCGCCAAAGGCTTCGGCTGGGGCGCGGAGCTGAACGTGCGCTTCATCTTTGAAAAAGCGTTTACCGGTCGCAACGGTGAGGGCTATCCGCCGGAGCGCAAAGAGCCGCAGGTACGTAACGCGGGTATTTTGAACCAGGTGAAAGCCGCCGTGGTGAAGGAAAATTACCTCGATACATTACGCGCCATCGATCCTGAATTGGTGAAAACGGCGGTCTCCGGTCAGCGCTTCCAGCAGTGTTTCTTCGAGAACTGCCAGGATAAAGCGATTGAAACGTTTGTCCGCCAGGTGCTGGCGTAACGTTGTGATGTCCGGCGGCATACCTGCAATATCGTGCCGCCGGAAGCCTACTTTTTGCGTTTCGACACCGAATTTCCCGCGTCCCTCGTCAATTGCAGTGTATCCATCATGCCGACCAGGCAAATCAGCGCGATAAACACAAATGCTAATCGGAAACTGACGCCGGGAACGGCAGTGAGTTGCAACCAGTCGCTGAGTTTTTCCCCCAGACGAATACCAATCGCGCCCAGCGTAATGCCAAGCCCCACGGCTAATTGTGTGGCGGTGCTGAACAGCGTATTGGCATAGCTCATTTGCGGTGACGGTACATCGGCGAACGCCAGCGTACTGACTCCGGTAAATTGCACCGAACGGAATACACCACCGAGATACAAAATCAACAACGTCAGCCACAGCGGCGTTTGCGGCGTGAGGAACGCACATGCTAATAGCGCCAGCACGTTTAGCGCGCCGTTAATCAGCAACAGTTTACGAAACCCGAGCCAGCGGATAAGCGGTGTAGTGGCGGGTTTAATCGTTAAATTTCCGACGAACACCGCCAGCACCAACAGTCCGGCGTGGAACGGATCCATCCCAAACCCCACCTGAAACAGCAGCGGCAGCAGAAACGGCACGGCGCTTATCGACGCGCGAAACAGTGAGCCACCGTACATCGTGACTCTGAATGTCGGCACCTGTAACGCATCAAGGCGGATCATCGGCCAGGGTACGCGTTTGAAATGGCGCAGGGCAAACAGGAACGTCGCCGCGCCTAATGCCAGCAGCGCAAACGGCAGCCAGCTTTTGCCTTGTTCTGCCCCAAAGGCTTCCATGGCGTAAACCAGACTCACCATCGCAATGGCGGTGGCGAGAAAACCGGGCAGGTCAAACGGGCGGCGTTCGTCATCGCGAATGTCCGGAATAATGCGCAGCGCCAGCGCCATGGCTATCAATCCGAGCGGCACATTGATGAAGAAAATCCAGCGCCAGTTGGCAAAACTGGTAATGAAACCGCCGAGCGGCGGGCCGATGATGGGGGCGACTAACGCGGGCCAGGTGAGGGTGGCAATGGCGGTAATCAGCTGATGTTTCGGCGTGGTACGCAAGACGGCTAAACGCCCGACCGGCACCATCAACGCACCTCCCACCCCTTGCAAAATACGCATCGCGACAAAGCTGTCTACGCTTGTCGCCAGCCCACAAAACACCGAGGCGAGAGTGAAAATGAACAGCGCAAGGGTAAACACGTTACGTGCACCAAAGCGATCGGCAATCCAGCCGCTGGCGGGGATCAGTACCGCCAGGGTGATCAGATAAGCACTGATACCGATGTTAAGGGAGACGGCTTCCACGCCAAAACTTTTCGCCATATCCGGCAGTGCGGTGGCGATCACCGTGCCGTCGAGAAATTCCATAAAGAAAGCACCCGCCACCAACAATGCGGCGGGTGACAGTCCTCGGCTCTCCTTCGTGGAGATATTTTCACTCATGATAACGTTGCCATTTCAAAATGAACCGCACACAGTACGCCTACACGCACAGCGTCACGATGGGCACATGCCCTGGATTGTTATTTCAGATGACCATAGCGCAAGAAAATGTTGGCTTCAGCAGGTTTTTGATTTCTGGCCCGAAAAATCGGGTTACTATGGCGCTCTGAAAAAGAGGAGTAAAGCATGTCTCAGAACCTGACCGCCAATGATGAACTGGTTTCCGACGTTGTCGCTTGCCAATTGGTCATCAAACAAATTCTCGACGTTATTGATGTTATCGCCCCGGTTGAAGTCCGTGAAAAAATGGCCAACCAGCTGCGCGCGATTGATTTCAGCGCAGGCCCTGCGGGTGCCGATCCGGTGACCCAGCGTGCTATCCAGAAGGCCATTGCGCTGATTGAACTCAAGTTCACACCGCAGGAAAGCAGCACCCATTAAATGAAAACGGCGCTGATGCGTAATGCCAGTCAGTTAAGCGCGGTGGTCGCTTTTCCGTTCACCTGATGTCCGCAGACACCTCTGCACTTTCATCCGTGAACGGGCAAAGGGGAATGGCCGGATTCCCCTTTGCAATCCCCCCGGTCCCGCAATTGAAATCGGTGCTTCGCACTGCGCTCACCGTCACCCTTCAGCCTGACGCCGGCTCGTCTCGACATCCTGTCTCGTTTCGCCTCAGTCCGCCATCCCTGGCGGCCTGACCTCGTCTTCAGAATGCCGACTCGCCGATTTCAGGCGGGAGCAAAGGCATCGCTGACCTCACCGCAGCACACCCATGGCAT
>DASXML010000029.1:0-39510 GCA_036495715.1 Scandinavium sp.
CCGGTTTCGACGGACTTCAGAACAGCAATGATCTGGTGTTCGGTGAATCGGGCTTTACGCATGGCGATCTCCTCAGAGGACATAATCAGTATGTCGGAAGATCTCTAAAAGTGAATGGGCCGTTTTGCAGGGATACTTACATTTTTATGCCTGACTGTCCCGCGAGGTGAACAATCGACTGTTCACCCTTCACCCTTCACCCTTCACCCTTCACCATCCACTCACCACTTAACATCATGAAATTACTGTATAAAAATGAAAGGTGAACAGAGTGAACAGAGTGAACAGTAAAACCTAAAAAAACTTTTAAGGGAGGGGGCCGGTACGACTAAAGTCAGTCGAAGTCAGTTTAGGATGATTGCGTATTCGATGAAGACTCCAAATATCACATTGATATATCTACAATTAATTCATATTAGCCGATTTAACGATACTCATAAAAAATTTAAAATTCTCTAATAATGTTGAGAGGATCAGGGAAATCAAGCTAATCTTAGCGTTTACTAATGCTGATTTTTGGCTAAAGGTGCAGAGTGAGATTGATGTTAAAATGATGAATAATAAAAATATTGGACAATTATTTACAAGCCAAGCTATAAATGCCGTTGCAGATGGTGATTTTTCGTTACTCCACGAATTAGCGGCGACTGCTTTAACTCCTAAATTTTTCCCTGTGAAGGTTTCCGAAATATTCGATATAGCTTTTAAAAAGCTATCTCATGAATATAAATCAGAATATTTTTTCAAAAACATTATAGCAAACGAAGTGTTTTTGAAAAAACATAAAAAAAATGAAGCAGTAATGCTCTCTGAATTTAGAGTTGGTACAAATAAAGCAGATTGCGTAATATTAAATGGATTATCAACTTGCTATGAAATAAAAACCGAACTGGATAATCTAAAAAGATTACCAGAACAATTAGACTCATACACTAATTTATTTGATAAGGTCTATGTCGTAGCGGCTAAGACTCACATAGAAAAAATCAAGCTCATAATTCCAGAAACTGTTGGCATCATTGAACTAACAGAAAAAAATAAGTTGGATGAAATAAAACCTGCATCAGTCATCGATTCGAAAATTAATCCACAATTAATGATTAGTTCTATGCGAATTGCAGAGTATAAACATATGGCCGAAAAAATATCTGGGATGAGAATCGACCTCCCAAACATGGATGTATATTCTTTTTGTCTAGAAATATTCGCGAACACAGACTCTCAAACTCTAAGAAAGCATTTCCGTGACTCACTAAAGATACATAGAGCAAACAACCTTAGCTTTATTAATACGTTACCTAGATCACTAAAATCATCAGCAATTAGTTTTAGTATCAATCAGTCTCGTCAGAGATCACTGACCAAAATACTATCAAGCTACATTGAAAAGGATGATATATGTACTTCCCTTTACTCAGAGGTAAACAGTTCGAGTTTACAGCGTTAAGAGAACTATCGGCTATTGTTCCCAATAGCCTTTTTAAACCAGTTATCGAGCCCGTACGAGAAAACATAAAGCAGCTCGAAAAAACGATTAACTCGTTGAATAAAAACAATATTACGCCACTTATTATTGTCAATTCAGAGATAGGAGAACTCAAAGGAAGGACTGATCAATTCATTAATGAACTGTATAAAATCAAAGGTATATCATTCACCCCCTGCATTAAATACATAGATAACATTCAGGAGTTTGATAGATTAAATGGTCTTATAAAAGGAGAAAAAGCATCATATGTTGAAAGTGGTGTTACCCGAGATTTGGTATCTCGTTTAAAGACATTTACAATTAATATTATTCCTGAAGGTTCACCTAACATTGTACTACAGCAATTATCAAATATTGTCTTAATGGATGATCCGTTTAAAAAGAAAAAAAGGAACGCTGATTACCCATCAAATTCATATTTCTCAGATTTGCATGTCCGTTATAAAGGTGTCCACAATTCAGTAATTGGTTTTGGGGATTTCAATATTGCGGGTTCAGATTATGCAGAGTCTGGCGGCCCTGCATACGTGGTGACTATTCATGCTAGTTATTTGGATAGTGATGAATTTGATGCAATGTCAGTTAAGCATTTTTCATCAATAGATGATGGCACACCCTCGAATCCATCAGGAAAATTCCAGCAAGCTTTAGAAAAGCTTGTCGTGCATGATCAAACTTATCCCGGTTTCTTTGATAACACATTAGGCTTACGTGAGTTTAAAGCACTTCATTCACGTAGACATTACCCAGGGCTTGGCCAAGTCAAACAATTTTCGATGGAACACCATATTGAAACAATCTGCAACTTCATAGCAATCTAGTTTTCTATATGTATATAAAAGTGTATAACATGGCGGTTAGCAGACTGATAAAACCATATATATTAGCATGTTAGCCGCCAATAGTGACTCCTGTGATCTCCTCCAATTTTCCGAAATTTCAAGAGCTAAATTCCTTGAGTATTTCTATATAACTCTGGGTAACCGCAATACTTGAGTTACCACAGTTCGATATACGTTTATCATTGTTAAGTGCCGTTGTTATTTTTCGGAATTTATCTACTTGTTCGGAGTTGGTCTTCACATTTACAAATGTATTATTCATTGATGATAAGACATCATGAATGATGTCTTTTTTCTCTTCAAGTTCTCTCTTGGTGTCTGATAGTTTTGTCTTAGTATTTTCATGGGAATTTCGTTCTTTATTATATGAACTTTGTGAATCTACATAAACAGATAAATAATCTTTTCCAAGATTCAATACGCCCAGCATTGCAGCTATAACAGCATAAATCACAGACATGCTCAGGAAGTTGACTTTAACATATTCAGTGGAAATTTTCATCACAACAAAAGATAAAAGAGCTTGAAGTGCTGCATATAAAAGAGTAAAAACCTTTCCTGAATATTTCATTTTCACTATTTTATCTATCATTGTTCTAATCTTCCATAATGCTATTATGCTTATACCCTTTATTCTCGAGGGTTTTTGAGAGCATTACCGGTGATAAAATGAACATCGGCAAAGTGGCAGCTATTATATTTTTCATATCTGATGATTCAGAAAAAAATGTTTCTATCCTAAAATCAATTATTATTTTTTTACCTTCGATATTTTTAAGTGATGCTTTTGCACCGGGAGCTTTCTTATTGAAATCATTAACCATTTCCAATAATGCTTGTCTGGTTATTTTTTGTTGTATTGTATAGTGAAAATTCATAATAAAACCTAAGATAGAGATTGCAGTGTTTTCAAAAATACTAGATTGAATTTTCACCTCTCCAAATTTGAAAACAAGCTTCGTCATTAGAGATTTATTATCCTCACCTATTTCTTGCGATGTTATAACTACATCGGTCACGTTATCTACATTCTTAATATATTCTTCAATTACACTTTTCATTATTTCACCAGTTATTTTTATTGCATATTAAAAATAGATCTATCATCCGGCAGGGGATATATTTCTTTGTTTTAAAGCCTCCCTCGCCAGTTCCTTCAACCAGCTGGCGAGACTCACACCTTCTTCTTTTGCCACCGCTTCTAACTGTTCCTTCAATGCCGGATCAATACGCATTTTGAACTGCGGGGACTGACCGCCGCCTTTTGGTTTTTTTTCACGCGATATGATTGACATGTGGCCACCTGTGTCTTTATGCTCAATATTATTAGGAGGCCACCTAAACCTCCATTTCAGGCAACGCTTCGGTGTGCGCCAACACAACCGAAGCGTCTAACCGCACCAACTATCAAGGAGTTGATTATGGCTGACTCGCATTCTACCTCAGAGCGTCCGTTCACCGAAACCGAGCGCAAGATAATTGTGGGATATCGCCCACGAAGTCGCGACAGAAATACGCCGAGCCTGACCATTTGCGGCAAGTGGATGCGTGCGGCGGGGTTTACCATCGGTCATCATGTGGCGGTGAAGATTATGGACGGGTGTATTGTGCTGATACCCGATACGCCAAAAGAGCAGCGTTTAATTGAAGAACTGCGCGAAGCGAAAAGTGCGCTGGCGGATATTCAGGGCACGCTGCTGGCGGTACAGAATTGATCTTTTATTGATGATCGGATGGCGGTTGCTTAGCTGCTCAAGGCAGCCGCATTCATCAGAAAAAATTCAGATTTAAGTTTTGCCCTTCTCTGGTCGCTCTTAACCGTATTATTCGATGGAGCGCCCTGCATGAAAAGATTACTGGTACTGCTTTTTCCTCTCCTGCTGACCGGCTGCGCCGCGATAGTGGGTGACGACGTGGAGCGGGTTTCTATTGAGAGCACCCCCAATGCGAATTTCACCATAACCGATAGCCACGGTCAGGTTGTGGCGAGTGGCACCACGCCACAGAGCATCACCCTGAAAAAGTCCGACGGCAGCTATTTTGGCAAAATGGATTACACCCTGATGCTGAAGGCCGAAGGTTATAACTCGTCGATTGTGCCGCTCAGCATGCGCTTTAGCCGCTGGTATACCTTCGGCAACATCATTTTCTTCGGCGTGCCGGGCTGGCTGATTGTCGATCCGTTCTTTGGTGGGATGTATACGTTTAAGCAGAACAATGTGAAGACCTGGCTGCGTCCTTGCCCACCGGGGCCGTATAACTATATGTGTTCGTAAGTGCTCAAAAATTCGGGCCAGCGTCCTGCTGGCCCTTATTGCTACCGGTGACTCACTCATTCCCAGCCGGGCACGGCCCCGCCGTTAAAGATTTTTTCTGCCGCTTTTGCCACTTCCGGCGACTGATACGACTGCATAAACTCCTTCACGTTCTCCGCGTCTTTGTTGTCTTCGCGGGTGACGATGATGTTCACATACGGCGAGTTTTTATCTTCGATAAACACGCTGTCATGCACCGGCGTCAGACCGGTTTGTTGCAGATAAGTGGTGCTGATGATCGCCACGTCCACTTTCGGGTCGTCGAGCACACGCGGGAGCTGCGCGCCTTCCATCTCCATGATGTTGAGTTTATGCGGGTTGTCGCTGATATCCAGCGCCGTTGGCAGCAGACCTTTACCCGGTTTGAGGGTGATCAGCTTCTCTTTTTGCAACAACAACAGCGCGCGCCCAAGGTTGGTTGGGTCGTTTGGAATGGCGATGGTCGCGCCGTCTTTCAGTTCGGAAACGGATTTTATCTTGCGGGAATAGCCCGCCATCGGGAACACGAAGGTGTTGCCCACGGCCACTAAGTGGAAATTGTGTGCTTTGTTGTCCTGTTCCAGGAACGGACGATGCTGGAACACGTTGGCGTCCAGTTCTCCGGCGTTGGTGGCGTCGTTGGGCAGTAACGAGCCGCTGAAACCGACTAATTCCACGTCGAGGCCATATTTGTCTTTGGCGACTTTCTTCGCCACTTCGGCGACGTCCTGTTCTGCGCCGTTTATTACGCCGACTTTGATATGTTTGCTGGAATCACTTTTTTGGTCGCAGCCTGCCAGAAGAAGGCCAGCCAGCAGCAGTGCGCCAAGATGAGGAAGAGTCAATTTCACGCCAGAGTTCCTTTTTAAACGGTCAATGAAAACAAGGTGTTCCTGAATGAAAAATGACTATAGCGAGTTTGTGAAAGCGGGGATAAAAACGAAAAGGAATGAGACAGAAGAAAAGATGATAAAGCGGAAATAATGCCCGATGACGCTGCGCTCACCGGGCCTGTAGCTGGGTTTTGTAGGCCCGGCAAGCTACGCGCCGCCGGGGGCATGAAGGGTCAGGGTTTGGAGAGCGTGTTCGCGATGGCGTTATACATCAGCGACGCTTCCAGCGGCTGTGCGCTGAATGAAGGCTCGGCTTTCGGCCATACGGACCACTGAACGATCACCAGTTTTTGCGCCGGATTAACCACAATCACCTGACCAAAAATACCCAGCGCCCACATCGTGTCCTGACTCGACAGACCCTCTTTCGGCCCGACATCTTTGGCATTCACCGGCACGCTGTTGTTCCACCACTGATAGCCATACATGCCGTCCGGGTGCGCTGCGGAAACAGATTTTTCTGCGGTGTTCCAGGTTCTGGCCTCTTTTACCCAATTATCTGGCAACGTTTGAGTGCCGTCCGCTAACACGCCATTGTTCATGATAAACAGACCGAATTTACCCCAGTCCTGAAGCGTGGCGTTAAAGCCGTGGGCACCCACATCGTGTTTACCCTGCTGATAACTGTGCCACACGCCGTCATGCACCATACCGTACGGCTGCCAGATTTTCTCTTGCAGGTTCTGCGCCAGGGATTTTCCGGTCGCTTTTTCCAGCGTATCGCCCAGTAGCCATGCACCGCCGGAAGAATACGACCAGGCCTGGCCCGGCTTGGCGTACGCGGTGCGTTTCGGGTCTTTTACCAGAGCGTTCACGCAGTCGTAGGTGTCTTTGTTGGCCTCGCACTGGGTCAGTTTGGCGAAGTCAGACTGCGGGTTGGTGTAGTCTTCATTCCACGTCACGCCGGAGGTGTGCTGCATTAGCTGGCGCACGGTCACGTGTTCCCACGCGGTGCCTTTTACGTCCGGATTATATTTGACGATTTCATCGTCCAGCGAGGCGATTTTACCCTCTTTCACCGCGATTCCGACCAGTGTCGATACCACAGATTTGCCGACTGAACGCGAAGTCCACAACGTGGTTGGCGTGTTGCCGTGGCTGTAATACTGGTACGCAATTTTGCCGTCTTTAATGACCATCATCCCGGTCACGTCGTTGCGTTTGAGGTAATCCTGCAAACCGTAGCGATGGCCCTGATAATCATATTTTGCCGCGCTCAGTGAACGCGCCATCACTGGAATCGGCTGGGCGTTATCTGCTTTGAATACATCCCCCACATAAGAGCGATAGTCGTTACGAAAGCCAATCACGCGCTGCTGCTGGGTCCATGTCAGCATGTCTTTCACGGCAGGCAGTGTGGCATCCACGGGCGCCGGGCAGGTGGTCAGCTGTGGCACGCCGCAATCATTGGCGGATTGAGCCGCACTGGCCTGCAACGACACGCCGAGGCAAAGGGCGAGGAGACAGAGGGAAGTGTTCATCTTGCGCATAAACGTACCTTTCATCGTTTTGAATTATGAGATGTCAGGTTTCACTTTAGGCGAGATGCGGTGGCGATCGCAGTCAGTAAGCGGGGGAAAAACCCCCGCGACCGATTAAAGACCCAGCGCGCTGAGGCCCGGATGATCGTCCGGACGACGGCCCTGCGGCCAGTGGAACAGGCGTTCGTCTTCGGTAATCGGAATGTCATTGATGCAGGCGTAACGCTTACTCATCAGGCCATCGTCGTCAAATGCCCAGTTCTCGTTGCCGTAAGAACGGAACCAGTTGCCGCTGTCGTCATGCCATTCGTAGGCAAAGCGCACGGCGATGTGGTTGTCGGTGAAGGCCCACAGTTCTTTGATCAGGCGATATTCCTGTTCTTTGTGCCACTTGCCGGCGAGGAACGCCACGATGGCGTCGCGCCCTTCAACAAATTCACTGCGGTTGCGCCAGCGGCTGTCTGACGTGTAAGCCAGCGCCACTTTGTCGGGGTTGCGGCTGTTCCAGCCGTCTTCGGCAGCACGGACTTTCTGGATAGCAGATTCAAGGGTAAAAGGAGGCAAAGGCGGGCGTTGTGCGCTCATGATGTACTCCGGCAAGATCGGGTTCACTCATCCTGGCACAAACACGGTGAAACGAAACCGGGAAGTGTTGGCTTCCCGGTAAGCGATTAGTGATGCGACTTTTTCAGCGGCGCTTCTTTCAGCAGCCAGGACAGCGCAAACGCCACCACCATAATACAAGCCGCCATCATGAACGCCGCGTGAATGGCGGCCCCGAATGCATCGAGATAGTCCGTGCGCAGTACCTCTGGCAGATGATGCACCGCCACCGGATTCATTCCACGTGGCATTTCCGCGCCATCAGGCAGCAGGCGAGTCAGGTTTGATTGCAGCACGTGGGTAAATACCGCACCAAACAGTGCCACGCCAATTGAACCGCCAATCGAGCGGAACAGCGTCACGCCGGACGTTGCCACACCATACATGTTCGCTGCCACCGAGTTTTGTACCGCCAGCACCAGCACCTGCATCACAAGCCCAAGGCCCATGCCGAGCACGCCGGTGAACAGATACAGATGCCACGTCGGGGAATCAATGGTAATGCGGGTCAGCAGCAGCATGCCGATAAAGCCTAGCAGCGTGCCGACAATGGGATACAGACGGTATTTCCCAGTGCGACTGATCAAACGCCCGCTGATAATTGACGTCACCAGCAAACCGCCCATCAGCGGGATCAGCTGTAGCCCTGCCTGCGTCGGCGTTGCGCTTTTCACTACCTGCAAATAGAGCGGCAGGAAGGTCACCGAACCAAACAGCGACATGCCGATGATAAAGCCAATCAGGCTGCACAACAGGAAGCTGCGATCGCGGAACAGCGAAAGAGGGATAATCGGTTCGAACGCCAGCCGTTCTTCATAAATGAACCCGGCAATCCCTACCAGGCCAAACGCCAGAATGCACCACAGCTGCGGGTCACTCCATTCGCGCACGGTGCCGCCTTCGGTGGTAAACAGCGTGATGCACAGCAGCGCCATGCTGAGATACAGCGCCCCCAGCCAGTCAATCTGATGCACTTTACGTTTGTTGGTACTGTGGAAAACGGCACCGATCACCAAAAGGGCAAACAGCCCCAGCGGTAGGTTGATGTAGAAAATCCAGCGCCAGGAAGTGTGCTGCACGATGAAACCGCCAATCAACGGGCCAATCACCGTAGCGAGGCCAAACACGCCACCGAACAAGCCCTGATAGCGTCCGCGATCGGCAGGGGGAATGACGTCTGCCACCGCCGCCATGCTGATGACCATCAGGCCGCCGCCGCCTAAACCTTGCAGCGCACGCATCAGCACCAACTGGGTCATGTTCTGCGCCAGCCCACACAGCGCGGAGCCGATAAGGAACAGCACGATAGCGATTTGCAGCACCCGCTTACGGCCAAACAGATCGCCGAATTTACCGTACAGCGGCACCACGATGGTGGATGTCAGAATGTAGGCGGTGACGACCCACGACAGCTTATCGAGGCCGCCGAGTTCGCCCACAATCGTCGGCAGCGCCGTCGAGACAATGGTCTGATCCAATGCCGACAGCAGCATCACTAAAAGCAGCGCACTGAACAGCAGACGGACGGATTTCACGCCCGTCGCCGGAACGTGTTGCGGTTGAGTCGTTGGAGACTCCATAACAGGCTCACTTGAAATTAATTAAATACCTAATTAATATTTGTGTAGATTCCTGTTCAGGTCAAGAGATAATCCGCAAATGAAAGCACAGAACGGCAAGGAAAATTCTGAGAAACCGCGTCGCCCAGGGCGTCCGCGTGGAAAGCAGGGCGGGGCCGACAACCGCGAACAGCTGATGGATCTTGCGCTGGCGCTGTTTGCCCGTCAGGGGATTGCCCGTGTTTCGCTGAATGCTATCGCCAAAGAGGCGGGCGTCACCCCGGCGATGCTGCATTACTATTTTAACTCCCGCGAAGCGCTGATCGACCAGATCCTTGAAGAACGTTTTATACCGCTGCGAAACCGCATCAGCACCGCTTTTACTGAACATCCCGACGACCCGGTGACGGCATTAACGATCATGGTGCGGGTGTTAGCGGAACTGGCAGAGCAAAACACCTGGTTCGCGCCGCTGTGGATGCAGGAGATGATTGGTGAAATGCCCGTGCTGCGTCAGCATATGCACGCGCGTTTTGGGGAAGAGAAGCAACATAAATTGCTGTCCACCGTTGTGCGCTGGCAGGAGAGCGGCAAACTTAATCGCGATCTTTCGCCAGAACTGTTGATTACCACGCTGATAAGCCTGGTGCTGGTGCCGTTCTCGCGTTTGCGAACGGATGAACGCATGAAATCTGTTTCCCCTGACGTGATCGTGCGCCACGCGCTGACGATAATGGGTCAGGGGATTGGCGCTTAAAACGGTTTGCTCAAGTAATGGCGTTGCATACCCACGTGCGGGAAGTCGTCGAGTGACAATTTGAGGGTAAAACCGTACTTCTGATAAAACGGCAGCGCCTGGAAACTGGCGGTATCCACCAACGCGTGGCAGCAGCCCCATTCGCGGGCGCGGTTTTCCGCTTCGCGAATCAATTCACTGCCCAACCCTTTACCGCGAGCCGCGTCGCTGACCCATAAATAGTCGATGCACAGCCAGTCGCCTTTGCGTTTGCCAATCAATCCGCCGAGCATTTTGCCCTCGTCATCGCGGGCATAGACCCCCAATTCGAACCAGTTGCTGGTATCAATAAACTGGCTGTTATAAGCGCGCAAACCGGTAAACAGTTCTTCCTGATCCTGTTGAGTGACTTTTTCCGTTACTTCTATCTTCATGGCTTGTCTCCGCGTTTAGGGGTTATCAATTTTGTTCCATTATTGAGTGGAGCAATGAAGTTCTCAATGACTAAAACCAGGTGTTTTAAGCATGACTCCGGCCTGCGTTTTATCGCCTGTGCTATCATCGCGGGCAAAGAAATCAGGTTGTTGAGGAAAAGATGGGGTCGAGCAGGAAAGGGATGTTGAACGTTCTGATAGCCGCCGTGCTGTGGGGAAGTTCAGGCGTTTGTGCGCAATACATCATGGAACAGAGTCAGATGTCATCGCCGTTTTTGACCATGGTGCGTCTGTTGTTTGCCGGGTTCATTCTGTTGATGCTGGGCTTCGTTCATGGCGATGACATTTTCCGCATCATGAAGAACCGCAAAGATGCGTTCAGCCTGCTGGTGTTTTCAATCGTTGGCGCGTTGACGGTACAGCTAACTTTCCTGCTGACCATCGAGAAATCAAACGCCGCCACGGCGACCGTGCTCCAGTTTCTCTCCCCGACCATTATCGTGGCGTGGTTTTCTCTCGCGCGGAAATCGCGCCCCGGCATGCTGGTATTTGCTGCCATTTTGACGTCGCTGATGGGCACCTTTTTACTGGTCACGCACGGCGACCCGACCTCGCTGTCTATCTCGCCTGCCGCGCTGTTCTGGGGCATCGCGTCGGCTTTTGCCGCTGCGTTTTACACGACCTATCCGTCAACGCTGATTGCCCGCTACGGCACGTTGCCGATTGTCGGCTGGAGTATGCTGATCGGCGGCGCGATTCTGCTGCCGTTCTACGCCGGGGAAGGGATGCACTTTGTGATTAACGGCAGCCTGGTGCTGGCCTTTTTCTACCTGGTGGTGATCGGCACGTCGCTGACGTTCAGCCTGTACCTGAAGGGCGCACAGATGATTGGCGGGCCGAAAGCCAGCGTGCTGAGCTGTGCCGAACCGCTGAGCAGCGCATTGCTGTCGGTGCTGTTGCTGGGCGTGAGTTTTGCGGTTCCGGACTGGATTGGCACGTTGCTTATCCTGTCCTCAGTGGTGCTGATTTCGCTCGATTCGCGCCGTCATGCGCGCTTGAGCTAATCACATACAGCCTGCACAGCTGGTGCAACGCCAGTCGTCACGGTTAACCGCGCGGTAAAAGGCGCGGTAATTTTCCGCTTCCAGCGCAATGCCATGATCAAAAAAGAGATCGGTCAGCCATTCGACGTTTTCAATAATCCAGTCGTCTTCGTGCAGGCCTTGGGCAAAGGTTTCATCTTCCGGGTCGATTATCGAATAAATTCCCCACGTTCCCATGTCCTTTTCGCGACGGGGTTCCGGCAGTTCGATGGGTTTTCCCTGCCATTCGAGGATCCAGTGTCCGTGGCAAAGCAAATTACCGCCTCGACTCCAGCGGGCGGTGAAAGGGTTTAGTTCAGGCAAAACAAGCGTCTCCTGCAAACAGTTTACGCTTGTCACCTTACGCCCAATTTTTGTGGGGAAATATTGACCTTATGGGGTAGATACCCCCGATAGCACCAGAGGCTGTCAATCATGCCTTTGCACGATAATTTTTATAATTCACTGATTTAGAAATAAATTATTTCTTACGCGTTTGCGTAGCGGGCGGCCAGCACATATAGTTGAAAGTACGATGTTGCAACAGAAGGGATCCATCATGAAAGCCGTTCCATTTCTCTGTCTGCTGGCCTGCCTGGCAGCGCCTGCCGTTTATGCCAGCACGCCGTTGAAAGGGTTGCAGTTTGAACAGCAAAAACAGCAGGTGATGAAAGACGTTAAAAAAACCTGCACGCCGAGCAAGAATATGAGCGACAACGATTTCGGCAATAAAATTCTCGCCAACGAGGACAACAAGCGTCACGTGCAGGACGCGACGGTGGCGCTTGAGCGCAATAACCAGAAGTATTACTGGGATGCCATTGGGCAGATTCAGTGCCCGGATATGTGATCCGGGCGAAGGGTTATTTGATTCGTACTTTTGTCGCGACCAGCAGCGCCGTGAGCAGCATCAGCGTGCCGGATAACATCAACGGCGACAGCAGCCCGAAATGATCCAGCGCCACACCGCCCACGGCAGCACCACAGGTGTTTGCCAATTGAATAACGGCGACCTGAATAGACCCCGCTTTTTCTGCCTGATCGGACAGCGAGCGGGTGATCCACGTTGACCAGCCCACCGGGATCAGCGCAAAGGCAAAGCCCCAGATAATCGCTACCGTCGCCGCTACCCATTTTTCACTTCCCCACAGCACCAGGACTGCGGCGCTGATCGCCAGGATAAGCGGCGCACAGGCCAGGGCGACTTTCACTGAACGTTTAAGAATAACCGCCGACAGCGACGTGCCGACAAAACTGGCGATGCCAAAACTCAACAGGACCAGCGTCAGGCCATCGACATCAAAGCCCGCGAGGGTCATGAACACCGGGCGAATGTAGGTAAAGAACGCGAACTGTCCGGCGAAGGCCATGAAAATGGCGCTCATCCCCGCAAGCACGCCAGGACGTTTCAACAAGCCAAACATATTCGCTTTCTGCCCGGTTTCACCAGGCAGTGATGGCAACGCTTTCCAGACCCACACCACGCAGAGTAGGCCCATTAGCGCCGCGCCGTTAAAGACGTTGCGCCAGCCGATTATCCCACCTAAAAAACTGCCCAGCGGAGCGGCAATCACCAGCGCGACAGACACCGCGCCGAAAATCACCGACAGCGCTTTCGGTACGAGTCGGGCCGGGACCAGGCGCATCGTTAGCGAGGCAGACATCGCCCAGAACCCACCGAGTGCCAGTCCCAGGCATGCACGCCCAAGCAGCAACAGACCAAAACTGGACGCAAAGGACACCAACAGGCAGGAAATTGTCAGCAGCACGGAAAACAGGATCACGATGTAGCGACGGTCGGTGCGACCAATCACATGTGTCACGAACAGGCTGGCGAACATCGCCACGAAGGCCGTTGTGGTCACCGATTGCCCGGCCACGCCTTCGGTGATGCCGAGTTCTTGTGCCATGGGTGTCAACAGACTGACGGGCAGAAATTCAACGGTAATCAGGCAGGCAACGCAGAACGCCACGGCAAAAACCGCCGACCAGTTAGGACGGCTGAGTGTCTCGTGTCGGGGGAGTGTTTCAGTACATTCGCTCATGGAGGCCTGCGCAATTTCGGTGAGAAAGTTGCGCAGTGTAACATTTTGTTTGTGACGCCTTTAACGTTTTGGCAACTATAGCGGGGTCTTCCCTCTCCCCGATGAGAGAGGGATTAGAGATTACTGTGCGGGTGGGGCAGGCGTCGGAACTGGACTTGGTGCGGCGTCTGTTGGTGCTGGCACTACGGGCTGTGGCGTGCTCACTTCACCGTGGGCCATTGTCTGCGTCACTTCTTGCTTCGACATGTTCACCGCGTGCAGTTGCCCGGTAACCGTCGGTTTTAGCGGGGCGTTGGCCTGCATCGCACCGTTGGCACGCAGTTGAAGATTTCCGTCACCGCCAATCGGCAATACCGGCCAGCCCCACTGTTGCAGAATATCCAACGGCACGCCGCGCCCATTCAAGTTAATGGCCGTCTGACGCTGTGGCTGCTGTGAAACTGCTGCGGTGGCGTCCAGAATCCCTTTCTCCGTGAATGCGCTCAGTTCGTTAATGTTGACCACCGAACCGTTCGCCGTCAGTTTCAGCGAAGGGCGTCGGACATCCACACGGTTGAATGTTGCCGCCGCGGCGTTCAATGCGGCGTTACCGTTCCAGATGCCCCAATTGCCGTTTTTCGCCAGCTGTAAGTTATCGCCATAGCCGTCGAGGGAAGTGATTTGCCACGGGAAGGCCGGATCGATGTCGATAACCAGGTTGCGGCTGGCGGTGAATTTACTCAGCGTCACGTTTTGCAGCCAGCCTGGCAGCGAGTCCATCCACAGCTGTTTCCAGTTAGGTGGCAGCGTGTATTCCAGCCCGGCGATGGCCATATCGTCGAGCACCAGCGCATCACCGTTGCGCAACCAGTTGCCGGAGGTGCGTACCATTCCGCCTTCCCAGCGTGAGGTAAACTGACGCAGCGCGACGCCTTGCGGAGAAAATTCGGCGTTGAAAATCGGGTCCATCAAATGCAGGGAGCCGTAAATAAACTCGTCGGCATTCATCGACAAACGCCCGTCGTCGCTGGCCCAGCCGCCGTTGCTCAGCGTGATATTGCGCAAGCTGAGGTCGAGATCGGCAATCGCCCAATCAGGGCCTTGCAGACGCGCATCGGTCACTTCCAGGCTGCCGATAGTGAGTGACGGTACGGTGGTCAATGGTGCAAAGAAATCGGCCAGCGATTTTTCGCTCTGCATCCGGATGTCGGTCAGGCGCAAACTGTCGACCTCCCAGCTACCGTCGGCATTGCGTTTGGCATTTCCGGTCAGTGAACCGCGCGCGATATCAGCTCCCAGCGTACCGAGCGTGACAACACCGTTGTCGATGCTGCCTTGCACCAGAACGTTCGTCGCAGGCATGCCGTTAAGCGTCATTGAGCCTGCGCTCATCTGAATTTGCGCTTGTTTGCCCAGCACATTGCCCGCTTTGGGCGTCCACGGTGAAACGCCGCCGGTCACGCGTTGTGCGCTGAGATCCCAGCCGGTTTCCGGGCTGTTGAACGCCATGTTGCTGAGTTGCAACGTATCGGCTTCAAACGGGAACGGGGCGGTGGAGGGCGACAGATTCAGCGTGCCGTCCTGCAACGTAATGGTATCGGCGTGCAGGGGATCGGTGAGCTGGCGGCTGCTCAGGCCAATATCCACCGTTTTGGCCACCAGCGTCGCGGGTTTGCCGTCCCGACCAAAGGTGACGTTTTTCAGCAGAATATGTGAAGGCGAGGAAAAGCGATGATCCATCGCGTCGAAAGCGATGTGGTAATCGGTGTTGCTGGAAAGCCAGCCGCTAACTTCACGTGCACCCCAGCGTGTTTGCAGTAAAAAGTAGAACGCTACCACAACCAGCAGCAGGGCTATCAGCAGCCAGAGAAGCAGCTTCCCGATAAATTTCATCGTCTTCCATCCAGTGAAGGGCACATAGAGGAGTTATGCACGATTTATGCGCATTCCTCAAGGATGGATTCGTTTAATAAGGTTTCACGGCGGCGGTTGACAACGCCGCCGTGACGGGCATCAGCTCTTCTCTGGCGGGAAAATCAGATTCAGAACAATCGCGGTAATTCCGCCCGCAGCGATGCCGGAAGAGAGCAGGTTTTTCAGCCAGTCCGGCGCGAATTGCAGGATCAGCGGCTGCTGGGAAACACCCAGACCCACTGCCAGCGACAGGGCGATGATCAGGATCGCGCGGCGGTTCAACGGCTCACGGGACACGATGCGCACGCCAGAGGCGGCGATAGTGCCGAACATCACCAGCGTTGCGCCGCCCAGGACAGGCTCAGGAATGTGCTGCACAAAACCACTTACCGCCGGGAACAGGCCGAGCACGATGAGCATCAGCGCCACCACAAAACCAACGTAGCGACTGGCGACACCGGTCAACTGGATAACGCCGTTGTTCTGTCCGAAACAGGAGTTCGGGAAGGTGTTGAAAATGGCTGAAACGCAGGAGTTAAGGCCATTCGCCAGCACGCCGCCTTTCAGACGTTTCATGTACAACGGGCCAGAGACGGGCTGCTCGGAAACATCGGACGTGGCGGTGATATCACCGATGGTTTCCAGCGAGGTGATCATAAACACCAGCATCAGCGGCAGCAGCAGATTCCAGTCGATACCGAGACCGTAATAGAGCGGCGTTGGTACCATGATAAGCGGGCTGTTGGTTGGGGCTGTTTCCGGCAACATGCCCATGAACCACGCCGCGGCATAGCCTGCAGCCATCGCGATCACCAATGAAGCGATGCGCAGATACGGGTTACGTTGGCGGTTCAGCACGATGATGATCGCGAGCACGATACCTGCCAACAACAGGTTTTTCGGTGCGCCAAAGGTGTGATCGGCCATCGCGGCGTAACCCCCGCCGATGGACGTCAGGCCGACCTGAATCAGCGAAAGCCCGATAATCATCACCACCACGCCGGACACCAGCGGGGTGATGACACGACGCGCCAGGTGCAGGACGCGGGAGAGCGCCATCTCGGTGAAACTCGCCAGCATCAATGTGCCGAACAGCGCCGCCATCATCGTTGGCACATCGGCCCCACCGGTTTTCAGCGCGGTTCCGCCCATAATTAACGGGGCCACAAAGTTAAAACTGGTGCCCTGAATCGACAGCAGCCCTGAGCCTACCGGGCCCCACGCTTTAATCTGAATAATAGAAGCCACACCGGACGCGAACAGCGACATGCTGATGATGTGCTGCGTGTCGTCAGCCGGTAAACCAAGCGCCTGGCAAATCAACAATGCGGGCGTAATCACCGCCACAAACATCGCCAGCAGGTGCTGGAAAGCGGCAAACAGCGTTTGCGCCAGCGGCGGTCTGTCCTCAAGGCGGTAGATAAGCTCGCTGTTATGTATGGGCGCAATCGGTTGCGCATTTTCGGCTTCTAAGGTGTTCACTGACATTTTCAGAGGCGGTCCGGTGGTGGGAAAGGGGGGATTTTAGCGAACTGCCAGGCAAAAGCAAACGGTTGCTTTTAATATGTTAACTATGAATAAGTACCCAGGTTTTTATGCTGTTTCTGCATGTTTTGTCGCAAAAATCGCCGCTACCCACAATTTTTCCTGTCATTTTCGACTGCCTTTTGCGTAAAATCCGGCTCCTGATAATTAATGATGAGAACACTTCGCTATAGGACATCCCCTCGCGAGTCATTGGATTATGCGCTAACAAGGAGCTTTTATGATTCATCTCGATACGTTATCGACGCTTGTTGCGGCAACACTGGTGTTGCTGTTAGGACGCAAACTGGTCCATACCGTTCCCCTCTTTAAGAAATACACCATCCCTGAACCGGTTGCTGGTGGCCTCCTGGCTGCGCTGGCGTTGCTGGTGCTGAAAAAAAGCATGGGCTGGGAAATCGACTTCGATATGAGTCTGAAAGATCCGCTGATGCTGGCGTTCTTTGCGACCATTGGCCTGAACGCCAACCTCTCAAGCCTGCGCGCAGGCGGCAAAGTGTTGGGCACCTTCCTGATTGTGGTCGTTGGACTGCTGCTGATGCAGAACGCCATCGGGATTGGCATGGCGAAAATGCTGGGCCTGGATCCGCTGATGGGTCTGTTGGCAGGCTCCATCACCCTTTCCGGTGGTCACGGCACCGGTGCGGCATGGAGTAAGCTGTTCGTTGAGCGCTACGGTTTTGCTAATGCCACCGAAGTGGCAATGGCCTGTGCGACATTTGGTTTAGTGCTGGGTGGCCTGATTGGCGGCCCGGTGGCGCGTTATCTGGTCAAACACTCTTCCACGCCGAACGGTCAACCGGACGATCAGGCCGTGCCAACTGCGTTCGAAAAGCCGGAAGTGGGACGCATGATTACGTCGCTGGTGCTGATCGAAACCATTGCGATGATTGCCATCTGTCTGACGCTCGGCAAAATCGTGGCGCATTTGCTGGTGGGCACCACCTTTGAGTTGCCGACCTTCGTTTGTGTGCTGTTTGTGGGGGTTATCCTCAGTAACGGTCTGGCGCTGGTTGGTTTCTATCGCGTATTTGAACGTGCCGTTTCGGTTCTTGGCAACGTGTCGCTGTCATTGTTCCTGGCGATGGCGCTGATGAGCCTCAAGCTGTGGGAGCTGGCATCACTGGCGCTGCCAATGTTAGCGATTTTGACCGTGCAGGCCGTGGCAATGGCGCTGTACGCGGTGTTCGTGACCTATCGCATGATGGGCAAAAACTACGACGCAGCGGTGCTGGCGGCGGGTCATTGTGGCTTTGGTCTGGGGGCGACGCCAACGGCGATTGCTAACATGCAGGCGATTACCGAACGTTTCGGTCCGTCACACATGGCATTCCTGGTCGTGCCGATGGTGGGGGCATTCTTTATTGATATCGTGAATGCGCTGGTGATTAAGTTGTACCTGCTGTTGCCGATGTTCAACTAAATCCCCTTCGTCTTTCAGGCCACAGGTGCGTTGGCGGTTTTTGTTTACCCCGGTCACAGAGTTATCTCTGTGACCGGGTATGCACAAACTTGCCGTCTTCCTGTAACCTGAAATCCATAGGGGATTTTGATTGGTTGGAGACCCGGTCAGCGCAAGCGCCGCCGGGCATCTCAGTGATTTAATCGTGATCTTCCCACGCCATCGCGCGTTTCACCGCTTTCTTCCAGCCGCTGTAACGGTAGTTACGCTCGGTGGTTTCAATCCCCGGACGGAACTCACGTTCAATCACCGCTTTTTCTTTCAGCTCATCCAGATTCTGCCAGAAGCCGACCGCCAGACCGGCGAGATACGCCGCGCCTAACGCCGTCACTTCACGCACTTCCGGACGCTCAACGCGCGTGCCGAGAATGTCTGACTGGAACTGCATCAGGAAATTATTGGCAACCGCACCGCCGTCAACGCGCAGGGCGTGGAGACGAATACCGGAATCAGCCTGCATCGCTTCCAGTACGTCGCGGGTTTGATAGGCGATGGATTCGAGCGTCGCGCGGATGATGTGATTCGAGTTCACGCCCCGCGTCAGACCGAAAATTGCGCCGCGCGCATACGGGTCCCAATACGGTGCGCCGAGGCCGGTAAATGCCGGAACCACGTATACGCCGTTGGTATCATTCACTTTGGTGGCGAAATATTCGGAATCGAAAGCGTCATTAATCAGCTTCATTTCGTCACGCAGCCACTGAATTGAAGCCCCTGCCATGAACACCGCGCCTTCCAGCGCATAGTTCACCTCGCCTTTCGGGCCGCAGGCGATGGTGGTCAGCAGACCGTGCTCGGATTTCACCGCCGTTTCACCGGTGTTCATCAGCATAAAGCAGCCCGTGCCGTAGGTGTTTTTCGCCATCCCTTCTTTCACGCAAAGCTGGCCGAACAGCGCCGCCTGCTGATCCCCGGCGATCCCGGCGATCGGGATACGCGTGCCGCCTTTACCGCCGATGTTGGTTTGACCGTACACTTCGGATGACTTGCGCACTTCCGGCAGCATCGCGCGCGGGATGTCCAGCGCGTCGAGCATTTTGTCGTCCCAGTCCAGCTCATGGATGTTGAACAACATCGTGCGCGAGGCGTTGGTGTAATCGGTGACGTGCACGCGGCCTTGCGTCATACGCCAGATGAGCCAGGTGTCGACGGTGCCGAACAGCAGTTCGCCGCGTTTAGCACGTTCACGCGCGCCTTCTACATGGTCGAGGATCCACTTCACTTTGGTGCCAGAGAAGTACGGGTCGATGACCAGACCGGTCGCTGAACGCACGTAGTCTTCCATGCCGTCGCGTTTAAGCTGCTCGCAGATTTCGGCGGTGCGGCGACACTGCCAAACGATGGCGTTGTAAATTGGCTTGCCGGTTTCTTTATCCCAGACGATAGCCGTTTCGCGCTGGTTGGTGATGCCGATGGCGGCGATTTCATCGGAGCTGATGTCAGCTTTCGCCAATACTTCAATCAGCGTAGAGCTTTGCGAGGCCCAGATTTCCATCGGGTCGTGCTCAACCCAGCCAGGCTTTGGATAAATTTGTTCGAATTCGCGCTGTGAAACGCTGACGATATTGGCGTCGTGATCCATGACAACGGCGCGGGAGCTGGTTGTACCCTGATCGAGTGCAACGATGTATTTTTTGTCAGTCATAATGCTAAGTCCCGTAGTCAGATTACAGCGAAGCGTTGTGTTGTGTGCTGCTGGTGGTGGACGTTTTCTCTTCCACCTCGCAGACGTCGCACGGCAAATTGCGGCCAATCAGTTTGCGGTAGCCGAAAGCACCCAGCGATGCGCCGACAATCGGTGCAAACAGCGGCACCAGGAAGTAGGGAATATCTTTGCCGCCGGTAAAAGCAATGTCGCCCCAGCCTGCAAGCCAGGCGAACGTTTTCGGGCCGAGATCGCGCGCCGGGTTCATCGCAAAACCGGTCAATGGTCCCATCGACGCACCGATAACCGCGATCAGCAGGCCAATCAGCAGCGGTGCCATCGGGCCGCGAGGCACACCGTTACCGTCATCCGTGAGCGCAAGAATGACACCCATCAGAATCGCGGTGATCACCATTTCTACCGCGAAGGCCTGCATAAGATTGATATGCGGGTTAGGGTAAGTAGAGAAAATTCCGGCCAGATCCAGACTTTCAACGCTGCCACGCACCATATTGTGCGTGTGTTCGAAGTCGATGAAAAGGTTGTAATAAAGCCCGTAAACTAACGCGGCTGCGCAAAATGCACCGGCAAATTGCGCAATGATGTAGGGAACCACTTTACGCCCGTCGAAACAGGCAAACAGCCAGAGGGCAATCGTCACCGCCGGGTTGAGGTGCGCGCCGGAAACCCCTGCAGTCAGGTAAATGGCCATCGCCACGCCCAAACCCCAGATAATACTGATTTCCCACTGGCCGAAGCTCGCGCCTGCAACTTTCAGCGCGGCAACGCATCCAACACCAAAGAAGATCAACAACCCGGTACCAAGGAACTCGGCAATGCACTGGCCTTTTAAGGTTGATGTTTGACTCATGACAGGATCCTGAAGACAGATGAATGATTATTGTGAACACGGTGGTCGAAGACGACCATGCTGCCATGTAGGCATACTGTTAATTTATCGTTAACGAACAAAAACGAGAAATATCGAAATCAAAATCTGTGTGCTGAGTCAATAAAATGAGCGTTTTCGCGCCATGAAGTGCGCATTTTGGCTGTTGTCAATCTGCTCGCGTAATCATTTATTTAACGAATGGGTTAACAATTTAGGGGTATTTGCCGCGAACGCTCCAGGTATAGACTGAAATGTGTTGTAAACCGCGATAGGTGCGCCCTGGCGCTGGACAGGGAGGGCGGCGCTCCATACAATCGGATGCATAGCGGTATGCTTATTTTCGTTAAGGCGTCGCCGGGGTTCCGGGACGAGATCAACGCCTTGCAAATTCAGGAGAGGTATGACGATGTCATTAGAAGTATTTGAGAAACTGGAATCTAAAGTTCAGCAGGCGATTGATACCATCACCCTGCTGCAAATGGAAATTGAAGAGCTGAAAGAGAAAAACAACGCGCTGTCGCAGGAAGTGCATAACGCACAGCACGGTCGTGAAGATCTTGAGCGCGAAAACAACCAACTGAAAGAACAGCAGCACGGCTGGCAGGAACGTCTGCAAGCGCTGTTGGGCCGTATGGAAGAAGTGTAATTCCACTCACACCCTTCTCGCGGAGGGTGTTTTGTTTCCCCCGCTTTATATCCTCACGTTATAGCCAATCTTTTTTTATTCTTTAATCATCGGTTCTGTTTCTGGCAGGCTACGCTCAACAACACATCCATTAAGAGAGCGGTCGATGAACAAGTTAGGCTTGGGGTTAACGCTTTTGCTGGCTTCCGCTGGCGTTCTGGCGAAAGACATTCAGTTATTGAACGTTTCGTACGATCCAACACGCGAGCTGTACGACAACTACAACAAAGCATTTAGCGCTTACTGGAAACAGCAAACGGGCGATAACGTGGTGATTCGCCAGTCGCACGGCGGCTCCGGTAAACAGGCAACGTCGGTGATTAACGGTATTGAAGCCGATGTGGTCACACTGGCGCTGGCCTATGATGTTGATGCGATCGCAGAACGGGGTCGTATTGATAAAAACTGGATCAAGCGCCTGCCAGACAACTCCGCGCCGTACACGTCGACCATCGTGTTCCTGGTGCGTAAAGGCAACCCAAAGAATATTCACGACTGGAACGATTTGGTAAAACCGGGCGTATCGGTGATTACACCGAACCCGAAAAGCTCCGGCGGTGCGCGTTGGAACTATCTGGCGGCTTGGGGTTATGCCCTGCATCACAACAACGGCGATCAGGCTAAAGCGCAGGATTTCGTGAAAGCGCTGTATAAAAACGTGGAAGTGCTGGATTCCGGCGCGCGTGGCTCAACCAATACTTTCGTTGAGCGTGGCATTGGCGATGTGCTAATTGCCTGGGAAAACGAAGCGCTGCTGGCGACGCACGAACTGGGTAAAGACAAATTCGAAATCGTCACCCCGAGCGAATCCATTCTGGCTGAACCGACGGTTTCCGTGGTCGATAAAGTGGTCGACAAGAAAGGCACCCGCGATGTAGCCGAAGCCTACCTCAAGTATCTCTACACCCCGCAAGGTCAGGATATTGTGGCGAAGAACTACTATCGTCCTCGCGACCCGGCGGTAGCGAAAAAATACGAAAGTGAATTCCCGAAACTGAAGCTATTTACCATCGATCAGGAATTTGGCGGCTGGACGAAAGCGCAGAAAGAGCACTTCTCCAACGGCGGTACGTTTGACCAAATTAGCCAACGCTAGCAGTTATTAAAGACGGCGGCCCTGCGGGGCCGTTTTTCTTTGGTCATGTTTTTGCGCTACCCTTTCGCTTCTGAGCTTTCACAGGGACCGAAAAATGAAGCGTATCAAATATCTGATTCTGGCAGTGGTTGTCGTGGTCGCCGGTTCTGCCGCTGGCGGCTGGTACTGGCTGCATTCCGGCAATCCTGATGCTTTACGCCATTTTGTTATCGATCAATGTGTCCCCAACCAGCAACAACATCAGTTGCCCGCACCTTGCACCACGGTGAATCTGAAGGGCGGCTATGTGCTGTTTAAAGACAGAAACGGGCCGCTGCAATATCTGCTGATGCCGACTTATCGAATCAACGGGACCGAAAGCCCGTTGTTGCTTAACGCGCAAACGCCCAATTTCTTCTGGCAGGCGTGGCAAAACCGCCAGCTGATGAGCAAACTCCATGGTTCGCCCGTGCCGGATTCCGCCGTATCGCTGACCATCAATTCGCGCACCGGGCGCACGCAAAACCATTTCCACATCCATATTTCCTGCCTCCGACCTGATGTGCGCGAACAACTCGACGCGAATATGGCGTCGATCAGTAGCCGCTGGCTACCGTTGCCGGATGGGTTGCGCAATCATCAATATCTCGCCCGTCGCGCTACTGAGAGTGAGCTTGTGCAGAAAAGCCCGTTCCTGATGCTGGCTGAAGAAGTACCGGAAGCGCGCGACCATATGGGGCGTTTCGCGCTGGCCATGGTGCAGCAAAGCGATGGGACGTTTGTCCTGCTGGCGACGGAACGCGATCTGTTGACGCTTAACCGCGCTTCTGCAGAAGAGATTCAGGATCATCGCTGCGAAATCCTGCAATAAACCCACCCTTTCTGGCGTTTACCGGGCAAGCCTCATTTCGCGAGTGAGTTAACGCCGTCTGAGCCAATGAGTGGGGCAGAGAAGCGTCTGTCGTGGCTTCTCGCGGTTGTTTTAACGCTATGGGTGACGGAGGGCTGGTACGGCATCAGACTCGCGTAGACGGGCTTAGCGGCGGCCTGTGTGACGTTATTACCGCGCGTGTGCTTTATCAGCGGTGATGCGTTTGCGACCGGAGTGAATATTCGCACCTCTGATTTAGCGTACTGGGGAAATGATAAAAAAAGCCCGGAGGCAATGATGCCGACCGGGCCTGATGCTGTAGTGCTATAACGGGGATTAAGCCTGTTTAGCCGCTTCTGCTGCTTTAACAATTACCGCGAAAGCATCAGCTTTCAGGGAAGCACCGCCGACCAGCGCGCCGTCGATGTCCGGCTGGGTGAACAGCTCAGCAGCGTTTGCTGCGTTAACGGAACCGCCGTACTGAATGATAACTTGCTCAGCCACTTTCGCGTCTGCTTTAGCAATGTGATCACGGATGAATTTGTGAACCGCCTGAGCCTGCGCTGGGGTTGCAGATTTGCCAGTACCGATAGCCCATACTGGTTCGTAAGCGATAACCACGCCTTCGAATGCCGCAGCGCCCTGCGTTTTCAGAACGGCGTCAATCTGACGTGCGCAAACTTCTTCTGTTTTGCCTGCTTCGTTTTCTGCTTCGGTTTCACCGATGCACAGAACCGGCACCAGACCCTGCTCTTTCAGCACGGCGAATTTCTTGGCGATCAGTTCGTCAGATTCTTTGTGGTAAGTACGACGCTCAGAGTGACCGATGATGATGTATTTCGCACCGATATCTTTCAGCATTTCCGCAGAGGTTTCACCGGTGAATGCGCCAGACAGGTTCAGGTCAACGTTCTGCGCGCCAAGCTCGATGTGGCTGCCGCCAGCGGCGTGAACGGCCAGGTCGATGTACATTTCCGGTGGCGCGATAGCAACGCCACAACCGGTCACACCGGACAGCTCTTTACGCAGGTTAGCAACCAGCTCGTTTACCATGTGGCGGCTGCCGTTCAGTTTCCAGTTACCCATCACTAAAGGATGTCGCATTTGAATTCTCCACGCTACGAAAGCGAATTAAGGAAGATGGCCACCCTTCAGGGCAGCATGGTCTGTGAAACAGTATAGAGATACAGCGCTGGAAAGGCTTTGCTTTTTGTCATTTATTGTTGCTTTCAAGCGTCTCAGATAGCGCCAGCTTAATCGGTTCAACAGCGAAGGTCAGACCCTTTTCGCCGTTATCTGCCACCACATATGAAAGCGCGCCTTCCCGGATGGAGTAGTAGCGTTTGTTTTTTCCGGCGGCGAGAATTTTTTGCAGTTTTTGCAGGCTTTGTGCTTTGGTGACCGCGGGCGTGAACACACGCAAAACGGCACTCATATACTCAAGGGCTTTCGCTTTAGCGGCTTTTTGTTCTGGCCCCTGAATCGGCAGCCAGGTGATTTGCATTGATTTAATCTTTAGCGTTCCGCGCTCAAGGGCGGTGGAGGCGTACAGATTTTCGTTAATTTTGCTCGCCGCACGAGTGAGTGTGAGCTGATCGCGGCTGGTGGTGATGGAGCGGAATTCGTTCAGCGGCAGCGTCGGGTTGTCGGCATTAAATTTCTCGCGAAACTGG
This sequence comes from Scandinavium sp., assembly GCA_036495715.1. GTDB lineage: Bacteria > Pseudomonadota > Gammaproteobacteria > Enterobacterales > Enterobacteriaceae > Scandinavium. Next base: position 25,200 of record DASXML010000029.1, read on the forward strand.
CTGATAGAGAGATCAAACGTGGGTGAACCCGAGAGCAGGTAAGGCGCCGTTGTGGTTTCGCCCGTCTCAGCCGACAACGCGTTCGAGCCGACAGCAAGCGTTGTCAGCCCAATAAAACACAACGTCAGCCATTTTGTCATATCCATCACCTAAGAGTCGTTCCTGACGACGATTAAAACGGTAAACCGCCCCGCTTGTCAAAAAGAGACCACTTCAGGGTAAACTACGCGGCATAACTTGATAAGGAATTACCTATGACCCTGCAGCAGTGGTTGTTCTCAATTAAAGGGCGTATTGGACGCCGTGACTTTTGGATCTGGATGGGTATTTGGCTACTGGCGATGATTGTCCTGTTTACCCTCGCGGGCAGCGACTGGCTAAGCCTGCAAACGGCCGCATTTGCGCTGGTGTGTCTGCTATGGCCGACGGCAGCGGTGACGGTAAAACGTCTGCACGACCGGGGGAAATCAGGCATCTGGGCGTTATTAATGATTCTGGCGTGGATGTTGTTGGCCGGGAATTGGGCGATTCTGCCGGGTGTCTGGCAGTGGGGCGTGGGCCGGTTTATTCCGACCCTGATTATCGTCATGATGCTGATTGATCTGGGCGCATTTGTTGGCACCCAGGGCGAAAACAAGTACGGCAAAGAGACGCTGGACGTGAAATACCGCTGATCACCAGTAGTGTTCGGCGGTCATATGGCCCGGTCGGCGACGTAAATGTTTAGTCATCTGCCGGGACTCTTTCAGCAGTTGCTGAGTATCACGCACCATCTGCGGGTTACCGCACAGCATCACATGGCTGTTTTCCGTGGTCATCGTCAAACCCGTCGCCGCTTCCAGCGCACCGCTTTCAATCAGTGCAGGAACGCGACCCGTCAGCGAGCCAGGCACGTTTTCACGGCTCACCACGGTTTGAATTCGCAGTTTCCCTTCATAACGCGTTTGCAGTTCAAGCATCAGCGGCAAATAGCTGAGATCGGCGGCATAGCGAACCGCATGAATCAGCACCAGATTTTTAAAACGCGCCAGATCTTTGCCTTCCTGCAAAATCGACAGATACGGCCCCAGCGCGGTGCCGGTTGCCAGCATCCACAGCGTTTCACAATCCGGGACTTCATCCAGCACAAAGAAGCCCGCAGCTTCGCTGACCAGCTGCACTTCATCACCGGGCTTTAATGCCGCCAGTCGTGGGCTTAGTTTTCCTTCAGGGACCGTGACAAGATAGAACTCGAGATCGGGATTATTCGGCGCGTTGACGTAGGAATAGGCACGCTGGACGCGCTCGCCGTCAATTTCCAGCCCAAGTTTAGTGAACTGTCCGGCAGTGAAAGGGTGAACGGGGGCATGCACGGTGAGACTGAACAGAGCGTCTGTCCAGTACTCGATTTTGGTAACTTTACCTGTAACCCAATCCGCCATGATCTTCTCCTCGTTGCGTTGATAGTTCTATCTTCGCCACCCGCAGAGAAGATTTCCAGTCCCGAAAGACTGGAAAGCTCTATTGATCAAATAAATCAGAGGATGTGCAGCTGGATTTCCGGGTCTTTACGGTCGAGATAGTGAATCGACTGGATACGGCGGATGGTGCGTGATTTACCGCGGATCATCAACGTTTCGGTAGTGGCGATATTCCCTTTACGGGTGATACCGTCCAGCAGGTCGCCTTTGGTGATGCCTGTTGCGGAGAAAATAACGTTATCGCTTTTAGCCATCTCATCAAGACGCAACACTTTGCCCGCCTCGATGCCCATTGCCGCGCAGCGTTCCAGTTCGTTTTCGCCAATGCGGCGGTTTTCAGGTGAATCGCCTTTCACATCGTGACGCGCCAGCAGACGCCCGTGCATGTCACCATCCAGCGCACGGATCACTGCCGCCGACACCACGCCTTCCGGCGCGCCGCCAATCCCATAAAGTACGTCGACTTCGCTGTCTGGCATACAGGTGAGAATCGATGCCGCTACATCACCGTCAGGGATCGCGAACACACGCACGCCGAGCTTTTGCATATCGGCAATCACCTGGTCGTGGCGTGGTTTGGCAAGAATAGTGACCGTAAGCTCAGTCAGCGGCTTGCCCAATGCAATGGCGACGTTGCGCAAATTGGTTTCCAGCGGCAAATTAAGGTCGATAGCGCCTTTTGCGCCCGGACCCACAATCAGCTTTTCCATATACATATCCGGCGCGTTCAGGAAGCAGCCTTTGTCACCGACCGCTAATACCGCTAGCGCGTTGGCCTGGCCCATGGCTGTCATGCGGGTGCCTTCAATCGGGTCGACGGCAATATCAACTGCATCGCCTTCGCCAGTGCCGACCTGCTCACCGATAAATAGCATCGGCGCTTCATCGATCTCACCTTCGCCAATCACAATAGTGCCGTCGATGTTGACCTTATTGAGCATGATGCGCATGGCGTTCACCGCTGCGCCGTCGGCGATATTTTTGTCGCCACGGCCCAACCATTTGTAACCCGCAAGCGCGGCGGCCTCGGTTACACGCGAAAATTCGATGGCAAGTTCTCGTCTCATAGCACACTCGTTTTGGAAGCTAAAAATGGCGCGCAGCAAGACAGCTACGCGTTGGAATAACGTTCGGTTTCTGGCATCCAGCGCTCAATTAACGCCTGCGCCTGCTGCGGGTATTTTTCATGAATATGGCGTGCAATGCGCTGAACGTCGGGGATCATTGCCTGATCGCGTAGCAAATCAGCGACTTTAAATTCGGCCGCGCCCGTCTGGCGAGTGCCGAGCAGTTCACCGGGGCCGCGAATTTCCAAATCTTTTTGCGCAATCACGAAACCGTCGCTGCTGTCGCGCAGCACTTGTAAACGTTTTTGCGCCGTTTTCGACAGCGGTGCTTTATAGAGTAGTACACAGTGCGAGGCCACCGCGCCGCGCCCAACGCGCCCGCGCAGCTGGTGCAGCTGCGCCAGCCCCAGGCGTTCCGGGTTTTCGATAATCATCAGGCTGGCATTGGGGACATCTACGCCTACTTCAATGACCGTTGTGGCAATCAGCAGATGCAGTTCACCTTGCTTGAAGGCCTGCATCACCGCCTGCTTTTCAGCAGACTTCATGCGGCCATGAACCAGACCGATATTCAGCTCCGGTAGGGCGATTTTCAGTTCTTCCCAGGTGGCTTCTGCCGCCTGCGCTTCCAGTAAATCGGACTCTTCAATCAGCGTACAAACCCAATACGCCTGACGGCCTTCCTGTGTGCAGGCGTTGCGCACACGTTCGATAATTTCATTGCGGCGCGTATCGCCGATGGCGACAGTCGTGACCGGCGTACGGCCCGGTGGCAGCTCATCGATAACGGACGTATCGAGATCGGCATAGGCGGTCATCGCCAGCGTGCGTGGGATAGGCGTCGCGGTCATGATCAGCTGATGCGGGTGGAAACCCTGCTGCTGGCCTTTTTCCCACAGCGCCAGTCGCTGGTGGACGCCGAAACGGTGCTGTTCATCGATAATCACCAGCGCAAGGCCGCTAAATTGCACCTGTTCCTGGAAAATAGCGTGTGTACCCACCACCATTTGCACCTGACCGCTGGCGATCGCTTCCTGCTGCGCCAGACGCGCTTTGCCTTTTTGTTTACCCGCCAGCCAGCCCACTTCGATGCCCAGCGGTTCAAACCAGCTGCGGAAGTTATTGGCGTGCTGTTCGGCCAGCAGTTCGGTCGGCGCCATCAGTCCAACTTGTTTACCGTGGGCAATCGCGCGAAGCGCTGCGAGGGCCGCAACCAGCGTTTTACCGGAGCCAACGTCGCCCTGAACAAGGCGCATCATCGGAATATCCTGCGCCATGTCTTTTTCGATTTCGGCCACCACGCGTGCCTGTGCACCGGTTGGTTTGAACGGCAGTGCGGCTAACAGGCCATTTTTCAGCTCATCTTTTGTGCCAAGCGGTTCGGCGTGATAGCGCTGAGCACCGGCACGCAGTGCCAGCATACTCAGGTTATGCGCCAGCAGCTCTTCCATAATCAGACGGCGCTGTGCGGGGTGTTGGCCCGTTTCTAAATCGGTGAGCTGTAATGTTGGCGGTGGACGATGTAAAGTGCGCAGCGCTTCCGGTAGGCTCATCAAGCCTTGCGCCAGTTCAGAGGGCAGCAATTCGGCAATCGCGCAGGTGTCGAGTAAATCCAGCGCCTGATCGGTGAGCTTGCGCAGCGTGGCCTGGCGTACGCCTTCGGTCGTCGGATAGACCGGCGTCAGCGTTTCCTGCAACTCCGGTTCGCTCATGTCGCCCTGCACGCGGTATTCCGGGTGGATCATCTCCGCGCCGTATTTCCCGCGTTTGGCTTCACCGTAGGCCAGCACGCGGCGGCCCGTCGCGAGGCTGTTTTTCATCGCGGCGTTGAAGTTGAAAAAGCGCATGGTGAGGATGCCCGTGCCGTCGCTAATCTGACAGGTCATCATTCGGCGGCCGCCGAAGGTGATATTGCTATTGAGCACTTCGCCTTCTACCGTGGCATAGATACCGGGTAAAAGCTCATTGATGGGGTAAAGTTGGGTTCGATCTTCATAACGCAGCGGCAGATGCAACAACAAATCTTGCACGTTATGCAGACCAATTTTCGCCAGTTTGCTGGTCTGCGTCGCGCCAACGCCAGTGAGCGCACTCAGTGGCACGGCATCCAGCAGACGGCCTTTCATTTACGCTTCATCCTTCAAGTCGCCGCTTTGTTGGCTACATTTACTTACCCTGGTCGCATAATTATCTCTGCTCTCAGCGTTTTGTTCATTTGCCGCCGTAATGCGATTTAAATGATTTCGAGTATTGCCTGACGCCTGCATGGTCGCCCACCAGGCTGCATCAGCCTCGATCTCACCACGATCGTTAACGTGCGGATAAGGTAGTTTTTTGCGCTTCGCAACATGCGCGAGCACAGGATAGCCACCCTCGAAAAGCAGACGCTGTTGCTCATCTTCCGGGAGCATGCTGATTTCACGCTGATACATTCCCGCATTTTGTCGCTGGCGCTGGGCTTCATAGAGAATGAGTGCGGAAGCGACGGAAACGTTCAGCGACTGCACCATCCCGGTCATCGGAATAATGATGTCCTGGTCGGCGAGCGCCAATGCTTCCTGGGTAATCCCGGTTTTCTCCTGACCCATCAGAATGCAGGTCGGGCGCGTATAATCGATGTTGCGGAAATCGACCGCTTTATCAGAGAGATGAGTGGCGAGGATTTGCATCCCACGGCTTTTAAGCGTGGAAACGGCATCAGCAATGGTCGGGTGGGTTTTGACCTGCACCCAACTGTTGCTGCCTGCGGCGGCTGACGCCATGGTACGCATGCGGTTTCCCGGCCAGACGGCGTGAACTTCATGGACACCAACGGCATCCGCTGTGCGGACAATCGCCGAAACATTATGAGGCTTGTGGACTTCTTCCATGCAGACCGTCAGATCAGGCTGACGTCTGGCGAGCATCTCACAGATACGTGCGTAACGCTGTGAATTCATAACACTAATTTCTGTTGCGGGTGACTTTAATCACATCCGGCATAACGCGAATTTTGCGCATGATGTTGGCCAGATGGACGCGATCGCGAGCCGTCAGACGAATAAAGGCACTGTAGACACGACCATCTTTCTCTTCCGTATTCAGACTCTGAATATTGGACGAGGCGGTGTTGATCGCGGCAGTGAGATTCGCCAGCGCACCCTGATGGTTGAACATATCCACCTTAATTTCGGTGATAAATTCCTGTTCGGTCTCTTTATCCCACTCCACGGCCATGAATTTTTCTGGCTCTTTCTGGTAACCACGAATATTTCGGCACGACTCATGGTGGATAACCAGCCCTTTGCCTGGACTGACGTGGGCGATGATCGGGTCACCAGGAATAGGACGACAGCACTTGGCGAAGGTGATCAGTATGCCATCGGCGCCTTTAATCGGCAGATGACCGTGGCTTGATGGCACAGATGGCTGTACCGCTCCGGCTTCACCCTGTTGCAAGTTTTTCGCCACCACGACGCTCATGGCGTTGCCAAGACCGATCTCAGCCAGCAAATCGTCAAGCGTCGCGAGCTTCATACGCACCAGTTCGCGGTGAATGTTTTCCTGAGGGATTTCAGCCAGTTTTCGACTGCCGCCGAGCGCGTGGTTCAGCAAACGACGCCCAAGACTTACAGAATCATCACGCTTAAGATTTTTCAACAACTGGCGGATTCTGGCGCGCGCTTTGGAGCTGACGACAAAGTTCAGCCACGCGGCATTCGGACGAGCGCCCGGTGCGGTAATGATTTCCACCGTCTGTCCACTGGTGAGCGGCTGTGACAGTGGATACGGCTGTCTGTCGACACGTGCGCCAACGCAGGCGTGGCCGATATCGGTATGCACCGCATAGGCGAAGTCGACCGGCGTTGCGCCTGCCGGAAGCTCGACAATGCGGCCTTCCGGCGTGAAAACATAAATCTCATCCGGGAAGAGATCAGATTTTACGCTCTCAATGAATTCAAAGGAGCTACCGGCGCTCTGCTGCAATTCAAGCAGGCTTTGCATCCAGCGCTGAGCGCGGATTTGCGCGGTAGTACTGCTTTCGCCGTTCTCTTTGTATGCCCAGTGAGCGGCAACACCCATCTCTGCCATCACGTCCATGTCTTCGGTACGAATCTGTACCTCAACCGGTACGCCGTGCGGACCAATCATCGACGTATGCAACGATTGATATCCGTTCGCTTTCGGAATGGCGATGTAGTCTTTCACTCGGCCCGGACGCGGTTTGTACAGACTGTGCATCTGCCCTAAAACGCGATAACAGGTGTCGAAATCATGCACGATCACGCGAAAAGCGTAGATATCCATGATCGAGTGAAAACGCTGCTCTTTGAGCACCATTTTGCAGTAGATGGAGTAGAGATGTTTTTCGCGACCGCTGACGCGGCATGGAATGCCCGCTTCCTGTAAACGCCCGTCGATTTCAGAAAGGATCTTCTGAATCATTTCTTTACGGTTGCCACGAGCTGCCTTAACCACTTCCTTAATGACGCGGTAGCGATTGGGATACAACGCTTCAAACCCTAGCTCTTCAAGCTCGGTTTTGATGTGGTGGATACCTAAACGGTGTGCCAGCGGGCTATAAATTTCCAGCGTTTCGCGGGCGATGCGGCGGCGTTTATCCGGGCGAAGAGAGCCCAGCGTGCGCATGTTATGGGTGCGGTCAGCAAGTTTGATGAGAATGACGCGGATATCCTGCACCATCGCCATAATCATCTTGCGAAAGTTTTCGGCCTGAGCTTCTTTCTTATCGCGAAACTTGAGTTTATCTAGCTTAGAGACCCCTTCTACCAGTTCAGCAACACTTTTGCCAAACAGCTGTTCCATGTCCTGGTAGGTGGCGGGGGTATCTTCAATCACATCATGCAGGAGTGCTGCCATCAGCGTTTCATAGTCGAGTTTCATCTCGGCCAGAATGCAGGCAACGGCGACCGGGTGCGTGATATAGGGTTCACCGCTTGAACGTGTCTGTCCCTCGTGAGCATCACGTGCAACGAGATAAGCCTGCTGAAGACGCTTAATCTGGTCTTCTGGCAGGTAAGTTTGAATCAGCTGATTCAGGCTCTCAAACAGATACAAGGGCGACCCGCAGAGTTAATTAACGACGACCTTCAGCAATGGCGGTTACGGCCTGCAGTTCTGCGGCTTCCTGCTCTTGCTGCTCCTGGCGATCACGCACGTCGAGGATCTGATTGTTGATCAGACCGTCTTCGATTTCGCGCAGCGCGATAACGGTGGTTTTATCGTTTTCTTCTGGAACCAGCGGATCTTTACCGCCTGTCTGCATCTGACGAGCGCGACGCGCGGCGACCAGTACCAGGTCAAAACGGTTACCAATTTTTTCTACAGCGTCCTGAACAGTTACGCGTGCCATATTTCAATGCTCCACAGATGACGAAATGACTGGGCATGATACTGAATGTGGGTTCAGTCTGCCAATAGTTTGCTGATTAAAGCGTCATGGCGTTGCTTTTGACGGCTCATGCGCAGACGTTCAGCGCGAATGATGGTTTTCAGATCGCCAAGGGCGGTATCAAAATCATCGTTCACAATCAGATAGTTGTATTCGGCGTAGTGGCTCATTTCCGCTACTGCCTGCGCCATACGTTTGGCGATGACTTCTTCGCTATCCTGTCCACGACCGCGCAGACGGCGATCGAGTTCGTCTTTCGACGGCGGCAGGATAAAGATACTGCGCGATTCGGGCATGGCTTTGCGAATTTGCTGCGCGCCTTGCCAGTCGATATCGAGAAACACATCTACGCCGCTTTTCAGCACCTGTTCAATGGTTTCACGCGAAGTACCGTAATAATTTCCAAAAACTTCCGCGTGCTCAAGAAACGCTTCCCGGCCAATCATCGTTTTAAATTCGGCATGATCGACAAAGAAATAATGCTCACCGTGGACTTCACCCGGACGCGGTGCGCGCGTGGTGTGTGAAACAGAAACCTGGGTGTCATACAACGGTTGGGTTTTCAGTAATGCCTGAATCAGGCTGGATTTACCCGCGCCACTAGGGGCCGAAACAATATAAAGCGTGCCTTGAGCCATGAGAGTCTTGTGTATGTGAGTCGAAAGAAAGTCTACATACGAGCCTATTATACACGTCGCCGCTGCGTGACGTAGTCTTTGTCACACTTTTTGCATCAGTTTCTTCCCTTTTGCGTACTGCTTTCCTGATTTTTCCGCCTGTTGCAGCAACAGTGCTGATTCCGCTGAAAGCCCCTCGCAAACCCGAAAATACCGCCTCGCGTACCGTTAGCCTTCACGTTACAAACAGCCGTAATTGGGCAGGAGGAGAGATATGGCACGGATAAGAGGGATTTTAATGCTGCTACTGGCCTCGCTGGCATTTACTGCACAGGCGAGTTGCCCTGCATGGTCTGATACCCGGGCTGTTCAGGAAATAACGCGTTTGCAAACGCAAATAGACGAATGGAACAAGGCTTATTGGCTGTCGGGGAGCAGCGAAGTCAGTGATGACGAATTCGATCAGCTTAATGCGCAGTTAAAGCAGTGGCGGCACTGTTTCGATAAAGATGCTGTAGAAGAGCCAGATGTACCAGCGTTTAATGGCACGGTTGTACATCCCATTGCACATACAGGGGTTCGCAAACTGAAAGACAGTGCTGCGCTCTCTCAATGGATGAAAGATAAAACTGATTTATGGATTCAACCCAAAGTGGACGGTGTGGCGGTCACGTTGGTCTATCGCAACGGGAAGTTGACTCAAGCAATCAGTAGAGGAAATGGACTGGCTGGAGAGGATTGGACGGATAAGGCCCGCCAGATTTCTGCAATCCCCAAAACTGTTCAGGGCCTGCTTGCCGACAGTGTTTTACAGGGAGAGCTATTTCTTCGGCAAGAGGGACATATTCAGCAGCAAATGGGCGGTATGAATGCCCGTTCGAAAGTCGCAGGTGCAATGCTGCGTAAAGTGAATTCAACGCTGCTGGATGAATTATCAATGTTTATCTGGGCCTGGCCGAATGGCCCTGCGCAAATGTCTGAGCGGCTGACGTTACTGCGCGAAGCTGGTTTTCCGTTGGTGGCAGAATATTCACATCCTGTGAAGACAATTTCCGACGTCACCATTCAGCGCCAGCACTGGTTTACCTCGCCGTTACCTTTTGCTACGGATGGCGTAGTGGTGCGTGCAGCAAAAGAGCCAGAAGCGCGTCACTGGTTGCCGGGAGAAGGAACGTGGGTAGCGGCATGGAAATATCCACCCGTGACACACGTTGCTGAAGTGAAGTCCATTGAATTCAGTATTGGTCGAACCGGAAAAGTAGCCGCAGTGGCATTGCTTGAGCCTGTTTTGTTGGATGATAAACAGGTTCGGCGGGTGAATATCGGTTCGCTCAGGCGTTTGCAAGAATGGGATATTGTTGCTGGCGATCGGCTGAATATCAGTCTTGCTGGGCAAGGGATCCCACGTATTGACAGTGTGGCATGGAAAACGACTGAACGAGCAAAACTCAAACCGCCGCAGGACATGTTTAATTTCATTACCTGCTATTGGTCGTCGGCGTCATGTCAGCCACAGTTTCTGGCCCGGCTAGTTTGGGTCGGACAGCAATTGCATCTGGACGGTATTGGGGAAGCACTTTGGCGGCAACTCAATGAAACACACCGTTTCGAGCATATTTTTTCCTGGCTGGCGCTCAGCGAAGAACAACTGCGGCAAACACCGGGTATTTCGCCCGACAGAGCTCGTCTGCTTTGGCATAAATTTGATCTGGCAAAGCAACAGCCATTCAAGCAATGGTTACTCGCGCTGGGGATTCCGATCAATCAAAAAGCTATAGCGGTATTGTCGGGGTCTACGTGGCAGCAACTTCTGGCGATGCGCCCGGAAGAGTGGCAAAAACTGCCGATGACCGGTGAAACCAAAACCAGCCAACTGCTGCGCTGGCTGGCTGATTCGGAAGTGGTAAAGCTGACTCAGTGGCTTACTGCGCAGGGCATTGCCGGGTTTGAGACTCAATGAGCGTTGTGTTTGTAGTGAAACACCGGCAGACCCAGTTTCAGGCGAAGCGCCAACATGCGCATAGTGAAGCCAAACAGCAGTGTTGCAATCACTACTACATCATGACTGCTAACGTAGTGCTGCAATGCGATATAGAGCACGGCAGAAGCAAACGAAACCCCGGCATACAGTTCTTTCTGGAATACCAGCGGTATGCGTTTGCAGAACATATCGCGCAATACGCCGCCGAATACGCCCGTTACCACGGCAGCGATGGATGCAATTACGGGGCCTTCACCCATATCCAGCGCGATTTGTGCACCGATGATGGAGAACACCACCAGACCCAACGCATCGAGCACCAGAAACAGGCGACGCAAATGCGGCATTACCGGGGCCAGGATGGTAGTGAGGACCGCGGCAACGGCCACAATGATCACGTACTCCGGGTGCTTAACCCAACCCAAGGGATAGTGTCCGAGCAGAATGTCACGAACTGAACCACCGCCCAGCGCGGTGGCAGTGGCGATGATGATTACGCCAAAGGTATCCATTCGGCGACGTCCAGCGGCAAGTGCGCCCGTCATCGCTTCGGCGGTGATCCCGATCAGGTAGAGAATATGTAGCAGCATAATTGCCCTCGCAAATGAGGACGGCAGGTTAGCGATTTGTGCGGAAGGAAACGATTGAGATTTTCTAAGGCAAATTGAAATGGATTAGTTTTAATTATGAGTGATTTCTTTTATTGCTGGATTTGTCGTTTTTGATGATTCTTTATGGATTAGAAAAAGTATGCCATTTATCAGATGTTGATGGAACAAAATACGATGACTTTTCCCGCAATGCTAAAGATGCTGGTAAATGGCGAACATCCGGATACAAGGGAAGTCTTACCGCCTGGGTCCGTAGTACAGCGGCCAGACGTCATCAGAATGCTGTTTGCCGTCGCTGATGAACTGGCTTTGGTGCCAGACAAACAAAAGAAGAGCAAACTCACTGTCGAAGAGCGTCAGTTGAAAAACAGAGCCGAGGGTCGGCCCGCTAATGCCTATTTCCCATGGACGGAAGCAGAAAAACTATCGCTTGAGCAAGGCTATAAAGGAAATGAAACTATCGAGGGGTTGAGCGAGAAGTTCGAACGTTCAACGTGCGCAGTGGCGATTCAACTGGAGAAAATGGGGTTGATAACGGCAGAGCAGTTTTTGGCGATTACACAGTAACCAAAAAGCCCGGAGAACCGGGCTTCCAGAAGCTTACTCGATGTTCTGAATCTGCTCGCGCATCTGTTCAATCAGGACTTTGAGCTCAATGGCCGAGGTGGTGACTTCGCTGTTAATGGATTTAGAGGCCAACGTGTTCGATTCACGGTTGAACTCCTGCATCATGAAGTCGAGGCGGCGGCCAACGGCTTCTTTCTTCTTCAGGATGTTCCAGGTCTCTTTCACATGGGCTTCCAGGCGATCCAGTTCTTCGGCCACGTCGATGCGCTGGGCCATCATCACCAGCTCTTGCTCAAGACGGTTATTCTCAAGCTGGACCTGGGCATCTTCAAGCTTCGAGACCAGACGCTCACGCTGCCACAGCAGAATTTCAGGCATATGGGTGCGAACCTTAACGACTTCAGCGCTGACACCGTCAAGACGCTGTTCGATCAGTGCTTTCAGGGCCTGACCTTCGGTTTCGCGGGCAACGATGAAGTCATCCAGTGCGCCATCGAGGGCTGAGAGAATTTCAGTGGTAATGGCATCGAGATCTTGCTCCTGGGCTGCCATCACGCCTGGCCAGCGCAGAATGTCGACTGGGTTGATTTCACCTTCGTCGCTCTGCATTTTTACCCAGTTGGCCGCGTTGACCAGCTGTTTTGCCAGATTCTCGTTGAGAATAAGCTCGCCTTGCGCGCTTGGGTCTTGCTCAAAACGCAGCGTACATTCGACCTTGCCACGGGTCAGACGGTTACGAATACGCTCACGGACTACGGGCTCTAGGCTACGGAACTGTTCCGGCATGCGGAAATAGGTTTCGAGATAACGCTGGTTTACCGAGCGCAGTTCCCACGCGGCACTGCCCCATTCACCTTTGATTTCACGACGGGCGTAGGCGGTCATACTGCGGATCATAGACGTTCCTGTTTTTAAAGGAGAGATGGGGGGATTATAGCTAGCGGGGCTTTCTCATGATAGGAATAAGCGCGTTTAATCCGTATAATGCGCAGCCACATTCGTTTTAAGCCGGAGATATCATCATGCGTCCAGCAGGCCGTAGCGCTCATCAGGTGCGTCCCGTAACCCTGACCCGTAACTACACCAAACACGCTGAAGGCTCCGTGCTGGTCGAATTCGGTGATACCAAAGTACTGTGCACTGCCTCTATTGACGAAGGTGTTCCGCGCTTTCTGAAAGGTCAGGGCCAGGGCTGGATCACCGCAGAATACGGCATGCTGCCGCGTTCGACCCACACCCGTAACGCCCGTGAAGCCGCCAAAGGCAAGCAGGGCGGTCGTACCATGGAAATTCAGCGTCTGATCGCTCGCGCACTGCGTGCTGCAGTCGATCTGAAGACATTAGGTGAATTCACTATCACTCTGGATTGCGACGTGATTCAGGCCGACGGCGGTACACGTACCGCTTCCATCACCGGGGCTTGTGTCGCGCTGGCCGATGCGCTGAACAAGCTGGTTGCTGCCGGTAAGCTGAAAACCAACCCAATGAAAGGGATGGTTGCTGCGGTTTCCGTGGGTATCGTGGCTGGCGAAGCGCTGTGCGATCTTGAGTATGTTGAAGATTCTGCGGCAGAAACCGACATGAACGTGGTGATGACCGAAGATGGCCGCATGATTGAGGTGCAGGGAACGGCAGAAGGCGAGCCGTTCACCCATGAAGAACTGCTGACCCTACTGGCGCTCGCCCGAGGGGGGATCGAATCCATTGTAGCGGCGCAGAAAGCGGCGTTAGAAAATTGATATTAAGGGCGACGATGTCGCCCTTTTTTTTGTCCATAGAAAAGCAAACAGAAAAGTAAGACGAGGAGCGAATCCATGAAACCGTATCAGCGCCAGTTTATTGAATTTGCGCTTAACAAGCAGGTACTGAAGTTCGGCGAGTTCACGTTGAAATCCGGGCGTAAGAGTCCTTATTTCTTTAATGCCGGATTGTTTAATACCGGGCGTGATTTGGCGTTGTTAGGCCGCTTTTACGCTGAAGCGCTGGTGGATTCCGGCATTGATTTCGATCTGCTGTTTGGCCCCGCGTACAAAGGCATCCCAATTGCAACGACCGCAGCTGTCGCGCTGGCGGACCATCACGATCGCGATGTGCCGTACTGTTTTAACCGTAAAGAGGCGAAAACGCACGGTGAAGGTGGCAATCTGGTAGGGAGTCCTTTGGAAGGTCGTGTGATGCTGGTGGATGATGTTATCACCGCGGGCACTGCTATCCGTGAATCGATGGAAATCATTCAGGCTAATGGCGCGACGCTTGCGGGCGTGCTGATTTCTCTGGATCGCCAGGAGCGTGGTCGTGGCGAAATTTCTGCGATTCAGGAAGTTGAACGCGACTATGGCTGTAAGGTGATTTCTATCATCACTCTGAAAGACCTGATTGTTTACCTGGAAGAAAAACCAGAAATGGCTGACCATCTGGCGGCTGTGCGCGCTTATCGCAAAGAGTTCGGCGTATAAAAACAAAACCGGGCATCGCGCCTAATGCCAGTCAGTTAAGCGCGGTGGTCGCTATTCCGTTCACCTGATGTCCGCAGACACCTCTGCACTTTCATCCGTGAACGGGCAAAGGGGAATGACCGAATTCCCCTTTGCAATCCCCCCGGCCCCGCAATTGAAA
>DASXML010000030.1:0-59245 GCA_036495715.1 Scandinavium sp.
ATTCACCAAAGAAATCGACTCGTCCAGCCCGTACCTGTACAAGGCCGTGACCAGCGGTCAGACCCTGAAATCTGCGGAATTCAAGTGGTACAAAATCAATGACGCAGGTCAGGAAGTTGAGTACTTCAACACCAAGCTTGAAAACGTGAAAGTGGTGAAAGTGAACCCGGTGATGCACGACATCAAGGATCCTTCTTTCGAGAAGCATAACCACCTTGAGCAGGTAGAACTGCGTTACGAAAAAATCACCTGGACTTACAAAGACGGCAACATCATTCATTCCGATTCCTGGAACGAACGCGCCACGGCGTAAGTCATCTGGCGGGCAGCCCCTATCTGCCCGCCTTTTTTCTTTGCTGAACGTCTGGCTTACGGGCGCTGAGCAAAGAAAATATCACATCCCGGAAACAGACCTTATGGGCCTCGGTAACGGCCAGGGGCGGTAGCGTGCCTGAACGGTCCTCAACAGTGAGCAAGCAAACATGGAAAACCCGGCAATCCTCCTTCGACGTCTTAACCCTTACTGCGCCCGTGCAATGGAAGGGGCTGCCTCTCTGTGTCAGACCCGCACCCATGCGGAAATTCTGCCGGAGCACTGGCTGCTGAAACTGCTGGAGCAGGGGGAGGGCGACCTCACCGTGCTGGCCCGTCGCTACGAATGGGATATGGACGCCATCTGGCAGGATTTACTGGGCTGGCTGGACAAGCAGCCACGTTCGGTGCGTCATCGTCCGCAACTGTCTGGCAGCATTCAGACCCTGATGCAGGAAGCCTGGCTGATTGCCTCGCTGAACGGTGAAGAGCAAATTCGCAGTGTCCATCTGCTGATGGCGCTGGTCGAAAAACAGAACATGGTGCGCTGCGATGGACTGTGGCCACTGTTGACCCTGGGCCAGAGCCAGCTGGAGCGCCTGCGACCGTTGCTCGATGCGCAGTCGGATGAGCGCCCGGAGATGCAGCAGGAAGCCGAACTGGCGCAGAGCCATGGCGGCGAAGTGGAGTTTGTCGGGCGCCCGGCTGACGCTGAAGTGAAAGAGGGCGAATTGTCACCCGCACTGCAGAACGCGCTGGATAAGTTCACCCTCGATGTCACGGCCAAAGCGAAAGACGGCAACATCGACCCGGTATTCGGGCGCGATACCGAAATTCGCCAGATGGTCGATATTCTCTCGCGTCGTCGCAAGAACAACCCGATCCTGGTCGGTGAGCCCGGTGTCGGTAAAACCGCGCTGGTCGAAGGCCTGGCGCTGCGTATCGCGGAAGGCAACGTGCCGGAAAGTCTCAAAACCGTTTCCCTGCGCACCCTCGACCTCGGTCTGTTACAGGCAGGTGCGGGTGTGAAAGGTGAGTTCGAACAGCGCCTGAAAAACGTCATTGATGCGGTACAGCAGTCGCCGAACCCGGTGCTGCTGTTTATCGACGAAGCGCACACCATTATCGGTGCGGGCAACCAGGCAGGCGGTGCTGATGCAGCCAACCTGCTGAAACCGGCCCTGGCGCGTGGCGAACTGCGCACCATTGCCGCCACCACCTGGTCTGAATACAAACAGTACTTTGAACGCGACGCCGCGCTGGAACGTCGTTTCCAGATGGTGAAAGTTGACGAGCCGGACGATGATACTGCCTGCCTGATGCTGCGCGGTCTGAAATCCCGCTATGCAGAGCACCATGGCGTACACATCACCGATAATGCAGTCAAAGCCGCGGTCACCTTGTCACGCCGTTATCTCACCGGCCGTCAGTTGCCGGACAAGGCCGTTGACCTGCTCGATACCGCAGCGGCGCGCGTGCGCATGAGTCTCGATACCGTGCCGGAGTCCATCACCCGCCTGAAAGCAGAGCAGACGGCGCTGGAGCTGGAACAGCAGGCGCTGCTGGAAGATGTGGCAGTGGGCAGTAATACGCACGGCGAGCGTCTGGCAACTATCGAACAGCTGCGCGACACGCTGGACCGGGATATCGCGACACAGCACACCCGCTTTGAAGAAGAGAAAGCCATTGCCGAAGAGCTGATGGCCAGTCGACAGGACATCAGCCGTCAGCAGGAGATCCATTCCCTGCAACAGCAACTGGATGACGTGCAGGACAGCTATTCCTCAGAACATCCGGCGCTGATCCAGATTGATGTCGATACCCGCACCGTCGCCGGCGTGATTGCCGACTGGACAGGCGTGCCGCTGTCCTCGCTGATGAAAGACGAACAAACCGACCTGCTGACGCTGGAAAATCAGCTGGAAAAACGCGTGGTCGGGCAGGATGTTTCACTGAACGCCATTGCTCAGCGACTGCGTGCGGCCAAAACCGGTCTTACTTCTGAGAACGGCCCGCAGGGCGTGTTCCTGCTGGTTGGTCCGAGCGGGGTGGGTAAAACCGAGACCGCACTGGCATTAGCCGATGTGTTGTACGGCGGTGAAAAATCGCTCATCACTATTAACCTGTCCGAATATCAGGAGCCGCACACCGTTTCGCAGCTGAAAGGCTCTCCGCCGGGCTACGTCGGTTACGGCCAGGGCGGTATCCTGACCGAAGCCGTGCGCAAACGCCCGTACAGCGTGGTGCTGCTGGATGAAGTTGAGAAAGCACACCGCGACGTGATGAACCTGTTCTATCAGGTGTTTGACCGTGGCTTTATGCGTGACGGCGAAGGGCGTGAAATCGACTTCCGCAATACCGTGATACTGATGACCTCGAACCTCGGCAGCGACCACATCATGCAACTGCTGGATGAACAGCCGGAAGCGACCGAAGGCGATTTGCAGGAACTGTTGCGCCCCATTCTGCGCGACCATTTCCAGCCCGCGCTGCTGGCGCGTTTCCAGACTGTGATTTACCGACCACTGGCTGAGACCGCGATGCGCACCATCGTGCAGATGAAGCTGTCGCAGGTCAGCAAGCGCTTACATCGCCACTACGGCCTGACCACCCACATCGATGACAGTCTGTTCGATACCCTGACCTCAGCCTGCCTGCTGCCGGACACCGGCGCACGTAACGTCGACAGCCTGCTCAACCAGCAAATTCTGCCGGTCCTGAGTCAGCAGCTGCTGACTCATATGGCCGCGAAGCAGAAACCGAAAACGCTGACATTAGGCTGGAATGATGACGAAGGGATTGTGCTGGCATTTGATGCCACGGATACCACAGGAGAGGCGTGATGATGGAAAGCATTGCCAGTCTGGCACAGAAGAAAATTAATGACGTCCTGGGGCTGTCCCGCTACCGCGTGGATGTGCATGAATGCGAACATTTTCTGGACGTTCTGCGCTTTCGTGCCAGTGAAACCCTGAGCCAGCCCTGGCGTTATGATGTCACCGTCACCTGTGCGGCGAGTATTGAAAGTCAGGAACTGATGCTCAAACCCGCCTCCTTCACTTTTCAGACGCCGCTTTATGACGGCACGCCGGCTTTGCCGGTGCGCACGGTGTATGGCGTGGTGGAAACCTTCCGGCGGATTTCTGTGTCGGGGGATGAAATCACCTACGCCCTGAGCATCGTGCCGCGTATCGCGCTGATGCAGCACAGCGAGCGCTGCGCTGTGTACCTGAACCAGTCGGTGCCGGAAGTGGTGGAGCAAATCCTGCGCGCACACGGGCTGGAAGGGGCTGATTTTGAATTCCGCCTGTCACAGGCCTACCCGGTTCGTGAATTGATCACTCAGTGGCGTGAGACGGACCTGGCCTTTGTACAGCGTTTGCTGGCCGAAGTCGGTATCTTCTGGCGCTTTGAGATGGACGGTCGCATTGAACAGGATGTGGTGATTTTCCAGGACAGCCAGATGCAGTACCAGTTTGGTGTGAAACTGCCCATTATCCCGCCATCGCGTACCAGTGATAATGGGCAGGAAAGCGTCTGGAATATTCAGCCAAAAGACCATGTGGTCACCGGCAGCGTGGCTACTCGTGACTACAACTACCGCGACGCGCTGACCCCGCAGGACAGCTCGGTGACCGTTCGCCAGGAAGGCGGGGCCACCACCGGGGAGGTCTACCACTATGCCGAGCCGTTCCTGAGCGAGGGTGATACCGAAACCCCGGAAGGTGGGGCCTGGTTTGCGCGCCTGCGTCATGAGCGTTACCTCAATGGTCAGCAGACCGTCACGGGGCGTGCGAGCAGTCCGGTTCTTGCCCCCGGCGAAGTGCTGGAGCCACAGGGCAGTGGCCTGCCTGATTCGCTGAAGGACGGGATTGTTATTACCGGGGTTCACACCTCCGGTGCACGCGACAAGGGCTTCCAGCTGCGCTTCACCGGCATCCCGTACAGCGAAACAGTTTGTTTTCGCCCGGCACTGCTGAATCGCCCGGTAATGGCGGGTTCCCTGCCTGCCCGGGTGGAAAGCGATGAAAAGCATGACACCTATGCGTATCTCGACAACCAGGGGCGTTACCGCGTCCGGCTCGATTTTGATCGCAACAGCACCGAACAGGGATATGCCTACCTCTGGCTGCGCATGGCGAAACCCTACGCCGGGGATACCTACGGCTTCCACTCGCCACTGCTCGACGGCACTGAAGTGTCAGTGATGTTTGACGGCGGCGATCCGGACCGCCCTTACATTGCCCATGCCCAGCACGATTCCGAACACCCCGACCATGTCACCCGCGACAACAACACGCGCAACATATGGCGCACAGCCGGGGACAACAAACTCCGCCTGGAAGATAAGCGTCAGGAAGAGCATTTCAAGCTCGCGACGCCCTTTGGTAAAACGCAGCTCAACGGCGGCCACGTCGTGGACAGTGCGCGTGAACCTCGGGGTACCGGGTTTGAACTGCGCACCGATGAATATGGGGCAGTGCGTGCCGGACGGGGCATATTCCTGACCGCCGATGCGCAGGCAAAAGGCCAGGGGGACATGCTTGAAATGGCTCCGGCCGTGAACCGGATCAAACAGGCTAACCGCGAAATGCAGGCGCTGAATAATGCCGCGGAGGCTGCAAAGGCGCTGGTCAGTGATATCCGGGCGCAAAATAATCTGGTGACGCAGAGTATTGCGGATTTGCAGTCGGCTGTGATGCTGGCTTCGGCTCCGCAGGGCATTGCATTTACTTCAGGTGAACATCTTCAGCTCACCAGTTCGCAGAATACGATGCTTACTGCCGGGCAACATATTGACATGGGCGCAATGGGCAATGTCTCCGTCAGCGCGGAGCAGGAACTGGGGCTGTTCGTTCACAAAGCCGGTGCAAAACTGATTGCGAACCTTGGTCAGGTGGAGATGCATTCCCGCCACAACACACTCGACATGAGTGCGCAGAAGCAACTCACCATCACCAGCACCGATGATGAAATTGTCATCAGCACCCCTAAAACACTGACGGTGAATGGCGGTGGTTCTTACCTGAAGCTCAGCGACAGTGGTATTGAACATGGCTCGAAAGGCGATCTGACGATGAAAGTCGGTGAGTATCTGGTGCCCGGTAGCGGCGGTGATATGCCGTTTGACGCACCGGATTTCAACAGCACTGAAATCGCCGAAATGACGAATATCATCAGCAAGCCACTGAGTAACTGAGGGATCACAAATGTCGGTATTACCAAAATTCAGCTGGCCTGTGCCATCCAATAACCGCGGAAGTGATTTTGCCAACCAGGATGATGTGATGTCACATCTGGAAGGCGAACCGACCGGATGGTACATGTTGGGAAGCAACGGCATGTGGCACGGTGGCATTCATATCACGAATGCCACAACGCCGTGGTGTGCGCTGAGCGGAAAAGCGGCGTCTGAATCCGTGGATTTCCCGGTGGCATATAAAGGTGAACAGGCTGTGCGCTGTATGGCGGATGGTGAAGTGGTGGCGTACCGTATTTGCAAAGATTATCTGGATGTTCCATGGGAGACCGGCCCCCTGAGTGTGTCAGGATCGTTTGTGCTGGTTCGCCACTATATTCAGCCTGGCGAGAAAAAAGAAAGTGGTCTGCACTTCTACACGCTGTATATGCATCTGGCGCCTTACTCTGCGTATGCTTCCAGTGAAAGCGAAACGCAGTGGATCGTGAATGATAACCTGTCCGCTTATCGCCCTGAATGGGTGATGAGCGCCAGTACAGATAACAAAGGTGTCAGCGATTCGTATCGTGTCGGCACCATCCCGAAAGGTGCGCATATTGAGTGGGATGCCACAGACAGCAACCTGCACACCATTGGACATAATGGCCGCCGCTATGGTCTGGTCACATTTAAAGGACTGTCTGATAAAGCGAAAGCCAAAGGAAAAAAGACCAGCCTGGAGGAAGGGCAGCAATACTGGATCCTGACGGACAAAAATAACCTTGTTCCGTCATCAGGCACAGCTTCCTGTCCGTCTTGGTGGACACATCTGATGCCGCCTTATGCAGAGCTGATGCAGTTTGATACAGTCGTTTGTCCGACACCTTATCCAATCAGTGCCGGGGACTGCGTCGGGCATCTGGGATATTTTCAGGTTCCCAAGGAAGGGGGCTATGATGCCCGTTATCAGGTGCATATCGAGTGCCTGAGCATGGATGACAATCTGGAAGCCTTCCTGAAAAACCCCGAGAAGGTGGGTGAGAACACGCCGCTTTATCTGAAGTGCCCGTCGGGACTGCCGCTGTTTTCGAAAGATCTCAAGACGAAGACAATGGTCAGTAATGGTAAAGTCTCGCAGGGCGAATCTGTCCTGACGCTGAGCCAGGTGAAAACAGAAACGGACGCGCAGAAGCAGGAATACTGGTTTTTGCCGTATGCAAATGGCTACGTGCCGAAAACGAATAAATCCGTTGAAACGTTGTCGCAATACGATCTCGAAAAACGAGGATTTACCACGGCGACGGACGAGGCACCGAGCTTCGATCATCTGGATGGCAAAACACCGCCGAAAGGCCTTGTTCGCAGTGTTCTTGACTGGCTTCATCAAACATCCAGCAATGATACCCGCGTAAGCCACCGTGTTGTGCCGCTTAATTACCAACGACTATTGAACCGGATCGATGGCAGCATCAGCCCTTATTCGCCTCATGAATACCTGAGTGCCATCCATAATCCCTCTTATCGGGATGCCAGGAACAGGATGATTGTGAAGCATCCCAGTGAGTGGTATCACAAGAAGAGTGATCCTATCTGGTTGCCTTTCCTGAATAATCTGACGAAAGATGCACCAGAATGGAAAACCTACAGTGAAGCCTACATTGAGAAAATGGTATGGATGCAGGATGCCGGTAAACTGAAGCTGGGACCATCTTTGTGGCATATGCACCCAGTGATGTTTTTGGGGGCATTAAAATCCAGTAATAAAATTATTTGGATGAAGAAGTTCTTTGAAAAATTCGGAGCAGACAAGACATCCGCATTCAGGGCCAAACTTTTGGAAGTTTCAAATGATTTGGGTATTGACCCCAATTACATTATGGCATGTATAGCTCTTGAAACAGGTAAAACATTTAGAACAGACATTAAAAACCCTAAGTCATCAGCAACTGGCTTGATTCAATTCATGAAGGCAACAGCTGAAGAACTGGGAACATCCACCCCACAACTCCGTAGGATGGATCATGTCCAGCAAATGGAGTATGTAAAGAAATATTTCCAGATGCAATCGCGAAATGTTAATGTTCCAACAGAAGAGTGGTCTCTTGAGGATGTTTATTATTCAATCTTTAGTCCGAAGACTATAAAGCTGAAGCCGAATGATATTGTTTATCAAAAAGGCGATGGTGGAACTTACGAAAACAACCTTTACCATGATATAAATAAAGATGGCAAGATAACCAAATCTGAAATAGCTGAAAATATCAGAGTTAATTATAAGCTAGGGATTCCAGAGGCTGATTAAATATGAAATATAAAAAAACAATATTGATGTTGTTACTGGTCATTGGTGGTTGCGCTCACTCATCCCAGTTACACTCCATTACAACGTTGGTTGATGCTAATAAATTAAAGATATCAGGTTTCACTGATGGTCAAACTGGAAAAGTATATACTGATTTATATGGTGATGGTTCTAAGGATGTAATTGTATATACATACTCTGATTCTACCCCTCCTGGCACTTGTGATCAGGCGGATTGCTCTACTTCTTTGAATGAATCACCGATGATGACATTCGAAATCAAAATGCATGACGGTAAGCCTGTGGATGCATCATATATGTGTACGTCTTTAGGTGTCAGCGAAAAGAAGCATAAAGGTATGAGGGATATTTTTTGTGGACCTAAGTACATACTAAAATGGAATGGGGATGAATATGATACAGGTGATGAATGAAAATTTATATTCGATAAGTCTGTTTTCTCTTTTGTTTTTTATCTCAGTCGCTAATGCCAGTGACTTCTGCTCGGATCTACAAAAAAAAGCAGATGCGGAACAGGCCTATGTTAATCATTCTACAAGCGACTATAAGGTTATATCTAAAGGGCGAATGTACTTTTATAGTGCGCCAGATAAAAAATGCAAAAATAGTAAGGCGTTTTTAGTGCCCGGAGATCATGTAATAGGATATTCTATTTACAATAATTTTTTATCTGCTGCTTACTTCAAAAAAAATGGTGATTCTGTTGATGGGTGGTTGGACATTTCTAAGTTAGAAAACACTAGGCTTACGAATGGCCCTTCGTCTGAGGAGTAAATGGTTTTTAACATGTTTCCTGAAACAATCCAAAATAATAAGTTAAGTTCATTGGGCAAAGATTGCTTAAGTTTTAATATGAGCAATTCTAAAGATTACTATTCGGTTGATGTTAGTAAATCTGCTGGTAAGAAATGCGAAAGCGAAAAAACCTTGCCATTTACACTTCTTATCAAAAAACACACTTTAGACGCTCATACAAATCAGGGTGGTGAAAGTGATGAGTTTAGGCCGTTGAATAATAAATGATTTGATGACTGGCAATTAATACCATTAGAAAGTTGAAATGCCAGTCTGTGAGGTTCATTGATTGTGAGAAAGATACTATATATTCAACTATGTGATCATTCGTGAATCTGTTGGGAAGGTGAAGGAATACAAATGCTAAAAGTTATTCGGAAAGGGGATAAAACCACCCATGGCGGTTCTGTTTTAACCTGTTCGGCCACGATGAAGTTTGGCGGGATTGGCGTTGCCCGAAAAGGGGATA
This sequence comes from Scandinavium sp., assembly GCA_036495715.1. Classification (GTDB taxonomy): domain Bacteria; phylum Pseudomonadota; class Gammaproteobacteria; order Enterobacterales; family Enterobacteriaceae; genus Scandinavium. The sequence goes on from DASXML010000030.1 coordinate 9,079, forward strand.
AGGTTTCTTGCCCTGAGCACGGAAATACCTCGATTGTGGAAGGAAACCCCAATTATCTGGATGAAGACGGGATCCCTGTGGCCTTTGAAGGCCATAAATGCGGTTGTGGTTGTACGTTGATAAGCTCATTTTCTGCGGCGAAGGTTGGCTAAATATGCCTATCTATCTGGATGAAGTCCCCGATGAAGAAGACAGCCTTTCGCGTCCGGTGACATTACGTTGGGTGATTTTGCTGATTGTCATCATGCTCGCGGGCGTGGTGCTGACGTTGTGGCAATGGACCGGAGATCGCCGTGGGATTTCATTCTGGTGCACCGCCCTGGGGCTGCCTTTTTTCCTTTGGGGAACGCTGCTCATCTTTCGTCACATCGGTCACCGGCTTGAACTCAATGGCGAAGTTGGCTGGAACCATGAATGCGAAAGTCTGAAGGAGTCGGAGATCGCGCGTGGCCAACGTTTTGCCTGGGTGCTGGACACCTGGGTTCAGACGCAGGCAGGTCGGGGTACGGGAAGTCTGAGTGCGGCAATGACGCTGGCGACACCGCTGCTGAAAACCGCCGTACCGCGTGCCGGCGGTCAACCCGTCAGGCATGCCCGGATAACGGATTTTGATGTGGATCCGGATGCCATAAAAAAGGCCATCGAAAAGGTCGCCATACGTATAAAGAACACGCTGGAACGCCTGCCTGAAACGCTGCCTTGCTGGCTGATGTTTGACGGTGGAACAGAGCTTCCGGCAGAAGACGAAGCCGAAATACTGCAACTCCTGACGCTGAAATCCGGTAGGGATCTGCGTCAGCTATCGGCGAAAGGGATGAATGCGCTGGATAAGTGGCTGGATAACCGTTGGGATAAACCGTCGGCATTAATTGTCCTGACCCTCGCACTACGGCCATCCCCCCAGGAAAATGATGCAGAAGCGATTACTTCACTGGTGCTGTGCAACCGTAAAAGCCATCAGTTTCCGGATGCTGTCAGATTGCATCGGCCGCAACGAAGCAATCACGAAACACTGACCCGAAATATCGCCCATGCACTGCGTTGGGCGAACATACCCCCGGACGGTGTCAAAGGGATATGGATAAGCGGTGAAGCGGTTACCGACAGGCCTGGACTGAATAAGGCCTGCGAAGAGAATACGTTAACACTCAGTCTGACTGACGATATTAAAAACATTGATGCAACACTTGGGTATACCGGACAGGCCTCGTCATGGGTTGCGATTGCCCTCGCGGCAGAGACGGTCCGGGAGCAGGGTGCACAGCTGATTGCGGCACAACCGGATCCGGCGAGTGATGATATCTGGCTTACCGCCATTACGGCAAAAGAACGACAAAAGGACGTTATCAGGGAATGAGCAGCGAAAAAAAACCAAAAGCAAAAACCAAATCCCTCCTTGGACCTGCTGTCCTGGCGATGATTTTTATCACAGCGATCATTGTCTTCGCACTGACAACGGGTAGCGACTTCGTTGCTGCGAACCTGGGGCTCGGCCCGTATCCCGCAGAGCGAATTGTAACGATTTGCGCGATTGTCAGCGTTATTTTGTTGGCCCTGATTTGGGGGCTGGAAAAGCTGTTCTTCTTTTCAGGCAGAAAGGGCGCTCGTCGGGCATGGGGACGTAATAAGCACAATACCGACAGTGCGCCTGAGTCTAATGCAGCAAACACTTTCGTTGACGAAAAAGAACGCGCAGAGAACAGTTTCAGTGCCGAGCCTCTGATTGATCACCTGCATCTGCGCTACCGTCGTCGCTGGAAAGCTAAAGTGCGTCTGCTGTTGGTACAGGGGACCGACAACGATATCGAAAAAGTGGTGCCGGGCCTTAAGCGCGATCACTGGCAGGAGAGTGACGGGATAGTCCTTATTCACGGGGGTCTGCCGGAAACCGTGCCGGACGACGAGTTTTTGTCCGTTCTGAAAGACGTGCGCCCGCAGCGTCCACTGGACGGTGTAGTGCAGGTCATGAATGCGGCAGCCTTACCTGATGCAGCAAAACAGGACACGCTGGTGCGCGTGCGCCAGAAATCGGATGTGTTGTTGGGCTGGCAGCTGCCGGTCTGGTTGTGGCTTATCCGCGAGGGTTCCTGGACCCATGACGGGGAGGGCGTACCACCAACGGGCGCGCTGTTCGGGCCGGGTGCGTCGAAAGAAGAGGCCCACGAGACACTCGCCACGCTTTCATCCGAACTGCAGACGCCCGGTGTGGCGGCACTGCTTGAGAATTCACAGCATCACTGGCTGCTTAGCCTGTCAAAAGCCCTGCGCGGCTCAATGCGCCACTCCCTGGTGCCGCTCCTGACCACACTGATGTCGGGGCCGGCACCTTATCGCCTGCGCGGGGTGATGTTCAGCCCGTCGCTGTCGGGGTCCGAAACGGTACCGCATGCGCGCCTGTCACCGCCGGTCTGGCAGGAACTTCAGAATGACAGCCTGCAGGTACATGCCCGTAAAATTGGTTTTCACTGGCAAAAAGTGCTACGTCTGGTGCTGCTGGTACTGGTCCTGCTCTGGGGGGCTGGCACGCTGCTGTCGCTGTCCGTCAACCGTACCCAAATCTGGCTTGCTCAGGACACGGCCCGGGTTGCGGCCGATACCAGACAGCCGCTGCCTGAACGCCTGCGTAATCAGCTGGCACTGCAGCAGACCATTGCCCGTCTGCAGAACCGCGAAGTGCACGGTGCGCCGTGGTATACCCGCTTTGGCCTCAATCAGGACCGCGATACCCTGAAGATGCTCTGGCCGCTGTATGCCCGTAACAACCAGCAACTGATGCGCGATGCGCTGGCCGATGAACTTCACCGCCTGCTGACCGCCTTTGTACAGCTGCCACCTGCCAGTGATGCGCGAACCTCTGCCACGCAAAAGACCTACGGCCTGCTCAAGGGTTACCTGATGCTTGCCCGTCCCGACAAGGCAGATGAAAACTGGCTTGCCGGCAATATGCTGAAAGCCTGGCCGCATCGCAGCGGGGTGCCGGACAGCGTGTGGCAGACGCAGGCACCGAAGCTGCTTGGCTTCTATGCGCAGAACTTACCTGCGCATCCTGAGTGGAAAATTACCCCCGACCGCGAACTGGTGGGCACGGTGCGCCAGATTTTGCTCAAGCAAATTGGTCAGCGTAACGCCGAATCGGGTCTTTATCAGGAGATGCTTAGCCGCATTGCCCGCAACTGGCCGGATTTAACCCTGGCGGACATGACCGGGGACACGGATGCGTCAACCCTGTTTTCGTCAGAGGAAGTAGTGCCGGGGATGTTCACCCGCCAGGCATGGGAAGAGCAGGCCGAGGATGCGATTGATGAGGTGGTGAAAACCCGTCGCGATGAAATCGACTGGGTGCTCACGGACAAGACCCATCAGCCGGGCAGTGATGTCTCCCCGGAAGCGCTGAAACAGCACCTGATAGAGCGTTACTTCACCGATTTTGGTAATGCCTGGCTCAATATGGCCAACAGCATTCAGTGGCACGAAGCCAGCTCGCTCTCGGAAGCCATTGCCCAGCTGAACCTGCTGGCGGATGTGCGTCAGTCCCCTCTGGTGGCACTGATGAATACGCTTGCCTGGCAGGGACAAACCGGGGCCAAAGGGGAGGCCCTGGCGGACTCTCTGGTGGACTCGGCCAAAAAACTGGTGGGGCGTAAGAAGAATGCCAAACAGTTTATTGAACAGGCGCAGGGGCCAAAAGGACCACTGGACGGCGTGTTTGGTCCGCTGACGGGCCTGATGGCCGGGAAGGACGGTACCGGTTCGAACGGTAACCTCAGCTTCCAGTCCTGGCTTGCCCGTGTGACCCAGGTGCGCCTCAAGCTGCAACAGGTGACCAGCGCTCCGGACCCACAGGCGATGGCCCAGATGCTGGCCCAGACCGTCTTCCAGGGCAAAGCCATTGATCTGACCGACACCCGTGACTACGGGTCCCTGGTGGCGGCAAGCCTCGGACAAGAGTGGAACGGCTTCGGGCAGGCGCTGTTTGTACAGCCGCTCGACCTGGCCTGGCGTCAGGTGCTGGCCCCGGCCGCAGGGAGCCTCAATGCCCGCTGGCAGAGCACCATTGTCTCCCAGTGGAACACCGCCTTTGCCGGACGTTATCCGTTCAAGGCCACCGGCAGCGATGCCTCCCTGCCGCTACTGGCTCAGTTCCTGCGCAGCGACTCCGGGCGCATCACGGCATTTATCAAAACCAACCTCGGCGGGATACTGCATCAGGAAGGCAGCCACTGGGTGGTGGATCCAGCTGCAAGCCAGGGGATGAGCATCAGCCCGGCGTTCCTTGCCGCCATCAATAAGCTGGCCGATATCTCGGATATCGTCTTTGCCCAGGGCGATGCCGGGGTCCATTTTGAACTGATGGCCCGGCCGTCACGCGATGTGGCCAGAACCCAGTTGACGCTCGATGGCCAGAAGCTGGATTACTTCAACCAGATGGAAAGCTGGCAGAGCTTCACCTGGCCGGGTAATACCTACTATCCGGGCGTGGATCTGAGCTGGCGGTCAACCAGCACCGAAATGCGCCTGTATGCCAACCTTCAGGGGAACTGGGGCTTTATTCGTTTGCTCGATAAGGCATTAATCACCCCACTCGACAGCAGCCGCACCCAGCTGGTGTGGATCACCCCGGACGGTAACCCGCTGAAATTTATACTGCGCAGCGAACTCGGCGACGGGCCGCTGGCGTTGCTCAAACTGCAGGGCTTTAGCCTGCCGCAGACCATTTTTTCCGTGGGTGCGGCTGACAGCACGCTCACACTTGCCGGAGACGAATAAATGGCGACTGCAGAAACCCTCCTGACCCTGTGTCTCCCGGATGCGACTCAGCGGGCTGCAATGCTCGCACAGTCCCGGGAAAACCTCGCCCTGTGGTCGCCGTGGCTGATGCCACTTGCGGCCGGTAACGGGGCAGGGGACGACCCGACTTATGAGGATGATTTCCAGCTGATGCGCGAGGAAATCAACAAACTGTCCGGCACCGATACTGACGTGCTCTGCCGCCTGGCAGAAAATATTCTGACCCACCATGCCCGGGATATCCGGGTGGTGACCTGGTATACCTTTGCCCGCCTGCAGCGTGATGGCGATGTCGGGCTGACCGACGGTGTCCTGCTGCTGACAGCCATGCTGGAGCAGGCGGGGCATCACTGCCATCCGCAGCGCAGCGCCGCCAGCCTGGCGGCACTCGACTGGCTGAACAGTGAGAAAGTGCAGGATGCCCTCTCACGCTGGCCGGATGTGACACGGGAAGAGACCGCCCGGACCGCGGCTGCCCTGTGCCTGCTGGAGAAAGCACTGGAACACTTACCGGAAGCGGAACGTCCCACGTTTGCCGGCCTGCTGCGCACACTGGAGACCCGCCTTGCGGGTACGGGTGGGCTGGATACACCCGTAGCGTCCTCACGACCTGAAGACCATTCCGCCACTGCGTCGTCGGGTAATGCCGTACCGGTGGCCACCGTTGTCAAATCGGAAGTGGAGCTGGTCCGTCAGTTGCGCGTCCTGTCCCGCTGGGACCTGGTGACCCAGTTGCCGGCGCTCGATGCGAGCGGGCGCACCAGACTGCTGCCGCCGAAAGCCGATTACCGCGCTCAGCTTAAACGCCTGTATCTCCAGCAGAGCTGGACCGAACTGGTGGAGCAGGTGGATGTGATGTTCACCGAAGGGGGTAACCGCTTCTGGCTCGATTTGCAGTGGTATCTGTGGCAGGGACTGAGCCGGGCAGGTAGCCCATGGGAGTCGTGGGCGGACTATATTCTCAGCGACCTGAAGCTGCTACTTAAACGTCTGCCGGGTCTGGAGACGCTTGCCTGGAATGACGGGTCACCGCTTGCCGACGAGGTGACGCTCAACTGGATAGCCGAGAAGGTCAACGATGACATGCCCGGGTTCAGTGATGAACCCGCAATGGCCACTGCGGCTCAGGTCGATGACATTCTGGCGCTGGAAGCGGAGGCGATGGAGAAAGGCGACAGTGAAGGCCCGGAAGCCGCACTGGGCTGGCTGCAGAGCCGCCCGGGCATGGCTTCACCCCGCAGCCGCTGGCTACTTCGTCTGCTGATGGCGAAGGTGGCGGAGCAGTACGGTCGCAATGAGCTGGCGCTCCACCTGCTCGGTGAACTCACCGACAGCGCCCCGCAGCTGACGCTCAGTGAGTGGGAGCCGGGGCTGCTGTTTGACGTACAGGCCCGCCGTCTGCGGTTGCTGCGCATGAAAGCCGGGCGCAGCGAAAGTGACAAAGCCCGTTTTGCCCCTGAAATGGACGCCCTGTTGGCCGGGCTGATTGCGCTCGACCCGGCGCGCGCGATGGTGCTGTGCGGGTAGGTTCTGCCTTTTCTGGTCATTGTACTGATGACGTCTCTTTTCTTTTTGATGATTTCTACCCTCAGGACAGCCCGACATGGATGATTTAACCCTTCGCTACTATGAAGCCGAAATGCGCTACCTGCGCGAAGCCGGTAAAGAGTTTTCCCGCGCCCACCCCGACCGCGCGGCCATGCTCAACCTGGATAAAACCGGGGCCCGTGACCCGTATGTGGAGCGCCTGTTCGAGGGCTTCGCCTTCCTGATGGGCCGCCTGCGTGAAAAGCTCGATGATGACCTGCCGGAGCTGACCGAAGGGCTGGTGAGCCTGCTGTGGCCGCATTACATGCGCACCATCCCGTCGCTCTCGGTGGTGGCCTTTTCGCCGGACTGGCAACAGCTGCGTAAAATGGAAGTGCTGGAAAACGGCTTCTCCGTGCTGTCGCGCCCGGTCGGCCCCGATAATACGGTTTGCCAGTACCGCACCACCCGTGAAGTGCCGCTGCAGCCGCTGCATCTGGCAGAGGCCCGCCTGCAGACCGAGCCGGACGGGCGGGCCGCCATCCGTCTGCGCTTTGAATGCCCGGACAAGGTGGACTGGTCGAAAGCCGGACTTGATAAGGTCGCGATTTACCTCGATGCCGACAGCCCGGTGGCCTCGGCCCTGCATCTGGCACTGACCCGCCGGGTGCAGGCGATGTATGTTCGCCACAGTGACACCCGCACGGAGCGGGTCCGCTTTGACGGCTGGTGTAAGCCGATGGGCTTTGATGACACTGACCGCCTGTGGCCGAAAGGGGATTCCGCGTTCAGTGGCTACCAGCTGCTGCTGGAATATTTCAGCTTCCGCGAGAAGTTTATGTTCGTGGAGCTTAAAGGTCTGGAGCTTGCAGGCCTGAGTCAGAAAACCACCTGGTTTGAGACCGATATCGTGCTCGACGGCGGCTGGCCGTCAGACATGCCGTTTGAGACCGACAACTTCCGTCTGCACTGTGCCCCGGTGATTAACCTCTTCTCCCTGGAAGCCGATCCGCTGACGCCGGACCCGTTGCAGAATGAATACCTGCTGCGCCCGATGCGCGTTCAGGACGGTCATACCGAAATCTACAGCGTGGATGCCATTCACGGTGCGGTGAAGAACGGCAAACACCCGTACGTGCCGTTCACCAGTTTCCGCCACCGCGGCGGCATGATGCGCCACGATGCGCCAGAGCGTTACTTCCACACCCGCGTGAAGCGCGGCCCCTCGGGCCTGTATGACACCTGGCTTATTCTGGGTGGTCGCTCGTTCGAAATGGAACAGCTGTCACAGGCCCTGGAATCGCTCTCCATCCGCATCACCGGCACCAACGGCCAGTTACCGCGCCGTTCACTCGAAAGCACGTTGCTTGACCGGGTGGTGAAGGCGGGCAAGGTGCCGGTCAGGGTGCTGAATCTCAAGGTGCCGACCCTGCCGCTTTATCCACCGGCGAATGACCGCTTCCACTGGCGGGTGATGAGCCATCTGGGCTCCAGTTTCCTGAGCATGATGGATAACCCCGAAGTGCTGCGCGGCACGCTGGCACTCTACGACTGGACCGACGATGAAATGAACCGCCGTCGCCTGGAGGCGATTGTGGCGGTGAAGCACACCCTCATCCGTCGCTTTGAGAAGGGCTTTATGCTGCGTGGGGTTGATATCGAAATCACCCTCAATGCCGATAACTTTGCCGGGGAAGGTGATGTCACCCTGTTTGGCGAGATGCTGCACCGCTTCTTTGCCCTCTATGCCGATGTTCACCTCTTCAATCAGCTGACGCTGGTACTGCAACCCACAGAGAAACGACTGCGATGGAAAGAGAATCACAGCCAGCACATTCCGGGCTGACAGAGGAACTGCGCGACGACATCTGGCGGGTCAATTTCTACCGCTTCTGCCAGTTGCTGGAGCAGGAAAATCCGGATGCGCCGAAGCTCGGCAGTACCGAGAAACTGTCTGCCGACCCGGTGCGCTTTCGCCCGTGGCCGGGCATGGGCTTCCCGGTCAGCGAGCTGAAAGCGGTCGAAACCGACGAGGACCACCCTGCGCTGTCCCCGACGGTGCGCACCACGTTCCTCGGGATGTACGGCGTGGATTCCCCGCTGCCAACGGCCTACCTCGATGATATCGCCCAGCGCCGGGAAGGCCATGAAGCCACCACCGCGTTTCTCGATATTTTCAGTCACCGAATCCACACCCAGTATTACCGTATCTGGCGTAAATATGCCTACCCGGCAACGTTTGAAGCGGGCGGGGTGGATGACACCTCCCGGTGCCTGCTGGGGCTGGTCGGCCTGGGTATTCCGGGTACGGCCGAGCAGGTGGCGACCCCGGTATCCCGCTTCCTGGCGCTGCTCGGCACCATGCGCCTGCCAACCCGTAACGCCGAAGGGATACGCCAGCTGGTGAGCCTGCTGGCCCCGGAGACCCGGGCGACGGTTATCAGCCCGGACCCGGTGAAAGTCCCTGTAGAAAACCGCAGTGGGCTCGGCAAAGCCAACCGCGTGTCGCTGTCACAGCGCGCGACGCTCGGCAAAACCGGGAAAGAGGCCTGCAGCCGTATCCTGCTGATGCTGGCGACCGACAACCCGCAAGAGGCGCAGGGCTGGTTGCCCGGCGGCCAGATACACACCGACCTGATGGTGCTGATGCGGGTGTACATGGGGTACCGCTCCGATGTTCGTCTTCGCCTCACGGTACCGGTGGCCTGCCTGCCTGAACCCCGCCTGGGTAAGACCAGCCGGGTACAGTTGGGGCGCACGGGTGTGCTGGGTCTGAAGCGTGACCGTCCCGCAACCCGAACGCACCTGACCGTGAGCCTGGGCACTTATGAGGGGCTTACCTGCGAAACCCTGCGACCGGCCCAGCCCGGTGGTTACCGTTTTGACTGACAGCCCGATACGCAATACCTGACACATTAATACGCCCCTGTTTCTGAAAGCTGAAAAGGACTCCACGAATGACTTTCGCTTCCCTGTTACGCAGTGCCACTGTGTTGCTGCTCTGCTCATGGCTTACCGCATGTGGCCTGACCCAGGCCGTCTCTGACGGTACGGTCAGTGCCACCAAAGCCATCTTCTACAAAAAAATAAAGGTACTGCATCTCGATTTTGAGCCGCGTGCGGCCATCAATGCCGACGAATCGCAGGCCCCGCTGGCCACGATGGTGCAGGTTTACCAGCTGAAAGACCGCCAGAAGGTGGATGCGGCCGACTACCAGAAACTGCTGCGTGATGCGGATGACACCCTTAAAGAGGATATTGTGGCCAGCAAATCGCTGCTGGTGATGCCCAAAGGCAGTGTGACCCTCAATATGCCGATGGCCGAGGACGCGAAATTCGTGGCCGTGGTGGGGCTGTTCAACCGTCCGGATATTCGCAACAACACCTGGAAGCTGGTGTTGAGCCGCGAAGACCTCGACCCGGACAAACCGCGCACTATCCAGCTCAACAGCACCGGGCTGACGCTGGTTCCGGTGAAGGAGTAAGCACATGGATACCACCCTCGATAACTGGCTGGCGCTTTTTGACGGACAGACCCGCTACAGTCTTGAGATTAATGACAGCATCCTGAAACCGGATGTGCTGAACTTCCACGGGCGCGAAGCACTGAATGCCCCGTTCAGATGGCGGATTGAATTCACCACGCCGCAGAAAGGCATTACCCGTGACGATGTGATGCTGAAGTATGCCACCCTCAGTATGCTCAGTGGCAGGGTCGTGCAGGGTGTTATCACAGGCTTTGAGCACCTCAAAGAGACCGTGGACCAGACGCATTTCGCTGTCACGCTATCCTCACGCCTCGCGCTGCTTGACCACACCCGCCGCTGTGCGGTCTGGCAGAATGTCACCGTGCCGGAACGGGTGGAGCAGATACTGCGCAGCCACGGGCTGGAAGGGTCAGATTTTGAGTTCCAACTGGAGCGCGCATACCCGGTCCGCGAACTGATTACCCAGTGGCGGGAGACCGATCTGCAGTTTATCCGGCGCATTCTGGCCGAAGACGGTATCTGGTTCCGTACCGGGGTGAACACCACCACCGGGCTGGATACAGTGACCTTTGCCGACAGCCCGCTGCACTACCAGTTTGATGTCCGTCTCCCATACCGTGAACCTTCCGCACTGCATGACGGCGCGGTCGAAGCCGTCTGGGATGCACGGGTCTGGCACCATACGGTGACCGGCAGCGTGGCCACCCGGGATTACAACTACCGTACGGCCACGACACCGATGGATGCGACCGCGAGTGTGCGAAATGAGGCCGCCACCACCGGGGAGCACTACCGCTATGCGGTGCCTTACCGTGACGCCGGGGATGATGCCACCTCTGAGCCGGAAACCGAAAGTGGGGCGTTTTACGCCCGCATTCAGCATGAACATGCGCTCAACAACGCTATCCGCCTGCACCTGTTCAGCAATGCAAGTCATCTGACGCCGGGCATGGTGCTGGAGACCGGTGACAGTGACGTGCCGGAACTGAAAGAGGGGATGGTCATCACGCTCACCACTTTCCGTGCGGCCCGTGATACCCGTCTGCATGTCTCCGTCTGGGGCATGCCCTACAGTGAACAGTTCTGTTTCAGGCCAGAGCCGATACCGCGCCCGCGCATCGCCGGTACGCTGACCGCCCGTGTCGAAAGCGACGAGAAGAATGCCCCGTATGCGCATCTGGATGAAACGGGCCGCTACCGGGTGAAGCTGGACTTCAGTCGTGAAGATGCAGAGCAGGGCTATAACTACCTGTGGATACGCCAGGCGAAACCTTACGCCGGGGAAACTTACGGCTGGCACACGCCGCTGATTGACGGCACGGAAGTGGGGATTGCCTTTGACGGCGGTGACCCGGACCGCCCGTACATTGCCCATGCGTTTCACGATTCAGAACATCCGGATGTGGTCACCCGCGACAACCGCAGCCAGAACATCCTGCGCACTGCAGGCCAGAACGAGCTGCGGATGGAAGACCAGCGTCAGGCAGAGCATATCGCGCTCAGCACCCCGTTTGGAGCCACGGCGCTGAACCAGGGACACATTGTGGACACGGAGAACGAGCCGCGAGGAACCGGGTTCGAGCTGCGAACCGATGAGTTCGGGGTAATACGTGTGGCAAAAGGACTGCTTATCACCGCTGATGGTCAGGCGAAGGCCGAAGGTGATGTGCTGAGCAGAGAAGACGCTCTGAGAGAAATCGAGGCAGGTCACCAGCGTCTTGAGCGGCTGGCGGATGCGGAGCGTCAGGCACTGGCGCTGGAAGCGGATGTGGCAAGCCAGATAGCGATGTTTAATGAACGTCTGAAGCCGCTCAATGAGGTTGTTCACTTCACGGCACCTGACGGCATGGCGTTTACCAGTGATGAGCATATGCAACTGGCGGCAACGGGCAATATTGCCATCAATGCCGGCGGGGACATCAGCACCGGCTCGCTGGGGAACACGGCAGTTCTGGCAGGAGAAACGCTCGGGCTGTTTGCACAAAATGGCAAGCTGAGTGTTATCTCGGATCAGGGCCCGATACAGGTGCAGGCGCAGAACGACGTCATGCACCTGAGCGCTGCGCAGAAACTCAGCATCAGTAGCATGAGCGATATGCTGTTTGCGGGGAAGAAAAAGGTCACGCTGATTGGCGGTGGCAGCTACGTGAAGATCGAGGGGGGAGGGATTGAGTACGGTACGCCGCACACTTACACCCGCAACATCAAGCGCACACTCAAAGTGAAGCCTGTGAGCCAGCCTGTTGATATGCCTGCACTGTATCCACCAATCGAAAACAAGATTTGTATTCCGTGCCTTTTGAAGGCCATTCAGGGGAATGATGCAATAGTGCAGGGGGCATAAATATGGACAGTTCAGAACTGATTGCTGCATTACCCGTTCGCTCAGATGAGCTTGTCTGCCTGCTGTTTGAAGCCGGAGCGCAACCGGAAGAGGATTTTCTGGCATTTAAAGCGAAACATGAAGACAGAATGCATTCGCTCTATATCCATCCGCAGCTTACGGAGTTTCAGAACTACGGCCCCTGGCTGCTGGAAATTGATAATTCTGAGCAGTTACCTGGCTATCTGGCGTCGGTGCCTGGTTGTGCTGCAGTGATTGTATCCACCCGCTATCCATCTTTGCTGGCGGTTCAGCTCTCCCGCGGCTGTACCATTGTGCAGCCAAATGGATCTACAGAGCTGTCGCGTTTCTATGCGAGTCATGTCATTGAGGTGCTGGCTCAGTGTGCCGAGAGCGACTGGCATACCTTCCTGTTCAACGACATCTCTCAATGGTGGTTTCCCGAAGAAATGCAATGGCAGGCGCTTAACATTAAGCCCTCAGAGGTGGTGGTGCCAGCCGATCACATTATCAAGCTTGATAAGGCCACCTGGCAGCAGATTGCGGATAAGCCAGAAGTGACCAGCGTACTGAATGAATGGCAGAAAATGCCGACCAGCAAGGCGTTTCCGCCTTGTGCGCAGCGGTTGATGGTGATCAAAGCGTTGGGTAAGGCGGACGGTCTTGGACTGGTCAAATTAGAAGATCGCACGCTGTATGCACTTTGTTACCTTAATGGCGGGAAAAAGATGCTGGAAGCTGAGTCTGTAAGTCGGTCGCTACCTGCGGTTGTAAGCGGGAAGCTGAAATTGGCAGCGGTATTGGCCAGAGATTCCACTGTATAAGAAATTAATCGGAATGCTGTCAGCAAGCATGAGTGAAGTGGTTTACAGAATTTTGTAATCCCACGATAAGCGTAGCCCTATGTATGTTTCCCCAGCGCAGTAGATAATCAGCAATTTTACAAAAAGAGTCGGTGATACTGCTCTTTGTGAGAGTGGAAAAGGACTGTTAAATGAATTTAAACAATGACCTTGAGCAAGTCGATGGTTCACTGAACCGAATTTATGCTCGCAGAAAGCGCTGGATGTGGGGGGCTTTGCTTACTCCGTTTATTATACTCTTTGCCTGGATGTTTTGGGTTTCTCATTGGGGTGAACCCGCGTCTGGAGTGACTTTGATCATCCACAGTGAACTCGATCGCCCAATATTGGGGTTCAGTGTAAATGGAGTGGCTGGCGGAAACGCTTCAGCTCATGGAGAAGGTTCAACGGCATGCTGTGGAGTGATCCAAGGTAAAACAGCAGAAGTCATCTGGGCCCTCAGCATGACAGGACCTCAGTACGATGCAGGAATGAGGCCCGAAAAACGTAGAGTTGTTATTCCATTACCGACAAGAAAGCAGGGGGAAAACGATTTGCATGTTCACTTTTTACCAGGAGACAAAGTGCTTTTGGGATGGAGTGATAATGCTTGGTCACCCTACGATAAACGTAATCCTAAGTATGCTTCCCTGCCGCAGTAGATGATCAGCAATTTTACAAAAAGAGTCGGGGATACCGCTCTTTGTGAAAGTGAAAAAGGACCGTTAAATGAATTTAAACAAAGACCTTGAGCGAGTCGATGGTTCACTGAACCGACTTTATGCCCGCAGAAAGAGCTGGATGTGGGGCATTTTGCTTACTCCTTTCATCCTTCTCTTTGCCTGGATGTTTTGGGTTTCTCATTGGGGAGAACCGGCTGCTGGTGTGACGCTAATTGTTCATAGCAAAATTGAACGGCCAATCTTAGGATTTAGCGTCAATGGTGTTGCGGGGACAAATACATCAGCATATAACCCAAATAATCCAAGTTCGGGAGTTGGAACCAATGCTTCATGTTGCGGCGTAATCAAAGGTAAAACTGCAGAAATTATCTGGACGCTAAGTGTCACAGGACCACAATATGAAGCAGGTATGAGACTGGAAAAACGGCGAGTTGTTATTCCGTTACCAGAGCGTAAACGTGGTGAAAATGATCTCCATGTTCATTTTTTACCCGGAGACAAAGTTCTGTTAGGCTGGAGTGACAATGCGTGGTCTCCTTATGATAAAAATAATCCAAAATACATATCCCCGCCCAGTGATAAGGAATAACTGATATGGATATTGATGCGATGATTGCGGCTGCTAGCCGTGCGGATCAATCAATTAAAAATAAATTAGGGAATTGCTCTCGAACTTTGCATGTGGGTTTCTTTTTTGATGGCGTAGGGCGGAATATTGAGCAGGATTCATCAAGGAAACGTTTAAGTAATGTTGCGCGTTTATTGCGTGCATTCCCAACCCCAGAATTAAGCACCACGACAGAAACATTTGCTAGATATTATATTTCTGGTTTGGGAACTCCCTTCGAAGAAGAAACCGCAGACTTTTTGCAATCGAAGATGGATAAATCTCTCGAGGATTATCAGGGCGGGCTTCCTACAGATCCAAAGGATACGGCTCAGGACATTGCCCAGGATACACTGTCAGGTAAAAATCCAATCGATACGCTGAAAGACATGAGAGATAAACTTCTCTCACCTGCCGATCGTCTGGACGCGCTAAAAAAAGCGCAAGCCAACAATATAGGAAAGGTAATCACGGAAGCCGCTCCCTGGATTCGCGATTCTCGGTTTATGGCAGACAATTTTGTTACCGGTGTGGATAGCCGACTGGAGACCGCAAAAGCACGCTTCGAGTCGTCGTTTGAACAAGCCTCCAAAGGAGGTAACGTTCCCATCAAACTGATTTCTGTTTCGCTGTTTGGTTTTGACCTGGGGGGAACGCTGGCACGTCAGTTTATCGATATGTTGCTAAACGATGTGTGCAAAAAGACGGGCGAGCAGTATACCTATCAGTCTGTTCCGGTTGATATCATCTTTACTGGTTTATTCGACTGCTCCAGGGATACCCCGGCAAGCAGCAATAATGGCCTGGATTATGCCGGAACAGCGGCTAAATTCATTCCGGGGAAAGTGGCGAAAGCCGTTGGGACAGTACTCTCTCTGTATGGTCGTAAGTACATCGACCATATGTCGCCATTACCGGAGCAGGTCAAAAAATCTTTGCACCTGGTCGCCGCGCATGAGCGTAGACCATGGCGATGCATCTATCGTTCAGGTGAGGGCAGCCAACATCTTGAAGAGCTGGTTCCTGGATGTAGTGAGGATGTCGGTGGGGGATTAAAACCTGATGAACAAAAGCCCAGCGCGGAGTTGAGTCGGGTGGCACTGAACAGGATGTACCGTGAAGCGATGATGGCCGGTGTACCTTTCCCCGATTTGAACTCTCTGTATCAAACGGATTATATCATTTGGTCGTATTTTGCGATGAAGGATACGGTGGACAATCTCACTGCAGCACAGTGGGCCGCTCGATATCAGAGCGCTGTTCCCCCAAAAAAGATCACTTACCAGGCGCTAAATCGGCATCTCAACAGTTATTTTGAATGGCTCGGAACGCAGTATTACCAGTACCGGAAAAGACTGCAGCAACTTGAGGCGCAACACAAACAAATTTATGCATCAACTGATGCAGTCAATGGGCTTGTAGGGATCACTTCGCAAGCAAAAAATGCAGCAGATGATGTGGCTGAGGATATCACTCTCCTGAAAAAACACTGGGGCTGGCTCGAAGATGTTCGTGATGCCGCATACCAACAGTTAAGAAATGATGCTGTTCCACCGCCGGTTTATCGTGAAAATGTGTATGAGCCAGCCTGTGCAAGGGCGCAGTATTTTATTGACTGCGGCGGTTTTGGCTACAGAGGAGAGCCGGCACCGCCTAAATGGGACCATGCGCCTTCAGAAATTTATTCATGGTTTGTGCATGATGTTCAGACGCTACTGGACCGTGATAGCATCACCAAAGAATTTTTCTGTATCCGATGGATGGAACCTCATTAAGAAAGCAAGCATGACAAATTAAACAGGGACAGGCGATGATTTCATTTCTCAGATTTGCAGTGTTAGCAATTGGCATTGGGATGATTTATTCCAGCATTAAGTACATGTTCAAAAATAAGAAGCAGGACTTGGTCATGTTTTTTAGTGGGCTGTTTGTTTTATTTCTCGCCCTCGTTTTTTAGTGTGTCACAAAACGTAATGAGCGTATATCAATGATAAGGCAAGCGAATGAACCTATGTGATTACCATGTCAACTTAAAATAATTGTCCGGGTTAGTACTCATTGCACTTATTCTTTCGCTTGCCTTGGTAATTTGCTTGCTAGCGCTCTTACCCGTAGAGTCATGTTTACTCTGTTTGCTCATTCATGGCTTATCGTTGATTCTCAGGTTTTGGTGCATTTAACGGGGTAGAATATATTTGTAATCAAAACATTATCGTTTCTACCTTGGGTAAAATGATTATGAGTCGTATGAATTTAATAAATAAACCAGAAAACTCCTCTCCAGTTTTATAAAACATGGTGCCACTCATGACGCGAAATTCACCTTCGTTATGCGAGATGCTTTACGGTAATTTTGCCGGCGATCTCGACCTCCAACATATTAGTGAAGAAAACCAGGTCATCCTGTCAGTGCTGGATAATATGCAACGGATCCTTAATTGTCGCGCCGGGACGCTGGCGCATTTGCCAGACTATGGCCTGCCAGATATGACCACCATTCTGCAAGGACTTCCTGGCACCGCACATAAGCTGATGTCGACATTATCTTCGGTCCTGCTGAAATATGAGCCTCGTCTCAAATCCATTGATGTGGTGTTGCTGGAGCAGGCGATCCCCGGTGAGCTGCGCTACGCCATCGATGCTGAACTCAAAGGTATCGGGCTGGTTCGCTACGGTACGGAATTCATGCCGGAAGGCAGAGTGCTGGTGCGCCATATGAAACAGCAAAACTTCCTCGGCCGCCAGGATCACATTTAGTCCGCCACCTCCTCCGACAATAGACCAGAATACATTTATGTCAGCAAAAGCACGATTTCTGCAAAAACTCCAGGACGCCCAGCCACAGGTAAGCAGCTATGCGACGAAGGGGCTGGCCGATATGGCCGAATTTCGCCAGCGGCTGGGTGAACTTAGGGAAAATATCGAAACCTGGCTGGCAGGAACAGGGGTCCACATCGTTGACGGCCAATGCACGATGACGGAAATGCTCATCAGCAACGCCGCGTTCCGGATCTCTTGTTTTGCACTTGAATATGAAAACCGAGCCGTGAAATTTACCCCACTGTTTCTGTGCGGGCAGGGAGTGACCGGCTGCGTGGAAGTCATGCTGGTTGTTGGAGGACAGTCTTCTGTTTTATGCAGGTTGTTCATGCGCTCGGCCGAAAGTGCTGAGTGGACATATACATCCGCCAGCACGCTAGCAGGTCGGCGAGCCGCATTCGTTGAGGACGCCTTCTTTGCGGTGATTGCCCCTCTGGTGCCAGAATAATCGTAAGAAGTGAGTTTAAGGCGGGATATTTTTTATGCCCACGGATGCCAAGAATATGCATGACGAACAACCCCGATCGGTGAGAACCGGCAGTGACCCGCGTAAACTGTCAGAGTTTATGGCATTGCGCGATGAGATGAGCAAGCTGACGCATCCGGCACGCCCAGATGTCGACTGGAAACAGGTGGAGGTCCTGTCACTCTCACTTTTTGAAATCAATGGAGTGGAACTCCAGACCTGCGCCTGGTATACCCTTGCGCGCAGTCATCTGGCCCGGATCAGTGGCCTGAATGAAGGGCTGGCTATTCTTGCAGCTTTACTGGGCCATCAGTGGGCTCAACTCTGGCCACAGTCTGCTCACGCCCGGACAGAAATGATCAATAGCCTTCTACAGCGCCTGCAGAAACTGTTCCGTACCTTTTCACTGGGATATGTTGATGTTCCAGCACTTGTGCTCGCTGAAAAGCGACTACTAGAAATAAAGGACATACTCAGACGTCAGGAACTAAGTCATGCCTGTCAGATGAATCCACTGATACAGCTTATACGCAGTGCATTAAGCCGCTATGAGAACAGTCCTCTGGCGGAAGATGCTACAACGGACGACAGGGGGACTGGTCAGACATTGGTCATGGCTGAGCAAGTGGAGGCTCCATCCAGTCGTCTGGTGTATGTCATTCAGAAGGAGCCAGAAATAGAGGTTCAGATAATGGAGGACGTCCCGGCGTCCCCGAAGCGCTGGCCTGTATTTCTGGCTGGGATGGCTACCGCACTCATTCTTAGCACGGTAGCCATTTTGGGCTGGCAAACCCTTCATCGCCCGGAGGAGGCTACACAAGCCATGGCCGCGTCAGTTGCGTGGGTGCCGGAGCCCATGACCCCGGCGCAGATAAAAGCATTTCGTGGCACGGAGAACGGTCTCGCACTGTCAAAGATGTGGCTTCCGCGTATAGAAAACCAGGTCAACTGGATCACCACGCTTGCTCCCGGCTGGCGACTTCGCTACGGTCAGGGTTTGGTCGACCAGGCACAGGCGCTGTGGCCAGACGAACCAGCAACTCGGGAACTTATACAGCGCTGGGAGCAATATCAGGCAGGCAGAACAGTGTCTCTTAGCGATCTGAATAGCTGGAATAGCGGTATGATGCAGCTAAGAGCTTTATCGGCGCAGCTGGATGCGCTGGACAGGCAGAAAGGGAAATACCTCACGGGCAGCGAGCTGAAGACGATCGTCTGGCGTATCACCAGCGCATTTGCAAGCGCTGTCCCGGTTGAAGAGCAACTCAGGGCGCTAGTTTCAGCTTCCAGTGAGACTGGGGTTCCAAAAGTGAATACTGAGCAGGTGGCTCGCCATCTCGATTCATTGATCCACATATTGGAACTATTGTCGGCCCATAAAAACGATATTCCGGTTGGAAATACACCGCAGGAACCAATTCATGGTTCGAGTTCTGTTGGTTAACATTAAATCGGTAAAATTTTTTCAATGTAACGCTTTTCAGGTTACGGCAAGGGCAATAAGGAGGAAGTGGAGGTGGTGAACAGATGACAGGTAAAGCGCCGAATGGCCGAAATCATCTGTCCATATGGACGATAAAAGAAATTCAGTTTGTTGAACAACATTATGGTCGACTTTCTACAGAAGAAATAGCCAGGAGTCTGGGTCGAAGTATTGTGGCGGTTCGAAGAATAGCTCAAATGTCAGGGGTGGGAAAATCGCGTGCTAAGTCATGGACTGAAGAAGAGCGAACGCTCATCCGCCTGCATTATAACAAAGGGCTTGATTATATGCAGACATTGTTACCCGGGCGTACAAAACTGGCAATCAACTCACAAGCCAGCCGTCTTGGGGTAACTAACAGTGACTGGACTGACCAGGAGCGTCAGTATTTAAAAGACAATTACGGCATCAAAACTGCCAGTAAAATCGCTTTTATACTTGGGAGGAGTCTCAGTGGTGTAAGAAGCATGGCCGGTGAAATGAATGTGGGCAAGAAAGCGAAGACACCAGGTAAACCCTGGACAGAACGGGAAATGGCAATACTGCGTGCACACTGTAATCAGAATGCCTGGATTGTCCGTGTTCAGGCTTTGTTACCGGGACGTACGCGTGCTGCTATTGGCGCACATGCCAGCAAAGTGGGACTGACAGTTACGCAATCCTGGACTCCTGATGAAATTAATATTCTGGAGACATTTTACCAGGAACATGGCAGCAAAATTGCCGATAAGCTCCCGGGGAGAACTAAAGCTTCTATCAAACTTCAGGCGGCAAAACTTGGGATAAGATTCCGTAATCGACAACCACGGCAGACGCCGATTTTACCCTGGAGCGAAGCTGAACTCAGTTTGTTAGAAAAGCATCAGAATGCTTCCATCGGAGAATTGGTGGCGTTATTTCCGGTGCGCACAAAATACGCAATTGAACATATGCGATCTCAAGTAAAAAAGAAAAATCATAATGATTAAGCAAAACCAAGATCAGCAATCTTAAATGGTCTATACAAGATTGCGCTTCGGTGATTTCTCGTTAAATATCAATGACTTGCCAAGATGCGTGTAATGATCGTTATGTTAAATTGGAAAGGTAAATCCAATTTAAATCAATCAGTTGGAGCTCAATTTTGCGCCCTTTCGCTGCTGGTTCCAGTTATGGAAGCCTAAGGAAAAGTGTCCTCTGCTGGGTCTGCGATACAGTGAAGCCATGGTGAATATAGAACGATTTGGCTTCATCAGTAAGTGCATGAACCATTATGGCACGGACCCCAATATTTTCGGCTACCCTATTACACCGCAAGACTGCATCATGCAATAAATCGGCTCCAAGTCCCTTGCCACGGAAAGAAAGATCTATGGCCAGACGAGCAAGAATAATTACAGGAATCGGATCAGGCATGTTACGCCGAAGGCTGCCTGTTGCGGCGGCATGGTTAACGCTACCGGTGGCCAGCGAGTAATAACCTACAACTTGTCGCGTATCTTTTTTGCAAACGACAAATGTTCGGGCAGCTCCAAGCGCCTGATTTTTTAATCCTCTTTGCTTTAACCAGTCGTCAAGAACAGCTTCACCGCTAACGAACTCAGCCAACTGATGGAAGCTGGATAACGGCTCCGGTATCGTTACTCGGCCCACTGAGGTTTCCTTGCCAGCAGTTTGTTGATAACCGGATCATCCACAACAGGTGCATCAAGCATATCGATGAATTCAGCATACTGCTCATCGTTGAAATTGAATACACGGCGATCGAGGATCACATTCTCAGCTGCCCGGCATGCCATTTCTAGAATGAAGTCTGTACGTGATTTGTGGAGAATCTCTGCTGCGGCATCGATGAGCGCCCTTTGCGATTCTTTAGCTCTGAGGTTGAGTTGAACATCTGATTTCATAAAGGTGCCTCTTGTATAGCAGTTGCTTTACAAGGATAACATAAAAATGGTGTATAGCAACTGCTTTACAGCCTGCCCTCTCAATACTGGCATGATTAATACTTTCAAAGCTAAGATCATAAAATAAACATTATGTTAAATCACCTACAGTGATAACTAAGTTCATAAGACTCTTCCACTAACTGATAAATCAATACATTAGAATTTTGGATCCCCCTCTCGTTTCTTGCTGCACAGGCAGAAGCGGAGATGCGTCGGCTAGCCCCATTTTTTGAAGAGTTGAAAATCATTCGAACTACATCGCCCAACTCGCTTACAAGGCGACCAAATCCGAAATTACTCGATTTTTCGGGGCATTACTAAAGTCGATACATGGCGTCCTTTCTCATAATGATTCATACGACTGTTAGATTTCCTGACATCCTTGTCCTGAGCGTCTGGTTGCCCCATTTATATTGACCGACCAGTGGCGCGCTTAACTCCCGAAGTTATCGTTATCGCTGATTGTTAACATAGCAAACTTCTGTCCCATCCAGTCGGACAACATCACCAGCAGATGCATGACAAAGTGGCGAATTTTCTTCTGAGCTGATCATCTGATTGCCGTAACAGAACCAGACGTCCCCATCGCCCACCTGAACATCAATACTCAGATTCGGAGCCATCTCGGTATTGGTGCTTCCCCGATCCTCTGGTGGTGTATCAAGAGTACCGATCCGCATGTGCAGATTAATAATGCTGCCTTTTGCATTCATAAATGTAACATTTGCCATTGTGATACCCCTTTTCTTAATCATGATGTTGACACTCATTCAATGATGATGCGACACATCAAATTCGTGGTTTGAGTTTCATCTCAGGTGACGGTTTGGGCGCTTTGCGCTCCGGGTTGGCAGAACTATTAGATGCTTCGATCTCTGAGGCTAACGTCAGGAGGTCATTCAGAATATATTCAGCAAGACGGGCCTGAGACTGATATGGCTGACCGGGTATATGACTTTTAGTGCGGCCCTGAAAACGGTAACTGGCAGGCCCCAAATCTTGAGGAGTAAAAAAACGT
This sequence comes from Scandinavium sp., assembly GCA_036495715.1. Classification (GTDB taxonomy): domain Bacteria; phylum Pseudomonadota; class Gammaproteobacteria; order Enterobacterales; family Enterobacteriaceae; genus Scandinavium. The sequence goes on from DASXML010000030.1 coordinate 31,073, forward strand.
TCATAGCGCTGCTTCAGGTTCATCTTCAGGGCGTCATCACCCTGCTTTAAGCTGAGAAGCATTTCACTGATTGAGGCTATGAGTGAATGCAAACGGATCAGCTGATGATTCTCCCAGTTCATCGTGTTGGCGGGCTGGACACCAGGAAGGTGGCTGCAGTCACCGAAGCGGCGAACGAACCCAATCCCCGCCTCTTTACCATAATCAGCCAGAGTCAGGATCCTGTTGGCTGGCATGGATAGATTTAGGCCCCCTTCCTGCTCAGTCAAAAGGATCACAGCAATTCGGTCACGATAGCCAGGCAACCGTGCCTGAGTCTCGTAACCCCAACTTTGCATCGTATTAATCAGCGCCCTGACGAACCCTGTCAGCGAACCAAGACGCGACGGACGTTCGAATCGGTTCCAGTCATACTGGAGCGCATCACCATTGTTTGCCGGAAAAAATACTCTCGGTTTGTCAGGCTGCTGGACTTTACCCAGGTCAAGCCCGAAGGTCGGACGTTTTGGCAAGGGAGCGTCAAAAAAGTGAATCGGAAAGTTCGCAGTCAGCCCGCCATCAGAAAACCAGCATCGTTCCAGCGACCCCGAAGATTGCTGATAATCTTTGGCATAAAGAGGGATCGCACTCAGCAGAATCGGAAAGCTCAGACTCATTCTGGCGGCGACCACGACTGGCAGATCCTTGGGGTCGGGCAAGCGACAGAAATCATCCTCTGTGCTGTTCTCATCTCTGCGACTGGCAGGTCGCTGATGGGTGACCATCCAGTCAACAACATAGGCCGGAAATAGCTCGCGAAAATCCTGCTGCTTATAAAAGAACTGTTTATTTTCTCGCGTGTTGACTTCATCACGAAAAGGCAGGCGGTAGGGTCGACCGTGCGATATACAGGTTGTCATCATCTGCAGGTCGATGCCCATTGCCTCCAGGTCGCCAAACGTTAACGGCTTTTTCGATGGAATATCCTGTGTGTCAGCCTGCCCACTCAGTTCATCCAGATAGTGAGCCAGCCAGACTGTCAGACATTGAGAGGCCACGGCATCACTGTCGCCCTTCTGCGGCATACCACTGCACAGCCCGAAACGGTTATCGTGCAGGACATGTAAGATGCGTACAGCAAGCACCAACGCACTGAGCAGCACACCGCAAAACAGGCCACCCACCAGTATCCAGATGCTACTGGCAAGCGTGAGTCTGTGTCCGAGGCTGATACACAAAGGCAGCGTCCACAGTAATGCTCCGATGATCAAAGGAAATACTGATTCCACAAGCAGACATTTACTGATGCTCCTGAATTTGGCGCGGGTGCTTTCGATTCCAAGGGCTGCTATAAGGCTATTGAACAGTCTGTCCAGCCGGGGAGCTGCCCGGAACATCCCTTGCAAACCTGAAGTTGTGCCAGAAGGTCCCGGTGAGGCCAGATACTGTGGTAACTTTTCCAGTTGTTGAAAATCACGGCACTGGCTACTTGCCGACAGCAAACCTTTTCTTTTCCGCTGTCGACCCGCTTCAGCCGCTGCCGCCCCCGCTGCTGCTATTGCCCCGGCGCTCGTCCCCCCAATGGAGCGGAGCTGAAACGCTTTGGCAATCTCGACAATGGCCAGTGGGTACACAACGCCGCTGGTAATGCCGCCTTTCATGACCAGATCGCACTCTTTTGGATTGGGATCTGACGATATTGCTGACGCAGTTTCACTCATGGCATCTCACTCAGTAATGAAAATTTAGATTTTCAGCGGTGGCTGTTTCAGGCGTCCGGGTCTTGTTTAATGGATAACTCACGCTCTAGAATCAATGGAATACAGGTACTCTCAGTGGATCTCTCCGCTTTGAGAATTGACCAGCCTAATGAGGGTGTCGCGGTGGACGTATAAGCCACCCACTTAAACACGCCGCGACGCAGGAGTTTTTCCTGATGGGGCATTTCCACCCACAGGCTTTCTGGTGCCGGAGAGGCCGAATGTGCGGCACACCATGCCTTTTGATTTTTTGGATCGGTAACGATAAGTGAGTACATGGCGGGCGGCGGCGTTTGGGTTGAGAGCGCTTTTATCGCAATAGCGACTCTTGCGGTTCCCTCGCCTCTCACAATGGTGAGTATCAGCGTATCTTCTGCGTGTAACGTAGTGCTGAATCGCGCCGTTGGTAGGGTATAAACTTCATTGGCCTCTAACCGCACGGATTCAAGCGGTTTCGTTTCGTCAGGCAAAGTAAAGGCAAGTGTTTCCTGTTTTCCGCTCTCATGACGGATCACCGCCGCGTTAAGCGTAAAACTGCCCTCTTTTTCCGATCTCACCTGAATCACCAGCGTTGCAGTTGGCGTAATCGTGGCGTTGTCCAGCCAGACGTTGAAATCCCCCTTTGCTCCGCTGTCCACGATGATGGGATTGGTTTGTGATAACACCTGATCCAGCGCAGGATCGGCGAAAATAATCGTGCGTCGCAGCAGCGGGAACGGATAACGATCGCGGACCGGGGCAAGCACCGGTAACGTCAGAGAACGCATTGCCGCGGGTTCCAGCGTGTCATTCCCAGTGGATGTCCGCGTCAGAAGCAATTTATCTGTGTTGTACGGTGGCTCGTGCTCCACGTCTGTCAGCGGGAGGATTCGGAATTCAAAGGTACAGGTCGTTTCCTCAATACCTTCAGACCGCTCGAGAGTGAACCGCAACGTGTCATCCGCCTTGAATTCCACCGCCGAGAAGTCACACATTTCTGTCCCGACTCGCAGCCTGCAATGCAGGCTTGATGTCCTATGCATCATGTCCAGCAGCAGCCTGGCGGGACGCTCAAGGGGCTGATTATCCTTGTCCCACATCATGCATTTCACCGTTATCGCGCCGCGCCAGGTTAATATCCTGCCCGCTGAATCCGGGATCAGACCGCTCGGTTCTGGCCGCCCCATCAACAGCACCCACTGAGGAATATCGTCCACTAATGGCGCGGTGATGATATCCCACGCGCCTGCCAGCGCCATGCAGGTGGTATTTTTATTGCCATACCAGGCGACGGTCTGCCGCCATGAAGCGCTATCTCCGCTATTTTCCGGCAACGGCGTTGGGCGTGGTCTTCGTATCGAGCGCATTGTTGACAGGCTGGTTTCAGCGGGTTCGTTCTGGCTGTGAACCTTGTTCACGCTGTGCAAACCACGGACCCCCATCGTCACGAACGCCCCTGCCCGCGTGGCAAAGTCCAGGTTCATTGCTGCTGGCGGGAGTCTGGTCTGGATAAGACGGGTTGCCGGAAGTGTGGGGTCCATCTGCAGTAACGCGCGCGCAATTTCACTGGCCGAGGGTACCGTCGGTCGCGCTGCGACAGCTGCCGTATCCGTCGGTTGTCTGTTTTGAAACGCGACCTGTTCCCACTCCTGGATCCAGACGGTTTCCGTTTTCTCCTGGCTATTAACGGACGTAGTGAGCTGAAAGGGTTTTCCGGATGGTGCTCTCGTCTGGATCTCGCTGCGGATCCCGCTCATTGCCAGCGGCCGATCGTAGCAGCGTGAACTGCGGGGAGAGACAAGCACTTCTGTGGCCATTTTGTCCACTTCCGCGAGCATCGGCCAGCTCAGACGGCCATCAGGAGGATTGCTACTTAACCGACTTAAAGGACGCACCGGACGTTCCAGCGGATCTTCATCTCTGGTGGGTAGCACGTAAGCGAGATATCCCTGCGCATCCCGACGCAGGATAAACGTCGGTTCGGCCATTCTGGCCGCCGCAAGGGCGATGAAATGCTTCACATCGTCTATGGCAATATCCGTACGGCTGAGCGGTACGGCTACGAGCCCTGATGGTCCACCGACTATCAGGTCTGAATGCATGTCTGTCACGGCTGGTGGCGGAACACTGTCGACAGACGACGAGAGACGGATTAGCGCTCGTCGCACCGTCATCGGCTGTGCTCCAGGAATATTGGCTTGCCGTCGATATGTGCTGGTCAGCAGACTGAGTGAATCAGTGGGCTCGTCGGTATTAAACAACATCGCCAGCATTATCGCAGACCGGGGAAAAACAAAAGGCAAAGGCGCTGGGCTGGCATCGCTGGCCGGTGTGGCGCCCGCTCGCTGGATTTGTTCGACATGCCAGCCCGGTATCAGCGAGACCGACTCATCGCTAAACCAGTTTTTTGCCAGTTCACTCCCCCCAACCGGGGTGGGATTGCCTAAATCACAGGTGAAAGGTACCGCCCTTCTGAATGGCTGTCGGATAAGCTCGCTTGGTGACTGTAGTCGGGCACCAGCCAGTTTTAGCGACATGCTGAGGAGATCGTGGCGAACCATGTTCAGTTTTGTCTGCGGGCTGTTACTGGTCACCTTCAGCACGGCGGCCAGCGAATCACCTCCGGCAGAGGTGGCGATAAACGGGAGATGAAGCAGTCCGTAGAGGTCATCTCTGCGGTTGTACAGCGCTGTCATACCGCCCAGCAATAGCCAGGCATCGGCATTTTGCTCCTGATGCAACCCCTGCACTACCTGTGGATCGAGCAGACCAGTGTAACCATGGCTAAGGCGCCGCACGCCGGGGCGCAGAAACTGCGCGGTATGACCATCGGTTTTCATCCCGATATAGCCCGGCGTGAAGCCATAGCCCCGCAGATCGCTATTCGTTGACCATTTTGCGTCTAGCTCATCCGCAAGCGCCGCTGCCGAGCGCAGCTGCAACACGCCAAGGCAGCGCAGCTGCCGGGTTTTGCCCTGGCTGGTGAAACGGTGTCGGGTGTCCACCAGCCAGCTTGCTGTCTCTGCCGACAGGCCAATCCCCTTTCCTGCCGCCGGGCGAAACTGGCTGCCGCTCAGGCAGTGGTCAGTCAGCACAAACGTCGCTTCGTGAATGACCTTCGCCGGGGTGGCAAAATCAATCTCCAGGCTGGCCTGAGCCAGGGTGTCATCAACCGGTGCCAATGCTGGCCACTCCACAAGGCTGGTCCGTGTCCAGCGCCCATCCAGGCGTAGTGAGTCCATGACATCTTTTTTTCCCACGACGTGCAACAGGTGCGTCACCCGCAGTGTCCCCAGCTCCATCTCCAGCTCCAGGAAATACGTCTGCAATTCGAGTTCTGCTTCGCTAAAACTTAATGCCAGTGTGCCTTTCAGCAAATTTGCGGTCGCCATCCCCGCGATGACCACCAGGCCTTCCACCTTGTCAGGCGTCAGTACGCAACTTCGCCGTGCGGCATCAATGACTGCCTGACAAGGGATCTCGTTGCCAAACCAGTTCAGTTTTGCCGAATTGTCTTCGGGAGTCTGAGTTAAGCTCAGGGTGACCCTCACCCCGTCACGCAAGGGTGTTGTCAACGTAGTCCAGAGCACACTCGCTGTTTGCAGGTTGATACTGGCCTGGAGCCCGTTCGCCAGGTTGCTTGTCGCTTCTGCCTGGGTCGTATCGATGGGGTCAAATTGCAGCGTTTTTTCGACCGAAAAAATCGGCAGCGCCAGATGGGGTTGTTCAAGCCACAGGCTTCCGTTGCTTAGCGCCAGCCGCCCTGTCAACTGAGATCCTCCACTCAGATCCCATGTGATGAACTCACCGGATACGGGATTGATCGACGAGACTTTCAGCGTGTCGCCCTCACTGCCGGTAAGGGTGACCGCTACCCGATGCAGGGTATCCAGGGCAAGCGGATTGGCTTTTTCTCCAGCCAGCAAGGTGCCTTCGATTTTCGCCGCAGAAACGCCACCTGACAGGGTCCTCGACAGCGATATCAGCGCCGTCGGCATAAAACGCAGGTTCGGTCCTAACGACAGCGGGAACAGAGCAATATCGTCGCCCAGCGTGCGCGGGTCAGACAGTGACCACGTCCACCCTTCTTTCTGTACCGTACCATCCGGGCGAGCGATATCATTGCGCTGGGCCGAAACCGGGACGTCGGTAAACGTAAAGTCCCACAGGATGCCGTTCACGCCACTGACGGACAATGGCTGCTGAGTGCTAAGCAGCCACAGCGTTTCGGAGGGGTCCACAAACTGTATCTCGCGGGCAATCAGGCCGTGAACGGTTTGCGGCTTCTGACGCCAGAAAACCCCCAGGCCATCCTGAATCACTCCCGGGCTGCTCTCTTCTTCCGACACTGACCACCCCGTCAGGTTCTTCTTGCCACTCCCGTTAATGCTGACCTGATTATCTTTCAGTGTCAGCATTTCCCTCGGGCCTTCAAGCAGCTCATTACTGTCCGGGTGCCAAATCCAGTTCCCATCGGTCATCGTGATTGCACCCCAGGTGACGCGACCATCCGTCACGCTCACCTTATCGCTGAAGGTCACCGTCGGATTCCAGTCATAGGGGGGATAAAGGTTTTTCGCCATTACACCAGCGGCGGTGAACATCTCGCTGTGCAGCGTAGCGGCGTTAGCGCGCCGAAGCAGGTTGTCTGCGGTAGCTTGTTTGAGCGCTTCCGGCATTAACGCGGTAATAACAGGAGGGATTGTTTGGATCGCGTTATCCGGCAAAGGCAGTACCGCGCAGGCGTGAGGGTCATCCCAGAGCGGCAGCGTGTAATATCCTTTAACGTCATATGCGTCAGCTGCCGTGGCGGTGAGTTCCAGCCCTGGTAGCGTCAGAGCCACGAGCGGCATGATCGGTTTTGAGATTTCCACGCGTTTCCGGGTCGAAGCCGACATTCCCGGCATCATGCTGAGCATATCTTCCAGCTGTAATGCCCCTCCCTGTGCATCAAACGGCGTCAGCGAACGGCTTGCGTGAGGGCGACTCGACCGGGTGTCCGAGCGAGTTACCGGCAGAACCTGGATGCCCGGCAACGTCGGATGACGCAGCCAGACTCGCCAACTGGCACCTTTCGCCGCAGTCACATCAGTATTCACCGTGATGGATAAATCAGGCTGTTTCTCTGGCTCAACGGTGAATGGCTCCAGCACGAAGGGCGCGGCAGAGGCATCGCCCTCACAGCGGCGCAGCAGGAGATCAAAAAAAGACGCCGGGTCGTCCGAAACGCAAGGCAGCGCATCGTGTCCGTCTGGCGCAGTAGCCGCGAGCCAGACTCCTCCGCGTAGCGTCATGGCGGATCCCTCCAGTGTCACGGTGGCGCTTTGCAGGGTGGCGGAGCCAGGCTGGATGCTAAAGATAAACTCAAAGGTGTAGTTCTTCGGTTCATCAAACAGGAGACTCCAGGGAGCGCATAGTGCTGCCTTGTCACGGCTGTTAAAGCGTTCGCGGCGACGATTGCCCAGCCAGAAAGAGCCGCTGACGTCAGAGACGTTCTCCGGGAACACAATACCCGGCAACCTGTGTTTGTCGGCGGTGAACGGAATCTCCGCCCAGCCATCGTCCAGCAGCAGAAAGCCGACCGCCGTTTTATCGTCCGCGCCCACGTCCCCATACTGGCTAAAAAGGCGTTCGCGCACGCTGCTCGCGTCGTGTACCAGCGGGATCCGGCTGAACTGCATCCCTTCGCTATTATCCCGCCACTGCCAGGTGGCCTGCGGATCTTGCACCGGTGAGCCGAGGCTTTTGATGGTGAGTGTCTCATCAGCGTATTGCAGTGCGATCTCGCTCGTCAGGCGCATCACTGCCATGGGCGGCATTTTGCGGTTCTCAGGCTTCTGGTCCGCCAGGGTGACAAGCGTTGCCTCACGCGGGACGATCGCCTCAGCCCAGTTAACCTTCAGGGCATTGCCTTGCACGGTTATCCGCCAGCTAAGCTGCGGTATCTGCGGTGTGGTGTTAAAGCTAAAGCGTCCCCATTGCGTGGCTGAGCTGCTGCCTGCGATGGCATTCAGACGCCGCCATACCTCATTCCAGGCGGCGGCAGGTTGCGGATCGTCGAACGTCAGACACAGAACTTTATCGCGGTAGCCCAAACGTAGACGCGTGGAAATGGCTTCCCCCCCACCCGGCGGAGGGACAAGAGCGGAGTAAATAATCCCCTCTGCCGTTAATAAGACCGGCTGAGTCTTGTCGAGACCGGGCAAAAGAGTGGGCATCAACGTGCTGCTGTCGAGCGGGATCGCGCCCGCCTGCAGAAAATAGGCCGGTACATAGTTGGCGGCGTTAATGTCTGCAATGTGGCTGTCGGTATCCGGATGTTCCCAGACCGGACTGACGGTAACCCGGGTATCCGCCACCAGCAGGGTTTTCAGGGCGAGCCCTGAAATCTCCAGCGCAAACTTTCCTCCCTTATTCCCCTGCCGCTGCAGTAACAGGTCGAGCAGCATCGGATCGGCGAATTGCGCGGTAGGCTTACTGTGATCCGAAAAGGCGAACTTCATTTCGCGCGGATCGTTTCTCACGGCCAGCACCCGGATACCGTGCGAACCTGGCGTTTTGCCCGTTTCAGGCTGAATCCTGGGGGTGTAACCGGTAAGCACCCACAGGGCTTCATCCTGGTGTTGATCGTCCGGATGACGGGGGCCGAAAACCGTGACCGTACCCAGCCCACTCGCTTGCGAATTGATTTTGGTCATCGTCTGCCTCCAGTGTCGATTCAGCGGCTCACAACGGCTTAACCGGGGCCAGTTCCAGTGGGACCGCATCCCCGCGGGTGGCACGGATGATGAGCGCCCCCCCACCCCATACTCTGGTTTGTTGCGCCTGCCATAACGCGACAAGACGGGCTTTTCCGTCGCCTTTCGCGTCTTCCATCGCAGCATCGTACTGAGTTTGGGTCATCAGTTCGGGGACCAGATGCCGCGACGGCGACCCCGGTACGCGTTCCAGCGTTTCAGGTTTGTCTGGCAACGGAAAACCGGATATCCAGGGCACGGTGACGCTGTACTCTGCACCCCAGGGCCACTGCTCCTTGAAGACAGGCACAAGTTGCTGGCGCAGTGCCGCTGCGAGCCGATCGTCCAGATTGCCGCTGTTGGCCGCCAGTTTGCTCAGCCACTGATCCATACGCTGTTTAAGCGGCAGCCGATCAGCATCGGTTGCGGGCCTGGTGATGGTCAGGGTACGAAGTTCATATTTCTGGAAATACCCCAGTTCTGCCGCTTCGAGTAAGCCCCGGCTGGCGTCGGCCAGTGCTTTCCACAGGTCAGCCATCAGCGCCAGCCGCGAGGCGTCGTCGGTAAATTTCTGCACGATCTCATCCAGCCAGTCCAGGCTCCAGCCGCCCGGCACGCGGTACAGGCTGTCACTGACGCCCAGCGCGGCCCGGAGACTGTCTGTCAGAGTAATTGGTTCCGAGAGCGGTGAAAACAGGACCTCCAGGCCCTTCCCAACAATGTCGCAGTTCATCTCCCAGAGCCGGTTCTGTAACAGCAGCTGGAACCGGCGGTTGTCCGGGCGGGAGTCCGGCGCACGGAAAATGCGCGCCAGCGGCCTGACGGTTGACTGCGGGTGAAGCCCGCTCGCTGCCGTTCGCAGTTCAAGATCGTAACAAACCTGAGGGTCGGGAAGCTCAGATAGCGGATCGTCCCACAGGCTGGCAGTGATCGCATCCGTGGTGTCACTGTAGCGCAGCAATGGCCAGCTGACGCGATATCGCGCCATTTTTAGCGGGCCCTCTTCCGGCGTAACCTGCGGCATGGCACTGAGCAATGTTTCCCACGGATGACCCGATTTCACCACCGCCTTGCCACCACCGTCGACCGTCACCAGGCTTGCATAGGCCTCCGGTAAACAGACGGCGCTGGCTGGCGAGACAGAAAGCCCGGCGCTGGCTGCGGCGTGGACCGTGTGCCGATACCAATGCGGCAGATCCGTGACGAGACGAATTTTGCTGCGGGAAAAAGTGTGCCCTTCTGCCACTTTCGCGTTCAGCATTGCCAGCAGCTCACCTTCTTTCAGCTCGCTGGACGTGATCTCTGTGCGAGCAGACACAGGCTGATACTCCCCACACCATTCTGGATCGACGCTGTGCAGCCCCAGTTGCCAGAGAAGCCCGGTGCGTGACAAGGTGCGCTTCAGGGGAACATTATCTTCATTGAGAATTTGCTCCGGATGCAGCGGCAGCACAAAGGCCATGTCTTTGCCGGGAATGCGCCCTACCGGGATCAGATTATCGCCCGCTTCTCGTTTCACCAGCAGGCCGTCTTTAAGCCCCCACTGCGTGTCACCGATTCGCTCCAGGGCGTATACCGTCTGCGGCATCACCGGCGCGGTGCGCTCGATAATGGCAACATTGCGAATGTCGTCCAGATTGCGAATGTCATCCAGGGACGGGGCCTCATCGGATGTCATCCCGAGCATCTCCGCATAGCGCCACTGCGGCACCACGGCATAGGCTCGTTGATGTGCCCAACCATCGGCTTCCGGGAGGGTGACGGCTATCCGGCCGCACAGATCGGCAGCCATGCGCACAGGCTGAGTTTGCTCTAGGGCCCCCAGCGCGAAGAGATCGCCCGAATGGTTATTGAGGATCGAATAAGTAAAATAGCGGGTGTTCCACTTCGTCCATTGCTCGCCGTAATTCACGAAATCTTCATTTTGCAGGTCTGTTGGCGGCTCTTTTTTGTCCATCAGTGGCAACCGGAAGGCATTACGGAAGGCAACCCAGAATGCACGCCAGGACTCCTGAGCGGGTTGCCAGCCCACTGAGGACGATATTGCCGGGCGAACAGAGAGTCGCACCATCACCAGTGATGGAGGTAGCAGCGTCGCATCGGTGTCTTCGTGGCTGAAGGTGCCAGTACGATCCACCCGCAGCGTGAACGGAACGCATTGGGTCATCGTCCCCGGCTGCAGCAGGCGTTCGACACACAGGTTTCTGGCAAACTCCGGATAAGCCTGTTTAGTGGCGTCCAGCCCCTGTTTGACCTGCTTGTACAGATATTCAGGATCGAGAAACTGGTTCTCATTACTGTCAAATAAACGCACCGTGACGCCCAGTCCCAACCGGTCAAGCGCCGCCCAGCCGTAGGGATCGGCGGCATCGCCGGTGACGCTCAGGAAAGTGCCCAACTGTTCGGCATTCACTACCGGTACCGGACGTCTGTCCAGCTCGAAAAGCGCCCCTTTACCTTCGGGCCTGCGCATCTGCGTCAACAGGTATTCAAGTGCGGGATGCAGGTCTTTCCCGAAATCCATGGGGACCCGTTCAGGTTCAGGCTGAACGCTGACCGATGTGTTTTGGGGGGAAAGCTCCAGTATCCATCCGGAACGCTGCTCACAGGACCACTGCGAACTGTCCGTCCCGACGGGCTCGGCGGACAGTTCGCGCAGCGTGCCGCGCAACATTGCCGCGGTCATCCCCGCAAGCGCAATTTTGCCCTCTGCAAGTTCAATTCGATCTTCTTTTTGAATATAAAACGTCCATGTTGTCTGCTGAATGATGCTGTCGGGATGAACCATTTTCAGCGCGATAACATCAGGTTTGTCGTGACTCAGCAGGGCCCTGATCAGCTCCGATGAAGGTTCAGGCAAGGGGTGTTTGCGGATCGGGAATGCAGGCCAACTGATCAGCGCATTATCCTGAGAAACCCAGGGAGCATTGCCGTTGGCACGCTGCCAGGCCTGGCTTGGGTAGCGCATCTTCCAGTTCGCGGGTTCACCGATTTCCCCAGGCGCCACCCTCACCCGCGCCTCATCCAGCAGGCGGACTTCACTGTGGCGTTTCGCCGTCTTCCAGCTGACCGGGCCGTTATCCAGCGTGACCGACCAGACGGTGAAGCCGCTGCGAAGCCTGAAACGCTTACTGTTCACGGTCTGACCTGAGGGCCTGATGTTCCAGCTCAGCGCCGAGACGGCACCAAATTCCGGATGCAGGTTGAGGGTAATGTGCTCTGGATCAAGCATGGGTTCAGGCAGCGCTGCCCGCCCGGATTCAATGAACAGATCTTCAGCGGCGACCGGTTGCATAACCGCACTGTCGGAGGCAAAGGGTTTTCGGACATACTCCAGCGCGGATACCGGAAACACCTGTGCAGCGGGCATGATTTTTACCGCATGCTTCAGGGCGGCAAGAGGACCCGCAAAGACCACCTTTTCGTTCAGGTCGCTCTCTTTTCTGAGCACCAGCTGCGCGTACAGCGTCCAGGCACGCGGGTTATCCAGATCCCTGATCAGGCTATCGAGTCCGTCCAGTTCATCCGGCTTCACCTGATTGTCACTGCGCAGGAAGCGCCACTCTTGCTCAGGATCCTGCCTGACGAAGAAGATGTCATCGCCGGGGCGTGCGTCCTGACCTGTGCCGAGGGATGACACCAGCGAGCGGCGGCTCTGGGCGTCAGACCCATACTGTCCGGAGGGTAAAATCGCTTCGCTACGGGCGACGATCCGCCACCAGAGCGACATCCCTTTCGGCAGGTTTTGCTGGCGGACGGTGGGATCAACATCCGCCAGCAGATCAATATCAAGGGAGTACGTCCCGGCGATTTTCGACTCATTGGGATCGAGCGTGAGCGTCGCTTCCGCCTTTTTCAGTCGGGGGAACAGATACTCTCCGCTGATAACGGAGACAAAATCCGTACAGACCAGGCTATCGGTGTCGCTCTGGCACACCGGCGTCACTGCGTAGCGCACCACGGCACCGGAGTCCGGGCTGAATATGACATTTTTCACCGCGACCGGAAGGTCAGCAAAGTCGTCCGTAAAACGGGTGCCACTGGCTGTGTGGTAGCGGATATTCGCGCCACTCACGTCTTTATCGCACACCTCATGCAGGGCGCTTATGACGATCATTGGCTCGCTGACGTATTCACTGTTGCCAACGTTCAACGTACGCACCACGCGATGGTGGCGTAAGTAATCCTCAGCTCTGGCCTCGACCTCACTGGCCCACTGAAGCGCCCATGCCAGTTTTACGGTTTTGCCTTCAACTTTTATGCCCGTATTGACCATCGCCGGTGGGGTTGTGGCATAGCGGAGTCGGGGAGGATTAAAGAACTGGCAGCGGGTGGAATCTGCATATACCGTCGTGGCACCATCGATTCGTTTGCCAATAGTCATCTGTATTTTCTCGAACGCGGCGATCGCCTCGTCGTCAGTTGCATCAAGCGGCACCAGCAGCGTCAGGCCCATATGCGCGACATGGACATCGTCCTCGGGAATGCTGCCCGTAGCGGTCAGATCAAAGAGGTCAGCAGAGAATTTGTGCAGCAGATAATCACGGGCTTCGTGGCAGCGCCGGTCTGCCGGGTCCTGGGTGATAGCGCCGAGATACCCCAACTCCTGGCCGTGATACTGCTCCTGAAGGCTTGCGGTTTGTGTTTTCCGCTCTGGCTGCGATCTTACGGTTGGCTCCCGGTAACCAGAACCATTGGGCAAAAATGCGGATACAACCATCTCTTCAAGCGTGGCGACATGGTTCTCGCCCGTTTCGGTTTCCATTGATTGTCTGGCCGGCCAGTTGACGCTGGTTTCCTTCTTGAAGGAGAGACCCGGCGTGAATGCTGTCCATGCTTTATCGGTGTAGAGATAGATTTTTTTGGTCTGCCACGCTGCCGGGAGCCCGCTCAGGCTGATTTTATGGTCCTTTAGCTGACTGTTGGCAGGGGGCGGTGTGCAGTAAAACGACGAGGTTTCCGGGTCAAAGCTTTCTGCCGGCAGGAAAGTGATGTAGACCCAGTTTTGAATATCCTCGATTTCATTGACCGGGCTCACTTTTGGCCAGGAGAGAACGGCGTTGAACTGGGTTTTGTGGATCGGGTCGGGCTTTGCGCCCCAGGTATTGGCTGGCTGTAGAGGCACGGAACTTTTTTCCGCCTCACTGCGTGCCTTACCTCGTGCCTCTCCCAGCTCCGCGGCTTTCTGGTTATCGGCATCCTGTTTATCGATGGCTGCCACCGACGACGGAGTGTCCTGAACCAGACCCAGATCCATAAATCGCCCGACGCGAGCGGCCGCTCTGTCGACGATCCCTGGGGAAAGCGACAGCCCCACCGACAAACCGAGGGTCCGTCCGAACACCGCAACCGCAATGCTGGCCCGCATCCTTGACCCCATTTGCGCATCCCCCTGCAGAGCAAGCTCGGCGACAACATCAATCTGGAGGCTGACCGACAGCGATGCACGAAGCGTAACCTTGAAAAAGGCCGCCTTAATTTCAAGCCAGGCCGAGATGCAAAATTCCACCCGAACCTGGAGCGAAAAGAGCGAATAATAGAGCGAGCTGCCGGCATTAAGCGGATCCAGATAGCCTATGATCCGGGCCAGCAGCGCGGCGCGGACCGACGCAGAGACGGCGATCCCCACAACCCCTGCATTCAGCGAACCTGAGAGATCAAAACTGAGCTGACCCTCCAGATTCATGCCCACCAGCAGCGCGCTATCATGCACACGGAATATTGCCCCGCCTGCCACGGCAATATTGACCCCGGCAATCGTTGTCTTCCAGCGAATATGGTTCGGCCAGCCGAGTTCAAAGTGCAGTAATCCGGGACGCATATACAGCGTGGCATCATACTGAATATTCTTCAGGCTCTCTTTGAACTGTGGCGGCAGGGACAGGCGCGGGCCTATCTCCGCGCCGGGATTGCTGACCAGCCGGGCGAGAAACTCATTGCGCTCCCCGGCGAGCACCACATAGCCGATCAGCGTCTGCTTACCGGCCAGCAAGTTGTCGCCAATATTGCGGTTTTTATCCCAGTCGAAATAGCTGTAGCCGAGCCAGGCATTGGCGGTCATCATGAAGGTGCTTTTGCGCATGGCCAGCACCGCGTTCATCAGCAGCAGATTGGGTAATTTTTCCTCTTTCTCTTTGTCCCATGTGAAGTGATCCTGCGGGGGATTGGCGCTGCTCATCGAGAACATCGCGCGCGCCACCAGGGTGAGGTCCCCTTCTTCGGCAATTTCCCATGTCGTCAGCTTGGCCGGTTCAAGGGCGCTTTTGGCTATATTGTCCAGGACCTTGATAACCGCTGGTAAATTCGGCGCGGCATCAATTTCTTTGATGCCCACATAGGTGAAATGGTAGCCCAGCCCTAACCCGGCCTCGCGCAGGTAGAATGGCACGGGCCCTAACGGGAAGTAGTAACTGATGTGCTGTGCCTCAAGGTAGACAAACCAGGCCTTCCGGACCTCCTGGCTCTCTTTCGCGCGAATTTCCACAAAGCCAAACGAGGCGGCGAAAGGCGGTAATCCGGGGATCGCCACGCGACCCTGGCCGAGAAAGCCATTGGCCTGAATATCAACCTCGGGCTTGCGGCTCACCAGCACGGAGGCTGGCATCCGCCCATCCACCGCCACCACTTTCCCTTCAATTTCGAGGGCCGATCCGAGGCAAAGTGACAACCCCAGCCCTTCGCAGCGAATCCTTGGCAGCAGACCTTCCGTCCCCCCGGCGATATAAAGCTTGTGGAAATCGCACTCTGCGCGAACCACATCGCCTTGTTCCGCAAAGCGGATTTGTCCGCCTATCACCAGAGCAAAAGGCAAATCATCAAACATAGGGCACCGGGGTTCGAAGCCGATGCTGCGAATTTCGAAGAAAAAAGTGTCGAAGAGTGAGCTCTGGACAGGCTGGTCCAGCGCCACAACGTATGAGGTGTTAAGCCTTGCCAGCTCGCGCCGGACGGCGTCTGAATCTCCGGAGATCGGACAGTCGGTGAAGCGGATCTCCACGTTAGCCAGTGGGCTGAACATCCCGTCAGCCAGTTCGGCCACGGTGGGTTTGAAAAATGCGGACCCGGTCAGGAAAGCGCAAAAACAGAGCCGGTCGTCATGCCTGAAAGCGTGCAGCCACAGGGATTCGAGACGGAACTCGAAGTGGGTCTGCTCGCAGCGAACGCTTTCCGTTGCCAGCTTCAGCCGACCATCGAGCATATCGAGTCCATTACCCCTGTTACCAAAATCAAGCTCCAGCTCTGCGTCGACATCACCGAGCAGCTTCGGCGGTAACTTGCCGTTGGCCCTCAGACGGAAGGTTTCGATCCGTCCGTTGTTGACCTGCAGTGTGGCTTTGTCAAAGGTAAAATTGGTTTCCAGCCCCTCTAACTTGATGGTGGTGCGTCCATCCAGCGCCGCGGTCAGATTCAACCCGCCGCTGTGTACGACAAACTCAGAACAGATGAAGGTCAGCGGTTTTTCATTCCTGTTGGTCTGCAATGAGGTAAAGGCCAGCGTCGTCCTGACATTATCGGCGAAGTACAGGCGAGGATCGTTGGTTCGGAGATCCAGTACCATCTGCTTTTTATTCACCACAGCAGCCGACTGCTTATCCTGGAAAGTGACCGCCATGTCTAGCAGGGTGAACGACTCTGGCAGATCGAGATAAATCAGCCCTCCCTCCAGTGAGGCGGTCATACTCCGCGCATCAAGAGAGAGCAGCACCGTTGAGTCGACTGTACTTTTCAACAGGTGGATAGCGATTGTCAGCGGGATCTCAAACTTGCCGCCTCTAAGATTGATGGTTCCGCCAGCCCCGATATCTACAATTTCGACGTATTGCTTAAGGGCTGTATTTGTTTCATTGACGGCGTTGGCCGGCGCGGCCAGAAAGGGCAACAGGCGTTTATCCAGCTCATCTTTAGTCGGGAGCTTAAGGGTGACTTCTGCCAGATCTTCCAGCGGCACCAGAGAGAAGCCATCCCAGGCAAAATTCGCGCTATCCAGTACCGCTAGCGGCCTGTCCAGCGCCTGCATAAACGTGGCCTGGCCGTTGCGCAGACCAAACGGCACCAGGCTCATTCGGTTGTTGTTCTTCGCCTTGACGTTAACCCTCAGAAGTCTGGTGGGCGGTTTGTCGCCGAGCCGGGTATCGCCTGTCGGACGCACAGTATCGGCCGAGGCAAACCAGAGGTCGCTGCCAAGGGTGAGCAGATCCTCCGAGACACCGGGAATACGAGGCGTCAACACGATGTAAGCGGCGCTGGTCCCGTCGCGAAGATCGACAAACAGCGCCAGATCCCCGCTCTTTGGCCCACTCAGTTCAAAACCGTTTGCCTCGAAAGCGAAATTGTCCGCAGGGGTTGCATGTCGCAGCTGGACGACGAGCTGCTGCAAATGCCCTTCTGTGGCCTCCAGCACCAGCAAGATTTCAGCCTTCTCAAGCTTCTGGCTGGCCGCGTCGACCAGCGCCGTGAGCTTCTCCAGCAACGGCAGAAGCAGTTGCGCAATGCCGTTGACACCACGAACTGCGCCGGTAAGAACGGTGCTCAGGATGTCCACCAGGCTCCCGGCGGCGGCGAGTAGTTGTGCCGATAAGCGCAGGCTGAAAGCGATGCTGTTTACTGATGACAGGTATTCAATAAAGGATTCGATCGCCTCGTTTGCTGGCTGAAGAAGAATTTCGCGCGTCCAGCTCTGCCCTCCAGCGTTCACCTGCTGACGGATTTGCCCCTGCTGGAAAGGTAAGGTTAGCGTCAGCGTCAGTCGCTTATCGGAATTCAGCGTCGGGAACACAGAAACATCGCCGCTGAGACATCCCGCCCACTCTGCGTAACCGTTCTGGACATCCAGCAGTAGGTGCAGGCTAGCACCGCCATGCAGCATCAGCGTCAGGCCATCGAGGGGCGAAGCCTTATAGGGGTCCGCTTGGAAAAAGGAAAACATCCCACGTTAGGCCTGTTTTTTGTACAGTTTTGTCTGCCACACGTTGTGGTTACGCTTGGTTTTAGTAGATATTTTGAGCGTGTCTGAGAAGGAAACAAATGAAAGGCATTGTTTCAAAAGTTTAGAAATGGGAGCGATTACTTAATATAGGAATCCAGCACCTTCAGCACGACCTCAAGGTCTTCTTCTCGTTTCTTTTCCTCACCTTCATGAACAATATGTTCTGTCAGATGCCCCTTAATCACCTCCCGCATTAATCCATTCACTGCCCCACGTATAGCTGCGATCTGTTGTAGTACGGCGGCACACTCATGGGGTTCATCCAGCATTTTTTTCAGCGCCACAACCTGCCCCTGAATCTTGTTTGTGCGGGCTATGATTTTTTGCTTATCACGGATCGTATGCGACATCCTGAAACCTCATTCACCAAAAAAATCTCTCAGAAGTGTAGCATCACCATTTTACTGGGGGGTAGTATATTCTACTGGGGGGGAGTAGAATTCAAATCGACACTTCTCACTACGAATTATTATCATGAACGAATTTACAACTCTCTTGCAGCAAGGAAACGCTTGGTTCTTCATTCCCAGTGCAATTTTACTCGGTGCTCTTCATGGGCTGGAGCCTGGGCATTCTAAAACCATGATGGCGGCCTTCATCATCGCTATCAAGGGCACTGTCCGGCAGGCTGTCATGCTTGGACTGGCAGCAACCCTCTCACATACCGCGATCGTTTGGTTGATTGCCTTTGGCGGAATGTATCTCAGCAAAAAGTTCACAGCCGAATCTGCCGAACCCTGGCTACAGTTGGTTTCCGCAGTCATCATCCTTAGCACTTCTATCTGGATGTTCTGGCGGACCTGGAAAGGTGAAAAAAACTGGCTGGAAGGGATGCAGGAAAGTGAAAAACACCATCATCATGACGAATCACGTCTGATAGATACCGGTCACGGTAAAGTTGAATTATCCATCTTTGAAGAAGATCAACCTCCACACTGGCGGTTACGCACGCTCAGTGGCACAAAATGGGCAGCCCGCGATGTTTCGTTAGCCACAATCCGAGAGGCAACTACGTTTTCACAGCATTTTGAATTTGTTGATAAAGGTGAATATTTAGAATCCAGATTGCCCATTCCAGAACCTCATAACTTTGGCGTTCGTCTTTCGTTAGGCCATCGGGGCCATGTCCATGATTATGATGTTGCCTTCCATGAACACGAACATGATCACTCTTCACTGGAAGGCCTGACTATAAATTCTAAGGAATATCAGGATGCTCATGAGCTGGCACATGCAAATGACATCAAGCAGCGCTTTACCGAAAAAAAAGTCACGAACGGACAGATCCTGTTATTCGGCCTGACCGGAGGGCTTATTCCTTGTCCTGCTGCAATTACCATATTGCTAATCTGCATCCAGCTTAAAGCTTTAACATTAGGAGCAACACTGGTTGTCTGCTTCAGCATTGGGCTTGCACTCACGCTGGTCACAGTCGGTGTTGGAGCTGCGGTGAGTGTTCGCCAGGTCGCAAAGCGCTGGGGTGGTTTTAATAAAATTGCAAAAAAAGCACCTTATTTTTCAAGTGCTCTTATTGGATGCGTAGGGATTTACATGGGGATCCATGGGTATATCGGCATCTTTGGCTAAGTCCTTCACTGGTGCCATATGTGAGATACAGGGGCGCATCTTAATATAACGGATGTGCCGCTTTCACTCTGAGAATGGTCTGCCGTGTGGTGTTGAACTCCCTCGCTATTGCGCTGATGCTTAAGCCTGTATTAATTCGCTCAATAACTGCCTGTTTCTGTTCTCCGCTCAGGGCGGAAGGACGGCCAAAACGTTTCCCTGCTGCTTTTGCCCGCGCAATACCTGAGTGTGTACGTTCAAGCAGCAGGTCCCGTTCAAACTCTGCTACGGCGGAAATGACCTGCATGGTCATTTTCCCAGCCGGACTGGTCAAGTCGACGCCACCGAGTGCAAGGCAATGAACACGAATATCTGACGCAGCCAGTTGTTCTACTGTTTTTCGAATATCCATCGCATTACGACCCAGACGGTCGAGTTTGGTAACGATCAACACATCGCCATTTTCCATCCGGTCGAGCAGTTTAGAAAAACCTGGCCGCTCACTGGCAGCAACTGAGCCGCTGATGTGCTCTTCAATCAGTCGCTGAGATTTAACAGCGAAACCAGCCGCCTCAATTTCTCTTCGCTGATTTTCAGTTATCTGCTCTAAGGTAGAGACACGACAGTAGGCAAAAACACGTGACATAGGAAACTTTCCGTACGAAATGGATGTCCGAATCATAACGCATGTACGATAGTAAATTCACTGACTTTCGGACAGGATTGATAGTAGGTGTACGAAACCGACCGGTTTCGGTCACAGTCAACCAATAACGGGTTGGAACTATACGCGAGGGAAGCATTTATGCCACGGCGACAGATACTGGGCAGTGAAGAACAGGAACGCTTACTGGTTATACCAGATGATGAAATTATTCTGACCCGAATGTGTTTTTTGAATGAACAGGATATTGCGCTCATTAATAAGCACCGACGGCCAGCTAATCGCCTGGGTTTTGCTGTATTACTCTGTTATCTGCGTGGACCTGGATTTATTCCGGATAAAAGCGGTGCCCCTCACAGTGGTGTTATTTCCAGAATTGCTTCCCGATTGAAACTTCAGCCTGATTTATGGCAGGAATATGCATCCAGAGAGCAAACCCGCTGGGAACATCTGACCGAACTTTATCGCTACCTGAAATTATCCCCGTTCAGCCGATCACTGCAAAAAGACTGTATCCGGCATCTACTCCCCTATGCCATGCGAACTGACAAAGGGTTTATGCTGGCGGAAGAAATGCTCAGTTGGCTACATAACAATAATGTTATTTTCCCTTCTGTTGATGTGATCGAGCGGACGCTTGCCGAAGTCGTCACGCTTGCTGACAGAGCCGTATTTTCGGCACTTACCGCGCAACTGGGAAAGCAGCATAAATCAGCACTCGATAGCCTGCTTATATCAGAGGCTGAACAACCTTCCCGTCTGGCATGGCTACTTCAGCCACCGGGTAAAATCAACGGTAAAAACGTACTGCAACATATCGATCGACTTAATTCCATCGCCGCGCTGGGATTGCCTGATGGTATTGCGCTTTCCGTTCACCAGAACAGGTTGCTTAAACTGGCGCGTGAGGGCAGGAAAATGAGCAGCAGAGATCTGGCAAAATTCACCGATGTCAGACGTTACGCTACGCTGGTTTGTATAATAACAGAGGCCAGGGCTACCCTGACTGACGAAGTTATTGATCTGCACGAGCGTATTCTGGGTACTCTGTTTAGCAGGGCAAAACGCACGCAGGCCGAACGACTCCAGCAAACGGGAAAACTTATTCAGAGCAAGCTGAAACAGTACGTTACCGTCGGGCAGGCGTTACTTAACGCCAGAGAATTCGGCGAAGATCCCTGGACCGCAATAGAAGACGTCCTTCCCTGGCAGGAATTCATCAATAGCGTGGAGGAAACGCGGTTTCTGTCCCGTAAGGGCAATTTCGACCCGCTTCACCTGATCACCGAAAAATACAGTACGCTGCGTAAATACGCCCCGCGTATGCTGTCAGCATTGCAGTTCATGGCGACACCTTCTGCGCAGACGCTCAGCGATGCGCTGGACACCATAACGGAAATATACCGTAAACAACTTCGTAAAGTTCCGCCAGCCGCGCCAAAAGGATTTATCCCTGAAAGCTGGCGAAAACTGGTGCTTACGCCTTCTGGCATCGACCGCAAGTACTACGAGTTTTGCGTACTGAATGAACTCAAGGGGGCATTACGTTCCGGTGATATCTGGGTAAAAGGATCGCGCCGGTACAGAAATTTTGATGATTATCTCATCCCGGCTGCTGAGTTTGAGAAATCCCGACATAATGACCAGTTACAGTTGGCCGTTCAGATCGATTGCCAGGCATACCTTCAGGCCCGTATGACGCTTCTTGCATCGCGTCTGGAAGAAGTTAACGCGATGGCCCTTGCCGGTGATTTGCCCGATGTTGATATCTCAGATAAAGGCGTAAAAATCACTCCGCTGGAGAACAGCGTTCCTTCGGGTGTTTCCCCCTTTGCCGATTTGGTTTATGGCATGCTTCCCCATCCGAAAATTACGGAGATACTGGAAGAAGTGGACAGCTGGACAGGGTTTACACGTCACTTCGCGCACCTCAAAAATAATAACGTCAGACCAAAAGACGGAAGGCTGTTGCTGACCACAATTCTGGCCGATGGCATCAATCTGGGATTGACAAAAATGGCGGAGTCCTGTCCGGGGGCAACAAGATCGTCCCTCGAAGGTATTCAGGCATGGTACATCAGAGATGAAACGTATTCAGCGGCACTGGCTGAGCTGGTCAACGCTCAGAAAGCGCGACCTTTGGCCGCATTCTGGGGCGACGGCACAACATCGTCGTCGGACGGGCAGAACTTTCGGGTAGGCAGTCACGGACGTTATGCCGGTCAGGTCAATCTAAAGTATGGTCAGGAGCCGGGCGTGCAGATTTATACGCATATCTCAGACCAGTACAGCCCGTTCTACGCCAAAGTGATCAGTCGGGTGCGCGACTCAACTCATGTGCTTGATGGTCTGCTGTACCATGAAAGCGATTTGGAAATTACCGAGCATTACACCGATACCGCAGGCTTCACTGAACATGTTTTCGCCCTGATGCACCTGTTGGGATTCGCTTTTGCGCCAAGGATCCGGGATCTTCATGACAAGCGGCTGTTTATTCATGGAAAGACCGAGCACTATCCGGGGCTTCAGTCCGTCATATCAACAACCAGCCTGAATCTCAAAGACATTGAGGCGCACTGGGATGAGGTATTACGCCTGGCAACCTCGATTAAGCAGGGGACAGTCACCGCATCGCTGATGATGAAAAAGTTAGCCAGTTACCCAAAACAGAATGGGCTTGCCAAAGCGCTGAGAGAGATTGGCCGCATCGAGCGGACATTGTTTATGCTGGACTGGTTTCGTGATCCCGGTCTGCGCCAACGCGTACAGGCGGGGCTGAATAAGGGTGAGGCCCGTAATGCCCTTGCGCGGGCGGTCTTTATGCATCGTCTGGGTGAAATCAGGGATCGTGGACTGGAGAATCAGAGCTACCGCGCCAGCGGGCTGACGTTACTGACAGCAGCGATCACGTTGTGGAACACGGTATATATAGAAAGAGCCATTGAGTCACTGAAAAGAAAAGGCATCCCGATTAATGAGCAACTGGTAGCTCATCTTTCTCCTCTGGGCTGGGAGCATATCAATCTGAGTGGCGATTACGTCTGGCGTAATAATCTTAAGCTGGGGTCCGGAAAATATCGGCCACTACGCACAGTAAATACCGAGCTGTACAAAAAACAGTCTTAGCGTGGGATAATCTCCGTTTTCCAAGCGGACCCCTTATAGTCCTCCGTAGTCACCAGCACCAGCGATTCAGTCAGCGAATGCGTGACGGTGAGTTTTCCATTGGAGAAATTGAAAGTGAAATCGCCTAAATCGACGGGAGCCGAACCCAGGGCGGATATCTTCGCGCCTGCTATGGCTAAATCCACAGTCAGCCCGGAAGCATCGCTGTAGGTGATGGCGCACGTGGATCCGCTGGTGATGTTGGCAGGGATACCGGGCAGCGCCGGTAAGTGAAACTCGGGAGTAAAATCTGCGATCTTAATTTGCGACCAGTCGAGTTCAGGGAACGCAAACTGAGGCACCGTGACACCGAATGCAGGAATGGCAAAAGAAAGCCCCGCAGATTGCGCAGAGAAATCGATGCGCCAGGCCAGCGTCAAGGTTGCCGCCGTGCCCTTGATGCTGGCGCTGAAGTTCCCGCTAAAAGCGACATACCCGGCACAGCGAACTGGATTTTCTTCGGTGGCAGACAGGCAAGCGACCAGATTGAAGCTGGCGTGGCCCTTGACGCCAGCTGCCCCCGGGAAGATATCGGCCCCGACAAAACGCTGCCCGGCAACCAGCTGAAGCTCAATGGCAGACAGTTTAGTGACAACGTCACGCCAACTATCCTCCAACGTCTGCCCCTCTTGTTGGATCTCTTTCCTGATTTCAGCCAGGGTTTTGAGTGACCCGGTTTCTCCCGTTTTATTGAGAAGTACATCGGGAACGTCGAAAGGGGTTGCCAGCATGAAGGTTGCCTTCACCTTCCCACCGTAATGTATCAGCAACGCTGTCGCTCGCTGATTTGCATCAGTAATAACATCGAGTTGCAGCGGGAAACCATTCGTTGCGGGTAACAGGATGATGTTCACACTTTCCCCTCACTGGCAGTTTTAATAGCTAAAAGAAAAATAGCAGCCTTTAAAAAATACGCCATTTGAGACACTAACTTATATATTGCCCACGAACTTAGTCAGACCCCCTTTTTAATGCTATAGCTAGTAACAATGCATGAGAACAGAAGAGTAAATACACGCGTCAGTATGAGCGCCTGAGGTTTGCAGGTGAACTAATATAAAATACTGATTGAAATCAACGCCCGCTAATTGATGGGTGATGCTTTACGATAAATTCAGCCTGGATAGTTTACTATCACTTAAATAAGCTTATCGGCATCATACAGCTATCATAAAATAGCGTGCTTTCGTTATTTAATCCGAGACCACGGCTATCTGCTTGCTTCCGAGGTGATATATGATTCTCAGAGGTCTTGTCCTTTCGGTAAGAACCTGGTTCAGCATCCTGTTTTCGTCGAGCCGAACGTCGCTGAAACCTGGGGATGATGATCTGCTGATTGTTAACTCGGCAATATTTCCACTGATCGGGCTGGGTCTTATCGCCATCATTGCCATCCACTTTAATATACCGTTGGGGGGGTTTCTGCTATGGGTGATGGCCTGTCTTGCCGTGGGCGCAGCAATCGGATTCCTGTTTGGTATTCCACGAGCGGGAAGTAAAAACACCCCCAATGCGAAAGTGGGCAATCAAACCGCAGCGCTGACGCCCACGGCAGCAACCGATGACTATCAGGGGCGGCCAAATACCAATCTTGAAGAAGTGTCAGACTGGCTGACTAAAATCATCGTCGGTTTAACCCTGGTGAATGTCAGAGTAATTGGTCATCATTTGATGGGGCTGAGTCACCGTGTTGCGGCCTCAATGGGCGACAAAATCCCTGCAAACAGTTTAGTGTCTCTGGCGCTGGCCCTGATTTTAGGGTTTACGACAATCGGTTTTTTATGCGGCTATTTATATACCCGTCTTTTTTTACAAGGGGCGTTCCAGCGTTCGAACGACCAGTTTTATAAAGCGCTCGATGTTGCGTTAAAAACGAATACGGATGGGTTTGTCAAAGACGGAGTACCTGTTGTACCTACCCCAGCCGATGTGACGATAGCCAAAAAAATAAAAGATGCACTTCCTGGAAACAATCCTGAAGCGATTAAGCCCAGTCTCGATGGTTTGGTAAACGACTATGAACAGGCGCGGATCTCAATGCCTTCAGGTGATAGTCGTACGCTAATGATGTCCTCCATTTCTGCCAGTATGCGGCGTCTGGGGCTTGCGGCGAAAAATTACCTGCCACAATTAACGGTCAGCAATTCCCCCGGTAAACGACTGGCTGCGGTTTGCATTCTACAAATGGATTTTGATCCTAACTATATTACCTGGCTTGCCAACCGACTGTACGAAGAACCCGCATTCTGTGGCTATCAGGCGGCCAGTGTGCTTAGTACTCGAATGGCACTCGTCGGCACGCAAGAGAAAACAGAGATTATTAATGCAGTAAAAAATGCCAAACAAATTATGACTGACAGAAATACACCCACTGACCCTGGCCGCGATACATTAATTGACAGCATCCTTGCTTCATCATGAGTCAAGTCGTTGTTTGACCGTTGGATCCAATGATACCCCCGATGACAGCATCAGACATACTTAGTCATACATCCGTACAGGTGATGAAATCGCCGGGAATGATGCTGTCCTGAACGAACTCATGAATCCCTGAAAACCGGATGAATGCAAAAGAGACCAAAAACAGGGTTCTGAGGATTAGTTCATGAAGCTCTCTGGATGTAAGTTTATTTTATATTAAAAATATTCATTTAAATTATATGCATATGATGACTTTATCTTATGAACTAGATTTTTACTCAACATAAGTTAAATCATGTTGATTGATATGTTTAGTATCCCCCTTCCTTCTGGAGCAGAAGCTTCGTGGCTAATGCCCCATCGTCTTAAATCAGCAAGCGATATTTGTTTAACTCTTTTACCGTTTGCACCATTCCCTGACGCTGAAGTGCTTCAAGATAGTCAGCTACCTCCATCGGAGGTTTCTGCAGGCCGCGACGTTGTGTATTTACGGCCGAAAGCACAAGGGCTTGGTTTAAATCGAAAAGATCTGAAATAAAATCATCCGGGTGAAGTGCTTCAATTCCGAATGACGTTAAAGCATGCTCAGGGAAATCTTTTAGATTAAAGGTCACGATTATGTCGGCGTTACTGCGAACAGCTGCGGCTACAACATGTCGATCGTCAGCATCTGGTAGATCAACACTGTGAATTAGAGATTCAAATCCGAAAACCTCCGCATCAGGCAAAGCTTCATTCATCAACTGACCGGTGCGTTTAATTTTTTCAGCCGTTAAGTCCAGTCTGTTTGCCAAAAGATTACGCTGCCATTCGTCTTGAATGGTTGCAGTCCATTTCGGCTGGTAAAGCCCAGTTAGCCCTAAGCGGATTAATAAATCCCGTAGAAGTGACGGGTATAGCACGCAGGCGTCCAAAACTACGGGATAAGGCGAATGTGTCATTAGTAAAATCCAAGCTCCTGACTCTGATCAGCCAGCTCTTGCATTGCTCTGCGACTTGCGCTATCTCGACGGTTTTTATAGCCCATCAAGTCAGCGAAAAGCACGCGGCGATGGCGACCGGTTTTATGGAAAGGCAGCTCCCCTTCTTCCAGTAATTTCACCATATGCGGACGTGAAACATTCAGGATGTTGGCTGCTTCCTGCGTAGTTAATTCAGCATGCACAGGAACAACCTGAACCGCGTTACCGGCGGCTAATTCGCTTAAGATCGATACGAGCAACGTCAGCGAAGACGTAGGTAATTCAATCTGGTGAACGTTGTTTTCTGCATCCTGAATCGAAATTTTTTGAGTTTCCATCTTTGTGGAGAGGTAGGCGGCAAGCTCCCTTTGTCCACGTACAGCTGCCTCAATCTCCCCTTGAGCTGGTAGGCTCAGGCTATCAAGAATTGAGTTTGTCATTTTAGTATTCCAGTTAAGTTTTAGTCTAAGTTTAAGATTCGTTTGAAGTTTTCAGTATCAATATTGGGCTACACATCAGTTTTGCAATCTAGTTTCAAGTGCAGCTATTACGAGATAGCTTAGACGAAACAATCGAAAAACGCAATAATCGAAACAAATGAAGTATAAGAAATACCATGAAAGGTAATCTCCCCATTATTAACGGAGGTGATTACCCAACAAAGCCTCACATCACTGTAGTTATCCTAAAAAAGTTAGCTTTGGCTGACCACCCCGAAGCTTTCCAATTGAAGGAATTTGGAACCGAAAACATCCGTGGGAATCTTACGCTTCAGTAACTCGAAAAAGTTTTCATCATGAGTAGAAATGATAATTTGCTTGTCAAAGCGAGATGATACGTTTCGAAGTAAATCAATCGTCGCAAGAACATTGATGGAGTCCATTGATTGAATAGGATCGTCAATTAAAATCACATCAAGAGGTTTGCTATTTTTGTCTTTTGCGTGCAAAGCATTAGCAAGAAAAACGCTGAGACTCAGAATATTCAACTGTGCAGAGCTAAAGTAAAGCATTGGTGAAATCACATCCCCCCGCTCATCTTGCAAAACAATATTCAGCCCAGGCTTATCCGTAACATTGAAATCGGCTACGAACTGAACGGTCTTGAACGATGGGTGTGGATCTATCTTGCTGTAAATAGCATTGATTAAGTCAGTAAAGAAAAATTCTTCAATTCTTATTCTCAGTTTCGAAATTACTATTTCGCGCTCGGCAGTTAGACGTCCTGCGACCATTGTATGCTGGGCAAGATCATGCTCAACCACTTTGAGTCTATCGCGTAAATTCAGACTTTCAAAATACGGTTTAAATGTTTTCAACAGCTCGCGAAGTAAATCAAGTGACTGAATTTTCTTATCCACCTCAGAGGATTCTTTTTCTACAACCTGAACAACGTCATGTATTTCAACACTCACGACCTCAATATTTGCGACTAAGTCTTTACCGACCAAGGCACTTACATTCCGCATAAAACTATTGACAACAGATTGCGTTGTATCGAGTTGTTTAGCGGCCGATTTTTTTTTCGCTTCCAATAGCTCGAAATCAACCCAGCTGCCCTCTTTAGTCATTATGCCCTGAAGCTCTGTGCACTCAGCCTGTGATTTTTCCATTTTTTTAGAAAGCTCACTCAGTTTGCCTGTAAGGATAACTTTCCTCTCGATACAGTGCTGGCTCAGATCATCAAAATTAGACACAGCTTCTTGGGTCGCAAATTGCTTAACGCTTTTGTAGTCGGACTTTGAAACAACACCCTCAATAGAATTACTCAAACTAATAATCTTGAAATCTAGATCTTGAATTTTAGCTCGTAATAGGGGTCAGTTTGGATATCGGAAATTATTGTACTATAAGGGCTTCCCCGGCATGTCAACGCCGGTACTTATGGTTTCTGTCTGCACTACAGCTAAAAATAAAGGGGAGAGACTGCGGTACTATAAACGGTCATGATGAAT